>JAFLTO010000026.1 GCA_022510425.1 Muribaculaceae bacterium
TTGGAAATGATTCAATAAAGCAATGTAAATTTGTAGAAATATGAGACCCCACCTGATTGTTCCAACTTATACAAAATTAATGTTTGCCTCACTTCCTGTCAAGGCCAAGACAAGCGTCTTTCGCTTCAGACGGCCTTGACAGATATCTCGTCAAACATTTCGCTCCGCATAAGTTGATTGCAATCTATAGATCTGAACTTTCAAATCCTATATAAATCTGTAAACAAATTTCAGGACGGGTCACTCCTCCAATCCCTATCATCCCTAATCCCTAATCCCTCTGTTTTCAGGTTCACCGAAGGTGAGAAAAGGTCTTATAGCCCTTTTACCCTAATCCCTTATACTTCATCCCCCATCCCAGTGGCGGAGCCACTTAATATCGATAACCCATTGGTCGATATGAGCATCGCGAATATCGAGCTGTGGGTATCCGGCCTCGGTATCCACCTCTCCTCAGTGGCGGAGCCACTGAACTGGGGTTGAGGATGATGCCTCTTGGATCCTATGGCTCTTCCACTCGCTACGCTCGTTTCGACCCATAGGTTATTCTCATGCAGGCGTTCCACGCCTTATCCCTAACACCTCATCTCTTAACCTATATTAACAAAAATTAGTAAAAATTTATTTCATTGATAGTCAGTTGCTTAGGCCAAATGGGGGGGGGGTAAAACACATTTTCATTTTTTCTTACTTTTCTCTTTTCTTCTTCATTTATAAATTTGCGTAAGATCCAATCAAGGTTTTATAAGACTTTATAAGACTTTTACAAGACTTATTGTTCTGAAAAAACAATTAATTGGTAATCTGAAAAACTCAAGGTTAAAAGGGAATCACCTTTCAGAATTCACCCAATATAATCAAAGATGAAAAAGAGACTAATGTTGCTTCTCATGGTGGTAGCCGGTTATTTCGGATCGCTGTCATCACAAGTGGGAATCAAGACCAACATCATCCCTGATGCACTCCTGTCTCCGAATTTAGGAGTAGAAATCGGACTCGCACCCCATTGGAGTCTCGACCTCACCGGGGAAATCAATTTCTGGAGCGTCAACCACCACACCTGGAAACACTGGCTCGCTCAGCCCGAAGCTCGTTATTGGTTCTGCGACCGTTTCGCCGGCCATTTCCTCGGGTTCCATGCCCTTGGAGGCCAGTACAACTTCGGCAACCTCCACAACAACATCACCTTCCTGGGAAGCAGGTTCAAGAATCTCACCGACTACCGTTACCAGGGATGGGCTGCCGGAGCCGGAATCGCCTACGGTTATGCCTGGGTGCTCGGAAAACACTGGAACCTCGAGGCGGAAATTGGTATCGGATGGCTTTACACACGCTACGACAAGTTCTCTTGCATGGACTGCGGTCGTAAGCTCGAAAGCAACAGACCTCACAACTATGTAGGTCCCACCAAACTGGCTCTCAATTTCGAATACATTTTCTAACCGGTTAAACATTAGTAATCCATGAACAAGATAATAAGATTGGCCGGTAAGATAGCCCTTCTTCTGGCCCTCGCAATCCCCTCCGTGGCCGTGGCTCAAGATAACGATGCAGCGGATTATTTCATTTCCTCACCGGTGCTCACACGCAACGGCAATCTCATGACGGTGGGAATAGATTTCGATTTCAACGACCTCAGGCTCGACCATAACCAGGCTGCCGTCTTCACCCCGTTGATCACAAACGGCTCCGACACGCTATCCTTGACCCCCGTAGGAGTTTATGGCCGCACAGCCTATTATCAGCTCGAAAGAGGAATACTCCACACCCTTCCGATTGCCGATCAGATAGTGTTGAGATATAATAAGAAAGGCGAGAATTTCGGATATACCCGAAATGTGGATTATGCCGACTGGATGAACGGCTCCGAGCTGCTCGTGAGGATGCAGTTTTATGGCTGTGCAAGCTGCAATATAGGAAAGGCGCTTTCGGATCAGTTGGCTGTCTATTATGTACCCGAGATGATCGAGTTCCAGCCACAGCTCATTTATCAGGCCGCGATTGTCGACGAGGTCAAGACGCGTGAACTTAGCGGCCGGGCATACGTAGATTTCCCCGTAAACAAGATTGTGATATATCCCGAATACCGTAACAACGTCTATGAACTCGGCAAGATTATCGCCACGATAGATTCTGTGAAGAATGATCCCGACATCACGGTGACAAGCATACATATAGCCGGTACGGCTTCGCCCGAAGGTCCTTACGAAAACAACGTTTACCTCGCAAAAAACCGTACCATCTCTCTCAAGGATTATGTCACCAATCTTTACAATTTCCCCCAAGACTTCATTCAGACCGACTTTGAACCCGTAGACTGGAAAGGTCTGCGCGAATGGCTCGAGGGCAACAACCTCAACCATAAGGAAGAGATCCTTGCCATCGTGAACTCCGACATTGAACCGTACGCACGCAACTCTAAAATCAAGAAGGATTTCCCGACAGAGTATGAATGGTTGCTCAGAAATGTCTATCCCGCGTTAAGACACTCCGACTATCTGATACAATATCAGATAAGGGGCTATACCGACATCGCGGAGATCGCGGAGATAATCCGTACCAAACCGCAGAAACTCTCACTCGGTGAAATGTACCGTCTCGCGGCTTCCCTGCCTGTTGGTTCCGACCAATACAACGAAGTCTTTGATATAGCCGTAAGGTTATATCCCGACGACGAGACAGCAAATCTCAATGCTGCCAACTCAGCATTGGCAAGAAAGGATTTTGTATATGCGGAAAGATACCTTCAGAAAGCAGGCAACTCACCTGAAGCTGACTATGCGCGCGGCATTCTCAAAGCCATGCAAGGCGATTTTAATGAAGCTATGACTTTACTTCAGAAAGCTGTCAATGCAGGCGTACCCGGTTCCCGTGAATGCCTTGATAAGGTTATGCGTCTGAAAACATCCGAATAACTTAATATACTAATTCATCTTTTAACTACTATAATTTTAACACTAAATAAACCAAATGAAAAAATCACTTTTATCATTATTGCCTCTATTAGGTATGTTGGCAGTGTCATGTTCTGACAATGCTCCGTTTGATGATTCTGACAATAATTTTGTCTTCTCCGGTGAATCCACCACAGGATATCTTTCTGTAAGTCTAGTTTCCCCCCTTGGAATCGGCAGCAGAGATGGAGAACCATCTACAACTCCTTCCAACGGCACTTATGTAAATGGTACTCAAGACGAAAGCAAAGTAAGTTCCGTTCGCTTCTATTTCTTTGACAATGACGGTAAACCGGCTCCTGTTCGTAAAAATCCGACCGCCGAAAATCAATATTATTCATATTTCGACTGGACTGCTTCTGATGCAGACAAAGGGGCCGGGGATGCTGACAAGACTATTGAAAGCATAATGTCGACCACTCTTTTACTTGATCTTCCGGAAGATGCCCAGAGTAATGTGCAAAAACCGGCAAAGGTAGTGGCAGTGGTTAATCCTTCTCCCTCCGTGCTTGCACTCGGTAACGTGTCACTTGATCAACTGGATGCAGCAGGTGCCTCACAAGTAGAAACTTCTCAATCTCTCAGCGGACATGTGAGTGATTTTTTGACCAGTCTTACCACTTCCGGTAAATTCGTGATGAGTAATTCTGTGCACACTACTGATTACACAGCTAAAACTCATTATGAATCAATTCTTGATGCTCATATCAAATCTTCTCCCGACGAAGCAAAGAACAACCAACTTAAAATATTTGTAGAGAGAGTAATAGCTCGTCTTGACCTTGCCATCGACGAAACAAAACTTTCTCCCAAAACTGACGAAACAGGGGTTTATAATATTAATTTCAAATTTGCGGAGAAACCTGTCTACGTGAAATTCCTTGGTTGGACAGTAGTCTCCACTCCTAATAAATCCAACCTTCTGAAAGATATTGACCCTACATGGGATAAAGATATGTGGGGCACGGGATTACCCTGGAACATTTCAGACTTGAAACGTTCTTTCTGGGCTTATAATCCCGAAGGAATGGAAGAGGAAGCAGATGAGAATGGTATTCCTACCGCCTATAACTGGTTTAGTTATAATGAAATTAAGGAAATGAACCAAATTACTTCGGAAAATACCAAGAGCGGCAATACATTAAAACTCGGACAGGCCTATATGCATGAAAATGCAAATCCTAAGGCAAGTGCAACTAAAGCTGGAGCAACTGCTTCTCATCCCACCTATCCGTCAAAAGTGGTGGTAGCCGCTCAATTGGTGGATGCCGATGGTAAAGGTGTCACAATCTGTGAATATAAAACCAACTATTATAATATCACCGATCTGAAGACCGCAGTGGCAAACTATGTAAAATTATATAGAAAAGATGATTCCGGCCAATATACGCAAATAACTGCCAATGACCTTGATTTCACTACCACCCCCACTAATGTGGCAAATTATGTAGATGGTCCCGATAAAGTAGATGGTTACTACGTTTATTTCACTTTGGCAGCAGGTGCAAAGGATGAAAAATGGTATTATGAGCCGGATAACTCTTCGACTACCTCTGACTGGCCTGAAGTTGCCGCTAACAAGATCGACAAATTCATCTACGACTGTGCCAACAGGGCCATGATCTGGAGCGAAGGCCAGACTTATTACTTCTTTGATATCAAACACCTTCTCTCATCGACCGATGCGGGTTCAGTTGGAGTAGTTAGAAATCACATCTATGACTCTACAATCAATGAACTTAAAGGCCTCGGCACGCCGGTTTACGATCCCAATAGCAAGATATATCCCGTTAAACCCGACGACAGTACGGGCAATATGATCAGTGCTCAGGTGAATATCCTGCAGTGGAGGGTTGTTACTAATCAGTACGAATTCTCATGGTAAACCTATAAACAGTGTTTACTTCTTAACGATGAATTAATTTCTCTAAGAATCAGTAAAGATTAATAAATGAATATAAAATCAGTCTTATTCCCTGCTATCGTGGCATTAACCTTGTCATCCTGTAATAATCCTGTGTATGACAATGAGGGAGACTGTGAGGTGAAATATCACTTGAGGTTCATCTATGATATGAACCTCAAGTGGGCAGATGCCTTCCCTTCCGAAGTGCCATCGGTGAATCTCTATGCCTTTGACAAACATGGAATTTTCATCAGGGAATACTTTGCAGACGGAGTTCCTCTTTCAAGTCCGGATTACATCATGGAGCTCGACCTTCTTCCGGGGGATTATACCCTGGTGGCTTGGTGCGGCTTAGGTGTAGGAGATCCAAAAAATGAATCATTCAATGTCACTACTCCCGTAGTGGGACAAACTTCCCTTGATGACTTCTACTGTTCGCTCAATACCATTTCCGGGGATGGAGCCACTTATTCAGACTCTCCTCTCAATTTCCTATATCATGGAAAGATAGAGGTTAATCTTCCCGATAGTCAAGACGGGGCAACGTTTCTTTATACCATGCCTCTGGTCAAGGATACTAACCATATAAGGATTATACTGCAGCAACTTTCTACAGTGGATATGGATCCTTCGCAATATGGTTTCAGTATCTCCGATGCCAATGGCGTGATGGCTTACGATAATGCTGTGGTCAGTGAAGAAGAAATAGAATATCTGCCGTGGGATGTCATGGCAGGTGAGGCAGGGGTCGGAAAAGAGGAAAATTCAGGTTCCGCTTCTCTGGTCTATGTAGATGGTGTCATTGCAGATTTAAGCACTGCCCGGCTGTTGGCAGGTCATGAAGACTCTACTCTTCTTACCATCACCGAAATAAGCACCGGGAGGATAATAGCTACCGTTCCTCTTATTCATTACGCTCTTCTTTCAAAAAGATATTATGAGCAGGCCTATGGTCACTCAATGTCTGATCAGGAATTTCTTGACCGTGAAGATGAGTACATTCTCACTTTCTTCCTTGATGAAAACAACAATTGGTTAGATAGTTCCATCCTCATACATTCCTGGAGAATCATCCTGAATAATTACAGCGTATGAGTAAGTTAAAACAAAAACATAGTCTCAGAATGAATAAAGCTGCCGGATGCCGGAAGGTGGTTTTTTGGCTATTGTCTTTTTTTCTGATGGCATCCGCTTGCAGTTCAGACCATGATCTGAATGATGAGGAGGATTGGGGCACCCGTTTCTCAGAACCTACACTCTTGCTCACCATTTCCCCGCTTTCAATTAGCAATACCTCTGTCAATCAACCCAGGGAAATGATAAGGACCTTGAGAATTGTTATGCTTAATGATGACAGGGTGGAACTTAATGAATTAATTCGTTTCGATGGTACGGAAGAAAACGAAGACATGTTCATAGGAAGCGGAGCACAGGCTTCTAATTTCACTTATATTTTCACTCGACCGACAATAGTGGGAGAAAAGAAATTCTTTCTTATTGCCAATGAGGAATCCGTAGGTCAGATCAGTTATCAGGCATCGGCCAATATCCCGGCTGATATTCAAAAAATCGTGTCTTTAAAAGACTTGTTGAATTCTTATCCTTCAGATAGCGAAAAAACGAAGAGTTTTGCGGATGTGATTAATTCAGTCAGTTTCCAACCCAATTATCAGCCGGATGACAAAAATTATATCTATCTGCCCTATGCTTCTTATTATGAAGGATTTGAGATACGCCAGAATGCTTCGGGAAAGGGCACCTATGCAGATTATATCGAGCAACCGATGTATCTTGTGCCCGTGGCCACAAAAATGGAGATTCAATTCGCCAATTATCGGAAAAGCGACGTAGTGATCGATGAGCTAAAGTTCTCTAAGATGAATCAGACTTCTTTCCTTATGGCCCATTTGGATTCTCCCAACTTGAATTATGGGGAAGGAAACTCGGTCTATTGGATTGATTGGTTGAAAATGGTGTCTGACGGGTCATGGAATAATACAGATTATGAAGATAATGTAAATTATAACGAAGCGGGATGGATCACAGGTTATTCTGTTCCCATTCCGGGTGCTTCCGATTTCAAGGAAATAGAAATAATCAAACCGACCGACGAATTTAATGTGCCGATGAATGAAAGTAAAGTGCAGGCCGGTTATAATTATCTGGGTCAGTATTATTTCGGAGAGAGCCGTAATCTCATTAACGGAGTCACGGAGGAGCAGTATTACTCCTTTACCTTTAAAATGCATGATTCCAATACTGTGGGCGAATATCAGACTTTTACCAACAGTAAACTTCCTAACCTTCAATCTCTCTTCAGGAATACTTATGTGAGAATTAATGTACTGCTTTACACCGGCGAGGCCAACATCTATGCCGAAGTTATGGATTGGAATTACAACTATTTCCAGGGATTTGTTCAAGAGGAAAGATAATATATGAATTATAAAGCATGTAAGGTGGGCATGGCATTGATAGCCATTATTTTCAGTGCTTGCGATGATCGGGAGATTTCCAGAGAGTCGGAAGAAAATAGTGTCATGCAAATTTCTGTTTCGGCAGAGCGATATTGGGGCGAAAGTGTAGAAGTGCGTTCCGAAGATCCTTTTTACGTGGCTCCTGATGCTTCTTTGGCAGCCTACACTGTTGAGTTTAACGAAAACAGTTCAATCTTCGTGTCTCAAATCACCGAGACTGTCAACCCCTATATGTCTGACGATGCAATCTATAGATATAAATTTAGTGAGACCACTGGAACCAATTGGGCAAACGGATTTAATTTCGAGCCTTACGATGATGACAACGCCATAGAATGGAGCGGAATCCAGAATATGGGGTCGTTTAAAAATGGTTATGGTCTTTATGCAATGTATTATAATGACTTCGGTGAAAACGAAGAATTTAGATATAGTGTGGAAGAGGATCAAAGCAATATCGAGAATTTACGAAGATCCGATGTGATGGGAGCCTTTCATTCCACTCTGTCGCTCTATACTCGTCTACGTTTCCGCCTTTTTCATCTTATGACTTATCTGAGGGTCCGTCTTTATGTACCCGAATGGGGAGGGGTGGAAAATAACACCGGATATCCCTGGACTTCTTATGAATCGGCAACGATTATGGATGCCACAAATGAATTCAGCATAAACTGGGCAGAAAAAAGGAGTTCCGATAGTGAAGGTCCTCAATTGAAAAAGCCAGACAAGGCAAATTTCACACCTAAGAATATCAAGATGTATCTTTCTTCCGATATTCAGAATGATGAGGTGAAAGAAATAAAATACACAGATTTTATTCCTCAAGGATTTGTGGATCAGGAAATTAAAGATGAAAACGGAAATCCTACTGAATTTGATAAAGTGAAAGTCTACGATTTCCATGCTGTTATACCATTGCAGGACAAGGATTTCACTTCAGGCAATTTCTTGAAATTCACTTTCCTTAATCCCGTGACTTTAGTTCCGAAAAACTATTATTTCTCAGCCGGTCAAAACGGTACGACCGATAACTCTACCCTAAACCTTGAACAGGGTAATTTTCAATATCTTGAGCTCTATCTCCCAAGGAAAGGTGACCAGGCAATTTTTATAAAGGCAACGGTTAATCCATGGACCGGAGCCAAAAGTGAGATGGTGCTAAATCCCAAGGAGTGACCATCAAAATCTCAAATACCGAAAACTGATAGATTAGAATGAAACGGATATACTTCAATATAACGGTAGGTTTTTTGTTAGTTTTGTCAATCTTAGTCTGCGCAGGAATAAATATCTCTTGTGTGAGGGATGATGTCAGAATTGAAGAGGCGGAATTTTCAGATGTAGTGAGAATTGGAGCTCAAATCAGCAATAATGTATTGAGCCGGGCCTCCGGTGAAGGTAACTACATCGAATCCGGACAGATGGACAGAGGCACGTTATATCTCTGCTATCCTCCTGTTGGGAGTTCCACCAATTACTATATCAATGATGTCAGGGTGGAGTTTGGAAGAGAAATCGATCCTGAAATTGGGTTTGCCATTAAGACTGTTGATGGGGTTGACAAAGAATTATTATGGTCGGATATTAAGGGAACAAAACCGGTGTTATATTTTCATAACCTCAACCCGGCAGGTGCCACTTTCAATACTTATAGGGACATTATGACACCCCCAACTGATCATCCATTTAATGGTGGGGTATTTGATGATGTCAACGGCTCTAATGATCTTTTATGGGGTACCGTTACTGTTGCTACCAATACAAAATTGGTGGAACTGAATCTAAGTCATTTGATGTCAAGATTCAGGGTCAATTTAGTGGTGTATCCCTCGGGGAACAATACCCTGGATATGGAAAATGCTGAGGTTTATATTACAAACCTCAAGAAAAATTTCACCAAAATTGAATTGAGAACAACTATTATGACGTTGCCTTCTATATCAAAGGAAAATCAACCTGAAAATACCCTTGTGCTCTATGATGGCTCAAATATCGGCTGGGGAACAGAGGATGAATCGGTTGAGATTGAGGAACCACATAAATTGTTTACCACAAAAGATTTTGTGCTGCCCCCGCAATCTTTGACCACTACTAATCTTCGCCCACGGTTGGTTGTGAAAGTCCCGAAAGGTAATAATGAATATGAGGAGTATTCGGCCAACCTCCCTATGGCAATGATGGTGGAGGATCCCAATGATCCCGGTAACTTCTTCCCTTCAGACTTCGCCTTCTTACAAGGTCAGGATATGACGCTGACAGCCACAATCAACGCTCCTAATCTGGAGTTAACTTTTATGCCCGTTAAAGTACGGGAATGGGTAAATAAAGGAGCTTTCCAAGTACAAGGTGATCAGACGGGAATCTATTCAAAAACAGACTTCATGAATCTGATCACTGCATATAAAAATGGAAATGAGAATCAACTGAGAAAATATGGTTACAAAAATGGAGATCAATGGAATTTCCTCTTTTGGAACAATGTAACCCTGGTCAAAGAGGATATCCTGGGAAGTATGGATCGGACTTCACCCGGACCGGATATACCTTTTACTTTCTCCTTCAATGGTTATACTATTACAATTAATAAGGAAACAGGAGGATCTGAAAAATTGTCTAATTCAGTAGGACAAGTAAAACTCTATAATATTGTAAAGGGATTAAATGAAGATCAAGATCTACCCGGTATTAGTTCGAAAGATGATTTTATGAAAATCGTTGAACTCATAAAGACTTCCATTTCTTATGAAGATGATAATCCCGCAAATCCGGCAATTCCTCTATCCGAGGATCAATTGAGTGAACTGGAGATAGAATTTAATAAATATGGAGCCTACAATAATCTGACCGACAAATGGGATTTTGAATTCACAGAAGATGTATATTTTGATTTTGATGAAATTTTCCAAGCTTTCCCAATGACGGATTTCATAAGTGCCGGTGGAGATGACATCAATTTCGTTTTCGGCAATTATAGTGTTAAAGTTTCAGGGGCATCTGACTATATTACAATTTCAGAAAATGCATTCGCAGATGCCTTATATAAGATAAGCGCGGTGCAGACTATAGGTATTAATGATGCTTCTGACTTTCATCTGTTGACAAGATTTTACAATGGATTCCCGGAGGAAAAATCACAATTGCTCGCTTTATATGGAACTCTTTCAGGCACAACTTGGACATTCAGGTTTTTAAATGCTATGACACTTCCGGGCCAATATGTTTTTGGAACCATGATACCAGATAATAATGGTAAGCCAAGTTACTCTTATGCCTATTCAAGTCCTTACAATAAATCCATTACGACCGAATATAAGCAGAAGACTTATTCTTTGACCATCAATTCTTCCACCAATGCTGGATATTTTAAAAGATTTACTAGTGCAGGAGGTTATATAGCATCGGCAGCTAACGCGACTACCATGATCAGCTATTATAATGCCGGAAATTTCATACCTCTTCATCTTTACGGAAGTTTTGATGAAGATACCAAAACATGGACTTTCAATTATGGAGCTAATATATCAAATGCCTACTCTTCTTTTTTTGGAAAGATGGTACCGGAAATTAATTTTGAAAGGTATGATTATAATTTTAATTTAAAAACATATACTCAAACAATTACAGGAGTTCCTACTGAAGAAGGAACCGTAGATTTAAAACTAAAAGGAGAAGAAGGTGCTAATACCTTAAATGAAATATTTAAAGGGACTTATAACTATGCTCCTTAAACCATTTTAATTATGAATTCCATATTAAAAAATATATCAATTTTTTCGATATTATTGTTTTTCTCCTGTTCCTACGATAAGGAACCGGCTGATATCGAAAAAGATTTGCCTTCTCCGGGTATCGAAGTGGTTTTCCCGGAAAATCCTTTTAAGGATGTCTATGTTTCCACGCGTGCTAAAACAGATGTCAATGATTTCTGGACAATGACCGGTTTTTCAAAAGGAGACAGGATAGGAATATATTCATATAAAGGTAATCTCAGCAATCTTGATGATCCGGATCATCACGGACAGATAATGAATGAATATCTTGAATATGGTCTTAGTGGTACTTCATCTAATTCATTTAATAATCCAGATTTAAAATTTAATGCGGCAGATGTGGTTTCTTACACGGTGAATGGCTATTATGTTAATTATAGGCAATGCTATTTCCCTTATTGTGATAATATGCCGGATCCTTATACAGCCTATAATGATCCGAATAATAAGGGGAAAGGGCTTAAATTAAGAGTTGAATGTGAAGACGGTATTGAGCGCTGCGTGGATCTTCTATATTTTGATTCTGGTAGTTGGAAATTAAATGCAAATGGTAATATTACCGGCCAATTACTACATCACTTTACGTCATTGTGGATACTTAGAGGGGAAGGTTTTGATAATCCTGATCCCAATTTAGAACAGATAAAGGTGGTTTTGAAAGAGCCTGTAACTCATTTTAAGTTCTTTGCTCACGAAAACAATACTTATTTAATTTCAAATTGGATTTCTTACTTAACTTATGATGGTGAAGGTGATGTTGCCTCCAGAAATAAGGAGAGGACCTGGGAGGCTTGGGAAGGCTTGCCAAGTAGTACATATGGAGGCAGAAGAATGTGGTATGTAGTATTGCCAACCAGATCAGCCGCATCAGCAAGTACAGGTTATACTCCTAACATTCCTACTCGTCCGGCTATGGAAATTGATTATATAGAGTTGTATGACAATGAAGGAAGATTACAGCGAGTAAGTAATTTCGATTTAAATTATGCTTCGACTGTAATGAACAAAAAGCTTGCTCCAGGTTATAGATTTACATTAGAGATCCATCTTGACGGATTGGAGCCTAAAATTAAACCTTTTAAAGTTGAAAAATGGCAAGATGAGGAGACAATTACGGATGAAAGATCAGTTGGTATATTCGATAAGGCGGAATTTTCGCAATGGTTGACTGCTTATAATAGATTTATCCAATCTAATAGAAGTGAAACGGATCAGGAGAATATTGACAAGCTGCTTAATTATGGAACGGCAACAAGGGATCAGGCGGGAAAATTGCAGTGGACTTTCTATGTGACCCATGATATCGAACTTGATGTTAATAACGAGCTTGCTATTCTAAGGCTGGAAGATAATTTGGAAGGTGCCAGCGGCTATACCCGTTTTTCTATTGCCAATATTAATAAAACTTTTATAGGAGAAATTACTAAAACCGGTAAATTAAAGAATCTGAATTTTGACAATATGTATGTCACCGAGTCAACAGGTGGATTAATTGGCAAGCTCTCCGGGGGCACTATTGAAAATTGTGCAATAAATTTAGGCACAGTAATTAATCAAGGACCCGTGGGTCTTCTTGCTGGTACGGTAAACGGAGGTAATATACTACAATCAGTTTTTTCCGGATTCCTTTATGGCTCCCAGACTTCGCAGTCGCCTTATTCCGGATTGTTCAGTGAAGAACCCACCTCAAATGAAATTCCTTATTTAGACTCCAAGACATATTTTAAGGATATTATTTTCGAGGCACAGAAAAATTAATAAACCGCTAATAAAATTGGATAAATAATAATGATTAAATATATCTATACAGGCTTATTTTTATCTATCTGCCTCCTCATCTCATGTAAAGATGAGAATACCCTATTTAACCAGGATGGAGAGGTGGAAAGAACTCATAATCTACCAATATCAGTCAATACATCTTTTGATTCGGATTATCTGACAAGAGGCGATGTGGCCAATGCAAAGACCTTTTTCGATAACGATGACCTTATCCATATAGATGCCTCTTTCAAATGTAAAGGGAAAGATGATTTGGTAAAGGCTTATGGAGCTATGCAATACCAAAATGGAGTCTGGTCGGCATACACCGTGGACCTCAATGGAGAGGTGGTCAATGAAGTGCTTTACTGGCCGGACGATGCTGAATGGGGGGAATTTAAGGCTTATTACATTCATGGAAGCAATGGTCTACTGACGGAGAACGATATGGAGCCCATCAGGTTTTCAAGTCTTTATGACGGAATTGATCCATTATACGCGGTGTCTCCTCAGCGTATTCAATATGGTCATACAATCGAACTGGTGTTCCGACATCTTTTGGCCCACCTCACAATTATTCAATTGGAGGCCGGAGTTTCGGATTATTTCTGGATTACTAAGGATGATTCTGATTCACCCTCCGGATTTAACAATGCCTTCAAACTCATCTACGATCCAGAATCGAAAACAATTCGAGAGCATTTTTATGCTATAAAGAACACAGCGCAGGGTAAGGTGTATGTCTCGGGCTCCAACCAGATTTATGAAGATGAAGAAACCCTTCAATATAAAGGGAAGGTGGAATTCTTTCTTCAACCGGGGATTTATGACACGTTTCTCCTGTTGTATCCGGTGACAACCGAAACTTCCAACACGTATCTTCGGTATAAAAATTCCAATGATAAGAAGCCTCAGATGTTGGAAAGTAATGGCCGTTATATCCTGGATGTTGTAAAATCCGCCGGTTTTATTGAAGATACACCTCCGGAGAATAAATGGGATGAGGAAACACCACCTTATGCACTTCTTGATGTGGAGGCATTCCTTAGAGCTGTGGCAAACGGTACATCTTATAAAGAAAATGGACTTGAAATTCTTGAGGAGAGACAGGATGGAGGCACCAACCTTCTTTTGAATATAGATTTTCAGTTCCAAAACAAAGAGATTTATGAATCCGATAATTTTCAGCCTAATGTAAGTAGTACCTTCGACGGACAATATCATTATATATTCAACCTCGGAAATCCACTCTTCAATTCAAATTCCAGGACCATCCGAAATCTTGGCATCAATACGGTAGGAAGTTATAATCAGGAGGGAAAACCTTGGCTCTCTACTGAAAATTACGGTCAACTTAATATTGACCTTAGTCGCCATGGGGCAATTGTTAACCAGAATAATGGAGATATTCAGAATATAAGGATTAAAAATGTCGACATCACGGTAGCTATTCAGACCACTGACCCGGATGAACCGGACCAGGAGACCCATTTCGTAAGCGCCCTTGTAGCTGAAAACAAGGGCATGTTAAGGGATGTGGATATGTCCGGCAATTTCAATGTTAAGGTGCAGAATAATGAAGGGTGCGTTGTAATGCCGGCAGTAAACCTCGGAGGTCTTACGGCAGCTAATTCCGGTACAATAAATGAAATAAAACCCCTCGAAGGTGGCAATTCCCCGGTGGTATCCATTGCCAATTTATGCTCCGGTGTCTCAGCAACTTATAGTGTTGGAGGAGTAACCGGTAACAATACCGGAAAAATTTATAATATAATGCTTCCGAAGATAGAGATCGATTGCAGTAAAAGTAAAGGTATGCAGGCGGTATACGGAGGTATTGCCGGTGGTGTTCGAAATTCTGATCCGGCTCCGGAAATAGAGTCATGCGTGATTAACGGCACACTGAAGGCCGGTGTGACGGACCCCTACGGTAGTGCAACATGTTATAGCTACACTGGCAGTATAGCCGGGTATCTGAGCATAAAAGCAAAAATAGCCAACTGTAGCCTCTCTTTCTCTTTGGAGGGAGGGAAAACAGAGGATCCAGAGAGTAGGGTGATTTTTGCAACCGGGGGTGCTTTCGGAAGAATACAAGCTGAGGCCGGAGTCTCTGAAGGATCAATAGATAGAATCGGAGTTATCGGTACGGCATTATCAGGTTCAGGATTTTTAGGAGACTTCGCAGGAGTCATTCCGGAGAATAAAAATGAGAATGATTTCAAAAGTACAAGAATCAATGTTAAGGATTTCGACGAAATACCATACGTAGGCGCATCGATGTAAACACCATGGTTAAAAATTATTCTAACATGACTAAATTTAAAATTCCGTATAAGATAATATTTGGCGTTTTCATAACTTGGATGTGTCTCTCTTCATGTGAGTTGGAAAGTCTTGAAAAAAAATATGGAAGTGCTGATGAAGTCTTTTTCCAAGCCTTCATACTTGAAGATGAAGATGAAATAAACACCAGGGAATTTGTAGACAATAATGTAACGTCCCAAATTTTTGACTGTAATTTCTATATTGATATGGATGTTACAGATGAGACTTCTTCAATTTATTCCGAGACTGGAGTTTATCATATAGGAGCAGGCTCTTCCGGACGGTTAACATCAAAAACCCCAGGTAGTCGATTAACCTGGAATGATAAGGTTTCAGAGCATTATTTCAATGCTTTTACTGTGCCTTGGAAAGATCAGGACACTTATATGCCGGAAGAAGATGAAATTACATTTTCCTTTGAAGATTCGGGTCTTGGAAACGATTTTGATCGCTGGGAGAACAATGTTGCATTGGAAAGATTGGTTTCTGCCACCGGAGGTCCCTATATTTACGAGAAAGATGGTATGTATGTACCTCTCACATTCAAGCATCTTGTGTCAAAAATTAGAATAAAAAGTTTAAAACTTATTGATGTTGCAGGGGCAAGTCACAGTGATATAGTTGGTAACATTACATTATTAGGTATCCCCAAGACAGCTATTCTTAATGCTCGACCCGATAAGGAGAAGGAATTGGGAAAAAGGAGTGATCCTTATGTTTCATTCCCATCTGACTTTAAATATGACCAGGAAGAGGGAGTGAAATTTGCCATAAAAAACGATGGTAATGACTATCTGTATGTTTGTCCTGAAATCGATTTTTCAAATGTGAATTTCCAGATAGATGTGTTGTCTTATAATTCTGAAACCGAAGAATGGGAAACCAGTAAAGATCATGGTAGTATAGGTTCATTTTACGGTACATTTGCCGGTATAACTTTACCAAGAAAAGTAAACACGGATTACGATATTGCCGACGGCAGCGATGCCACTGTACTTCATGCCGGAGAACTGATGGAAATCGAAATTCTGTTATATGAAAAGTCATCTGCAGGTATGGGTGGTATAACCGTGAAGACATGGCCAAGTTATAAAAGAGATGGTTATCATCATCTGAGACATGGAATCTATTCCAACGATGAAATTGCTGACCTTGTTACGGCCTTCAACAAAACCAAACCATCTGATGTAAATAGTAAAGAATATGAGGTTTGGATGGCTCTTATGGAAGAAATTTATATGCTTTACGGGGAAGGTTTTACAGATGGTAATGATACTCCGGAATTCCCTGAAGCGCCAAATCATAAAGGTATCTTGCACCTGTATGAAGATGTCTCGGTCACGGGTTCTTCATTCCCAATGAATGATTTGTTTATCCTGGATGGAAATGGTTATACTATGAAGTTTTCATCGTTAAGCTCCACAAGAGTGAAAATTGGCCAGGTTAAAGATGTCTATTTGGAATATAAAGTCGTTAATGCCTATGGACAAGTGACAACTCACTACATTCTTTATATAGATAACGACGGAAAAATCTTTAAAGTAGATCCGGAAACCGGAGATAAGACTAATCTAAATAAATCAATTCCTGATTATGCTCCATTCTGGATAAATCTTAATACAGGAGCTATTACAAAACCATAGAAAAACGTCAGACATGGACCCAATCTTACCGGGGTATGTTCTGAAGTTTCCTATTGTATGCATTAATTGTAAGCATAAACTGAATTATACCTTTAGTATAGGATATAGGGTTTGAATTTTGCAAGATTACTAAACCCTATATTTTTGCACTATGACTAAAGAAGAATTTGAATTGCTGTATAGCCCCCAGAAAGAGAGCGATTTCTTTCGTAAGTTTTAGGCCGGTAATCACTAACTTCCTCCCGGATGCGAATCGGCTTTGAGAAATATCACGTATTATAACATCACATAATATACATGCATATAAATTAACGTGAGTTCGATATAAGAAGTCAATAATTATATAAGGATAAATCAGCCTTTTAGTATTAATTAATTGGCTGATTTACTTGTAAATATGGGTAAATTTTTGAAACTTTATTATAACCAAAATCCTTGCAATATGTCAAAGATAACAGGCCAATAAATCTTATTACTATTATTTTGCATCCATTAATAATGATGAGATGGCTACATTTGACATTTTTATTGAAAATTCAAAACGACTCAAAAAATTCTTCTCCCCCATAAACCCTCTCTTCGGTGATCCAAAAGACACTCGCAGATTCCTCTTTAATGTTAACGGAATAAAAAAGGCTTATCTCCCGCTTGCCATGAAAGCTATTCCTTTGATTCAGCAACTCATGATTGCAGGTTCCGTTTCTAAATTCAAGCGTTCCCATTTCTTCAAATCTAATTTCAATTCAATATCTGCTGTCCATTCTTCTCTCAATGAATATCGACTTAAATATGATTTACCTTTCTGGATCCATAAAAACTATCCTGATCAGATTAATTTCAATGAATTCAGATCTTTGTTTTCCATATTTAACGAGGGCCGGTGGGTCGAAAAGCCATTAAGAATAATGGTGAGAAGCAACCTGGATCAAGACACCACAACGGTAATTAATCTTTTCATCCTATGGTTCAAGGTAAGTATAAACTGAAGTACACCTTGAGTACAGGATATAGTGTTTGTAATTTTGCGGGATTACAAACTCTATAATTTTTTGTACTATGACAAAAGAAGAATTTGAAATTCTTAAGCGGGAGCAAAAAGAGAGCGGCAAGAGCCTCAGGACTTTTCTTGCCGGCAGGGGCATCTGTTTCACCAGTTATTATTACTGGAGAAAGAAATTC
>JAFLTO010000027.1 GCA_022510425.1 Muribaculaceae bacterium
GAGAGGTCAATTTTAATTTTGGAAATTATATCAGAGGAAGAATTCTTTGAAGGGAATAAGAATAGTTTGGTGATAGAAGGGAGCATTGGTGAAAGGATTAAAAGTTAATCAGGGAGCAAAGTTAGGGGTAAAGGGAAAAAGGGGGATGTTATCTTTGCAACTTTGATCAAAAATTTTTGGAGGCGAAGAATGGAGGTGTTTGGTGCACCCCGTACACCACACAGCCAAGGCAAACTTAATATTATTTTGCGACAATTGGATGGGGGGTATGAGGGATGGGAGACGCTAAGTCTAAATCAAATAGTTGAATTATTTGAATCAAGTAAAGGAAACATAAGTGAACATAAAAAACAGGAATTCCCGTGTATTCGCACAGGGATTCCGGTTCAGTGGCTTATCCCCACACAATGCGTCTTTAAGACCATGCCGGTATGGGGATTTGTTTATATTTTAGAAATTAAGACTGATGTAGAGGCGCGTAGAGGCAAATTTGCGTTTCACCTTCGAGGGTTTGTCTGCAATAATGAAGTCATCTTCATCATCCATGAACCCGTTCAGGTCCAAAGGCTTGAACTTTCCGCTCCCCCAAAATCCCTCAATACCGATTCCAATCATTTTCCACCGGATATTGCCTCCGAAACGGAACATGTTGCAATATGCAAAAGATGACTCGAAGTCACCGTCCTGACTCATCATGTATGCTC
The DNA here is from genome assembly GCA_022510425.1 of Muribaculaceae bacterium. GTDB lineage: Bacteria > Bacteroidota > Bacteroidia > Bacteroidales > Muribaculaceae > Lepagella. The sequence continues at coordinate 705 of JAFLTO010000027.1, forward strand.
CCACAGTAGGCTGATAGTGGAAATAAATTGAAGCCTTAAGGAAGCGAGCCTGGTTATCCATCATTGAGAAGGGAGCCACAGTGGCATTAGGACCTATTCCCAAGATACCAATCTGCATGCTCATCCTCCCCAGATTCCCTAACTTGTCAAGGAAATTTTCGCCGCCTTCAATCAGGTTGCCTCCCGCAGAGTCGTAGTTATGATATTTCACATATTGGAAATCCATCCAATTGGCGTCAAATCCGAACTTCACGAGCCCCCACAACGGCTGTTTGGGAAAAAGGAATGTGTGGCCATAACCGATGGCAACGCCATATTTGCCTTTTTCGAGAGCGGAGCCTGTTGCCTTTGACTGGGCTATGGGATAAACGAATTTAAAATATTTGTTTCTTTTCCATATGTCGCTATAGTCTCGGGTGGTAGCATCTTGCGCCATACTCGTCAATGAGGCAATAAAGAAAGAAGCTATAAGCAAAAATATCTTTTTCATGGAAGGTCTTGTTTAATGTTTTCTTTTGAAAAGATTCATGAAAGAAGGGCGATTTTCCTTCATAGGGGCATGGAAGGTTATTGTGGGGTCATCGCTTCTCACGGTTTCATAATTGAAACTGAAAACCATCATGTCGTCAAAGTCGGAATCCATGATATACTGCATTGTGGATATATAGGAGTCAGCGTCAAACTTATATCTGAATTGAGTTATCAAATCCAATTTGCCGTTTTCATCAAGTTCCCTGACTTCTGAGACTAGATAGGCGGGCGCGTCTCCGATAAGACCGGTAAGCGTGAGACTGTTGAACCACCATGCCACCCACTGGCCATGGACGTTTTGCAAGGCGTCGTTATCATAGTTATAAATAGTGGTCTGATCGTCGGTTACAGTTTTGGTCAGAAGGTTGTCTTCCCACACTAACTGTGAGGAATTGTCTAAAGTCCCGTCTTCATTATAAACGTTAATGAGGGTCAGGTGATGGTTGTCGTCATATCCGAACCTGATGCTTCCCATTTCCTCATAGAAGATGTGGCCATTTGGTTCATAGGCGGTTTCATGGGTATTGGCGCCGGAGATGGAACCGTCTTCGTTGAATCCTATGCCTGAGAATTCGAGCACTTCTTCCAGGCCGTTATTGTCATATTCCTTTATTAAAATCTTGCAAACCGGTTCATAAGATATATCAATCGTTAATTCCGCCACGGCATCTTCAATTTTGGTTACCCGTGAATCGGTATCGTATTCCAGTTTCAGCATAGGGGTGCCGAAATAGGTTACATTTTTAAGAAGTTTCCTTGCTTCGCTGTTCCCTCCGCCCTGGCTTGGGGTGTCTTTGAGGTCGTCGTCGTTAATAGTGCAACCCGTGCCCAAAAGGCAGAAGAAGCCCCACAATAAAAATAGATAGGTGAACTTTATAAACTTCATATGAAAGATTCTCGTAATTATTTTAAAGGAGGTTCTATAAATTCATTTTTTCATTAGCGAGTAGTCAGAACCTCATTAAGGCTACCGCTAATGTTATTTTGTTTTTGCAAATTTAGCAAAACTTTTTCGAATATTTCAAATATTTTTACCTATTTTTCGGGGTAGATAATATACTGATTGCCAAATACATACAAGCGTTGAGATTTTACGCAGTTATCCACTCCTTATGGTTCCATACCGATGCTATAAAAGAGAATCTTATTCCGAAGGAAATAACCCGGTCCAGGCGAGTGTTATTTATGCGAATGAAGCTGATGTTTTAAATATGGCTCTATTTGGCAAGACAGCCAAACAATGGAGGGACGAGAATCCCGATTCATAATCCTTGGCTTGTGCAAATTTTGCACATACCAAGGATTCTTTCCAATTCTCCCTCCTTGAAGATATTATTAATATGACGACCTATGACAGTTCTATCCCTTTGAAACAGATCAGCCATTTGTTGCCTTGTTAACCAAACTGTTTCATCCTCTATTCTCACTTCAAGCGAGAAAGAAGAATCCGGCTGATAAACTATCTTAAGTTTCAATTATTGAATTGACAAGATGAACTCCGTTATATCCTTCAAGACTTCCGGTGAAATTGTCTCCTCTATGTCTGCGTATTCAGTGATTTTACCTGTTTTAGAATGTTGCATGAGATGATTTAATTCAGGATAAACTTTAACATTTATACCCTGAATGTTTTCATTCAAAACCGGCACATTTAATGATGGTGGAACCTGAGTGTCTTTTCCTCCATATAGCATTAGGATTGGAACGGATATATTTTTTATGTCATGAATAGGATCGTAAATGATAAAATATTTTAACCATGGAGCCAGGTCTGAGAAGGTTTCGCGTAGGTTTCGGGCAAGAGGTGCCAAAACAGGATTTGAAAGATTTTCCGGTGAGAAAATAACATATTTGGTTTCATCAAAAGCAACAGGATTAATATCTTTTTGGCTTTCCATCATACCTTTCATAGCATCCATATACATTGCAATGTATTCATCCGGCATGCCTCCGTCCTTCAACAAGAACTCATTTTGAAATATCAAGATACTATCACCTGGTACAGCCGGACCACCTATTTCTACAATAAAATCAATAAGGTTGCAATCGTTAGCAACCTTATCAGCAATTAGTCCTCCCTCGCTGTGTCCTATTATACCTATTTTGGGGAATCCTTTTTCTTTTAAATAATTTATTCCGCCCAGGGCATCCATACTATTTTCATAAGTGGTCGGATTTGGAGAAAGACCTGTTGATTTATCAAATCCTCTGTCATCATACCTCAAAGAGGCAATTCCATTCCGTGCAAGATAATCAGCTATTACCGCAAAAGGTTTGTGCTCAAAAATTTCTTCATCCCGGTTTTGAGTCCCACTTCCACTGACTAACAAAACTACCGGAGTCTGGCTAATATTATCATCAGGCATAGTCAAAGTGCCATACAAATCAGCATTATCTAATGCTGATTGAAATATGACTTCTTCTGTGATATAAGGAAACGGCGGTTGAGGAGTCTGAGGCCTATATAAGGATGTAGCTTTCTTTTTTAAATTTAAAGGAAGATTCAAAGGCCCTTGAGAAAAGTCCCCTTTTATAGAGTCTCCATTTAATTTACCCTTATATTTGAGCATTAATTGTGGCACAGCTACATTTAAGGAATCTGAACTTATATAATCAATTTGCATTGGTATGCCATAAGCTCCTTGATCTGGAGAATCCATTGTTATTATTGCTTCATCTCCTTCAGAGCCCTTTATATTTACCACTAATCTTAACCCCATTTCAGGATTGATCATTAGTTTACCCTCCCAACTGCCATCAAGATTTTGTGCTTGGGCTGTTAATCCTATGCCACCGTAAAGGAAGCAGGAGAGAATGGATACGATGAACCTTTTAAACATATATAAAAAATTTAATTTATTTTACCAATAGCGAATCAATATATGCCATCATTTCATAAGGATTCTCACAACCTAATACATATTTATCTCCATTTTTCATCCTAACAAGGAAACAATTCGATGATTTCCCATAATAAGCGTAATATTTGCCTATATCACCCTCTTTAAAATAACCGTAATATCCCATAAAACCACCTGAAGCACATAAATTAGTGGCTCCCATTGTGGGTTGAAACAGTTCAACCCCCTTTATTTTGGAAATCGGGATTATAAGGCTATCCATTCTATTACTTATCTCAATATTTTCTTTGTTCACTTTTATGGATACAGGAGCTTTTAATAAAGCCCATAAAAGGCCTCCTAATAATAAAAGGCAAAACATGACGCTTAAAATATGGCTACTATGCTTTAACAACACTGTCACTGCAGTTAACAAAAGAACAAAAACTATTGAAGTAAGTATCATCGAATATGTACTTAACTTTACTTATGATTCCATAACCGGTAAATTAAATTAGATTTTTCTCTTTTAAAATCTCTAACATCTGTTTTGGAGTCACTACAAAGGGTTTCACAGGAAAATGTTTTTGATTTCCTGTTACAAGATAAGAATCCTCAACACTCATTCTTACCTCGTAAAATACAATATCATCAGGATCCTGAAATATTTCATCCGTCTTGACTGTCTCTTTAATATTTAGTCCCAAAGCCTGTACGGTATTAATTAGTTCCTCTACAATCTTAGGGTTAAAATTAAAATGTTTGCGATTAAGTACGTCAAGATATTCTTCTATTATCTTGTCATTATAAACTGGCTTAAGAATCCCTTTATAAAAGAAAGTGATAATTTGAGCCGTTGGTGACATGGGGTTTGAGGTAATAAGGGCAGCCACCAATACATTGGTATCCAAAACGACACAAATTCTTTTAGTTTGGCCTTCTTCTTCTTTCATCCCGGGATTCCTTTATTATTTTATTAATATCGTCAAGAGTCATATCCTGAATTCCATTTTGAGCGGCTTGCATTCGAAGAGCCTCAAATGCAGATAATCCTCTTTGTCCTATTGAAGGTGTTTCATCCACAGCAATCTCAAATGGAATTTTCTTTTCTCTTAGTGCTGCCCTAATGAAAAGTGTAATAGCGCTTGTTGTGGAGAGACCCAAAGAAGAACATAAATTGCAGAATCTTTCCTTTAGTGTCTTTTCTAATCTTATTGAAATATTCGCTTCGTGCATATCCTATTTTATTATTTTGTATTGCAAATATAATGCATTATCCACCACAAAACAAACTTTATTACCTTTTCTTAATTAATGCCATTCCACATGACATTCCATATAGGATTTCATAAAACCTAATTTGAAAGATTATCAAAATTTCAAATAAAAAAACTTGGTTACATCTCTTGTTTTTTTCCTTTAATCTGCTGTTTTGTTCTTTTATTTTCTTATTCTAAAATTTTCAAACTTGTTACTATTTTGTTACTTACGATATTAGAATTATAGTATATAAGATTGAATTACATCCTTTTATCTTTTAGAAATTGGCTATTAGCCTAATATCCCCGGACATAAAGGCCGAAATCTTTGAAAATCACGACCGTCCCTTCAAGCAGAACGATTTAAAAATGGCTGAGATCAGAGAGAAAATTGTCCCCATGGCAGATATTCCTAACCCGTCAAAAACTAAACTTTGACAACAATATCATCTGTTCGAAGATGAACAAACCTCCATTGATAGGCTAATCTACAAGATGAATAATCCTCTTTCAGAGATTAGTAAAAGAAAATAATTAAGTATAAAACCTACAAGATACGGCTAAAATTCCTCTTTTACCACTATCTCTATGCAGTTTGAAAATGGAGAAAGTCAACTCGTTTTTAAAGCAGGCGTGAGTAATTTTGATTTCCATTTTTATGGGGATATTTTCTTCCTTGGTCATCAATCTTATAATGTATAACTGACATCAATGACAAGATAGCCAACTAATAATATAGTCTTAACTAAAAAAATTAACAGCTCCCAATTAGGTTGAGAGCAGTATTTGTTTGATATTACATTGGATAACTAGTATTAAATTTATTCTAGCATAATTGCGGATCCAGTTGATTCAACTTCATAGAGTTCATCTTTTTGTTTGATCTTTTTACCGAATTGGAAAGTATAACTAAATGTAAGTCTAAAAGTCTGGTGAGTATCTGTATTTAAAGTTGTAGTCTTCTGATCAAACCATTTGCTGTCTAAATACGAAATTTGATCAGGCCATTTATTCCTGAAAGGGTTCAATGCTGTAATAGAAATGTTCCATAATTTATTACTCCACCCCATCCCTATACTGTAAAAAGAATTTCCCTTTGCGGTTGTTGCTATAAGACTCCCATAAGGTATTTCAGTATAAGCCGGATAATAGAAGCCATTGAAATAAAAGTTTTTTATGTAATATGTCGCAAACAATCCTAAGAATAAATAATTATTTCTTATAGGATATCGCCCGGTTAATTTTTCAAAATTCATTTTTGCCCTTGCATTTAGGACTAATGAATTGTGGAATAATTTTAAAGTGGCAGTACAACCAATATACCAATTCTGATAATCACCTCCATTAATTAGAGTTCTCAAAATAGAATATGAAGCATACGGATTATAAATTGGAGTAACATATTTGAAATATCTATTCCAACCAAAATATCCGGAATAAGACAATTTATTATTAAAAATACCATTATATTCCATGTCCAATTTAGCCCACTGCACATTTCTCAAATCAGGATTTCCTGTTTTATATAAAAATTCATTTTCTTGTATAATATCAGGAGTTTTATTTGAAAGATCCACATCCTGTACGTTATATTTGCCCGAGAATGCAATAGTATTTTTGGGATTTATTGAATATTGGAGGCTTAATTGAGCCAAGGGCAGTAATGAATGAGAAATGACATTATCAATCCGATTTGACTCAATTAAAATGCCTCCATAAGCTTGTAAATTAAATTTTCCATTGGTAAGATTATAGGATGGAAGAACGGAATATCCTTGTTGAAGGAAAATCGGATTGGAATTTATATTTCCTGAATATTTTACTTTATCGTTAATGTATATACCAACAAAATATAATGATAAAATATTCTTCCTATTTAAATCTTTTGACAAGGCTGCTTGTAATTGTCCTTGAAAATAATGATCTTTAGCGTTAGTCACAAGACATATTTCATCCGTTTCGTATAGTCTATTCGATAATAGGCTATGAAAATAAAAATATGGCTGGACACTTAACTTATATGATTTACCAAATTCAAAGAAATAATTACCTTCCCATTGGGGACTAATTCTTCTGGCATCCTGAGCGTTCGAATAGGGAGAGAATTGAGAAATATTTTTGGTGTAATTTTCTATAATTACTATACCATGATTGTCTGTATGAGGGTTATAATTGGAAACAAGGCTGACTTTGTTCGAGATATTAATATTCTCATGAGAAAAGACAGCTCGGAATGAAGCTGAAAGATTATTCATTTGCATCCTACTATCTTTCATTATATTTGATCTTGTTATCTCTTCATATTGATTATCTTCAGGAAATAGGAATTTTTGAATAGTCTGCGTTCCTGTATGACCCCTATCCACATAGCGATTGGTGATACTAAGGTCATAAATCATTCTCTTATAAGCCATTTTAGAATAGAACTGTCCTTGGAGCACATCTGCAATTAAAACTCCTGTTCCTGTGGCTTTTACATAACCTCCGATTTGTTGATTTTTTAGTATTATATTTACCACATATCTATCTGGCGAAAAACGAGGATCTGATGGGAAAACAAGATATTCTATTTTGCTAACATCTTGAGGATTCAATGCATTTTTTTCTTCTTCTGATGCTTTTACATAATCAATATATACCCCTATTGTGTTACCATTGTTGGATTCAACAGAACCAGTCCTTGGGTCAACGTCTATTTGAGGAATAGCCATCATGAGAAGCAGGTCAGTGGCATTTTGAGCGGCTCTCTTTTGTTGTAACGTCGGAAGATAAATGTTTTTATCCGCGGAAATAATACTGTAATCTGGTTCCACAGTTATAGAATTCAACACAGTCGGTTTTGGATTCAAAAAAAGTTTACCCATTTTAAAATCTGGCTTAGGGATTAATAAATTTTCATATCCCATGCAACTTAATTTTGCAATGATATCTCTGGTGTCACAGGGTATTGAAAAGAAACCATCTATATCAGCCACTCCAAATGTAATTACCACAGAATCTTTTGGATTTAAGAAATATATAGTTGTGCCGACTAATGGCTCATCCTCTCTATCCAAAACTTGTCCTGAATAAACAAAATTTCCCTTTTGTAATGCCTCTACAAAGAATTTATTATCTTTGTTTATAAGCGATATTGGATGATTCTCAATAATTTTATTGATGACATCTTTAATATTATCAGTCCTGATTTCCTTAGAAACATAATAATGATTTAGCTCTTTATAAATAAAAAATATATCAATATCCGGATTTTCTTTACTTATCTTTTTTAAGGCCTCCGATACAGGTGTATGGATAAATTTATAATTATATCTTTCAGCATAAATTGAACAGGAAAGGAGCCCAATTAATATGATTATACAAAATCTTTTCATGATTATTCAATGACTAAGGTTTTCCCCTTTAGTTTTATATCTATCTGATCAAATGTATTCAATTGGTCTATTATTTCATTTAATGATAATGAAGGATCAAGTTTATAAAACAAATGTAGATCCTGAATTCTTTTATCATTGCACAGAATATTCACTTTATAATTGTTACTGATAGAATCAAGGATTGTCTTTAATGAAGCATCTTCAAAATATATAGGTATAAGATTTTGATCAGGTAAAGAATCTTGATATATTGCGACCACTAAATCCTCTGGAATTATAGTCATTTGGTTATTTCCCTTTAAAATGTGTGAAGTCTCGTTTTTGGATCTTTCAAATTCTCTTAAACTTAGAGCAATCCCAGCAGCTATGGCTACTACGGAAGTAAAAATAATAACAAAAGCTGCTGCAATTCGGTTCCATTTAAAGAACCAAAGGAATTTATTTCCTCTTTTAACTTTCAAATTTTGATTAAAAATCAACCACTCCTTATCTATATCTAATTTATTAGAAATATTCAAGGAAGACTTGGTATTGCATATAAGATTGTAAATTTCTTTTATTTCCTTATCCTGAAACAGTTGTTTCAGCTTAGCCGGACTATAGAGTTCGGGATTTTCTATAATTTTTAGAACAAGCTTATATTTGTCCATGATCAATAAGTTTTTGTTTTATGGTTTTAAGGGCATTTTTCACATGTCGATATATCGCAGTCTCACTTATTCCTAAATCTCTTGATATTTCGGAAAATTTTAAGGACTTCAGAAATCGTAATTTTATAATTCTTCTTTCAGTATCCTTTAAATCATTTTCAACGATCCCATTTACATCTAATAACATATCTTCCTTAGTTTGTAAATATTCATCATAATCTGAATCTTCAATCAAGTAAAGATGTAATAATCTTTGATGAATATTTATATCTCTGATATGATTCAGAGCCCGGTTTTTAGTGGCGGACAATAAATATGAAGCAGAAACTTTCTGTCTCTTGTTTTCGATTAAAGCCAAGAAAACTTCTTGAACAACGTCTCTTGCAATGTCTTTATCATGGAGTATAGAAATTGCAAGTCTATACATTTGTTCGTAATGAACTTTAAACAGACGTTCTATTTCCTTTCTATGCTTCATCATACATATATATGACACATAAAATTCCAAAAACTAAACCTTATGGAATAAAAAAACCGCAACAATGTTGCGGAAATCTACTTTATTTATCCAAATTATATCACAATTATTCAATGTTAATATTATCAAGAATGTATTCGGGAGGAGTTTCCATTTTTATGAATGCAAATAATTTCTTTCCTAAATCTTTCAATGAGGCTCCAAGATGATAGATTTGGTTGTCAATAATCAGAAATCGGTCATGGACACCCTTTACCTTTTTTACTTCGATGACAGGATATTGCTTATTGTGCCTCTCAATATCTAATTTTAATTGTGGCAAATCTTACCGGTATAAATTATTGCTTTTACTCCATTCACTCGATTGTCTAGTTACGTCAGGACAGTATTATCTACGTAATTATCAATCAATATTACCCTCTCTCTCGCTTCTTTTATAAGATCAGTGGCGAAAATATGAGCATCCCAGATTTGTCCCTCAAAAAGAATTACTTCCTTTGGCTTTATGGAAGAATGGATAATGAAATCTACTTTATCATTTAATGTGTCTATCTGTTTTTGCTGTTGGTAAAGTTTGCTGTCAATGCGATTTTCTAAATCAAGATATCTCTGATTTACACTGTATCCCTTTAAAAGATAATCTTTTAGCACCTTGTTGGCCCATGCCCTAAATAATACGCCCCTCGAACTTTTTACTCTATATCCTACAGAAAGAATAACATCAAGATTATAATATTCTATATTTCTTGTGACTTTTCTATTACCCTCGATTTGAACTGTCGCAAAATTTGCGACAGTTGAAAGTCCTTGTAATTCTTCTTTTAATGCATTGTTAATATGCTTTCCTATAGTTTTTACATCTCGATCAAACAAAGCTACCTGACCTTCATTAGTAAGTTCAGGCATTTTTAATGGCTTTTATCCAACGGAAATTATTGATTTGCCAAAAAATGTGGAAAGCATAGCCAAGGTTGAAATGGTAAAATTATGTTGGCCACTTAACCATTTTGTAACCTCGCTTGGCCTTTTACCTAAAGCGTTTGCAAATTGCTTTTTTGTCAAACCTTTTTCACGCATAAGTAAATCTATCCTATCTGATATATCGAAACAAAGATCCACTTCCAATTTTATTTCCGGAGGAATAGGCCCTAATATTTCTACGAGTGACTTAGTTGTTTTCTTCATAGTTTAAAAATGTTATCCGTTTCTATCTCGGATTCTGAAATCACAACTGTTCCATCATCTACCCCTTGTTTAAGTAATGACTCAAATTTCTGCAAGGTCATTACATATCCCTTTAATTCAGGGTCATCATCGTATTTTTGAGTCTTTTTTACTCCACCATTCCCGAGAATTAGAATCTTGTCTGAAAGTCGTAGACAATAGAGACGCAATTTTGATCCCATTGTAGGCAATGCATACACAGAGTCAGACCTTTTTCCTTCCGGTCTAAATAAACGCTCTTGAGCTCCAGTAGTATAAATTCTCTGAATAAGAGCAGCAATCCTTGTGTAGTCTTCACTATAATCCTCACTATTAATGAATTTGGAAACAAATTTCTCGAATTCATTATCGGAGTCGCGAAGAAACTGCAGGGTATAAATTGTGCAATTTTCTCCCTTATCTATAAGATATAACTCTACTTCTTTCATTAACGATGATTTCTTATATTTGTACAAAGTTAATAAAAAGATTTCACTTATAAATAAAATCAAATTGAAAATTCTTGATGTTATCAAAAATTTTCAACCTTGTTACCATTTTGTTACTTGTCTAACTCAAATATCATATTATCTAATTGAATTATAAACTAATACCTTTTAGAAATTGGCTATTAGCCTAATTCCCCGAACGTAAAAGTGATACCTTTTACAACCGGGAGAATGAGCCTAAAAAATCATAGATTTTTGGCTCACTGCAAGCTGAAAAGTATAACTATGGCAACAATGTCATCTGTTCGAAGATGAACAAACCTCCATTCAAAAACTAATTGACAAACTGTCGAATTTTATGAGTTCATTTTCCTAAATTCTTTTAATTTATTGAAAATCTCTTCTGTTATTTCCAGACCGGAAGCATCTCCGATTAACGCTGTTTCATGACAGTAAGTACAGATTGCTGTGAGATTATTACCATCTTTATCACCAAAACATTCTTCTACAAGATTAGTGGGATAAACTCACCCACAATTAAGACATCCACAAATCTTTGACTGGTCTATTTCCGTCCAATTTCTTAATGTATGAGGTTTATATAATTTCATTAATTTTATCTTCCATTTTTTTAGACATATCAATTTTATTATGAAGAATTCCATTTCTTCTTAAGACCCGTATATTAAGATTTTGTAGTTTTTAAGAAAAAGAGGTGTTAGGCTTCATACCTTTCACCTCTTCTTGGTCATTATAATTTTAAGAATAAGTTATCTAACTACAGTAGGTGCTCTTTTGGAAACTTCTACAACTTTATTGGTTGAATTATTTATCTTTATAAATTGAATACCGCCTGAAACGAACTCGGCTTTATACCAAGTATTTGAAGAGGTTTGATGATAAGTGGAAAGATAACAAAATTCATCAATCAAACTATACGGCATTCCAACTGTTATATTACGATTTCTGAGTTTTTCTACCATGGATTTACCATATTTTGCATATAGCTTATTCCATTTATCTTGAGTTTCTTTTTCTTTAGCAGCTTTTTCATTTGCTATCTTTTTTTGGTGTAAATCTTCATTTAATCCATCTTTGATTTCAACTACTTTACCATTTGCATATTCATAATTTCCTAACTCTAAATGTCCAGGGGCTACTTTTTCAGTCCCTTCCCAACTTGATCTGTTTAATGTATCCTCAATAAACTTTCTTCCACGCTTCTCATAACTATTAATGAAATTACTAACATTCCCAGAGACTCTACCCTCATAAGAATCTCCATTCGAAAACCATATTGTAACAGGTTTATCTGAAATTTTCATCCAACCATCCTCATCGGATCTGTCTTCGACAATAGTTCCGTCAGATAATATGATTACCTCATGATTGAAACTCTTGTAATCACCATTAGGTCTAACAATAATTGTTTTACCAGATTTACAATTTCCAATTTTAGTACCATCTGGTAATGTATTAAAATTTATGAGGGTTTGATCAGGATAATATTTTTCTATATAATTATGTACAAAATTGCTTTTTTCTTCATTTAATTTATTCGCCTTTATAATATTATTATTTTCTTTTATTGAAAGAAAGTAATTTATTATATCTGTATCCTCGCAAATGTAAATATTTTCTAAAATATTACTACTAATTATTTCTTTTAAATTTCCTTCTATTGCAACTAATACAACTGGATTTTTAAATTCATAAATAAATTTATTGTCAGTATTTTGAAATAATTCATTTATGTTAATATGTAAGTCCTGAGTACTAATTGTATAATTATTATCTATAATAATGGGATTATTTTTATAAATCGTTATATTTTCTATATTTATACTATCTATTTCAAATATTTTAATTTTAATATTGGAGTTAATTTGTTCTTCTTCAAATGCAATCTTAGAAATAAAAGTACGAGGGCTATCAAATAAAAATTTTTTAAGAAAAATTCCATTTTCTTTAAACTCAAAATCACCAGATCTTACAAAATCAAATAACTTCATCCAATAAACTTCATTCTCATTTTGAGCTAAAGTTTTAGTTGTACTCAAAATTATAAATAATAGAAAATAAGCAATTGTTAAGAATTTTTTCATAAGAATTAATTTATTTAGTATAGATATTTGATTGGATTGGCATTACCTTTTGATTTTCGAGGTAACATTTTGTGAAGATATCGATCAAGAATCTTTTTTTCTTCTACTTCTTTACCGGTAAACCTTAGACGTTTGCTTCTCTTTACCTCCGGTGAAAGATCTTCAACCTTTTCCCATTTTTCTGGTTTAAAAACACCAATAATTACTCCATCATACACAGCCAATACGTAATCAGCTTTTTCAGCACGTTTTTTATTCATTACCCAAGTCCCCCGGATTCTTTCATAAAGAGAGGGTCCTTCAAGGCTTATATTGAGAGTGATGGCAACTAATTTGTCTTTGAGATTAGATGTGTCAAGATTTCCTCTGGTTAAAAGAGCCTCTATTTCTTTTGGAGTCCTTATACCATAATTTTGTGAATGTTTACCATCTATTTTATTTTTGATTCCACCGGTCTTTTTCAGACTCTCATTAGTAAGAAGATCAATCAAAATTGATTCAATTTCAAATGCTTTTTCCTCATTTTCAAGACCCCATCTTACCATTCTATAGTCAACTTCTTTACCCTCATTTATAATTTCTTTGATGAGGTCATTTTTCGGAGAAAGTGATGAGGATTCGTTTTCTTTAAGTGCACCTTTTGCATGCGCGAAAATTCTGTCACCCTGACCCTTCCCGACATAAAAGATACTGTTGTCACGTGGATCAATCAGGAGATAGACATAATAGCCAATCTTGGGATGAAGTTCCTTACTGAATTTGTCCATAAGAATTAAATTTCTTTTTGATTATCCGGCTCATTCTTATGGATAAGGAATAAAAAATAGCGTGAGAGCTTTTTCTTATTGCTCGTCCCGCTAACAGAGGCCTTCGCATTGCCCGAGAATGTAGAACGAGCAACTGGAGCCTCACGCTGATATGATATGTCAATCCTATACACTCTTCAAGAGCATATGCGTATTGATTATTATCATACCATTGAAGGCGCCTATCGTTGCTTCATCCTTGACATTCTTTAAGAAGTTGCGAAGTTCCTGTTAGCCAAGAATAAGTCGCGATAAACGCTAGTTAATATGTCTTGCTTCCCGCCGCTTTACCCCATACCGGAGGCTCCGGCGACGGTATGCCTCACAAAATTAGTAAAAATTCTCTTATTTTACAGATTTAAAGAATTATTTTTTCTTTTTCCGGAGACTACTGTCTTATCTTATCCCTTAATCAAATCTTTATATTATTAGCAGGGATAAGCCCAAAGAATCCTCTATTTTAGAAATGGTTTCTAATGAAAGGTTTTCCTGACCTTTGAGGATTTTGGAAACATATTGTTGGGAACATCCCATTTTATGAGCCAATTCTGTTTGTGAAATACCGGACTCTCTCATTTTGGAAAGAATCTTTATAGCGATTTTCTGAGATCTTCTAATCCATGACTTATTGGCACGTCGAAATTCTGCCACTTTCCTCCATTTGGAAGGAATCTCCGACTGATGCTGTTTTAATTTTTCTAATATTTTATCCATTTTCCTTGACTAAGGAATCCGATTTTTCCATTTTGATGGAATAGTATATGTTTTCCCATTAATACATACTTCATTAGCTAATTTCGAATCTAAGAATTTTGGATAATTATTTTCAAGGAAGATTGTCTTGAGTGAATTCTTTCTCATCAAACCAGATATCTCCTTACAATTTAAAGTGGGTGGGAACATAACCCTGATCTTTTTGGAAGGGAAATGATCCAACACAAATTGCAAGGGGGGCACAAGGTCTGAATCAGCACTTACTAAAACTACTCTATCCGTAACATCTAACATACAATCGCCTAAGAGACGTACCGAAATATTTACATCGGTTTTCTTTTCCTCCGGCCTTGGATAAGTATTTTTACATATCGGACATTTTAAACGTTTAGATAGATATCTTCCCCTTACGATTTCAAATTTATCAGGATGTAAAGCCTTATTAACATTAAGCAGTTCACTTTGTCTTGCTGCTTTGCCGGGATCCAAAGGAGTCGCCGTAAAATAAACAACCTTTCCTAATTCTTGTTCAGGTCCAAGAAATTTGCTAAAGAATTTCACAAAGTCAATCCAATATGCATTATTCCATTTAGGATCTTCATTTTTAGCAGTTTTCAGACCATAATAAAGATTAAAACCGTCTATGTAAAAAATAACTTTCATAATGGTAAAAAAAGAAGCCACTGAAAAGTGGCTTTAGCCATCCCAATAGGATGGGGTTTCATATTTTTTGTAAAGTTAAACAGATAAAATGATTTATCCAAATATATAGATTCACATTGTTGATATTTTAGAAATTTTAACCATCCAAATCACAATAAAAGTTAAAAACGTTAAAACTCATCCTCTTCAATCCACAAATTTTTTCTGAAATCACTTTTCTACCATATTAACTACAATAAATTAATAGTCAAACAGATACATATTCTTTAACTGCACATCACTCACGAATGTTTATTCTCTTTCAACTGTACCGCCGTATTGCTATGGATCTGGACTATGGGATAATTTTTATCCTGAATGCGAGACGGCAATTCTTCATGTTCCGGCAGGTACCAAAGAAAAGTATGCAGAAACTAAGGGATGGTCTGATTTTAAAACTATTGTCGATGATATTCCACTTGAGGATGCCGGAATTGAGGATATTTTATCAGGAGAAGGTGTAGGCAACTTTGAAATATTTTCTATAGACGGAAAATTGATAACCAAAAATTCTTCAAGAGAGTACTTGGAGAATCTTTCCAATGGAATTTACATTATAGTTTCCGGTAAAAAACGATATAAAATATCAATATAACTTTAGAAATCCCACTTATAGAAATGCCTGAGCTTCAATGCAAGTTCAGGCATTTTCAATGAGGATATAATATATGTGTTGAATTATGATGAAGGCTTTGGAGTTCAATATCAAAAAGAAAGTAATGAGGAATTGAAAGATTATTTATGTTAAAATTTAGGCTCGGATATCATCCATGAATGGATGTGGGATGGGGTATTAGGTATAAGGTATGATGTATTAGGGATGAGGTATTAAAGGAAGGATATTTGGAATGAGGAGAGATGGTCGGGGAAGGTAGTTTCGAGGAAATGTGCGAAAAGAGTCAGGAGGAAGGGAGCTTGTCTTCTTAATTTTCTTTGATATGAATATGGAGTGATGTGAACGACGGAAATACGGTCGAACCCGTTTCGAATCCGCAGACAACCGATTCCTTTGAAATCGGGATGGTGGAGAGAGATCGCATATGGGAGGAAATGCAGGTCGGGATCATCATCAAGGAAATTTTGTTGTTCAATCTTCCAAAGGGAATGGATTTTGAGAGTGTCGTGTTTCAGACAGAATATATGGTCTATTATTTCCCTGGGGAAATTCTTCTGAAGGGCCGGGAACTCAAAAAGTGCGGAGAGGGTAGCGGGGTTTGAACTATTGCAGGCTCTGATATCGTCGAAAGAGTTTGAGTTGAAGAGGTTGTGGAAGCATATGTCGCTGAATAGAGTTGAGTATTTGGCACGCATGAATGTGATAAAATTGTCGAAGAGGAAATGGATATGGATCTTATCGGGTTTTGCGAGGGATGTTGGATTGGGGTTTGGTTTGAAGAAAACCTGAATGGATTGGAGTTTAGGCACGAGGAGCAGTGCACCGACATCGGAGTAACCGGGGCCGTTGAAAGCGAGGAGGAGAGATTGCCCTTCGGTGGAATTTTGTGGAGAGTATCTGATTATCTTCCAGGAGCCGTTTTTACGGGGTTTACGAATGGAGAGGTCAATTTTAATTTTGGAAATTATATCAGAGGAAGAATTCTTTGAAGGGAATAAGAATAGTTTGGTGATAGAAG
>JAFLTO010000028.1 GCA_022510425.1 Muribaculaceae bacterium
GGTTACGCAAGCCTCCGGTCCTCTGGAAACCTCTCGGTGTGGAAGCCGTACACCTTCAAAAGGGTACTGCCATTCAGGATAAGTCCTTGCTCAAAGGTTGCTCGTGATACTGTCCCGAAGAACCGACGGGAGCCCCTCTCCTGTCGCTAATCCCCACCGTTTGGCAACCACTGCTTGATATGCGCTTGGAATCTGTTCCCCATCTTTCAGTCCGGTGTTCGGCTCACAAATATCAGGGTCGCCGCAGTATGGGGCTGGCATAGGAATCTTTTATATTCCTCGCTTAATTTGAACCCGTTCTGACATGTCGGGTATCAAGGTGCCGGTGGGGTAATCTCAGGAGCCAAACAGATTGATATGGAAAAGTAAGTGCTCAAAAACCTTAAACCCTTAACCCTTACGCCTTATCCCTAATACCTAACGTAAGTTTGATGGGAGCACCAGCCATACAACGAATCCCCAAAGCCGATGGCTCCCTCGCCATCGGCCTTTGGCACTTTATCCTTATACCCCATCTCTCCTTCCTTATCCCAAAAACTTCATCCCCAATCCCTAATCCCTTATTAATGAACCTTAACTTATTGTTATTTGTTTATTTATTGTAACATTACAGATGTTCGGAACAAGCCTCTATCCCTAATAGTGGCTTAAAAATTAAAAACAACAAAAAACAATAAAAACAAAATTATGGAAACAACAGCACCTCTTAAAGGAATTAAAGTAGTAGATTTTACAGAAGTTCAGTCAGGTCCTTCTTGCACCCAGATGCTCGCATGGCTCGGAGCTGACGTTATCAAGATTGAACGCCCCGGTGTTGGTGACGCAACACGTAAAGAATTGCAATTTAACCCTGATCTTCCAAGTTATTATTATCTACAGTTGAATTCCGACAAAAAATCTTTGACACTTGACGCCAAAACTCCTGACGGTAAGGAAATTCTTACCAAACTTATCAAGGAAGCTGATATGTTTGTAGAAAATCTTCACCCGGGAGCAATGGACAAACTCGGTTTCAGCTGGGAAGTGGTTCACCAACTCAACCCGAGATGTATATATGGTACTATCAAAGGATTCCCCGAATCATCTAAATATAAAGACCTTAAGGCTTATGAACCTATAGCACAAGTGACAGGTGGCGCAGCCTCTACAACAGGTTGGTATGACGGAGAATATAATATACCTACCCAGTCAGGAGCAGCTCTTGGAGACTCCAATACAGGTATGCACCTATTGATCGGTCTTCTTGCAGCTTTGCAACAAAGGAACCAAACCGGCGAAGGTTGCTATGTGTATCAATCCATGCACAACGCTTGCTTGAACCTTTGCCGTATCAAGACCCGTGACCAGCTTACACTTGACAAGATCGGTTATCTTACTCAGTTCCCGCAATATCCTAACGGTAAATTCGGTGACTGTGTGCCTCGTTCAGGAAATACTGAAGGTGGTGGAGTACTTGGTTGGACTTACAAATGTAAACCTGCCGGTGGTTATGACACAGCAGTTGATGCAAATAACTATGTTTACATCATTCTTCAAAGAGGGGAAAAAGATTTCGAACTTGCTTGTAAGGCACTTGGTTTTGAAGACTGGCTGACCAATCCGGATTTCAATACTGCTGATGCACGCGACAGACATAAACAAGAAATCTGGAAACGTATCGGCGAGTGGACTGCAGATAAGACCAAATTTGAAGTTACCGAAATTTTAGGTAAAGCAGGAGTTCCTGTGGCACCGGTTCTTTCAACTAAGGAAATCCTCACAGATGACTCTCTTTATGATGGCAACACTCTCGTTAAGATTAACCAAGGTGGTGAAATCGGTGAATTCGTAACTGTTGGATGTCCTTTCACTATGAGCAGTTATCAACCTACTTACGGCCCGGCTCCTTCTCTCGGCGGCAACAATGAAGAAGTTCTGAAATCTTTGGGTTATACTGACGACCAGATTGCTGCATTCGCAAAGAACGGTACTACCGAACCGCTTCCTAAGACTTCTAAATAACATTTCTCACTACATCTCCCAATTGAGGGAGATGTAGATTTATTATAAATGAATTAAAAATTATCAAAAGATGGCAATCATAGATAAAAAATATAATCTTTCATCAAGCGAAGATCCGAAATTCCCTGACCAAGTTACAGGTATGTATGTTCTTGCTCAGACTTTGAAAAGATTAGGGCTTGACACAGCTTACGGATTAGTTGGTATCCCGGTAACGGAGGCAGCCTATGCATTCCAGTATGTAGGAGTGAAATTCATAAGTTTCCGTTTTGAACAGCAAGCCGGTATGGCAGCAGCTACACATGGTTTCCTTACAAAGCAACCGGGTGTTTTGCTGACAGTGTCTTCTCTCGGTTTCCTTAACGGATTGACTGCTACAGCTAATGCCACAATCAACTGCTATCCTATGATACAGATTTCAGGTGCTTCCAATCCTGAAATGGTGGATATGAATGTAGGTATGTATGAGCAGCTCGATCAGTTCAATACAGCCAAGCCATTGGTGAAAGCCGCATTCCGTTGCAGCCACGCCACTGATATCCCTTCTGCTATAGCACGTGCCTACCGTGCAGCAGTAAGCGGACGTCCCGGCGGTGTATATGTAGATATGTCTGAAGTGGCTCTTGCAGAAGTAATAGATGCTTCTGAAGCAGAGAAACTTTTCTATACTCCGATGGATATTTATTCACCGGTAGCCCCCAACCAGGCTTCCGTTGACAAGGCTGTAGAACTCCTTACCACTGCCAAGCGTCCCGCTATCCTGATCGGTAAAGGAGCCGCTTATGCTCGGGTGGAAGACAAGCTCAAGAAGCTCGTTAATGATTATTGCATCCCATATCTTCCGATGTCTATGGCCAAGGGTGTATTGCCTGACAATGGTGATCTTTCAGCTATCTCATGCCGAAGCGACATAATGGAGAAATCTGATGTGGTGATGATTGTTGGTGCACGTCTGAACTGGATGCTTTCATTCGGCAAGGGTAAATGGAATCCAGACATGAAGTTCATCCAATTGGATGTGGAACCACAGGAAATTGATGTGAACGTTCCTATCGCAGCTCCGGTGGTAGGGGACCTCGACCTCTCTTTAGATGCAATTCTGAAAGGTATGGAAGGCAAACAGATGCAGACAGATAAGGACTGGTTCAGCACTCTTCAGTCTGAAACAAAAGCCAAGAACGCCAAGTTTGCTCAACGTCTTGAAGACGCTGCCAAATTATCGCCTATGAACCATTGGAGCGCATTGAGTGCCGTTAAACCTGTTCTTGAAGCAAATCCGGATGTGATTTTGGTTAATGAAGGTGCCAATACTCTCGACGACACTCGAGATGCAATCGATATGTCTTTACCACGCCACAGAATCGACTGTGCCACATGGGCTATCATGGGTATGGGCATGGGTTCTGCAATCGGTGCTGCCGTAGCCACAGGCAAGAAGGTTGTGGCCATTGAAGGCGACTCCGCTTTCGGTTTCTCCGGAATGGACTTTTCGACAATAACAAGATTCCAGTTGCCTGTGACTGTAGTGATCTTCAACAACGGAGGTATCTACAACCATATAGGTGTTAACCCAAGCACTAATCCTGCTATTGAAAAAGATCCCGCTCCTACTACTCTTGATTTCGACCGTTATGATATGATGGGTGAAGTTTTCAAATGTAATCATGCTTATGTTACAACTCCTGATGAATTGAAGTCTGCCCTTGAAGCTGCGATAGCTTCCGGCAAACCCAATATCATCAACGTTGAACTTGCTCCCGATGCCGGCAAAGAAAGCGGTCACATCGGTTATTTGAATCCGACTCCCCTCATTGATTACACTGTATAAATTGTGAGGAAGAAGTTGAAAGTATAAAGTTGAAATTTAAAGACTTGAAACTTTTGACAAAATGTAGGAAAAACCCGTAATTATTTAAAAATTAATTATTAAATTTGCCGAGGTTAAAACTTCGGCAAATTTTTTTATCTAAATTTCCGATTACTATAACCTCTCTCCACTTTAAACTGTAAACATTAAACTTTCTAAATATGGATATAGGTCACGTAATTGTCTATGCTATCATCCCTATTCTTGTGGTGATGTTAGCGGGATATCTTTCCGGCAAGAAGGGTGCCTTCAACGGAGAAGATTCCAAGAAGTTCAACAAAGTTGTGCTTGTATATGCGTTGCCTGCCGCTCTCTTCGTATCAATCGCGAAGTCAAACAGGCACATGCTCGTGGAAGACATAAAACTGTCCATAGTTTCCGTAGTGGGAATCATGGCCTGTTTTATGGCTGTGTTCTTTATTTTTCTGGCCTTTAGAAACAACAAACCCAATCCTCAGTCGTGTGCTGCCGTAAGTGCATTGATCAGCGGCTCTCCCACTATCGGATTCTTGGGTTTTGCAGTTCTCGAACCGATCTTCGACGCAACAATCGGTCTTACTAAAGTAGCTCTTGTGGTGGCAATCATCGGTATCGTTGTTAATGCCATCGGTATCCCGGTGGGTCTTTCGCTATTGAATTCGGGTATTGCCAAAGCCGATCCGGCTCATAAAGGACAGGCATGGTGGAAACCGGTGGTGCATGCTTTGGCTCAACCGGTGGCATGGGCTCCAATTTTGGCAACTATCTGGGTAATCATAGGAATTCCATGGCCAGACTGGGCAAGTCCATCTTTCGACCTTATTAAAGGTGCTAACGCATCTATGGCCGTTTTCTCAGCCGGTATCACCCTTTCATCTTTGAAGATCACTATCAACTGGCAGGCTATCTTGGGTTCTATACTGAAGATGATCATGATGCCCGCAGTGATTCTTATTTTGTGTCTCATCTTCAAGATGGAATACTACAACGTATTGATGACTGTTGTGGCTTGTGCTCTCCCACCGGCTTTCTCCGGCATTATCATTGCCGACGAATATGGTGTTTACACTGCTATCGGTACAAGTTCATTGACCCTATCGGTTATCCTCTTCATGGGATTCTGTCCCCTCTGGATTATCATATCAAGAGTATGTATGGAGGCGCACCTCTTCGGTTGGCACGGTCTCATCCCAACTTAATTAAAAATAAACTTAAGCTCCTCTTAATTCCATAACGGGGAGGATAAAATCAGGAAAGTTAGTTGCTTTCCTGATTTTTTATTATTATATGATAGCAATAATATTGCAAAATGCATTATATTTGCAAAAAATATTTGAATATGGCACTTGCAACAATAACAGTGAGGGTTGAACCTACCTTAAAAAAGAATTTTGATGCTCTTTGCGAAGATTTTGGTCTAAGTGTTTCTTCTGCAATCAACATTTTCATGAAAGCGGTGGTGAGAGAAAAGAAAATTCCTTTCGAAATAAAAAAGGAAACCACCGTCTCCACAAATAAAAATTCATATAATACAGAAGATGAAATTATAGAAAAGGGTAAAAAGGCTTTCGAAGAAATGCAGCGTATAGTTAGAGAGAGTGTAGTTGAAGAACCTATATTAGAAGAAATCAACGCTGAGATAAAAGCAGTTAGAGATGCAAAAAGATAAAATTTTTGCTGTTATTGATACTAACGTTTTAGTTTCTGCCTATTATACTCTTCAAAGACTTTCGAATCCGAATATAATATTGAATGATATATTTAATAAAAATATAACTCCAATTAATAATCATGAAATAATTGAGGAGTATAAAGAAGATTTATCAAGATCAAAATTCAATTTCCCACATCAGTTAATTGAGGAATTGATTGATGTTGTTTTAACTGTAGGTATAAAAATTAATAAGAAGGAGTTTTCAGCTGAAAATTTTCCTGATCCAAAGGATATAGTTTTTTATGAGGTGAAGATGAGTAAAGAGGATTCTTATTTAGTAACGGGGAATATAAAGCATTTTCCTCAAGATCCAATGATTGTAACTCCTGCTGAAATGGTGTAAATTCTTAAAGAAAAAGGTCTATTAAACGAATTTTAAAATTTCAATGAAACAAATATTCTTCTTTTTTTTATTAATACTTTCTTTGAATGCTCTCAGTCAGAATCCGAAGAGGGAGTTCAGAGGGGCATGGCTGCATGTGATAGGCCAGTCGCAATGGATGAACAAAAATCCCGAACAACAAAAAAAATATATCGAACAGCAGTTCGACCTGCTGCAACTGGCAGGCTGTAACGCTGTGATTTTTCAAGTAAGGCCCACGGCCGATGCCCTCTATATTTCCGAAATAGAACCCTGGAGTTCATGGCTTACCGGTAAACGAGGTAAGGCACCATCCCCTCTATGGGATCCTATGGAATATGCTATAGAAGAAGCACACAAAAGAGGTATGGAATTCCATGCTTGGCTTAATCCTTATAGGGTTACTTCCAACGCCAAGGAAACTCTCCCATCTGACCATCTTTACAATAAAGAACCTCATAGATTTATAAAATTCAACGGACAGACTTTCTTTGATCCGGCTTATCCCGAAAATCGGGAATATATTTGTGCTGTGGTAAACGACATCGTTACCCGGTATGATATAGACGCAATTCATATCGACGATTATTTCTATCCTTATCCCGCCAATGGGAAGAAATTTGAAAACGACGATGCAAGCTATAAGAAATTTGGCAACGGGATGGAAAGAAATGCGTGGAGAAGACACAATGTGGATCTCCTTATCGAGCAATTATACACTACAATCAAAGATAAAAAAAATTGGGTTAGATTCGGTGTGAGTCCGTTCGGCATCTGGCGTAATAAGAAAAGTGATCCTCGAGGCAGTGAAAGTTCCGGGTTACAAAACTATGACGATCTCTATGCTGACGTGTTGCTGTGGGCTAAGAATGGTTGGGTTGATTATATTGCTCCGCAACTTTATTGGACGTTGGATATGAAGGCAGCTCCAAGCCGTCATCTTGCCCAATGGTGGAACGACAATGCCAACGGTGTGGATGTCTACATAGGCCAGGATGTGCAAAGAACCATGACAAATGCTGACCCCGGTAACAATGATTCAAACGAACTCGACACTAAAGTGAAACTTTCAAGAAAACTGCCAAACGTGAAAGGTAACGTATGGTGGCATGGTTACTGGGTCACTGATAATCTGAACGGTGTGGCTGATTCATTGGCAATGAAATATCAATCCACGATCGCACTCCCCCCGGCATATGGTGACAAGACGCAAAAACCCGCTAAGGTGAAAAATTTGAAACTTGTTAAAGACAAGGGTCAGATTTTCTTGACATGGGATAAGGAAATTTCTAAACCCGCTCCTTCCGACACAGATATAGTGAGATATGTGGTGTATCAATTTTTCCCCGAAGAGAATGTAGATATAAACGATGCTGAGGCTATAATAGCGCTGACTCCTTATAATGCAGTCTTGGTGGAGGATGTGTCAGAGGGACCCACAGCCGAGGGATCTACCTTTATAGTGACTGCTATTGACAGAATGAACCGGGAATCGGAAGGGGTATCGGTAAAATGGTGATAATAGGGATTGGGTATGAGGGATTGGGTATTAGGGATTAGGTATAAAGGGATTAGTTATAAAGGGATTAGGGATGTGGGATTTAGAAAAAAAATTGATAGATGGATAAGGATATAAAGGAATTATTGGATATAGAGGCTGCAAGGATTAATAAGCCTGATTTTATCGAGAGAGATCCCGTGCAATTTCCACGAAGGTTTGAATCCTTGCTGGATATAGAGATTGTTTCTTTTCTTGCATCCATGCTGGCTTGGGGTAACCGGAAGATGATTTGTAACGACATTGAGAAGATGTTGGGCCTGATGGATAATCAACCCTACGCCTATATGATGGATAAAGGTTATGAGGATTTGCCCCCAAGACTCAATATCCATCGTACTTTTTTCGCCGAACATCTCCAACATTTCTTGAAAGGATTGAGGAAGATTTATTCTCAATACGGCTCGCTTGACAATTTTGCATCTTCTAATAAAGTTGGGGAAGAAGTTGCTCCGGCTTGGAAACTGGTGGAACTGATAAACGGTATCCTGTATCAGGAAAACGGAGAGGCTTGTAGCCGATGCTTGCCTTTGAATTTGAAAAATTCTGCCCTCAAACGTGTAAATATGGCCTTGAGATGGCTGGTGAGGGATGACGGAATAGTAGATATGGGAATATGGAAATCAATACCCAAAAGTAAACTTTATATTCCATTGGATCTTCACGTTGGAAATGTGTCGAGAGAATTGGGCTTGCTTACCCGAAAACAGAATGACCGTAAAAGTGTGGAAGAATTGACTGGGGTGCTAAGAAAATTACGCCCGGAAGACCCTGCTATCTATGACTTTGCCCTTTTTGGTATAGGTATAGGAGAGTAAGGGAGAATGACTCGTCCTGAAATTTGTTTACAGATTTATTTAGGATTTGATTGTTCAGTTTGAAAGATTGTTATCAACTTATGCGGAGCGAAATGTTTGACGAGCTTTCTGTCAAGGCCGCCTGCAGCGAAGCGTAAGGCGCTTGTCTTGGCCTTGACGGGAAGAGAGACAAACATTAATTTTGCATATGTTGGAACAATCGAGTACGGGTTCATATTTTCTCAAATTTACATTGTTTTATTGAATCATCTCCAATATTCTGTTCTTTTCATCCCGCTGATTTTTAGATTTATAATAGTTTCTCCATTTATGAATCTGAATACCAGTCTGTAAAGAAGCCTGAAGAGGAGTCTGATAGTTTAGACTGAGATGAGGTCTTTGTGTGTTGTAAACATTGATTACCTCTGCCACTCTTGGATATGCATCATCGTAGCCTTGGAAATTATCATCATCGAACCACTCTGTCTTCAATATACCGTTCACTCGTTCAGCAATCGGATTGTCTCTTGGATCTCCGGTCTGTGTCATGCTGATTTCGATTCCATTGTCCTGCAATAGCTTTACATAAGTTTCACTGCAATATTGGCAACCACGGTCGGAATGATGAATCAGACCTGTAAGGTCACACTTAACATGCCGTATAGCCATCCTTAATGCCTCAATGGTAAAACTCGCATGCAGAGTCTTGCTAAGATTCCATCCTAATATAAGTTTACAATAGGCATCTGTCACTAAATGCAGATACAGGAAGCCGGATGCTGTGGGAATATAGGTAATGTCGCTGACCCATACTTGGTTAGATGCTGTCAACACAATTTCTTGTATCAGATTTGGAAATCTTCTCAACCAACTGGCACTCCATGTTGTGCGTATTGACCTTTTCCTTCTTGGATTAAGAAGACCATGGGCTGACATAATCTCGAAAAGTCTGTCACGACCCACGAAACCAAGCTCCTTGGAGTTAATCAGATGCCATATTTTCCTGGCACCCAGCTTTCCCATGTTCTCTTTATAATCCTTAACCATTTTTATTATGACTGTTTCTTCGGATTTCTCAACATAGTCATATTTCAGTTTCTGATAGTAAGCCTGTCTTGTCTTGCCAAACAGTTCACATAACTTATCAACCGATATCTCCGGATGGGTTACACGCAGCTTACTCACCGTCTGGCACCAGCTTTTTTTGTTATGTCAACACCAAGTTCCTCTTCGGCAATATCAATCATGGTCTTGTAAGCTAAAGACTTGATCTTCTCATCTTTAAGCTCTTGTTCCAATTGCTTGATCCTTGCCTCCAGTATCCTTTCCTGGGTTGTTTTGTTATTGGTCGGTTTATTCTTTTCTTCAATGGTCGCCATCAGGACTTCTTTGTTATCAAATGAAAGTCCAAATTTAGTCATCCATCTTGAAATAGTAGAATGACCAAGACCATAAATTTTAGCAAAACTATCTTGGGTCCCATCATAATTTTTAAACTCTTCGATGAGTCTCAATTTTTCTTTGTCTCTGTAACGACATCCTCTCTGTCCCATTTTGTCCTGTTTTAAGTTTACATTTTTAACCTTTTTTCTGTAAACCTATTTCAGGACAAGACAGAAGGATGAGGGATGGGGGATTGGGGATGAGGGATGAGGGATTAGGGATAAGGTTATTTACCAAGTTTTTTTGCGAGAGAGGGATTGACGGTGCGGATTGTGGATATGAATGTTGAATCAAAAGCTGCCGCACATTCCGGTTTACCGTCAATCAGATATTGACTTTGCTTTGCTTTTGCCTCAATCAATGCTATCTGAAGTTTGGTAGTGTCTTTCCATTCCGGTCCCAGAATAATCCCGGCCGCACGGCGACCTTCCATTTGGGCGGCTGTTATTTCAGCTGTAATTGCCTCAGTTTTCTCAGTCTGGGAGCAGGCTGCTAAAAATAGGGAAAATAAGACTATAACCGGAAAAAATTTCATTTCAATCAGGGTCTCTCTTAGAAGAGGGATGTGATGCTGTCAAGACGAATGCCGAAAATCAGAGTGGAATATGGTAGAATTGAACTGTATCCATATGTGCCATAACCTGCGGTGTAAGGCACAACGGCTGTGACAGTGTCATTCACCCTCATATTGGTGAGAGCAGCCATGAAGCCGGTCACCATATTGTTTGGCACACAAGTGAATGAAGCGGAGGAATCGAGGGTATCTCCCTGGATATTGGTCAACGTATATTTCACTACACATGTAGAAGTGGAAAGAGGCATAACATAACTTGGATTCTCATCAGGATCATTATGCCAATGCATGAGAACAGTGAATGAATTGTCCCACACGGGAGTAATCGGTACATATTGAAGCACGCCATCCACATTGGCCATCTCTATAGAATCATAATAAGCCTGATTCAATGCACGCCATTCCGAATAATCAGAGCCCTCGGAATCGCCCAAACAAGCCGGCAGTACAATAAGTGAGGCTGCCATAAGTAGCGGAAATATACGATTGCGTTTCATCCCTTTCATCCCTTTAATTTTTCAATATGCTAGATTCCTCTGTCCTATATTTCTATTAAAAAGAAACTTCCGGAGCCCTTTGAGCCCCTTCCTCAGCCTTGAATTGTGGCTTGGCATCGAAGCCGAACCAACCGGCATAGATGGTGGTGGGGAATTTTTTAATGGCCGTGTTATAATCCCTCACAGCTTCAGTGTAACGCATACGTTCGGTGGCAATCCGGTTCTCGGTGCCCTCAAGTTGGGTCTGAAGATTCATGAAATTTTCATTTGCCTTCAAATCGGGGTATGCCTCAGTTACGGCAAGCAGAGATTTCAAAGCCTGCGACAACTCATTTTGGGCTGCCTGGAACTTGGCAAGATTATCTTCAGTGAGATTGTCGGCATCAATAGTGATAGAAGTGGCTTTTGCTCTTGCCAATGTCACTTTCTCGAAAGTTTCACTTTCATGAGTGGAATATCCTTTCACAGTGTTCACTAAGTTCGGGATAAGATCTGCACGACGTTGATATTGGTTCTCCACTTGAGCCCAGGCCTGATCAACATTCTGCTGCTTCTCAACCAGTGAGTTATAGTTACATGATGTCAGAGGTAAGACTGCGAGAAGAACGATAAGGTATTTTATCAATTTTTTCATATGGAAATGATTTCCCAAAAAGGGAGAGATTGTTGTTATAATAATTTACGGAGCAAAGAATTGATACTTACTTGTTCGGCAAGTATTTTCTCGAGATCGTCAACATTTACACGTTCCTGTTCCATTGAATCACGATGGCGGAGAGTCACAGTGTTGTCCTCAAGAGTTTGATGGTCAACTGTGATGCAATAGGGAGTACCGATAGCATCCTGACGGCGGTAGCGTTTACCGATGGAATCTTTTTCATCTACCTGACAAGTGAAATCGAAACGCAGTTTGTGCTGAATTTCTCTTGCTTTTTCAGGAAGCCCGTCTTTTTTGACTAAAGGCAACACGGCGCATTTCACCGGGGCTAAAGGTGCAGGGAAATGCATAACAACCCGTTTGTCGCCACCTTCAAGTTGCTGCTCCTCATAACAGCTGCAGAATACAGAAAGGAACATTCGGTCTACACCGATAGAAGTCTCGATTACATATGGAGTGTAACTTTCATTGAGTTCAGGGTCGAAATATTGAATCTTCTTGCCTGAGAATTTCTCGTGCTGTCCGAGGTCGAAATTAGTACGTGAATGTATACCTTCCACTTCTTTGAATCCGAACGGCATCTGGAATTCAATATCAGTGGCTGCGTTGGCATAGTGAGCGAGTTTCTCATGATCGTGGAAACGATATTTTTCATCTCCAAGACCGAGGGCCTTATGCCATTTCAGGCGGTTTTGCCGCCAGATGTCAAACCACTTTAGTTCTTCGCCCGGACGAACAAAGAATTGCATTTCCATCTGTTCGAATTCACGCATACGGAAAATGAACTGACGGGCCACAATTTCATTTCGGAATGCTTTACCGATCTGAGCTATACCGAACGGTATTCTCATACGCCCTGTTTTCTGCACGTTGAGATAGTTTACGAAAATACCCTGTGCCGTTTCAGGACGCAGGTAAACTTCCATAGCACCGTCGGCGGTAGAACCCATCTCCGTCTTGAACATTAGGTTGAATTGCCGCACGTCTGTCCAGTTTCTGGTTCCGGAAATCGGGTCGACTATTTCATAATCCAGAATTATCTGACGAAGCTCATTAAGATCGTTGGCATTCATCGCATCTGAGAAACGCTTGTGAAGTTCATCACGTTTCTTTGTTAGTTCGGTCACCTTTGGATTTGTCTGGCGGAACAGAACTTCATCGAATTTGTCACCGAAACGTTTGGCAGCTTTAGCCACTTCCTTATCGGCCTTGTCATCAAACTTTGCAAGTTCCTCTTCAATCAAGACATCGGCACGGTAACGCTTTTTAGAGTCTTTGTTGTCGATCAGAGGGTCGTTGAAAGCATCAACGTGTCCGGAAGCTTTCCAGATTGTAGGGTGCATGAAAATTGCCGAGTCTATACCCACGATGTTATCGTGGAGCATGGTCATGGCTTCCCACCAATATCTCTTGATATTGTTTTTAAGTTCCACACCGTTCTGACCATAGTCGTACACTGCTGACAATCCGTCGTATATTTCACTGCTCTGAAAGACAAAACCATATTCTTTGGCATGGGCCACGATGGTTTTGAAGAGATCTTCTTGCTTTGCCATTTAAAATGAATGTTTGAATAATTGCAAAGTTAATGATTTTTATTGATAAATCGGGCAAATTGACAAACCCGAGTCGGGAACTGGCTCATAGAGATGGCTCCCGTTAGAATTCAGCAGATAGATGGAAATTGACTTGTCGTCGAGTCAGATAATTAGGCACTGCGTATTGAAGGTTGTTGACATCAGTCACCCAATAATAACTGCTGACGTTGGATATATCGAACATATTGAAGAGATCCACACCCACAGTAAGACGTTTGAAATGTCTCCAGAAATTGTGTTTTCTTTCTCCGTCTTTAGGCTCGCCGATAATCAGATAAGACACGCCGATATCCACACGTTTGTAGGAAGGGGCACGGAAATATGCCTGGTCGCGGGATACACGCGGCGGAGTGAGAGTCAAGCCATCAGAAAATATACCCCTGAGACTAAATCTGAGGCGAGGGAATTTGGGGAAATAATCAGTGAAATATAGGCCTAACGAATAGCGCTGGTCGCTTGGTAACGGTACTTTCTTTCCGTTCAAGTCTTGTTGTGTATGCATCAATGCAAAAGACAGCCAGGAATCTGATCCGGGAACGAATTGTCCGAAAATTTTGAAGTCCAACCCCATCACATAACCCTTTGAATCATTTCTTCCTGAATAATTCACCTTGAGGTTATCGTATTCATAGGAAATGAAATTATGTAGGTTTTTATAGTATGCTTCCGCTGTAATCTTGAAAGGACGGTTATAAGCCCTGAATGTGTAGTCAGAGCCTAAAACCACTTGAATGCTCCTCGGCGACTTGATGTCTGTGTTGAGCAAAACATATCCGTTGCCGAGATCATCTATAACAGTTTCACGATATTCTTTATAGAAAGGTGACTGATAATACACTCCGCCGGCAAGACGGAAAGTCCAACCGATATGATTAGCCGGGGTGAAGCTTATGTTTACACGAGGTGAGAAAAGGAATTCCTTGTTAAAATCCCAGTAGGAGAACCTTATACCTCCATTGATAGTGATAAAAGCTTTATCGTTTTCGAGATATATGGCATCTTCTGCGAAAGCAGCAAAACGATTGCCGCTTATATCCTGATTTGAGGTTAGATTATAAATCAAATGCACCCCGTCAGGACCCGTAGGCAAAGAATAACCGGCACTGTCACGCCATTCCCATTCCTTGGTTCTATCTCTGAATGCCTCATGGGAATATCTTAATCCATATGTAAGATGATTCTTACCGATCACAGTTTGTCCGGAAAATGCAGCAGTGAGCACAGATGCTCTCAGACGGTTGCGCGAATGTTCCATGTATTTTCCCACACCTAATTCGCCGCCTACTCCTTCTTCTCCTCCTGTGCCGGCCTCATCGAGCCAATATTCGCCCGAAACGTCATAACTTACAAATTCATTGGTTAGGAATCCCGAAAGAGTCAAATCAAAAGTTGTGGATCTGCTTTGTTTATACTGAAAAGCGAGAGAGCCGAGATAAGTTTCAAATTTGTCACGTTCTTCACCGTCAAAGTAAACTTTGAATTGCTTTGCATCTTCAGCAGTGCCGAAAGTTGTTTCCCGGTCGGTGGGTTTAAAACCGAAATGATTCAATGAAATGTTTCCCAATAAATTCACCTTGAATTTATCTGTGGCTTTGAGAATCATGTTGGTTTGGTAGTCGAAATAAAGAGGATCATATTCTCCTCGAGTTTCCTGGGTTGATAATAATGAATTGTTTTTACGGAAACGGACTCCATGGAGCTGGGAGAACTTGCCCGTGTTGGAACCGATTGAAAGCGAACCTCCCATAAGACTGAGGGAAACGGCAGCCTCAAAGGCTTCAGGCTCACGGTAGGTGATGTCAAGGGCCGACGACATTTTATCGGCATATCGGGCAGGAAATCCACCGCTTGAGAATTTCACATTTCCTACCATGTCAGGATTGATGATACTCAATCCCTCCTGTTGTCCGCTTCTCACTAATTGAGGCCTATAGATTTCAACCCCATTTATATATACTGAATTTTCATCGAACGAACCGCCCCTCACCGAATATTGCGAACTCATTTCGTTTGATGAATTAACTCCGGGCATAGTGGTCAACATTGATTCGATACTTCCTCCACTCACATCAGGTGAACCTTTATAAGAATCCACATCAAGGGTCTGCATACCATTGATATTGTTGCGGAAACCAGTGACTTCCACTTCAGAAAGTTGCACATCATCCGGCATCATTTTGACGTTTAGGGTAACTTCCGGCTGAGGATCGATGATTTTCCTGTTTATAGTCTTGAATCCCACACAACTGAAAACTATTTCAATGGTATCCTGTTTTGCTATGTTTAATGAATATTGTCCTTGAAGATCTGTATTTGTCCCAATGGCAGTTCCGGCCACTCTGACTGTTGCGAATTCGAGAGGCTTGTCCTCGTTGTCGCGAACTCGGCCTGATATCTTTACATTTTCAGCCCAAGCCATAAAGGCACAGGTCAGAAACGAAAGCAGTATTAATATACGGGAAAAAGATTTCATCAAAAGAAAAACGGAAAACATAAAGACGATATTACCTAAGGCCTCAATTTTTATAAGGATAGAGGAATGGGGGATGAAGTATTAGGGATAAGGTATCAGGTGTGAGGATAAAGTGCCAAAGGCCGATGGCAAAACGAGCCACCGGCTTTGGGATTCGTTGTATGGCTGGTGCTCCCATCAAACTTACGTTAGGCATAAGGGATAAGGTGTAAGGGTTAAGGGTTTAAGGGTTTTGAGCACTTACTTTTCCATTTCTATCTGTTTGGCTCCTGAGATTACCCCACCGGCACCTTGACCCGACATGTGATAACGGGTTCAAATTAAGCTAGGAATATAAAAGATTCCTATGCCAGCCCCATACTGCGGCGACCCTGATATTTAGCCGAACACCGGACTGAAAGATGGGGAACAGATTCCAAGCGCATATCAAGCAGTGGTTGTCAAAGGGCGGGGATTAGCGTCAGGAGACGGGCTCCTGTCGGTTCTTCGGGACAGTATCACGAGCAACCTTTGAGCAAGGACTTATCCTGAATGGCAGTACCCTTTTGAAGGTGTACGGCTTCCACACCGAGAGGTTTCCAGAGGACCGGAGGCTTG
>JAFLTO010000029.1 GCA_022510425.1 Muribaculaceae bacterium
TCCCTCTTTCTCTTAATCCTACAAACTCTTTCTGGCTCCATACGTCGCCATCTCTCAATCAATGTCTGTTCCGGCATTCCAATCAAGGCACTGTATCGTTATCTTACCTTAACATCATTACCGACTATTACGACTGTTGCATCATCCTCACACCCGAAACCTAAAGTATCCGGTTATAAGTTTCAATATCTGATTATAAGATCGATTCACCCTTTTTATTCAGTATCCTTTCCCTTCTTTTTATTTTCTAATCTCCCATTGTAAGCGATTATTGCGTCAGTTTTCTGACTAATGAGCAACCGCTTCACTGATCCATGGTCGGAGATTACGCAGTGGGGATGCAATGTGTCTCTTTTCGATTCTCATGCCCGAACTTGTCTCCGCACGGGAGGGGAAGAGAAAGTCGTGAAGTCTATCGTTCACTCTTCGTTTTCTCCGCTTCGCTATGACACTGCGAGATGTCCTCAGACTCCCCGACATACTCTTCTATTTCCCTCCTGTGAGGAATTTCCGGCACTTGAATCAGGCACTCCATCGCTAACACTTCTCCATCTTATCCGACTATTCCGACTGTTTCTCTAATTCTCACACCCGAAAACTGCCGGTGTTCCTTTTATAATCTTCGATAACAATCTGATAATACCTTCAAATTTCCTTTTATAGAAGTGTTGGATCTTCTCTTTGGCGAACCTGTGGATTCATTCCAGTGCGAAGTTAAGGGTCGCCATTTTCCAGTCAATCCCTGGCACTCCGTGTGAATGTAAAAATCTTCCTTGCTTCGACAAGAGTATTTTCCCATTCAGGTTTGCCTGTCGATGGCTGACAACTTCCGGATGGCACTGTAATAAATCCTTTCTCGGTCGCAAAAGACCGAAAAAAGAAAGGGAAAAAATAATAAAACAGTCGCCATTATGAAACAGATAATTTCAAAGTCAGCAATAAAAGAGGTTAAGGTTTTAGGCTCATACGGCAAATTGTATCACGACAGCAATGTTTATCCCCATACTCTGAAAAAACTCTCAAAAGATGTAAAGCATAATAAGGCAGAGGCAATCGCCATTGCTGCAATCCTGCTCGCACAACTCTTGACCCCTAATGCCGTTCTGGTGCCAGTACCCCAGTCAAGCGGTAAGGCTGACTATACCTTGAAATTGGCGAACCAAATACAAGAAATCCGGCAAGACTGCAAGGTGTGTGATGTGCTTTCCGGAAACAAAAGGCAAAAATTATATGACATCAAGAAAGCCCAAAATTCCCTTGAAGGAGTTGATTTAGGCTTTAAGGTGAAATATGTGAGGAAACATAAAAGAACTTTGAAATCAACCCCTAATGTGTACTTATTGGATAATGTTTTGGCTACCGGCTTCACATATCTTCAAGCCAAGAACGCCTTGACCCAATTCGCAGACATTGAGCCGTCAGTTTTGGCTATAAGTGCATTAAGCAAATGGATTGACAGATGAATGTTTAACCATATAATTATAACTTTATGAAATTGGCTATTGTAGGCAGTCGGAATTGTCCGCCTGTGGATATTGCCACGCACCTGTGGCAAGTTCCGGAATTAATAATCAGTGGCGGTGCCAAAGGTGCCGACACTTATGCAAGGGAGTATGCCATTCGCAAAGGTATCCCCTTTATAGAATATCTGCCGAAATATCAGATCTACGGCAGAAAGGCTCCCATTATAAGAGACCGACTCATCGTCGATAGCTGTGATTTCCTTTTGGCTTTCTGGAATGGATCGAGTCCAGGTACACGGTACACGTTGGAATATGCCAAAAGAAAAGGAAAACCTTTTAAAATCGTCAGGATTACCTGAAAAGCCCCTTTATATAGTCATTTTCCCTTTATATAGTTTACCTCCCTTTTAGACTCTAAAAGGGGATGTGCCCAACACCATTTTCATTATTTATCACCTCTTATACAAGATTAGATTTGCTTCATTCTTTGGCGTACCTAAGGATTTATTCCTGTGCAAAGTTAAATCCCGTCATCTTCCGTTCAAGCCCGGGGCATTAATGTGACTTGTGAAAATCTTCCTTTCAGGCAAGAGTATTTTCACCGTCAGGCTTGTCCTGAAGATGGACTGTAACTTTTCGAAGGCACTGTAATAAATCCCTTTGCGGTCGCAAAAGACCGAGAAAGAAAGGGGAAAAATAAATCTACGAAATCACGAACCATTAAACACAACAGACTATGGATTTATTTGTTGCTAAAATTCCGGTGTGGGCTATGCCTTATCTGATGAATGACGACCCCACAGGTCTCAACGATGAAGAAAAAGAGATTGCAGACAAATGGTGGACTGAAAACAAAGCTTTCGGTTTAGGTCCGGTTTCCGAAGATGAGGGAGAATGTTTCCCTTACTTCGACCCCTTTCCGGCTTTCGGTCTCGGTAGTGAAGTGATTGATTGCAATGTATTGCGTATAGCATAAAACCCAAAGTTATGGAAAATTCAAAGGAACTTGAATTGATTAGGAAGATTGAAGACACAATCAATGACTTCAACTTCAACAATCAGAAATTTGCGTCGGCTATCCCGACAATGCACCGAACACTCCAACAATCATTCTGGAGACTTATAAGAGAGTCTATCAAGGTTTTTGCCGATGATAGATTTCCGACAGATGCAAGAAACCGGTCTTCACATCTTGAAGCTGTTGAAATGATGAAATATCTGAATGAGAACGGCAGAGCAATACCAATGATTTAAAACCCTATGACCATGAAACCTACATTTTTTCTTTTGACAACTCTTATTGAAATGAGTGAATGTGTGAGCGACAATCACACCCTTTATGACAGCGAAGAAAAGGCTTTGGCTCAATTCCAAACCGAAATTGAGGAATGTTCCGAAAACTTTGTAGGACAATCCGGAGAGTATCTTATTGAACTCCCTACCTGTAAGGAATGGAGAAACGAAGACGGCTACGGCTTTACCGTATCAATAGAAGAAGTTACACCACAATGAAAACAAAGGCTTACAAATTCATAAAGAGATTGATTGACCGGATTACTTCGGTCAGTCAATCCAACAACGACACTTTTGTTTATTACGGGCAAAGTGTAATACTTCAAAGCGGTACAAGAGATTTTGTCTCGGTTACTATCAAAGAGAATGAAGATGTCTGTTCGGCTTCTATAGCAGATTTCAGCTTTGACTTTTGGACTAAAAAACTCATTATTGATTATGCAGTAAACCGGGAACTTGAAAAGGAAATTATAAACTCTTTTAGAAAATTCTATAATCAAATAAACATTAAATCAAAGAGATATGGAAATAGATAAAAAACATATCCTGAATGTAGCTGACACTATCCGTAAGCAATTAATAGCCTTGACACCTCAAAATGTGTTGCTATCCTGGGGAATTTCAAATCTGGCAGCTACAATATGTGAAAATATGCCGGCATTGAGATTTCTTGTAAACGGCAGATTGCATAAAGGGATTGTTATTGTGGCTCTCAATGAGGGTACGGATTATTATGAGATTTTTCTACAGGATAAGGACGGAAAGAAAAAGGTTGCCGAAGACCTTGATTTCACCCAGTTTTCAGATTTCATCGACCGCACAATCGAACGCGGGGAAAATGAGGAAGAATATAA
Source organism: Muribaculaceae bacterium (assembly GCA_022510425.1). Taxonomy (GTDB): domain Bacteria; phylum Bacteroidota; class Bacteroidia; order Bacteroidales; family Muribaculaceae; genus Lepagella. The sequence continues at coordinate 3,611 of JAFLTO010000029.1, forward strand.
CGCCTTCATAGCAGAGGAACCGAGAAAACTTTTCATGGGTCAAGCGTGATTGAAGTCTTAACGAGGAAAGGTGACATCGGATATCAATCCGGTGCCACCCTTCACTATGCTTTTGCCGCGACGCAGCTGACGCTGCGGCTAACCCTTTATAAACTCAAGTTTAATCATCTTTATATTGCTTATAATTAATTACTTATTAGTAATAGATGCTTTAGAAGAATTAGTTATGGGAATTATAAATCTCTATATCTTCTTGAATATTTTTTATCAGTTATTAATATTAAACATTCATGAAAATACTTCATTAACTATTTCTTCCAACTCTCTTGAGCTTTCATCTGGATAATATACTGTTTGATAATTGATGTTATTCGGGTCAAGCCTTTTTTCTTTTATATAAGGAATTAACTCCTTGTTAATTTCAATACATCTAATAAAATTCCTGGTACTGTCTTTCCCGTTATTTATTTTTTCCCATAATGGTATTTTTTCATCATAATTAAAAATAAACAATCCATCTTGACAATTTATTCTTGGTTGCCTCATGTCATATTCGCAACTTAATCCCATCTTAGGCATATTTACACTCGTTATACCTCCTTCAGGTCCTTCTACACAAATAAAATCTGGGCCTCCAATATATTCCTCGAAAAGAAGTCCACTAGTTTTTTGCCAGAAATCTTTATAACTGACATTAACTCCTTTTTTAATTTCCTCATTAAGCATCTTATCAGCATTAAAGGCTGCTTCTTTATTTACTTTTTGTAAGGTTGCCTCAATCCAATCTATATCTTTTCTAATATAATATAAAGATATATAATTATCTATCATTTCTGAGCCATTAATTTTACTATTGTAAGTTGCGAAAAATAATGCTTTATTTAAACTAAGACTGAAATCTAATAGAGGAGAGAAATTTACAAAATGTTGCATAACAGACATGATAAAGAAATCTGTAAGAACAATATCTCTTTCAGAAAAAAACATTCTAAATCTATCATTTGACCTTAATTCATTTATACATATACGTATAGCTTTATGCATTATATCAGGGAGGTTATCCCCAAGAATACCTCTTTCATATAAGTAGATTTTAAGGGCATCTAAGTATTCATCATACTTTGGATCATTCAAATTTATTTTGTTCCAAAATGATAAGTTACATATTTTGTTTCTCTGAGCTGATGAATAACATTTAAATTTTGCCTCATTAATACCCCTATAAATATAATTTCCTTGCTCCAAAATATTAGTTATCTTATCAAAATCTTCTATTGTATCAATAATTTCATGACCGTTAAGGCCATTTTCACAATTTAATTGAAGAATGGTTTTTTTTTCTTCAAAAGATTTATAATTATCTAACATAAAGTTTTGTTTTAATTTATATGATTTCTATATAATTTATAACCTATTCCTCGTTTACAGTTGCTATCACATGGCGAGCTGTCCGATATTCCCGGAACTCATATAAATAGATTCCTTGCCATGATCCAAGATTGAGACGACTCTTGGTAATAGGAATAGTCAATGATGATCCAATTATAGAAGCTTTCGTATGAGAACTTGAATCATCCGGCCCCTCATCTCGATGTTGATAATTTGAGTCCACATCCGGCACCAATCTGTCGAGTATATATTCCATATCAGTTCTCACATTCGGATCTACATTTTCATTTATGCTCAATGCCGCTGAAGTATGGGTAATGAATAAGTTCAATAAACCGATTTCAGGTAATTGTCCTAACTCCTGAACAATTTCCCCGGTAATGAGATAAATTCCTCGTTCTCTCGGTTTCAAAACGATTTCTTTCTGACTCCACATAAATTAATCTTCCTCCGGATTATCTTTTTTCTTTCTTGGGCCAAGCGGTCCTTTTGTACGACCTCTGTTCAGATCCACACCTGCATCGTTGAGAATCCTAAAGACGGAACTTCTGCTCTTGAATCCGCTTTGGTCTATTATATCATCAATGCTGAATCCCTCCCGGTACATGTTGATTATCCTGCGGTTCCTTTCGGCTCTGCCAAGCTGTTTCTTTGACATAGCCTTTATCTTCCTTCTCATTCTTTGGAATGGTTTGGAAGGAACCCTCACGGCATTCGCTTCCTTGGGTAACAAAGCAATCGCTGTCAAGACATCGGAAGTCTTTGTTTCCGGGAAGAGTTCGTCTCCAGAATCTATCTTGTCATGAATTGAAACAAGTCTAACATTCTGGATCCGGCAAAATTCCAGAAAGAATACAAGCTGTCTCGCCGACTTCAAGGCATTGGAAAGTTTCGGTATCACGAGCGTGTCTCCCGGCTGAATCCTGGCCAAGAGTCCGTCCCACTGTTCCCGGCTCTTTTCGTCATCAGGGTATTCTTCCTGTATGATATCATAGCATCCGAATTTTTCCATCCACACTTTGTCTTCCTCTGCATTGACATATCGAGGAGCAAGCAACATGTATCCAATCTTTGCCATAGCCTTTGAGTATGATTTTCGCACAAATTTACAAAATTTCCATCACATTAATCAAACTCAAAATTAAACAACCGTTTTTAAATCTTAAATCCTTTTGTTTCCCGCTTTTCTATCTAAACCTTAGATAGAAAAGTTATACCCTTTATAACCGGTTTATTTTCAGAGTATGAAAATGAACGCTTTTGAGTTAAAAATAACTCTCTTTCCAAATCAATCAACTTTATATCAGTCAATTAATGATTTATCATTTAGAGTATGATTTTATAAATAAATTTAAACTTTTATCATACTTTGCTTTCTTTTAATTTTAATACTCTAATTTTGCTCCGTAAAACAATTCATAAGCTTCAAAAACAATTCCCCGAAGATGAAGAATAATCCGTCAGAGCAAAAGAGAAGACATTACAAGAGTCTTTTTCGCGGAGTACGATTCAAGTCAGCTATCCTGATCCTGGCAATACTTACATCGGCAGCTTCTTGCTCAAATGATAACAGTCCTAATCCCGGCTGCCGGACTCCCGAACAGGCACTGGCGGATTATTCATCTTTCCTTAATTCTATTTCTTCAATGAATGACGTTCCTACATCCGAACTTATTGAGAGTGTGAAACGGTGGAGAGTCACTGATGATTCGGTTGCAAATTCTATCAATATAGCTAACCAAATAAGTGAGAATGACAGCCTGCCCCAAAGATATTTTCAGATCAGGGATTCCATAGGTGGAATACTTATAAGGATGGTAGATTCCAGGACAAGATCCTTTTCTGATTATTTACAATGTGTCAGATCTCTGAATTATACAAGACTTGATTCAGTCACTCTCGACATGGTAAAGTCTATAAGGAAGTTCTATGACAATGTTGACGGATTGCCGGTATTCAATTCTACAAATCGTGAGTCAATTCAGTATTATGAATATCTTCTCGATACGACTTTGAAAAACGGATTCAAGACTCCCAAGGATCTTTTCAGATTCCTTGAGGAGGAAGACAGAACCTTCAGGACTTTCCTTTGTCATCTTCCAACGATGGGTGAAATACCTCTGACAGCAGTCAGGGATTCTACAAAAAGGGTTCTGTCTGACATCATCACACTTTCATATGATGAAAATTTCCCTTTCAATGCAAAGGAGACTTTGGTTATTCTCACCATGAGGAACAACCGCCGGTTGATTCAGAATGCCTCCCAATGTGTAACCGATATTGAAAACAAAAAGATAAGTGCCGGAGACCAGTCAACCGCTTACCTCTGGATGCTTCTCCAGCCTTGGGTAAGTTTCGACAGTTTCGCCTTCGCTTTGCTTGACGAAAATCAGTTTGAGGCAATGGAGGATATTGCCGGCAATCTTCCAGCAATTTTTGAAAGACTGAAAGGAGCCGAGTTCCCGGTGGAACCCTCCCTGCTTCCAAATATTTTGATCAAAACATGGATATCTCAATTATAGTGTCCTTTCCTGATAATAATCCTAATCAATTTATAAACCTATAAACTTTCTAATAACTTTTTATGGAACAATGCCAAGTTGACAGATTCATTCAGAATTTTAATCTGAATATGCCGCGTCTATTTGAACACGGGAATTTCGATACCGTGGAATTTTATGAAGAGACTGCAGTTCTGGAATATCACCTCCAGAAAACTATCCCGATGGCTGATTTCGTAGATGAGCTTGACGACCAGATGGACCTGATACTTTTATACCATGTCGTTCCTTCCCATGACATCAAGCTCGGACACAAATGCTGTGCATATACCAATCCGGTATTCGACCAGATGGTCAAGATAAACGGCCAGAGCAATGACAACGGTGAAGTGGATATAGTTTTTGTCACTCTGTATGATTCTTTGCTGACCCTCGGAGTTGAGCTACGAAACGAGCTTAATGAAATGACATCAAGGTTCAGCGTTCAGTACGCCCGAAGTGAATCCGATGTTCTCCGTGATTTCATAAAGTGAACAGTAGCTGATGAAGGACGATAAGTATTTCGCCATTGTCGGTATTATCCACCGTTGCAGAACCTGGATTGACGTGCTTGATTGCGAAAGGATCGGTTCAATGCTTGTAGGTGTCGGCTATAACTCAAAGACCATAACCTGCCGTATGCTCACCCTTTTTACACGTCGTGACCGTGGAGTCTATAAGAAAGGAAACTCCTGGGACATCCCTGAGTTCAGGATAGAACGTGCCGTGGCTGCCCTTAAAAGAGTTAGACCGGATTTCGCAAGACGGTGGAAGGAGAACACTATAATCAAAGTGGATGTTGAATTCATCATTTCTCACGCTTCGTATAACCTTATTAAACTTGAACTGACAGATGAACTGGATTAGAATATTATTTTCCCTGCAATTCCTTGTCTTTATTGTCATCCCTTGTCTCTACAAGAGCAAGAGACCTTCGATGCTGGCTTTCTATGACAGCATGATCTGGAGAAAATCTGCAAGGAGATTCTACACCCTTACCTTCTTCCTTTTCCTTATCTGTTTCCACTTTTATTATCTGACAATCTTCAAGAACCATTATGAAGTGATTCCTTCCACAGCATTATGTTATGTTCTGCTTTCACACAAATGGTTTGAAAAGATAATGAGGTCGCTACAGATACCACAGGTTTACTTCTGTGCCCTGATGATTACGGTAACCTGTCTGTTTCTCTCTCACTTCTTTACTTTGGGTGTATCCTTCGGGGTAATCATGATTGCCACTCTCTTTTATCCTGCCCAATGGTGGGACAGGAAGATAGAGGACATCAACTGGATTGACAAAGTTTATTTCGAGAAAAGGAATCTTAACCGGGTCTATTTCTCCTGGAATGATCCTGAAGAAAAGATGAATGTAAAATCTGAAGAAGGTGATGATGAAGTCGAGCTGGTGGAAGCGGAAGAAGTAATAAATCCAGAACTTCCATTTGCGAATACAGATATCGAGGATGCAGACTATAAAGAGTGCGGGATCGATGAATGGGAACTGGAAGAATTGTTGAATCCTTCTAACTATAACATTGAGTTCAGAAGTACAAACCTAATCCGTAAAGAAAATAAAGATGAGCTACGATAAGAAAATTGTAGTGCCTGTAAAACTGTTTCAGGCATTGCTGAAAGATCCACTGAACGCCACCGACGGTTACTCACGTCTCGAAGCCTTCATCAACCTACTTGATGCTGTTACTTCCGCTTCTGAAAATTCAGAAGCAATCTTCAACGGTGAGACTTATTCTCTGGCTCCCGGTCAGGTCGCCATCTCGGTTAAGTCTTTGGAGAAAAAGTGGAACTGGGATAAAGAGTCGGTAAGATATTTTCTCCAGACACTTTCTGCACTCGATGTCATCTCATACGAGACTCATGGACAGGTTATAATTTTTTCTTTCCCTTTCCTCGATTCCTTCCTCATTGTGGATTCGGAAGAATTCTTCCCGGAATCTCTTCCTTGCTTAAGTAAATCTTCATAAAAAATTTACAAAGTTTTCCTATGAAGACTCATCAGTCCCAGCCGGCTTGCCGTCTATATCTAATCTTATGGAGCTTTTTCTTGAAAAGGCAGGTGTCCGCTGATATTGGTAGCCTAATACCCGTCATAGGGAAAACAAAGGAAATAAAGAAAATTTATAAACAATTAAAAGACTGATTATATGTATTATAACAAATTTTATAGTCTTCACTTGTTTTCCATGAATTTCTTGTAATTGCGTTATTTTTGTTACTCGTTTTGTTCCCCATGAACCTAATTTTAACTAACTTTGAAAACCAATAATCCTATAAAGAAACAATAGCAATGAAAGGGAAAGATAAGGGAGGGTTATTACTCCATGGTTCAATGACTTTACGCACGAAACCGCTTGCCGATGGTCGAAAATCCCTTTATATAGACCATGTTATTAATGGCAAACATACAAAAAAATTTCTTTCCCTATATCTTCTGCCGGAAGAAACAGGGAAAGCCAAGAAATTGAACGCTTCCACTATGAGGGAAGCGAAGAACATTTTAAAAGAGCGTCAGGCTGATTTGTTGAAATCACAGCTTGACGAGGAAAATGCTGAAAAGACTAACAATACCCTTCTTTCCTCTTGGATGGATACCTATTATAATTACCTAATCGGCAAAGGGGCAAAAGAAGACAATACAAAACATATTTTTATTGTAAAGTCACATCTTGAAAAGTATAGACCCGGAAGCACCCTTTCTGTGATTGACAGACCATTTATATTGGGTTTCATAGATTTTCTTCGTAATGACTGCCGGAAGAAAGACAATGAACCGTTTTCCAAGAAGACCATTTTTAATATTGTGGGCATATTCAGCTCTTCACTTAACTATGCTGTAAGAGAAGGCAGAATCCCCTCAAATCCCTATTTGACTTTTGAACAGTCGGAAAGACCTTCTTCGGCCAATGAGCATATCAGGGAATATCTGACCATTGACGAACTTAAAAAGATGATCTCTACTCCTTGCAAGGATGAAAGGGTCAGAAGGATCTTCCTGTTCTCCTGTTTTACCGGACTACGCATAAGCGATGTCAAGAACCTAAGATGGAGGGATTTCTCCTATGACACGGACATCACCAGGATCGGCATAAAGATGTACAAGACGCAGAAGGTTGTTTACATACCATTGTCGGCACAGGCAAAGAAATGGCTGCCTGAATATGATGAGAACGAGGAATTCGTTTTTTCAAGAATAGACAGCACCAATCTTAATAATAAAATTTCCCAATGGGCTAAAGCAGCCGGAATAAGCAAACACATCACCCATCATTGTGCGAGGCACACCTTCGCAACCATGATGCTGACACTTGGAGCAGACATCTATACAGTGTCAAAGCTGTTGGGGCATGCCAGTCTCAGACATACCCAACGATACGCCCAGATTGTCGATAAGCAAAAAGATGATGCTGTAAATCTCGCGGATACTGTTTTCTAATCTTCCTTTTTCTTCCCTACCCTTGAGAGAATTTATCCACTTATAATATAACATATAATCCTTAATACTAAACTTAATACCAGTTTTAACTATGCCAAGAAAAAAGACAAGCGGATTAAAGCTTAAAGAACCGGTAAGGATCCGATTCAAGGAACTGAATGACGGCACAAAGTCAATCTATCTTGACATTTACCGTGACGGCAAACGTCAATATGAGTTCCTTAAACTTTATCTCCTTCCCGGAAACAATCCAAACATCAAGAACCGTAACGCGGAGACTCTTGCAGCAGCCGAGGCCATAAAGTCAAAGAGGGTTCTGGAACTGACTAACGGCAAAGCCGGACTTCCGAACACAGGTCTCAGGTCAAAGATGTTGCTTCTTGACTGGATGAAAGAATTCCACGCATCGCAGATCCGGAAGGGAGTCAGAGGTCAGAAGGTTTTGATAAGTTCAATCGGTGCCTTGAAGCAGTATGCACCCAAGGCAAGGATGAAGGACGTCACCAAAGAATTCTGTCTCGGCTTCATAGATTTTCTCCGCAATGACTATCAGACAAGATTGGGACCCGCTCTTACACCTTACGGCATGATAGCCTATTTCGGATTTCTCCGCACTGCCCTCAATGCCGCGGTAAGGGAACAGGTCATATCGGAGAATCCAATCAATCGTATTCCCTTGAGTGACCGTATCAAGAAACCGGAAAGCACAAGAGTCTATCTTACCATTGACGAGGTTAAGATGATGATCGACACTGACTGCAAGAAAGAGATAGTCAAGATGGCATTCCTCTTCTCCTGTTATTGCGGTCTGCGGTTGAGTGACGTAACCAACCTTAAATGGAAAGATCTCTCGAAGGATGGCGACCAATGGAGAGTCTGCATTGTGATGAGAAAAACTTCCAACCCTTTGTATCTTCCTTTATCCAACCAGGCATTGAAATGGTTGCCGGAGCGAGGCGAAGCAAAGGATGAGGACAATGTTTTCAACGGCATGCCGACCGAGAGCAACACAGTAAAATTTATGAAGGACTGGGCGAAGAAGGCCGGGATTGCCAAGAATGTAAATTTCCATACGAGCCGGCATACCTTCGCCACCATGCTTCTTACTCTCGGAGCAGACATCTATACCGTATCAAAACTTTTGGGACACACAAACGTCAAGACAACACAGATCTATGCAAAGATTGTCAATAAGAAAAAGGACGATGCGGTATGTCTTGTTGACAGTATTTTTGATTAGTCAGGCTAATTCCTAATCCTATTTTAATTTTCAAGTTTTATTCTCAACTATAAACAAAAAACTAATCCTAAATTCAAGTATTATGAAAGATACTAATCCATTATTCACGACTGCCGAAGCAGCCACCTATCTCGGAGTTTCAAAGAGCTATCTCTACAAGCTGATGATGTGGAGAAAAATACCTTTCTTCAAGCCCAGGGGGAAGGTCTGCTTTTTCGACAAGGAAGACCTTGACAATTATAACCGTAAAAACCGTGTTCTCTCCGAAGATGAACTCGAACAGAAAGCCGAAACTTACCTGATGAACAAACGCGTCAGCGACCGTGGAAAAACTTCTGAAGGATAAATTTTAATTTTTATCTGAAAATTTTTCAATCTTGCCTGCTTACTGATTTGAAAAAGAGTGCTCGCACTCGAAAGCAGGCTTTTAAGCCCTGGCGTAGCCTAATACCCCGGACGTAAAAGGCGAACCTTTCACAACCGGGAGGATGAGCCTAAAAATCATAGATTTTTGGCTCACAGCAAGCTGAAAAGAAGAGAAAATAGAAATGATCATTTAATTATCTCAATTAAAAATTTGTATGTATTCTACTAAACTTTCAATACAGAATAAGCCCTTTTTTAAGGATCTTTTTGATGTAAAACCCCACTCTCTTTATTTAAAATTTGAGAGGAAACTATATCATGATTCATTTCTTAAAGTCAACTGTCTTGAAACCTATTTAAAGTCACAACGAGTAAAATTCGATATGTCTGGGAACCATTTGGCAATGATTCTTAATTGCTCCAGACCTCAGTATTTTAGGATGGAAAGAGGTGAAAATCGATTTAAAGATGAGCAATTGGAAGTATTGGCTTCTCTATATGGAGAGGATGTTTCCACTTATAAAGACATGCAGGATATGGACTTTCTATTAAAGAAAATCGGCTATAACGATAATCCGGAAAGGGCAATTTATTTACTTGAACTGGTATTAAAAGCTATAAAGAAACCATCGTCCCATAACTCTCAGAGAGAAGATTCGTCGTCTTCAATTCATAGACAAATATTCAGCTTTAAGCCTATTTCAAAAGAAATACAGCATCAAAAATTGGCTGAAATAATTGAAAATATCCAGCTTCGTTATCAGCAGAACGATTTAAAAATGGCTGAGATCAGAGAGAAAATTGTCCCAATGGCAGATATTCCTAACCCGGAAAAAGCAAAACTATGGCAACAATTTCACCTCCTTGAAGACGAACAAATCTCCATTGACAAGCTCATCAACAAAATGAAAAATCTCCTTTCCGAAGTTAGAAAAACAAACTAAATTAGTTATAAAACCTTCTATGGAGGGTTGTAATTCCCTTTTATAACGGATCGAAAGATACCTTAAAGCGAGAGCAAACCAAGCCTGTATGTATGCCGTGCGTGCGTATTTCGATGAAATCAAAGGCAGTTTATCAAAGTTAATTCGACGCTACCCATCTAAAAGACTAAACCCCGAGGTTTGTTTTTCAACAGGGACACTCGGGGGATTCCATTGCAAAATTAGAAATAAATTAGCAATTTTGCTCTCTATTGTATGGCTATACCCCCTTTTTAGTCATTTATCTGGCTAATGATAACCGACATTTAAGAGAAGAAATATATTACTTAGTAATATTCAACTAGAAAAATTAACTGCTCCCAAATAATTTGAGAGCAGTTTATATCCTCTTTTATATTGATAATTTACTTTTATATTATTCTTAAATCATTACATTGTAAACAAAGATGAAGAATTATCAGAATTATTAAGAGACCTCTTACCTGTGTGGAATATTGATATGAAATCAGGGTTATAACTTACAGAAATTACTATCACATTAGCGTTATTTTTAATGTATATCTCTCGAAAAAAGGTTGACTTCAGAAAAACTCCATATCCGATATTTGGTTCCTTTTTTCTGAACATATAATACCATCCTGCCTCGATAGCCCAATGTGAATTAGGTTTATATTCAAATGAAAGTGCATCGCCATTTTCCTCCCTGCTTTCATAATACACCATCAGATACTTACCTGGAATTTTTCTCCAGTAAGATATTGTGAACGGATCCCTATTCTGTAAACTTACCTTTTATTACCTATAGTAGAAACAGTAATTATATGCCCTCCAACATCAGTTCGCAAGTGGCTCCTACAACTTCAGTAGAATCATTGTCTTAAGGAACTATACGGGTTATATTCCTTGCATTCGCAAAGATACCGATGAATATGAAAAAAAAGTTAGAATCTGTTTCATATCATCTCTATTTTTTTACGGTGCAAAGTTAGAATGACAATTAGACAATTATCATACACAAAAGTGTAATTTTACAATCACTATAGGCTGATGATTGTCAAAATTTCTTATTCTTTAATTATAATAATTTCACTTCTTTTCCCTATTTAGGGAAGGGACCTAAGATTTGAATAACGTCCAATTCTGTTTCATCTAATGAATAAGCGGCTAAAATACCTGTTCCTCCGGTAATGTTTGAAAAATATTTTATTGGTTCACTAACACCAAGGTCAATCATGCCACCGTGCAATCCTTCATTACCGGGATCATTATATAATTTGGATAGAAGGTATTGGTAATATGATTCTGATATGGAAAACA
>JAFLTO010000003.1 GCA_022510425.1 Muribaculaceae bacterium
ATATAATCGCTGTAATACAAAAATACTAAAGGCCGGTTCTTCTGTAACAGTTGAACCGGTCTTTGTAAATCTACAAAAGTACAGATCCCTGAACACCTCTAAAAGGTGTACTTCAGTTTATGCTTACGTTTCTTTAGGTATTTATCCTTGATGTTGAGGAGAGCCATTATAATAAAATTGGGCACTCTCATACTAATCATCAAAGGATAAGGAACCATCAGAACAGGAAGTCAATGTTTTATTGATTCCCTGAAGGTCTAATGACAATTTAGAAATGGTGTTATTCATTATTGGAAGAGAATTCATTTATTGGAATAATAGATTGCTTTACCTTTAACCGTCAATCCATAACGTTGATTAGGAGAAGTGGGATTTGAAGGGTCTTCAGACTGGACAAAACCACTTTTTATGGAAGGGGTAAGATACTTTTTTGAGAATGTACTCCTTGATTTAAATCCCATTATTTCAAGCAATTCATTCATTGAAAACCAATTTTCTCCAATAGATCTAATTATTTTTACTATATTAATATTAATACTTTCTAAAGTTACATTAGCTTGTGTCCTACCTGTGTTCAGCTTGTGTTCAGCTTGTATCCTACTTGTGTTCAATGTGTGTTCTTCCTTTGGAGTAGGTCTTTTAAAAATGACTTTAACAAAGGATCCGTTATCAGAAATTTTTGGTTCCGGTAAACCAACCCTTATACATTCATTATTCATCATCGACAAGCCACGCCCCCAATACTCGATTAACCCACTTATGAACATAATGTTGGCTATAACAGGATTTGGAGGAAGTGAAGTGTTTTCATCATCTTGTTCTTCTTCGTCAGTTAATTTTAAAGGAGAAAGATTTGCGGGAAATTTACCGGCATTCTCAATCACTATTCTATCATCATAAATTGCAATTCCTATTGTGCTTGTTTCATACTGCCAGGCTCGATGACAAAGGGCATTAACAACACTTTCACGCAAAGCATCGTAAGGTACTTCAAGTTCATCCTCTCGTTGTAGTCTGCCGTGTGTTTTCCCCGGAAAGAGATAGATGTTTAAAGAAAAATGCCATAGCTGCATCAAGCAATTCAAAGATATTGCCTTCTATTTGATGGTTGTCGATAAATTCTCGTTTATCAGTTCCTCTTAAACGGGCTAGCCTTATCATGCTTTGAGGATAGTCAGTTAAATTTTTCCCGAAAAGAATAACGGCTGAATTGCAGATTTTGCCGTCCTTAACCAAATTCAATCTCCTTAAAGCAGTAGGCACATTATCATTCATTGCAGATTGACTCAATCTACCTCTTCTCACACCTCCTTGAACTATATTTAGGATTAAGTCTTCATCAAGATCTGATATACTCAAACTGTCATTGACCTCATTTTCCCATTTATATTTTAGTCCGGATTGTTGTTCATGAAGGCGTAGGAATTTTTCTCTTGGCATGACCGAAGTAACGCTATCATGACGTTGGTATGGTTTACCATCCCACATATAAGGCTTGTCACTTTCCTGTCCGTCACTCTTAAAAACGATAAGGTGTTTACCCGATTCATCAATTGGAATATAAATGGGTTCAATCTCCAATGCAGGGTCAAACTTCCTTAAGGCTTCGCCGATTTCACGTGTAGTTTTATCGCCGACTTCCTGACCGACTATATTCCCTTTGTTGTTGACACCGAAGATAACAATACCACCTTTGCCGTTTACCATACCGCAAAGAGTCTCCATGCCACGATTCAGCTGCCCCGTAGTTTCTTTGAATTCAACCTCTACACCTTCACGGTTAGATGCAAGATCCTTTATATATTCCAGATTGATATTCATATTAAAACATGTTAGATTGGGTTAGAAGATACTCCAATGATTATACTTAATCGACGAGAAAACAAGAAATGATGACGAATAATTAGCGCCATAATTCATGGTAATCAATCTTTAAGTTTAGCTTCGATTTCTTCAATAGAAGGTAAAGCACTTTTGAAATTCTCTGGAAGGAACTTTTCCAACTGATATTGAGACACATCAATTGGCAAATTATACCCCTCTAACGAATATTGAGCCAAAACATCATCCTTTGTTTTACACACCAAAAGTCCAATGGTTGGATTGTCTTGCTCTGTTTTAAGAAGATGATTTACAGCGGTTACATACATTCCCAATTGACCCAAGAATCCGGGTTCAAACTTAGTGACCTTTAGCTCAATAACTACATAACAACGTAATTTGAGGTGATAAAACAGCAAATCGGTGAATTGTTCCGTTTGGCCTACATTCAACTTATACTCTTGTCCCACAAAAGCAAATCCCTCACCGAGTTCAAGAAGGAATTTTGTAATATTCTTAAGCAAGGTCTCCTTTAGCTCTCTTTCTTGATATGGCTCTGTTAGATTTGTAAAATCAAAAATATAAGGATCTTTGGTTATCTCTTGTGCGAGGTCGCTTGTCAAGTCTGGCAGTTGAGATTTAAAATTTGTTATTGCCGCTCCCTGTCTAAGATGCAGTTTAGTATCAAGCATGTGGTCCAATACGGTTTGTGACCAACTGTTTTTTACAATTTCTTTAAGATAGAATGGTACTGGAGTCGGCTCATCAAAGAATCTATCTATTAAAAATCTATGATGACCCCAAGGAATTTTAGATATCAGATATTCAGGTGATTGTAAATTTCCCATAACTTGTGGGAAATTCTCATTTGCTAAATTTCCCATAACCTCTGGGAATTTTCTCTCAAGGTGAGGAAAAAGGTTTGAATACATCAGATAAAATCTCCGAATGTAATATAAATTTTTTACTGAAAAGCCTTTAGCATCAGGTATAGACTCTTTTAAATCGCGACTTAGATTCTCGAAAAATTTGCTTCCATATTTATTCCCTGATTGCATGTCAACTATATCACGACCAAGTTCCCAGTAAAAATGGAGCATCTCTGAATTTACAGCGACAGCTGCTTTTATCTGAGCCGCACGGTAGCGATTGGAAAGTTGACTTATCCAATTTTTATATTCCGGATCTGAAATCACTCTTAAACTCATAGATTAAATAAGTTATATTGTGAATCTTTAATTTCTGTATTTCTCTTGGAATTCGATACAAGAGCCTTTATATATTCCTGATTGATTTCCATTGCATTCTTTTTTGCAAAAATAAAAAAAAGGAGGGAAAGGAAAGATAAAGGTAATTTAGGAACAGGTATAAATGGGTGGAGTTTCGTTACATAATCTCACTTTTTATCGAGATAAAGTAAAGAAGCTAATCAAAAAATACTATTATATTTTTACAGATAATTTATATCCTATTCCTCTGATATTTAATAGTTGCAAGTTTTTAGATTTTTCAAGGTGTTTCCGAAGCTTGTAAACGAACCCATGTAACCTGTTTAGATTATTATAATCATCGTTTTGCCAGATACGGAACATCAGAGTCTTTGCCACAACAACCTCATTCGGATGACTGAACATTTCATTCAGAATAACCGCTTCGATATGTGAGAGCTCAATTGTGAAATTATCAATCGTGAGTTTTTGGGAGGCAAAATCTAAATTTGCATCCCCGAGATTAATAATTTCATCCTCCGATTTGTTCCAAGTAAATCTTTTCAGTAACGCCTTGATTCGAACTACAAGTTCCAGTATTTGAAATGGTTTTCTAATATAATCATTTGCCCCTAATTCAAACCCTTTGACAACATCTTCCAGAGAAGTACGGGCGGTAAGAAAAAGTACAGGAATTGCCGGTGCTTTAAGCCTGATCTGACGCACCATTTCAAAACCATCCATTTTAGGCATCATTACATCAGCAATAACTATATCGGGCTGGAATTCCTGAAAGGATCTTAACCCCGAATCCCCGTTAGAAGCTGTCGCAACTTCAAACCCTTCTCTCTTCAAGGCGTCCTGTATGATGAATGAAAGTGTTGAATCATCTTCTACAAGCAAAATCTTATTTTTGTCCATAATTTTTGAAATTAATTGTAAAAGAAGTTCCTTTAACAGGTTGGCTGTTTACACTTATTTGCCACCCATGTAATTGTACAATTTGTTTGACATAAAATAACCCAAGACCATATCCTCCTACTTCATAAAGGTCACCCGAAGTAACCCGATAGAATTTATCATAAATATATGGTATATTTTCCTTT
Organism: Muribaculaceae bacterium; assembly: GCA_022510425.1. Taxonomy (GTDB): domain Bacteria; phylum Bacteroidota; class Bacteroidia; order Bacteroidales; family Muribaculaceae; genus Lepagella. Next base: position 4,136 of record JAFLTO010000003.1, read on the forward strand.
TTAATTCCTATTCCATTATCTGAAACAGTGATTGAATTTGAATCTGCTGTCAGAGTAATTTCTACCATTTCTCCTGAATATTTCACTGAATTATCCAGAAGGTTACTTAAAATGTTTCCAAAATGAAGTGAATCAGCTTTGACGGTCAATTTCTCCGGAATATTTAACTTTATGTTTATCAGTTTATCACTTTTCAACTTTATCATATCCGAAATTTCTTCAACCAATGGTTTGAGTTCAAAATTTTCCGGGTTTAATTTTATAGATTTGAAACGTTCCATACTCATGGATAGAATGTTCTCTATCATACCTGAAAGATAATTCAATCGTTGGAGAATAATTTTAAGGAACTGTTTGTTTCTCGTTTCATCTGTCGGATCATAATATCTTAAAAGTGAATCAGCAGCAGAATAAGCAACAGCAACCGGAGTTTTTAGCTCATGGGTCATATTATGTGTGAAATCATCTTTCATCTGCTCGATCGTACGCAGTTTGCTAACCCAATTCAAAAGATACCAGATAAGAAAAATCATGATCAGCAATATTGCCGATGAAGTAATGATAATACCTGACATCTGGTTTAGAATGTGACGGTTTAATGGAGAGATATACGCTTTTAAAATTGATTCTCTCTCTTCTGAAATTGCAAAATCGATTGACCAAAGATTTTTATATTCATTATCAAAGTAATTCCCAAAAGGTTTTATTGTGGCCACTTCAGGATTTAATCCGATGCTACTAAGCTCTTTTCTAAATAAACTGTCAAGCACCATATAACTTCTTGGAGGGAAAAGTGTATCCAATTGCTCTGTCAAATGAAAATATGAACTCATGGTCTGTCCGATATTTTCCATAATATTCGGATAATCATAACTTCCCTCTTCATTTTTTATACCCTCTACCAAAAGACTCATTCTGATAAAAGAATCATCTTTCCCGTATTTGTCAGAACTGTTCATGCGATTTATTATTTCCAGGATGTCGGCTCTTCTGACACATTCTGAAACTGTCTGTAAAGTCTGCTCCTTTAATGAGTCATATAGTCTGTGAAGATAAAATATATTACCGGTTATCAGGGTTGCAAGACAACCCAGGGAAACAATCATTATTATCCGGAATCTTTTCATGTCACAAATTTAAGGATTATCTGATAAAATTTTTCCCGAACTAAGACTAACTAAGACTAAATGAGGTTCAACTAAGACTATTGAAAAGAAACTCCTCTTAAATTTGTGATGTAAACAAAAAATGTAGTTTCATGAATAAAATAAAACTGTTGTACTTATTTTTTATAGCTGTAACTTTCCTTGTCACGGGTTGCACATCTTCAAGAAACTTGATTTTCGCAGACCGTGAATGGCATATCAGCAGTCATTACGGACAGATTATTGACAAAGACACGACTTTCCGATTTACATTCGGCAACGTTCTGATTCCCGATCCATTGGTGATTGTATCATCTAAAGATTCATTGGCCAAATATCCCGGAATGGATAAATTTCTTGGAGATATACTGACAACAGCAAACATAGACAATTCGGAAATACTGTTTTATGCACCGGAGATGCAATCTTTGTTTGTAAAGCTAAATTCCCAAATGCCTCCATTAAGACCCTCTTCGATCTCATCTCCTTTAAGCGATGATAAACCTTATACGATGTGGATCTATGATGGAGATATGGAGCGATGGAACCGAAAGCCGGAGGAGATGTACACATATACCTATTTCAACAAAAAGAAAAAGCAGCTTCTGATAGTTGATTGCTACGACTACGGAGACACGCCCATAGCTCAGATTACAATATTTCAGAACCGTAATAAAGTTACTGATAAAATGAGTCTTCCTGCCCCGGGTATCAGATCATCATTTAATTTAAGACCGGACTATAGAAAATATATGGAGTCTATAGAACCCATTTCCAATAGAATAGAAACAAGGCGAGCTACGGCTATTGGGAATTATAAAATAGGCAGGGAACAAAAATTAAGAGATAAATGAGATCCGGAATATTAGTTCTCAGTTTTATCACATTACATTTCTGGGTATCAAATGCCAAGGAAATTGCGGGTACGGTTCTCGATAAAGATTCCATTCCTGTAGAATTTGCAAATGTCGTTGGTTTTGCAAATGATTCTGTGGTGGATACTTCGGTTTCTGATGAATACGGATATTTCAGACTAAACGTGAAGGATAATTGTAACAGGATTCGTATTTCCTGTATTGGTTATGCAGATACTATAATATCAAAAATAAAACCTGATTTAGGGATTATTATTCTTGATAGAAACTCAACCACATTACAGGAAGTGATGGTTAAAGCCCCTTTGATAACAAGAGAGGCAGACCGTTTTATATTAAATGTTTCTGCAGATCTACTTTCGGCAAACAAGGATGCTCATGAGTTGTTAAAAACTGCTCCGGGAGTCTGGGTTACAGATGAATCCTTGTCCATTTATGGCCAGGGGGGAACGATTGTTTATTTAGGAGACCGAAAAATTAATCTGGGTGGCAGTCAACTCATCTCATATCTCAAGTCTATCCAGTCTTCCTCAATTTCTACTATAGAAATAATTCCCAAGGCGGGTGCTGAATATAGTGCCGACTCTTCCGGAGGTATTATAAAGATAAACTTGAAACGTAATCGGATAGATGGTTTCAATGGTTCGGCAGGTATAAATGTGACAGCCGGAGAAAATAAGCAATGGTTCAATCCCTTTCTAAATCTAAGTCTACATTCAGGGAAATGGACTATTAATCTTAACGGAAATTTCAACGGAAGTCCCGGGGATATATACACATCATACGAAGAATCACAGATAGAATTGGGAAACCAAGTGTTTAACGGAGTATCACATTGTAAGAAGAAATCCTTGCAGGGTAATGTTTCTTTGGGGTTGTTTTATGATGCGACTGAAAAAGATAAACTGGGCCTTCAATTTGATTATAATCCCGACAGAACTGACAATATTTCCAATGCTTTAACAGAAAGGCATGGTGACAATTTAACAGGGGAAACTTTTGGAAACTATAACATAAAAGACCGCTTACACAATCTGAATACTTCTTTCAACTGGATTCATTCCATGGATGATAAAGGCTCTGAACTGAAACTCATCTCTAACTACAATCATCAGAATTCTTCTGTTAAAGAAAATGATAAGATGAGTTGGTCTTATATTCCAACCGATTCCATATATACAACTGACAATATTAATCTTTATAATGTATTTGTTACAGATTTCTCAATTAATAAAGTTTTAGGTTCTAATTGGAACATAAACACTGGAGTTAAGTACACTTTAAATTATATCATCAACAAATCTTTCCATCGATTTTTCAAGGATGATATTTGGAATGTTAATGAAAAATTTGATTTTGATTCTTCTTATGATGAAAATATTTTAGGGATATATGCGGTTGCAACCGGTAAGATCAAAAGATTGAAAATCAAACTTGGACTGAGAGGTGAATATACCCTCACTAAGGGAGAGGTAAAAAACTATAACCGGTTCGATCTTTTCCCAAACGCCAATATAGCTTATAATATCACCGATAGAGGTGATTATGCTCTTGCTATTGGTTATAGCCGTTATATCCGACGACCCTCATTTCAGGCTCTTAACCCTGTTGTAAGACAGATTTCCGATTATACCTATAATGTGGGAAATCCTGATCTTATCCCCGCTTTCACCAATTCTTTTGGTCTTGATTTTGTTCTTGCCGGGAAATTTACAATAGCTGCCGGTTATTCTCAAACGGATAATCCCATAAGGCAAATGTTTATTTCCTTTCCTGAGTTTCCGGAAAGATTATATCTGACATGGGATAATTTAGGGAAAGACAGAAACCTGTTCATACATGGAGATGGATCTATAAAGCTTACAAAATGGTGGCAACTTTACTCAAGTGTCACTTATGTACTTACCTCTCAAAAAATCTTTGAAAATGATTCTTTTGAAACTTCCGGTTATTTACAGTTGGCTGCCAATGCAATATTCTTTTTACCAAAAGTTTTCAATTTTACAATCAACTGTTTTTATAACACTAAAATGAGAATTGGGAACATAACTGTTTTCCCTATTTTGAATTTGAATCCTACTTTCCAGAAAAGAATCGGTAGAAATTGGTCCCTTTCCTTAAGCTTTGAGAATATGTTGCAAAGAAGGAACAGAATCAAGGCCGAATCATCGGGATATAGTAGGTTTACATTTTCAAAAAGCTATATGGTTGTAAAATTAGGAGCCACTTACACCTTTAATTCCGGTAAAAGATTCATGACTCAAAGGATTGAAAAGAATTTGGATAATTCAAGATTCAATAAAGAATGAAAAGGCTTTCAAACAGACAGGAGGAAGTTATGTCTATTATTTGGGAACATGGACCAATGACTGTGAATAAAATTATTCCTTTAAAAGATAATAATATTCATTATAATACCATATCAATAGTTGTTAGAGAATTAGAAAGAATCGGGTACCTTTCTCATAAAGATGAATTCAGGTCATATCTATATTATCCCTTTAAATCTAAAGAAGAGTATCTAAAAGAACTCTTTGATTCAATTTTAAACAGATTATTCCACTGGAACAAAGAAAATCTCTTAAAATTTACAATGAACGATTTTAAGTAAGTGAGATATTTGATAAATTTTTGTTAAGTTTATTCAGTTCGGAGGAAAGGGTTTTGGGGAGGAAGCGGGCATAGACTTTTTCGGGGATGTCGGTTGATTCTTGACCGAGTAGTCCGCCGACCACAGACATTGAGAGTCCATTATTGAGGGCGAAGACGGCGAAGGTGTGTTGAGAAGCCGCTGACGTACGCTAAATCATATCGGCGATACTAAAAAAGATTTGGGAAAACTCCCAAATCTTTTTTAGTATTCATCTTCGTTAAAGAAGAAGTCGTCTTTGGAGGGATAATCGGGCCAGATTTCTTCAATGCTTTCGTAGGTTTCGCCTTCGTCTTCCATCTCCTGGAGGTTTTCGATCACTTCCATCGGAGCTCCACTCCTCATTGCGTAGTCTATAAGTTCTTCCTTGGTAGCAGGCCAAGGAGCGTCTTCAAGTTTTGATGCTAATTCTAATGTCCAATACATATAGCGATTATATTTTATGCACTTAGGCTATTAGTCTGGTGCAAGGTTAAAAATTCATTTAATCCTAAAATAAGTAATTTGCTCTCATTATGAGATTTACTAGAAATGGTATTTATAGATTTTCCGTCTGTTGCCAGGTAATTTCTTCGTAATTTGCAAATTTATTAAGATAACGGCCTATAACGAAAAGATAATCAGACAATCTGTTTAAATAAGCCATTACAAGAAGGTTAATCTCTTCTTCAGCTGCCAATTGAAGCACACGTCTTTCAGCGCGCCGGCAAACGGTGCGGGCCATATTAGCTTTAGCGGAAGCCTTGCAACCACCCGGGATAATAAAATTATTTAATTTCGGAAGCTGTTCATCCATCACATCGATCCAACCTTCCATTTCTGTGATATTGTCTTGTGTGAGCCCTGCAACTTCACGTTTTCTGATAGAAGGAGGAGTGGCCAGATATCCACCAATATTAAAAAGCATGTTTTGAACTTTGAGCAGGTCGTATCGCTGTTCATCAATCACCGAATCATCTGCTACAAGATTTCCAATAAAAGATGAGAGTTCATCAACGGTGCCATATGCTTCCAGTCTCAATGAATATTTTGGAATTCTGTCACCTCCGATTATTGAGGTGTTAATTCCATCACCTGTACGGGTGTAGATAGGAGATTTTGCCATAATTTTAATTGTCAGGGATTTTCAAAAGTTTAACGCTTATAAAGCAATATTGTTGCAATAATATCGATTTTATTTTTAAATTAATCATAAAATAACCGTTTCAAAGAGTTATATTTGCAAAATAAAAGAAACAAATGGCCTCAAATCAATATATAGTATCTGCAAGAAAATACCGTCCCGCCACATTCCAGACGGTGGTTGGCCAGAAGGCATTGACAGCGACGCTTAAGAATGCAATAGCGGGTGGCAAGCTGGCCCAAGCCTATCTCTTCTGTGGACCAAGAGGAGTGGGAAAGACTTCTTGTGCGCGGATTTTTGCAAAGACGATAAACTGTATGAATCCCACACCTGACGGAGAGGCTTGTGGAGTTTGTGAATCTTGCAAAGCTATTGAAAGAGGTAATTCTTTCAATTTGGTGGAACTTGACGCAGCTTCCAACAATTCGGTTGATGATATAAGAAATATCACGGATCAGGTCAATATCCCTGCACAAGTTGGTCGTTACCGAGTATTCATTATAGATGAAGTTCACATGTTGAGTAACGCAGCTTTCAATGCTTTCCTCAAGACGTTGGAAGAGCCACCGAAGAATGTGGTTTTCATTCTTGCCACTACAGAAAGGCACAAAGTGATTCCCACCATCTTGAGCCGATGCCAAGTATATGACTTCCGAAGGATAACCATCAATGATATAATAGACCATCTTCAATATGTGGCAGAAAGTGAAGGTGTGAGATCCGAAAGAGAAGCTTTAGGTGTAATCGCTCAAAAAGCTGACGGAGCAATGCGAGATGCTCTCTCTATTTTTGACCAAGTTGTGGCTTCAACCCAAGGAAATGTAACGTATCAGGGCACTATAGATTCACTTAATGTTCTCGACCAAGATTATTACTTCCGTTTGGTAGATATCTTTAAAAGGGGAGATGTGGCTGAAGCTTTAATCACATTTAAAGAGATTACCGATAAAGGGTTTGATGCCCAATTTTTTGTAAACGGATTAGCGGACCATATCCGAAATCTGATGGTGTGTGCTGATCAACGAACTCTTTCCCTTCTGGAAACCTCTGAAGAATGGGCAAAAAAATATCTCGAACAGGCAACGCAATTCCCTGTTGAATGGTATTATTCAGCCATCAAGATATTGAACGACACTGATTTCAACTATAAGCTTTCCGGCAACAAGCGCCTACTTGTGGAACTTGCGTTAATACGCTTGAGCAGATTGTTGTTTGGCCCACAACCAGTGCCACAGCAGCAACAGCATCAGAAAGAACCGCAACCTCAACCAACCCATACAACGCCACAGGCCCCTTTCGTCACTCCGGACGGTAGCAAGCCTCAGCCCGCTCCGGCTATAACCACCGAGGCACCTCCCAGGAGAAAGCCAGTCACAAGGCCCCAGAGTTTCCGTTTGTCTTCCGGGACTAAAGATTCCTCTGTGATGGCTACAAATGAGCCACGCAATGTAGCGTTCACTCCTGAAACTTTCTTGTCGGTCTGGGAAGAATATATGAATACACATTCAGAACAAAGGATACTTGTGGCTGCCATGCGGTCATCAGTTCCTAAAAAGGTTTCTGAGACACACTATAGTGTAATGGTGGATCATCCGGCTCAAAAACAAGCATTTGAAACCGCTCTTAAAGAATTGCTCGACTTCTTTAAGAGCCGTCTTAGCAATGATTTTATCACCTTGAGTGTGATGGTTTCAGAAAAAGATCCGGGGGAAAAAGGATTGAATTCAAAAGAATTTTTGAAATTAATTGTGGATGAGAATCCTGAGCTTGCAAAATTTTTAAAGGCAGTGGATGCGGAATTGGAATAAGGTTAAATAATATAAATATTAGTTAAAAAATCATTAATTGAAGGTATAATGACAGCTACTTTCAACTAATATTTGGAGAAATGGCATTAAAATTCATTATATTTGCAAAAGAATCCACGGAGGGGGCGACAGTCTCCTCCAATTTTTTAAATAAAATGATAGACGCAACTGAAATCCGTAATTTCATCGAAAGAGAACTTGAAGGCTCCGATTATTTTTTGGTAGATGTTCAAGTGAAGAAAGATAATGTCATTGAAGTCGAGATAGACTCTGATTCTCCAGTGTCGATTGAAGAATGTGAAAAGCTCACAAGAGCAATAGAGGCTGAATTCGACAGAGACAAGGAAGACTATACCCTTGAAGTGGGAAGTGCGGGTATAACATCGCCTTTCAAAGTGAAAAGACAATATAAGAAATATATCGGTCAGGAAGTAGAGTTAATAACAAAAGATGGAAAAAAATTATCCGGATTATTGAAGAGCGTAGATGAAGACACTTTCACTGTTGTAACTAAAGAAAAGGTCAGGAAGCCTGATAGCAAACGGCCTGTGATAGAGGAGGTGGAGAATGTCTTCCCATATAATGAAGTAAAACAGACAAAATACATATTGAAATTCTAAACCTATGGCAAAGAAGGCAGAGACGGTCAATATGATAGACCGGTTCGCGGAGTTCAAGGAACTCAAGAACATTGATAAAACCACAATGATCAGCGTGCTTGAGGAATCATTCCGCAATGTGCTGGCAAAAATGTTTGGATCCGACGAGAACTTCGACGTGATCATGAATCCTGATAAAGGGGATTGTGAAATATATCAAAACCTTGAGGTAGTGCCGGATGAGGCGGTAGAGAATCCTGATAAAGAAATAGGCTTGACCGAAGCCAGGGAAATAGACCCGGAATGTGAAATCGGAGAAGACGTTTCTAAACAGATCTATTTTGAAAAGTTTGGCAGAAGAGCCATTTTGAATCTACGTCAAACCTTGCAATCAAAGATTCTTGATTTGCAAAAAGAGGCCCTGTCTCATAAGTTTAAAGAACTTGAGGGAGAAATAGTGACCGGAGAAGTGCATCAAGTTTGGAAAAGAGAGGCTTTGCTTTTAGATGATGAGCACAATGAACTTATCATGCCTAAAGAAGAACAAATACCGAGCGACAGTTTCCGAAAGGGCGATATGGTGAGAGCAGTGGTCAAAAGGGTTGATAATGCCAATACTAATCCAAAAGTTATCATAAGCCGCACAGATGAAGCCTTCCTTCGCCGTTTGTTTGAACAGGAAGTCCCGGAGATACATGACGGTTTAATCACCATCAGGGCAGTGGCACGCATACCCGGAGAACGTGCGAAGATTGCTGTGGAAAGCTATGACGACCGAATTGACCCCGTGGGAGCTTGTGTAGGTATAAAAGGCAGCCGTATCCATGGTATCGTTAGAGAATTGCGTAATGAGAATATTGATGTAATTTCTTATACCTCCAATCCTCAGCTTTTTATACAGAGGGCTCTAAGTCCTGCGAGTATTTCCTCCATCAGGCTTAATGAAGAGGAAAAGAAAGCAGAAGTATTCCTGCATCCTGAAGAAGTATCGTTAGCTATTGGTAAAGGAGGTCAGAATATACGTCTCGCATCTAAACTCACAGGATACACAATAGATGTATACCGAGACATAGAAGAGGGAGAAGAAGACATCTATCTTGATGAATTTGCCGATGAAATTGATTCTTGGGTGATAGAACAGCTTAAGAATATTGGTTTAGGCACAGCCAAGGCAGTATTGAATGCCAGTCCGGAAAAACTGGAATTGGCAGATCTTGAGGATGACACCTTAGCCCATGTGCTTGAAGTGATTAAAGCAGAATTTGAAGATTGAAAGAAATAACCACCAGTCAGCAGAATGCGTACAAAGATAAGTAAAGTAGCAAGTGATTTAAACGTAGGAATGAACACAGTTGTTGAATTCCTTCGTAAAAATAACATAGAGGTAGACAGCAATCCCAACGCACGGATCGATGAGGCTGCTGTGGACCTTCTTCGTAAAGAATTCAGCCAAGATAAGGCTGTGAAAGCAAAGGTTGAGGGGAAACTCAGCGAAAGACGTTCAGACAGAGTTGAAAAAGCAGAGAGGAGACAACAACAGCAACAGGCTCCATTGTCTTCCGTTACTTCAGAAACACCAACGCCTCAGCTGAAGGTGGTGGGCAAAATCAATCTTGATGAGCCCAGGCGTCCAAAACCTCAGAATGATAAACCGGTAAGTAAAGAGGAGAAACCGTTAGTTACACCGGAGGAAAAGAAGGTTCCGGAATCTCCTGTTACTAAGCAGGAACCTAAAAAAGAGGAAAAGCCGGTGGAAGAACCAAAGGTGGCTCCAAAGGCAGTAGAACCGAAGAAAGTGGAGGTTAAACCTATCCCAAAGGCGGATCAACCAAAGAATATAATTCCGGAACCAAGGAAAGAAGAAAAACCTGCAGAGGTAAAGAAACTGGAATCCCCGCAACCAGCTCGTACCGAAGCACCTAAACAGGATCATCCTGAAGTTCCACGACAAGAGGAGCAAGACGACGAACCATTCCGCCTCAATGCACCTGAAGCTCCAAAAGAATTAAAAGTCTTAGGGAAGATAGATCTTTCAAGTTTGAATCAATCCACACGTCCTAAAAAGAAAGGACATGGGAAAGGAGAAGATTCCGAAAGAGGTGACAAGAAAAAACGTCGCAGGATAGGAAAAGAAAAAGTAGATATTGAAAAGGCAGCTGCCCAGGCTGAAAAATCTAACGATAAGAAGAAAGACGATCGAAGAGGTGATCGTAACGAACGTAAACATGGCGACCGCAAGGCTGAACGTCAAGGCAAGAAAAACGATAAAAATCGTAATGATGATTATTCACAAGAAGATGTTCAAAAACAGGTAAAGGAAACCCTCGCACGTCTTACCACGAAGGCTCCGAAGAAGAACCTTAAATGGAAGAAAGAGAAGAAAGAGGCACTCCATAACAGAGAAATGGAGAACCAACGACGTGAAGAAGAGGAAAGCAAGATTATTAAATTGACTGAATTTGTCACTGCAAACGACCTTGCGAACCTTATGGAAGTGCCGGTGAATAATGTCATCGCCACTTGTATGAATCTTGGAGTAATGGTGTCGATCAACCAGCGTCTTGATGCCGAAACAATAAATATTGTAGCCGATGAATTCGGTTACAAAACTGAATATGTTAGTGCAGAAGTAAGTGAAGCTATCGCCCCTGAAGAAGATAAGGAAGAAGATCTGCAAAGCCGTCCTCCTATTGTTACAGTGATGGGTCATGTGGATCATGGTAAAACCTCTCTTCTCGACTATATTCGAAAGGCAAATGTAATTGCCGGAGAGGCTGGAGGTATAACTCAACACATAGGAGCTTATAATGTGAAATTGCCAGATGGGCGTCGTATCACATTCCTCGATACTCCGGGTCATGAAGCTTTCACAGCCATGCGAGCACGTGGAGCGAAAGTGACTGATATAGCCATTATCATAGTTGCAGCAGATGATGATGTGATGCCTCAAACCATTGAAGCTATCAATCATGCTTCAGCCGCTGGAGTTCCCATGGTCTTTGCAATCAATAAGATAGATAAGCCCACTGCCAATCCTGACAAGATTAAGGAACAACTGTCGGCAATGAATTATCTTGTGGAAGACTGGGGAGGGAAATACCAGAGCCAGGATATTTCAGCCAAAAAAGGACTTGGTGTGGAAGATCTTATGGAGAAAGTGCTTCTGGAAGCCGAGATGCTGGAACTGAAGGCAAATCCTGACAGACTTGCTGTAGGTTCTGTGATAGAATCAAGTCTTGACAAGGGTAGGGGATATGTGGCCACTGTTCTTGTTCAAAACGGTACCCTCAAAGTTGGTGATGTGATACTGGCAGGTACACATTATGGAAAGATCAAGGCAATGTTTAACGAGAGAAACCAAAGGGTGACTGAGGCAGGTCCGGCCACTCCTGTAATGATTCTTGGTATGAACGGAGCACCAACTGCAGGAGATACTTTCAATGTGTTGGAAACCGAACAGGAAGCACGAGAAATAGCAGCCAAGAGAGAACAATTGCAACGAGAATTAGGGTTGCGCACCAAGAAACGTCTAGGACTCGAAGAGCTTGGAAGACGAAGGGCTCTTAATGACTTCCACGAGCTTAACTTGGTTGTGAAGGGAGACGTGGATGGCTCGGTAGAGGCTATTTCAGATGCTTTAATTAAATTGTCGACTCCTGAAATACAGGTTAACGTTCTTCACAAAGGAGTGGGGGCGATATCAGAAAGTGATGTCACTTTGGCAGCAGCCTCTGATGCTATTATCATAGGATTCCAGGTGAGACCATCTGCAGCAGCAAGAAAAGAAGCCGAGAAAGAGGGCGTTGAAATTCGACTTTATTCAGTCATATATAAAGCGATAGAAGAAGTCAAGGATGCTATGGAAGGTCTCCTATCACCCGAAATTAAAGAAGAGGTAACCGGTACTGCAGAAGTGCTTCAAACCTATCATATTTCTAAAGTCGGTACTATCGCAGGCGCTATTGTTCGCGATGGTAAAATTAAGAGAAGTAATAAGGTGCGAGTCATCAGAGATGGTATCGTGATCTATACCGGAGAACTTGGTTCTTTGAAACGTTTCAAAGACGATGTTAAAGAAGTTGTTTCAGGTTATGATTGTGGCCTCTCGGTGCAAGGTTACAATGATATCAAGGAAGGCGATCTGATAGAAGGCTTTGAAGAAGTTGAAGTTAAGAGAGGTCTCTGATGCCTATAATATATGTAAATATAGGAAGTAATCTTGGAGAAAGAGAATCTTTAATAAATAGAGCATTAGAAGAAATTAGCAATCATTTCGGTTGCTGTTGCATAAGTGGATTGGTTGAATCAGAACCCTGGGGGTTTGAATCAACCAATCCTTTTCTTAATATAGGAGTATCATTCAAATCGGACTTACCTCCGGAAAAGATACTTGACGAACTGCAAAACGTGGAAAAAAAGATTTCTTTAGTATCTCACAGAGATAATAGAGGAAATTATAAAGATAGGGAAATTGATATTGATATTATGGCAATCGATGAAATGATATATGATTCCGAAAGGCTGCATATTCCGCATCCACATCTTTTAGCCAGAGATTTTTTTCTAATTCCCTTAAAAGAATTGGCACCTGATTGGCAACATCCTTAGACTATTTCAGGAGGTCAGGCCGCAAGCGTTGTGTGCGTTGCAATGATTGTTCATGACGCCATTCAGCTATTTTAGCTTCATGACCTGAGAGAAGAATCTCAGGCACTTTCCAACCATTATAGTCAGCAGGCCTCGTATAGATTGGTGGAGCGAGGAGATTATCTTGAAAAGAATCCGAGAGAGCCGACTGTTCATCGCCGATTGCTCCCGGAATGAGACGAACAATGGCGTCTGTCATTACCATAGCCGGAAGTTCCCCTCCAGTTAGCACATAATCCCCAATGGAAATCTCACGAGTGATTAAATGTTCTCGAATACGATAATCCACACCTTTATAATGCCCGCAAAGAATTATGATGTTCTCTAACATTGAAAGCCTGTTGGCAATTTGTTGATTGAAAGTTTCCCCATCAGGAGAAGTGAAAATAATCTCATCATATACTCTTTGAGATTTGAGGTGGGAAATGCAACGATCAACCGGTTCTATTTTCATCACCATGCCAGCCTCACCCCCGAATGGATAATCATCTACTTTGCGATGGATATCATTAGTGTAATCACGAAGATTATGAACCACCAGTTCGGCAAGTTTTTTATTTTGTGCCCGTTTTAGTATAGACGTAGATAAAACGGACTCAAACATTTCAGGAAGTACAGTGATGATATCAATTCTCATTGTAGGGAGCATTAAGTAATTTAAAAAGGCGGGAACAAGGTTGTTCCCGCCCCTATAATAGGAATTATGAAAAGTTATCAGTCTATAAGTTGGTCTGCTTTATAACCACCCATTACGCGGATAGCGTTTTTGAGCATGACATACTGTTCGAAAAGATTGTTGACAGGCACCTCATCTTTAGTATAATCGTGCATAGGGCTCTTAAGGAAGAAACTGAGGAATCTTTGTATCCCGTATCTTCCGGCTCTTTGTGCCACGTCGCTAAGAAGCACAAGGTCAAGACAAAGCGGTGCAGCAAGAATGGAGTCGCGGCAAAGGAAATTAATCTTAATCTGCATAGGATAACCCATCCAACCGAAGATATCGATATTGTCCCAACCTTCCTTATTGTCATTACGTGGAGGATAGTAATTGATACGAACTTTATGGAAATAATCTTTGTAAAGATCAGGTTGTTTTTCAGGCACAAGAATGCTTTCAAGAGTAGAAAGTTTGCTGACCTCTTTTGTGCGGAAATTAGCAGGTTCATCAAGCACAAGACCGTCACGATTTCCAAGGATATTAGTAGAAAACCAACCGGAAAGTCCCAGGCAACGCACACCAATAATAGGAGCGAACCCTGATTTAACCAAAGTTTGACCAGTTTTGAAGTCCTTTCCGGCGATAGGCACTCTCATTTTTTCTGAGAATTCCCACATAGCCGGTATGTCGACAGTGGTGTTAGGAGCACCCATTATAAAAGGACAACCTTCAGCTATAGCGGCATAAGCATAACACATTGAAGGAGCTATATGTTCCTTATCATCAGCTTTCATAGCTTTTTCAAGTGCAGCTAAAGAACCATGCACTTCGGGATCAACAGGTACATATACTTCGGTAGAAGCAGCCCAAAGCACTACAATACGTTCTACACCGGTTTCTTTTTTGAAATTGCGGATGTCTTCACGAATCTGTTCAGTCATGTCCCAACGGTCTTTAACGGTTTTGACATTGTCGCCGTCAAGACGTTTTGCATAATTCTTATCGAAGGCAGCCTTCATTGGCTTAATAGCTTCAAGTTCTTCCTTTACCGGAAGAATATCTTTAGCCTTCAACACTTCTGCATTTACTGCAGATTCGAAAGCGTTAGCCGGATAAACGTCCCAAGCACCAAAAACGATGTCGTCAAGGGTAGCTAATGGAATTATATCTTTATATTTAAGGTATTTTTTTTCAGCACCTTCACCAACCCTGATTTTGTCGTATTGAGTCATTGATCCTACAGGTTTGGAGAGCCCTTTACGAGCCATAAGAACCCCGGTCATGAATGTGGAAGTGACAGCACCGAGTCCCACTGCAAGTACTCCAAGTTTGCCATTAGCCGGTTTAGCTTTTTGATTTTCCATGTTTATGTTGTAAGTTTAGTTAATCGTTTAAGTGACAGCGTTTCTTAATTAGAAACGCAAGAGCAAAATTACATTCAAAATTAGACATAACAAACAAAATAGGGCAAAAATAGCCCTATTTATTTTATAAAAATACCTAAAATAATGCTTATTAAGAAAAATAATGTTAAAAATATATTGGATTTAATAAATTTAGTTAATAATGTATAATTAGGCATTTCCTAAAAATGAGAGTATTTCATCTAATTTTCGGATAGACTCGCCATCATGTTGGAGTGGTGTTGTATCATCCCATCCTTTTCCTTCAAGGAGAAGAGTGTGGCAACCAAGTTTTTTTGCCGGATTAATATCATTTTTTAAACTGTCACCAACCACTAAAACTTCTTCAGGTTTTAATTCCAGAGCTTTTATGCCCAATTCAAAAATTTTAGTATCGGGTTTTCTGACACCTACTTTTGCACTTTCTATAACTTTTTTGAAACAGTCAAAAATACCGAAGTCTTTTAAAACTGATTCGATATTTCCATAGAAATTGGAAACAAGTACCAATGGATATTTCTTTGAAAGTTCTTCCAACACCGTTTTAGAATGAGTTACTTCTTCTTTAGCCATTCCGTAGCAATAAGCGGCTATTTCTTTTGCTTTTTCCTCTACGAGTGCAGGAGGGAAATTGCCTGTCTGAGCCAAGAATTGAAGTTCTATCTGCATTTTTATGTCAAGAACGTCTGCAAAGTTGTGATGTGGGAGTATATGTTCCACACGTTCCAGTTCTTGCTCACCGTATACATATGCTTCTCGGAATAATGCGTCATTTGCTGCAATTCCGGCTTTGTTCCATCCATCACGTATCACATGGCTCCAATGATCTCCTCCGGTATCTAAAGTGCCACCATAATCAAATATTATTCCTTTTATGTTCATGTATAAGAGTAAGTAGTTTAAGTTTTAGATATGTTTTGGTGTATTTAGAAATAAGAGAATTATACATTCTGTAATTCCTTCACGAATGATTTACATATATGTTCGTGACGTACAACCATATAAACGAGTATTATGTTGAGTACAATAACTTCAAAAGCAAAATAAAGCCAAGGCATCTGAAAAATAAGTATCGCAGCGAAAAGAGCAAAACTTCGGGTATTGAAACTCAAGATATTGGTATATTTCATCAAGGGTAGACTCTTTTTGCGGAATTTGTCACGGAACCATTGTGGAATAGTATTTCCAAATTTTTCCTTGAGGGTTTTGCGAAGTTTCTGCATCCAAGGGGTTCGTTTTTCCTGACTTGTAGTATAGTTAGCATAAAATCCCATTGTGATTTTTTGGAAGAAATTCCTTTTCCATGATAACGCATGAAACTGATCCCATAAAGGTTGTGCGGTTTCTAGTTCACTTCCTTCCTTCCCTTTCAGGAAATAAAGATGGAATTGCCGGTAATAGTCTGCCATTGCAGCTTGGATCCCATGAAAGAAGCCGGTTATGGCTGCAAATACCCAGATAGCCCAAAGGTGAGTCATAAAGAAATGGCTTGTATGATTTTCCCTTAGACAAATGGCAACATAAATTGCTGTAAACCAAATTTCTCCGCTTAACCCGTCAAGAATCCTGCCAAGACGAGAGTATTGCCCCGTCATTCTTGCAAGTTGACCATCCGCACTATCGAAAGAATCAGCCCATACAAGAAGAATCACTCCGGCAATATTAATCCAAATGTTATTAAAATAGAAACAAATCCCTGCTCCAATTCCAAGGAATATCGATGCAATGGTAATTACATTAGGAGTAATACCGAGGCTTTTAGCCAATAATGCCCACATATAACCAATGGGACGGTAGAATATCAGGTCGAAGGTTTCCTCAGTATCCATGGATTTTAAGGAATCCTTATAACCTTTCTTCTTCGATTGTTGGTTTTGAGTTTGTAAAGATTCGTCAATCATTTTTCTTTTTCCAATCCTTAATGGCTGCAAAAATACCTTTAGCTATGAAGGGAGCAGCCTCTTTTCTGCATGGTGCAAAACTCGGCCAATCATTAAAGTCTATGATACGCACAGTTCCATCCTTGTCTACAATGCAATCGCCGCCATAAATTTTGATATCGAAGATTTCTGCGGTGTGAGTGCACATTTCCTTTAGTTTATCTAAATCGAATGGAATATGTTGGCTTATTCCATTGATTTCCTCATATCCATATTTACTATGATGCTCATCAAAAGGATAAAACCAGAAAAAGAATGGTTGTCCCACCACGCCATAAAATTTTATCAGATCTCCCTGAAGGTGTCGGTTTATTACAGCCCTTTTGATGCCTCTGTAAAAGAATTCATGAAGCACTTCTTGTGCCTCTTCTGGATGCCGGCAATATGTGACGTCTTCTCGATGTTGAGAATGGTGTTCTCCTCGTTTTATCCAGCATGCGGTGATGCCTTGATTTTTGAGGTCGTCAATAATTTTTTCGTTTGTATTTACAATGAGACTATCTGCCGTAGGAATATTGTTGCCTAATAGAATACGGGTCATTCTTTCACGCGTGCAGTTTTCAATTCCGAATCCTGAATTTATTACCAATCTGCCCTCCTCTTCAAGTTCTTGTAGTTTTAAGACTGAATCTCTTTCGCGACACATATCCATAATGAATTGTTGGGAGGGGGTAGTGGTTAGAAATTGCTCCTCGCTTAAGACTTGCACTTCACATCCTCGTCTTCTAAGTTGATCGGCTACAGCATTGAATATAGCAGCGTCATTGCCTATATGATTTGGGGAATAAGCACCCGCCCTCATGATTCCGGCTATTTTTATATCAGCCATTTTGGAGATAAGTGTTTAGGGTTAAGGGTTTATGGTTTTGAAGTAAGGAATGAATTTGCTTTCATGATATCTGAAAGATGATCTACATCGAGCACTTTCCCTAAATCGAAAGCTTTTAAATTTAAACCTTCTTCAACTAATTTTCGTTGAAAATTTCTCATACGGTTTATTCCTCCATTAATACAAGACTGTAAAACCGGAATAGCGGAAGGTCTTAAACCATAGATACCTGCTGAGACGTATTGAAGATCAATGGGAGAATTGAGATCATTATCCAGAGGAGAGTCAAGATAAGATATTATAGTTTTCCGGGAATTAGTTCTCACATACAGGGGTTTTTCATCATCAATGTATGAAGTGACTCCCATTACTCCATCAATTTCTTTTGGAGCATCCTGAAAATAGAGTGCATATTTTTTAAAGTCCTCACTCTTAAAAATTGTATCTACCGTTGTTATAATAAATTTATCTTCCGGTTTCATTATGTTCAAGAGCTCGTAAAAACTATGCATGGAAGAAGGAGTTTTCTTAGATAGTAATTTCAAATTACAGGAAACAGTGGGAACTAATCCTTGGAGGAATTCCCACACTTCCGGCATATCACTGTTTACAATGATACTCACCGATTTTGCTCCACACTCCTCCATCAAAGAAATCAGACGTCCAATCATGGGTTGATTCTCGATCTCCACCAAAGGTTTAGGCAGGAGGGAGCCTTCTTCCTTTATCCTGTTACCATCTCCGGCTGCTATAATCCCAAAATCAATCATCAGTCGTAGTGCTTATATCATTTTTAGAGGGGAATTTATCATGACGCTCACCTCGGTCGGTACGCTCATGAACATATTTTTTCAAAGGATTTGCAGAAGCTTCCTCAAAGTATTTTCTATGACGTAGGATATCCAATGCCATATAAATTGCATCCCTCATAGAAGTTGGATCTGCCTCTCCTTTCCATGCAATATCGAAAGCTGTGCCGTGATCCGGAGAAGTCCGGATGAATGGTAGATTTGCTGAGTAATTTACACCACCCGAAGAAGTGATTGTTTTAAAGGGAGCTAAGCCTTGGTCATGGTACATTGCCAATACTCCATCAAATTTCTTATAATTCCCATGGCCGAAAAATCCGTCGGCCGGGAAAGGACCGAAAGCTAAGAAACCTTTTTGAACCAAAGTGTTTAATGCCGGTTTAATAATTTCTTCTTCTTCTTTGCCTATTAAACCACCATCTCCGGCATGAGGATTGAGACTTAAAACGGCAATTGAAGGACGCACGATACCGAAATCTTTTTTTAGAGTGAAAGCAAATTTTTCCACTGCTTCCACTATTTTATCTTCTGTGATATTTTCAGCTATCTTAGTAATGGGCAAATGAACTGTGAGAAGAGCCACTCGTAAAGAATCATTGCAAAGAATCATCATCGCTTCTTCTCCATTCCCCAGTCTGTCAGAAAGGAATTCCGTGTGTCCCGGAAAATTAAAAGAATCAGATTGCACAGCTTCTTTAGAAATAGGAGCTGTCACTAAAACATCTATATCTCCGTTTTTTAAAGCATTTACAGCTTCTTCAAGCGCTTCTACCGCACTTCTCCCAGCGGCTTTGTCTATTTGTCCAGGTTGAAGTTCCGGTTTTTCTCCTTTTATTTCTACCAGATTGATCATTCCGTCTTTTACTTCTGACAGATCATTAGTTATATTCAATCTGAGATTTGTAAGACCTAAAGTTTCTTTCGCCTTATTTGCTATTTGATGCAAACCAAAAATAACGGGAGTGAAGAGTTCTGTTACACCTTCTTCCCCAACAGCTTTAAGGATAATCTCATATCCCACGCCATTAATGTCACCATGAGTGATACCCACCCTTACGGGATAATCCATAATCAACAACCTTTACCGGCCAGCATACCGCATGCCGCCATTATATCTTCACCACGAGAAGCTCTAATAGTAGAAATAATGCCGTGGTTATTTAAAAAATTTCTGAACATAATCATACGCTCTTCAGTGGCTGGTTGGAGGTCAACACCGGGTATTTTATGAAACCTTATTAAGTTTACTCTACAATCCAATCCGCCGATAAGCGAAACGAGAGCCTTGGCATGTTCTATATCATCATTAATTCCTTTCCACATGATATATTCGAAGGAAAGACGTCTTTGATGACTAAAATCATAAGACTTCAAGAGTTTAATAATAGAATTGATAGGATAAGCCTTTTGCGCAGGCATCATTTGCTCTCTTAATGATGCATTCGGTGTATGCAGGCTCACCGCTACATGCACCTTTGTATCATCGAGAAGTTCTTTTAATTGAGGAAGTTTACCTACTGTGGATACTGTGATTCTTTTAGGACTCCAGGCTAATCCCCATGGTGAAGTTAAAATATCAATCACTTTCTTCACCTCCGGGAAATTATCCAAGGGTTCTCCCATTCCCATAAATACAATGTTGGTGAGATCGTCTTCTTCTGTAGAATTAATTTCATTTCCCACTGTAAGTATCTGATTTATAATCTGGGCTGCAGTTAAATTTCCTGAGAATCCACTTCTACCTGTAGCACAGAAATAACAATTCATCCTACAGCCGCTTTGCGATGATACACACAGAGTAGCCCTGTCATGATCCGGTATCATTACGGACTCAATCTTTTTACCTTTGGAACCATTGAAAAGATATTTCACAGTGCCATCGGATGATTTGAACTTAGCTGTGGGCAGCTCCCGCCCTATAATACAATTATTTTCGAGCCATTCTCGATTCTTCTTTGAAATATTGTTCATTATTTCAAAAGAAGAAACCTTCTTCTTATAGATCCAGTCAGCAAGCTGCTTGCCTGTAAAAGCAGGCATCCCTCCTGAGATGGCGAGCCTCTTCAATTCTTCGAGGTCCATCCCAAGAAGGACAACCGGTTTTTCCGTTACGGACATATTTTTTTCAGCAGACTTAGAAGTCAAGCCTTAGATCAGTCGCCTGCTTCAAATTTGTAAATATTGTTCTTATAATTTTGAGCCCCTTTCAGCATTTCGCCCATATTGGGATTTACAAGCTGGAAGTATTGTTGATCATACTGGGAATCTGTGTAAGGAAAGTTCTCAGTATTTTCAGAAACAACCTGATAAGCATACACTCCGGAATCACCTTTTACAAGAATCACATCGCCCGGTTTACTGCCGGCAATTTGTCCAAGCACGGCCTGGTCACGCACCTGCGGATTGCGGGCCAATCGGAATGTAGGATTGTTTTTAGGTTCAACCCCCATAGCTGTTGCAACTGATTCCATTGAGGAAGTCTGTGCACTGTATTGTCCTAACATTTCATCACCGGCTTTAGACTTTCTAACTCTATCAGAAACAGCCTTGTTAACGTCAGAATTATTCAAAGGAATATAATCTTCATATTCACTAACCACTGCCGCAGCATAGAGTGCAGGACTCATAGCATCCTTAGATTCATAGACATGACTTACCTGACCCGGTTTCCCATCAATCATAACCCAACGTACAACTTGACGGCTATCTGGATAGAAACTATTCATACCGGCCATTCTTGGCACAGCGGGTGTCGAAGCTGTAAGATTAAGATTTCTTAATGTGTAACCTTCTTTTGAAGCATTTTCAACAAAAAGAGAAGCGCTTTCGTTAGCTGCGAGGAAATCTTCAAGTTTTGTTCTGGCATCATTTACAGTGGCAGTGCTGGGTTTGAGTTCATAGTTAACTTCATCAAACTCATAAATAGAAACCGGATTACTCTTGGCGGTTACTTTTGCTAAAACGCTGCCTTGAGGTGAATTGATGAGTGAAATATATTTTCCATTGGCGTTAACGAGAGAATCAACTTGTGATTGTTCAAGGGCTCCTGTAAGACCTTGGTTATTGTAAAGGGCTATCCACTGATCTTTCTGAACGTATATGCTGTCACCAACAGATATGGAATCGATAGATAAACCTGAATTAAGGCTTTCCAATGTTTGGTTAGCCAAATTTTCACCCATAACCTGCACAATGTTTAATTGAAGAGAGTCAGATGCAAGTTTATGAGAACCTACCTTTACAATGGTAAAACCTTTAATATTTTCAGTTACTACCCGCACGGAATCTTTAGCAGCTGAAGTCACAAAATTCTTTACGGCACCTTTAAGATCCTGTTCGCGGAGTTGACGATGAGTCACTACAATACCTTCTTTTCGAAGTTCTTTATTAATATTAGCATCGCCTGCAGCAAGAGCATCAGCTGTTTGCTTGGCTAATTGATAGGAAGCGTTACGATCAGCTTCTGATGGAGCTATAGTTACAGCGATGAATGCGATATCTTTTGTGAGTTCGTCAACTTTATAATCATTCTTCACATTGTTGTATTCCTCACGTAATTCATTTTCGGTGGGTTCATATTTTTCATCGCTAACATTTCCATAAGGTTTGAATGCCAGGTCTACATTTTTTGTAGCCACATAGTCATCATAAAGTTTCTTTTTGTCAAGGTTATTAGCTTTAACAGTTCCATAAAGAAGCTTTTGATATGTGTTTCTTTTAATCATTTGAGAAGTTTCCGCTTCCATGGCTACCCAATATCTTTGATAAGGTGCCATTTCCGCCTCTGTTATACCGTTTCGTTTAGGATTAAAAATAATTTCGTAGGCCTGAGACGGCGTAGAAACTCCATAACCTGCAGCATTTAGCTGTTGCATGATTTCGTTGATACGAGGATTTATTGGTTGCTGGAGTATATAATAAGACAATTGAGAAGAAGATGTCTGGATGCCGGCATTTGAAGCTGCTTGATCGAGAAGAGCCTCACCCATTATTTGGTCAAGAGCCATTTGGGAAAGGGTTTGAGTGTCGAAATTAGCGTATTGGCCAGGATTTTGTTTACGTGCGTTCTCAAGTTGTTGGTTGAGTTCCTCACGTTTTTTTACATAATCGTTATATTCGATTTTAGTACCCCCCACTTTAGCCACAGTAGTGTGGTCTCCAAACAAGTTACGGCTGTTGGTGATCGCGTCACCGATTATAAAGGCTAACAAAGCCACGCCAATCACTACTATCAACAGCACAGATTTGCTTCTGATTTTCTCTAATGTTGCCATTCTGATTTTATGGTGTGTTAATTAATTCTTATAAAATGTTCATTACAACGATATTTTTTCGCCGCAAATAACACGCAAAGTTAATATATTCTTAGGAATTGAACAAAAAAAGTTGGAAAGCAGAAATTAAAATCAGCTCAAATTATTATTATTATGATAGAGAGAATGCTTTTTTAATATCATCGACTCGATCAAGTTTTTCCCAAGTGAAAAGTTCCACTTCTTTCACTATTTCTGTGTCATCATATTTGGAAGTGAAGGTTTTGGTCACTTTTTCAGGTTGTCTGCCCATATGTCCATAAGCAGCGGTTTCTTTATAAATGGGATTTCTGAGTCCTAAATTCTTTTCAATAGCTCCCGGTCTAAGATCAAATAATTCCTTAACCTTTTCTGCTATTTCGGAATCGGTGAATGGCACTTTTGATGTGCCGAAAGTGTTCACATAAATGTTAATGGGTTCAGCAACTCCTATGGCATAACTGACTTGGACAATGGCTTCACCTGCCACTCCGGCACCAACAAGATTTTTTGCTATATGTCGACAAGCATAAGCAGCCGATCGATCAACCTTAGAGGGGTCTTTGCCTGAAAAAGCACCGCCTCCATGTGCACCTCTTCCCCCGTATGTATCCACTATAATCTTCCTACCGGTCAGACCTGTATCAGCATGGGGACCGCCCAATACAAATTTCCCTGTTGGGTTGACATGGAGAATAAGGTTGTCGTCAAATAAAGACTTTACATTTTCAGGAAGTTTTTCAATCACTCTGGGCAGCAGCACGGTCTTCACACCTTCTCTTATAATTTCAAGCATGTGTTTGTCGGCCGCTTCTTGAGCTTTTTCAGTATCATCAATTGGTGTTACGAAATCATCGTGCTGAGTTGAGATTACTATTGTGTGTATTCTTTTTGGTTTTCTATTTTCATCATATTCTACTGTAACCTGACTTTTAGCATCCGGACGAAGATAGGTTTTTTGTTTTCCTTTTCTATAGTAAACCATTTCTTTCCCTTCTTTACGTATTTCTGCCAACTCACGAAGAAGAGCATGAGACAAGTCAAGAGTCAAGGGCATATAATTTTCTGTTTCATCCACAGCATACCCGAACATCATTCCTTGGTCACCGGCACCCTGTTGGGAAATATCTCCTTTATCCACACCTCTTTCTATATCAGCACTTTGCTCATGGAGTGCCGAAAGGATACCAAGGGAATCTCCATCAAACCGGTATTCTCCTCGGTCGTAGCCTATACTCTTTATAAGATCACGCACAACTGAATGAATATCAACATAGGCTTCCGAAGAAACCTCTCCAGCCACCACTACTTGTCCGGTGGTGCAAAGGGTCTCTATAGCCACATGACTTTCCGGATCGCGAGCAAGAAACTCATCAAGCAAAGTATCGCTGATTTGGTCAGCTACTTTATCAGGATGTCCTTCTGAAACAGATTCTGATGTGAAAAGATAGCTCATGTTATGAAGTTGCTTTTTTATTTATGGTTTTGTTACAAGATATTAATGTGCTTGATAATAATAAATAGTTTAAAAGAATAAAAAGGATAAAATAAAAAGGCATTGGATTTGCTTGCAATCACAATGCCTTTAAATGCGTTTCTGCCTTTTGGGCAGTCTATGTAGCAGTTTTAGCATTTTTTTAAGTGGTTGCAAGCAGCCAAATTTATCCACCTTAAATAAGTCGGGGTGAGAAGACTCGAACTTCCGACCTCTACGTCCCGAACGTAGCGCGCTAACCAACTGTGCTACACCCCGAGTGCTTCAGCTTTCGCTTTTGCGACTGCAAAGTTACATAAATTTTACAAATTATAAAAAAATAACTGTCATAATAAATGAAAAACAAATTTTATTCCTAATTCTTTTTATTTACCACTCTTGATTATTTTATCCTTAAATTTGCAAGGTTAAATAATTTTATATGGATATTGCAAGGAAAGGATTAAGGAAGATTGTAAAAAAAATAGCATCATATAAGCTTTTGCCTCCAAAATTAACAGTATTTATCCTTTATAGTATTGAAACACTTCGCTTCCCTAAGTTACGTAACCCCAAGGATCTGAATGAAAAATTAATATGGTTGGCTTTTAACACTGATACAACCAGATGGTCTCGGTTAACTGATAAATATGAAGTAAGAAATTTTATATCAGAGAAAGGTTTTGCTAATATTCTTACCCCTTTGATTGGAGTTTTTGAAAATGCCGATGAAATTGATTTTGATAATCTCCCAGAATGTTTTGTGATTAAATCCACTAATGGAACTGCACAGACAATTGTGGTGGACGACAAATCTATTATAGATAAAGAAAAAATTAAAAAAGAAATAAAAAGTTGGCAAACTCAAAATCTAGGTTATTCTTCGGGTGAGATACATTATTTAAGAATACCTCAAAGAATAATCATTGAGCAAAAATTAGGTGGGAAAACAACCGAACTTCCTATCGATTATAAATTCATGTGTATTAATGGGAAGGTGCACTCTTGTTTAGTTTGTAGCGAAAGAGACAAAAAGGTTTTTACCAGTCGAAGAAATCTGATGGAAGTGAATAACTGGAAAGAAATAGCTGATTCAGTAAATAAAAATTATAGGGGAGACCCTTCGACTCTTAAACAACCTCATAACCTGAAAGAAATGGTTAAAATAGCAGAAGTTCTGTCACAAGAATTTCCTTTTGTAAGAGTGGATTTATATGAAGTTGAAGGTAAGATTTATTTTGGAGAAATGACTTTTACTCCCTCAGGTTTTCATATTACATCCATTAATAGAAAGACTCTTAAGGAAATGGGGAATCTTTTAATTCTCCCGGGTTCTAAATCTTAACTTTGAAGGATTTAATAGATCCAATTGCCAAATCTCTAATTCCACTCAGTAGTTTATACTGACCATTTTTATACATTCTATAGGCTTTTATCGGTATTCTAAGCCAGAAAGTTTTAGGGAAACTTAAAGTGATAATAGCTCCCATCCCATATATAGCTCTTGGGTCAGTTATTGCGCGCCTACCTGTTGCTTCATGAGGATGACTGGCTATCACGTCAGGGAAAAATCTGCATTTATATCCTTTTTTTCTAAAAGTGAGATGAAATAACTCATCTTCACTGGTTTCAAATTTTCCGGAATTCGGACCAAACGCCGTATTGAATTGAATTGCAGGAAAGAGATTCCTTTTAAAAGCCATCTGATATGTTCCCACATTATAACCTTTAGGTAAATAAAATCCCAAATCTGTTATTCCTTCCGGATATTTTTTTCGATTCCGTTCATACATCATGAACGTAGCCATATCTGTATCAGGATATTCATCAAATCTCTGCATTATTTTTTGCAATGCTTCCGGCATTAATATGATATCATCATCTGATAGATATATTAGGTCTGCCTTAGATTGGGCTATTGCATTGTTCCGGTTATTTGATACTCCTTTGTTATTTAGTCTATAAATGCTTATGTCATCGCGTTGCAAATTTTCAGGTATTGGACCATCCTGATGATTTTGCCAGCTCACTATATACTTGACATTTTCGGTTTTAGGTAAAAACATTTTAGAAACTCTCTCAATTCCCTCAGGCCCATATGTCGCGATTACCACATCAAGTGTCATTGGATCAAATTTTTATTCCATTGTTCTAAAAATCTTTTAGCCACTAATTCAGAATCATTATGCTTTATGACGAAATCACGAGATTTTATAGAATTATTCTTAATAAAATCTCTATCTAAAACCACATTTTCTAATTCACGAGTCATCTTTTCAAGATTATAGCTTGCGTTGATTATTGGATGGTTATCTTTTTCCCCTATGAAATCATAATATTCCGGTTCTCCGCCGGAAACAACAGTTTTTCCCATAGCCATTGATAAAAGGGCTGTTGTGGCAGGGGTATAGCTATAGACCTGATCCAAAATGACGTCACTTTTCTTTATTTCTTCAATAAATATTTCATATGGTAGATTTTCAGCCACAAATAACTCAACATCATTGGGATATTTTTCTATTATATTACGGGCCGCTTTTTCCAAAATGTCTGATCCTTTCACTTTTACTCTCCTCCTATCTTTCCCAAGCATCAATCTAACTTTGGATTTCAAAGGACTTCCTACAAATTGAATTTCCTTAGTATTTATAGGGATACCTCCATAGGTAATTTTGGATTTATCATATAAATATTCAAGACCTTTATGATATTCATAAAGTACTGATATAGCTCCGTCAAGATTTTCAAACACATAATCCTGATATTCCATTAATTCTGGTTTGAACCAGTTTTTCCATCTTTGGGGATTCTCCAAATTCCAAGGTGAGGGTTTACCTTCTATAAAATATTCACTGAATTTAAGAGGAGAGTTTGAATCGGAACACATCCTTAAATAGTTGATATCATGGCTCATGGCTGTATAAAACAGGCTGCCATTTTCGGCTTTTAACCGTTTGAAAAGTGGTGCTAATCTTTCAGGCCGCAAAGACAAAAAAACGGGATCATTTATCGCCACAATATCATATCCTTTTAGATATTTATGCCAAGTAGTCAACAATTTCAAATAAAATAAAAGGCCGCCTAACTTCCCCTCTTTCCTTTTAATATTGATATCTACTTTTTTTGAACTTAAATAATTCACAGGTGCCATAATAGTAACATTATGACCCAAATTTCTCAGGCCCTCCCCAAGATTAGCATGGCAATTACTGTAATCGCCCAAAAGTAGGATTTTTTTTGAAGACTGAGCTTTGTTCATTGAGATACAGGTTCTTCAATAGGATTTCTTTTTCGATAAGTCTTCGAATTTTTTTGGTTTGACTTTTTATTATTAATGGTTTTATTTTTCTTTTTTTTAGAAGACGTAGAAGAAGAATCTTTAATTTTAGTGGTATCCACCATTTCAGGATGTTCCACAACTATAGGAATTTCTTCAACTTTTTCAGTTGGTCTCCCACACAATGCCAAAACCACCCCGGAACCCACGATCAATAAAGCCACTAATGCAATCACCAGCAACCCTCTTCTTTCAGAAGCAGTATAACTATTGTGGGACATTTATTAGATAATTAGAAAGGATAACCAATGGCAAGATGGAAACACCAGGCCTTTGTGAATTTTATGTTGAAATAATGATTTATGCCTGTATCATATGGGGCATGAAGACCATAACCCAAATCTCCGCGAAGCACCATTACCCCGATATCAATACGCAATCCAACACCGGTTCCCAATGCCAAGTCTCTAAGGAACGTTTTGCCGGTAAGCAAACCACCAGGCCGCATCGGGTCGTTCTTAAGAAGCCATACGTTTCCCGTATCTAAGAAAACTGCACCATGAAGAATGCTGACAATGGGGAACCTATATTCAACATTAGCCTCCAATTTGAATGTTCCCGTTTGATCAAAATATCCGTCCCTTTCTTGGTTTGGCGGTCTATAAGAACCGGGCCCCAATGACCTGATTGTAAACGCTCGGATTGAATTCGCACCTCCGATATAGAATTGTTCCGAATATGGCACTTGAGATGAATTCCCATAAGGGTGCTCAGCTCCTATCAAAACCCTCGAAACTATCCATTGGTCTGACTTTGGAAACAATCGCCTGTTGTAAACCAATTGCACCTGTCCCTTGATAAATTGTGAGAATGGCGTTCCGAACAAAGTCTTTGTTCCGTGAACTCCAAACAATGAATAAATTCCGTCGAAAACGTTTCCGGCCTCTGTCAATATGGATTGGAAATTTATTCCGTTGATTCTTTCCCTCTCGAAGAATTTGTCGTAGGTATAAGTCCAGCTAATCTGGGGAATGAACTGACTTTGGAACCCCAATGCAATTGACGGATTCTGGGTCATGATAGAGTCAAACTCATGGGTATGTGAAAGAAGCTTGGTGTAAGTGAGCTTGAAAAGAGTGAGCTGATTTAAAGAATTTCTTGTTGCCCTCCATTCATAAGTGATGCCGGCATTAAATTCGGCAATATTGAAGAACTGTGGTCGGTTTAACGTATTAGCTCCAAGGCTTATAGTAGTCCAGTTCAAATCCCTTCTTGTCCTCCTAACAAATTTAGGTGCCAGTAATCTTGGGAAAGCCAATGATGCGTTGAGACCTAATTCATAACTGTTAAAATTCTTGTTACGTTCTCCTCCTGTCTGCCACTCATAGTCTGCCGTCAATTGTACACTAAGCTTTTCCCCTCCACCAAAGATATTGTTGTGTGCTAAACCTAATGTCACACCCGGGCCTAAATAGCTATTAGATTTCGAAGTGAGGTTTGCCTGAATAGTTGCCTCAATTGGACTTTGAAAACGAGCTGTGGTATATACATCCACCAAAGGATTTTCCGGATTGGTGTCGGATGGCAACACATTGATTTGAATCCCCCCGAAAATGCCCAGTCTTGACAATCGGGTCTGTGTTAGGTTCATATCCCTGACAGTAAAAAGTTTACCCTTACGAAAAGTGATACAGCTTGGAATAAGATGTTTACGAAGTCGGGCCGGTTCATATACTATTAGTTCACCTCGTTCAGTTTGCATAGTGTCCGGCGTCCCCATAGTTTCATCGCTGTTTCGTAGGATGATAGTTTCAATCTTTCCCGTTCGATACTGTAGTTTCGCCATATTGGGGATATTCTTCACCAGATTTAATTTGATAGCTATTTCTCCCGGGGTTATCAATGAGTCAGCAAGAAATTCTATATAATCAGGTTTGAAATAATAATATCCATGGTTACGCATAGAATTTACTATTCTTACTCTTTCCGCTTCAAGTGAATCCACACAGAATATTTCCCCTTTTTTCAGATATGGGCTTTTTCTGGCCACTGAATCAATGAATCTGTTGATCTTATTGGTTTCTGCAAGATACATAACAGAGTCAATCCTGTATGGTTTCGTCACATGTAGTGTATAACCAATGGCCGCTTTCTTGTCATTCCTTTTATCCGGTTCTATATTATAAACCACTTGTGAACCGAAATACCCGTTGTCGTCAAGCAATTGCTGCATAAGTTTGGCCCTGATCTGAGGCTTCACCTCACTCACTAATACAGGATCCTTCACCCATTTCCGGTATAGCCATCCTTTAAGTCCTTTTGCTGAGTCATTCCAGTTGTTATAAACCCAAAGACCCAAAGGTATCTTTATAAATGGAGCCAGTATATAGTCGTTAGCATCTGTCTCGCCCGTTTTTCTCAACTCACCGTCAAGAGTTGAGGGTAGTTTCACACCTTCAGGTGCTACTACTTCAAACTTACCCATGCCAGTGTATCGGGTCTCATCCGGTGTAAGCCTTTTAGTCGTAGAGCAAGAAGCTATCCATAAAAGAAGGAGAACAAGCAGCAAGCTTGCTAAAGAATTTATTCGGAACCTATTTTTCATTGTTTTCCACCTTGTTGGTTACGACTATGGAATCAGGTTTATTTACCATTGCAGAATCTGGTTTCAGTGGCAAACTGTCTTTTCTTTCTCCTACGACAGAGTGAACCGTATCATTTGGATGTTCACGATGTAAGCCCATGCCCATTCCCGGTCCTTGTAGCTGTCTCTGGTTCAGTTGCATGTTCTTCGGTGTACCCCATTTGAAAAGTGATTTCAGATTCGATAATCTTCTTCTTAATAGGAAACCACCTCCCATTTCCGTTATCTCTCCTTCCAATATACTTTCATATCCTGTATGTCTGAAAAGTCTGGCATACATTGTCACGTTCTGGGTCTGTTTCAACAGATATTCAAACGAGATGTCGCTTATCAGATTCTCCGAAAAGTTCTCATCGGCTTGTGCGTCAGTTGTATAATTCCCACCTACAGATATCTTGAACCTGTTATTGAACAATGATTTCGATACTTGATAACTATAGCTTGTGGAAGAGCCTGTTTCTCCGTTATAAGAATTACCATATTGGTCAACTCCCAGACTGATATCCACTCCTCTCACATTGTTTGCAAGCCAGCCATTGATGGTGGATGTCAATATATTGTACATAGTTCCCTGAAGTAAATCGCTACTTGCGGTCCTGACTCCGGCCCCTGTATACTGTCCTGTCAAAAGCATGTTTAGTGCTGCCATGCTGCGAGCATTTGGAGTCATGGATTGAAGTTCGTTTTCTATCGACATATCATCATCCGTGCTCAAATCAAACTCCAGTTTAGGATTCTGCAGTGTCTGGGTGATATCCACTCCCACTTTGAAGTTTACGATTCTCGAATTTCCGTTTTCTATCACGCTTGCCCTCACATCATCAGTAGCTTTTATGTCGAACGAAGGATTCATCAGATCCCCCTGGAACTGAACATAGCTTTCCGGATTGAAAACAAATTTCTTTTCACCTACAATAGGCATACTGTAACTTGCGAATCCATTGCCTACATATACTTGACCGTTTAGACGCATATCTCCTAAATAGTTCTGAAAATATGTTAGTTGCCCGCTCGGTTGTATCTCCACTCTTGCTGTACCGGTTGTGGTGGAACCGGGGTAAATCACATTGACTTGCATACCGTTCTCAAGAGTAAGTCCTGCGAGTATCCTCATGGAGAATGTTGGTTGCACCACAGTGTCTTCTTTCATTACCAATACCGTGTCATTAAAGTTGACAAATCTTACAATTCCTTCTGTATTATGTGATGTCAATTGTGCCGTGGTTTGTGGTATAGAATATGTAACTTTGGTATTTTTCAGAAGAGTCACTCCGGCGTTTAGATTGAAATGCTCCATTGGGCCCCTGGCATTGGCATGAATGTCCATAAACAACTTGCCATACAAGTCACATTTCGCCTTTTGATCATTGTTGATAAGCTGGAAATTGTTGGCATTCAACTTCAAATCAAACACCGCCGACCTTAAGTCGCTCATATCTACTGTGCCGTCTATCTCTATTGGATTTTGGTTTTGTCCCCAGATATCGAACTTGTTGAAGTCTATAACATTATCGGTCACCAAAATCGAATCCTGGTTGAATTTCACTGAACTTCCCATCATAGGCACAAATACAGCAACGGAGTCACATGCCAGATATCCATTAAGTTTCGGAAGTTTTAAAGAACCGCTTAAATCGAACTCACCGTTGAGATAACCCGATAGTTGCACAACATCTTTACCCAAAAATGGATTAGCTATGTTCAACGGGAATTGAGTAAGGTCTAGTTCCATTGTTTTTACTTGTGGTATCTTCAATGAATCAGGCACTAACAGAGCCTTTGCTGCTATGGCGTTTTTACCGTTTATCTTCAGACCCAGCCTTGCTCCCGTTGAACCGTCATCATTCATTCCGGCACGAAGCGAAAGGTCGAAATCCCCCACTTTAAGTCGGTCGTAAGTGAAATTGTTCACACCAACGGTCCCTGTACCGTATAACCAGCCTTCCGTGTATCCTACGTGCAGGTCTGCGTTCAACGCAGCTGTAATCGGTGGTGCAAATACAGATAATTGAAGGAAGTCTTGTAATTGCACATTGTCTAATGCCAAATGAAGCTCATCGTCTCCCTTTTCATTCTTTTCTGTTTTCAAAAGGATACTACTCTTTGCACTCTCTGCCAACAGATTAGCATCTATTTTGAAAGTCTTCATATTTACTTCTATGCTATTGTCGGAATTGAAAGTCCATGGTATATAACCGATCATGGCTTTTAATGGGGTGAAATGCACAGTTATTAATGAATCCTGGAAAGCTGCCGTCAATCCGAGCCTATAACCCGTCTCGCCCTTCTGGTTCATCTGGCGGAGACCCATCATAAGGCGGTTTTCACCTACATATCCGTTTATGTTCACATTAGCAAAATCCCCGATTGGATTGTTTTTCTTGTTTCCCATATGTGCGCGGTAGTCAAGAAGTTGGCCTCTTTGTTTCAATGAGAAAGTCAATGTATCAGCTCTCATTGAGGAATTGGCGAACTCCCATGCTCCGAATTTTGCACTGATTATTGAATCGTTTGTGATATTACCCTGGATTTTATTCACACTCAAACCTGCTCCGGCCAATATATCGGCAATCGCTCCATTACCTGAGGCTTCTAAGTTAAGTCGGAATTTAGGCAACATATGTTGTAGCATTTCTACATTCAGATCTCTCGCTGCAATCTGTCTGCTCGCAGTGTCTCCTAAAGCGGTGAATGATGAAATCATTTCCTTCAGACCTGTGTCGGCCTCAAAATTTATGCAGGTCCCTTTTGCGTCTACATCTGCATAAACCTTGTCTACTGTACTCTTAAAGATAATGTCTATGTCATTTGGAATAGCAAAGTAGTTTGGTCCCGAGATGTAGGAGAAGTCTTTGAGGCACAAGTCTGCGTCATAAAGCCATTTCTCCGGACTTGCACTTGCTTTCACAGTAGCAGTACCGCTCAATGTGCTGTTGTCTGTTGCTAAACCTAATGCAAAAAGATCCACTTTATCTATCACTGCAGTCACATCCGCAGTGTAAAGGTCAGGTGCCAATGTGCCTTCCCCTTTTAGATCAAGTCTCAAGATATCGTTTGGTGAATCAATGTTGAATTTATATACGCCGTTCTCCAAAATGACATCGGCTGTGATATTATTGAGTGTCTGATCGTTGTAATCTATGGAAGTGATAGCAAGACTGATGTCTGCATCAGCATTCGGTTTCGTAGGATTGAACCCCGCTCCCTGTGCGGTCAGTGAGGCATCAACTTTCCCTATTCCTAAATCGGGCAAGAATCCTTTCACGTTGATATCTTCTACTGATACATAGGCTTTGTATTTTTCAGCCGACAGAGACACACTTCCATCCGCTACCAGTGAGCCGATTGAGGTCTTTAAGTCGAAATTGGCTGAATAAATTTCATTCTTGGCCATAGCTTCTCCAGTCAGTTTGAGTTTCGGCACATGGACCCCTTTAATTTCAAGAAGATTATCTATTACTTTTGGACCTGTCACCTCACCTTCGAACTTCACATCGGCCCTTAATTTTTTTATATCAAAAGCATTCTGAGCATATCCCGATGCTTTCACATTCAATACATCTGTTATCCCCACATTTAAGTCTGTCAACTCTATATCTTGCAGTGAACCTCCTGCCACTATACCGAAATCCAGAGGATTCCTTACAGGAAGTTTGCTCGTGTAAGGCTTCATGTCCGGTAAGAATGCCTCGATATCAGGCCATCCCACATTCCCGGCCGCATCTATGTTGAACAGAGCATACGGATTCATCTCCAATACAGCAAAGGAAATTTCCGCTGTAGCGTTAAGATAGGTATAAGGAGTCTGGAGTGTAACATCCTTTAATGCAAGACCGATCGAATCCACTTCGATAGTACCCTTTCCGGAAGTAACCATCAGTCCGCAACGTTCGTTGGCAGAAATAGATGCAATCGGTAATTTCACTGTCGATGCTTCGTTATAGAAGTTATCTAAACGGATATTAACTTTCGAAAACTGAAGATAAGAAGGATCAAAACCCGGTAAGGGCTTTGTGCCTTTCACGGCATACAATGCATTGAAATCGGTAACGCTCACTGTGTCTCCTTTAATTATCATAGGAGGACTTGCAACTGAGGTGGTGTCCACGGGTGCCGGATGCTCTTTTATGTATTCCGGGGTAGGAGTGAGGTAAGTCACGCTACCGTCAGAAGTTCCAAGATATTCCGCTGTCACAATGTTTTGTGACAGATCTATTACACCGTTTCTGATGGTCACGTTTTTAGACACAAGAGAAAGCGTGTCTATAGTCGGTAGCATCGACATTCCGAAATTAAACCCGTCTATCTGTGCATCATGAAGAAGTATTTTGAGATTCACTGGCGGAGCTACACTGTCGTTTTCAGCCGGTTTCTTTTTCCATACGTCCATATCAAGACTCAGATCCGCCTGCTGTATTAGCAGTTTATTCACGTCCACAGTCATGGTCTTGATGTCTACGGAACTTTTATCATCTATTTCTATAAGATTGGCCTTAAGTTTCAGAAGCATAGATGAATCCGGCGCCATTATTCTAATACCTGCTTCTTCAAGTTTCAGGTCGTTGATATCCACATCCAATTTGAAGAGCGGAGCAAGCTTCACATCAGCAATCACTTCCTTTGCATAAACCATTGTATCTCCGGTTGCTTCCACAATTGTAACACCGTCAAGGGCTACATCTACAGGCCATTTAAGTCGGAATCTGTCAATCCCAATCTTCATTCCTGTGGATTTTTCAACAATATTGCAGGCAATATTTTTCACGAAGGTTTGCACCGGCGGCACGTAAAGAAGAATAGGCACAATAATAGCAATGCAGATCAAACTAATAATGATCCACATAAATGTCTTAAGCACTATTCTCAACCATTTTGGGTGAATCCAATGCTTCTTGACCTTCTTTTCCGGCTTTTCATTCACCGAATCAGTCGTAGGTTCTTTATCCTTTTCTTTTTCTTCGTCCATCTTTAACCCCCTAATCCCGTCACCCTTTCCCTTCATACCCTACCTCGTTAGGGGTTCTCTATGTCCCTTCATTAACCCAATTTTTTTGTAATATCATCCACACGATTCCAAAGACATAAGCCCCGATGGTATCTGCTACGATATCCCCGTACTCAAACCCCCTGCCTAAACCCATGTTTGCTTGCGCCACCTCTATAAGCAC
Source organism: Muribaculaceae bacterium (assembly GCA_022510425.1). Lineage (GTDB taxonomy): Bacteria > Bacteroidota > Bacteroidia > Bacteroidales > Muribaculaceae > Lepagella. The sequence continues at coordinate 39,477 of JAFLTO010000003.1, forward strand.
CCCTAAAATAGCCGACAATGTCGCACATATGAAAACACGTTTCGGAAATACAAGTTTCCATCGATTTTTCCTCTGCCAGTCGAGCATCATCGTGGTGCCAAGAAACCCAAACATTATTCCATGCACCAGCTTATCGGCACCTGGAAACAACATTGGAGTCTCATCACCTAACGGTTTGGGAGCCAAGGTGAGCCATAAAATCACTAACAATGTGACTATGCTTAGAAGCCACGCAGGCAATTTGGAAAGCACTTTCCTTAAACTCTCCATATTGCAAATTTATAAAAAATTATGATTATAAGAAAGCAACATGATTTTTGATTATTTTTGAACAATTTTTTAGATTGGGTATGAAAAAGGAGGTTACTAAAGAAATGGCTTTCGAAAAATTGGCTGCTTTATGCAGCCGAAGTGAGCAATGTGAATTCGATCTCAATAGAAAAATGATTAACTGGGGTTTGTCTTCTGCCAACAGGAAAGAAGTTTTGGAGTCATTAAGAAACTACCATTTCGTAGATGATGCCCGTTTTGCAAAAAGTTTTACCAATGACAAGGCTCGTTTTTCATCATGGGGACCTAATAAAATAAAAATTGAATTAATAAAAAGGAAAATCACGCAGTCTGACATTATAAAAGCTCTAAATGAAGTAGACAAGTCTGTATGGAAAGAAGGGCTACTTAGATGTGCCACCTCTAAATCAAAACATCTTGATTTGACAGGTGAAGAAGCCTGGGAGAGCAAACAGAAACTTTTCCGGTATTTGATTTCCCGTGGTTTCCCTTCTTCCGCTGTCTCAAAGGTAATCAATTTTATAAAGAAAAAACAAGAAGAGCTTCAAGATGATTAAGCGTTGGCTTGAAGATATTATTAATATTTTTTATCCCGCAGAATGCCATTTATGTGGAAACTCGTTAACACCATACGAAAGATTTGTCTGCAATCCGTGTATTGAAAGTCTCCCCCGCACCGGCTATCACAGAAATCTTAGAAATCCTATGGAGGAGAGATTTGCCGGTCAATTCCCTTTCGTTGCTGCCACCGGTCACTTTTTTTATTCTCGTGATTCCTCTTTGGCTAATCTTATTCAAGACATGAAATATCGGAATTATCCATCTATTGGAGATAAATTGGGTGAAATTGCAGGCAAGGAACTTTATATCTCAGGTTACCTGAATAATATAGATTGTATTGTGCCGGTGCCGATGTATTTTGTTAAAAAAGCCAAGAGGGGGTATAACCAGGTGGATAACATTGCTTCCGGAATAGGGAAAGCAAGTGGAATTCCAATAGAAAACGCTTTGAAGATGATAAGAAATAGAAAAACCCAGACTTCTTTATCACGAAATAAACGTCTGGTCAACGCACATAAGCTTTTCCAACCCAGAGAAAATGTAGACCTCAATCACAAGGGAGTTTTATTGGTTGATGACATATGCACCACAGGTGCCACAATGGGTTCGGCGGCAAAAGCTATAACGGATAAATATCCTCATGTTCGCCTATACCTGTTTGCTCTTGCCGTAACTTTCTGACATATCTTTTTTGAGGAACCGCATCTAACATATTTTTTCTGTTTGCGTATGTTGATGTAAAAGTTTAAATTTGCATATTGTAGAGAAGGCTTTCTTTCAGAAAGCAACTCATATTTTTCAAATCTTTCAAATACAGTATGTTATGAAGACCACTGAAAGACTATTAGCCGAAAAACTTCTTCAGATCAGTGCAATCAAACTTCAACCTCAAAACCCCTTTGTGTGGGCTTCGGGTTGGAATTCTCCAATATATAACGATAACCGCAGAATACTATCGTATCCGGATATAAGAAATTTTGTTAAGGTGGAATATGCCAAGGCTATATTGGAAAATTTCCCCGATGCGGAGGCCATAGCCGGTGTAGCCATGGGTGCCATAGCAATTGGTGCTATTGTGGCCGATACTTTAGGGCTGCCGTATGTCTACGTTAGAGACACTCCTAAAGACCATGGTCTTGAAAACAGTATAGAAGGAAACTTAAAACCGGGTACTAAGGTAGTTGTGATAGAAGATCTGGTCTCTACTGGTGGAAGTTCTTTGAAAACTGTTGAACTTCTACAGAATTATGGCACGGAAGTGATAGGAATGACCTGTCTTTTCAATTATAAATTCCCGATGGCAGTAAAACGTTTCCATGAGGCCAATATCACTTTGGTTTCATTATGTGATTATTCCACGATGATAGAAGTGGCTGAGACTACAAAATTTATTAGTAAGTCGGAAGCAGAGACTTTACGGGAATGGAGAGAAGACCCGGCCGGCTGGATGCCTGATTATAAAGATTGATGGCTGATAATTTTTGCTAGAGGTTAGAGTTTAGGGATAAATTTTCATAATACAGATTATAAAATAATGTCAATTTATAGTTCAGATAAAATCACACTTAATGCACCGGCCACAGCCGTTTATGATAAGTTATCAAATCTCGAGAATCTTCAAGGGATGCTTCACAAGGTGCCTGCTGACAAAATTCCTGAGGATAAACGGCAAATGTTTGAAAATATCCGGATAACACAGGATACAATCGAAGTGCCGGGAGGCCCTATGGGTAATCTTTTGTTTAGGGTAACAGAGAGAGTAGCGCCTTCTCTGATAAAACTTAAAGGCGAAGGTATACCAATCGAAATGTCGCTGGTTCTACATATAGTTCCGGTGAATGATACTTCTTCATCGGCCAATGTGGATATAGACATTAATATCCCTGCAATGTTAAAACCTATGATTGGTGGCCAGATACAGAAAATAGCTAACCAATTTGGTGAAGTTCTGGGTGCTATCCCGTTTGCATGAGTAAATCGAAATATATAATTTCCTGCATCGTAGTATTTCTGTTATTGACGGGTTGTCAAGGCATCGATAATAACAGGATTCCAAACATGGCAGTGAACATATCATTAGCCAATGTCGGATTATGGAACACTTACGGGGTAGCAGGATTTGGAAGCCATAGGAATTTTATATTCAATGGCTCCGGTGCATCACAACCTGCAGGCTTTACTTATAAATACGGAAGTGCCACAGGTTTCGGAGGTGTGCTTCTTATAGAAGGTATTGATGCATTCAATCCGGCGATAGCCACTCCATTGGCTTATGATCTTGCATGCCCTGTGGAAAGGAAAGCGGATGTTCGCGTATATATAGATAATGAAACTTATGTGGCTGTGTGTAGCCAATGTAAATCCACATATGATGTCACAATGGGTGCCGGTGCGCCCATAAGTGGTGAGGCAGCTACAGGGAAATATAAATATGCCTTGAAATCTTATAGTGTGATACCGAGCGGTAACGGGGGGTATTACATCACAAATTGAGAAATATTACTACGGTATGGTGATGGGCTTTTTTGAAAGTCTTTTCTATACAATATGGAGAGGAGTGGCGATAGGAATTCTGATATCTGCCCCAATGGGGCCGGTGGGAATTCTGTGCATACAGCGAACTCTGGACAAAGGGAGAAAAACGGGGCTTTATACCGGGGTCGGAGCCGCAATTTCCGACCTTTTTTATTGTATCCTCACCGGTTTCGGTCTATCCTTCATAGAAGAATTTCTTGAAAGAAATCAAAATATTATACAGTTAGTGGGTAGTATTGTGCTTATTGCCTTTGCAATCTATCTTTTTAAAAAGAATCCTGCCTCTTCATTAAAAACCCCCGAGCAAGAAGCAATTCAGATTTCTCCACATAAAAACATATTGGGAGGATTTTTGTTTACCTTCTCAAATCCCCTTATTCTATTTCTAATCATCGGCCTTTTTGCACGGTTTAATTTTTCCATCCCGGAAATCAGTTTTTATTACTATATAGCCGGATATGCTGCAATATTTGTCGGAGCCATAATATGGTGGGAATTTGTTACTTTCTCGGTCAATAAGTTGAGGGCACATTTCAATCTTCGAAGCATGTGGCTTATTAATAAGATAATAGGTGGTATAATTTTAATATTCGCGATCGTTGGTATAGTCGCTGCAATCACAAATATGGTTTAATATGAGTTTGAGGAAATTGTTTATTTTATTAATTCTTTTCTTTTCCCTGACTTTTGTGATGGAAGCAAAAACATTAAACTGGAACAAGGGCAGGGGATACCATCCATTCCAAAATGCAACTTATGAAGGAATCTATATTGAAAATCTCTCAGACAGTTTAAAATATGATTATTTAAAGCTTCCTAATTCTACGGATGTTTTTTCCTTAAATTTCAGAGCCAAGAATCTAAATGGAAATCCTTATAAAAGATATCCCTATTTCACAAGTCAAGGCAGAAAGATAAATATCTCAAATCCCCATTGGGGTTTCTTCGTAACCCTTGTTAGAGACACGATAGTGTTTTCAATAAAAGGAGATGAGATACAAACAGCCACCGAGTCAGTCCCGGCTCTTGATGTCTCAGTATTTAAACTCAAATCATCAACAAAATCAGAGATTTCTTTGACTGAAAAGATCAATCCCTATGATGGTGACAACATATGGAATATAACTATTGAAAATAATGTTTTGATTTTGTCTGTAGGTGACAAAAATTTAAATCAGATATATGAATTTGAGATAAAATACCCGGTCACAGGTTTTGGTTTCTTAGCCGGTTGGGCTGACAAGTTGCTCATTTCAGATATCAAGGTAGAGTTTACTGAAACAAAGAGCGACTCTTATTTTAATTTTCAAGAGATGAACGCTGATTATTTTTCGCAAAATGATGATCCGATGGAAGGATATTGGTCGCTTTTCGATAGGGAACTTGAAGAATCATTATTAAAACTTGGAGGTCGCTATACATTGCTTTGTAAAAAGGAGGGAGATAAATATAACATGATATATGTGGATGGAGCCAATGTCAATAATCAAAATTGGCATCCCGGTGATTTGAAAGCAATTCTGAGTCCTACTCCTTTTTCAGATATATTTGAAGTGGAATGGTTGGATTCAATGAAAGAATCCATGAAAAGAGATATAAAAGCACAAAAAGGCGATGGAGAGACTCTCTTGATTCAATTCCCCTATCAATCCTCAAAAATTAGGTTAAGAAAGATCCCCAATCCCTAAATATCTTTTATTCCTTAAATCACCAGCGGCCTCCGCCGCCTCCACCTCCGGTGCGTCCACCTCCGAATCCACCTCCGAAACTGCCACCTCCTCCCATTCCTCGTCCTGAACCAAGGATTGCTCCCGCCGCAAGAGCTGCTGCAGTACCATCCTCTTTCTTGGGTATGTTGTAACGTTTGCGTGTCTGGTTATGACAGTATTTACAATCGTAAAGCTTTTCCCCTATTCCGTTGGATCGTGTTGTTGCCGGCACAATGGTATGATCCTTAACCATATACATAGCCTTTGTATGGCAATTAGGACATTCCTGATAAATTGAATGTTTATTTGGGAAGGCATATCTTTCTACAGTGCCGCAATCGTTGCATACCCATACATCATAGTCAACCGAATTCAGCTGTTCTTCCAGATCCTGGGAGGGACTCAGCAAGTTATTGTCTTCTTCTTCATTGAGTTTCTTCATTTCACCCTTACAAGCAGGGCACTTCATAGGATCATTACGTAGTTTTCGATACCTCCTTTTGGCCATAAGATACGCAGGCAATCCCAGTCCGGCTGAAACAATGGCAATTATTAAAAACAGATTCATATTGTCTTGCCATGCTCTCGACTGATTGTATCTGTCTCTGTGTTTTAGCCTATTCTTTTCATAAAAATAAATTATATAGGATCCTAAACCCATAAAAACGATGATGGATAGAGCAAAAGCAAGGATATCATCCCCGGTTATGTCGGTTTCGGAGGCCTGATTCCATCTTTCGGCCTCGTTGCTTTTTAATTCAGAAGCTGCTTCAGGGTTACTCAAAATATTAGCGACATCTGCGGCTACAGCCACCACGGCTTCATTAAGATTGCCTTGTTTCATATAAGGCACAATCGAGCGGTTAACAATTTTAGTTGCAGATATATCAGGAATCACCCCTTCCACTCCATAACCCGTTGCGATCCAGGCCTCTCGTTGATCTGTGACTATTAATATTAAAACTCCATTGTCTTTATCTGATTTTCCTATTTTCCAATTGTCAAAAAGTCGTGTTGCGAATTCTTCCTTTGTGTATTCTCCGGTATTAGGTATGATTACTTCTGCCACTTCAACTCCGGTTTTTTGACGCAGATTCCATAAAATCGCACTTGCTTCAGATTTGGCTCTTGAACTCACAAGGTCTTCAGGATCTGCCACATATTGTCGCCGGTCGGCTATATTAGGATTCTTTATATCTTGAGGTGAATATTCTTTTGCAAGTCCGGCAAAGTTCACCGCCAAAATTATAAATAAAAAATACACAATCTTTCTCATATTCATAGATTATTTACACTGCGGGTAATGAGTGTCCATTGAGTTTCCTGAATAAATCTAAAGCGTACACATCGGTCATACCTGAAATATGATCGAGCACTGCCTGAATTCTGCCATATAAAGTTTCGGACTTGAAATCATACTGACGTGGAATCTTTGTCAAAAGTAGTTGGCTGTAATTTTTATCCGGATTTAAAACAGCATCCATCAAAACATCCATCAGATATGAGATAATCCTGTTTCCTGCAAGATCGACATCCACTACATAAGGAGCACAATAAATTCTGGAATATGCTAAGTCTGAACATTCTTCGTAGGCCTCTTTCAATCTTTGTGGTATAAGTTTTGTAAGTGGCTCAGTCTTATCTCCTTTCATTATTGCGGTCAGATTACCCACAAAGGCATCAGCTGAATGTTCCACTAATGTGCCTATAACATTAGAACGCAAGTAACTGATCTTTTCATTTGGGTCATCTAAATACCCCATTCCTCTGCTTAGTTTATTTTGGCGCCCCTCTTCAAAGAATGCCAATAAGTAATGAGAAGCTTCCTCTGTTGAAAGTATTCCCAGTCTGTGGGCATCTTCTATATCCATGATTTGATAACAAATATCATCGGCTGCCTCCATTAGATATACCAAAGGATGACGTGCGAAAATACCGGTTGAAATTTCAGGAATATCAAGCCATGAGGCCACTCTTCGATATAATTCCTCTTCACTTTCAAAGAAACCGAACTTACCTTTTTCACCGGCATGAATAGAGGTCCAAGGGTATTTCACCAGTGTTCCCAGAGTGCTGTAAGTCATCGCAAAACCTCCCTTTCTACGTCCCACAAACTGATGAGTAAGTAGTCGGAAAGAGTTAGCGTTTCCTTCAAAATTTATCAAATCCGCCCATTGCTGTCCGGTCAGTTTTTCTTGCAATGATCTGCCCGGTCCCTCACTAAACCAAGTAGATATTGTTTTTTCACCTGAATGTCCGAAAGGAGGATTCCCCAGATCGTGGCACAGACATGCAGTGGCTACAATGTCGGGAATATTTTCCAATAATTTATGATCCCTTATATGGAGGTTTTTTTGAGACATTCTTTGAATCACTTCCCGCGATATCGATCTTCCCACAGTGGAAACTTCAAGGCTATGTGTGAGGCGGTTGTGTACGAAAACACTTCCCGGAAGAGGAAAAACCTGAGTTTTATTTTGCATTCTCCGGAAAGGTGATGAAAATATCATTCTATCATAGTCTCTTTGGAAATCACTTCGCATCTGTGAATCCTCTCTATGAAAGTCTTCAAGGCCTAATCTTCTGTCGCTAATAAGCTTTTGCCAATCCATCTCCAGTGTGATAAATCATAACGTGATATTAAGTAAACAAATAATAGGGAAAAAATATTGTGGCAATAATGGCGAGTTTGATTTCGTTAATAGTTTGATGATTCAAAACTTCCATATTGGTCGAAGCTTAAAAAAATACCGCAGGGCAATAATCATGTTCTGCATTATGCTGATGGCATCGGGAGTTATGGTAGCTAAGCCAAACGACAAATTGTTGAATCGACCATATGCAGACCTAAAAAGATGGCATCTGGGTTTTTCTGTAGGCATGCATGTGCAGGATTTAAACCTCACTCACAATGGATTCTTGACTCCCGACGGAGAAAAATGGAGTCTTGAGGTTCCTGCATTTTCACCCGGTTTCTGTCTGAATGTGCTTGCCGATCTCAGGCTTCATCAATATCTTAATCTACGCTTTTCTCCGGGTATATATTTTGGAAGTAAGAATGTCTATATGATGGAATATTATTCCGGAGAGGTTATGAAACAGGATGTGAAAAGCGCTTATGTGGTAGCACCTATCGACCTTAAAATATCGGGGAATCGACTTCATAATGTCAGGCCTTACGTCACCACCGGTTTCATGGCTTCATTTGATGTCACTAAGAAAAGAACCGATTATCTTGTGTTCAACACTTGTGACGCGTATCTCACTATTGGTATGGGGGTGGATTTCTACTTGCCTTTTTTCAAATTCATTCCCGAGATTAAGTTCTGTTTTGGTTTGTCAGATATACTAAAACATAATCGTCCTGATCTCGAAGATGACATGCAGACTTATAAAATCACGCAGTCTTTGAGTAAGGTTAAATCCAATATGGTGGTTATCAATTTCTATTTTGAATGATAATGAATAGGAAAGGTATAAGATTTTTCTCAACAAGTTCACGTTATTGGGGAATCTCAAGAATAAAAGCAGCTGTTTTATTGCTTATACTTCCTATTTGTATGCATGCCCAGGAAGAGGGGGAGACCCCGGGATCTACCTATGACCCGGTGGTAATTACCTCCAACCCGGATATTATGTTGACTCAACACTGGGCAATGCCTACACTTCTCAACCCTGCTGCAACCGGAGAAATTGACTTCATAAGAGTACGTGGTGCCGGGCGTTTGCAAAGGCTTGGAGAGTATCATAATCCCAAGAATTTCTTAGTCACTGCTGATTCTCCTTTCAAATTGATGGGTAAAAGAGTGGGTGCCGGTATCATTGCTAATTTCGAATCCCACGATCTTTATAGAAACATTCAAGTAAGTGCTCAGGGTAGCTATAAACTTAATTTTAAACAAAATCGGTTGAGTATTGGTATACAGATTGGTTATTATCACTCTCAATATAAGGGAAGTGAATATGTTATAAACAGAATTCCCGATTCTGACGGTGACGTATCCCAGCAACCCGGTGAAGGAGAAGGTGATGCAGGTAATGCTCCCGATGAACCTTCCAAAGATGATCCCGATGAGGATTATAATGAAGATATGCCTACTCAGGATGTAGCCGGAGGAGCTTTGGATTTAGGAGTTGGGATACGGTTTGAACATCCTAAATTTTACGTGGGTTTGTCGGCTCAACATCTCACTAATCCTAAAGTGAAATTATCCACTGAAGGAGAGTCTTCTTCTGAATCCAGATATGTGGAAAGTAAACTCCCAATGACTTTATATTTTGATGTTGGTGGCAATATTCCAATTCCTAACTCGTTATTTACATTGCAACCCTCATTGATTTTGGGCACCGATTTTAACGAGTTAGCCGGTGTGATTGAAATGAGGTCTACCTACAATAACCTGGTGACTTTCGGAGTTGATTACAGATATAATACTGCATTCGGAGTATTGGCCGGTATCAACATCAAGAATTTCTTCTTGGGATATTCTTGGGAATATAATTACTCAAGTTTGGGAAAGTCTACTACCGGAAACCATGAATTGGTTTTGGGTTATCAATTCAAAATGGATATGGGTGGAAAAAATTTATTCCGACATAGGTCAATCAGGATTATGTAAGCTTTTTATCCTAAGATCATGAAAAAAAATAAAGATATACAATTGAAACGGTTTATTTATTCATCCCTTGTTATAACCGGGACTGTGTCATCTATGGGACTTTTAACTTCTTGTTTCGGTGCAAGAAGTAGCAGTTCTGCAGGTGGTGAAGTCACCGGGGTTGGAGGTTCATATTGGGCTGAACCCACCCCCTATGGCATGGTTCTTATCGATCGTGGCAATATAGCAATGGGACCAAGTGTCGATGATAGTATTAATGGTAGAAAGGCTGATCCTCGAGGGGTTTCGGTTGATGCTTTCTGGATGGATGAAACCGAAATCACAAATTCAAAATACAAACAATTTGTATTTTGGGTGAGGGATTCTATTATTCGTGAGCGTCTTTATGATCCCGCTTATGGCGGTAATGAAGCCTTTAAGATCGAAGAAGATAGGGAAGGGAATCCTATTGAACCTTATCTTAACTGGTCGAAGCCTATTCCATGGAGAAATGCCAACGAAGATGAACAAAGGGCTATTGAAAGTGTTTATCGTATCAATCCAATAACAGGTCATCGGGAATTGGATCCTAATCAGTTAAATTATAGGTATGAAATCTATAACCATACTGAAGCAGCCAAACGACGCAATCGTCTCGATCCCACAAGAAGGGAATATAACACTGATATCCCGGTTTCTACTGAGTTGCCGGTGATATCTAAAGACACCGCATATTTCTCTGAGGAAGGAGATATAATTCGTGAAACTGTGACTCGTCCTTTGACAGGTGATTTCGATTTTGTGAACACATATATTGTGAATGTGTATCCAGACACAACATGTTGGATCAATGACTTCGATAATGCCTACAACGAACCCTATACAAGAATGTATTTCTCCCATGCCGGTTATAACAACTATCCGGTAGTTGGAGTGAGTTGGGAACAAGCTAATGCATTCTCAAATTGGCGCACTGATTTCTTGAAAAGATCGTTAGGACGTGAAGGAGTCTATGTGGAACCATACAGACTTCCAACCGAAGCGGAATGGGAATATGCTGCAAGAGCCGGGAATTCGGAAACTCCCTATCCTTGGGAAGAGATTCTGCCCTATGATGAAAGAGGATGCTTTTATGCCAATTTCAAACCTATGGATGGAGATTATGTGAGAGACGGTCACGTCATAACTTCACCGGTAGGGACTTATACAGCTAATGATTTCGGACTATATGATATGGCAGGTAATGTTTCTGAGTGGACTTCAACAGCTTATTCAGAAAGTGTGGATAAACTCACAGCCGATATCAATCCTGAATACAGATATGACGCCGCTCTCGAAGATCCTTATCGTATGAAAAGAAAAATCGTGAGAGGCGGATCATGGAAAGATGTTGCCAATAATATAAGAAGCGATCTTAGAACTTGGGAGTACCAAAACGAACAGAGATCGTATATTGGTTTCCGTAATGTAAGAACTCAGATAGGTTTTGCTAAAGGCACCCAAAAGAAAAAGAAATAAAGATTATGGATAAGTTCAAAAAGTATAAAAACCGTATAGAAGCTTTTCTTCATAGCGATGGAGGGCAATATTTTTTCAACATCGCATATTCAGTAGGAGCCGCAATTGTGATTTGGGGTGCACTCTTTAAAATCCTTCACCTTCCGGGTGGTAACACACTTCTATGTATCGGTATGGGCACTGAGATCGCAATGTTCCTTCTCACTGCATTCGATCGTCCTCCAAAAGAACCGAATTGGGAAGAGATTGTACCTGCTTTAACGGGACAAGGGGGGCAATCAGTTCAAAGGATAACCGACGAGAATGGAGAACCTATTCAGATTGAAGGTGGCAAGGTTCACCATGGAAAAGGAGTGGTAGCTCCACAATTAGTGGGCGGACTGACTATTGTTGACGATTCGGGCCAAGATATCACCCAATCTGTGGAAATGATGACTCAAGCCACAGGTAATCTCAACAAAGCGGCTGAATTAGCTGAAGCTACCAACAGATTTGTGGAAGCTGTGCAAGATATTTCCAAACAAATGGAGGATCTGCACGCCGTGATGGCTACGGGTTCCACAGGTTATGCTGAACAAATGGCTGATTTAAATAGAAATCTTGCCGGATTGAACACTATCTACGAAATTCAGCTTAAAAATGTTTCAGGCCAATTGGATGCAATTGATAAAGTTAACAAAGGCTTGAAAGATATTAGGGATATGTATGAAAAGTCTGCTTCTGAATCTGCACAATATTGTGAAGAGACCGAAAAGATGACAAAATATATGAAACAGATCAATGCAGTATACGCTAAGATGATTACTGCCATGACCATAAATATGCATCAGCCTCTTAATCCTGTGGCAAATGGTATCAACCCATTCGCTGCGGCTGAGGAATCTGAAAATTAAAATTTAAAATCTAAACTTTAAACTTTATAAAGTGGCTTCAGGTAATAATGTCACAAGAATGTCCCCCCGTCAGAGGATGATTAACCTCATGTATATCGTCTTGACGGCTATGCTTGCTCTGAATGTCTCCAGCGATGTGCTCAATGGTTTCAATCAGGTGCACGACGGTCTTGTGCGTACTAATGAAACTATGGCTGCCAAGAATGAGATACAATATGTATATCTACAGGAATTGTATCAGAAAAATCCTACCAAAGTAGGTCCTTGGCTTGAAAAAGGAACATACTTAAGAAATTATTCTACTTCCCTGCTTAATGAAATAGATTCTCTAAAGCTTGCTATAGCACAAAAGGCAGATGGCAAGAAAGGTGATCCGGAAAATTTGGTTAATTTGGATGATCTTGAAGCTGCTGGTGTGGTGATGTTAAATCCTTCCACCAACAGCGGGCGTCATTTGAAAGAGCAGATTGACCAATATAGAGTTAGTGTAGCAGAACTGATCACTGATCCACAGAAAAGGGATGCTGTATTAACCATGCTTTCCACTCAAGTTAAAGATAAACAACAAGTGGGAGCAACTGAAACTTGGGAGGAGCAGATGTTCGACAATATGCCGGCAGTAGCGGCTGTGACAATGCTTTCTAAATTGCAAAGTGACATCCGCGAGGCAGAAAGCGAGGCTTTGACTAATCTTATCACTAATGTAGATATTGGTGATGTGAGGGTAAACGAATTGAATCCCTATGTCATTCCTAATTCTAATATGGTGATGAGGGGAGGCAGATATGTTGCCGATATTGTGTTGGCCGCTATTGATACCACCCAACGTCCGGCTATTTTTGTGGATGGTAATAAAATCGAAAACGGTCATCTCGAACTAATTGCATCTTCAGTAGGTAATCACGCATACTCAGGTTATATTGAGGTGGCAAGAGGAGATGGATCTATCGACCGCCGTCCTTTTAGTTCTTCATATACTGTGATGGAGCCTATGGCTACTATTTCACCCACTATGATGAACGTTTTATATGCCGGTATAGATAACCCTGTAAGTATTTCCGTTCCCGGAGTTGCCATGAATGCTGTAGAGGCAAGTATGACAAACGGTTCTTTGGTAAGAAATGGTGATTCATGGGTAGCTCGTCCCGGGCAGATCGGCCAGGATGCCGTGATATCCGTATTTGCATCAATGGATGGTAACCGCCAACAGGTGGGTTCAATGACTTTCCGTGTACGTCAATTGCCGGATCCTGCTCCATTCATTCCAATCAAGGATGCTCAAGGAAACCTTGTAAACTATAAGGGTACTCCCAAAAAGATTTCCAAGCAACAGCTTATGGAGGCGGAATCCATCGGTGCAGCTATTGATGATGGTATTTTAAATGTGTCTTTCACAGTGGAATCCTTTTCCACTATTTTCTATGACTCAATGGGTAATGCAATTCCGGAAGTATCCGACGGCAATAGATTCTCTTCCCGACAAAAGGAACAGTTCCGCCGTTTAAAACCCGGGGCCCGCTTCTTCATATCAAATGTTAAGGCTAAGGGACCTGATGGTATTAGTCGTGTCATTTATCCTTTGGAAGTCTCTCTAAATTAAAATTGAATAAGAAATTAGAAAGAAAAATATCATGAAATATAAAAAGATTTTATTCCTTTCCTTATTGCTCTCATTCTCATTCACTGCTTTTTCTCAAGTGGAAAACGCAGGAGGTGTTCGTAAACGTTCTGAAAGAGAAACCAAGGACAATAATGCTACTCCCGGTGTTACAGACAGGATGCAAGGATTCTATCAAAAGAAGGAGACACATGAGGCAGATTTATCTTACATGAAGCAGGTGTATCGCAAACTTGACCTGGATAAAGGTCCTAACGCTGCTTTATATTATCCCGAAGATGTGATTGACGGACAGGAAAATCTTTTTAGAATAATTCTTCGATTGGTGGTAGATGGTAAGATTCCTGCTTATGAATATCTTGATGGAAGGGAAATTTTCACCGACCAATATAAAATGAATGTCGCCGATATGCTTAACCGTTTTGGTATCTATGCTCAACCGGCAAAAGGTTCTACAGAAAAAAATCCAAAATTTGTGATTGAAGAGGCTGACGTTCCCACTAATCAAGTCTTGAATTATTATATACTGGAAAAATGGGAATTTGATAGAAGATCGAATTCTATGAAGACCACGGTAGAAGCAATATGTCCCGTACTTAATCATTCCAGTGATTATGGTGGTGAAGACCGTTACCCGATGTTTTGGGTGAAATTTGATGCATTGCGACCCTATCTCGCTCAGCAATATGTTTTCATCAGTGATGACAATAATATTCCTCAATATTCATTGGATGATTACTTCAATCTCGGTCTCTATGACGGTGAAATATATAAGACCAGAAATCTTCGTAATCAATCTTTAGCTCAATTATTCCCTGATGAAGATGATATGAAGAGAGCACAGGATTCCATCGACAATCATTTGAGAAATTTCGGTAAGGATTTATGGGTTCCTTCTCGCGAAGAATATTTGGCTATGAAGGAAGCCAAGGAGAAAGGGGCTTCTAATAATGAGGTTAATCAGGAAATACCTGTTAGAACTGTCACAGAAAACGATGGCGTTCAAACGGTAGTAGTGGAAGAAGAAGTTGTGGCAATTCCTGTGGAAACGGGTACTTCATCTCGTGCCAAGAAAAAATCTTCCTCCAAGAAACCTTCAAATAAAAAACCTAAAGTCCAATCTTCTTCTCCATCAGGCAATGCTTCAGCTGAGAAATCTGTCCGTCGTCGAAAACGTTAGAAGTTAAAATTAATTCATAAAGAATTGTTAATTTTCGGAACCAATAAGGTGTCCGAAAATTTTTTTATAAAAGCTTGTTTCCCAATCTTTTCTTCAATTATTTTAGTGAATAAAATTACAATATTCCTATTGAATTAAGGAATATGAGGAAGATAGCCATAGGGCAAATCCAACGAAGAAAGAATACCAATATCCCAATGAATTTAAATTTAAAAGCTCCAAAGTCTGTGAGTTGATTTTCAATATATCTCTTTTTGACCACCCAACCCACAAATATAGAACATCCCATACCTCCAATGGGCAACGCTATATTGGAAGAAACATAATCAAATAGATTAAAGAAATTGAGTCCGAATATTTTGAAATCTGAAAGCCATCCGAAACTCATGGCACATAAGAGGGCTCCTATAAAAGAAAAGAAAGCTGAGGTGAATGTGGCACTTTTTCTGGTCATTCCTTTTTCCTCACAAAAATAGCTAATAGAAATTTCGCTCATAGAAACCGTTGAAGTGAGAGATGCCAGGAAAAGTAACAAGAAGAAGAGGGTTGACCACCACATTCCTCCCGGTAATTGATTGAAAATATGAGGTAACACCTCAAATACTAATGTTGGTCCTGCTTCCGGAGAAAGACCAAAAGAGAAAACAGCCGGGAAAATAATTATTCCAGCCAAAATGGCAACCATAGTGTCGAGTAAGGCAGTTGTAGCTGCTGTTTTCCCTAGTCTATTTCTGTCACTAAAATAAGAAGCGTAGGTCATCATACATCCTAATCCCAAACTTAAAGAAAAGAATGCTTGACCCAAGGCTCCCAATATCACTGAAGATGAGACCTTACTAAAATCTGGTTGAAATAAATAATTAATTCCTGCTGAAAAACCCGGTAAATTAAAAGAATTAATGCAAAAAGCAATAAGCAAAAGAAAAAACAATGGCATTAAGATATTTGACGCTCGTTCAATTCCTTTTGTCACTCCCAAAAATAATATAGAAAAATTAAAAAAAAGAAAAATTAAGGTCCAAATTATTGAATTAGCACCCGTAGTTAATTGCATAAAACCCTCGTGACGAGCTTCTTGAGTAGTAAATTCCAGTTGACCGGAAATAGAAGCAATGCAAAATTCTGCCGTCCAACCTGCCACTACTGCATAAAAACTTATTATAAGAATAGAAGATACTATTCCTAAAATCCCAAAGTAATCCCAATGTCTCGTTGGTGAAAGCTTTCTATAAGCACCCAACACATTAGATCGTGTGCCTCTTCCCATTATGAATTCAGCACATAGCAAAGGTATACCTATTAACAATACAAATATAAGATAGAGGATCAGAAAGGCACCTCCGCCGTGAATACCGGCTTCATAAGGAAATCTCCATATATTACCTAACCCTACTGCCGATCCTACTGTGGTTGCTACAGCTCCAATTTTAGTAGCAAAAACTGCTCTTTCTTTAATTGCTTCTCCCATGGGATTACAAAGTTATAAATTATTCCCTATTCAGAAGCTTTGAAATGTATTTTAAGGTTATAGAATGCCCAAATTATTGTTATGGCGGCTATTACACCCATTAAAGTATAAGATAATGCCGGAGATAAAAGATAGGAAAAAACAAAACATCCTCCTACTAATACACCTCCTAAAATATAATTCAATAAGGAAGAAGAAGAGAAATTATAACTGTAAAGCTTTCTGTTCACAATATAATATAAAAGCATACAGAGGGCGTTGTCAGCCACCAAAGCGTAACCTAATCCTATTAGGCCGAACCAATAAAAGAAAAGACAACTGATAACCAATGTGAGGGTATTTGCGACAATACCTTCCAAAATGAAGAATACTTTCTTATTTCCCTTGGCAAATGTGATATAGGCCATAGGAAAAGAAAAAGCCCTAAAAAGCATTCCTAATCCCATCCATCGCATCAGGGGTGTGATGCTATGAAAACTTTCAGAAAGCAATACTCTTATTAAAAGGGGAGCTGCCAAGATGAGGATTACCATTGCCGGTGAAATAAGCCATGACACTATCTCTGACTGTTTATTTACCGTTTCCTTTAATTTTTCATTGTCTTTTGCTATTTTAGAAAGTCTCGGGAAATAATCCATTGCTAAGGCCGAGAAAATAACACCGCTAAATTGATTTGTAACTGAATGTGCCGCTTGATATAAACCAACGTCGTCGATCGAACCATGCATCCTCACGAAAAGGTTTATAAGATAAGTAACTAAATTGGCAATCACATCCCCTGACATCAACACTATCCCTAATAACAATAAATTTTTGGCTATAGGAATATAATCTTTCCATTTTTTTTCTTCAAATTTAAATTGATAACACTTTCTCAAGGAGATGGAATAGAAAATATAAAGCGCGAGAAATATTGCTACTATGGCTGGCACAATACCTTTATCCCGGAATAAATAATATAACGGAATACCCACACAAAGCCCTGTCAATCCTCCTACTAAAGAAGCCTTAGAGATTTTTTTAACTTGATGTAAGCCCTGAAGGATAGATAATCTACCTGTGCCGGCTATTGCAAAAGCCACTCCCACTCCTAATATAATAAACTGCCACCAATAACTTGAATCCCCAAATGTTATTTCACTTAAAGGCAAGCACAAGGCTGAACAGATTATAAATCCTAATAGTGCTGTGAAAGTTGTCAATCTAAGAGAAGTCCGAATGGTTGACTCTTGCCTTTGTGAATCTGAGTCTTCTGCCACATCTCTTATTATGGATTGGTTTAATCCTAAAGAACTAAACCTTTGTATAGTGTTTGAAGCACTGTTGAACAAGGCGGAGATACCCATTCCTTCGGGTCCGAGTATTATGGCCACAAACTTTCCCCTTATAAGGTTGATAAGAATATTGAAAACCTGTACTCCACCAAAAAAGGATGTTCCTTTTATGATGTTGCGATAGGAATTAAGTCCGTTTTCTTTTTTCTCTCTTTTGTTGACCGATTCAGTCACTTTAGATATTATATAGGCTTCAAATTTTCGAAAGTTACAAAGAAAATTCTATATAAAAAATTTTTACATTATCCTTCACGTTTTATTAATATGCTTAATGTCCCTAAAATTTCTATTATAGTTCCTGTATGGAATCGTCAAGACTTGATTGAACGTTGTCTTGACTCTATTTTAAACCAAACAGTGAAACCTTATGAAGTGATTGTAGTGGATAATGGCTCCACAGATCGCACTTTTGAGAAAGTGGATCATTGGATGCAAAAAAATAGTGAGAAAGGGATTAGATTCAAGCTTTTATCCGAACCTAAATCAGGAGCTTGTCAGGCAAGGCAAAAAGGTTTGGAGAATTCAGAAGGTGAATTCATTAATTTTTTTGACTCGGATGACGAAATGCGACCGGCATTATTAGAGACTGCAATAAATAAAATCCAAGAAAATCCAAAATCTCACATAATCTGTTGGAGTTGTAGAATCAATCTTCTTGACGGATCAAAAAAAATACCGACAGTTATTAATAAAAATCTGTTGGAGAGCCATTTGGTACATGCTTTATTAAGACCCCAAGGGTATATAGTGAGGAAAGATTTTCTTATTAATGCAGGAGGATGGTCAAAACCGATTAAGGTATGGAATGACTATGAGTTGGGACTAAGATTATTGTTGAAGGAACCATCCATAATATTTGTAAATCAACAATTGGCCGAGATTTATTCTCAGACAGAATCCATAACGGGTAAAAATTTCTCATCAAAGCATGGAGAATGGGAAAAGACCTTGAATGAAATGGAGAAAGTTGTGGATTCTTCAAATCATTCACAAAAAAAGAAAATTAAAAAGATATTAGACTACCGAAGAGTTATTTTGGCTGCTCATTATTACAGAGAGGGAAAAATTAAAGAAGGAAAAGATTTATATAGAAAGACAATTAAGAATAAATTATTTGGAGAAAAACTATATTTGAAATTTTCATATAATTTCACACGTTATGGATTCAGGGGAGCATGGAGAATTGTCAGATTTTTTTACTGAACAAGAAATACAATAATGGGAAATAAGAAACCATTTTTCAATAGGACAAGATTACTTCTGGGTGATAACTCAATGAATAGTCTTGATGAAACAAAAGTAATCATTTTTGGAGTTGGAGGAGTAGGTTCATGGTGTGCCGAGGGATTAGTAAGATCAGGCATAGGTCATTTAACAATAGTTGACAGTGACAGAGTTTGTATTACAAATATCAACCGTCAGATGATGGCTACCTCCAAAACGATAGGAATGGTAAAGGTAGAAGCATTGAAGGAGCGATTGCAAGAGATTAATCCGGATTTAGAAATCACCACAATTCAAGCCATTTATTCTCAAGAGACAGCATCTTTATTTGATCTGGATTCATATGACTATGTGATTGACGCTATAGATTCTTTAAAGGATAAGGCAGCCTTGATTCTCCATGCCACAAGGAGCAAATGTAAGTTTTTCTCTTCAATGGGAGCTGCTTTGAAGTGTGATCCTTTGAAAATAGAAGTGGAAGAATTTTGGAAAGTGAGGGGATGTCCGTTGGCAAGGGCCTTGCGTCAGCGATTTAAAAAGAGAAAAGAATTTCCCAAGAAAAAATTCCAATGTGTTTTCAGTGAGGAAGTTTTAAGAAATAAGGGCCACGACTCTTCATGCGGCACTGAGAGATGTGTTTGCCCAAAAACAGAAAAAGCTCCGGGTGATCCTTCTTTGGCCAATCATGAATGGTGTTCTTCGAAGGCTCAAATAAATGGAAGTTTAATGCATATCACAGCAATCTTCGGACTAACACTTGCAGGCTTGATTATTAATGATATAAATAAAAAATGAGGAAATATTTCTCCTCATTTTTTATTTATTACCTATTCCTAATCATTATTTTACGCTCCATTCCACTCCGTTTTTAGTATCCTTGATATCAAACCCTAAATCGGAGAGTTTATTACGGATAAGATCAGAAGTTGCCCAATCTTTTTGAGCTTTGGCATTTTTGCGGATTTCCATTAAAAGATCCACAGCTCCTTCGTAGGCCTTCGAAGCCTTAGAATTCTCGTTTTCTGAACTTAAGTTAATGCCCAGGAGATTTATGAAGAACAGATCGAATAGATGCCGGAGTTTTGCGATATCTTCTTTCGATAATTTAATCTCGCCGGCAGAAGCTGAATTAATGAATTTTGAAGCATCAAAGAGATGAGAAATCACGATTGGTGTGTTCATGTCGTCATCCATGGCTTCATAGGCAAGCGACAGGTATTCAGGCACTTCCACAGAAGCTTTCTCAGCAGGCAATAATGTGCCTAATCTACGATAAGTATCTGTTAATCTTTGTAATGCCTTTTCCGATGCTTCAAGCGCTTCTTCCGAGAAATCCAATGTTGAACGGTAGTGAGCCTGCAATATGAAGAATCTTATCACCATGGGAGAGAAAGCTCTCGTAAGTAACGGATGGTCTCCGTTGAAGAACTGTTCAAGAGTGATAAAATTATTATAGCTTTTACCCATCTTTTTCCCGGAAATAGTGATCATATTGTTATGTATCCAATATTTCACAGCATCATGACCTTGGGCGGCAACACTTTGAGCTATTTCACATTCATGATGAGGAAATAGAAGATCAAGACCGCCTCCATGAATATCGAATGATTCACCAAGGTATTTTTCACCCATTGTGGAACACTCAAGATGCCATCCCGGGAATCCCTCGCTCCAAGGAGAAGGCCAATGCATGATATGCTCAGGAGAAGCTTTCTTCCATAATGCGAAATCCAGAGGACTATGCTTTTCATCTTGTCCGTCAAGTTCTCGTGTAGAGGAAATCATGTCTTCAATATTCCTACCCGAGAGTTTGCCATAAGGATGATCCTGATTATATTTTGGCACATCAAAATATACTGAGCCGTTGCTTTCATAAGCATAACCTGCATCAAGAATTTTCTTGATATATTCTATCTGTTCTATGATATGACCCGAGGCATGAGGTTCTATGCTTGGAGGAAGCACATTAAGCTTCTTCATATCATCGTGATAGCGGTTCAAGTACATTTGCACCACCTCCATGGGTTCCAACTGTTCAAGTCGAGCTTTCTTTTGTATTTTATCTTCACCTTCATCGGCATCATGTTCAAGATGACCCACGTCAGTTATATTTCTCACATATCTGACTTTATATCCCAGATGTTGAAGATACCTGAAGAGAGTATCGAAAGTGATGGCCGCTCTGGCATGACCTAAATGTGCATCACCATATACGGTTGGTCCACACACATACATACCCACATGCCCCTTGTGTATAGGCACGAAAGGTTGTTTGATTCGGCTTAACGAATTATATAATGAAAGGTTATTATCCATAATTAGTTGTTGCCAAATCCGGTCATCGGATTTCCACCACGTGGTTTGATTTCACCGAACTGAGCTTCATATTTGTTGATGTTGTCGGCGAGAGCGCGCATCAATTGTTTTGCATTTTCCGGACTCATGATGATACGGCTCACAACGGGTGCCTGAGGCATACCGGGAGCAGTATAGATAAAGTCAATCATGAATTCATTAGGAGAATGTCCGATCATAGCAAGATTGCTGTATCTTCCGTCTGCAATTTCAGGACGCAACTGAATTTGAAGTTGCTGTTTGTTGTTTTGATTTTCGTTTGCCATTTTATTAAGCGTTATTATTGTTGTTATTGTTATTATTGTTATTGTTTTTATTATTGTCCGTACCTTAATACCCAATACCTAATACCCAATCCCCAATACCTAACCCCTATATCCTCTTCCCTTATTTATTCCTTTATATTTCATTCTTTAGGTAACCGTCTTCCATAAGAACTTTTCGATCTGCAATCTCCGCCATTTCCGGATCATGAGTCACTATCACGAAACATTGGTGATAATTATCTCTCAAATCCGAGATTATCATTTTAATTTCGTCACGATTGCGTGAATCAAGACTGCCTGTTGGCTCATCTGCTAATACTATTGATGGAGTATTAATTAATGCCCGTGCTATAGCAGTCCTTTGTTTTTCTCCTCCGGAAAGTTCCGAAGGTTTATGAGTTAATCTATGGGCAAGACCTAATTCCTTAAGCAATCTTTCCGCATCCGAGAAAGCAATTTTCTTCCTTTTCCCGGCAATAAGGGCAGGAAGGGCGACATTTTCAAGAGCGGAGAATTCAGGCAACAATTGATGAAACTGGAATATGAAACCAAGGTTTTGATTCCGAAATTTTGAGAGTTTACGGTCTTTTAATTTCAGGAGATTCTCACCATTGAAAAACACCTCTCCATCATCCGGCCGATCCAGGGTTCCTGCAATTTGAAGCAGTGTTGTTTTCCCGGCACCTGAAGGCCCCACTATTGACATTATTTCACCGGGATTAAAAGTCAGAGAAATCCCGTTAAGCACATTAACGGGTCCGTAACTCTTCCTTATATCCCGAAGTTCAAGCATCTTTATTTGTTTCCTAATCCACGCTCAAGCCATGCACCTTCGAATCCGGCCTCTTTTATAGCAGCTTCCACCTGAGCTGCATGAATTGAATCCTCCGGAAGACCGTGGATATGAAGAATTTTGTCAGTAGTTTCGAGTTCGACTTTTAAGTCGGCATCAGGAAATTTCCTTTTCACAGCTTGTTTTATTGATGCCACACAATCCTGGCATTTGGCGTTGGTCTTAATATCCATAAAATAAATTCATCTTTCAATAATTAATAAGGTTACAAAATTAACCTTTTATTTTCAACCTCCCAACTTTTCTTCAACTTCATAATTTTTACCAATCTCTTCTCTTGCAATCCTTGGTGCTATTATCTCTTCAATATTCTCCAATTTTTAGGATATAGATTATTGGCTCTACTTCCTATATTTTTAGCTTGACCTAATGGCAACCCTTTATAAGTGATAGTCACAATCCCCCTTGGAGTATCTTCAGGTAATTTAATACTTTCTCGTCTCAGGTAGGAAAGGGCAGTTTCTTTATTTACTTCTACATAAGGTGCTCCGCTTTCAATGATACAAGGATTTTTGAGCCCGGTGTTTTTTGTATGAACTCTCTTTGAAGGTTCCCAAGTTCCCGGTTTTCGGAACACTGATAAAAAAAGCCCTTCACCTTTTGTTTTATGTGGCATAAAACGATAAACCGGTAAATCTGTTTTTATACCTTTCTGAATACCCCATTCTTCAGGAAAATGAAGATTAATTGGTTCAATACCGAGTTCTTGGGCTATAAATTCAGCATTCTCTTCATTCTCCCGGCGATTGAAAGTACATGTGGAATATATTAAATAACCTCCCGGTTTTAACGTTTTAACGGCGTTTTTAAGAATATCTTTTTGGAGGGACGAGCATTGATTAATAAGATTGATTGACCATTGTTGCCTTGCCATCTCTTCTTTTCTCATCATACCTTCCCCAGAACATGGAGCATCCACTGCAACTATATCATAATTTTCACCTTGAGAAGCAAAGAAAGATGAATCCCTATTTGTAACACTAACGTTTTGATAACCCCATTTTGATAGATTCTCAATTAAAGCTCCCACCCTTTTAGTGGAGTATTCATTTGCAGTTATGAAAGCTCCATCCGGCAAAGCATTGATCATTGCAGTTGTTTTACCTCCCGGGGCAGCACACAAATCCAGCACTTGAAAGCCTTCAAATTCTTGATAATTTCCTTCTTCTTGGATTCTCAATTTATTTACAAGAATTTCAATTACGGTTTCACATATCATTGAAGAAGCATCCTGCACATAATATGCACCTGCATGTAGCAAAGGATCAGTAATAAATTCAGGTCTGTCATCCAAATAAAGACCGGACTTACACCATGAAACGGGGGAAGAGGCTATAAACTCAGCACCCGGTTTTCTTTTGTTTATTCTAACAGAAGTTACAGGTGGAAGGTCAAGTGCTTTTATTAAATCAGAAGCTTCATCACCTAAAAGGTCATGAAGCATTTTTATAAAGTCTGTAGGGATTTCCTGCATTAATTGAAATTTTCTTTCTTAACGTCGATTATCGACTCTGACTCTTACCGGAACTGGAACCGGCTGCTGTGTTGTACCAAACAGCTTATCGAGAAGGTTTTTGAAAAAAGTGAGAGCTTCCATAACTTTAGGTATTAGAAAACTTTCTTGAAAACATTCTTAGTTTTTGTCCAGGCTTTTTCAGAACCTTCTTTTACCTTTTTATAGACATGTTTGGATCCTTTGGCAACTTTATTAGCTGTATTAACAGTTCCATCGGCCACAGTATTAGAAGCATTTACAACTCCTTCTTTAGTTTGGTTATAAGCTTCTGTAGTGCCAGCGGCTACTTTATTATAGGTTTGAACTGTACCATCAGCGGCCTGATCATATAATTGAATTGTACCATTGGAAACAGTATCATATGCGTTAACAACTCCTTCTTTGGTTTTATCATAAGCCTGCACTACTAAAGGTTTCTCACAAGTGTTGTTGGAACACTCTTCCTTGTTGCCGGCAAATGCTGCTACACCACCAAAAATTAAACTTAACAATAAAGTTGCCGATAATAGTCTCCTTTTCATAATAATCTTGATTTTAAATGTTTAACCTATCTGATATATTAACACAGATTTTCGGCTATAGTTTACACCGGTATAGAAAAAAATTATTATGGTTCAAGAAGACAAATTTTCAGATGGGAGAGGGATATCTTTCAAGGAAATTTTGTCGAGATCTTCATAGCATTCACCAAACCAAGAGTCTAAAGCTTTAATAGATGAAGCATAAATAATATCAAATTTAGGGATATAATGGGAATTTCCCTCATTTTCTATCTTTTTGAAAATGTTTCCAACGGTGAGTTCATCAGTATCAACTGCCGGGGCTATGCCGGTGTTGTCATCCTCTTTCATTACCAGATTAATCAGACCTGATTTCTTAAGTTTATTGCAGAGACGATTTACCATTCTTATAGGAAGATTATACTTAACACTAATTTCCTGAGGAGTCAAAGGGGGTTCTTCAGCGTGGAAACGTTTTGCAATAATCGCCATAATGATTAGCATTACCTTTGTTTCAAGACTTCGAGAAGGAGGTACGGAATTATCAAGGAAATTAAATGCAAAAATATTTTGAAGAGAATAAGTGAGGACACATCCGAAAAGAAGTATAAGCCAGGAGAGTTGTAGCCAAATCAAAAGCAATGGAAGGAAGGAGAAAGAACCGTAAATAGCATTATATTTTGATACATATAGCTGTCCGCTCAAAAATAACATTTGAAGAATCTGGAAAATGACAGCACATATCGCTCCTGCTGTTGCTGCATATTTAAATTTAACCCTGGTGTTAGGAATCAGACAGAAAGAAATTGAAAAAGCAAGAAATGCCAAAATAAAAGGAGATGCTTCCAAAACAACATTCACAAGAGGAGTAAGAAATTTAAAATGATCGTTTCCTTGTAATGTTGTCGACATAAAAATACTGAGGCCTGAGGAACAAATCATCATGATTGGCACCAACAGACATATGGCTATGTAATCAGTGATCTTTTGATATATTGAACGATCTTTAGTTATATCCCATATTTGATTGAAATTGCTTTCAATATCAGAAAGTAGGGAAACCATTGTGTAAAGTAAAAATATTAGACCTACTCCTACAAAAACCCCTTGAGATGCCTCATTTAAATAAGAATCGACAAATTTGAGTGCAAAAGTTATGAAATTTTTTTGAGCAGGAAAATTTAAAAAAAGCTGCTCCTCCAGTAGATTTTGGAATCCAAATCCTCTACCTATGGCAAAAATCATTGCAAAAGCCGGCACTATAGCAAGCACAGTTGAGTAGGTGAGAGCCATGGATTTAGTTTGAAGATCCCTATCCATGAAAGATCTTATTGAAAGATTGATCACCTTAGCGACCTTGACTTTAGTTTTGGTTCTTGTGTCATCCCAAACTCCACCCGACAAATACTTGAACCAATCACCTATCTTTGTGAAAAACCGAGAAAATATATTTCCTTTAGCTTCAGACATTTTATAAATTTGAATGCAAATTTAATAAAAAAGAAAGACTGAAACACATAAACTTTTATGTGTTTCAGTCTTAAAAGGGCAGAAATGATATAAGCCGGGTTATGTGCCGGCAAAAAGCCGGTGTCTGTCATTTATCTAGACATTGCAGTTGCCTGCAAGTTCAAGCAGCCTACCCCCCGGCAAAAGACGGGTCATCTTTGACTGCCGGTATATTTGGCCTTGCAACCCATGGGATGTGCGGCATCTTATGTCGCCATAAAATCCGGTGGGCTCTTACTCCACCTTTTCACCCTTGCTAATCCTCTTGACGAGGGAGCGGTTGTTTTCTGTCACATTGTCCCCGACGTCACCGCCGGCTTTCCGTTAGAAAGCATGGCACCCTTTGTTGCCCGGACTTTCCTCTCCGTGAGTAAGGAGCGACAGACCTCATTTCTGCGTTTTGTTGTTATTATTCTCTTTTTCTTCAGGCATAATCAATTTATTTTTTGCTAAATTGATTATGATTGCTGCCACTTCTTCATTATTAAGATAACTTGTGTCAAGACTGATATGATAGTTTGAAGCCAGACCCCATTTTTTTTCTCCCGTGTAGAAATTATAATAGGATTCACGTCTTCTGTCATGATGTCGTGCTATTTCACAAGCCTCCTCAATATCTTTAGCCTCACCTCTTTCGACAATTCTCTTGGCTCTGGTTTCCAAAGGAGAGTGCAAAAACACGCTTAAAACTTTTGGATTGTCTCGAAGGATAAAGTCGGCATTTCGACCAACTATCACACAACTTCCTTTCTCTGCAATATCCTTAATAATTTTGTTTTGTAAACGATAAATGCGTTCACTTGACAGTGGAACAGTATGAAAATTATCTGCAATACCATAAGCCCCTTGAAGGAGCACTTTGAGAACAGAAGGACGCTTTTCTTCATGATCTTTAAAAACCAGAGGACTAACCCCTTCTGATTCGGCAGCTTTTTTCAATAATTCTGTGTCATAATAATCAATTCCGAGCCGTGAGGCAAGAAGTTTTCCTATAGTTCTTCCTCCGCTACCGAATTGTCTTCCGATCACAATAATGAAATTTGGATCTTTATCCATTAGATATTGAGTTAAGCTTATGAGCAAAATTACATAAATTTCATCAAATTGCTTACTATTAAAAAATAGACTTAGATAAGAATGTTATGGATTCTTCGAGGAGTATGATATTCTATGCAAATTTTCCATGCGATAAGCAGTTCCCATTATAAAGTTTTCTATCTTGGTGATAATAGGGTTTTAAAGTTTATAAAAATAAAACTAAATATCTGAACTTTATGACACTTAATTGCTTTATAATTATAAAAGTAAACTTATGAAAGCATTGACAATATACGGAAGGTTTAAAGAAATAGCGGATAAATTTCCGGATAAGCCGGCAGTGATTCAGGATGATCTCACAGTGAGCTTTTCTCAGTTAGATAACCTTGTGGATAGGATCATGTCAAAATTCTATAACCAAGACCATAATTTTATAGGAATTGTTATGGGCCATGGAGTCAACCAGATTGCAGCCATGTTGGCAGTGCTGAAAAGCGGAGCCGCTTACATACCGGCTGAACCGGTTCTACCAAAAGCCCGTATAGATTACATGATGAAAAATGCAGGAGTTTCACTTATTATCAACGAGGAATTTTGTAAAGATCTTCCTCCGGTTAGCAAACCCTTAAGTAATCGTTCTACACCGGATGGAATAGCCTATGTGCTTTATACTTCGGGTACCACCGGAAAACCAAAGGGAGTAATGATAGAGAACCACTCTGTCGTGAACTATGCAGAAGCCTTTGAAGAAGAAATGAAGATAGGCCCTGGAGATGTTATGCTTCAATATTCAGTATGTTCCTTCGATATCTTTGTGGAAGAAGTTTTTGCTACATTGTTAAACGGATGTGCCATCGCAATTCCGACTCATGAAATTCATGAGGGACCCATTGAGGGCCTTATGGAATTTTGTAAACGTCATCATGTGACCATTTTGGATGGATTCCCGTATTTTGTAGCTGATATCAATCATAAACCTGACATTATGCCTGATTCAGTTAATCTTATTATCAGTGGCGGAGATGTTGTAAGGGCTAATTATATAACAAACTTAAAAAATAGAGGAGTAAGGATTTATAATACTTACGGACCTTCAGAAACCACAGTATGTTCCAATTATTTTAGAATCGATAATGCAGATGCACTCGATGACGGTACTTTCCCGGTAGGAAAAGCAGTTAAAGGAGTGCAAGTAAAGATCCTTGATAAAAACTTAAAAGAAGTTGCTGATGGCGAAATAGGAGAGATATGCATATTCGGAGAAGGGGTAGGGCATGGATACCTTGGAAATCCTCCTGAACAAATAAATTATGTTACGCTTCCGGACGGCACTCGTTTTTATCGAAGTGGCGATTTAGGATATGTGTTACCGGATGGTAATTTGGCATTCCTTCACAGAAGAGATGATCAAGTTATGATATTGGGAAGAAGGGTAGAACCGGAAGAGGTGGAAAATGTTTTAAATGAATACAAGGAAATAGACAGAGGTATTGTAAGAGCATTTAAAGATGAAGCAGGTTTACATTATTTAGTGGCTTATATAGTACCTAATGTTGGATTCACACTATCGGGACTTAAAAAATGGCTCGAATCAAAGCTTGTAAACTTTATGATTCCCGAATTTTATGTATCGATGCACCATATCCCGGTGACAAAACGAGGTAAGGTGGATGTGGAGGCATTGCCGGTGGTTTTGAAGGAGGGAGACTACAAATGATTGAGTTGAAAAGAATAAAAGATATCGGGGAGTTGATGAAATGGAGGGAGGAAGTGATTGGCACAGTTTTCGGCATGGACCCTTCATCAGAACTTCTTGAGGCTAACAGGAAATATTATGAGAAGCATATCCCAGATGGAAGCCATATAGCCTTTATAGCCGAAAGTGATGGCCGGGAAGTTGGTTCGGGCAGTATATGCATCACCGAAGAACTTCCTTCGCCTGACAATCCCACGGGGCTATGTGCCTATCTGATGAATATTTATGTGAGAGAGGGTTATAGGGAACACGGGATAGGACACGCCATTGTGAGAAAATTGTTGGAAGAGGCCAGGAGACTAAAGTGTGAAAAGATTTATCTTGAGACCACGGAAGCGGGCAGAGGAGTGTATGAATCTTTGGGTTTTAGGGATATGCCGGATATGATGAAATATGGGGAATAAGATCTTGGAAAGGAGAAAAAGTTATGCTTAAGAAAATAAAAATTGAGGATATTAATTGTGTATGTGTGTCGGGTGAAGACTCGAAACGGATTGTTTATATGATATATCCCGCTTTAGTTCCGTTCCAAGACAAATGGATTGAAGAAATGGCATCTAAATATCAAGTGCCAATAGTTGTAATTTATATTCCTGCCGATGGTTGGAACGATATGCTCACTCCATGGCCGGAACCCGGAGAGACTCCTGATTCACCTCCCTTTGCAGGAAAAGCAGCGGAAACTTTGAAAACAATACAAGAACAATTGATACCTTCAGCAGAAAACGCATTAGGATTAAAAAATATAGAAGAAAGGAATTTAATTGGAGTATCTCTAAGTGGATTATTTACTTTTTGGCAGTGGATGCTTTGTGATACTTTTAAATCCATAGGTTGTCTTTCAGCTTCATTTTGGTATAACGGTTTCTTGAATTGGTTTGAAAAACAAACTTTACCGCCTAAAAACGGTAAAGCCTATTTTCTTTTGGGAGTAAAAGAGCCTAAAGCTTGGATTAAAGCCTATCGAAGTGTAGGAGAAAACACTGAAAAAATTGTGGAAAAATTGAAAGAATCAGGTATTCCTACAACATTCCAATGGGTTCCCGGAGATCATTTCGCTAATCCTACAGAAAGAGCAGAAGATGCTCTTAAAGGACTTTTTATTAATACTTAAATGGTCATACCCATTCCGAGCATCAGGGAACTTTGTTGATAAAAGTTGCGAAGTTGGTAACCGACATTCAAGTAAAGTTTGGAGCAGAGATAAGTTTTAAGAGTGATATTCTGATAGAAATTACGATTTTCCCAAGGAGCAATTATATTGTATCCCATACCTACATTAACTGCAAAAATGGGCATTTGTAGTTCACCATGAGCAGAAACTCCTAAACTGATTTGTCTGAAAAAATTAGGATTGGTGAATTTAATATCTTGAGTGGTTGTACCCTCGATGTAGTTCCGTTTCATATCAGAACTTTGATCCCATTGAATATCCACCGAACCTCCCACACGCCACCAAGTGTTCAAATGAACCATGGGTGCGAAAGAAATTCCTGCACATGCGAAATGACCAGGTAAAAGAACCGGCTCCTCACCACCCCGATAGACCCTTTTCCTACTTGCACCCCAGAGAGAAATATCATATTCGAGTTTTTTCTTTTTAATCGTATCATTAAAAATATGGCTAACCTCGTCTACAGGAGGGTTTAAGGTATAAACAACTCCGAGACGTAGCCCGAAAGAATTAATTCCCGGATTAGGAAAAGAAGTATTACCATTAGAAAAATGGGAAACCGCTAATCCGCCAAAAAGACCTGTATGTTCATTCAGTTTCCATAACAGAGATAGATTTAAATTAAGATATGCATTGACCCGGCTTCCAACAGTTAAATTGAAATATTTGTTTTCTTCCGTCCAAGGTTTCCAACCGAAAGAGGCTCCAAAATTCCATTCATAGTTAAGGCTAAGTCCTTTGCCGAATTTAAGGAATGGACCACCTTGAAATACATATGCTAAAATAGGATAGCCTATGTTATGCCGAGCAATGGCCAATCCTTGAGGTTCCATTGCCCCAAGATTTAAAATTCCCACAGATATACCCTGATATCCTCCCGGGAAATAATTTCTTACGTTGGGATTAGTGAAAGAAAAACTATATTTCAGATTTACGGGAATAGCTGAATGAATGTATATTTTTTCATTAGAAGGTATTTTTTCACGAATATCATCTTCAACTGAAGAAGACACATAATCAAGTCCGGAAGAAAAAGAAAGATGGTGAATAAGCCCCTTTACCCTAGTCTGTGGAAGAGCGGAAGGAGAAGGATTAAAGGATGATTGCGGAATAGAATCGGTTGTAGCACAAAATGCTACAACCGAATAAAACATAAATATTAAAATGAGGAAAAATCTCATCATATAGAGTTTGCTCCGGGAGGAGTTGATGTCTCCACATCATTAGCAGTATCTTGGCCTGTAGGAGCGGGATCCTTGAAAAGGCCATCGAGATATTTCTCCTGGAAACGTTGCATGATTTCCCAGAGATTCGGTACAAAAAGGGTACCGAATATAGCGTTCATAGCCATCCCGAAGACTACAGCAGAACCAAGGTCTATACGGCTGTTAGCCCCGGCACCTGTTGCAAACATCATAGGCATCACACCGAAGACGAAAGCACAAGCAGTCATAAGAATAGGACGGAAACGAATCACACCCGCATCATGAGCGGATTTTGCTATATCTACGCCACTCTTCCGGAAGTCCATGGCATATTCCACGATAAGAATAGCATTTTTAGCTGACATACCCAAGAGCAGGATCAAACCGATTTGAGTGTAAATGGTGAGCGATTGCTTCATAATGATACATCCAAGGATTGTTCCTAAAATTGCCATCGGCATACTAAGTACCACAGCAATAGGGGAAGTCCAGCTTTCATATTGTGCTGCAAGGACCAAAATAGTCATTATAATAGCGAAGATGAAGACGAAACTGATGGTTGTGCCGGATTGAGTTTCCTGATAGGCAATGCCTGTCCAAGCATAAGAGAAATTTCTACCCAGAGTTTCATGCACAATTTCCTCCATTGCCTTGATACCTTCAGAAGAACTGACACCACTGGCAGGAGTTGCAGTCAAGGAGGCGGTGGTATACATATTATATCGAGATACACTGGGTTCCCCCATCATAGGTTCTACTTTAGCAAAAGTGCTGAATGGCACCATCTTACCATCAGAGTTTCTGACAGAAAGACTGGGGATGGATTCCACGGTAGCCCTCGATGGTCCATCACCTTGTACTACAACTCTGTAGATTCTACCAAAATCAATAAAATCGTTTACATAGGTTGAACCCATATATGAAGATAAAGCATTGTAAACATCCTCAATGTTCAAGCTTTGAAGTTCCACACGGCTTCGGTCTATGTTAATGGCATATTGAGGCACAAGTCCGGTCCAAAGTGAAGTGATTTGTTTGATACGGCTATCCTTTGCCGCAGCAGCTTGGATTTCTTCCATTGCGTCCATCATGGCAGCAGTGCCAAGATTGTTTATATCAAGCAATTGCATCTGTAATCCAGAGGAAATTCCTAATCCCGGGATTGCAGGTGGATTTATAGAGAATATAATAGCTTCCTGATATTTTTCAGAGATTCTATCCACCATTTCAATCACTTTATCGACGCTGCCTTTCTTTCCACGTTTACTCCAAGGTTCGAGAATCACAAAGTAAGAACCATAATTAGACAAAGCACCCGCTCCCATCATCGAATACCCGGCCACTGACATCACATCCTTGACATAGGGGATTTTTTTAATCTCGGCCGAAAGTTCATCAACAATCTGTTCAGTTCTTTCCAGAGATGCACCGTCCGGAAGTTGAATAGAGGTCATGAAATACCCCTGATCTTCGGCCGGAATATATCCTGAAGGCCATTTGACCAAGCCATAGAAGGCGACCCCCGAAATTATGAAATATATAATGATTGAAATAAAAGGGTGAGCCAACATTTTAGAGGTAAGTTTTCCATATCCGTTTTCAGTGGCAGTAAAACCTTTGTTAAACCATTTGAAAAGGAAGAATTTAGTGGGTTTTCTCGGTGTTAGGAACAAAGCACACAAAGCCGGAGTCAGCGTAAGTGCATTGAACCCGGAGAAGGCGGTAGAAACAGCGATTGTTAGTGCGAACTGTTTATATAATTCACCGGTTATGCCACTTATGAAAGCGGTAGGAATGAAAACGGAGAGTAGCACCAAGACTTCACCCACCACAGGACCTTGAAGTTCTTTCATAGCTTTTTCCGCAGCCTGCCGACGAGTCATGAGTCCTTTATCGACAATACGCGAACAGTCTTCCACAACGACGATAGCATCGTCTACTACAATAGCAATAGCAAGCACAAGACCGAATAAAGTGAGCGTATTGAGAGAGAAATCCAGGATTTTCATCACTGCAAAGGTTGCAATCAAAGAGACCGGGATTGTTATCATGGGAATAATAACGGCTCTCCAATTCTGCAAGAAGATGAGAATCACCACCATCACAATCAATGTGGTTATAATAAAAGTGGAGAAAACATCATCAATAGATGCATTAACATAGCCAGTAGCGTTAAGCACAACATTATAATGAATACCTTCAGGGAAATATTGAGAGAGTTCCTCGAGTCTTTTGAGAGTTCCATCAGCAACTTTAAGGGCATTAGCACCGGGACGCTGTGCCACACCGATAAGTGCAGTTTCCTCACCGTTGATTTTAGAAACCGCAGTATAATTAGTGCTACCGAGTTCAACATCAGCCACATCTTTCAGACGAAGAATACCATTACCATCAGTTCTAAGGATTATATCACCGAATTGATCTGCTGTGGTGAGTTGTCCTTTAGTAGTAAGTGTAAAGGAGAAAACAGCATTGTTATCGCCGGGAGGATTTCCCACCGAACCGGGAGACACTTCAATATTTTGAGCCTGAATGGCAGCAGCGACATCCGCAGGGGTGATATTACGTACTCTCATACGATAAGGGTCGAGCCAAACTCGCATACTATATTCACCACCTCCAAATGCATTAACAGCCCCGACACCCTCCACACGAGATAAAGCATCAGTAATATTGAGTTGAGCGTAGTTGGTTAGATAAAGTGCATCGTAGAGTTGTGGGTCATCAGAATTTAGAGATATAAATAGCACGTTCTCAGTACTCTCTTTTCTTACATCTATACCTTCTTCAGAAACCACAGAAGGAATCTGAGCGCTTGCTTGCGAAACACGATTTTGTACTTCCACTGCGGCATCGTCAAGATTCACGTCATTATGGAATGTAACAGTGAGACTATAACTGCCATCGGAACCACAGGTAGAGCTCATATAAAGCATACCTTCCACTCCATTTACATGCTCTTCTATTGGAACCGCAACAGCTTTAGCCACAGTTTCGGCATTAGCCCCGGGATAGGAGGCAGATACGGACACTGTAGGAGGTGATATATTATCCGGATATTGCCCGATAGGAAGAGTTTTAACGGTGAGGATACCGGCAAATATCATGAGCAACGCAAGTACGGTTGCGAAAATTGGGCGATCTATAAAGAATTTGCTAAACACTTTTTTAAGTTTAGAGTTTAGGGTTTAGTGAGTAAGTATTGGTTTTACTTTTTCTCCTGCACGGACAGTGAGGAGTGCTTTTGTGATATATTTATCACCAGGTTGTATACCTGTATTGATTACCCGCAGGGAGTCTTGATAGATTTCACCTACATCGATTCTACGTTTTACTATTGTATTGGAATCATTAACAACGTACATATATTTACCTATTTGGTCGGTGGCGATTGCTGCATCCTTAACCAGAACGGCCTTCGGATTTTCACCATAAGGAAGAGAAATAGTGACATACATTCCTTCTTTCAATTCATTATCTATGTTTAGGATTTTCCCTTGAAGAAGGAGAGTCCCCGTTGAACGATCTACAGCTGGTGCAATATATGTAAGATCACAAGCATATTCATTTTTCAATGGTTCCTGAAATTTGAGAGGGACATTTTTATAAAGGACATCGTCAATTTTTTTCTGTCCGGCCGTCATCTTTTCATATCTAACATCTTCAACTTCAAAATTCACATAAAGATGAGTATGGTCGTAAATTTCAGCAAGCACCACAGGAGAATCTGCGCCGGTGATATAATTTCCGATACTGAGCTTGTTGTTGGTTATATAACCCGAAATTGGAGCAGTGACAGTGCAATATCCATAATTAACTTGAGCCGTGTGTAGTGCAGCCTTGCTATCTTTGACGCTTGCAACAGCTTGGTTATAATCACTTTCTGCTTGAAGAACTTCCATTTTTGAAACCGCATTATCCTCAAGGGCTTTCAAAACGGCGTCATAATGAGATTTTGAATATTCAAGATTGCTTTCATTGCTTTTGAGAGTTGCTTCAGCCCTATGAAGTGCGTCGATGTATAGAGTCGGATCGATAGTAAATAAAACTTGTCCTTTATTTACAAACTGTCCTGATGAATAATTCATGGTTTCAAGTCGTCCATTTACCAATCCTACCACTTGAGCATAGTATTCAGCTGTGAGATAGCCGGGATATGTGCTGAAAAGCACAACTGAATCAGTGTAAGCTTCGGCCACATCCACAGGTCGCTCCATATCACCATAATCGTCCTGTTTCTTTTTGTGGCACGAAAGAAGAGAGAAGCAACAAGCCAAAACAATAGACGCCTTTAAATATTTTGAAAATCTCGAATTCATTGAAATTTAGTTTTTATGTTCAAAAGATTGCCAACCTCCTCCAAGGGCTTTATATATATTGACAAGAGCCGAAAGAGCCTCCCCTTGCATTTCCACAAGAGTATTTTGATTTGTCAACCAACTGATCTGACCATCCACCACATTAGTGAACATTGTGAGACCGCTTCTATAAAGTTCAAAAGAGAGTTCCATACTTTTTTTACTTTCCTCTACCACACGAGATTGCAGTTCAATAGCATTTAACAGGGAAGCATAAGAAATAAGCGCATTATCCACTTCTTGAACAGCAGTCATAACAGTAAGGTTATATTGATCTACAGCTGATTCAAGTTGTAGCTTGCTTTCAGATAAAGCATAATTTCTTGAAAGCCCTTCAAAGAGTGTCCAACTCAATTGTGGAGCAATGGAATATTCCAAAGAATTTTTTGTGAATAGATTTTTACCGTTATGAGAAGCGGTACCAATGTCACCGGTGATAGAAAGAGTGGGCAAGAAATCTTTTTTAGCTACACCCACAGCAGCAGCGTATTCAGCCAATTCCATTTCCGCTTCCACTATGTCAGGACGTCTACGAAGGAGTTCACCGGGAATACCAACATCCACAGTTTGTTGGTATACCGGCAACGATGTATTGTTTGAATCGAGGAGTTCATGAATTTGTCCCGGATATTCACCCACAAGCAGAGCTAATGAATTTTTCATAGTATTAACGTTTGCTTCGAGAGTTGGAAGGGTAGCTTCGGTTTCATATAAAACTACTCTTGCTTGAGTGACATCAAGCATGTTTCCTAAATCAGCATTGAAACGAGCCTCGGTGATTTTACAAACTTCTTTCTGAGATTCAATATGTTGTTTTGCCACGCGGAGTTCCTCTTCATAGGTGCGCAATTCCATATAAGCCGTTGCCACGCTTGCACAAAGGCTCACCATCACTGCATCATAATCGGCTCGGGCCACATTGTAAGCAGCTTTTTTCTCTTTTACATTAGAATAAACTCTTCCGAACACATCTATTTCCCAACTCATAGAGGCACCAAGAGAGAAATATGACGATTTAATTCTTTCAGAATCATAATTATAGAGCTTGCCGCTCTCCTGTTCTTTTGTGTAGCCGGCAGAAAGAGAAATAGTAGGGTAATAATTTGCCTTAGCCATTCCAATTTCTTTAGAAGCCATTTCAATCCTTTTCAATGCTGAAGCTATATTAAAATTATTTTTAACAGCTTTGTTTATAAGTTCAGACAAAACGGGATCATTGAATGAATTCCACCATTGATCATCACAAGGAAGAGTCTGAAAATATTGTTGACGGATTTGCCAGGTTTCAGGGATTGGGGATTCTAAATAATCTTTTTCTTCAGCAAGGACAGCTTGCGAAAATGAGACTGAAAGACAGAATATTATAAAAGCAATTTTTCCGTAAGAGAAATTCATAGCAGAATTTATAAGTACTTGCAAATATAATAAAAAATAAAGGTGCATCTAAGATACACCTTTATAAATTATATATTTTTAATAATATCAATTAGGTCCGTAGAAGAAACATACCCAAATAACGAGGAAAATAATAAGAATACCTGCAATACCTAAAATCCACCAGGAACCGGCCGAGCCCCACCAAGAATTAGGACCCATTTCAGGAGAAGTTTCAGCGAAATTTCGGATTTCTTCTTGCATCTCTTCTTGAATTGCTTCCTTAGATTCCAATTCTGCTTTTTCTTCAGCAACTTTTGCTTTCTCCTCAGCCAATTCAGCTTTGAGTTCTTTGTTATCTTTATCTTCCATAGCTCTAAAATTTAAAAGGGTTTATTTTATTATCTTTTATAATATTAACAAAAAAAAAAGTGGAAAGTTTAAAAGTTTGTCAGCATGGTATGAGAATTAGATTGTGAAACGGACTGAGATGCCTGCTTCAATACCACGACCTCTTTGTAGGAATTCATTTCCCATAGACTTAAAATAGAATGTATGGTAGAAAGTGTCTGTGAGGTTTTTACCCCAAGCTTTAAATTCCCAATTTTTGAATTGCCAAGTCACAGATGCACCTAATTGGGCATAGAAATTTTGTTTTATAGTATTTTCCTCATTCCAAAAAATTGGACCTGTGCCTCTGACATTAAGATCGAAAACCAATTTTGAGGGTATCTTTTCAGATAAATTTAAATTGTAAAGCCCCTGAACAAAAAATGTATTTGATGGAACATAAGGCAACCATTTCCCTGAAAAATCTTTTATCCCATTAAAAAATTTTTTGAATTTAGCGTTGGTATAACCATAAGTAAGATTAAATTGAATATTTTTTGTCACATCTAAAGAACCGGAAAATTCAGCACCGAAACTTCTTGTTTTACCTGCATTGGTCATAATACGTCCCGTTGTTGTGCCATCAGGAAACATAGTCAATTGCTGATCACGGCAATCTATATAGAAGGCTGTAATTTCCATTCCTAATCCAATCTCTGAGAAATAAAGATGTGAACCAAGTTCATAATTCCAACTTTTTTCCGGTTTATAAGCCACCACATCTTCCACATCATATTTAGCTCCAATACCCATTATGCCCATAAGAC
The DNA here is from genome assembly GCA_022510425.1 of Muribaculaceae bacterium. GTDB lineage: Bacteria > Bacteroidota > Bacteroidia > Bacteroidales > Muribaculaceae > Lepagella. Next base: position 77,467 of record JAFLTO010000003.1, read on the forward strand.
GTTGTTGCAAAACATCACTGAACATCTGAGTATTGAACCCCCCGGCCTTATAACCTTTAGAAAACTTTACATATACATTACCCTTCCTATTTCCCAAATTATACATGACGGCTATTTTTGGAAGTAAGGTCAAGAAATCTTTTTTTAATTTTCCTGTGTCGTCGATATCAATATTCACATGACGGTAGGGTTCCAAATCCTCTCCAACTTTATGAAAGATTTCATATCCTGTATTGCAAAAACTTCTATAATTCAGGTCAGAGCGTTCATAATCCAGTCGAATACCTGCTGAGAAATTCCAATTATCAAGAGTAAATTCAGATTCATGATATATTGCAAAACCAAAAGTGGGAATGGTGAAAAGACTGTTTAATGTAAAAAGTCTTGAATCCCATTTGATCGGATAAGACAAATTGGCATTATTTCTGTGATCTTCAATCAAGGTCTTGATTCCCACATCCTTAAATGTTACCGGAGCATCCATGTCAAGGTGTTTGTAAAAACCCATTCCACCGGTGATCCAGCCATATTGCCCTCCTGCAGAATTCCCTTTAAAAACGATTTCTTCAGTTAGTGAGGTTTCCTTCTTTTTTTGAGTCAAAGTGAAATAACTTTCCGGTAAAAAATCCTGGTCGAGCGTCATGTTATCATGAATATGCTGCACAGAAGTTATGGAAGTTAGATTGAATTTTTCGTGGTTATAGCCAATAGTCAAACCATCGGTTAAAGTGAATCTGCGGTAAAAGCATGTGTCGTTATATTCGATTTTACCATTTCCTGCGTATTCATAGGGATATCCTCCTTGTCGCAAAATATTGGCACTTAGTATATTTTGAATCTTTAAATTATAAAAAGGATTATATTGAAATTTCGATCGAAGGGCAAAACTGTTTTCTTTATCAATTTTTGAATTATTGAATTCATTCCTGAAAAAACCTTCCAGGTGACCGTAATCTCCGGAAATTGACAAACCTATTTTTGATGTAAATTTATGATACCATCCGACATTAGCTCTTATTCTTCCCCCATTACCGGCTTCTGCAAATACTCTCCACCCTTGGAAAGCCATTGGGGAAAGCGTGGTGATATTAATAACACCGGCCATTGTGTTTCTTCCGTAGAGTGTAGATTGAGGGCCTCTGAGCATCACAACAGAAACTATATCGGATATGTCAAAATCATAAGCATCTTTATTGAGAAATGGCACATTGTCGACATTCAACCCGACAGAGGGCTGATCCATACGAGCACCTATTCCTCTCACATATATTGTAGACGTGATTCTTGAACCATAGTCCGGCATAAAGAAATTTGGAACCACATCGGAAACTCCCCGCATAGATACAATTCCTAATTGCTCTATTTCTTTTCCCGATAAAACAGTTGAAGCCTCGGGTTCTTCCTTCATTTCTAAAGTCTGTTTCACAGCGGTGATGTTAATTTCTTTTAGAGTTACAAACAAGGAATCTTCCGGAACCAATTCAACTGCATAGGAGATCATACCGGAAATAAACAAGGCTATATAGAATAAAAAGCAACGTTTCATCAATGCAAAACTAATTTATTTTTTTAATTTTGTAAAAAATCTTATCCATGAAATCAATTAGAGAATTATACAGAATAGGCACGGGACCATCCTCAAGTCATACAATGGGACCTCGTAAAGCGGCAGAAATATTTCTTGATGGCCATAAACATGCAGCCGGTTATGAAGTGGTTCTATATGGTAGTCTTGCAGCCACCGGAAAGGGTCACATGACAGATGCCGCAATAATAGATGTGCTTGAGAAATCGGATATGCCGGTCAATATCGTATGGAAACCTGATGTATTCTTGCCGTATCATCCCAACGGCATGACGTTCAGAAGTTTGAATGAAGCCGGATTGCCATCAGATGAATGGACTGTGTATAGTGTCGGAGGTGGTGCCATAGAGGAAGAAGGAACACATAAACAGGGAAGTCCGGAAATTTATAACCGCAACACCATGTCTGATATCCTGGATTATTGTGAAAAGAGTGGCAGGTGTTATTGGGAATATGTGGAACATACAGAAGGAAAGGGAATCAATGACTTTTTGGCCGAAGTTTGGGAAACAATGAAAGCAGCGGTAGAAAGAGGTCTTGTAACCGACGGACGCCTCCCGGGGCCATTAAATCTTCGACGCAAGGCACGATCCTATTATATGAGAGCCGGTGGTTTTAGAGATAACCTTCGTTCAAGGGGTTTGGTATTTTCTTATGCATTGGCTGTAAGTGAAGAGAATGCAGCGGGAGGAGTAATAGTAACGGCTCCTACGTGTGGAAGTTGTGGAGTAGTTCCGGCTGTTTTGTATCACTTATGGAAAAGCAGGAATTTTTCGGATATTGAAATGTACCATGCCCTCTCCACAGCAGCCTTGATAGGCAATGTAGTTAAGCATAATGCAAGCATATCGGGAGCTGATGTTGGGTGTCAAGGAGAAGTTGGAGTGGCCTGTGCCATGGCTGCCGGGGCAGCTTGCCAACTCTTTGGAGGGACACCGGCCCAAATAGAGTATGCTGCGGAAATGGGCTTGGAGCATCATTTGGGCATGACATGCGATCCGGTTTGCGGATTGGTGCAGATACCATGTATTGAAAGAAATGCATATGCAGCAGCCAGAGCACTTGATGCCAACATATATTCCACATTCTCAGACGGACATCACAGAGTCAGTTTCGATAAACTTGTGCAAGTGATGAAAGAAACAGGGCATGACTTGCCGTCGCTTTATAAGGAAACGGGCACAGGAGGCCTTGCAAGAGATTTTAAGGTGGAAAATGTGCAATGAGCACGTTCACAGTCCATACCCTTGGTTGTGGTTCAGCACGCCCATCCCTTAGGCATCAACCTTCGTGCACAGTTGTGGAGCATCGTGGTTCCCTCTATATGATTGACTGCGGGGAAGGAGCGCAGCTTGGATTCATGCGTCAGCGGCTCTCTTTTTCCAAATTAAGACATGTTTTTCTCACTCATCTTCATGGTGACCATGTATTAGGGTTACCCGGTTTGGTCAGCACTTTGGCATTAAGCGGTAATGGTGGAGAATTAACAGTGCACACATTTGAAGAAGGTGCCAAACAATTGAAGCAGATGATAGATTATTTCTGCAGAGACACCCCTTTCGATTTAAATTTCAATATAATCGAACCGGAAGAAAAAATAATTCTGGACACAAAGTCATTGACAATAAGAACGATTCCATTAAATCACAGGGTGCCTACAGTGGGTTTTGTTTTTGAAGAGAAACCTAAGCTGAGACATATCAATGCCGAGATGACAACATATCATCAAGTACCTATATCCATGATGAAACGCATAAAGGAAGGGGAGGATTATGTTAAGCCGGATGGAACAGTGATACCTAATAGCTGGCTGACCACTGATGCAGATCCTTCATTATCTTATGCTCATATTGGAGATACTGCATATATGCCGGAAATAGCCCGGAAAATCGGTCCCGTGGATTTGATGTTTCATGAAACCACTTATCTTGAAGATTTAGCGGCTGATGCTAAAAGTAGAGGACATTCCACGGCAAAGCAAGCGGCAATGATGGCAAAGTCCGCTAATGTGAAACAACTCCTCACCGGACATTACTCATCTCGTTATAATGATGATACCCCGTTTCTTAAAGAGGCCCAAGAAATTTTCCCAAATGTAATTTTGAATAAAGAGGGTCTTAGGATTAATTTGGATTAAAAACGCCGCTAAATCAAAGATAACCCCTAAGAATAGAAAAAGCGGTTTTGAACCGCTTTTAATTTTTTTATCCGAATTTTGAGATTTTGCGAAGTTGTGGTTCGTTAAGGATTTTGATTCTTCTACCATCAACTAAAATTAATTTTTCAGTCACAAAGGCTGTAAGTGTTCTGATTGCGTTTGAAGTAGTCATATTTGAAAGATTAGCCAAATCTTCACGACTCATGTATATTTTTAAGGTAGCGTCATCGTCTTCGAGACCATAATTGTCTTCGAGAAGAAGTAGAGCATCGGCAAGGCGACCACGAATATGTTTTTGGGTAAGATTAACAATTTTAGTATCAGACCCCCCAAGATTACGAGCCAATTCATGTATGAAGAACATAGCCAGGTCGTTGTTGCTACGGATTATTTTTTCAACCACACTCATAGGAACACTGCCCAAAGTTGAGGCTTCTAAAGCAGCACAAGAAGAGACATAATTTTCTTGGGCGAAATAAGCTCTATATCCGAAGTATTGTACAGGTCGATAAAGCCTCAGAATTTGTTCACGGTCGCCGACACCGCTTTTATACATTTTGACTTTACCTTTTACGAGGCACCAAAGATTTTCGGGTTCTTCATGTTCGGCATAAATAATTTGCCCTTTTTTATATTGTTGAAGAGTGAAATTATCAGTGATAAGTCTTTTTTCCTCAGGTTTTAAGACCTCCCAGATGTCAGCCATCTCCTCACTTACCACTTGTTCGAGAGTACTTTTCTTTAACATTGGTGAAAGTAGACAAAATGTTTATTTATCCCAGTTTTTAAGGCACTTTATGTTTCAAAACACAAATTTACAACATTTTAATTTAATAAAAAAATTTTGTGTTGATTTTAACAAAAAAAGCGCTCACTTATAGAAGCGAACGCTTGATATTAATCAAAATTTTTATTATTTCAAATAGATACTGTTTACATACTTGCCCATGAATTCGCCCTCGTATATTCCGGCTACTAAGAATTTAAGATATCCCTCGGTGTAAAGTTCATCTGTGGTTTTGAAAACAATATTATTGAATTTAAAGTTTTCGTAGGGAGTGGTTGAACCTGCCTCGTAAACGTCAGGTATGATATCTTGCCCTGAGATAGTGATTCCATCAGAAGTGAAATCAACATTGAGACCTTTAGCTATTATTCCTACTTTCAAAGGTTCTCTTTCGCTGTCGGAGAACTTGGCATTATACATAACCATTGTGGCAGTGTAAACATCGGAATCTTTTTCTTTATCAAGAATGAAACGATAAGTGATACCATCATTTGAGAATCTATGTTCCTGACCCGCCATTGTATATTTAGTGGTTGTGGTGCCAACAAAGAAAGTGTTTTGTTGAAAAGTATTGACCCTATATTTTGAGCCGATAAAATATCTGGCCACGGTTTCCATGTAATTATAATATTTATAGGTCAAATCTCCAATTTCAGTGGTATCATAATAATATCCATAACGTTTGTTGTCCTTATCAACGAAAGCTCCCGTACCGGTGATTTGGGAATTATTAATTTCCATTCCTGTTGATCCGGCCGTAGCTATTAAATCATTGAAATAGAATTCCACTCCATTGTATTTGCAAGACTGGGAGTCGGAAGTAAATTCCAAAGAAGTGTTATTAGCTATCAAGGCCGGTGAAGTAATATAGCCGGTAAAAGCATTGTCTCTGGCAGTAATGTGGAATTCGTATGCCCCCTGAGAAACGATAACACTTCCATCCTCTATATTAGTGATTATGTTGATTGCAGATCCGGGTATAGTTTGGGTTACTTCAGTATAACCATCTTGAGTGCACGCTGAGAAAGCAAGCATAGCTGCCGCTCCTCCAAATAGTAAAAGTTTTTTCATTTCAAATTATTTGTTTTTATAAATTTAACGAATCAAATTTTAGTCTTATTGTTTATCAATCCCAATGTGAATTGTATGTTTCGTTTTTCAATTCTTTTATTAATCGAGCCCTCGAAGGTTTGGTAACTAAATTTACCAATTGATCAGGAGTAAGTGTAATGTTAGGTTTAAAATCCTTGGAAGCGGCGTATTCCTTTATTGATTGTAAAAGCCATTTGCCTTCCGGATACTTAGAAATCTCATCCTTATCAGCAGATAAAATAATCAATTTGCCTTTTCCCATATTACATTCCAATAGGAGTGAAAGTCTGAAATTCCGTTCCACATTATCAATTACTTCAATAATTGGATCAAAATCTTTAGGAAGACGATCATAGATCAAAGGCCTTGAATTAGTTATGATTGAATACCAATGCCAGTCGGTATGCTCATCCGAGGGGAATTTTGCCAATGCAGGATGGTCGGATTTAATAAATAAACCTAAAGTGCCGGGAGAAGGAGTCAGGTTCATTTCATCACATATAGACCGATACATCCTATAGTTCCAGAAATCGTTCGTAAATAGTGGGTCCAATGTAGCATTAGCATCTGTTACAGAATCAGGACATAAAATTACTCTTTCCCCTTGGTCGAGTAATATCAAGGCTTCAGTGAGATTATCAGTAATGGTAACATTCTTTACTTTAGGCGTCTTTTTAGGAAATACCCAGAAATCATAATCGTTGCTTATATTTCCTTTTGCCTTGAGAGAAAGACTCATTTTTTTGGGTTCATTCACTTTTGGCATTTTTAAAAGGATGGCCTCATTTTCTATCACTCCGTTTCCCGGTAAAGTATTTATGGTGCCGGTAGAGAAGTCAGTAGACCAATTGACATTGGTTATTGCTTCAGGATTATCAGAGAAATTTACAGATAAGACAGGTATTTCCACAAACTCATCCTCAAAAAAGGTGAATTTTGGAAATTCAGCCAATAACGCAACATCGTCAGAAGATTTTCTCCAGTCGCGAGGTGTAATGAAACCTTTTGATTCCATAAATGGATTTAAAATTCCAATAATTGCCGTTCCTTGACCCGGATAATCTTCAAGTCCCATTAATTCAATGCCACCAATTCCCGGAGAGCGTTGTGCGAGTTCCAATTCTGCTTTATATAATTTTGAAGCCCATTTCCCTGAAGCCTCCTTGAACTGTTGACTTTTTCTATAAGTTCCGGCTTCAATTGCACGATTTTTGAATTCTTTTAAATTGTCAGCTTTAAGATGTCCGGAGTATTTCTCAATTTCGTTGAAATCAGGATATGATTGATATTGTCCCACTTCATGAGAAATAATAGGAACCGTTACACTTTTTGTGGCTTCTGCAAAATTAAAATTACTATTCGGATAAGTTGAGTTGAAATGTCCGCCGGAAGAGGAATCTGCAAAAGAAACAGAACCTCTCACTGACTTATTGACATCGTCTCCTATTTTGGAAGTGACTATAAAATCTTCATCACTTATTTGACCGTTCATCCCAAGATAAATGTTCGAACCATGAGTTGAAAGAATTCGTGGATTAAGAAATTTAGCCGCATTTTTGTATTCACTCATTAAGGATATATCACCCCATAGTTCATTACCGGTGGAAAACAAAACAAAAGAAGGATGATGGGAGTAAGCCTCCATAATTCCAATAAGTTCTTCATTAAGAAATTTATTATGGAATTTGAGATCTCTGTCAAGTTCACCCCATATAGGCAACTCAGTTAGAATATAAATCCCTATTTGATCGGCAGCTTGAAATGCTGCATCAGGAGGAGTCCAAGAATGAAACCTTACATGATTGATGCCATATTCTTTTAATATTGAGAAATAATCTATCCAGCTTTGTAGGTCTAAAGGAGTGTGAGCTGTAAGAGGGAAAACGGCAGAATTAACGGTTCCTCTTAAAAATATAGGATTTCCATTAATAGTGAAATAATCCTCGGTGGTGGAGAAATTTCTGAAACCTGTTGTTACCTTATATTCATCTAAGATTTTTCCGTTATTGTCTTTAATTTCAAATACGAGATCTGTTTTATGGGGGTTAATGGCGCTCCAAAGCAGATCTTTATGAGCCGGAATTTCTATATTCATAGATGCCGAACCGGTCTTGATGTTTTGTGACAGAGCTGGAACTCCATCAATCTTTGCGATTAATGTAAGATTTGATGGAGCTCTTTCAGAAAAATCAATTGCTACTGAAAATTTTTCCGGAATATTATGGTCGTCAATTAAAATTTTATCGATACTAAAATGGTTACGAGCCTCCAAAAGGAATTGTCCTAAGATACCATTCCAATTTGTTTGTGTGGCTTCTGAAACGGCGTTAGAACTACGAGCCACAATTGGAGGAATAGAATCTGCATTATTGACTTCAATTTCCAAAAGGTGTTTTCCGGGTTTAAGATATTCGGTTAGTTTGTATTTTTGAGGAGATGAAATCCTTGAATTATATCCTGCTACCTTTCCGTCAATTTTTATAGTTGAGGGTTTTGTTCTCTCTATAAAAAGATAGATATCCTTCCCCTTCCAATTTTCAGGGATCTCTATTTTACGCGAATAATTTGCGCTTCCAATGTAAGAATATTCACGTCTTAACTGAGTGGTGTTGTCCGTTTCGGGATTATAAAGTGATTTATGTTCATTATCCAGAGTCCCCGGGAAAAGAATATTCCCTTCCCCTGGTAGTTCAACCGGCACTCCACTTAAACGATATTGCCAAATACCCGATAAATCCAGAGTGTCTCTTAACCCGGCATTAAGAGATGATAAAAGTGATGTAATTGAAATAAAGAGTAAAAATAAACGAATTTTCATCAGTGCAAAGTTACTTAAACACAGTTAAGAATGAAAATTTCCAACTTTAGGAGGTCTTTATAAAAAATGTTAAGAATTTGTAGGAGGCAATTTTAAATATTAACTTTGCATGCAAATAAAGAGGATTGAAACCTCTAATTAGGGTCTCTTCAAATCAGATTAAATAGTCTGATTGCGAAGGATTCTTTCTTTTATACTCTCCGGTGATAAAAGCACGGGGGGAATTTTTTAATTATCATAATAAAAGGCAAAACAAAAACAGAAATTAAACATGGCAACTTATCTCACCCAAGAAGGATATGACAAAAAAATGAAAGAACTCAGCGAGTTGGAAGCTCAACGCCCCGTTATCAAACAGGCTATAGCAGAAGCTCGTGACAAGGGAGACCTTTCAGAAAACGCAGAATATGATGCGGCCAAAGAAGCACAAGGAATGCTTGAAATGAAAATAGCAAAAATCAAAGAGCTTATTGCGAGTGCACGTATCATAGATGACAGTAAATTAAACACGGAAGAAGTGCAATTGTTAAATACCGTCACAATCAAAAATATGAAAAATGGTATGCAAGTTAAGTACACGATTGTGACTGAAAATGAAGCAAATTTCAGGGAAGGTAAAATAGCATCCACTACCCCTATAGCCCAAGGATTGATGGGTCATAAGGTTGGAGATAAGGTAAAAGTGCAGGCTCCTGCGGGTGAACTTGAGTTTGAAATTTTGAAGATCGAAATATGATCTCCTAATAAACTCATCTCCAAGGATTATAAGTTATTAATTACTAAAAAATATACCATGACTATATTCAGTAGAATCATTTCAGGTGAATTGCCATCATATAAAGTGGCTGAAGATGAAAAGTTTTATGCTTTTCTCGATATAAATCCCATCACATGGGGACACACTCTTGTCGTGCCAAGAAAGGAAGTTGACTATATCTTTGATATGGACGATAGGGAGATTGGCGAAATGACCGTATTCGCAAAAAGGGTTGCAAAAGCCATCAGAGAAGCTATTCCATGTAAAAAAGTAGGAATGGCTGTATTAGGTTTGGAGGTTCCGCACGCCCACATCCATCTTGTGCCTCTGAAAAACGATGGCGACATGGATTTCAAAAATAAGATAGAAAATCCGGATCCTGATAAAATGCAGGAGATAGCGATGAAAATTTTTGCCTTCTATAAGAATCTTAAAGATAATCTGGAAGATAAAGAATAACCGAAAATTATTTGAAGAAAATAAATCCCCGAATTTTTCAAAAAGAGAAATTCGGGGATTTTTATACAGTTATTTTTATTCTTTCAGAAGGAAATGATCGCCGGTTTCTTTCACAATATTCTCATAGTATTTCTGGTCATAACCCGGGAAAGAAGGATAAGCCGGAATGCCATATTCTGTGTACTGGAAACTACCGTCGTCGTTTGTTTTCTTCATGTTCCCGTCCATGTATTTTACAAGTAGATACATTGCAAGATCTCTGTATGCATCTGTGGCATCAGCAGCATTTTTTGCTCCTTCGGCATTGATTGCATTCTGTAATTCATCAAAATTGCCGGCATTGTAAATTGCCAACAGTTCTTCTTCTTTTTGAGGACGGCTTGACTGAAATCCGGATTCAAGATTTTCCTGCACCTTACGAATATCAGGAATCATAAGATCGTAACGGTTGTAAGCTTGATTCGCTACCCAATTGTTCATCCAGAAATTTGAATCCATAGAGAAATTAGCGATATCACCTTTTTCAAGTTGTGTAGGTACTTCAGTCAAAGCACAATAAAATGGCATATACACAGAAGTGTTGGTGTCATCTGTTCCAAACCATATCACGCCGCCCACGGGGTCAGGAAGCCAGTCACGGCTTTGGCTGACAAAACTCCAACCTGTCTGTTGTGTGCCGATGGCTCGTTCCATACAATATTTTTTTCCGTCTACTTCATATTCCATGGGTCGCCAGCGATAAGGAACATGGTTAGGGCCCGCACCTATATCAGATGTCATTTCATAGGGAGTGCCTTCAAAATGATCTCGCATGCATTCTTGCATTTCCTTTAAACTTACTTTTCTTTCCGGGATTATATACAAGGGCATAGGTTCATTGCTATCAAAATTACACCAAGCGAAATATTGATCTGCCTCCGGCTGGAATCTTCTGAAATAAGTCCAAACCCGGGCATCGCACCCGCGTCTTGTTGCGGCATCATGTGTAGAATAGGCATCGGCAAAAGAGAAATCTTCATCCTTCCCATTGAAATATCCTTTTTTACGGGCAAAAGAAATCACATCGGGGCTATATAATACATTTTCCTTGTCTTTCCAATCTACTTTCCGAATTCTGGGTTCATTAGCGTGGCCGGATATTGCTTCATCCGGAATTCTCACTGCCATCCATACGGCCCCTTTCTCAGCACCCTTACCAATCATTTCCAGCACCCATACTTCATCTTTATCGGCAATGGAGAATGACTCACCTTCGCTGGCATAACCATATTCTTGCACAAGATCGGTCATCACTTTGATGGCTTCACGAGCTGACTTGGAACGCTCAAGTGCTATCTGAATCAAAGACCCATAGTCTATGATTGAATTTCCAGTTGTGTCCAATAATTCTTCATGTCCTCCCCAAGTAGTCTCTCCGATTGCCACTTGGTATTCATTCATATTTCCTACCACATTATAAGTTTCTGCGGGTTGGGGAATTTCTCCAAGAGGCTTGTTGGTGTCCCATTCAATTATCTTACGCATCTCACCCGTAGCATGTTTGGCACGAGGTGTATGGGAGAGATCACCATATAGATTGTGGGAGTCTGCTGCATAGGTTATCATTACGCTTCCGTCGGTTGTAGCTTTCTTTCCTGCAATTAAATTTGTACAGGCGTCTGCATTAGTATATCCAGCTGCTATGGATAATGCAATAAAAAATGGATAAATTTTCATATTCTGTGATTTATATTACGAAATTAACAAAAAATTATGTTTTTTTGCGTTGGAATGAGGAAAAAGGGCAACAAGTTGTGTTTATATAATAGCTGATGTAGCTTTAACGCTATTTTTTCAGCTTTATTTAAACAGAAGAAAACATAAAATTATGGAAAATAAAGAAGAATTCCAACCTGAGGTGGAAAAGATGGAAAATTCAGTTAATCCTTTTTTAGAACTGGGAGTTGATCCTCAGTTGGTAAAAGCTATTGAAGAGATGGGGTTTGATACACCCATGCCTATACAAGAAAAAGTAATTCCTCATTTATTGTCGAAAGAGGGGGATGTGGTTGGATTAGCACAAACAGGCACAGGAAAAACGGCAGCATTTGGATTGCCGGTGCTTCAAAGGATAGATGTTTCAAAAAGAGTGCCCCAATCTTTGATAATTGCCCCTACAAGGGAACTTTGTCTTCAAATAGCAGGCGACCTTGCAGATTTCTCGAAATATATAGATGGGCTTAAGATCCTGCCTGTGTATGGAGGTTCTAGTATAGAAAGCCAGATCAAAACATTGCGTAATGGTGTACAGGTTATTGTCGCTACTCCGGGACGTCTAATTGACTTGATAAAGCGAGGTGAGGTAAAACTCGACGATGTACATACAGTGATTCTCGATGAAGCAGATGAAATGCTTAATATGGGATTCTTGGACGACATCAAAGAAATTCTTTCGCATGTGCCCGATGATAGGAAAATGTTGATGTTCTCGGCGACTATGCCTAAGGAGATAGCCGATATATCGAAACAGTTTATGCACGATCCTGTGGAATTTGTAGTGGGAAACAGGAATGAAGGAGCAAAAAATGTGCGCCATATTTATTATATGGTAAAAGCTCATGATAAATATCTTGCCTTGAAACGTGTGGCAGACAATAGTCCTGATATTTATGGAATCATATTCTGTCGCACCAAAAAAGAAACACAGGAAATTGCCGACAAACTGATAGCAGACGGTTATAATGCCGATTGTTTGCATGGAGACCTTTCACAGGCACAGAGGGATCTGGCCATGAAAAAATTCCGCGATCATGTCACTCAATTACTTGTCGCAACCGATGTGGCTGCTCGTGGATTGGATGTGGATGATCTCACCCATGTCATCAATTATGGACTACCGGAAGACACAGCTGTTTACACACATCGTTCCGGAAGAACCGGAAGAGCAAATAAAACAGGTGTCTCTGTAGCAATTATTCACTCAAGGGAGCTTAAAAAACTTAAAGAAATAGAGAAAAAGATAGGTAAGACTTTTGAATATAAGAAAGTGCCTACTCCGGAGCATATTATAGAAAAACAACTGTATAACCTTGCTGATAGAATTGAAAAAGTTCAGGTTGAGGAAGAATCCATAGCTAAGTTCATCCCGGGTGTCAGAAAGAAACTTGAATGGCTTACTGAAGAAGACCTGCTTAAGAGAGTTCTATCTTTAGAATTCAACAGGCTGTTGAATTATTACCGCAATATGCCGGATATCGATCTTAATGCCCCGGAACAAAAAGATAAGAAAGATAAGAATTCCAGAGATAAACGCAGGGAAAGAAGAGATAAGGAACGAAGGGAAGCCGAACCGGGGTATGAAAGGTTAGCTTTAAATGTGGGAAAAGCTCAAGGATTCTTTCCCGGCAATTTGATGGAAATAATTAACAGAAACATCACCGGCAACAAACCGGAGATTGGAAGGATCGACCTTTTGCCGGACTACACTCTCTTTGATGTGAAGAAAGGAGAAGCTCATAGAGTGATCAGTGCATTGAAAAATGTAGATTTCTTCGGAACTAAATTAAAACCAAAGAAAGCGGCTGAAATCTCTGTGGAAGATAAAAAAACTAAAAAGAACTCCAAGATATCCAAGGATAATATTTCCAAGGGTGAAAAAGGTAGCAAAAAAAAACAAAGGTAAAAAAGAAAACAATAAAACCCCTGATTATAATGGAAATTACGAAATATTTTATAAAAAGAAGAAGTAAGAGGTCAGAGATAGGATATAATTGATAAACCGGATGAAGAAACAGAGAATAAAAAAAATATTCAGCATGGGATTTGGGTCGGCACTTTTAATAGTGTCGGCTCTTGCTGTGTTTACAACTGAGATTAATGCAGCGGAAAAAAATCAGAATGGAATAGAAAAAAAGGATTCTATTTTAACCGCCCGTAAAGTTTTTGAAAATATAAACACATCGGCATTAGAAATTTTGCCTAAGTCGACTCGTCTCGATATGTTAGATTACTGGGATGTTGATAGCATTTATAAGGCTTCCAATGTAATGGAAGGATTATCTTGGTTGGAGAAAGTGACTTCTGATTATTTAAAAGTTGTTATCACTCCGGTGAGCGAACTGGAAATAAAAATTCTTCCGGAAAAGAAAGGTAATATTGTAATGACTGTTTATACAGTTGGCGACGATGTCCAGGCTCAAGACAGCAAAATCATTTTTTATGATGAAAATCTTGCGGAATTGCCAACCCAAAAGTATTTGGAATTTCCTCAAATAAAAGATTTCTTTGAAATACCTAAAGGTTCCACTACTAAAATGAAAGAAATTGAAGAAATGATTCCTTTTCCCACGATTGCTTTCAGTGCTAATTCTGATAATGATAATCTTGAGGCAAGACTCACCGTTTCTCAATACATTAATCAAGATGACTGGAATATTGCGAGATTGTTTGCAAAACCTTTTATAACTTTGGAGTGGAAAAAAGGTAAATACAAATATTGAAAGTTTAAATGTCAGATACAATAAATTACAATCAAAAGCCAAAAAATAGAAAATAAAAAATTAATTATAAATATGAATAGAAAAGTAAGAGTAAGATTCGCGCCATCGCCTACCGGCCCTCTTCATATTGGAGGAGTAAGAACTGCCTTATATAATTATATCTTCGCCAAGCAAAACGGTGGAGATTTGATTCTTAGAATCGAGGATACCGACAGCAAACGGTTTGTGCCCGGGGCTGAACAGTATATTATGGATGCTTTGGCATGGCTCGGCATAAGCTTTGATGAAGGCGTGAATGAGGGAGGTAATTATGGACCGTATCGTCAAAGTGAAAGAAAAGAGATTTATAGAAAATATGTGGATCAACTCTTAGACAACGGGAAGGCTTATATAGCCTTTGATACCCCTGAAGAGCTTGAAGCAGCAAGAGAAAAAATACCAAATTTCCAATATGATGCCCATACCCGAACTTCCATGAGGAACTCTCTTGTTATGCCAAAGGAAGAGGTAGATAAACTGATAGACGAAGGAGTGCAATATGTTGTGAGATTCAAGGTTGAACCCGATAGGGAAGTAGTTGTAAATGACCTTATAAGAGGTGAAGTTAAAATCAATTCAAACATAATTGACGATAAGGTGCTTTATAAGAGTGCTGACAATTTACCCACATATCATTTGGCAAATATCGTAGACGACCATTTGATGGAAGTGACACATGTGATCCGAGGTGAGGAATGGTTGCCTTCAGCTCCTTTGCATGTGCTTTTATATGAAGCATTCGGATGGAAAGATACAATGCCTCAATTTGTACATTTACCTCTTCTATTAAAGCCGGTGGGGAATGGCAAACTTTCAAAACGTGATGGCGATAAACTTGGTTTCCCGGTGTTCTTGCTGGAATGGAAAGATCCTGCAACGGGTGAAATAAGTTCAGGTTATAGGGAAAAGGGATATTTACCGGAAGCCGTTGTAAATTTCCTTGCTTTGCTTGGCTGGAACCCGGGAGATGACACTGAAATGATGAGCATCAACGATCTCATCAAGAAATTCTCGTTTGAACATTGCTCGAAGAGTGGTGCCAAGTTTGATTATAAGAAAGGAATTTGGTTTAATCACGAATATATAGGACTGGCTGATAACCAAAGACTCGCAAAGTTGCTTCAGCCTACTCTTGAAGCCAACGGAGTGAAGGAATGTGATCCTGATTATGTGGCTAAAGCCATAGGCTTGGTGAAAGGGAGAGCTGATTTAGTTCCGGATTTATGGACACAAGCGGATTTCTTTTTCAAAGCACCTGATACTTACGCTGAAAAAGATGTAAAGAAAAGATGGAGCAAGGAAACACCTCAGATTCTGGAGGAATTGATAGGAGTGCTGGAAGGAATAAATGATATGAGTTCGGCAAATGCTGAAAAAATAGTGCTCGACTGGATAGCTGAAAAAGGTTATCACCTTGGCAATGTGATGAATGCTTTCCGTTTGGCCGTGGTTGGTGCCTGCAGGGGTCCGCATATGTTTGATATCACTGAACTGATGCCCAAAGCAGAGGTTATAAACAGAATAAGGAGGGCTATAAAAGAAATTCCTACTCCTGCCGAGTAATAATCATAAAAAAGAAGAACCTCGAATACTATTGTTATTACATAAAATTCGAGGTTCTTTTTTTACACAAAAAAAAATTGATTGCCTCCCGACAACCAATCTTCAATTAACCTTAAAATCTAATACCATGAAAAACTCAATGCAAAGTTAATAAACAATTTTAAAAAACAATGCTAAACAACATAAAAATTTATATAATTAACAAAGTTTAACAATAAACACCCGGATTATTTTAATCCGGGTGTCCATTATAATTATGATTCTTTATTAATCTTTTTGGAAGATGGATTGTCGCTCTTTTTTTCAGAAGCACCTTTTGACTCATCTTTTGCAGCTTTTTTTGTAGTCTTTTTAGATGTCGCTTTAGAAGTGTCTTTTACGGCTTTTGCAGGTGACTCAATATCCGCTTTTTCTGCGATTTCAAGTAATTCTACCTTAGGAGCATTATTTGAATCATCGGCATTTAAAATATTGTTACGAAGATTTTTCAATTCCTTGTTAAGATCATTGATTTCCTGACTTTGATTACGGATTGTCAACAAAAGGGAATTTAATTCTTCGTTATCGATATTTTCAGGATATTGTTCTTCCACTCTCACCAAGAAATCAGCAAGCACATTCATATAATTAGTGAAAGCTGAGAAAGGAGAGTCATAAGGACTGAATGCCGCATGGCTTGCTCCGTCAGCTTTATTCTTAGTGCTCATATAATAGAAATGATCGCTGCTTTGAAGATATTTCCAGTCTTGTTTAAGACGACGGTCCTGGCAGAGACTAACGCGTTCAGCCACTCCATATAGTTTGTTGAGAGCCTCGTTCTGGAGTTCATTACCTTTCCATGCAGACACATCTCTTGCTTCATCGATATCTGAAATCGGAGACGGTACTGTTATCACATCCACAGGTTTAAGTTTGGCCACTGCCTCAGAAGGCATAGCGAATTTCACTCCTTTATCTTTTCCGAATTTGGGAAGAGCTCGCATGAAATCAAAAATACCTGTATCCTTAGGCAAGAATCCACCGAAAGTATCCATACTGAAGAAAAGATTTATGATCTGTTCACCTTCAGGAAGAGCATCAATCCAATCTATATATTTATCGGCAGTGAGAGGATATTCGGGCCATGACGGATTATTGAAATTATGAGTTATATCTTCTTCAAGTTTCCGATTTGTGAATAGAAGCTTCAATTTTGGTGCTGTGGCCGCAGAATAAACATAGTTGGGAGATTTCCAACCTAAAACATGTTTAGCACCCTCGGTCAAAACTGATTTAAAGTCCATAGAAGCTACCACTGCAGCTATATCATCGTCATAGATTAGTTCAGTGTTGGCAAACATTTTTGGTTTAACACCAAAAAGACGGCGGAGCATATCATTATGATCCTTGACTTCGCGAATGAATTCTTCCACATCTTCAAGAGAAGCCAAGCCGTGGGCATATGGTCCTCCAAGGAATTCAACACAACCGGTATCAGCCAATTTTTTAAGAAGATCTATACATTCGGGCACGTATAATTGGAGTTGCTCAACTGCAGTCCCCGAAATAGAAATGGCACATTTAAATTCACGGTTGCTGTCTTCAATCATTTTGAGAAGAGTCTCGCACATCGGAACATAACTCACTTCAGCCACTCTTGAGATGATTTCATCATTGGCGAAATCATCATAGTAGTAATGGTCGTTACCTATATCGAAAAATCTGTAACGTTTCAAACGGAACGGTTGATGGATATTAAAATATAAACAAACAGATTTCATATCTTGAAAGTTTAGGTTCAGTGTTTAGAGTTTAGTGTTTAGAATTTATTTACGGTCGGAGATAACTTTATCATATATATCAATCACTTTTTTTCCGGCTTTTTCCCATGTAATACCATGAATTTCTTCAATACCCTTGTCTCTAAGGGTATTATAAAGAGCCTTGTTAGTGATGATGGAATGAATAGCATCTGCCATAGCATCAATATCCCAGTAGTCAGTTTTAATCACATTGTCAAGTATTTCAGCACAACCGCTCTGTTTGGAGATTATTGAAGGCACGCCCATTTCCATAGCTTCAAGAGGGGAGATTCCGAAAGGTTCGGAAACACTGGGCATGATATATACATCACTGTCGCGAAGCATTTCATACACTTCTTTACCTCTTTGGAATCCAGGGAAATGGAATTTGTCAGCAATTCCTCTTTTTGCAGCTAACTTTATCATATCGTCCATCATGTCGCCGCTTCCTGCCATTACGAAGCGTACATTCTTGTTTTTATTTAAGACTTTTGCTGCTGCTTCCACAAAGTATTCCGGTCCTTTCTGCATAGTTATTCTCCCGAGGAAAGTCACCACTTTCTCACCATGTGTTCTCCTTGGTAGTTCCAACAATTCCTGATCAAGAGGAATTACTGCATTGTGTACAGTGGTTACTTTTTCAGGAGGCATTCCATATTTCTCTATCACAGTCTTTCGTGTCAGGTTGGATACAGTGATTATATGGTCGGCATTCTCCATCCCGTCTTTTTCTATTGCAAAAACAGTAGGATTGACATTGCCGCGAGAACGGTCGAAATCTGTGGCATGAACATGGATGACCAATGGTTTACCGGTCACGTTTTTAGCATGGATGCCGGCGGGGTAGGTCAGCCAGTCGTGTGAATGGATAATATCACAAGGAATTGTTCTTGCAATGACACCGGCCACGATGGAATAATTATTTATTTCCTCGATAAGGTTATCAGGATATCTTCCGGAAAATTCAATACAGCCTAGGTCGTTGAGACGCATATAATTAAAATCAGCATATATATGGTCACGCAAATCGAAATAAATTTGAGGGTCCATAAATTTTCCGATTCTGGACTCTACGTATTCCCGCGTCACGTCTCTCCAAGCCACCGGAGTGTTGCATGCCCCTATGATTTGGGCGAAGCCACGCTCTTCGTCTCCCCAAGGTTTAGGGATAACGAAAGTGATATCCATATTACCATTGGCATGCATTCCCTTAGTGAGACCATAGCTTGCTGTGCCAAGTCCACCCAGGATATGGGGAGGAAACTCCCATCCGAACATTAGAGCTTTCATTTAGATTCTTCAGTTTCTAAGGTTTGAAGTTTGTTTAGTTCTTTCACATTGCGGAGCGTACGCAAAATTTCGCCAACATTCTTAGCTGTACTAACCGCTCCTCGGCCAGTGTAAGGAGGATTGCCATCATACATCTCAGAAAGAGAACCGATACAACCTTCGGTCATTTCATCTTCATATCCAATGAGCATCCTTTCGATAAACCCTACACCACTCACGCCAAAAACTTTGAAATATGCATCAGCATAAAAACCGAATAGCCATGGACGTGCAGGTCCTTGGTGCACGGTAAGTTCACGTTCCACAGGGCCTCCAACATAAATGGGACGATAAGCATAACTTTTAGGACTTAAAGACCTTAGGCCTTTAGGTGTCAAAAGTTCCCTTGTCACTAAATCAAGCACTTTCTTACGTTGACGCCTATCGAGTGGAGAATACTCCATACCAATTGCAATTGCTAAATTTGGTCTTACCTCCAAATCGGTATAAGTGCCATTAACATAGTCATATAGATAGCCGAAATCGTTGAGGAATGTATCAATGAAAGATTTTTTTACAATATCAGCAAGTTCGGTCAGAGTTTGCAGATAATCCTGCATCTTGATGTCGCCTTCATAAAGAGAGTTCAAGAACATCAGAGCATTATACCATAAAGCATTGAATTCAAGTATGAATCCTGTGCGCGGGATGATAGGCTTTCCGTCAAGAGCTGCCGACATCCATGTGACAGGTTTGTCGCTACCATCTGCAGAAACCAGACCATTTGGATTTATCCATAAACCGGGAACTTTATCTTCTCTGATTTTGTCTACAATCCATTTTACTGTTTCTCCGTATTTGTCTCTACATTCTTTAATACCGAAGTTGCGACGATACTGTTGTATAGCCCAAATAGTCCATAGAGGTATGTCGGGAAGATCAATTTCTCCTATTGTTTTGTCTTTGATTCCTTCATCAAGATATTTGCGAAGAGCCTTTAGGAAGGTTTCCATAATCAGCTCATAATCCTCTTTGTGGTCAATTGCAAGAGTGCAACCCGGCAATGCCATGAGCTCATCGCGAGCTCTTACATTATACCAAGGGTAACCTGCCATAATATACATACCCGTAGGTTTAACCCCATAGAATTGCTTAGCAGCGTTTTTAAGACAATTATAGAAACTCGTTCTATAAGTTCTTCCGGCTAATTCTGACTTATAAGTTTCTGCGAAATCGTCTGGATTTGCCTCAAAAGTAGCAGCCGAGAAAATAATGCTTTCTCCTTTTTTTATGGGAAGTTGGAAATAACCGGGCACCCAGAGGTCTTCTTTGTAAGGAATGCCACGGTCTTTATCCTTTTTATATTCTATACCTTTGTACCAGTGACCATCATTAACCCATTCCACTTCTTTATTGAATTGCATATAAAGATTTGGGTAACCATCATAGAGACATGTTGAAATGCCATTCTTAACAGGTAACACCTCTTTGTTTATAGCTGAGTTCTCCATCACAAGATCATTGGCATTCCTGAAAGCCAAGAATGGACGGAACTGAAGAGTTGTTTCTGAATGTGCATCCACCAGGGTATACTTTATGAGGATGCGATTCTCATGGGAAATAAAGACTTTTTCTTTAGTCAGCACCACACCACCGACTCTATAGGTGACAGATGGTACAGACTCGCAATCAAATTGCCGAATGTATTTATGGCCATTGGGGCTAAAAACTCCTTCTCCATATTGATGGAGTCCCAAATTAAAAGGTGCACCATGTTGGATCACTGTTTCATCAAGACTCGATAATAAAACATGGGCTTTATCGTCCATTTCGGGAATCGGAATGACAAGAAGCCCATGTTGTTTTCGAGTATTACATCCCACGATAGTCGTGTTGTGGTAAGCCCCGGATTGGTTGGTGCGAAGCATTTCCTTGGGAAGGCTTTGCTCCAGATTTATCATTAGACTTTTGTCAAATTTTAGATAACTCATATATTGTTATAATTGTTGTTATTGTGGTTTATTGGCAGATTAGATATGTTTTTGCGGTTGTAATTAAAATTTGTTTCAAAGATAATTTTAAATTTTACAATTTACAACATAATATGTTGCCAAACATTTATTAAACTATTGTTGGCAACAAATTTTATATAAAATCCAACATATTTTAAAATTTAGAATAACGGGAATATGAGTTAATTTTGTGCTTTATTAGCATCAATTATGAAAAAGGAACTAACTTTTATTGTGATGTCACTGGTTGCCATCTTCAGTTTCAAAGGAGAAGAGTTGAGGAATGGAGACTTAATTTTTGTGGGAGAAGGGGGTGGAGATTTTTCCAAGGCTATTTCCATGTCTACCTCTTCGTCAGATTCAATAAAATTAGTACATGTGGGAATAATAGAAGTATGTGGTAAAGACGATATAAAAGTAATTGAGGCTTCTCCGGAAACCGGTGTAAGAGAGATTGCCTTTGAAAAATTTATAGAGAGTGTTCCGAAAATTGATGGTTATCCTCAAATTATATTTATGCGGTTGATCCAGGATTTCCCTGTGGAGAAATGTATTTTGAATGCAAAATCTTATCTTGGAAAACCTTATGATTGGTGGTATTTACCCGAAAATGACAAGATTTATTGTTCTGAATTAGTTTATGAATCATATTTAGATGAAACCGGAGCCCATATTTTTGAGTTGACACCGATGAATTTCCGGGCTCCAGATGGAAGTATGCCAAAATTCTGGATAGAACTATTCGATAAATTAGGAGAACCTGTCCCGGAGGGTCTTCCCGGCACAAATCCTTCCGACTTATCCAAATCTTCTGTCTTAAGAAAAATCGAATATGAACTTTAAGCGATTGTGGAGGGAGTTGGGTCTTTAACCTGTGAAGGAAGAAGGGTCAATCCCAAGAGAATTAGACCGGCATTTATTAGTAGCAGTTCATAACCGGTGGTATAATTTAAAAATGTTTTTCCCGTCCATTGTATTAACCAAGAGATAATTGGTGCCATAAAACAGACTATTGCGGCATATCTGGAATTAACTTGTTTTTTAGAAAAAATTCCAAATATGAAAAGACCCAGGATCGGACCGTATGTATAACTGGCCAAAGTAAAGACAGCACTGATTGCATCTTGATTGTTTAAATAATAGAAAGCAATTATCACAATTATCAAAACAATGGCAAGACCAATATGCACAGATTTTCTGACTTTACCTAATTCCATGTCGTCATATTTCTTTGTTGCGTCAAGAATATCTACGGTGTATGAGGTAGTAAGAGATGTTAAGGCTGAACCAACGGAGGAATAAGAAGCTGAAACTAACCCAATGATAAAAAGAATTCCTATAATAATAGGCATAGTCTCATGGAATGCAATCGTTGCAAATAAGTCGTCTGATTTTTCCGGGGGTATAATGGAATAGGTTTCCATATAAATTAGGAGAAGGGTGCCTAAAGATAAGAATAAGGCTATCACTAAAAATTGAAGGACAGAACTTAATATTAAATTCTTCTTAGAACTATTAGAATTCTTGCAGGAAAGTGTATGCTGCATCATGTCCTGATCGAGACCGGTCATAGCAACCACAAGAAAAATTCCTGCTATAAATTGTTTCCAAAAATAGGAAACCTCAGAAATATTGTCGAAGAAAAAAATGCGTGAAGAATTATGAGTGATTACATTATGATAGAAATCCTTACCGGAAAATTCTAAATGATTGCAAATAAAGAAAATACAAAGAGCTATAGATGTAACAAGGCATAAGCTTTTAAAGATGTCTGCCCAAATCACCGTCTTCACACCTCCTTGTAAAGTGTAAAGGCTAATTAATGAAATTGTAAGCAATACATTGAAAATAAAAGGGATGCCTAATGGTTCAAAAACCAAAATTTGTAAGACATAGCAAACGACAAGGAATTTCACAGCTGTACCTAAAATTTTGGACATTAGAAAAAACCAGGCTCCTGTTTTGTAAGTCTCTCTTCCGAATCGGGTTTCCAGAAAACTGTAGATAGAAACTATATTATGACGATAGTATAAAGGGACAAGCACCCATGCTATTATAAAATATCCCACAATAAATCCCAGACACATTTGCAAATAACTATACCCTTTATTCAATACCATTCCCGGAACTGAAATAAAAGTGACACCGGAAATAGGAGCTGTAATCATTGCAAGGGCCACGATCAACCAGGGCATTTTACGATTGCCTACGAAGAAAGTGCTATTGTTTGCTCTCTTTGATGTTAAACGGGAAATTAGAAACAGTATAGCAAAATATGCAAGTATAATAAGTAAAACGAGTAATTGCGACAACATCAGAAAATCTAAATTCTTATTGATTTTATAGAACCAGACTTAAATAGACTATTAATTTTAATGCAAAATTAGGTTAGAATTGAAAAAAATATATATTTTTGTCATTAAATTAAGGAATTATAACAAAAATGGGCGAATTTTTAAAATTAAAGGCTGTATTAATTGTTTTTATGGCTATTTTTGCTAACTTTGTCAACGCTCAAACAGTGAACGATAGTGATATGACAAACGAGGATACATCAGGAGTACTTGTGGAATTTAAGACCACGATGGGAGACATTACTGTAAAATTATATAATGACACTCCCTTACATAAGGAGAATTTTTTGAAACTTGTGAAAGATGGGTATTATGATGGTCTACTGTTCCATAGAGTTATAGATCAATTTATGATTCAGACCGGAGATCCGGATTCTCGTGATGCACAGCCCGGTAAAATGTTGGGCGCGGGAAGTCCTGACTATACTATAGCAGCCGAGATTGACTATCCCAAACATTATAACAAATATGGAGCTCTTGCAGCTGCTCGCACAGGTGATCAAGTGAATCCGGAAAGAAGAAGTTCGGGGTCACAATTTTATATTGTAACGGGAAGGAAAATGACAGAACCCCAGTTCAATAGCATGATGATGAGAAAACATCAGGAAGAATTGGAAAGTACATTCCGTGGTTTGGTAATGCAAAACAGAGATTCAATTGAGGCATTGCAAAAAGCCGGTGACGAGGTAGCTTTAGAAAACTATCGTCAGGAGCTTATTAAACAAACAGAGGAAAAAGTTGGAGAACAAGTAATTCCCGAAAATATTAAGGAAGATTATATCACAAAGGGAGGTGCTCCTCATCTCGATGGTGCCTACACCGTATTCGGAGAGGTTGTGGAAGGAATGGATGTTGTGGAAAAAATTCAAAAAGTTGAAACAGACTCCCATGATCGCCCAACAGAAGATATAAGAATTCTATCAGCAAAAGTTCTTAGTGACAAATAATAACGGAGCCATTAAAGCCGCTGTATCTTAAAGGATAAGATATAAAGAGAAGAAATAATACAAATCAAATAAATCCTGTCAGAATGATTGATAATGAAAAGCAACCGGTGAATCCGGAGGAACCTGAAAAAAAGGAAACTTTAGAAAATGAAGTTCCTCAAGCAGAGAAATCAGTAGAAACCAGTAAAGAGGCATGTGATGAAGCTTGTGAGATAGATTCATCTCCTTCTCTCGACCTTGCAGAAGTGGCTGATGCAGTGAATAGTGAGGAAAAAACAGAGGAGAAAGTTGCCGATAAGTCTTATCATCATATGACAAAGGAGGAACTACTTGATGCGCTAAAAGCTATTGTGAATAATAATCAATTAGATCATCACAAGGAGGTGACTGCCATCAAGCAATCCTACTATGCTCTCATCAATAAAGAAAGAGAGAAAGAACAGGAAGAATATGTGGCTGCCGGTAATGATATTTCTACTTTCTCATATACACCCGATGCCACAGAAGAAGAAGTTAAAAATCTTTTATCTGAATTTAAGGAAAAAAGAAACGCCTTCCTTGAAGAGAGAGAACAGATAAGAAAGAAAAATTTGGAAGACAAATATCAAATCATAGAAAAAATCAAAAATATTTCTGAAGATATTGATACCATCAACCAACAGTTCCCAACTTTCCAACAGCTGCAACAGGAATTCAAGGCAGCAGGAGAGGTGCCTCAGGGCTCTGAAACTGAACTTTGGAAAAATTATCAATTGGCTGTAGAACAATTCTACGATAGATTGAAGGTGAACAAAGAATTGAGAGACCTTGATTTCAAAAAGAATTACGAAATTAAAAGTCAACTCATTCAGAAGGCTGAAGCATTAGCTGATGTTGCAGATGTGCTTGACGCCTTCCGTACTCTCCAGGCGTTGCATGACCAATGGCGTGAAGTAGGTCCGGTAGCAAGAGATGTCAGAGAAGAAATGTGGAATAAATTCAAGGAAGCCTCTACAGTAGTTAACAAACGTCACCAGGATTTCTTCCAGAATAAAAAAGAAAACGAACAGGCCAACGAGACTGCAAAGACTGAGTTATGTGAAAAGGTGGAAGCCATTGATTTCAGTAACTTCAAGTCTTATTCAGAATGGGATGAAGCCACTAAGAAAATACTTGAGATACAAAATGAATGGAAGGGCTTAGGATTTGCCTCAAGAAAAGTGAATAACGCTCTTTTCGCACGATTCCGCAGCGCCTGTGATAATTTCTTCTCTGCAAAAGCAGAGTATTTTAAGAAAGCTAAAGAAGAAAGCAGAGACAATCTTGCTAAAAAAGAAGCTTTGTGTGAAAAGGCCGAGGCCCTTGCAGCAGACTATGATCGTAAGGGAGCCCTTGACGAAATGCAGGCTCTTCAAAAGGAATGGAGAGAAGTGGGTGTGGTTCGTCGTAAACAAGGTGACGAAGTTTGGAAACGTTTCTGTGCTGCGCTTGATGAATTTTATGGTAATCGCAAAAAACTTTTCAGTGGGAAGAAAGCAGAGGAAGCCGACAATCTGAAAGCAAAGCAAGAAATAATATCGAAGCTTAAAGGAATTTCGGAAGATGAAGATCGTAAGGATGTTATTGATTCTATCCGAGAACTACAGAATGAATGGCAAAACGTGGGTCATGTTCCCTTCAAGGAAAAAGATGAAATAAATCAAGCTTACCGAGCTGAACTTGACCGCCTATTCAGTGCTTTTGATATCAAGGAGACACGTCAGAGAGTGAGAAGATATGAAAATGAACTGAAAAAATTTGCCGGTGAAGAGGGGAGAATGAATCGTGAAAGAGAAAAATTGGTAAGAGCCCTCGAAAGCCGTCTTTCTGAAGCGAAGACAATTGAAAACAACCTCGGTTTCTTTAATATCAAGAGTAATGCCGGTAACAGTATGGTGAAAGAGATGGAAAAGAAAATCCAGAAACTTAAAGCAGAGGCCGACGAGATTAAAGAAAAGATAGCATTACTTGACGCTGAAGAATCGAAGTAAATAAAGACAAAAAATAATTCTTATAAGACACATAAAAAAGCCCTTGGAAATATTTTCAAGGGCTTTTTATGTATTTATATACAAGATTAATAAGAATTTTGGTTGACGATAGCCGGAGATGCGATTTGAACTGAAGGGGCAGCTTCCGGTGCTTCTCTGTCAAGGTTATCTTTGTTTGACATATCAAGAAACATCAAAACCAATAACGCTACTATAAAGCAACCAACTATTGTATATAGCCAACCCATCCATTTGTAGACTTGTGTGGGTGATTTTCTTTCTCTGAATTGATCCATAGCCTTGTGAGTTGTGTTGTTATAAATTTTTTACATAAAATGGTTTATACAACATGTGGATTTACAGCTATCATTTTCCAAATAATGATTCCTATAATTGCACAAGCAGCCACTACTGCAACTGTTATCCATAATTTTTTATGGCTTTTACCGGATTGGGTGGAATTTGTCATAGTGGTAAGGGTTAAAAGGTTTTGCTATATATTAATTCTAAATCATTAAAAACTAATTAATATGGTGAAACACTTTATAGCTCATCATATTTTCTTTTCTTTTCTTTTCATTGTTTCTTTTATGTCTTATAATACCTTGGCGAATAAGTGTGTCACAAGAATATTTCCCCGCACCAACCAAAGCAAAAATAAGACAACCAAACATAAGAGCAAAGATAGTCATGTCAACGTTTCCGGATCTTAGAGTTAAAGCTCCAATGATACAATAATATAGAGATGCTCCCAACATTAAAGGACGTGTAAACATTCCAATTGCTAATAATGCGCCAAAGCATAGAGTGCAGATTGCAAAACCTATACTATGAATTTCTGATTGGATTGTAAGAATTGTTATACCTGTCACAATTAAAATGGTAGCGAAGATTGTTCGAAGAGGAACATCATATTTTCTAAATTCAGAAAGTCCAGATTTGGAAGCCGGGAAAAGAACTTTCACCAAGTCAAAATGATGTGAAGTTTCAGCACCGAGAACAGGATTTCTCAATATTGAAGAAGAGGAGTCAACATGACCAAGGGCTGTTTTACCCGGATTAACTGATATTGTATCTGATATCTTCATGACTTTCAAATTTAAAGGGTGAATAATCATCTCTTTATTATTTTAACGTTTAAGATTCGATAAGGTTGATGATTTATTAAATTTTTTTAAATATTGAAAGGAAAAATGTAATTTTACATTTAAGAATTATAAGAAAATGAAAGACCGCGGCAAACTATATTTCCGATATGGCACCATGGGATCTGCAAAGACAGCCTTGTTACTTACTAATGCGTATAATTTTGAAGAGAGAGGTATTGCCTATCAATGTTACAAGCCGGTGATAGATACCAGGGAAGATAAAAATGTGATTAGAAGTAGAATTGGTATCGAACGTGAATGTAAGTGGATTTATCCCGACACAGATCTTTATGAATCAATATCAGATTTACATGCCACCGGATCTATTATTCCGGAATGGATTTTAGTGGATGAAGCTCAGTTTCTAAGTAGTGACCAAGTGGATCAATTAGCACGAGTTGTCGACACATTTGGTTGTAATGTGATGTGTTATGGCCTTAGGACAGATTTCAAGACCAATCTATTTGAAGGTTCAAGACGCCTTTTTGAAGTAGCCGACACAATAGATGAAGTAAAATCCACTTGTTCATGTGGTGGAAAAACAATAGTGAATGCAAGAATAGATAGTAAAGGCCGTATCATAACAGAAGGTGAACAGGTGGAGATAGGAGGTAATGATAAATATATGGCTGTGTGCCGAAGGTGCTTCACCAACAAAAAAATTGAAAGAATGCAAAGAGATGTATTGCCGGGGTTGTAATTAGTAACTTCTTTCTAATTGGTTACAAAGTCTTGGGTTGAAAATATATATGAAACCTTAAGTGGGAATATGAAATGAACAACATTAATAAAGAAGGGTTAAAATCTAATACTAAAGCGATGGAAAAACAAAAAAGAGAAGAGATAATACAATTAATAAAAAGGGAAGTGGTGCCTGCTATGGGTTGTACTGAACCGGCAGCAGTGGCTTTATGTGTAGCTAAGGTAAAAGAAATTTTAGGTGAGATTCCCCAAAAGATTGAGGTAACTTTAAGTGGAAATATGCTTAAAAATGCAATGGGCGTGGGAATTCCCGGCACTGGAATGATAGGGTTGCCGATAGCCATAGCTTTAGGCGCATTGACAGGTAAGTCTGAATATGGTTTGGAAGTTCTTAAGGATGTCAATGAAGGAAATGTAGAGTTAGGAAAGAAATATATTGAGGAGGGAAGAATAAAAATTTCACATCAAAAAGATTCTCCTTCCATATTGTATATTTCAGTGACATGTGAAGGTTCATCTGATAATCATGCAAAAGGAATTATATCAGATAGTCATACTAATTTTGTTTATCTTGAACATAATGGCGAAGTTCTTTTTACAAAAGAAAAAGAATCTAACTCTTCAGAGCAAAACCTAACTGATCCATTGTTAGACCTCGCTACTGTTTATGAATTTGCCACCAGTGCACCGGATGATGAATTAGAATTTATTTTGGAAGCCAAGAGGCTTAATAAGGCGGCAGCAGAATTGGCTCTTCATGATAATTATGGACATTCCTTAGGTCAGACCATGCGCACAAAGGGTAAAGCACTTTTTGGAGACTCTCCTTTATCTCATATCATAAGTTATACTTCAGCTGCCTGTGATGCAAGAATGGGGGGAGCGCAGATAGCAGTGATGTCTAATTCGGGAAGTGGAAATCAAGGTATATGTGCCACCATGCCTGTGGTGAGCTATGCCGAAGATATAGGAGTTGATGATAAAACACTTGCAAGAGCATTAATTCTAAGCCATCTCACGAGTATTTATATAAAGCAAAGTCTCGGCAGACTTTCGGCGCTTTGCGGATGTGTAGTGGCTTCTACGGGAGCCTCAAGCGGCATTGTATATCTAATGGGTGGAGGCTATGAGGAAATTTGTTCTGCTGTTAAAAATATGATAGCTAATATCACCGGTATGATTTGTGACGGAGCCAAGCCATCATGTTCTTTAAAAATCTCATCCGGTGTAGGCACGGCATTGATGTCAGCAATGTTGGCAATGGAAAACAAATGTGTTTCTGAGGCTGAAGGAATTATTTGTGACGATGTCGACAAATCTATCCATAATCTAACCTCAATCGGCCGGGAAGCCATGCAGGCCACCGACCGATTGGTATTGCATATTATGACGAATAAATAGAATTATAAGTTTAAATGACTTGAACCACACGGGGATTCATCTTATAGGGAAGAATTCCCGTTTTGCTTATAATCTTTTGTCCCACAAAACCTCTCACAAACTGATAGAAGCTATTCATCACAGTTGAGCCTGCCGCCGTAGATACAAAATATACTTTTCTTACTAAGGGATAATCCCCACTGTATATATAAGCTTGATAGGGGGCATATGCCACCGCGCTAAAATCATTGTCTTCAGTTGGATTAGATATCTTTAAAATTTTAACTTCTGTGGTGAGATTGGTTGCCACTGTGTCATTTTCATTCTGATATTGTGTGTTACGAACTTCAACCGGTACTTTTTTTGCTGCACTTAAATCATCACCCAGCCAGCTGACACTTATCACACCGAGAGCATCCTTATCATTTTTTACAATGTCGAAAACCTGAGCATTATTTTGTTGGGCATAGGCATTCGCTACCTCGGAAATTGTTTTGCCCTCGGGAAGAAATCTCTCACGAAGATAACTTACAGTGGAAGATCCTGCATTATCGAATACAATCTTAATATTAGCAGTATCATTAGCTGCCAATTGACTCCATTTAGTAATTTGTCCATTTAATATCTGGCTTATTTCTTCGATTGAAAGGGCATCGACGGGATTATCTTTATTGATGATAAGAGCCACCGCATCCACAGCAATTGGGTCTTGCCTTACGATCCTTTTATATTTTGATTTCAAGTATTTAATCTGTTCTTGTGTTAATTCTTTTGTTGTCACAATCGCTGTGGTTTCATTGGCCATAAGAGTATCTATTGCTTCTTGTTCGCTGACATAGAAAGGGAGGATACTGGCTTGCGGATATGTATATTCAAACACCTCTATTTCTTCTTCCAAGATATTTTTAAAACCATCGTCACAGAAGATGGTTGCACTTCCACTTGCATACTCACCTTTCTTAATAGGTGTGCAAGAAATTACCGATGTAAATAAGGCAGCGCCTAAAACTAAGGGTAGAGTCTTTATTCTCATAGTAAATAAATTAAAAAGTTACAAAAAAACATAGTGGATATATATTTAAACAAATTTAAATAAGAAATTTCTTTTCTCTAAATGAAAAAAATGGCGACTCATAATACAGAGTCGCCATTTTCGGATATTAATTGTAATTTCTATACAATCAGTTTGAACCTTTCCAAAGGCGATAGCCTCTCCAAACGCCGTAAGCGCAGAGCACGCCTCCCACAGAAGCACTCACTGCTATGTTGTCGATATTGAACACATCAAAAATGAAGAGGAGTCCAACAGCGAGATACACCAGAATCATGAATATTCCGAAAATGAGTCTTCCACCTTTAGGGAGATTATTCATATTGTCATTTTCCATAGCTCTTCTCGTTTGGTTTATTGGTTCTGGAGTTTGAAGGTAACAGGAAGGTTGAAGTATGAGCGTACGGCTACACCATTGTTTTTACCCGGTTGCCATTTTGGCATCTTATTAACAACTCTGAGTGCTTCACGGTCGAGATCTTTGTCAACACCTCTTGCAATTTCAGCATGGCCTACAGAGCCGTCTTTTTCAACCACAAACTTAACAACTACTCTACCTTGAATATCATTCTGTTGAGCAGCTTCCGGATAACGGATATTGTTGCTTAGCCATTTCATGAGAGCTGCCTGTCCTCCGGGGAATTCAGCAGGCTGTTCCACCGCCACGAAAATTTCTTCTTCTTTGGGTTTCTCGGGTTCAGGTTCTTTCACAATTACCTGTTCCTTAACTGCCTCAAATTTATCGACGTCGTCGGAACCTTCTTGGTTTACAACACCACGAGCAGTGTTATCTTCCTTTTGTTCCTCCATATCCATTACTTCATTCTGCACCTTGTCTGCGTCAACAATTGCAATTTGAGTAACCTGAACAGTAGCAAGAACTTCTTCCGGAATCTCCGGGATTTCTATTTCCACTTTTTGCTCTTCCGGTTCTTCAGGTTCAGGTTCCGGCTCGTCTTCTTGTTGTAGAAGTTCAGCAGCAGCCATTTTTTCCCTTTGTTCCTGGAGAGCAAGCTGTTCTTGCTCGGCGCGGAAATCTGAATACTTAGAATATGCCAATATAAGGATAAAGACTACGATAAGACCCACAACAGTGAAAAGGACAGCCATATTATGTCTCTTATCACTTTGTCTACGAAGTTCATAAGCACCGAAATCTTTATTTTTATCGGCAAATACAAGATCGCGCCACTCTTGTGATGTTAGATCTACATTTCTTTTAGCCATTTTCTTTTCTGATTAAACGGTTGATAAATCTATTCATCAGCTACCTGGATGGGCGCTTTGATAATCCAATAACATTACTGAGTCAACACGAGTCATATTATCAATCTGATATTTTGAGATTGAATTGATCTGCATCTCGTCAAGGAGTTCTACGAGGCTACCAAAGGTGGCCTGAGGAGTAGACTTCAAAATGATAACCGGTTTCTTCAAGTTCTCGTTCTTACGGATAGCAGAAGCAGCTTCGTCATATTTCTCTTGAGCAGCTTCTCTTTCAGCCTTAGTCTCGAGTGGACCGAATCCACCGTTAGCGTATTGCTCTTTAATTTTCTTAATTTCAGCAAGCACCTCTTTATTTCTTTCCTGGATAATTTGACGAATACCACGCGGTGAGTGATCACCTACACTATTAACTTCGTCTGACAGGAATTCTGATTTTTGGAGGTTGTTGTTGGCTGAGATGATTTCACCACCTGCACCAAACATACCTGCATCTCCACCGGGCTTGCCAAAATAATAGTAAACTTCATTAACTACAGCTCCATTAACTGTGTCTACAAGGTTAGTGCCGGGTTTGCGTTTTGCATCTACAATGATAGTGACTGCATCATCGGCTGAAGCTTGAGACATGTTTTCAGTATTCTCCACCTTTTCATTAGATGGAAGTGCTATAGTAAGAGTTTGCGACTTGATCATTGTTGTACAAAGCATGAAGAATGTTATAAGCAACATGTTCATGTCTACCATCGGCGTGAAGTCCACGCGGATGTGCATTTTTTTCTGGCCACCTTTTTTACCGTCGTTGCCTGATTTTTCTTGAACTTCTGCCATAACTTATTCTCCTGCTTTAAGCGCTGTCAAAAACGTAAACTTATTCTGTTTGATAGATTGGAGGTTGTCCATCACCATATGCACAATATCAAATGAGGTGTTTTGGTCAGCTTTGATGGCAATACCGGTGCCATCTTTGATAGCTTGAGCCAAATTATCATTTTCTGTTTGACGCATAGCTTTTATCCACATCTGGAACTCAGTTGGTTGGTCAGCATTAGTGTTCCATTGAATTGGAATACCTGTGATGTGTTTAGGATCTCCATCTTCGCCTTCCAGCCATTTATCCATCTTGGTTTGTCCTTCCGGCTGATATGCCAGGTCGAGGAACTCACCCATTTGGTTCAATGGAACACCGAAGGCTCCTAATTTTGCGAAAGTGTGCTTCTGCTCGTTTGTGAAACTTACAGGATTATTCTTATGTGTTTCGTTATAGATCTCCGCAACTTTGTCGAGCACAGCCATTCTCATATTTTCGTTACTCCAAACGGCTGAAGTGTCGTTGTTCATAGTTAGCCAGATCTTTCCTTCCGGGCTCACAAGAACCTGCACGAAGTTAGTTTCCTGCACCTTTTCAGTAGATACCGACGGTGGAGTCAACACTGTGGTAGGTTCCTTCTGTAGGAAGGTCGAAGTCAACATGAAGAAGGTAAGCAAAAGCACGGTCACGTCACTCATCGCTGTCATGTCGATGAATGTACTTTTCTTTGCTATTTTTACTCTTCCCATATTAAGCTAAAAAACTAATCGGTTAAAATTAAAACTATCTCAAAAGAGCGGGATTAATTGTGAGTAGCTGCAAAAGTTGCTACGATAGAGAAACCGATTTCGTCGATAGCGTAAGTAAGGTTATCAATCTTATTAGTGAAGAAGTTGTATGATATAACTGCGAAAGCACCGGTTGCGATACCGAAAGCGGTATTTACAAGCGCTTCAGAGATACCGGTTGAAAGTTCTGTTGAGTCAGGAGAACCTGAAGTAGCAAGTGCCTGGAATGATTTGATCATACCCATAACGGTTCCGAGAAGTCCGACGAGAGTACCAAGTGTTGTAAGAGTAGCAACGATTGGAAGGTTTTGAGAAAGAGCCGGCATTTCAAGAGCAGTAGCTTCTTCAACTTCATTACGGAGGGTAGTGAGTTTTTGTTCTTTACTGAGCACGGTGTTAGCATCCATTTCTTTATACTTAACGAGAGTGCTGTAAATAACGGCAGCTACAGAACCTTTTTGGTCGCGGCAACGTTGCATAGCAGCGTCGATGTTATTCATAGCAAGGTCAGCCTTTACATCGCTCACGAATTTTGTAGTATTGCCTTTGCCAGAAGCTGAACTGATAGCAATCCAACGTTCGATAGAAAGCACTATTACAGTAAGGAATAGAGTCATAAGGATAGGAACGATGAAACCACCTTTGTAAACTGTACCGGCAAGGTTAAGGGGGTGTCCTGCAGGGTCATTGCCTTCGAAGTTGCCAGGTGCGCCCATTGCGAAGAGGAAGATACAAACTGCTGCAATAGCGCAAGCGATGATTACGAAAAATGCGTTACGAATACCACGCACATTGCTGATTTTTTCATCCTTTTTCTTCTTAGGAGTTGCTACGGGAGCGGCAGCAACAGTAGGATTTTGAGATGCCATAATGTTAATTTTGTTTGAAATTTGATTATTTATTATTTTGTATTTTGTTTCAATTCAGTAAAATTTCCATGAATTGGAGTCTTTCATGGGCATGAAGAGAAATATCGTTTATCTCTTTTATCCCCATTAGTTTGCAAAATTACAATATAATTTGAAAAAAACAACCTTTTAAAATAAAAAAATAAAAATCAGGATATGACAAAGGAACGAGGGGGTGCACTATGAAAGTGCATCCCTCACCTTTGAAAATCGTTATTTAAGTTTATTTAACAGCTGCAACACCCGGTAATGTTTTTCCTTCTATAGCTTCCAAGAGAGCTCCACCACCTGTAGAAACGTAAGAAACGCTGTCAGCCAGCCCGAACTTATTCACACATGCTACTGAGTCACCACCACCTACAAGAGAGAATGCTCCATTGTCGGTTGCTTCTACAATCGCTTCAGCGATAGCTCTGGAACCTTTGGTGAAGTTTTCGAATTCGAAAACACCTGCAGGACCATTCCAGAGAATAGTTTTGGATGGACGGATCACTTCAGCGAAAGCCTTTTGTGTGTTTGGACCGGCATCAAGACCTTGCCAGCCGTCTGGAATATCGTTACTAGGACATACTATTGTCTGGGCATCGTTATCGAATGCATTGGCAGCTATACAATCTGTGCCGAGTACAAGGTTAACGCCTTTTTCTTTTGCTTTCTTAAGTATCTCTAAAGCGAGGTCGAGTTTATCGTTCTCTACTATTGAATCTCCTATCTTACCACCCTGAGCCTTGGCAAAAGTGTAAGTCATACCACCGCAAAGTATAAGATTATCAACTTTGTCCATTAGGTTTTCTATGATACCGATCTTAGTTGAAACCTTGGAACCGCCCATTATGGCTGTAAATGGACGTTTGATATCTTTGAGAATGTTGTCTACTGCCTTAACTTCTTTTTCCATGAGATATCCAAGCATCTTGTCGTCGGCATTGAAATAATCTGCTATAACGGCAGTAGAAGCATGAGCACGGTGAGCAGTGCCGAATGCATCATTTACATAAGCATCGGCATAACTTGCAAGATGTTTTGCAAATTCTTTTTGGCTCTTCTTCATTTCTTCTTTAGCTGCCTTGTAGCCCGGATCTTCTTTGTCGATACCTACAGGTTTGCCTTCTTCTTCAGGATAGAAACGAAGGTTTTCAAGAAGGAGCACTTCTCCCGGCTTTAAGTCTGCCACAGCCTCATCAGCTTTTTGGCAATCATGAACGAATTTCACATCCGTACCAAGAGCTTTTGCCACATCCTCACGTATTTGTTTGAGACTATATTTTTCATTTACCTTTCCTTTGGGTTTTCCCATGTGCGACATAAGGATTAGGCTTCCTCCATCAGCGAGGATTTTCTTGAGCGTAGGAAGAGCTCCTCGGATACGTGTATCGTCAGTTACTTTGCCGTTTTCATCCAAAGGCACATTGAAGTCAACTCTTACGATGGCCTTTTTACCGGCGAAATTGTAATCATCTATTTTTGCCATGGTTTAGTTTATTGAATGGTTTGATTTTTAGTATTGTCTTTTATAATAATTCCGGGCGTCTCCCGAGGATAATACTCAGGAAGATTCTTTGCCATGGATACCTTGCAAATTTAATAAAAAAAGACGGTTTTTCAAACATATATCTATAAGAGGACAAATTTGAGTAAATTTGCATAAATAATTGTGGAAATGAAGGAAGATATATTATTGTCTGACTTAAGAGAACTCTTTGTAAATGTTTTCGGTATAGATCCTTTGATTAAAAAAATCACAGTTGGTGGTTCTCCAAGATTATACTACCGGCTCACACATGATCAATTTAGCATGGTTGGTGTGATAAGTGAGGATGTACGTGAGAATGAAATATTTTTTCGCCTTGACGAGACATTAGAAGATAATGGAATAAAAGTTCCTCATATAATTGCCATTTCAAAAGATAAAAAGACTTATTTGATTCAAGATTTAGGGGATACAACACTTTTTAGTCTATTGGAAAGTCAAGGTCCCCAAAGGATTAAATGGGGAAAAATGGCATTGAAATCTTTGATTGAGATACAGACCCTTCCTGAAAAGGAATGGATTACAAGGGTTGGATATGGTCCGTTCTCCCCAAGATTAATTAGGTGGGACCTCAATTATTTTAAATACGATTATTTGAAACCTTCAGGAATTATTTTTAATGAAGATAAACTTGAAGACGACTTTGATAAACTTGTGAAGGATTTCACTGGTTGCCCAACTTTGGGGTTCATGTATAGGGATTTTCAGAGCCGAAACATAATGTGGAATGAAGATAAACTTTGGTTTATTGATTTTCAGGGAGCACGGAAAGGCCCTATAGTATATGATGCAGTTTCTTTCATATGGCAGGCTAAGGCTCCCTTTACTTTAGAAGAGAGGGCATACTTAGAGGATTATTACCTTCAGGAGTTATGCAAGGTTATTGATGAAGATTTAAATTCCTTGAGACAGCAGTTTAAAAGAATGCTAATTTTTAGAACTCTTCAAGTTTTGGGTGCTTATGGTTTCAGAGGACTGATCGAGAGAAAATCTCATTTCTTGGAAAGTATCCCTTATGCGCTTGGTAATCTAAATTACTTAAGAAAAAATGGGTATCTCCACGATTATCCTGAAATCGAAAGAATTGCAGAAGTTTTAGAGAAAGAAAACCAAACTGTTGAGGAAAAATTTGAAGATGGTTTAACTCTTAGTGTCTTTAGTTTTTCTTATAAGAAAGGTTATCCCGAAGATTTAAGTGGTAATGGGGGTGGTTTCATGTTTGATTGTCGTGCCATACATAATCCCGGTAGATATGAGGAATATAGAACCAAGACCGGGAGAGATCAAGATGTTATAGAATTTTTAGAAAGGACTAATGAGTCAGGAGAATTTGTCAATAATGCTATAAATATAGTTAAAGGTTCAATCGAGAGGTATTTAAAGAGAGGATTCACATCACTGCACGTCGGATTTGGATGTACAGGAGGTCAACATAGATCAGTTTATTGTGCTGAAAAATTTGCAGAAAAGATTTCCAAAATGTATCCTAAAATAAAGGTTAAAGTATTTCACAGGGAACAGGGAATTTTTACCAAGATCAATAATTGTTGAATTACCATTAAAATAACTTTATTAGCTATAATAAATTTATGAAAGCGATGATTTTGGCTGCGGGATTGGGGACACGATTAAAACCTTTGACCGATACAATTCCTAAAGCGTTAGTGGAAGTTAATGGAGTTCCAATGCTTGAAAGGGTGATATTAACATTAAAAAATCAAGGTTTCAATGAAATTGTGGTGAATGTACATCATTTTTCTCAAATGATTATAGAATTCTTGAAAGAAAAAAAATTTGGTGTAAATATACTTATCAGTGACGAAAGCAATCAACTTTTAGATACGGGGGGAGGCATAGTTAAAGCGATGCCTATTCTTTTTAAAGACGACAGGATCCCTGTATTGTTTCATAATGTTGATATATTGAGTAACGCCGATGTAGGGAAAGTTATCAATGAATCAAAGAGTAATTCTAAGGGTGTCTTATTGGTGAATGACCGTAACTCAAGCAGGAAATTGATCTGTGACCAAGAAATGAATTTGAGAGGTTGGCATGATTTGAAGAATGAAAATTATAGACCTGAGGGAATTGAACGAGAATTAGATAGTAGTTTAAAGGAATTTGCTTTCAGCGGAATTTATGCCTTAACTTATGAGAATATCGATGAAATGAGAAAATTAATGGGAGATGTTAAATATTCGGTGATGGATTATTTTCTGAATTCTTCAAGGAAAGTGGGTTTAAAGGGATTGGAACAGAAGGATCTGAAACTGCTGGATATAGGAAAGCCCGCGACATTATCGCAGGCTTCCGAGTTATTGGAATATTGTTATAATAAGTTTTAATTAAAATTGTCGTTATCACGCGGTAACTGACGGTTTGTCTTGGAAGTATATTGGAATACACAACCTCCGATAAGGAAGATAACAGCGATTCCACCAATCCACCATGTTGCTGCTTCGCTATTCATGAAACAAGAGACTATTAAGAGAATAGCACCGATAATGTAACAAATAATTGACAGCGTTTTCATAATTCTTATTTTTTTTGTTTGTTAAACAATGTTTTTCATTTTGTTTGATATTATAACATTAGGGGGTTAAAAAATGTTTATCGCAACCCCATAAAAAGAAGAACTCCTTGAAAAAAGGAGTTCATTCATACCTTTGTAGGGTTAAAGTAGCCGATCCGGGACTCGAACCCGAGTCTCCACCGTGAGAGGGTGGCGTGCTAACCGCTACACTAATCGGCCGGGAAAGACTTCGGAGAGACCGAAGTCAATGCAAATTTAGATAAAAAATTTCTATTTGACAAGCTGAATTAAGGGACTCTATTCCCTAAATCCTAAATCCGGTTTCGATAAGAATTAAGCTTCAGCTCCTTCTTGAGCTTCAGTTTCAGCTACTTCTTCCTGGAGGTCGGCCTTTGCGGCAGCTTCTTCAGCAGCTAATTTTTCAGCTTTCTTTTTAGCTACAGATTCACCTTTCAGGCGATTCTTTTCAACTTCTGCATCGAAACGTGCTTTTTCTTCTTCAGCTTTCTTAGCTTCGTTCTTAGCTTTGAGAGCGTTTGCTTGTTTGTCTTTAGCTGCCTTCCAAGCATCGAAACGACGTTTAGCCTCTTCTTCTGAGAAAGCACCTTTCCTTACGCCGCCACGAAGGTGCTTCATTAGCATAACTCCCTCATGGCTGAGGATTGAACGAACTGTGTCGGTGGGAAGAGCACCCACTTCAATCCAATAGAGAGCACGATCAAAGTCTAAATTTACTGTAGCAGGATTAGTGTTCGGATTATAAGAACCTATCCTTTCAATAAATTTACCATCACGTGGTGCCCTGCTATCGGCGATAACAATTGGATAGAAAGCGTAGCCTTTGCGGCCGTGACGCTGTAATCTGATTCTTGTTGCCATAAACTTTTACGTGTTTTTATATTTATTTTTTCGGTTCGACCCGAAAAGCGGTGCAAAGTTAATGAATAATGTTTAAAACTAAAAGTTAAAGTGTTGCTTCTTTTAGTTTTTCTGCATTTTCGGCTACTGATAGCCGATCAATACATTCCTGAATGTTTCCATCAAGAAAATTCGAAAGATTGTAGATTGTGTAATTGATTCTATGATCTGTCATTCTTCCCTGCGGAAAATTATAAGTTCGGATTTTTGCAGAACGATCTCCGGTAGAAACCAAGGTTTTTCTTCTGCTTGCAATATCGTCGAGGTATTTCTGTCGTTCTCGACTGTATATGTAGGTACGGAGCCGAGAGAGTGCCCTTTCCTTATTTTTAGGTTGGTCTCTGGTTTCTGTACATTCAATAAGGATTTCATCTTCTTCCCCGGTTATAGGATTTTTCCACATATAACGCAATCGAACTCCGGATTCAACCTTATTTACATTTTGTCCTCCGGCACCACCGCTTCTGAAAGTATCCCATTTGATTGCACCTTCATTTATTTCAACATCGAATTCTTCAGCTTCGGGTAAGACAGCAACCGTAGCCGCAGAAGTATGAACACGACCCTGTGTTTCAGTTGCGGGAACTCTTTGTACACGATGCACCCCGCTTTCATATTTCATTACTCCGTAGACATCTTCTCCAGAGAGATTAAAGCAAATTTCCTTATAACCTCCTGCAGTGCCTTCATTATAGTTGGTTACTTCCAGTTTCCAGCCTTTCTGTTCGGCAAATTTCTGGTACATTCTGAAAAGGTCACCTGCAAAAAGAGCCGCTTCATCGCCTCCTGTTCCACCCCGAATTTCAACGACAGCATTTTTTGCATCCTCGGGATCAGCAGGAATAAGAAGAAATTTAATATTTTCTTCCATTTCCGGAATTTTAGTCTGGGAATTATTTATAATGTCACGGGCCATTACTCGCATCTCTTCATCCTCATCTTCAGCAAGAATATTCTTAGCCTCTTCCGTTTCATTCAGAAGATCACGGTAATCGTTGGCGGCATCCAAAAGTTTGCGAAGCCAACGATATTCCTTAGTGAGTTTCACATACCTTTGACGATCAGCGATTACATCAGGATCAGTTATCAGAGTGGAGACTTCCTCAAAACGTGAGTCGAAGCCATCGAGTTTAGAAAGTAGGGGATTGGTTTCCATACCACAAAGTTACAAAATAAATCAATGAGTATGAATTATGAGACCGTCATAACAAGCGAAAACATTTGGAGGCAGGGAGGATTGAAAATCTTCATGTTTTCCTATTTCATGGCAAAAATGAGTCAAATAAGCTCGATTGGGTTTCAGTTCATTAATAGTTTTAAGTGCCTCTTCCACTGTGAAATGTGCAAAATGATCTTTGAAACGAAGACCGTTTAGTATAAGGACATCAAGATTTTGGAGTTTTTCCATTTCCGTTTCAGGAATTGTCTTAGCATCAGTGACGTATGCGAAATCACCGATTCGATACCCCACAATAGGAAGTTTCCCGTGAAGAACCGTTATGGGAATAATTTTAACACCCTTTATAATAAAAGGGGCTTCATCGATTTCATGAACTTCAAATGATGGTACTCCGGGATAAAGGGTATCTTTGAAGCAATAGTCAAGACGCCGATGCAAATCTTCATTAACATCTTTTCGTAAATAAACCGGGAATTTAGTGCCGATGCAGAAAGGGCGAAGATCGTCGAAACCGCCCACATGGTCGTAATGACTATGGGTTATCAAAGCTGCATCAAGATATGTAATTTCAGTTGCAAGGGCCTGTTGTCGAAAGTCAGGTGACACATCAATGAGTAGTTTCACACCCTTAGTTTCCACCAGTGCCGAGCATCTTGTACGCTTGTCTTTTTGAGAGTCGGATCGGCATACCGGACAAAAGCATCCAACTTCAGGAATACCTTTCGAGGTGCCGGAACCAAGAATTGTGACCTTAATATCAGTGTCAACGATATTCACTTCCGGTTGTAATGTAATGCCGAACTTTTCAAGAACTTTTCTTTTGACATGTTCAGCCACTTCAATTACATCTTGTGCTGTGGCATTTCCTTTGTTGGCGATAACCAGACATTGTTTCGGATAAACCTCAGCACCACCTATGCAGAAGCCCTTCAAACCTGCATTTTCTATCAACCACCCAGCCGAAATCTTTATATAAAGGGGATCTTCAGTTTTATAATAAGGAATCTCAGGATATAGGGCTGACATCACTTCCTTATAGAAATAAATTCTGACAATTGGGTTCTTGAAAAAACTCCCGGCGTTCCCTATTTCATCAGGTTTTGGAAGTTTAGAATCTCGTGTCTTCAACACCTCTTCGGCTACGTCAGATATTGAAGGAATCCTTCCTAATTTTTCTTGAAGAGATTTAAGTGGACCATATTCGAGATTTTGGGCTATAATTGAATTCTTAAGTTTGTAACTTACACGTAGGACTATATATCTTCCTTTACCCTCATTTTTAAAAAGGCTGTCTCGATATCCGAATTTACACTCTTCAGCAGAAAATGTAACTGTTTCTTTGGTTATTATGTCGAAACATTCCACTTTGTGAATCAATGAACCCACTTCCACACCATAGGCACCGATATTTTGAACAGGAGAGGCTCCCACAGTGCCCGGTATACCTGAAAGATTTTCAAGACCGGCAAGTCCTTCGTCAATGGTCCATTTCACAAAATCACTCCAATTCTCCGAAGCCCCCGCAATAGCGAAAACTGTTTCTTTGTTTTTTTGATATTTTTTTATGCCATTAATCCGGGATTTTAAAACCAGGCCATTAAAATCACCATTGAAAAGAACGTTTGAACCTCCTCCAAGATAGAAAACCTCATTATCCAAAAATTCTTCTGAAAAAGAGATAGCGCGTAATTCCTCCACGTTTTTATATTCTGCGTATAATTTAGCGGAGGCGCCTATTTTAAATGTAGTTAAGTTTGTGAGATCTTTGTTATGTTCGAATTGTATGTTCATGGTTTATAGATGGCGGAGAATTTGGTTTATTTTTTAATTCGAGACATTATGGTTTGAAAACAATCGTGGAAAAACTTCATGGAATTTATTGACGAATTTTAACGAGTCTGCCGTCTTCAAACCAAAGAACGCGACCATTTTCATAGCTCCATATGTCAAGTGTTTGCGAATAGTCATGTCCGGAATTAAGATCAGTAGGGTTGCCAAGAGCAAGTTTTACTTCATCTTTTGTCATTCCCTCCTTTACCTTCCCTCGGCTGATATATTTCCACGTCTCCGGTTCAATATTGGGGTAATGTTTACGTATATCCGTCAGAGAGAATAAATTATGAAATGACCGGCTTTCTGTGCCACTATTACCGAAATTCATTAATACGAAGGCGCTTTCATTGTCATCAGTCTTTAATTCAACCCGAAGGGGGAAGACCATGTCGCCGGGTTGAACATCAACAATGGTGACTTCCACATATTTCAGTCCGTCAATTCTATTCCCTTGAGCATCATACCAGAGATTAGAACGGCTCCAGAATTTTTGACTTGTCAGGAGGTGCCGAGCCTGAGTCACCATATCTTCATCAATTAACATTGGCACCTGATCACTCATTAGATTATCCATGGCATAGTCGAATTCTTTTCCTGAATCATAAGAATAGGAATAAATGCCGTCGGTGAATAACACTGAAACCGTGATTTTTCCTGCTGCGTTGATTTTAGACTCTAATCCAACGAAATTAAAGATTTCTCCTTTCACAGAATCCGGAGCAACAGGTAAAAGTCCCGATTGCGGTACTATCACTAATAAAGCCTTATTGTCGCTAACAATAAACCTTTTTCCTTGTTCCCAATACTTCAAAGGAGTTGCTTCCACCTGTTTCATGAAATTTTCCTCTTTAGTTGGAGTCAGATTTTTTTTATCTTCACGACTCAAGCTAATCTTTTTGGTGCTTTCGATGCCGGTGAAGCATGAAGATAAACAAATGCACAACAACAAGAAGGGCAAAATTGAAATCTTACCTTTGTACTTTGAATAATTATGTGTTTTGGAGCAAAAATTCATTTTTGTGTATGCAAAATTAGTCAAAATTTATAAAAAGGTTTGCCCTTATCAAAATAATTAGTAAATTTGCACTCGCTAAAGCGAAATAATAAGGGCGGGATAGCTCAGTTGGTTAGAGCGTCGGATTCATAACCCGGAGGTCTCGAGTTCAATTCTCGATCCCGCTACAATCAGGAGGCCCAATCAAGACGGGCTTCCTTTATTTTTAACGGCACATATTTCTTTATCACTCAAACACAAAAAATTCCTCATTTATTTGTATGTCAACAATGTTTGAAACCATAATGGAATTACCTCTTTTTAAAGGCATAAGTGAAGAACATCTTTCACAGCTGCTTGAGAAAACGAGTGTTGAATTCTTGAAATATGAGGATGGTGTGACAATTGCAAGAGTAGACGATAAGGTTGAAGCTTTGGATTTTATTTTGAGTGGAAGGGTCCGTCAAACATTTCATCTTGAGAATTTCAAGATTTGTATAGATGAAATTTTAGGTAATGGCGCAGTAATCGGAGCTCTTAATTTATTTGGACTTGTGACTGATTATAATGCTGATATCATTGCTCTTGGCAAGGTCAGTGTTATGAGGATCCTTAAGAAGGATTACATGAATATTCTTTTGAGCGATAAGATTTATATTCTAAATTTTGTGAATTATCTTTCCGCAGCTGCCCAGAAAACCAAGCTTATTATGCAAGATATAGAGGGTCCCGGTATAGCAAATAGTTTGCAAACCTTAGCCTTTTCCTTTTCTTCAAGTGTTGCAGAAACTGTGATGGTGGCAGGAGACGACGCTGAGCTTGCCAAATTCTGTGGAGTAAGCGTAAAAGAATTTGAAGATTGGAAATCTAACGAATTGGCGCATAACAGAATTATAGTGAATCAGCGCGGTATATTTTTAAAGAGTCCTCATCTTTTGAGATAATGGCATAGGCACATAGAAGTCAATATTTTGAAGGTTAATTAAGAAGAAATAGAAAAAATTAATAGTCAATAGGATGGTCAAAATGATAAAAACAAGGCTTGCCGTAATGAACTTTTTGGAGTTCGCGGTTTGGGGAAGTTATCTTATTTCATTAGGTAATTTTCTATCAAACGTAGGTCTTGCAAAAGAAATCTATTGGTTCTACACCGTACAGGGCATTGTTTCAATTCTTATGCCTGCTTTGGTAGGTATTATAGCCGATAAGTGGATTCAAGCCCAAAGGATGTTGAGTCTGTGTCATCTTATTGCCGCACTTTCCATGGGTGCAGCAGGATGGTATTGTCTGGCTAATTCCTCTAATGTTGAGTTTGGACCACTCTT
Source organism: Muribaculaceae bacterium (assembly GCA_022510425.1). Taxonomy (GTDB): domain Bacteria; phylum Bacteroidota; class Bacteroidia; order Bacteroidales; family Muribaculaceae; genus Lepagella. The sequence goes on from JAFLTO010000003.1 coordinate 121,901, forward strand.
CGTTTTATATACGGTATCGGTTGCTTTTTTTATGCCAACAATAGGGCTTTCAAATTCGGTGGCATATTCGGCATTAAATCAAGCCGGGCTTGATACGATTAAGGCTTTTCCTCCAATACGAGTGTTGGGAACTATAGGATTTATAGTCGCCGAATTAATGGTGAATTTTATTCACATTGAAGGAGTGAGCATGCAATTCACCTGCTATCAATTATTTTTATCAGCAGCCTTCAATATTGTAATGGTGGTATATGCACTGTCAATGCCAAAATGCCCTGTTAATAAACAAAAAACGTCAGGAGGGCTTGTGGAAGCTTTGGGTATAAAGGCATTTTCTCTGTTTAAAGACCGACAAATGGCAATATTCTTCATCTTCAGTTTCCTTTTGGGAGTGTCATTACAGATCACAAATAGCTATGGAACTCCATTCATATCTTCCTTCCAAAATGTAGTTGAATATGCCGATTCCTGGGTTGCTAAAAATGCCACGGCATTGATTTCATTGAGCCAAATGAGTGAGACCCTTTGTATCTTGTTAATACCGTTTTGTCTTAAGAGATTTGGAATAAAGGCAGTGATGTTGATGTCGATGTTTGCCTGGGTTTTCCGGTTCGGATTTTTCGGACTTGGTAATCCTGAGGGAGGAGTTGCTTTATTTGTTGCCTCCATGATAGTGTATGGAATTGCCTTTGATTTTTTCAATGTTTCCGGTTCATTATATGTAGATGCACAGACTGATCCTTCTATGAGAAGTAGTGCTCAGGGTCTTTTTATGCTAATGACTAACGGACTTGGGGCTACTGCCGGTACTCTTTGTGCCGGAGCGGTGGTCAACCATTTTGTTTATAGTAATGAAAACCCGATTGCTCAAGTGGAGGGTTGGAAGATTTCCTGGTATTGTTTTGCAGGATTTGCATTAGTTGTGGCCATTGCTTTTTGGTTGATTTTTAAAGATAATAACAAGAAAAAAGCCACACCCACAAAACAGGAAATTTACGACAGTAGTGATCCGGGTGGTTTAGTAGTTGACGAATGATTCAGTTTTATTCACCTGATATAGAAGAAACGCTGACTTTGCCTGAAGGAGAATCAGCTCATTGTTGCCGTGTTCTTCGACACAAGGAAGGCGATGAAATAGTTGTTACTGATGGGAAAGGCCATAGGTTTTTATGTGAAATAACGGATGCTCATCCTTCACACACACAAATAATAATTTTAAAGTCAGAAGACCTACAATATGAAAGAGACTTTCAGCTCACTTTAGCTGTTGCTCCCACAAAAAACTCTGATCGAATGGAGTGGATGGTAGAAAAAGCAGTAGAGATTGGAGTAGACAAAATTGTCTTGTTGAAATGCAAAAGAAGCGAACGTAAGTCACAACGCTCCGATCGTTTGTTGAAAGTCATGGTTTCTGCTATGAAACAAAGTCTTTCTTCATTCATGCCGGAATTGACAGAAATAACCGACTTTAATGATTTTGTAAAAAACTCATCACCCGGCAGTCAGAAATTTTTCGGATACTGTTCTGAATCTTTCCCTAGAAAAGAATTGGTAAAGGAATGTAAACCGGGTGGAGAAGTTGTTATTATGATAGGACCTGAAGGAGATTTCACACCTGAAGAAGTGGAAACTGCCGTAAAAAATGGTTTTATGCCTGTTACTTTTGGTAACAAAAGACTCCGGACAGAAACGGCCGGAGTCTTCGCAGTAAGCGCTGTCAATGTAATCAATCAACTCGCGTAGATTGATTTCTCTTTATTACAGGTTGAAATAATATGTTCCGCTCGGAAGCACCACATAATAATTATAGGTAAATCCGTTAAAATAATAATTCGTATTATAGGCAGGGGTATCCACTCCCATGTTCCACATTTGAGAGTAAGGATTCCAAGAATTCAGCACTGTTACATCATATTGCACTCCATTAAAAGAATAGGAAACATACAATGGAATCTGTACGAGCACTGATTCTGAATCATATCCTGTAGCCATAACATTAAGATTCCCTTGATTCATCCAATCACCGGCCGGAGGGTAAGTTAAACACCCTGGAGAACCCCATCCGGGTGGAGGAGGAGTTTGGGCAGGTCCCGGAGTGGCGAGTGGTGGAGGAGGAGGGGTAAATCCGTTAGCCGGGGGTGGAGTTCCGGGAGCCGGTGGTGGTGGAGTAGGTTGAGCAATCAAACTTCCGATACCAAAAACAATACAAGCCATCATCGCGACAGCGGTTTTTTTGATATGGTTAAAATTCTGCCTTTTCATAACAAATTGTTTTTGATATCAAAACACTTAAAAGGTAACTTTGGTTTATGATAATTTTTAAAAAGAAATATTTATCTACAATTGGATTTTGTCTGTGTCTAAATCAAGAAAATTGTTGTAAATTTGCATTAGGTAAAAAAGGTCAATGAGAAGATACGATACATTTAATCCAGCAATTCCGGAAGATACGGATTATCAGCATGTTGAAGGGTTGCCGTCTTTTGATGAAATACAAAAGGGAAACACAGTAGCTCCCACATTGAAAGAAAAAAACCACAGAAAAAAAAGAGAAACTGCAAAAACTAAGAAAACAGATAAAAAAGAAACCTCCGCAGGCTTCTTTACCTCTGTATCTAATTTTTTTCAGAGCCGGACCTTGAGGTGGATGATAGGCCTTTTTATGGCTTTCTTTGCCGTTTATCTGGGAATTGCTTTTATTTCATATTTCGTAACATGTGTAAAAGATCAATCGGAAATTAATAACACCCCTATAGGGTTTGCAGGTGAAATATCCAATATGGCCGGTGAGGGAGGAGCTCGTCTTTCTGAGTTCTTGATTAATGAGTTTTTCGGCATCGGTTCTTTTGTAATTATAATTTGGTTGTTTGCCGTTGGATTGCGTCTGATTGCAGGTATGCCCAAATTTAAACCCGTTAATTTTACAATTAAATGTCTGGTAGGTCTCATCACTCTTTCCTTAATAGTTGGATTGGTTACCATAGGAGTTCAGACCTCCGTAAACTGGGGTGGTTACCACGGTCGTTATGTAAATGAATTTATCATTCATTTCCTTGGTTGGTCCGGTGCGGTTATACTTTGTATTTTCATGGTGTGCTGTTTCGTGGGAATATGCATGAGGGATGTGGTGAAATGGCTGTTGAAACAAAAGGATAAATACAAAGAAAAGCGGCGTATAAGACGTGAACATATTGAAGCAATCAAAGCACGAGAGCGGGAGATTGATGCTATGCGTAAAGCTGAAGACCAAATAGAGGGTCATCAGGAATTGTCATCCGAAACTGATGAAGAATCAAAAACTGATAAACCTTTGGAGGTGAGTTTTGATGATGAGGCAGGATTATATTCCCAACTTCCGGATTTCGATGACAGTGAGTATACTTATAATTTAGAAGAGGATAAGAACAATATTTACAATTCAATAGCAAGAGACTCCCTTCAGGATAAAAACATAGAAAAACCAACTGTTTCAGAAAATAATGAAACTCACGAGGAATATTTAAAAAAATTCCAACCTAAGAATGATATAGATTCTTCAAAAATAAATGGAGAAAATGTAATATCTTCTGAAAGTGTAGAAAGAAAAGCAGAAGGTGAAGATAAAACTGAAGAAATCCAATCGGATATCAAAGAGGAAACCAGTGAAAAAGAATTGGAAATGGTGGTTAATGTCAACAACATTTCCCAAGTGAATGGAAAATCAGTAGGTATAAATACTGAAAATCCCGGTCATTTCCCTTATAAATTCCCCCCATTTGAAATATTGGCTCCTTCAAAAGGTCAAATAAGTGTTGATGCAGATGAGCAATATGAGAACAAAGAGCTTATTAAACGTACACTCCTTGATTTTGATATTCCTATAGTAAGTATAGAAGCAACCGTAGGCCCAACGGTAACACTTTACGAAATAGTTCCGGATAAGGGAATACGTGTATCCAAAATCCGTAGTCTGGTAGATGATATAGCTTTGAGCCTTTCAGCAGAGGGTATTCGAATTATAGCACCAATTCCCGGGAAAGGAACTGTAGGTATAGAGGTAGCCAACAAGGATAAACAGATGGTGTCTATGCGCACTGTCTTGAAATCACCGGCATTCCACGAAACCAAATTTAAACTGCCCATAGCTATGGGTTCCACCATTTCAAACGAAGTCTATATGGCCGACCTTTCCAAGATGCCTCATCTCCTTGTGGCGGGGGCAACTGGACAAGGGAAATCAGTGGGACTCAATGCAATCATAGCCTCCTTGCTTTATAGCAAAAGGCCGGATGAATTGAAGTTTGTGATGATTGACCCTAAGATGGTGGAATTCAGCCTATATGCAAAAATAGAGGGCCATTATCTTGCAAAAATACCGGATGCCGAAGATGCAATCATCACTGATATGGATAAGGTTGTTGCCACATTAAGTTCCCTTTGTATCGAGATGGACAATCGTTATCAATTGCTTAAGGCGGCTTCCGTAAGAAATATCATTGAATACAATGAAAAAATTAAGGATAAGAAACTTAACCCAAACGAGGGACATAAATTCCTTCCTTATATTGTTGTGATAGTTGATGAGTTCAGCGATTTGATTATGACGGCCGGTAAGGAGGTGGAAGTTCCTATAGCTCGTCTTGCCCAGAAAGCCAGGGCGGTAGGAATGCATGTTATCATAGCAACTCAACGACCCTCGGCAAATGTTATCACAGGTATAATACGTGCCAATTTCCCAGCTCGAATGGCATTTAAAGTAAGTTCGGGCATAGATAGTAAAGTAATCCTTGACACTACGGGAGCCCAAGCTCTCATTGGTAGGGGAGATATGCTCATCAGCAACTCATCTCCAATGGTTAGAGTGCAATGTGCTTTTATTGACACTCCAGAAGTAGAGAAAATCTGTGATCATATTTCAGCGCAACCCTATGCCCAGGGAGCCTATATTTTACCGGAACCCCTAACTGCCAAAGGAGACGGTGCGGAAGAAGGCGGAGGTGGCATTTCCGGCGAAAGAGACCCATTATTTGAAGAGGTGGCAAGATTGGTGGTACATTCCAATAATGCCTCCACTTCTTCATTGCAACGCAGATATTCAATCGGTTATAACCGAGCAGGAAAGATAATGGATCAACTTGAGGCAGCAGGAATTGTGGGGCCTGCTCAGGGAGGTAAACCAAGGGCTGTGCTCATGGATCCGGTAAGTTTGGATATGTTATTGGGAGAAGAAGCATAATTCAAAAAAATAAGATGAAGAAATTAGTAAGTTTTATAATAGTGGCTTTATTTACCTTTAACATGGTAGGTCAAGTGAATACAGGGGCGCAGCAGATTTTGAATAAAGCAATTGAAAAAATAAGCAACGCCAAAGGAGTTGAAGCCAAATTCAAAGTTTATAATTCCGGTTATTCAGGTAGTGGAGAGATAAAGACATTAGGTAATAAATTCAAGGTAACATTACCGGATGTGGAAATTTGGTACAATGGAAAGGAAATGTACACCTACAATAAAAATACTCAAGAAACTACAGTTGTATATCCTTCTGCAGAAGAGCTTTCGGAATCTAATCCATTGGCTTATGTCACAGGTGCTTCAAAGAATTATAATGTAGGAATTTCCACAGTAAAGAAAGCCGGGAGAGATGTGTTGGAACTAACTCCCAAAAAGAAAGGGGAGATTAAACGAGTTACACTTACTCTTGTTAAATCTGATAATTTGCCTGAAAAAATAGTCGTGGAACCCAACTCCGGTAACCCCATCACGGCAGAAATTTTATCTTTTAAGACCGCAACAAATCTTACTTCTTCTGATTTTGAGTATCCAAAATCAAAATATCCTAATGTTGAATTGATAGATTTGCGGTGAATATTGTTATATATTTAAAGGATAACACTAAAAATTATGGAAAACACTAAGACAAAGGTATTGATTATAGGTTCAGGACCTGCCGGATACACAGCGGCATTATATGCATCAAGAGCCAATCTAAATCCGGTGGTTTATGAAGGCCATCAGCCCGGTGGACAGTTAACCCAAACTACAGAGATTGAAAATTTCCCCGGTTATCCCGAGGGAGTTCAAGGCACTGAAATGATGGAGCATTTCCGTCGTCAGGCTTTGAGATTCGGTACTGATATTCGTTCACGAATTATTACAAAGGTTGATTTTTCCAAGCGTCCTTTCGTTTGTACTGATGAAAAAGGGGAAGTGATTGAAGCCGAATCTGTAATTATTTCCACGGGAGCCACAGCTCGATATCTGGGTCTTCCTGACGAAGAGAAATATCGGGGATTGGGCGTCAGCGCTTGTGCCACATGTGACGGCTTTTTCTATAAAAACCGAAATGTAGCAGTGGTAGGAGGTGGCGACACTGCATGCGAAGAGGCTCTTTATCTTGCAAGCTTAGCTCATAAGGTTTATCTCATTGTAAGGCGAGACGTGCTTCGAGCTTCAAAAGTCATGCAGGAAAGAGTAAGAGAAAATCCTAAAATTGAAATTCTCTTCAATTGTAACACAGAAGGTCTATTCGGGAACGATTTACTTGAAGGAGCCCATATTATAAGGCATCGTGGTACAGAGAAAGAAGAGCGATTTGATATTGATATAGAAGGATTCTTTCTTGCCATAGGTCATAACCCGAATACGGAAATTTTCCGTGAATACATCGATTGTGATTCCGAAGGTTATATAAAAGTGAAAGGCAATACAAGCCATACCAATATAGAAGGCGTTTTTGCTGCAGGTGACTGCTGCGATCCACGTTATCGGCAAGCTGTAGTTGCCGCCGGTTCAGGTTGTAAGGCCGCTATGGATGCAGAGAAATTCTTAGTTGAAAATGGATAAAGGAAAACAACTCGACATACGTTATCTCAAGATGGCTCGAATCTGGAGTGAGAATTCTTATTGCACCCGCCGCAAGGTAGGTGCTCTGTTGGTTAAAGATAAGATGATTATTTCCGACGGCTATAATGGAACTCCCTCCGGTTTCCCTAATGTTTGTGAAGATGCCGATAATAGAACTCTTCCTTATGTGCTCCATGCTGAAGCAAACGCTATAACAAAAGTGGCTAAAAGTAATAATTCAAGCGAAGATAGTACGTTATATGTAACAGACAGCCCATGCATTGAATGTGCCAAGCTTATTATACAAGCCGGCATAAAACGAGTGGTTTATTCCAAATTATATCGCATTTCCGATGGAATAGACCTTTTGAAGACAGCCGGTATAAAAACTGAATATATACCCGAAACGGATGAAGAATAAAAAAAATCCCGCTCTGATATTATTGCCACTTCTCATTGCCATCGGTGTGGGTTGTGGCATATTCATTGGCAGATATGTCACTACCAAAAATCTCACGGCAAAAGAAGAAAAACTTAGAATGGTGTTACAACTCATTCAGTCTGACTATGTTGACGAACTTAACATGGACTCACTGATAGAAGCTACTTTCCCGGATCTTTTGTCTTCCCTCGACCCTCACTCGGCCTATATTCCGGCCGAGGAACTCCAGGCAGTGAATGACGATCTTTCAGGATCATTTAGCGGTGTAGGGGTTTCTTTCCAAATTCTAAACGACACTGTACAGGTGATTGAGGTCGTTCCGGGTGGTCCCGCTGAAAAGGTAGGTATACTCGCAGGAGATAGGATTGTTAAGGCTGACACCACGAGTTTGGTAGGTAAGGATATATCGTCGGATAATGTCTTCAAAACTTTGCGAGGAGAGAAAGGAACTACTGTCGTTTTAACGATACATCGTTATGGACAGAAGAAAGACTTAGTGTTTGATGTTGTAAGAGGAGACATACCGGTAAATTCCGTTGATGTAAGTTACATGCTTTCGGATAATACGGGATATGTGAAAGTGACAAAATTCTCCCGCAACACTTATATGGAGTTTTTCAATGCATTAAACGACCTCAAAGAACAGGGTGCCGATTCTTTTATTATAGATTTAAGAGGCAATTCAGGAGGCTTTATGGATCAGGCAATATTTATGGCCAATGAATTCTTGCCGGCGGGTCGCCTCATTGTTTATACGCGCGGAAGAAAGATGGAAAACGAATATATGGCTATGAGTGATGGCCGTGGACGCTTTCAAGATTATCCAATCACTGTATTAACCAACGAATCTTCCGCTTCTGCCTCCGAAATCTTTGCCGGTGCTATCCAGGATAATGATAGGGGCCTTATAATTGGGCGTAGAACTTTCGGGAAAGGACTTGTGCAAAATCAAACGGAATTGCCCGACAGCAGCGCAATTCGCATGACAGTAGCAAGATATTACACGCCTTCAGGACGTTCCATTCAAAAAGAATATCAACGAGGCGAGATTGGAAAGTATGAAATGGATATAGTGGACCGTTACACCCATGGTGAATTTTATAATGCCGACAGCATAAAGCTTGATAAGGACAAGATTTTCTACACCACCAACGGACGTGAAGTGTATGGAGGCGGGGGAATCATGCCTGATATCTTCATACCGGAAGATACAACCGGTTATACCTCATATTATATGTCGGTTGCGAACCAGGGCCTTATTCAGAAATACGCATATACGGTAGCCGATGAATATCGTGAAAAGTTGGGTTCTGATAGGACTATCCAAAGGTTAAATCAAGTTTTGCCCGCAGATCAGACTTTATTAGAAAACTTTGTGGCTTTTGCTGTTGTAAATGGTGTCCCGGCCCGATGGTATTATATCAATCGTAGTAGAGATGTGATAATATCTCAGCTTAGAGCTATGATTGCTCGCGATGTTTTAGGATATCCTGCGTTCATAGAATTGCTCAATGATAATGATAAAGCAGTAAAAAACGCATTACAACAAATTAATACCGGCAAATCTCCCGTTAATTTAGAAAAAGAAGATTCCGAATAAATATAGCCTGAAAGGATATGAATACGAAGTTTTCAGAAAAAAACGAGATAAGATATAAAATGAAGAGCCTAAGGGTTATCATGCCCGAGTCAGCTCGCAAATCTGCTGCTGAAGAAGTGTTCCAACGTCTTGAGAAGACAGCTGCTTTCCTGCTGGCTGACAGAATCATGATGTATCACTCTCTGCCGGATGAACTTTACACCCACGATTTTTTGAGAAAGTGGGCCGGTAAGAAAAGATTTTATCTTCCAAGAATTAACGGGGTTGATCTCGAGGTGCTACCTTACGAAGAAAGTCGTCTTGAATTAGGCTCTTTCCATATTGAAGAACCCACAGGCAACGACCTCACCGATCCTTCAGAGATTGAGTTGGTAGTTGTGCCGGCTGTAGCATACGATAGAAAAGGAAAAAGACTAGGCAGAGGCAAAGGTTTCTACGATCGTTTTTTGAAACAAACCAAAGCTACAAAAATAGGAGTGGGTTATGAGTTTCAGCTGGTTGATGAACTTCCCTCCGAGCCTCATGATATTCCAATGGATATAGTGATTACACAGAAAACCACTATTATGGTGAAGAGAGTTTGAGATTTAAAATTTTTTATTGCTCTTAATGTTGTTGATTTTCAATTAAATTTCATCAGCAAAACAATAAAAGCCAACACTAATAACAACAAAACAAAATATAAAACTTGACTCATGAAAAAGATTTTTCTAACTTGTGCATTGGCCCTGGCAAGTTTGGCAGGCATTAATGCGCAAGATCCATCCGCTATGATGCAGCCATTGCCGCTGAATCCAAAAGTGAAAGCTGGAGTATTACCTAACGGCTTAAGCTATTATATCATGCACAACGAAGAACCTAAGGAGAGAGCGAATTTCTATATCGCACAAAAGGTAGGTTCAACTCTTGAAGAACCCGATCAACTCGGACTCGCACACTTCCTTGAGCACATGGCTTTTAATGGCACAACCAATTATCCCGGAAAGAATATGTTGAATTATCTTCAGTCAAAGGGTATTCGATTCGGTGCTGATATCAATGCTTATACAGCCTTTGATGAAACTGTTTATAATATCAATAATGTAATCACCACCGACAAACCTTTGATGGACAGTGTTCTTCTTGTTCTTCACGATTGGAGCGGCGACATTTTGCTTGAAGAATCAGAAATTGATGCTGAAAGAGGTGTGATACAAGAAGAATGGCGATCAAGAAACAATGCCCAGTTCCGAATGTATTCTTCCATTCTTCCTCAGATTTATGAAGAATATCAATACCAACAGATGCCAATCGGCAAGATGGAAGTGGTGATGAACTTCAAACCGGAAACTCTCCGTGCCTACTATAAGAAATGGTATCGTCCCGACCAACAGGGTATTATAATCGTAGGTGATTTCGACGCCGATGAAATGGAAAAGAAAGTTATAGATCTTTTCTCCACAATCGAGATGCCGGAAAACGCTGCTCCAAGGGAATATCCTTCTGTTAGCGACAATGAAAAACCTATTTTTGTGAGTTTTACAGATCCTGAACTTACCAACCTTCTCACCATCATTTCTTTCAAATCGGATGCTGTGCCGTTTGAAATGAAAAATACCTTGCCTGTATATATTCAGGAAGAGATTTTGCAACGTCTTGTGGCAACAATGATCAACAACCGTCTCAACGAGTTCGCTCAGACACCAGACTGTCGTTACGCTTATGCAGGTGTGACTTTTGGAAATTACTATGTTTCTAAAACTAAGGATTCTTTCGATATACAGGTTTTGGCCAAGAGTGATTCACGCGATGCAGTGGAAGATGCAATGTCTATTGTGACAAGGGCTTGTAAAACCGGTTTCAATGAAGCCGAATATGAAAGAGCCACTCAGGAAATGATGGCTAACATAGAGAAACTTTACAACGAGAGAGACAAAACTACCAATGATGCTTTAGGAAGAGAGCTTTGCAGTTATTTCACCGACAATGCTGCTGCCCCTGGCATAGAGACCGAATACCAGTTGTGGCAGATGATACTTCCTCAAATGCCTGTGGAAGCTGTCAATGAATTCGTGAAAGAAATTCTCACAGACCAAGATATGGTTGTAGTGACCTCGGCACCAAAGGCAGAAGGTTTTGAAATTGTGACTGAAGAATCCATGCTCTCCACTTTAGACCAGGTGATGCATGCAGAGTATGAAGCTCTCGAGGAGGAAAAGATCACCGAACCTCTTATTCCCAATCTACCGGTTCCGGGAAAAATAATCGGAGAGGTGAATGATCCTAAACTTCAGGCTGAGGTGCTCGAACTTTCAAATAATGTGACAGTAGTTCTCAAGCCAACTGATTTTGCAGGCGATGAAGTTCTCATGTATGCATATCGTGAAGGAGGCAAGAGACTATATGACTACGAACAGGCAGCCAATGTGCTTCTCTTGGGTGATGTATTTGAAACAGCCAAGATGGGCAATTTCGACAATAAGACACTCAAGAAATATCTTGCAGGAAAGAATGTAGCTCTCGGCTTCCAGGTAAACACTTATACTGATGTTCTCCAAGGTAGTTCAACAGTTAAAGATCTTCCTACATTGTTTGAACTTATCTACACATCATTCACAAACCTGAATCCTGATGCAGAAATGGCCAAAATTGCTCTCGACAGGGCTCGTCCGATGCTCGAGATGGCTGAAAAGAATCCTAACTACATTTTCCAGCAGCAGGTTACTAAAACAAGATATGCCAATAATCCTTTGATGCAACAGCCCACAATTGCAACTCTTGATGCAGTGGATTATCCTAAGGCTTATGAATTGGTCACCAATGCTCTCGGCAATGCTGCTGATTATACTTTCATATTTGTTGGCAACATTACTTCTGAAGTTATCAATCCGCTGATTGAACAGTATATTGCATCCCTTCCGACAAAAGAAGTTGTTGCACCTGTTTATAAGTCTGAAATCAATACAGCCGCAGGTCAGGTGAAGAACGAGTTCAAGCAGCCAATGGAAACTCCGGCTACTATGGTTTACGATGTTTATTCACAAAACAATCTTCCTTTCACTGTTGAAAACGATATCATGGTTGATCTCGTTGGGGATATCATCGGTAATATCTTCACTGATACTCTCCGTGAAGAGGAAGGAGGAACTTATTCACCTGCTGCTGGAGCGGTATACAATCCAAATTCAGGAGAATGGAACATCCTTTATATGTTCTCTACAAATGCTGATCAACAAGCTAAATTGATCGAGAGGGCAGATTCTGAATTGATGAATCTCCTTCAGAACGGAGCCGACGAGGCTAATTTCAACAAAGCTAAGGAAGCAATGATCAAGCAATATGAAATCAATTCTCGCAAGAATGCTTATTGGAATGAAGCTTTGACGAGTCAGATGAGGTTCCCGCAGGCTGATTTCATTAATGATTATGCCAACACTTTGAATTCAATTACTTTGGATCAGTTCAACCAATTCATGAAGAATCTATACAATGGTAACAACCGTATTCAGGTAATCATGGAAGGTGTTCAAGCTCAATAAAAAAATGAATCTATAATAATGTAGGCACGTTCTTGCGGACGTGCCTATATCAATTTATTTAACTACTTCCACAATGAAAAAAGCCCTTATTACCGGTGTAACCGGGCAAGACGGTTCATTCCTTTCTGAATTCCTGTTAGAGAAGGGATATCATGTACATGGCGTAATCCGTCGTTCTTCAGTCGACTACCGGGAACGTATATCTCACCTTGAATCTAACCCTCATTTCCATCTTCACTATGCAGATATGGGAGATTCCATGTCTATTATCAGGGTTCTTAATCTTGTAAAACCTGACGAAATTTATAATCTTGCAGCTCAAAGCCATGTGCAGGTCAGCTTCGATTCTCCGGAATATACGGCTAACATTGATGCGACAGGAGTGTTACGCATTTTGGAGGGTATGCGTCAATGTGGGCTCTCTGAATCATGCCGTTTTTATCAGGCTTCTACTTCAGAATTATATGGAAAGGTGGAATCTGTGCCGCAAAATGAAGAGACGCCGTTCCATCCTTATTCACCATATGCTGTGGCAAAGCTCTACGGATTTTGGATTGTAAAGGAATATCGGGAGGCTTACAATATGTTTGCCTGTTCGGGAATATTGTTCAATCATGAGAGCGAAAGAAGAGGGGAGACCTTTGTGACTCGCAAAATCACACTTGCTGCAGCTCGCATAGCACAGGGTAAACAGGAAAAACTATATCTCGGAAATCTGTCTTCTTTGCGCGATTGGGGTTATGCAAAAGATTACGTGGAATGTATGTGGCTCATACTTCAGCAACCTCAACCGGACGACTATGTTATAGCTACGGGACAACAACATTCGGTTCGTGAATTTTGTCTGCTTGCATTTAAACATGCCGGAATAGACCTTATTTTCGAAGGAGAAGGTGAAAATGAAAAGGGGATTGATGCAAAAACCGGGAAAGTCATCGTGGAAGTTTCCCCCGATTTTTATCGTCCGACAGATGTAGTCAATCTTCTCGGCGATCCCACCAAAGCAAAACGACAGTTGGGTTGGGATCCCTTAAAGAAAACATCATTCGAAGAATTGGTCAAACTTATGGTTGATGCCGATATGGCAAAAGTGGCTATAGAACGAGCCGGAGAACATGTTTCCAGAAATCTTGCCGAATATCTTGAACGTGGAATTGTAAAATAAGCATACAGTAGAAATCATTTCTATTAATGGATATAAATAGTAAAATATACGTGGCCGGCCATAGAGGAATGGTAGGTTCTGCAATTGTCCGTGAATTAAAAAAACAAGGTTACCATAATATTTTAACCCGTTCACATACAGAACTGGATTTAACGGATCAAAAAGCAGTTAATGAATTTTTCGAAAAGGAGAAACCGGAATATGTTTTCCTTGCCGCCGCCAAGGTAGGAGGAATCATGGCCAATTCGCAGGCTCCGGCAGATTTTATGTATCAGAATATGATGCTCGAGATGAATGTTATTCATGCGGCATGGAAAAATGGGGTAAAAAAACTTGAATTTTTAGGGTCTTCTTGTATTTATCCTCGTTTAGCACCTCAGCCTATGACCGAATCTTGTCTGCTTACCTCAGCATTGGAACCTACCAATGAGGCTTATGCTCTGGCTAAAATTTCAGGACTTAAATATTGTGAATATCTCAATCGGCAATATGGTATTGATTTCATATCTGTGATGCCTACAAATCTATATGGACCTAATGATAATTACCACCCTGAAAATTCTCATGTTCTCCCGGCTTTGATAAGAAGATTTCACGAAGCTAAGGAAAAAGGTTTGGAATCCGTTACATGTTGGGGAGACGGGTCTCCCTATAGGGAATTCTTATATGTTGACGATCTTGCAAATCTTTGTGTTTTCCTTATGAATAATTATTCCGGAAATGAAACGGTCAATGCAGGAACCGGAAAAGAAATCACAATTAAAGAATTGACTGAATTGATTGCCGGCATTGTTGGTTTCAATGGGAAAATCCTGTGGGACACATCCAAACCTAACGGCACTCCCCGGAAATTGCTCGATGTCAGCAAGGCTACTGCTCTTGGTTGGGTTTATACTACAGATCTTCCTGCAGGTATCCGTCTGGCTTATTCCGATTATCTGGCAAAAATAAAGAAGTGAGATTTCCAATCCACTTCTCTACTTGTTTATAGTTTATAGATTCTCCACATAAATGGAGGGGTATAAGCTTAATCTCGTCCGTACAAGTCACGGGTATAAATTTTTTCTACCACATCTTCCAGTTCTTCATTAGATCTGTTTGCAAGGATAGCATCGCTTTCTTTCTTGAACTTGCTGAGATCGTTCACTATTAAACTTCCAAAGAAAGTGCTTCCGTCCTCAAGGGTCGGTTCATAGATAATCACTCTGGCACCTTTCGCTTTTATCCTTTTCATCACTCCTTGGATGGAACTCTGACGGAAATTATCGGAATTTGTTTTCATTGTCAACCGATAAACACCAATTGTGGCCGGTTTATCCTTTTCCGTACCTCTTTCCTTACCCTTGGAATAACTATACCACCCGGCTTTCTTCAAAATCTGGTCGGCGATGAAATCTTTCCTCGTCCGGTTACTTTCAACAATGGCGCTCATCATATTCTGCGGAATGTCTGCATAATTGGCAAGCAATTGCTTGGTATCTTTAGGAAGACAATATCCGCCGTAACCGAATGAAGGATTGTTGTAATGTGTACCGATACGGGGATCAAGTCCGATACCCTCTATGATAGCCTTAGTGTTCAAACCCTTTATCTCGGCATAGGTATCCAATTCATTGAAATAACTAACCCTGAGAGCCAAGTAAGTGTTGGCGAAAAGTTTCACCGCCTCTGCCTCTTTAAGCCCCATAAAAAGCACAGGAATATCCTCTTTCAATGCTCCCTCCTCAAGAAGCTTGGCAAAGGTTACAGCTGCCTCTTTCAAAGCGGGAAGGTCAGCTATGGCCTCAATAGCCTTGTTTTCCTGTGAGAATTCTTCTTTCTCGATAAGTTTGGGTATTCCGATTATAATTCTGGAAGGATAGAGGTTGTCATAAAGAGCCTTACTCTCTCTAAGAAATTCCGGAGAGAAAAGTAAGTTCAATCTTTTAATGCCTTTTTCGTAATATTTGCGATAGATTGAACGACAGAAACCAACAGGAATAGTAGATTTGATGATTATGAAAGCCTTGGGGTTTAAATTCACCACCTTTTCAATCACCTCTTCTACACTTGATGTGTCAAAATAGTTCCTTTCAGGATCGTAGTTGGTGGGTGTGGCCACTATAACGAAATTTGCATTCTTATACGCTTCATCTGCATCCAATGTGGCTCGTAGATTCAGGTCTTTTTCGGCAAGATATCTTTCAATGTAATCATCCTTAATAGGACTGATATGATTGTTTACCATTTTCACTTTTTCAGCCACCACATCCACTGCTGTCACATTGTTTTGTTGGGCTAAAAGAGTAGCTATAGACAGACCCACGTATCCTGTGCCCGCCACTGCAATATTATATCCCTTCATTTCCTTTCAATTTCTTGCCCCAAAATTACCGAAAATCCCTCTATATCCCAAAATTTGCCCCTTAACCCCGAATTCCTTATTTCAACTCTTCTACCGCTACATTAGGAGTATAATAGCCTTCCACAATATTTAGGAATTCAGCTTTCATAGACTCTAATTTTTCAGGTTCGGCCGCAGCTATATTATTGACTTGTCCCGGATCTTCTTTCACGTTGAACAGTCTGTAATCCAATTCGTTGCCCAATTCATTACCTGTCAAATTTGTCTTCGGACCCTTATAGGGTGGTATCAATATGTAATCTCCTTGTCTCAGACCCATTTTTCCTTGTGCCTCGAATATGAGTTCAGATCTTCCTTCGTTGCTCTGACCTAAGAAAACAGGCAGATAGTTGCGTGAATCCAATCCCTCAGGTATTTCTCCTCCCACGAGTTCTGCCAATGATGCGGCCAAGTCTATCTGACATACCAAGGCATCGCTAACTGCGGGCTCAATTTTCCCTTTCCAATATACGAATAAAGGCACTCTGGTTCCTCCGTCATAAAGGGAATATTTTCCACCTCTGAGGGGTCCTGCGGGTTTATGGTCGCCAAGCAGTTCTCTTGCATTGTCTTTATAGCCGTCGTCTAATACGGGACCATTGTCGCTGGAGAAGATTATCATTGTATTGTCTAAAAGATTCAATGAGTCGAGATAATCCACAACTTCACCGACACACCAGTCGGCTTCTACGATCACGTCGCCTCTCGGCCCTAAATCCGTGGATCCAACAAATCTTGGATGCGGAGCTCTTGGCACATGCGGTTGATGCAAACCATAATAGAGGAAAAATGGTTTGTCTTGATTTTCGTTGATGAAATCTTTAGCCTTATCAACAAAATAATCAGCCATCTCTTCATCTACCCATTTAGCATCATTGCCACCTTTCATGAATCCTATTCGAGGTATTCCGTTAACGATTGAATTGTTGTGGCCGTGGCTCCATTCCATCTTGAGCATTTCAGGATTTGTCAATGCTGTGGGTTCCCCATCGAAATTATTATCGTAATCCACATAGATAGGATCGTTGGGATCTTGATTCACCACAACACCATTCTCTACAAAAACGGTTGGAACTCTGTCGTTGGTTGCTGCTATAATGCAAGAATAGTCGAATCCCACTTCTTTAGCTCCGGGACGTATTGTATCGTTCCAGTCAGGATGACCTTCTCCCATTCCCAAGTGCCATTTGCCTATGGCTCCTGTGGTATAACCCGCCTGTTGCATCATCTGTGGCATTGTATAGTTATTAACATTTATGAGGAGGGGAGCGTCGCCGGGTAATATCTTTGCATCTTGGTTTTTCCAGGGATACATTCCCGTGAATAAAGCATATCTGCTGGGAGTGGAAGTAGCCGAAGTAGCATAGCCGTTTGTAAATCTTATACCATTGCATGCCAGCGAATCAAGTCTCGGTGTTGGAATAGCTTTGGCACCCGCAAATCCTACATCGCCGAATCCTAAGTCGTCGGCAAGTATCACTACTACATTAGGTTTGTCCGGATTGTTGTTTTTTGTTTCTGCCTGGCTTACGCCTCCTATCGCTGTCAAGGCAGCCAAAGGCATGATAGTTTTTCTCATATAAAATATTTTAAGGTTATTGATATCTTTCATGAATCCCTCAACCCTTCTCCTTTATTACTTATCTTTCGCAAATTAATAAAAATTTTCCGAAAAATAAAAGATTATTCGTTGGAAATAATTATTTTTGTTGAGACTTCACTTAAAAATCTCACCCCATGAAAATTCGTCTGTTTGTTGTTTCGGTTCTAACGATACTTTCTGCTTTCTGCATTGAAGTATATGCTCAAGTTTTGAACAGGGCTTTGGAATTCTCGGATTCCGGATATGTGGATTGCGGTTATTTGCCGGAAATGGAAGGAAAGGATTCTTATTCCTTACAATTCTGGATGAAACCCTTCAAATGGATTTCAGGGGCTTCTATAATTTCATATGGAGATGATTTCTCTGTTAAATTGGCCGACCCTGATCAAATTATAATTCATTCCGGTAAAAAAAATTTAAAAGTCACTTCTTCTGAACTGAAACCGAATGAATGGACCCAGGTAACGATTATTTGTAATCAGGGAGAAACTGAAGTATTAATAGATGGTTCTGAAGCCGCTAAAGGAAATCTATCTGCCATAACAACCAACGGTTCTCATCCGTCTTTTATAATAGGAGGAGGTTTTGATGGAATGATAGATGAGGTGCGGGTGTGGGATGATGCACTTAACGATGAGATGAAATCTTTCGATTATTTCACCCGCAACACATTAAACAAGCATAATCCGATGTGGTCAAATCTTGTGGCATACTACAAGATGGACCAACCCGATTGCCCCAATCTTGTGGAATACAAGATTATTGATTCTCCCGACGCTGAATATAATAATCACGGTATATTTTATGGTGATGTAAAAAGGGTAGAGGCTGACAATCCTAAATTACCTTATCTTATAAATTCAGCTTATACTGAGAATCCACGTTTTTATTATTGTGTCACTCCCCAAGATCAATACCTTCTTCATAATGAATTGATAATACTCGGCTCAGATGTATATGCCGAGGATGGTCGTATTGAAACCAAAACCCCCAATAATCATGCAATTAATTTTATAAATACCTCTTATATTCCCAAATTCGAGGGGAGAAACGGTATTTTACAGCTTCATGGAGATAAAGATTCTTATTTTTCAATACCGGCTAAAACCGTTAAATCCGATAAGAACTTCACAATAGAGGCGTGGCTATATCTTGATGATATAAACACTGACGAAAGCAGTTTACCCACTAAAGAATGGTTCCATTTGGCAATATCATCGGATGAAGAAAACCAATTAGGTGGTATCTCTTATTATATAAATGGAGTAAAGGTGGATGGAGAAAATCTAAATATTAATTTAGGAGCAAGTAGAGATTCTGAAAATCCGGATGAAATTTTAATAGGTAAAGATTTCAAAGGGAAAATCGATGAATTGGTTATATGGAACGAAGGTTTCTCTCTAAAAGATATCAAAGATCATTATGAAAAAGGTATTCCGTCTCCCGGATATGGTTACCCTGTGAGCCGGGAAATTATGAATGCCGTAGGCGCTTATTATAAATTCGATGATGAAAACAATCAGGGTCACAGTTACCATTCTCAGGATGAATGGCTTAATATCATGAAAAAGAATTATGAGGGCCGACAAGGTATAAAATACTTTATTTCCGTGCAAGGCACTTATAGAGTACGCGATAAATACGGCGATTGGAGGGAAATCCTTGAATCATCAGAAAAACGGCACCGTTTCGCTAATGATTTAGCCGAAATATCTAAAAATTATGATGGTGCCGAACTAGATTTGGAGTGGATAGAAACTCCGGAACTATGGGAACATTTCGGCCTTCTGGCACAAGCTATCCGTGAAGCAATGCCCGATGACAAACAATTCAGAATCTCATTGCATAATAATTTCACCGCCTTTCCTCAAGATAAGATGAAATATGTGGATGGTTTCACATTCCAGCAATATGGTCCGCAAGCCTCCAATTTCAGTTATCAGAATTTCCTTGATAATGTCAAAAAATTTGAAGGTCTTTATGAACCCAAGAAGATAATGACTTCTTATTCCACTACCACTTCTCGAGGCTCCGAGGGTTCTCCGGTTAGATTAATAAAAGGAGAACCGCTCAACAATTATTCTCCTAATTATGAAGATCAGGATTCTTTTACTATAGGAGAGGAGACCTGGAAATTTATGGGACCGATGCAAGTCTATCGTCGTGCCAAACAAACGCGGGAAGAAAATCTTCTTGGAATTTTCTATTGGGTGATCGGTGACGACAATTGGAACGAAGAAAACGGAGATTTGAAAATAGCCCCAAACAATCAAGCCAAATATAGCTCTTTCGGTATCAACGCCAACAACGACCCCTACATTCCCTCGGTTAAGGTAAATCACCCCAAAAACACTGAATCACGATAAATAGTGATGCTTCCTGATAAATCAAGATGAAACTTGATTTATCGAGTTTCTTAGGGGTTCCTCAATTTCCCGGGAGTTTAATCGGGAGTAATCAAGCAAATTTTCAATAGCAGTCAAAAAGATTCCTTAAATAAAATCCTTTTATTTTTTGATTATTAAAAAAAATTGTCTATATTTGAACTTTAAAGGAAAGTAATTACCTCGGTGAGCTTAGTCTGTTAAAAACTTATTTATCGCATATCCAGATAAGTAAACAAAAACTTACAACAGCTTCACGACGTCACTATCAATAACAATAACAACAATAACATAATTAATCTTAAAGCAAAATGCTTATGAAAAAATCATTACTTTTAACTATGGCCCTTTTGGGTGGTATGTGCGCTTATGCACAAGCACCGACAGGTGGTACTGACGTTACACCTGCCGGCTACAAATTCGGAGAAGTCAAACAAATTCCTTGGTATGATAATGGTTTTGGAGCTAACGGCTATGGGTTTACTTCAGCCGCCAATTTCACAACCAGTAGCCGTGCCGGAAAAGGTGTATGGACTGTCCTTGGTTCTTCTGCTCAGGAATATTGGGATGCCAACAACGGTCTTATGGGATGCGCATGGGTTGCAGACGAGGAAATGATGAATCAGATACTTGAAGGTTGTCAACTTGTTGACCTCGGTGGAGAAGTAGGTCAAGTGTTCTGCTGGCAAGGTAGATATTCCAATCTGAAAGAACAACTACAGGAAAATTATCCTAATGAGAATTGGGATAACATTCCTGACCCGATCGACACAAACGTAAAACAAGGTTGGAACTTCAACGTTTGGTTGAATCCTAATCAAGTTTGGACAAAAGGTATGGGTTTCTATCGTTTCCGTATGGTCATGAACGCTCTTCATAATGTACCTGAAGATCTTATCGATGAAAGCGACAGCAGCACTTTGCCTTTCAGAGGTCAAGCTATCTTCAAGGAAATGTATCAGGTGAACAACCAAGGCAATAACACTTCTTTCATCTATACGGGAGAAGTTAACGAAGAGGGGGAAAAAGTTAATACATCCATACGTGACGGTTGGGACAATGGTTCTGTAATGACTCCTATCACCAACGATCTTTTCGTTAAGAGATTTGAAGACGGCGCCGTAATGGAAAATGATTATGGCGACCCGATGTGGGACCCCACAAAATGGATTGTTGTTGACTATTACTTCAATGTTGCCGGTAACGACAAGGGTGTTGATGAAAACGGTGATGCTACTACTCCGGTACGTATTAAGTTCAATACCGATGTTTTTATGAACTATCACGCTGTGCTTATCAAGGAATTCTCTGTAACCCAGTTTGACGGTGAATTGACCCAGGATATCTATGACCTCAACAAATTGTCATATCCGGAATTGACTCTGACACCGGGTGTTGCAGGCGTGCAAGGAATCATCGACGATTACAATGCTCCTGTTGAATACTATAACCTCCAAGGTATGAAGGTTGCTAATCCTGAAAAGGGTATCTTCATCAAGAAACAAGGAAAGAAATCAACTAAGGTCGTATTATAATGAAATAAATTATGTTCTTGGAGAAAAATTTCTCCAAGAACATTTCGATTTTAATAACTAACCAATAAACAAATCTATCTAACAAATGAAAAAAACTCTACTTACCCTTGCTGCTGTAGCTATCTCAGTAGGTGCGTGGGCACAAGACAACGCCGGCTTGATCGACGTAACTCCCAATTATTACAATTTTAACAAGATCAATTCTACTCAATTGACTTCAATCCTTCGTTCTGATGTTCGTCAACCGGTTCCTTTCAATCTTGGAGGTGATAACTGGATTACATCAAATACCAATGGCGGTGAAAATTATTTCACTTCAGAACAGATTGCTAATGGTAACATTCTTTTTGGTGCTTTTGTTTACAACCAGTCAAAAGAAGCTGAATTTGCTAAAGCTTTCTCTCTATTAGATTTAGGTGGCAACCTTGGCCAAGTATTAGTTCTTAATGGACAGAATTCAAACTTGAACGAAGCAGTTCAGGAGGCTTGTGGTCTTGATGCAGCTCCCGAAATTCCGGCTTACCAAGGTGCTTTCGGTGCTAATTTCCAATATAACCATATTTTGGATTTCGAATCAATGAATAAATATGTCTTGGAAGCTAACCCGGGTCTTACTGCTGCTGATCTTTTGGAACAGGCTGAAGATGCAAAAATCACTCCAATCCGTATCAGAATCAGAGTTGAAATGAACGCATATAATAATGACATGTCTAAAGAACTAAGTATTGTAAATACCACATTCTTACAGAACGAAGCAGGTAATGCAATTGGTTTTGATGTTATGGATCCAGATAACTTCACTTATGTAGATGTGTCTCAGTTCTCGGAAAATGGTGTTTGGAATCCAAACCTTTGGCTCGTTCGTGAGTGGGATGTAGACTACACAGGTATCGCATCCTACATAAAATTCTTAGGCACTAATACTGATTCAGATTTCGATAATGGTGCTCTCCTTGTTCGTAGTTTGAAAGTATTCGTACTTCCAGAAGGCGAAGAATCTTATCCTAATTACACTAAAGTAATAGACGGTGTAACTAAAGAATACAAATTTTCTACATTCCATGACACTTTAGTTGACTATTCAGAAGTAGCTGTTGAACCGGCTTATCCTGAAAACCTCTATATGATGGGTAATATCGTTAATAATTCCTGGAATCCTTCTGCTGCAGTAGCTCCTGAATCTGCTGAAGACGGTGTGTTCACTTTCACAGATATCGAACTTTATAACACAGCAACTGATCCCGCTTTCTTTACTTTCATCAATACTCTTAGCGACAATTGGGATTTAATCAATGACGGTTCTCACCGTTATGGTCCTGCTGAAGGTCAAAATGGTGCTGTTAATGTAGGCCAGTCTGATATCAAGTTCGCTCTCGGTGGTGACACTTCTTTCAATATTGCAAATGGTACATACGATTTTGTTGTAGATTTCAACACTATGACAATCGCAATTTCTGAAGCCGGTTCAGTTGGTGTTAAGACAGTTATCGATTTCAATGCTCCGGTTGAATACTACAACCTCAATGGTGTGAAGGTTGCTAATCCTGACAAGGGTATCTACATTATCCGTCAGGGCAACACAACAAAGAAAGCTGTTATCCGTTAATCTAAGGATTGCTTAATTATAAGAGTCACCGGGATTGCTCCCGATGACTCTACAATTTAGAGGTAAGCGGGCTTGCCCCGTGAATCCCCTTCGATTAATCTTTTAACCTAAAATACATGAAGAAACTCTTGTTGGCATCAGCCTTATCAGCTGTTGCTTTGGGCGCATTGAATGCACAGGTGATCAACCGGGCAATTCAATTCTCGCCGGAAGGAACCGTTGATTGTGGTGCGATGCCTGATTTAGACAATTTAAGGTCCTATTCTTTGCAATTTTGGCTTAATCCTAATTCATGGTCCGAAAATGCCAATATAATTAGTCGCGGTGACAATTTTGTAGTTAAATTAGGTCCTCAAAACACTATCCGTTTCATAAACGGTGAAAGTGAAGTAGCTGCCTCCCATAAAGAACTTAAAACCGGTGAATGGTCACAGGTAACACTTATCTGCGACGACGGTAAAGCTCAAATCCTTGTCAACGGCATGTATGCCGGTGATGGCTCTCTATCCGGTGTGGAAAAATCGGATGCATCTATTATATTGGGTGGTCAATATTCCGGTCTTCTCGATGAAGTAAGGATTTGGAATGATGCCCTCGATGATGAGATGGACTCTTTCGATTATTTCATCTTCAATACCCTCAATAAGTGGAATCCTATGTGGGATAACTTGATCGCTTATTATAAGATGGATCAAGAAAATTGCCCATATCTTGTCGACTATAAAGGTATTGATGAAAAATTGAAACCTTACGACAACCACGGTATTATGTTGCAAGGTGTTGAAAAAGTTGAAGCGAACAATGATAAGATGCCTTATCTTATCAATTCGGCCTATACAAACAATGAGAGATTTTTCGACCGCATAATTCCGCGTGAACAATATCTTTTAAGCAATGACTTGATCATTTTAGGTGTCAATGTTTATGCTTACGACGGTCATCTCGAGACAAAATCTCCCAATAATCATGCCATATCTTTAAAAAACACCGAATATCTATCTGAATTCCAGGGTAGGAATGGAGTATTGTCTTTCAATGGTTCCGCTTCAATGGAATTGCCTGCCTCCATGTTCCCCGTAAATGATGTGTATACTTTCGAATCATGGCTTTATATAGATGATTGGACTCCCGGTGCATATTTATTAAGGAAGGAAAATGAAAATCAGACCATTGGTATTGCAGTTTATTTAGGTGAAGAGGATCAGAAACGAGTCCTTGTCAGAATTAATGGCAAAGTCTATGCTTCAACGCTCGATGTTTCTCTTCCTGTGGGACAATGGGTGCACTTCGGTTTTTGCACCGGTCTAAACGTTGACCTCCCTAATACTTTCTATTTCTTCAAAGATGGGAGGAGATATAATTGTGACGATAAAACTGATTTGACCACCGGTGAAAAAGGAAAGGCAAATACATTTATCAATGAAGATTCTGCTGCTTTCCCTCTTCTTTTAGGAGAGAATTTTAAGGGAAAACTTGATGAAACTCTTTTATGGAAACAGGATTTACCTGCATCAACAGTTTCCAGTCATAAAACAAAAGTTCCGATGCCGGGTCTCGACAACACGGTGAGTGCTACGACTTTCCAAAACAGTCTTGGATATTATAATTATGATGATCCGGAGGATTTGGGATTCAGCAGCCATTCACAAGATTCATGGCTTAAAATCATGAAATCAGCTTATGAAGGTCATGCCGGCGTGAAATTCACAATTTCTGTGATGGGTTCATATACTCCGGGAGCTGAATTTGGTGATTGGAGAGATATACTCGGTGACGAGTCAAAACGTCAAAGATTTGCCTCAGATTTAGCTGAGATTTCCAAGAATTATGACGGGGTGGAACTTGACCTCGAATGGATTGAGAAAGCCGGCCAATGGTCGGACTACGGTTTGTTGGCCAAAGAAATAAGGGAAAAACTTCCTGAAGGCAAGGAATTCCGAATCTCTTTGCACAACAGTTATACCGGTTTCCCTGTGGACTATCAGGATTATGTTGATGGTTTCACTTTCCAACAATATGGTCCGCAAGCTACAAATTTCAGTTACAGAAATTTTACTAGTAATGTACATAATTTCATAACTAAATTTGATCGCAACAAGATAATGACTTCTTATTCCACCACAACTTCCAAGGGTGCCAACGGTGCTGCGGTAATTGGTGTTAAGGGGGACTGTCTTGAAAGTTATGTTCCAAGTGAGGCTGATTCAGATAAATACACCAACGATGCAGGGGAAACCTGGACATATATGGGTCCGATGCAAGTGTATCGTCGCGCCCAATATACTCGCGAAAACAATCTGCAAGGTATTTTCTATTGGGACATGGGGAATGACTATTGGTTAGGCACTGCAGCTAACCCCGAAATGCCTGTCTATAACCAGGCAAAATATTGCAGCTATGCCATCAATGCAAACAACGATACGATCGTTACCGATCTCTCGGTTAATCATTACATTCCGGCCGGTGTAGGAATAATCAACAATGAAATTTCCGGTCCGGTTGAGTACTATAACTTGCAAGGAATCAAAGTTCAACGTCCTGAAAAGGGTATCTATATCCGAAAGGAAGGTTCCTCAACACGCAAGGTAATCTTTTAGAATAATAACAATTAAAAACCAATAAAAACAACCAAACTATCGGCATGATGCAAGGTAAGAAGACCCCCTAAACAATGAATTTTAATAGTTAAGGAGTCTTACTTACGTGCTTGATCAAAACATTCATCGGGTGAAAACCTAATGAACCAACACAAATCAAATTTTTAATTAACCAACACAAATCACATGAAAAAACTCTTACTAACATTGGGAGTCGCGGCACTCACAGTCGGAGCTTGGGCTGTGCAGACACTTGCCACCGATATCCCTGAAACGTTTGAAGATGTTACACCAACATACTTCAAATTTTATGAAGGTAATACTGATCTTTCTAAAATGATAAGAACAGATATCCCCTCTCCCGCTCAAGCAAATTTAAAAAACACAAATGGTAACTTTATTTCCTCTAATACAGATACTGTTGGATCATTATTTTCTCGTTCAAAATTATCAGAAGGTAATTTAATTTTTGGAGGTGCTTATTGGAGAACTCAAGAGGAATTAGCTAAAGGTTTTTCTTTAGTTAAATTAGGAGAGGAAATTGGAGAAGTATTGGTATTAAATGGTCATCAATCCGATTTAGTCTCAACTCTTAAAGCATTAGGGCTAAATGAAAATCCAGAGGTTTCCTCAATGGAGGCTGCTTTTAGTGGTAATCTACAACTTTTCTGGGTTTTAGATAATATTCAAATTAAGAATCTTAAATATCCGTATTTAAAAATAAAAGTTGAGTTAAATGCTTTTAATAATAAACAAAGTTTGGAAAAGGAAGCTCTTAACTCAATAACTTTTGTTACAGAGGCAGGTAATCCTTTTGGAGAAGAAAAAAAAGTTTGTTTTAATGAATTTTTGAAAGACAATTCTAATGAAGAATGGGATCCTTATAAGTGGATGGTATACGAATTTTACATTGATAAGAAAGATATAGGATCTTATTTAAGAATGTTTATAAATGATTCACTTTCAGACTTAAATAATGGAGCATTGTTAATACGTAGTATTGAAGTTTACGGTGTCTCTGAAATAGCATCTGATATTACTAAAGATTCTGTAAATAAAACTTGGAATGACTATACTCCTGAAACTGTAAAAAACGGTAATTATAAAATAACGCAAGAGAAAAATGTAATAACTTTCACTTTCGATAAAGAATTTAAAAAAGTAGGTGAGGATTCTGAAATTACTGTTTCAAATGCTCCAAGCGGATTGACTCCATCCATTAATGTTGATGAAGCTAACAAAACTATAACAGTTACATTAACTGATTTCCCGGCAAAGGAATATAAAATTAATATCCCTGAAGGTTTCGTAAAATTCGGTCCTTTCGAAATCAATGAAGCCATTTCTGAAACTATCACTATAGGGAAGGAGTATGAAACCGGAACTGTTGCCCCTCTTCAGGGAGACCAAATCGGTTTCACGGTTACTTATTCTAAGGATATTACAAACCTCCAGCCTACTGGGCAGATAACTTTAACCCCAAAAACTCCGGTAACAACTCAACCTTCTCTCAAGAAAACTCAAAACGGTAATGTTCTGACCGTTACTTTGGACGGAGGTGAAGCAGCTGTTTATACTGTTACTATACCTAAAGATTATTTTACTCTCGATGTTAATCTTTTCAGCGATAAAGTTTCTCAGGAACTGACTGTTGAAAAGAAATATGAAACCGGAACTGTGGCTCTTCTTGAAGGAGATAAAATAGGTTTTACGGTTACTTATCCTATGGATATAATTGAACTCTTGACAGGTGAAATCAAAGTGGAACCAATTAAGTCAGCTACCAATCTTCCAGCTGCCAAGCCCACTAAAGAAGGTAAGGTTCTAACAGTTGTTTTGGAAGGCGGTGACCCGGGTGATTATACTGTGACTGTTCCAAAAGAATATGTTAAACTTGGCGTAAATCTTTTCAACAATGCCGCTACAAAAACTCTTAACGTTCCGGAAACAGGTAGTAACCCTTCTGTCCCCACAGAGCCTGAAACTCCGGAAGATGTTGTTGGAACCAACATAACTCCCAAAAGTTATCATTTCGGAACTACAACAAATCTCCCTTTGCATCCGGAATATATTAATGTACAAAATATCGTAAAGGAGACCAATGATGTTTATTCCGATGCTAATCTTGCTTCTTCATATGAAGACGGCCTTATCGTTGTTTCAACCGGAGGAGGTCAAAGTGCAGTTGAACAATCTGATTTTAGAAACTCACTTCAATTGATCAATCTTGGTGGTGAAGTTGGAAATGTTTTGTTCTATGGAACAAAAGGTTCAGGAATTGTAAATGTTCTTAAAAACAAGGCTTCTGATTTTACAACAGAATGGGACAAAATAAGTGTCAACCCCAGTACAAACAGGAATTGGCAATTGAATTTCTTTATGCCTCCCACATATACTCAAACAAATGGAAATTATGTTCATTGTAGAGTAATTTATAATGTTTTTTCTGCAAATTCAGACTTAACAAAGGCCCCATTCAATAATATGGGTATGATTAAGAATAACAATGCGGCCGATGCTTCATTTACAAACTCGGGTAAAGATAAAGGAATAATTACTTTTGCAGATAATGATTGTTATACAGATGGTGAATGGGATCCTACTAAATGGCAAGTTGTAGAATTTGATTTCACTAATGACGGAAATGTACCTTATCGATTTAGAATTGACGTTCCAGGTCCTACTTATTGGGATAATTTGGCTCTCTTTATCAAGGACATTAAATTTACTGAAGTAAAGGGTGATTATACCGGTTCAAACATCAAGAAATACAGTGTAACATATAAAGATCCCTTCACTTACACTCTTGGTGATCAAATTATAACAAGGACTAAGAGAATTCCGGTTGTTAATGAACTGGGTGAGCAAAGTGAAGAAAAAGGTTTCACACTTTCATTTGACGGTGATCTTTATCAAGGTACAGGAGAAATTACAATAACTACAACGGAAAATGTTACTACGAAACCGCAAGTAAAATCGATAATTAAAGGTAAAACACTCACCGTTACTCTCGAAGGAGGTGACGCTGCAGAATATACAGTTACAGTTCCGGAAGGATTTGTAAATATCAGTAACCATTCTTTCAATGCTCCGGTTAAACAAATAATTACTATAAATAATAATTCTGAAGATCAGGATGATCCGAATTATCCTAAAGTAAATCCGGGTACTGACATCACTCCGGCTAACTATAACTTCAATGATCCAAAAGCAATCCTTCCAATCCACCCAACCGGAAAAGTTGATAACGTAAATCTTGGAGCTTCTGCTTGGAAGGCCTTGAATTGTAGTGATTACTGGGATAATGGCTTGATGGTGGTTTCTTCCGGAGGAGGATTAACTCAAGTTCAACACGATGCCTTTAAGAATGCATGGAATTATGTTGATTTTGGTGGTAAAGTTGGTCGAGTAGCATGTTATATTAACCGAGGATCAACGGCCATTGAGGATCTTAAGAAACTTAATTCTATTGAAGCCTGGGATGATTTAAATAAAAATACCCAAGTATTTAGTGGTGGTGCTTTGAATTTCTATTTAGATCCAGATCCTAAGAATACTCCTAAAACAGGTTATATCCATGCAAAAATAGTCTTCAATGTTGATGATTTAAATGAAAGTGTCGCTAATGGAGTTATTTTACAAAATATCAATGTTAGAGATGACTTGAATAACAATGAATGTTCAGGTTTTGTCTTGGATCCTATAACAGGTGAAAAAGTAAATGTATTAAAGAATGAATTTACCACTAATGGGAAATGGGATCCTACTAAATGGATGACATATGAATTTGATTTTAAAGTGGATGGAACCGATAAGTCAGCTGACCTCAGTCAACTTCCGGTTAGAATAAAAATGTTCTTCCAAGGATCTCAAGCAAATAACACTTCTGCTATTTTCTTCAAGGAGATTTCTTTCACTCATGTCGATGATGCTGATCCTACTATGTTAGGGAAAGTTTATCAGAAGATGGAGACTTTGGAAATCGGTACTCCGAAGATTTCTTTCATCCCGGCCGAAAAAATGGCTGCAAGCAGTGTTAACGTAAATGAAAATGTCTTGACTGCTACTTTTGATCAAAACATCACATTGGATGAAACTAAATCTGTAACTATTTCTCCTTCTTCCACAACAGGAAAATTGGACGTGAAGGTTAATGATAAATCTATTGTCGTTACTTTGACTGATTATCCTTACTATACTTATACTGTGACAATACCGGAAGGTTTTGTTAAAGTTGGTGACAAGGGAATAAATGAAGAAATTGTCCAAGAAATTGAAATCTCTGCTCCAAAAGTCAAAGACAAGGAATATTACTTCCCGTCTGCACTCGATATTCCAGCAGGTTATATAGACATGACTCCTTCTTATTATAAATTCTATAATGGGAAAACCGATTTGGATAAGATGTTGAGAAATGATATTAATTCTCCGACTGCAACCAATTTGGGAGGTGATTACTTTATCACTAACAATATGGGAGATGGTAAATATTTCAATAACGATAATTTGTCAAAAGGCAACTTGATTTATAAAGCCGGCATGTATCAAAATGATAAGGATAATGACAGATTACGCAGTGCATTCTCTCTCTTTGATTTTGGTGGTAATGTAGGTGAAGTATTGGTGCTCAACGGTAAGAATTCAAAGTTGAATGAAGCTATTGCTGAAAACTTTAATCTCCAGACATCCTACAATATTTCCAAACCTGCCGGAGACTTCATGAATATGCAGTTGATGTGGCTTCTTGACAATCCAAAAATGAATTCAAATCTCATTAATGGAAATTATACAGTGCATGTAAGAATGGAACTTAACATGTACAACAACAATATGGCCACTGAATATCCATTAATGTCTAATATGTATCTGCAAAGACAAACAGGTACAACTGCAGCTGAATTTGACTTAAATGATAAGTTCATTGATGAGTTCACCTATAGAGTAAATGAGGAATCTTACAAAGAGGGAGAATTCAATGTAAATAAGACTGATAAATGGAACCCCTATCGTTGGATGGTTTTAGATTTTGAAACCGATTACAATCGTGTGGTTTCCTACTTGCGTACATTCTTGCAATCCAACCAAATGAAGGATCATTCAAATGGTGCTTGGCTTATCCGTAGTATAGAAATATATGGTATACCTTCTAATGTTACTTCTACTTATGAAAAGAATAAGCTTTACACTTCTTGGAATGAATATAAAGCGAGTGATTTTATAGTAAAAGAACCTACTCCTGAACAAGCCAAGGAGGATCCAAGCGAGAAATCAATTGTAGAGAATACTATTCCGGGTGATAAAGTTGAAAACGAGGCTTCTTTCAACGGATTCCAGGATGATAAAGACCATGAAAATTCATGGACAATTGAAGACGCCAAGGTAGCCAAATATTATTACTATAACGTTTCAACCGGTAAGAACGTTACTTTGGCTGATGAAGCTACCAAAGATGTGGTTAAAGTTGATGCGAATACAATCACAATTTCTGCTCCTGCAGATATGGGTACAGAATATCACCATGGCATTGTAAGAATCAATACAGGCATCGAGATTCAGGAAGGAGCTACCTACAACTTCTCGGCTCAAGCTACCAAAGTTGCTTCTACCCGTGCGGCTGCTAATGTTCCCGATATCCTCGTGAAACTTACTGCAGAAAGTAGCAATGCCACTTCAGGTCTTGCCAACAAGACAGAAAACGGTGTTCATTATCTCTCTAATGCAGAACTCACAGCAGGAAATCTTGTTCTTGAAATCCATTTCGGTGGTGCAGAGAATGCCGGAAATGACATAACCTTGAGCAATATAACCCTGGCTCAATTGACAGAAGGATCTTCCGGTGGAAACAATTCCGGTGGAAATCCGGGTGTCGGAGATGAAGGTGGTTTCATTCCGGGTGATTATTCCGGAGAACCTACAGTGAACCGTGCAATGCAGTTTACTCAGTCAGGCACTGTTACTTGTGGTGCGATACCGGAACTCAACAACCTATCTTCATATTCAATCCAATTCTGGATGAAGCCGCAAGAATGGGAGGAAGGTGCCACATTGCTCCGCAGAGGTGACAACTTCTCTGTTGAACTCGGAGAAAATCACAATATTGTCTTCAAGAATTCAGACAATGAGGTTATTGCAAAAGGATTGTTGGCCAATGAATGGAACCAGGTAACTTTAATGGTCAACAAAGGGCAAGCAACTGTATTAGTTAACAGTGTCAACGGTGGTAGCGGTACACTCGGTACTCTTGAAGAGACCAAACGACCCTTCATCATGGGTGGCGGATATGTAGGTCTTCTCGATGAAGTGCGTCTATGGAACGATGCTTTGAGCAACAACGATTTGATGACAAGATTCGATTATTTCACCAACAACACCCTCAACAAGTGGAACCCGATGTGGAATAACCTGGTGGCATATTATAAGATGGACCAGGAAGCTGCTCCACAGGTAATCGAATATAAAGTTCTTGAGAACCGTAAAGCCGACGGTACCAACAACCATGGTGTTATTTCAGAAGTAGGTGTTCAGAGGGTATTGGCAAACAACGAAAAGATGCCTTACCTCATCAACGCAGCTTATACTGAGAACGAACGTTTCTACGATCGTCTCATCCCGCAGGATGCTTATCTCCTAAGCAACGAGATAATTGTGCTTGGTGCTGATTGTCAAGCTTCAGACGGTAGCGTTAAGACAAGACTTGGTAACAACCACGCTTCAATATATGGCGGAGTTTCTTATGCAAGTATCGGTGGCAGAACAGGTGTAGCATCGTTTGATGGTAAGAGCGGTTCTTATATTCAGGCTCCGGCAGGTATCGTTCACTCATACACTGCCGACGGCAATTCATATAACTCGGACTACAAGACCTATTCATTCCTGTTCCGTATATATATAGACACCTGGCAGCCCGGTGCTTGCATCTTCAGTAATGAAAATTCTGCCAAGACAGCCGGTTTTGCGGTATTGTTGGGTGACTCACCCAAGACTCTTACTATCAGAGCCAACGGTAAGACCAACACTACTAAGGTCATGGACAAATTCAATCTTGGCGGATGGAACCATATTGCAATCGTTCCCAACGCCAGTTCTCGTTCAGCAGCAACCAAATATGATCTCTATGTTGGTGCCACCAAGTGCGATTTCGATGCATCAGCAAGTGCAATCGAAGATATAGCATTGGCTAATGTAGTATCAAATCCTGCAAAGATTGGTGAAGGATTCAAGGGTTATCTCGATGAGATGTACTTCTCTAACCAGAGTCTCGGTCTCGGTATGATCCAGGCATATGCCAACAGGGTTATCGTACCGACGGTTGAACAAGGTAGAAACGTGGCCGAGATGAATGCGTCCGGATTCCTCTACAACTTTGACAATCCAAGAAATCTTGGTTACAGCTCCTTCTCACAAGACTATATTGCAGACTATATCCGCAGTCTCTATAGCGGTTATTCACCGGCGAAGGTAGTTCTCTCAGTAAGAGGACACAACGAAAGCGGCAAGTCTGACAATTTCTCAGAAATATGGGGCAATGACACCAAGGTAAGGAAATTCGCTCAGGATCTGATCAACGCGGCATCAAACTACGACGGTGTGGAATTCGACCTTGAATGGTGTCAGAATGCAACTCAATGGAGCAATCTGTCAAAACTTTCAGACGCAGTTGAGGCATTGTTGCCGGCCGGAAAGACATTCCGTATCTCTGTGCATGCTGCATATTATGACTTCCCGAAAGCTAAGATAAACCATAACAATATCACAGGTTTCACAGTTCAGCAGTATGGACCGAACGCCACATTCTATCCCTATTCAACGTTCACCAAGACTCTGAAAGATATGGAATCATATGGATATCCCAAGGATAAGGTTATGCCTTCATTCTCTACTACAATGCAAGGAGGAGGAGACATCAGAGGAGGCGCTTTCGCTAACTACAAGTTGAACGACAATGATGTTGACACATATAACGGAATGAGCTTCATGGGCCCGATGCAAATATTCAAACGTGCACGTTATGCCCGTGAAAACAACTACCAAGGTATCTTCTACTGGGCTATGGGTAACGACTACTGGTTAGGAGATAAGAATATGGGTAGCGGCGGTGTTGCTAATTACCAAGGTATGCCGGAATTTAATGGAGCCAAGTATTGCAGCTACGGTCTGAACGCTAACGTGGACAGAGTTGTGCTTTCAGCTAAGATTTCTCATCCCGACACCGAATATGCCGAAGGAGAGGAAGTGGTAATTCCAGATCTTGATGACGAATTCGGCGACAATGTAGGAGATAATCCAGGTGATGATGACAATAACGGAGATACTTCTAACGTTAACTCACTTGATAGCGTAGAATACGTGGATGTTTACACTATCGGCGGAGTCCTAATCAAGAAGAATGCAGTTAAGTCTGAATTGAACAACCAACTCGAAAAGGGTATCTACATTATTGATGGCAAACAAACTTTAGTTAGATAAACACTCTTTATAATCCGAAAGCCTCGTTGCCGGGGCTTTCGGTACTAATTTTTATTGTATATGTATTGTATATTCAAAAAATTTCATTAATTTTAGCAAATAATTACAATAATTTATAGAAGTTCTAATTTTAACCAATAATTCCAAATTAATGACAGAAAGTTAATGCACAATTCTACTTCATATTTCAATACTGAAAAATGAAGTTCCCGTAAAGAAATCACAAATCAACCAACATTATGAAAAAAATCTTTTACTTAATCGCGGCAGTTGGAATCACATGGGGAATCGTCTCATGTGACAACGAGCCGAAAAATCCCGGAGACTACTCCGTAAAGAGCGAGCTCTCCATTGGGGATGTAGTATCCCAGGTCAATGGGCAGGTATATGCGCTTCAGGTTGCCAAATCAATCGACAGCGTGTTTACAAACAAAGTCACAGCGTATGACACCATCTGGGATGAAAACGGTAATTTCGTGAGCAGAGAGGGTAGGGAAGTAATAATTCCTTCTAAGTTCACTACCAAGTACGTCGAATATGAACCAATCATGGTGCCTGCTGAAGCCGACACATTTGAAATTCATGTCACTTCAAATGCTAAGTGGTTCCTTTCTACCGCTTCCTATAGAGGTAGCTCCACTTTTTATAACATCAATTCCGGTGGTGGAGGTAACGGAACACTTCTTTTCCGTTCTGCTATAAACAGAAACGGAACAAGAAAAGTGGCCGCAGACTTAAATGTCTACACTTCCGACAGTACTATTTATCATAAAGTGACACTTCTTCAGGAAGGACTTGCCAATTAACCTAAAGACTAACCAAAAACATGAAAAGATTCTATATAACTTTAATAGGCGTCTTGGTATCTCTCGGGATGTATGCAGATGTCTTAGTGACCGGTACGGTGTATGAACCTTCCGGAGATACAGCTATCGGCGCCACCGTAATGGAGAAAGGACAGCCATCAAAGGGAACAGCTACCGATATTGATGGTAATTTCCAACTAAACGTTTCATCTCTACAAGCCACACTCGTGGTTTCATACATCGGTATGCAAACCCAAGAAGTGAAACTAGATGGCCTTAACCATATTGAAGTTCATCTCAAAGATGATAATGTAACTCTCGATGAACTCGTTGTTGTGGGTTACGGAACTCAGAAAAAAATCAATGCCACAGGTTCTGTTAGAACTATCGACAGCGAAGTGCTCGAATCTCGTCCGGTAACCAACGCCGTTCAAGGTCTCCAGGGTGCGGTAGCCGGTCTTAACATTACCAACGACTCAGGTGGTGGTCTCGGTGAAACCATGAACATCAACATCCGTGGTGTCGGTTCTATCGGTGACGGCTCTAACTCTTCGCCGCTTATCCTTATCGACGGTATGGAAGGTGACCTCTCCACAATCAACCCCAACGATATCGAAAACATCTCAGTATTGAAGGATGCCGCAGCAGCTTCTATCTATGGTTCTCGTGCTCCTTTCGGTGTGATTCTCGTTACTACAAAAGGCGGTAAGAAAGGTACAACGGTAAACTATAACGGTAACTTCCGTTGGAATAAACCTACCAACGTGCCTCATGTGCCGGATTCATACACCTATGCTCTCATGATGAATGATGCATATATCAATACCGGTGGTAATGCTGTTTATGGTTCTGCCAAACTGGAGAAAATGAAACAATTCCAGGCCGGCATTTTAAAATATGGTACCGATACCAGTGCTCCGGGTTCAATCTATGACTGGATGGGACAAACTAACACTTGGGGTAATACTAACTGGTATGACGTGCACTTGAAAAACACTACATTCTCCCAGGAACACAACGTGAGTGTTTCCGGCGGTGGAGACATGGTGACTTATTATTTCTCAGGTAACTACCTCGGACAGGACGGTCTTTTCCGTTATGCAGATGAAAAATATCAACGTCTTGCTTTGACCGGTAAAGTAAACGTTACTTTCAATAAATATGTTCAGTTCCTTTGGACATCTCGTTACATCGCTACTGACAATACCAAACCTTCTGTGTTGAACTCTATGTTCTTCCACCAGTTGAGCCGTATGGCACCAACCCTTCCTTTGTACACCACTTATGATGAATACGATCCTTCATCTTATGTGCAACAACTAAGAGACGGTGGTCGTCAAGATCAAAAAACTCAACAGATATACAACCAAGGTAACCTTACCATCACTCCTATAAAAGATTGGCAGATTCATGCTGACATCAGCAGCCGTATCGAACACAATCCTTATACACGTGAATTCAAACCGGTTACTTATACAATGCGTGACGGTTCTTCAGGTTTTATCAACTTGGGTGACCAGCAGAACTCATTTCGTAGAATCCGTGATAACGGTACTTTCTACGTAGACCCCGCAGCAGGTGAAAGCTATTACGAAAAGGCCAATACCTATATCAATTACTTCAGTACCAACTTCTATACTGACTATAGTCTCTCATTCGGAGAAAATAATTTCAAATTCCTCCTCGGTGTTCAGACTGAAAGTTATAGCGAAGAGATCACACGTGTCGCATCCTGGGACATCCTTCTTCCTGACACTCCTTTCATTCCTTCCGACAATGGAGGAGGTAGTACCATGTCTTCAGAAAGCAAAGGAAAATGGACTTCTGTAGGTATTTTCGGCCGTATCAACTATAACTACAACGACCGTTATATGGCAGAGGTTAACCTCCGTGGTGACGGTGCTTCTCGTTTCCCGAAGAACCAACGTTGGGGTGTGTTCCCTTCTTTCTCAATAGGTTGGAACATCGCTAATGAAAAATTCTGGGAACCGGCATATCATGTGATGAACTACTTCAAACTCCGTGCTTCTTACGGTCAGTTGGGTAACCAGAACACAACTTCTTTCTATCCGTTCTATCAGAAGATGTATACCACCGGTGGTACTGTTATCTTAGGTGACAACCAGGCAACTCTGCTTCCAATCTTCGATCCATATTCTACTTCTCTTACATGGGAAAGAATCGAGAACGTAGGTGCCGGTGTTGATTTCGCATTCTTCAACAATCGTCTCCAAGGTTCATTCGACTGGTACCAACGTACAACCAAAGACATGATTGGTCCGGCTTACGCTTTGGCAGCTGTTTATGGTGCGAACGCTCCTAAGACCAATAATGCTGAATTGAGAACCCGCGGTTGGGAATTGGAACTCTCTTGGAGAGATAATATCGGTAAGGATTTCAGTTATTCAATTTCCGCTTCTCTCTCTGACTACCAAACAGTCGTTACCAAGTATGATTCTCCCAATAACTCTATCGATGGATGGT
Source organism: Muribaculaceae bacterium (assembly GCA_022510425.1). Taxonomy (GTDB): domain Bacteria; phylum Bacteroidota; class Bacteroidia; order Bacteroidales; family Muribaculaceae; genus Lepagella. The sequence continues at coordinate 159,312 of JAFLTO010000003.1, forward strand.
ATCAAGGTAAGAACTATGGTGAAATCTGGGGTTACAGTGTCGTAGGTATCGCCAAGAGTGATGAAGAAATGGCAGCTTGGCTGGCTCAACACAATCAAGATAAGATCCCGACAGCAGCACAGGGTACTTCTACATGGGGAGGTGGTGACCTTATGTATGCCGACCTTAATAACGACGGAAGTGTAGATCCGGGTACACGTACTCTCGACAACCATGGTGACCTTCGAGTAATCGGTAACAACACTCCAAGATACGCTTACAGCTTCACTCTTGATTTCAAGTGGAAATTCATTGATTTCAGAGCTTATTTCCAAGGTATCGGAAAACGTGACTACTTTATCAGCAATGGCGGTAATATCGGAGGTGCTACTTTCTTCGGTTTCCAGGGAGGCGCTTATCAGAACGCTCTTTATCTGGAACAACTCGACTATTTCCGTTATGCCGGTGCAGAACTGGGTGCTAACTTTGAGAATCCTTACTATGGTCGTATGAGATATGATGACTATAATACTCAATGTTCCGACAGGTTTATTCAGGATGCTTCCTATCTTCGTTTGAAGAACTTGCAGGTAGGTTTCAGCCTCCCGGGAAAAACCCCGATCTCAAAATATGTGAAGAAGGCAAGAATTTATTTCTCTGCAGAAAACCTCTTTACAGTGACAAAACTTAAAATATTCGATCCGGAAGCATTGAAGACTAACGATACTGAATATTCAGGTGGTGCCGGTAAGGTTTATCCTCAATATCGCACATTCTCAATGGGTCTCGAACTCACATTCTAATAACTACATTAACTGAAAAAGATGAAAAAATATATATTATTTGGAATTGCTGCATTGGCGTTGACTTCCTGTAACGATTTCCTCGATCAGGAACCTCAAGACTTCGGTAGCTCTGATTCTTACTATAGAACAGAACACGACCTGATGATTGCTGCTAATGCTTTTTATGAATATCTGCCTGCAAACGGTTCCGGTTCGGCTAATACCGGTCTTTATGCCGATGACGCGGCTTCCGACAATATGTGTAAGCCAAGTGCTGACATTACACTTTATTTTGGTAACAAACGTGTTCCCGATATTAACCCTACCCCCGGTACATTCACTAATACCAACTGGGATTTCGCTAATTTCAGAGGAATAAATTTCTTCCTCCAGAAAGTTGAAGAGAATAAGGATATTATAACAGGCTCACAATCTTCTATCGACCATTATATTGGTGAAGCTTATTTCTTCCGTGCTTGGGAACATTTCAGACTCCTTTGTAATTTCGGAGATGCTCCGATCCTTACAAAATATTTGTCGGATGATCCGGCTGAATTAGCTGAAGCAAGCAAAAGATATCCCAGAAATGAAGTGGCTCGTTTCATAATTCAAGATCTTGACCAAGCTATCGAGCTTATGTCGACCACTCCTCTTGAAAAAGGAAGATTGACTAAAGCAGCTGCTTATGCTCTTAAATCACGTGTGGCTCTTTATGAAGCTACATGGGAGAAATACCACGCTAATACTTGTTTCGTACCCGGTAACAGCAAATGGCTCGGTAAGGAAACTTGGCCTGATTTCGCTTGGAAGGCAGGTAGTGCAGAAGCTGAAATAAATTACTTCCTCGACCAAGCTATCGATGCTTCTGAAAAAGCAGTTGAAGGACGTGACCTCAACGGTGACTACCTTTCACTATTCAACAGCGTGGATGTTAGCAACATTCCGGAAGTTATCCTTGCCCGTTATTATATGGCCGGTATCAGTGCTCACAGTTGTTCTTACTACCTTAAAGGAGGTGGTGGTTTAGGTTTGACCCATCAGGCAGTGGCAACTTATCTGATGGCTAATGGTCTTCCTATTTATGCTTCCGGATCAGGTTATGGCGGTGATGACACTTCTTATGCTGAACTCAAAGACCGTGACCCAAGAATCGGAGGTAAAAGAACCGATGACGGCACTTATGTAAGAAATTATGGCAACACCTTCGATGCGGATGCTTATAGAGGCTATGGTATTGTGAGAGCTGCCGGATATGTGAAGAGCGGTACTGACACTGTTTTCTATTATAAACCTCCAATTAATAAAACAGGTCAAGACAAATCTGTAACAGGTTATGAACTCAACAAATGGGTTAATCCAAGTCCTGATCAATTGCTACAGAACGGTGTGACAACTGCAGTTCCTATTTTCCGTAGCGCTGAATGTATGCTCAACTATATCGAAGCTTACTACGAAAAGAACCATAATTTGGGTGGTAAATGCGATGAATATTGGAAAGCTATCCGTGCCCGTGCCGGTGTTGACACTGACTATCAAAAAACCATCTCCAGAACTGATATGGCTCAAGAAGCCGTGAATGACTTCGGTGCTTATTCAAGAGGTGCTTTAGTAGATGCTACTCTTTATAATATTAGACGTGAACGTCGTTGTGAACTTATGGCGGAAGGTCGCAGACAAGACGACCTGAAACGTTGGAGAGCTTTCGACACTATGAAAGAATGGCAGCCGGAAGGATTCAAACTATGGGCCGGTATGAATACTATGTACGATGACGAAGAACTTTCAAGCGGTATTTCTTCATCTTCCGAATCTGATTATCTACGTCCTCTCCAAGCTTACACCACATCTATGGTGTATAACGGTTATTCTTTCCCGAAACCTCACTATCTTGAACCCATTCCTGTATCTGAGTTCTTGTTGACTATAGATCCTTCTACAGGCAAATCTACTCTTACTCAGAACCCCGGGTGGCCGACCGATAATGCAGGTCTCTGCGACCCCAATTACAATTGTGATTAATAACTAAATAAATTAAGGGTGTGTCTCTTTAATTTGTGACACACCCTTAATTTTAAAATAACCATTAACCGGAGAAAATAGTGATGTTACTCCGGTTACCAAGAAAAAACAAATTAACCTGAACATGAATAATTCTAACCAAATTCTTATCCCTTCCTTGGCTTTGTTGTCAGTTGGTGTAGCAACGTCTTGTAAAGGTAAAGAAGAAAAAAAGGCTGAAAACGAGCCTCTAAATATAGTGTATATCATGACCGATGATCATACGGCACAGATGATGAGCTGTTATGACACACGTTATGCAGAAACACCAAATCTTGATAGAATTGCCAATGACGGTGTAAAATTCGTTAACAGTTATGTGGCTAATTCTTTAAGCGGTCCGAGCCGTGCTTGTATGCTCACCGGTAAACACAGTCATAAAAACGGTTTCACAGACAACACAACCTGTGTGTTCGATGGAAGCCAACCCACTTTCCCTAAATATCTCCAGAAAGCGGGATATCAGACCGCTCTTTTCGGAAAATGGCACCTCGAATCTCTGCCGCAAGGTTTCGACCGTTGGGAAATTGTTCCAGGTCAAGGGGATTATTATAATCCGGACTTTATCGTGGAAACAGGTGATACTATCGTAAACCATGGGTATCTTACTAACCTTATCACAGACAAGAGTCTTAATTGGCTCGAAAATGAGAGGGATAAAGATAAACCTTTCTGTCTGTTGATACATCATAAAGCAATTCACAGAAACTGGATGGCTGACACATGTCACCTCGCTCTATATGAGGATAAGGTTTATCCAATGCCTGAAAATTTCTATGATAATTATGAGGGGAGAGAGGCAGCCAAAACTGCGGAAATGAGAATTGCAGATCATATGGATGTGCTTTATGACCTAAAAATGAACCGTCCGGATAAATACAGTGACCTTAAGGCACGGTATGAAAGTTATTATAACCGAATGGATTCTGCTCAGAAAGCCAAATGGGATGCTTTTTATAATCCGATCATAGAGGATTTCTATGCTCAAAATTTGGAAGGGAAAGAACTTGCCGAATGGAAGTTCCAAAGATATATCAAGGACTATCTAAAAACTGTCAAAAGTCTTGATGAAAATGTAGGAAGGGTTCTCGATTATCTGGAAGAACATGATCTTTTGAAAAACACTCTTGTGGTTTACACTTCCGACCAAGGTTTCTATATGGGGGAACATGGATGGTTTGACAAACGCTTTATGTATGAAGAGTCGCTCAACACTCCGCTGATTATGCGCCTTCCCGACGGATTTGAACGCAGAGGTGAAATAACAGAAATGGTTCAGAATATAGACTATGCTCCCACATTCCTGGAATTAGCCGGTTTGGAAGTACCCGAGGATATTCAGGGTGAATCATTTCTGCCGTTGTTGAAGGGAGAAAAACCGGAAAACTGGAGAGATGCAATTTATTATCATTTCTATGAATATCCGGCTGAACATGCCGTGAAGAGACATTATGGTGTGAGAGACGACAGATATAAACTCATGCATTTCTATAATGATATAGATGCCTGGGAACTATATGATCTACAGGAAGATCCTCATGAAATGAATAATATATATGGGAAACCCGGAACTGAGGAAATCACATCAAGAATGATGAAGAAACTCAAGGAACAACAAGAAAAATATGATGACCCAATCCGTTTCCAATATCCTATATAATGAATAGGAGTGATTGAATACAAGAAATAAGGGAAATACGTCAAAAAACTCTTACTACACCTAAACACCAATAATCTTAATGAAGAAAATAATCGCTGTAATATCTGTAATTGCCTTATATTGTGGAATTCTCCCTGCTGCAAAACAGCCTGTGATACCTCAACCGGCTCAGTACGAAATTTCTGATGGAGTGTTCAATGTGCCGAAACACTGGAATGTTAAATCTACACTCGATAATAAAACATCAGAGAAACTTCTCAAGGTACTTAAACATAATTTTTCTTTGGAGAATGCAAAATCCAAAGAAGTAATAGATCTATATCTCAAGGAAGATAAAACAATAGCTCCGGAGGATTATATTCTTAAAGTAGAACCGTCGGCAGTCACTATTGAAGCCGGGACCGAAAAGGGATTCTATTATGGATTGCAGTCTCTTTATCAATTATGTTACCTGAACGGTGATGAGAATGCTATTCCTTGTTGCACTATCACAGATTCTCCCCGTTTTGCTTATCGTTCTTTGATGCTCGATCCGGTTAGATATTTCATTCCTAAGGAAGAGGTTCTTAAACTTATCGACTTAGCTTCAGCTTTGAAATTTAACAACCTCCATCTCCATCTCACAGACGACAATGGCTGGAGAATGGAGATAAAGAAGTATCCGAAACTTACGGAAGTGGGTGCATGGAGAGTTGATCGGCCCGAAGTTTTCCCCGGAAGAGAAAATGCCAGGAGTGCAGATGAACCTACCCCTATAGGAGGATATTACACTCAAGATGAATTGAAAGAAATAGTGAAATATGCAGCCGACAGGTATATAAATGTGGTGCCGGAAATTGAAATGCCGGCGCATGCTGCAGCAGCAATAGCATCTTATCCTGAATTGGCATGCCCCATTGTGGATAAATTCGTTGGGGTTTTCCCCGGTATCGGGGGTGAGGATGCTTCTATAATTATGTGTGGAGGCAATGACAAAGTCTACGATTTTTATTGCGATGTGCTTGATGAGGTGATGGATGTGTTCCCTTCTAATTATATTCATTTGGGAGGAGACGAAGCCGACAAGAGCATTTGGAAAAATTGTCCTTTGTGCAATGAAAAAATAACAGTTGAAAATCTTGATGGCTACGAAGGCCTTCAAGCCTATTTCATGGATAGGATAAACAGTTATGTCCGTTCTAAAGGTCGTACAGCTATGGGCTGGGACGAAGTTACCTACGGTGATCCTAAAGAAGAAATGGTGATCCTGGGTTGGCAAGGTGACGGAGGGGTAGCGGTGAGAGACTCCAAGAAGAGCGGAAGAAAATTTATCCTCACACCGGCTAAACTTCTTTATCTGTTAAGATATCAGGGGCCCCAATGGTTTGAACCTTACACTTATTTCGGCAACAACACGTTGCAAGATGTTTATGAATACGAACCGATTAAAGAAGATTGGACTCCTGAACTTAGAGACAATTTGTTAGGGGTACAAGGTTCTTTGTGGACAGAATTCTGTAAGAATCCGGGTGATGTGGAATATCTGCTCTTCCCACGCCTTATTGCCGTTTCGGATCTTTCTTGGAGACCTGAAGGGTCAGCTGATTGGCCCGAATTCCTCATAGCCCTCGATAATTATCTTCCGGAACTGGAAGAGAGGGGAATTATACATTCTAACTCTATGTATAATATACAACACACAGTTAAACCTTCCGGAAATGGGGTAGTGGTTGACCTTGAATGTATACGACCTGATGTGGATATAATTTATACACTCCGTGGCGAGGAAAAAAATCCAAAAAAATACACAGGACCTATTTCTTTAGGTAATTCTAATTCTTTAGTTGCAGCCACTTATAAGGATGGCAAACAAATGGGACAACCTTTGGCTCTAAATATGGAGTTTAATAAAGCCACAGGAAAAAAGGTAACCTCTTCAAATTGCAACAATACTCTCGAAGGAGTTCTCACAAACGGTGTGCGTGGTAGCCAAAAGATTTCTGATTTCGAATGGGCCGGTTGGCATGACAGGGATGCGGAATTTGTAGTGGACCTTGGGGAAATTCAACCCATTAATAATTGTAAATTAGGTTCCTTGGTAGCTTCTCAAATTTGTGTTGCTCTCCCAAGCAGTGTGGAACTTTATGGGTCGGAAGATGGTGAATCATTCTATCCTCTTTCCACAGTGGACACTCCGGAAGAAATTATATATACAAAGCTTCCGACCAATCATGAAATAGATTTTGGAAATCTTGACACTAATGCGAGATATTTGAAGGTGATTGCTAAGAATCCGGGTAATATACCCTCAGGCTATGCACGGGGAGGAGCTAAATCCTGGCTCTATTTCGATGAACTCACCCTTGAATAAAGTTGAAAGATAAAATTAAAATTGAAAGATAATAGGAAAGATAATGATAAATAAAACAAGTAAGATATTATTGTTGGGACTTGCTTCCGTATTTTCCATAGGAGGTTTATTTGCTAAGTCTACTGCTCGGCAGAGTTTGAACGAAGGATGGGTATTCGAAAAGGATGGCAAAAGCCGTGTACTCAACCTTCCTCATGATTGGGGTGTGGAATATCCTTTCGAACAGATTTATCCGGGAGAAACAGGCAAGCTTCCTTGGTGGGGAAAGGCTAAATATAGCAAAGTCCTGACAGTGGATGCGACTGAACAAGCCGATAGCCTAAGATTTTTATTGGATGTTGACGGGGCTATGTCGGGTGCAAAAGTTTATGTAAATGATGATTTCGTGATGGAATGGCCTTATGGATATGCTTCTTTCCGTGCAGACTTAACTCCTTATCTAAATGTTGGTGATAACAACTTGGTTATCACCCTTGACAATCCCGAAAATTCTTCACGTTGGTATCCCGGTGGTGGTATCTACAGAAACGTTTGGCTTACTAAAGAACTACCGGTTTCTGTTGGTCAGTGGGGTACATATATAACAAGCGATTATAAAGGTAATGGTGATGCTGAGGTAAACTTGGAAATAACTCTCGACAATAAGTCAAAGCCTTATGCCGGTGAAGTTATTACTGAAATTTTTGATAATGGAAAGATAATTGATAAGGCCACAACAGCAGAGTATATTCAAGACGGCACTATTATAAACCAAAAGTTTAACTTGAAGAATGTTGAACTATGGAGCCCGGAAAGTCCAAAGATGTATTTGGCTAAAACTACAGTTGTGAATCCTGATGGTAAAGTTTCCGTGTATGAAACTCCCTTCGGAATCCGAACAATTGAATTCAAGCCTGATGGTTTCTATCTAAATGGAGAGAAAAATTTTCTTAAGGGAGTTTGTCTTCATCATGATGCCGGTGCTTTAGGTGCAGTCTGGAATAACGATGCTTGGGTGAGAAGACTCAACCTTCTGAAAGAAATGGGTTGCAACGCTATTAGAACTTCCCATAATCCTCCGGCACCTGAATTCTTAGAACTTTGTGACAGTCTTGGGTTCATGGTGGAAGATGAATTCACCGACAGTTGGACTTTGCCCTTGAATAAGAAACCTAACGGGTATGTGAGCCTTTTTGAAGATTGGTCTGAAAAAGATGTAAAGGCAATGATTATAAGAGACCGAAATCATCCTTCCGTTGTGCTTTGGAGTATCGGAAATGAATGTGAGGAACAATTGGATCCGACCACTTGGTGGGTACCATTACAACTTTATGATATAACTAAACAAACCGACCCAACTCGTCCGGTTACATCCGGGAACAATAAGCTTCCGGCATATAAGACAGCCTATCACTTGGTTAACGATGTGTATGGCTTCAATTACAAACCTTTCGCTTATGAAGATTTCCACAAAAGATATCCTAATCAGCCTGTAATAGGAGCAGAGACAGCATCGTGCGTTTCAACTCGCGGATATTACAAGTTCCCTGTTGAGGAAGACAAAGGTAAAGGATGGGTAGATGGAGCTCCCTATCAAGTGAGTTCTTATGATCTGTATGCTCCGGGTTGGGCATCCAAACCGGATTATGAATGGGAATTCGAAGACAAGGCTCCATATCTTTGCGGAGAATTCGTTTGGACAGGTATCGATTATCTTGGAGAACCCACTCCATATAATGTAGACTGGTCAATTCTTACCAATTTTACAAGTCCGGAAGAGAAAGCTAAAGCGGAAGAAGCCCTCAGGCAACAGGCTCAGACTCCTCCTCCCGCACGCAGTTCATATTTTGGTATAATTGACTTAGCCGGTTTCCCAAAAGACAGATACTACCTTTATCAATCTCGTTGGAATCCCGAGAAACCCATGGCACATATTCTTCCTCATTGGAACTGGGAAGGGAGAGAAGGCGACATTACACCCATTCATGTTTACACTTCCGGCGACAGTGCTGAATTATTTGTAAATGGTGAATCCAAAGGTCTAAAGAAAAAGGGAGAATATGAATATCGTCTTCGTTGGGACGATGTTGTTTACGAACCGGGAATAGTAGAAGTAGTAGCATATAAGGATGGTAAAGAGTGGGCTCGAGATAAGGTAGAAACCACTGGAAAAGCCGAAAAACTTGTGCTAAGCAAAGATTATGAAGGTAAAGACCTTACATATGTCAGAGTAGAAGTGGCTGACAAACAAGGCCAAATGGTTCCTACAGCCAATAACGACCTTAAATTCAGTATTTCAGGTCCCGGTAAGATTGTAGCGTGTGACGGTGGTGATCCTACCAGCCATATACCTTTTTATTCTACCGAATTACCGGCCTTCAATGGACTTTCTTCTGTTATCGTGGAACGAACCGGTCCAGGTAAAATAACTCTCAAAGCAACTTCTAAAGGACTCAAATCAGGCGAAATTAAGATTTAAAGATGATGAACAGCAAACCATATTCTATAGGTATTGATATAGGCGGAACAAACACTGTTTTCGGTATTGTTGACCGCAACGGAAAAGTAATTGCTAAAAACTCAATCAAGACAAAGGGCTATCCCGACTTTAAGAGTTACCTTGATGTGCTCCATGAGGCCTTGACGAAACTAATCAAAGAACATGATGCAGAAGGTAAGATTGTGGGTATAGGCATTGGAGCCCCCGGTGCCAATTATCATACCGGTGAAATAGTAAACGCGGCGAATCTTAATTGGGGAGAAAACCTTCCAATAGCTTGGCTGGTGAGTGAAAAATTCGGAGGTCTGCCAGTCACTGTCACCAATGATGCCAATGCAGCTACTATGGGAGAGATGGTCTATGGTGCCGCAAAAGGAATGAAAGATTTCATGATGATCACCTTAGGGACAGGTTTAGGTTCCGGTGTTGTTTCGAATGGAAAACTTGTTTACGGACATGATGGACTTGCCGGAGAATTAGGTCATGTGGTGGTAGATAAGAAAGGGAGAAGTTGCGGATGTGGCAGAAAGGGATGCCTGGAAACCTATTGCAGCAGCACGGGAATGGTTCGTACAGCTAAGGAATTGCTTGAAAGCAGTAATGAGCCAAGTGTCTTAAGAAATATCGACCCTGAAAAAATCACTTCGAAAGATGTTTATGATGCAGCAGTGAAGGGCGATAAATTAGCTAATGAAATTTTTGAGTTTACCGGTAAGATGTTGGGAGAAGCCTTAGCCGATTTCACCGCATTCTCAAGTCCGGAGGCCTTCATTCTTTTCGGAGGCCTTATGAAGAGCGGGGATCTGTTGTTGAATCCTACAAAGAAGGCTTTTGAAAATCATTTACTCTTCATCTACCATGATAAACCAAAAATTTTGGTATCCCAATTAAATGAAGACGACGGAGCTGTGTTAGGGGCTTCTGCACTGGCTTGGGAATCGGAAAATAATTAAACCCGAAATAATTTAGCATGATTCAACTTCCTTTCGGGAATCCCTTTGCTGTGATGGCAAAGCCGGTGGGTTCTGCCTGCAATCTCAGATGTAAGTATTGCTATTATCTGGAAAAAGGGAAATTCTATAAAACGGGTGACTCACATTTGATGAATGATGAGTCACTCGAAAATTTTATTTCTCAATACATAAGCAGTCAGCCAACTCAGACTGTTGTTTTCAATTGGCACGGAGGTGAGGCTTTGATAAGGCCTCTTTCATTCTATAAAAAGGTGATAGAATTGGAATCAAAATATGCCAATGGTCGAGAAATTAGCAATACAATACAGACAAACGGCACCTTATTGAGCGATGAATGGTGTGAATTTTTCAAAGAAAATAATTGGCTTGTAGGTGTGTCAATAGATGGGCCTCAGCACTTGCATGATATTTATAGGAAGCGTCATGACGGCTCTTCGTCTTTCCCGGATTTGATAGAGGGCATAGATCTTCTCAACAAACATAGAGTAGACTGGAATGTGTTGGCAACAGTTAATGCGGCTAATGCTGATTATCCGGAGCAAACCTACCGTTATCTTAAGGAATTGGGCACTCCTTTTATTCAATTCACCCCTGTGGTGGAAAGAATTAAGAGAGATGGAATGTTGGCTAATCAAAGTGAAGAAAACATCAAACTTGCGGATTTTTCTGTCAAACCATTACAATGGGGAAATTTTATGTGTAGAGTTTTCGATGAATGGGTAAAAACCGATGTAGGAACAATCTATGTGCAACTATTCGATGCCACGTTAGCCAATAAAATGGGAGAGCAGTCGCCCGTATGTACTATGGCATCCGAATGTGGTTCCGCATTGGCTGTAGAATTCAACGGTGACGTATATTCATGCGATCATTTTGTATTCCCGCGATATAAACTTGGGAATATTTATAATAAACCTCTGTGGCAAATGGCTATGAGTGAACCTCAGAGAAGGTTCGGAAGCAATAAGAAAGATTCCCTGCCAAAAAAATGTCGGGAATGTGAATACCTATGGGCTTGCCATGGAGAATGTCCCCGAAACCGTTTTGTGAAAACCAATGAGAAGGGAAGATATCTGAATTACTTATGCGAAGGCTATAAGATGTTTTTCCGACATGTTTCTCCGGCTATGGAATTCATGAAACGTGAACTCGAAGCCGGTCGTCCCCCGGCCAACATTATGAATAAATAGGAAGGAGGACTTTTGAGTCCTCCCTTAATTCAATTATCACAATAACAATGACTTTGCGTCTAAGTTAGTTGCCTCAATATCTTTATAATATCTATAAGTTCCCATCTTAAGGTCTTCGCAGGCTGGGTCATCGCATACAATTATTGCCTTTGGATGCATTTGAAGGGCTGAAATTGTCCATTGATGGGTAACTCCACCTTCCACCCCATGTTGCAACGCACGGCTCTTATTGAAACCGTTAACAATAAGCATCACACTCTTGGCATCCATGATTGTGCCGACACCTACAGTCAGTGCATATCTTGGCACTTTGTTTACATCATTACCGAAGAAACGGGAGTTTGCAAACATGGTTTCCTTAGTAAGAGTCTTCATTCTTGTGCGTGATGTAAGTGATGAGCCCGGTTCATTGAAAGCAATATGTCCGTCGGTACCTACGCCACCAACAAACAAATCTATTCCTCCCACACTTTTGATCTTATCTTCATATCTCTGACATTCAGCTTCAGGGTCAGGGGCATTGCCATCCAAAATATTTACATTCTCCTCAGGAATGTCAATATGATTGAAGAAGTTTGTCCACATGAAAGTGTGATAACTTTGTTCATGGTTTTTAGGGATTCCACAATATTCGTCCATATTGAAGGTAATCACATTTTTGAACGATACTTTCCCTTCTTTATTCAGTTTGATAAGGTTACGATACATACCAAGGGGAGAGCTTCCGGTGGGTAATCCTAAAACGAACGGTTTTTCCGGTGTTGCGTTTGCCTTGTTTATTCGTGCAGCTACATAATTAGCCGCCCATTCCGATACACTTTCATAATCAGGCTCAATGATAAGACGCATGTGTTTAAAATAAATTTTAAGGTTAAAAATGTTTATTAGCAAAGATACCTAAAAAAATCTTCTTATTGCTTATAATCAAAAAAAAAGTTAGATTTGCAATATAAAAAATCTTATTAACCGAAATTTCCATGAAGACTGATTTAAGTTCAAAGATAAAGCTGGAACAGATTCCAAAAAGATATTTTTCACCCCAGGATGAAGTGGAACTCGCCACTCTGACTCAAAGAGAAAAAGTTTATACCAAGATATTTGAAACAGCTTCGGAGGGTAGTGAATACCTTGCCGATGCTATGGTTAAATATATTAATCGAGCCTTGGAATCAAAAAACAAATGTTTCCTAGCTCTCGATTCAGCTAAAAGTTTGGATGAAACTTATGCAGCTCTGATAAGAATGTATAATGAGAATAAAGTTAATTTTTCTAATGTATATGTTTATCAGCTATGTGAATTCCTCCCACAAGAGGAGGGAGCCCCGAGCACTCTCAGTCGTCTTCATGAAATTTTCCTCGATCATGTGAATGTAAAAAAAGAGCATATACGTACTTTCAATCTTAAAGAAGCTAAGGAGAATATATATAGCAGCTGTAAAGCCTATGAACAATATTTTGCAGGTTCTGGGGCAATAGACATTACTCTATGTGAAATAGGACCATCCGGAAACCTTGCTTTCAATGGTCCAGGTACTCCGGCCACGAAAACATGCCGTTTGGTCCACCTTGACGATGAAATGCGTAAAAGTATTTCTGAAGAATATAACAATGATAACGTTCCTGCCACAGGAATAACCGTAGGAATTGCAAACATATTGTCTTCAAAACATATTCTCACAACCGCCTGGGGCGAGAATAAGGCCAAAATTATTCAGGAAACTGTAGAGGATATACCAAATTCCAATGTGCCGGCTTCGTTCTTGCAGGGACATTCCAATGCTGTAGTGGTGGTAGACTTGCCGGCTGCTGAATATCTTACACGTATAGCACATCCTTGGAAAGTGACTTCATGTGATTGGAACGATAAGTTAATAAGAAGAGCTATTGTCTGGCTTTGTCATAAAACAGGGAAACCAATACTTAAACTCACAGACAGGGATTTCCAGGATGCGGGGTTAAGCGAATTGATTGCTCTATATGGTTCAGCTTATAATGTAAACATCAAAATCTTTAATGATTTGCAGCACACAATCACTGGCTGGCCCGGAGGAAAACCTAATGCTGACGACACCTATCGACCGGAAAGAGCATTGCCATATCCTAAAAAAGTGCTTATCTTCAGCCCGCACCCGGATGATGATGTAATCTCTATGGGTGGAACACTTAAACGACTTGTAGATCAAGGTCATGATGTGCACGTGGCATATCAGACTTCGGGAAACATAGCAGTGGGTGATGAGGATATGATGAGATACGTGATGCTGATGGATAATATTGCAAACCGTTTCGGTTTCAATACTCCTGAATTTGCAAACATGTCCGTAGATATCCATGATTATGTAAACAATAAAAAGAGTGGTGATCCCGATTCGGAAGATATAAGGTTTCTGAAAACAAAAATCAGACAGGGAGAGGCTCGAATAGCTTGCCATTATGTGGGTGTGAAACCTGAAAATGTCCATTTCCTTAATCTTCCTTTCTATGAAACAGGCACTATCAAGAAGGGTAATCTCACAGAAAAAGATATGAGGGTGGTGAAAGATCTTATTGAAGACATTAAACCTCATGAAATATTCGTAGCCGGAGATCTTGCAGACCCTCATGGAACTCATAAAGTTTGTACTGACGCAGTGTTTGCTGCAATAGATGAGGTGAAAGATGATGAATGGATGAAGGATTGCAAAATCTGGATGTACAGAGGAGCTTGGGCTGAATGGGAGATAGACCATATTGAAATGGCCGTGCCAATAAGTCCGGAAGAACTCAGAATAAAAAGAAATTCAATCCTTAAGCATCAAAGTCAGATGGAAAACGCTCCGTTCTTGGGAAATGACGACCGTTTATTCTGGCAGAGAGCTGAAGACCGCAATAGAGCAACAGCTAAATTGTATCATGACCTCGGATTGGCATCCTACGAAGCAATAGAAGCCTTTGTGGAATATCACCCCATAAGGGAATAAATATAAAAAGAGAAAATCTCTTTCTAATTAGTCAATAGATTATGAGAATAGCACTCGCATCGGACCATGCCGGTTTTGAATTGAAAGAATATTTGAAACCTTTTCTTGAGGAGAAGGGGTATGAACTTTTAGACTTTGGTACAAATTCCGCTGCCTCTTGTGATTATCCGGATTATGCCCATCCTGCTGCATTGGCAGTGGAAGATGGTAGATGTGATCTTGGAATTGCTATGTGCGGTTCGGGCAACGGCATCTCAATGACTCTAAATAAGCATCAGGGTATTCGTGCCGCTTTATGTTGGCTTCCCGAGTTGGCAGATCTTGCGAAGAAGCATAATAATGCTAATGTGCTTGTGCTCCCGGCTCGCTTTATTTCAAAAGCTGAAGCTGAAAAAATCGTTGAGACTTTCCTTAGTGCTTCTTTTGAAGGAGGACGTCATCAAAACCGAATCGATAAAATTCCTCTCAATATATCAGTGGAAGGGGAGATCTTGTAATGGAATACAAGATTTCCCTTAAAAATCTCTCCTTCTACTCTTATCATGGTGTTTTGGAAGAAGAAAGGAAGATAGGTAATGAATTTAGGGTTTCATTATCTGTCTTTATTCCTTACAATCAAGAGATAATAAACGACGATCTTTCCGCCACTGTCTCTTATGCTGATTTATATGAAATAGTGAAAGCGGAGATGGGTAGTCCAAAAAAACTTCTTGAAACCGTGGCTCAGAGAATAGTTGCAGAAATAAAGGCAGGTTTCCCTCAAATAATACGAGGTGAAGTCACTATCGAAAAAATTCATCCTCCCATCCCAAGTATGCTGGGATCAGCCTCCGTCACACTATTATTTTGACATATGCCTATAACAGCTTTTATGATTGAAAACTATTGAAGAATCCTAAGTATTCACGAGTTTTTTTAATTTTTTTCTTATAAAAATTTGTAGTCATAAAAAAAAGTGACTAACTTTGCATTCGCAAACGGGGTAATAACTTCCCCCAAAGCAATAATGGTTCCTTAGCTCAACTGAATAGAGCATCTGACTACGGATCAGAAGGTTACAGGTTTGAATCCTGTAGGAATCACAACTTTAAATCCTAAATCACTATAAATTAGCGGTTTAGGATTCTTCTTTTTTAAGTCCTTTGTCCTTGTCTCAGACTTTAGGGTTTCAGACACTCAGGGGATAAATTGGGAGGCATAAGCCGGCTCTATTCCTTTGGATATGGCAATTTTTTTATCTGCCTGAGCCTCATCGTATCGATAATTGAGTTTATGAAGATATCCTCTCAGCAGATAATACATTGGGTTCTCCGGATTTTGTATCAACGCATCTTTGATGGCTGATCGAGCCTCTGTAAAATGGTCGGAATCTATTAATAAAAAAATATAAGCTTCTCTGGCTTCTTCATCTTCCGGATTTATTGCCAAGGCTTCTTTATAATTTTCTTCAGCTTTTTCAATTTCTCCATTACTTTCCGCTATAGCAGCCAACCCTGAATAAACCGATGAATTATTTGGAAATTCTCTCCTTATTTTTTCGAAAAGGGTTACAGCATTAGAAAATTCTTTTTCATTAAGATATAAGAATGCACGTGTCTGAAGAGTCCATTCTTGTATAGAATCAATAGCAAGACTTTTATCAAGATCATTTTTTGCAGATTTTAAGCTATCTATCAGCAGATATGTATGAGCCCGATTATTGAGCAATACTGTTGAAGAGGGAGCCAAGCTCAACCCTGAGGATAAAGATTCAAGAGCCTTTGAATATTCACCTTTTTGAGTTTGCACTAACCCTAAATTGGCTAACAATAGAGAATTTGTGAAATTAGCCGGTTCCAGTCTAAGGGCTTTAATTATAACCTCTTCAGCACGATTCCAATTTTCAAGAGCTATAAAATAATCAGCTGAATCGGCTAATTCGAGGTATTTTGACGTAACAGGAACGGAAACATTGCTGTTTCCGTCATTTTTTTCTGTCGGGAAACATAAATGTCTCCCTAAAAGAAATAGTATGAAAAGCCATATGATGCGGTTCCACATCATTGGCTATTTTTGTTTCTTATAATGGTTTAATCCGCTATTTAGGAAATGTAGATAAGCTGGAACATCTTCTTTGTAGCTGTAGGAGGATGTCATAGGTTTTCCTTCATCATTTACAATCACATAAAATGGTTGCGCATTAGCACCGAACTTTGACCTCTGGAGGTAACTCCATTTGTCACCATATGTTCTTAAAGTCCTTATTTGACCATCCTTTTCAGTTACTTTCACAGGTTCCGGTAATGGAGTTTTATCATCTACCATCAATGTCACAAGCACGAAATCATTATCGAGCATCTGTTTAACTTCGGGATTGGTCCACACTGCCGCTTCCATCTTTCGACAATTTACACAACCAAAACCTGAGAAATCGAGTAAAACCGGTTTATTTAATTCCTTGCCAATCTGCAAACCTTCGTCATAATCCTCCACCTGAGCTTTTACTTCTCCATCGAATAAATTGAAATCTTGAGTCGACAGAGGAGGAGTGAAAGCACTAATGCTCTTTAAGGGTGCGCCCCATAAGCCCGGAAGCATATACACTGCAAATGAAAGGGATATAACTGCGAGACAAAATCTGAAGAGTCCCACTTTCTCCACTTTGTCATCATGAGGGAAGGTGAGTTTACCTAACAGATAGAAGCCAAGTAATGCGAAAATTACTATCCATAAGGATACGAATACTTCTCTGTCAAGCACTCTCCATCCATATGCAAGGTCGGCAACTGAAAGGAATTTTAAAGCAAGGGCTAATTCCAGGAAACCTAAAACAACTTTTACAGTGTTCATCCAGCCACCGCTCTTGGGGACGGCCTTTAGCATTGTCGGGAACATTGCAAATATAGAGAAGGGTAGTGCTAATGCCAAAGCAAATCCCCCCATGCCTACTGCCGGTGAAACGAAATTGGATGTGGCCGCCGCCTCTACAAGAAGAGTTCCGATTATGGGACCCGTGCAAGAGAAAGATACGAGAGCCAAAGTGAAAGCCATAAAAAATATACTTACATAGCCAGAAGTGGAATCCACTTTAGAGTCCATTTTATTGGTCCATGAAGAGGGCAGTGTTAATTCAAAACCCCCCATAAAAGAAATAGCGAATATAACCAATAAAATAAAGAATGCTATGTTGAAGCCGGCACTTGTTGCCAGTTCATTCAAGGCGGATGCACCAAAAAGAACTGTAACGATTATTCCTAAGGCTACATAGATTACAATTATCGATAATCCATATATACCCGCCGATGCAAGCGATTTTTTCTTTGTTTTGTTCTGTTTCAAAAAGAAACTTACAGTCATGGGAATCATCGGCCAAACACAAGGTGTAACTAAGGCTATCAAACCTCCGACAAATCCTGCAATGAAAATATACCAAAGAGATCTGGATTGTTGTTCCGGATCATGAGAAAACACCATCATTTCCGCTTCAACATTTGCCCACCAATTATGATGTGCCGTTATGCCGCTAAGATTTGCCTCAGGAGTCATCCATGATTCAGAACCTTGCACTGAATCAGTCATTTGTGTCAGTTCTATGGCCTCTTCATGTATCTTTTCAGCTTCTGTTTCTTTTATAGTCTCTGTCTTCTCTTCTTTTATATCTTCAGCTTTACTTGCTTTGATTGGTGCAGATCCTTCAAATTTATGAGAACCAAAAACTTGAGTACAACCTACATCATTACATGCCTGACCCTTTATTTCTACTTCAATGCTGTAATTGGCTTCAGTTGGCTTTATTTTTTGGGTGAATGTAACCTCACCATCATATGTATGTTGGTCTAATTCGAATATTTCATCATATTCTTTATGATATGATTTGTTTGGTACAGGATTACCATCCAGCTTACATCCGTTGGTCTCAAAATAAAAAGTCAATGGATTCGACCCTCCTTCAGGGTTATCCATTGAGTAAAGATGAAAACCTTGACTGATATGAGCAGTCATTTCGATCGATGGTGAGTCAGTATTGTTTCCTGTTAATTTATAACTCCAAGTCACTGACTCTTGTGCGAATATGGTGATCGGCATTAGGAGAAGGCCGATAATCCATACTAATTTCTTCATGATGGTAGTTTATTTAAGGCAAGTAAAATTAATGAAAATACACTTTCTAACCAACTTGATTTCATTTATTACCTGCTTCAAAATTTGACCAAATGCCTTTGATTTTCTTGCATCAATTACTTGAAATGCTAAAATCTCATTACAAAATTACATATTTCTTGAAATATATACAAAATAATACCAAATGTTTAATTTGGATTCTTTTCTTTCCTTTTACTTAATTTAACATAAAACAAGGTGGATGCCTAACTAAGATATATAAGAATCTTTAAAACCAAGAAAGTATAAAATACCATCTATACCGGTTGTAGAAATGCTTTGGCTTGCTTCAGCTTTCACTTTGGGTTTTGCATGGAATGCTATTCCTAAACCGGCTTCAGATAGCATTGGCAAGTCATTAGCTCCGTCTCCCACTGCTATAGTTTGTGCTATATTGATATTTTCTACTTGGGCCAATAAGCGTAGCAATTCTTTTTTCCTCTTTCCGTCTACTATGTCTCCGAGATACTTTCCTGTCAGTTTCCCTTCTGAATCTACTTCGAGTTCATTTGCATAAACATAATCGAAATTATATTTCTGCTTGAGATAATTACCGAAATAAGAGAATCCTCCGGATAAAATAGCCGTTTTGTAGCCGGATCTTTTTAATACTTCCATTAGTCTTTCAAGACCATCTGTGATTGGGAGATTCTCTGCTATTTCTTTCATCACCGATACATCAAGACCTTTAAGAAGCGCCACTCGTTTGGTAAAACTTTCAGTAAAATCTATTTCTCCCCTCATAGCTGATTCTGTAATTGCTCTCACTTCATCACCCACACCGGCTTTTTCAGCCAATTCATCAATTACCTCTGTCTTAATCAAAGTGGAATCCATATCAAAACAGATCAACCTTCTGCTACGTCTATATATGGTGTCTTCTTGAAGCGAAATATCGTAATTTAGTTTGCTTGAGAGCGCCATAAAATTCGACTGCATTTCTTCTATGTTCCTTGGTGTGCCTCTCACAGTGAATTCAATACAAGCTTTAGTCTTCGGTTTTTCTGATTCATCTAATGGTATTCTACCTGTTAGTCGGGTGATGGTATCGATATTCATACCTTGTTCAGCTATCACTTTTGCTGCAGCAGAAATTTGTTTAGCCGTTATCTGTGGACCTAAGATTGTAATGATATAACGACCTTTCCCCTGACGACTTACCCAATCATTATACTCTTCTTCAGAAATTACGCTAAAAGACACCTGGACTTTCAAAGCATTTGTTTTGAAGAGTAACTCTTTTATTATATCCCCGCTTTTCTTATTATCTGTCTTGAAAAGTATACCCAAAGCCAAATTATGATGAATGTCTGCCTGGCCTATATCCAGCACGGAGGCATCATATTTAGCAAGGATCTCCATAAGTTCTGCAGTTAAGCCGATTCTGTCGGCCCCCGTTATATTTACCAGGATCAATTCTGAATTCATATAGGCTTCTTTTTATCTTGACTTTAATGCAAAGATAAATAATTTGACTAATTTTGAACTAACAAAAAATTTCGAAAGGAGTTATCGAATGGCAGCTAAAGAAGATATTAAAATAATGAGAAAACCTGAATGGTTGAAAGTTAAGTTGCCCAGAGGATTTAAAGCTTCACAAGTGTTAGAGTGTCTCAACGACAGACATCTGAACACTATTTGTAGCAGTGGTATGTGTCCAAATAAAGGTGAATGTTGGTCAAATGGAACAGCCACTTTTATGATTGGCGGTTCTATATGCACTCGTAACTGTAGATTTTGTAATGTGAGTTCCGGTAAGCCTAATCCGTTGGATCCTAAAGAAATAGATTCAATAATAAAATCAATTAAAGAATTAAATCTTCGTCATGTGGTGATTACCTCTGTCGACCGTGATGATCTCCCGGATTACGGAAGCGAACATTGGACTTCTATGGCTAAAGCTATTAAAAAGGAATGTCCACAAGTTACTATGGAATTGTTGATCCCGGATTTTAGAGGAAAAACGGAGTTGCTCGATTCTATAATAGAAATAAAACCGGAGGTGATATCTCATAATTTGGAAACAGTTAAAAGACTTACTCCTTCTGTTAGAAGTGTTGCAACCTATGAGACCTCCCTAAAGATCATCAAATATATTTCCGAAAGGGGAGTAAGATCTAAATCAGGAATTATGTTGGGGCTTGGAGAGACACGAGATGAGATTCTTCAAACCATGGACGACCTTCTGGAAGTTGGCTGTCAAGTCATGACTATTGGCCAGTATTTGCAACCATCCCTTCAACATTATCAAGTGCGTGAATATATTCATCCGGATGTTTTTGAAGAATATAGGATTATAGGCAAGGAAAAAGGTTTCATACATATAGAGAGCCATCCTTTGGTAAGATCGAGCTATCATGCTGAAAGACATGTATTATAAATTTTTTTGAAATTTTTGTTGTAGTCAGGTTATGGAAATACTTGATTTCGGAATCTCAGACTATGGGGAAGTGTTACTTCTTCAAAAAAATTTTTTTGAAAATCTTGTTAAAGATAAGAAAGAGGGAAGAGAAGGTTCCGAATATCTTTTGCTCGGGGAGCATTTGCCTGTAATCACTTTAGGGAGACGAGCAAAGGAAGAAAACGTCTTGATATCGAAAAATCTTTTAAAAGAAAAGGAAATTGAAGTTTTTCATATAGGACGTGGAGGAGATGTCACTTATCATTGTAGGGGCCAATTGATTGTTTACCCAATATTAGACTTGAACAGATATAAATTAGGGGTTAAGGATTACGTATATATTCTTGAAGAATCTATCATAAGACTAATAGCAAAATATAAAATAAATGGAGAAAGGGTAGAGGGTGCCACAGGTGTTTGGATCGGTAAAGGAACCTCAAACGAGAGAAAAATCTGTGCTCTCGGAATTAAATGCAGTCGCTATTGTTCCATGCATGGTATAGCTTTAAATGTAAACCCTGATTTATCAGGTTTTTCAATGATTAATCCCTGTGGTTTTCAAGACAAGGGTGTCACATCGCTCGAAAAGGAACTCAACTCAATAGGCCCTGAAAGTGTATTACCTGATATGAAAAAAATCAAGAAAGATTTCACGGAAATTTTTCTTTCTCTCCTGCAAAATAAATTGTGATTCCTATTTTTTGCCAAAGATTTTTATCTAATCTTATTCTTCTTCGGCTTCATATTCTCTTTCAAGAAATTCCTTTACTTCCCTAAAAAGTTGTGAAGCAAACACGAAATCATTCAATGATTTACTTTTGCTTCGGAAGATGTTTTTATCATTACCGATCCAATCACAATGCCCTTTATTTATGAATACTATTTTTTCACCAATGCCCAGTACAGAATTCATATCGTGGGTATTGATAATGGTTGTGATCCCGTATTCATGTGTGATATCGCTTAGCAGTTCGTCGATCAGAATAGAAGTCCTTGGATCCAATCCCGAGTTTGGTTCATCACAGAAAAGATATTTGGGATTTAGGGCTATGGCACGCGCGATCGCCACACGTTTCTGCATACCACCCGAAATCTCTGAAGGAAATTTATTGTCGGCATTGGTAAGACCTACCCTTTGAATGCAGAAATGGGCTCTATCCAATTGTTCTGCAGGAGATAGAGGAGAAAACATCTTTAAAGGAAACATCACGTTGCCCAATACAGTCTCATTGTCAAAAAGAGCCGATCCTTGGAAAAGAACCCCTATTTCCATGCGAAGTTTTCTCTTTTCCTGATCATTCATCGACCGAAACCTTCTCCCGTCATAAAAAATACTGCCTTCCTCCGGTGTTAAAAGTCCTATAAGACATTTCATAAAAACAGTCTTGCCGGAACCGGATTGACCAATGATAAGATTCGTTTTGCCTGTATCGAAAGTGGCAGAGATATCATATAAGATTCTCTGTCCGTCAAACCATTTGGAAATATTTTTTGCTTCAATCATTGGAGGAGCAGTTTTGTCAGTATCACGTCAAAAAACAGGATTAGTATAGAGCTCGACACAACAGCTTTCGTACTTGCTCTACCTACCTCACGCGAACCACCTTTTACAAAATATCCATAATATGCCGATACGCTGGCTATTATAAAGGCAAAAATAACAGTCTTGATTATACCATACCAGACATACCATTCAGTGAAGAAACTTTGGATACCGAAAACATAGTTTTCCACGGAAATCATACTAGTGAACTCTGCTATGACCCATCCTCCGATAAGACCTACAAACATAGAGAAAACACACAGTACGGGCACAAAAAACACAAACCCCACAATCTTTGGTAATACTATGAAATTTGCCGAATTAATACCCATGATATCCAATGCATCAATCTGTTCAGTTACTCTCATAGTGCCAATTTCAGAGGCTATGTTACTTCCAACTTTTCCGGCAAGTATCAAACACATCATCGTGGATGAAAACTCGAGCAAGAGTATCTCTCGAGTGGCAAGTCCTGTAGAATAGGCCGGAATTAGTGGGGAAGTTGTATTCAAAACCATTTGTATGGTGATAACGGCTCCTATAAATAATGAGATGATAAGTACCAGGGGTATGGAATCAACTCCAAGCTTGCTGATTTCAAAAACCAGTTTCTTGAAAAATTCTTTCCATTTGTCAGGCGAACGGAACACCTGAACTATAAAAAGACAATATTTCCCGAAGGTTGCAGCTGAATTAAATAGCATATATTATATCAAGAATGTTAAAAACAATTCTTTACAAGGAGCAAAGTTAATGAATTTTTAGTAAATTTGCTTAAAACTAAAAAGATGCTTATAATTGGAATCGCCGGAGGCACCGGCTCCGGTAAAACTACAGTTGTAAAAAAAATAATCGAAGCCCTTCCTAAAGATGAGGTGACTGTTTTGCCTCAAGATTGTTATTACAACGATAATGCCCATATTCCTTTGGAAGAGAGACTCAAAATGAATTATGATGAGCCCGCTTCCATTGAATGGACTCTCCTTTGTGAGCAATTGCAACAACTTAAAGTAGGTAACAATATTGAACGTCCAAGTTATGATTTCATCACATGTTCTCGACTCAAGGAAACGGTGAATCTTCCTCCTCGTGATGTGGTGGTAGTGGAAGGTATTCTTGTCTTGACAGACAAGCAATTGAGAGATATGATGGATGTAAAGGTATTTGTAGATGCTGATGCTGATGAGCGTTTGATAAGGGTGATAGAGCGCGATTGTATTGAAAGAGGAAGAACTCCGCAAATGGTTATAGACCGTTACCGTGAAACTCTCAAACCAATGCACGAACTATATATCGAACCTTCTAAAAGATATGCAGATCTTATAATACCTCAGGGTGGTAATAATAAAGTAGCCATAATGCTCCTCACAGATTATATCCGCTCACTTCTTAGTACTGGCGTCAACCATACAAAAGTTTGCCAATGAAACTTAATCGGTTCTTTAAGAAAGAAGTAAAAAAGGGTGTATTGACATCCGAGGAGGCCCACAAGGCACAGGAAATGGAGAATTCTCCGCAACCTGATATGCAGGATCTCGTATTTTATGATGAAATAAAAGAGAAAACCTCTGATTCAGAAAAGGAGGATATCCTTAATGAGATTGAGGTGAAAATACCTGAGAAAGGGGTGCTACGCACTGAAGGTCTCGTAAAAAGATATGGAAAAAGAACTGTTGCCAATCATGTCTCGATTAATGTAAGGCAAGGAGAGATTGTGGGTCTTCTTGGTCCTAATGGAGCAGGTAAAACCACTACATTCTATATGACCACAGGTCTTATTACACCCAATGAAGGGAAAATTTTTCTTAATAACCAAGACATAACCGGTTTCCCTGTTTATAAAAGGGCTCAATTGGGGATTGGTTATTTGGCCCAGGAAGCTTCAGTATTCCGAAAACTTACTGTAGAAGATAATATTAGGTCAGTCCTTGAAATGACACCTACCTCCAAAGAATATCAAAAGGAGAAATTGGAAAGTCTTATTGCAGAGTTCCGTCTTCAGGAAGTAAGAAAAAATTATGGCGACCGTCTTTCCGGAGGTGAACGAAGAAGAACTGAAATAGCGAGATGTCTTGCCATAAATCCTAAATTTATTATGCTTGATGAGCCCTTTGCTGGAGTTGACCCTATTGCTGTCGAGGATATTCAGGAAGTAGTTTACAGATTAAAAGAAAAAAATATCGGGATATTGATAACTGACCATAATGCTCCTGAAACCTTAAGCATCACCGACAGGGCCTATCTTCTTTTCGAAGGAAAGATCCTTTTTCAAGGCACAAGCGAAGAATTGGCAGAAAATCCCGTCGTAAAAGAAAAATATTTGGGTAGAAATTTCGTTTTTCGAAGAAAGAAGTTTGATGTCTGATTCTAATCCTATTTTTAAATCTATCCGGGACTCTTCCGGCATGAGATTGGCCGTTTTGTTCGGCTCTTTCTTCTTCATGCTTGTTTTTGTATCCATTATTAATGCTGGGATTGTCACCCTACCCGGTTCTGCGAGAACTCATAGTTTGGTTATAGCAGCCATTCAATGTGTCTTGGCTTTCTGTTTGCCCGCTTTTTTCTTAGCAAAATTTAGTTCAGATAATTGGAAGAGTTGGTTGAAATTAACAAAACCTCCCCATTATAGGGCATTGATAGGGGTTATCATAGTTTATGTTATAAGTATGCCGGCTATGGAATGGTTGATAGAGTGGAATAACAATGTTCATTTGCCCCAATCTATGTCAGCTTTGGAAAATACCTTACGACAGTGGGAGGAAACCAATGCCTCAACATCTGATTTGCTTCTGGACGCACATGGTTTTTTCCCTGTTTTGGCAGGGGTGATCGTTATCGGCATATTGACCGGTTTTTCTGAGGAATTGTTTTTTAGGGGAGGATTGCAAGGAATTTTTTCTCGCTCTAATATTGGAATATCTATTTCTGTTTGGTTGGCAGCAATTGTATTCAGTACAATGCATTTCCAATTCTTTGGTTTTTTCCCAAGACTATTGATGGGGGTCTTTTTTGGTTATCTTCTTGTTTGGACCGGATCGATCTGGGTACCGGTGTTTGCTCATGTATTGAATAACAGTATAGTAGTAGTAACCGCTGCAATCACAGATGATTCCACGGCAATTTTCATCAATCCTTCCGAATCTTCTATATTTATTGGCGATTCCATAGGTGTGATATTGAGCCTTATTCTCACTACGGCATTTTTCTATTTTTTTAGAAATTCTATATTCAAATTAGATTCTTCATGGCAAAAAAAGCAGCTACCGCCGATTTCAGAGACATAATTAACAATATCAATCGGGGTAATTATGCCAAGGTTTATCTTCTTATGGGAGATGAAGACTATTATATCGACCGTGTGGTAGAGGCCTTGGAAGGATGCGTAGTGCCTGAAGATGAAAAAGATTTCAATTCCACTGTATATTACGGAGCGGATGTGGATGTGAAACAAGTGATTTCACGAGCACAACAATTTCCATTGATGAGTGAACGCCAGCTCGTTATGCTTAAGGAAGCTCAGGCAATGGAAAGAGCGAAAACAAATCTGGAGCTATTAGTACCTTATGTAAAACATGCGAATAGCACTACAGTGCTTGTTATTGCTTTTAAAGGTGATTCATTGGCTTTAACTTCTCAGTTGGTCAAAGCTGTTCAATCCGAGGGAGGTGTAGTCTTTAAAAGTGATAGACTAAAAGATTATCAATTGAACGGACCTCTCGCAGACTATTGTCAAGAGAAAAACATAAGAATAGATAACAAGTCTTTGGATTTGCTGTGTGAATATATTGGTTCTCCATTGTCTAAATTATTTGGAGAGGTTGATAAACTTATAGTTGCAGCCGGGTCTAATGGCTCCATTACCCCGGAATTGATAGAATCCGTGATAGGAATCTCTAAAGAGTACAATTCTTTTGAATTGGTAAAAAAATTGTCAATCAGAGATTATGCCGGAGCTATGAGGATAGTTGAGTATTTTGCAAGAAATCCTAAACAAAATCCTGGAGTAATGGTCGTGGCTACGTTATTCAATTATTTCTCCAAACTCTTTATAGCCTCTATTGCCAAGGATAAAAGTGATGTTGGATTAATGAACGAGTTAGAACTAAGAAATTCATATTCACTCACGGACTATAAGAATGGAATTAGGAATTACAAAGCCGGGGCCATAGACGGGATTATTCACGCCATAAGAGCTCAGGATGTAATGAGTAAAGGAGTGGGAAGCACACAAAATGAATATGATCTCCTCAAAGAACTCATCTTTAAAATCTTTACCCTCCGCTAATTTCTCCAAAACTATTAATTACACAATAAACACTCTACAATAAAATATTTCCATGCTTTTCTACTTCTCCGGTACAGGTAATTCCACTTATGTAGCAACCGCTTTGGCCAATTTTCTTGGCCTTGAAATGAAATTTATTCCCCAAATTGAAACCGAAAATTTAGAAATGAAAGAAGAAAGAATTCTTTTTGTTTTCCCGGTATATTCATGGGGTATACCTCCTCTTGTTTCTAAATTTATATCTGATTTAGGATATGACTTTTGGGATAAAGTTAAAAGCAGTGGTTTCAATGTAGATTGTGTAATGACTTGTGGTGATGAAGTGGCCTTGGCTCCTGAGATGATTGAAAAAGAACTAAAGAAATTTGGAATTAGTCTCACGTCAATATGGAGCGTGATCATGCCTAACAACTATGTGTTGTTGCCCGGTTTTGATGTTGATGCTAAAAATGTGGAAAAGGATAAACTTGAAAATTGCGAAAGGAGGATACTTGAAATTGCTCAAGCCTTAAGCAGAGGAGATAGGAGAGTGGATGTTGTGAGAGGAAATATACCTTGGCTTAAATCCAAAGTTGTGTACCCTCTTTTCAAAAAATGGGGTATTTTCCCTAAACAATGGCATTCCACTAATGATTGCATAAGTTGTGGAAAATGTGCTGCCATCTGTCCTATGTTCAATGTTTCTATGATAGAGAAACACCCCAAATGGGGCCTCAGATGCTGCTCCTGTTTGGGATGTTATCATATTTGTCCGGTTCATGCTGTGCAATATGGGAAAGAGACCCTTAAAAAAGGCCAATATATATTCCCACTAAATAAGATAGCAACCAGAAATTTTCATAAGGTTTAAAATTGGGATACGTTCTTTAAAAAAAATTGGTAACAGAATTATCATAAGTTACAGCTATCGGACCATTCCCTAAATCAACAAGTGAAAAGACTTGGTTATTGTTATTGTCTACAAAAATCAAGATATCTTCAAATTTAATACCCTTATAAGAATTTCCGTTTATTGTCCCCGTCCAATTATCATCATTTCCTTCCACTTTAAGTTTTTGGCCGGGGTTGTTCTTAATATCATAACTTCCGGGACTGACTGATGTGAAATTTGTGGCCACAATTTGTTCGGGTATGAAGGCGTGAAGTCCGGGAGAATACTCCACTTTATACCATCCGGGAGTATGTTGGGATGAAGCAAATACCATCCCCGGAATCACATTTACGTCCTCATTGTTCTGATTGACAGTGATATATTTTGCATTTGCTTCATCATACACGTTCCCGTTTTTGGCAACTGCAATATAGTTCTGTGCAATCGAAACACCTGTTCCCGAAACTAATAGAATCAAGAAAACTAAAATATTTTTTAATTTCATTTTCATAATTATTTCTTAATCTGCAATCTTTCTTTCTCTTCTCGACTTGGTTATAAAATTATATGGCAATATATTCCACTAACTATTTGCCAATTCAATTATTTGACCAATCCTGAAGTCTAAAGTTTATTTTGTCACTGCTGAAACTATTTGATCAAGTGCAGCAGACAATCCATCTGAATCTTTACCTCCTGCTTGTGCAAAGAAAGGTTGTCCACCGCCACCACCTTTGATTGACTTAGCTGCATCTCTAACTATAAGTGAGGCATTTAGACCATTCTTTACCAAATCATCGGTCAAGGATAAAGTGAGAAGCGGTTTCCCTCCTTGGGTTGTAGCCCCTATGAAAACTGTATGTTCCGGAGATTGTTTCCTAACATTGAAAGCCAAATCTTTAACAACCTCCGGTAATCTTTCTCCTCGTAGAATACAAACTCTTACTCCATTGATTTCTTTGGCTGATTCGATAACTTCCTTGGATAGATTCTTTACTCTCTCTTCCATGAAATCTTCCACTTGTTTTTTCAGGTCTGCATTCTCTTTGATAGCTTTTTCTACTGCTCCTTTCAAATTAGAAGCATTACCGAAGAAAGAAGATAATTGACGCATAGTATCCTGTAGATTATCCAGAACATTTTCCACTCCTGCCGCAGATACAGCTTCGATTCTTCGTATACCGGCAGCAATGGAACTTTCGGATAAAATCCTCACCATACCAATATTACCGGAATTCTCAACATGTGTGCCCCCACAGAATTCTATAGATGATCCATATTTCACCACTCTCACCTTGTCACCGTATTTCTCTCCGAAAAGTGCCACAGCTCCCATTTTCTTCGCTTCTTCTATGGGCATTTCCCTTTCTTCTTCAAGTGGCATTGCCTTCCTTATCTTTTCATTCACTCTGTGCTCTACCTCCCTGATTTCTTCGGGAGTCAATTTTTGGAAATGAGAGAAGTCAAATCTTAACACTTCAGGAGATACATAAGACCCTTTCTGCTCTACATGGTTGCCTAAAACTTCCCTTAGCACTTCATGGAGCAAATGGGTGGCAGAGTGATTAGCTGAAGTGGCTGCACGGGCCTTTTCGTCTATTGAAGCTTTAAATTCTGCAGCCGGGTCTGCGGGTAATTTTTCTATTATGTGAACACCAATATTATTCTCCTTTTTGGTATCCAACACTTTCACAACCTCACCGTTGTCAGAAACTAAAACGCCGCTATCTCCAACTTGACCCCCCATCTCAGCATAGAAAGGTGTCTTGCTGAGAATAACTTGAAAGTATTCTTTTCCTTTTTGTTTAACTTTTCTATATCGAAGTATTTTAGTGGGCACACTTGTCATATCATAGCCTACAAACTCCTGATCCCCATCGTTCACATAAATCCAGTCGCCTGTATCCATTGAAGCTGCATTGCGTGCTCGTTCTTTCTGTTTTTGCATCTCCGAGTCAAATTCTTCTTGGTCGAGGGTCATCCCGTTTTCTCGAAGTATAAGTTGCGTAAGATCCAAGGGGAATCCATAAGTATCATAAAGAACAAAGGCATCTTTGCCGGAGATCCGTGTTTCTCCTTTTGATTTAGCTGAAGCTATTAAAGATTCTAACAATTTAATACCGTTATCAAGAGTCCGGAGGAAAGTCTCTTCTTCTTCTTTGATAACCTTTTTAATCAAATCTTTCTGAGCCTTGAGTTCAGGATAAGCTTCTCCCATCTCTTCCACCAATTTGTCCACAAGTAAATGAAGAGTTGCTTCCTTCCTGTCAAGGAATGTATAGGCATATCTGACCGCCCGTCTCAGAATGCGTCGTATCACATATCCAGCTTTAGCATTACCAGGTAATTGTGAGTCGGCAATAGAGAAAGCAATGGTACGTATATGGTCGGCAACAACACGCATTGCTACGTCAACTTTGGAATCTTCTCCATATTTTTTGGAAGTAATTACACATATCTCATTAATGAGAGGTGTGAAAACGTCAGTGTCATAGTTAGACTTCTTGCCTTGAAGTGCCATACAGAGTCGTTCAAACCCCATACCGGTGTCAATCACTTTAGCAGGGAGTGGTTCCAAACTTCCGTCAGCCTTCCTGTTATATTGCATGAAGACAAGATTCCATATCTCTATCACTTGAGGGTTGTCTTTGTTTACAAGCTTTGCCCCATCCACAACTTTTCTCTCTTCCTCACTACGCAGGTCGATGTGAATTTCACTGCATGGTCCGCATGGGCCTGTATCTCCCATTTCCCAGAAATTATCATGCTTATTCCCATCAATTATATGGGATGAGGGTAAATGGGTTTTCCAAATTTCTTCTGCTTCCGTGTCTTTGGTTAGTCCTTCTGAAGGAGAACCTTCAAAAACTGTGGCGTAAAGCCTGTCAGGGTCCAGACCGAGTACGTCAACAAGATACTCCCAAGCCCAGTCTATGGCTTCTTTCTTGAAATAATCTCCAAATGACCAGTTCCCCAACATCTCGAACATGGTGTGATGATAAGTGTCATGCCCCACTTCCTCGAGGTCATTGTGTTTACCTGAAACTCTTAAACATTTTTGAGAATCGGCTACTCTTTTAACTTCAGCGTGTCGGTTACCTAAAATTATATCTTTGAATTGGTTCATGCCAGCATTGGTAAACATCAATGTTGGATCATCTTTTATTACCATCGGAGCTGACGGGACTATTTTGTGTCCTTTCTTCTCAAAAAATTCTTTAAATGAATCCCTGATCTCTTTTGCAGATTTCACTGTGTGAATTTTATTTGTTGACATACCGGATTGAAAATTGATTCTCTATTTATGATAAGTTTGGAAGTTTTTTTACACAACGTAACCACCAACATATCATTGCAAATTTATAGAAATTCGGCTAATTTTGCAATTAAGAGATCGTTGTCACTATTTATGTCTAAACGAATATTCTATAATTATAATCCGGAAACAGATAACTTCGAGAGGTTCTATCCCACGATTAAGCAACGTCTTGCCTCAATTTCTAAAATAAGTTTGATAGCTGTTGTTATTGCAGCTGCGTTTATAATTATTTTCAATTATATTGTGGCTACACCTATAGAAAAGAATCTTAGAGCTGAAAATAAAAGACTCAAATCTCAATATTCAGTTATGTCTTCAAGATTGGAAAATATGATAGAAGTAATAGAGAAGATGGAGGATCGTGATGATAACTTTTATAGGGTAATGCTACAGATGGATCCTCTTAGTGATGCTCAAAGATTTTCCGGTTATGATTACGCAACTCGATATACCCAACTGTCAAAACTTTCTGATTCCCGTTTGGTGGAACAACTCTCTAATAGAATGAATATCCTGGAGAAGAGAATTTATTCCCAGCTCCAGAGTTTCGATCAATTGGAAGAGGCATTAACAAATCAACAGGACAGGCTGGCTCATATCCCCTCTGTAATTCCAATAAACATTGCGGATTACACAATGTCATCAGGGTATGGGTACAGGGTTGACCCTATTTATGGGTCCTCTAAATTTCATGAAGGTCTGGATTTTGCGGCAACTCAAGGTACAGATGTGTTCGCCTCCGGAGATGGTAAAGTGATAGTTGCCGGCCGTGAAGCCGGATATGGTAATTGTATCGATATAGACCATGGCTATAATTATATGACGAGGTATGCTCATCTAAGCCAAATTCTGGTTTCTCCGGGAGAAGAAGTAAAAAGGGGACAGTTAATAGGTAAAGTTGGCTCCACAGGTAAGTCCACAGGTCCTCATCTTCATTATGAGGTGAGATATAAAAATATTCCTCAAAACCCCGTGAATTATTATTTTATGGATTTAACCCCTGAAGAATATTATGAAATGATTCAGATTGCAGAAAATGCCGGGCATGTAATGGATTAACTATAAACTTGAATTCTAAAACTTTTACTTTTGGATACCAGACTTACAAAAAACTATTATAAAATGAGGGAAGCTTCTGATATAATTGGGGTCCCTCAATCTACTCTTCGTTATTGGGAAAAAGAGTTCCCCGAGTTAGTCCCAAGACGCAGTGCAAGCAATCAAAGATATTATTCTCCTTCTGATTTGGAATTACTCCAGGTGATTCATTTTCTGGTTCACATTAAGGGTATGAAGATTGATGCTGCTAAGGAACAAGTTAAACACAATAGGAAAAATATTTCCAAAAAATTGGATGCCATTGAAAAGTTAATGTCCGTACGTCAAGAATTAGAAATATTGTTACATTGTCTCAATATAAGGGAACAAAAAATGGGGCAGATGCCCCATTAGACCTTGAGATTAGAGTTATAATATGCGGGATCTCCGGTGATATCTTCTCCGATGAAGGGAGGCTTCTTATAATTGATACCATCATCCGGAATCTCAACTTCTGCTACTATAACTCCTTTCTTTGAACCATGAAATTCGTCAACCTCCCATATTAACCCTTCGTACGGTACTATCCATCGTGTTTTTTCCACTATTCCGGGTTCAGCAAGCTTCAGTATCTCTTCGGCGTCTTTCCCTGGAATTTCATATTCAAATTCCAATCGTTTGGCACCATGATTGCGGCTTTTAATAGTTAAAAATCCTTTTGTACCCATAGTACGAATTCTGACTGTCCGGTCAGGATTCCTATTCAGGTATCCCTGTCTTATTTCTATTTTACCGGTGGCCATCTCACGGAAAGAGCCGTTGTCTACAAGATATTTATGTTCGATTTCGTAGGCCATATCACACCAATTTGCGATAACGGATCCTATGGGGTGTTACATCTCCATCACGCTTTTTCTTGAAATCTTCATAGTCTGAATAACTCCCTTCGTAGAAAGTAACCTGACTGTCGCCTTCAAAGGCAAGGATGTGAGTGGCTATTCTATCCAGAAACCATCTGTCGTGACTTACCACTACAGCACAACCGGCAAAGTTTTCAAGCCCTTCTTCCAAAGCTCTCAGGGTATTCACATCAATATCATTTGTTGGTTCGTCAAGTAAAATCACATTTCCTTCTTCTTTAAGAGCCATTGCGAGATGCAGTCTGTTTCTTTCACCTCCTGATAATACTCCTATTTTCTTTTCCTGATCGGCGCCTGTGAAATTGAATTTCGACAGGTAAGCTCTTGCATTCATGTCTCGTCCTCCCATCCTGAAAGTCTCAACTCCTCCCGAAATAACTTCATAAACCGTTTTTTCAGGATCGAGATCTTTATGGTTTTGGTCTACATAGGCTATTTTTACTGTCTCACCGACTTCAAAATTACCTTTGTCTTGTTTCTCGAGACCCATGATAAGTTTGAACAAGGTAGTCTTTCCGGCACCATTTGGACCAATCACTCCAACTATTCCATTGGGTGGAAGCATGAAGTTCAAATCATTAAAAAGATTTTGTTCACCGTATGCTTTGGCAAGGTTTTTAGCCTCTATGACCTTGTTGCCAAGTCTCGGACCATTGGGAATAAATATCTCTAACTTTTCTTCCCTTTGTTTCTGGTCTTGATTAAGCAATTTATCATAGCTTGAAAGGCGTGCCTTTCCTTTTGCCTGTCGGGCCTTGGGTGCCATCCTAACCCATTCTAATTCTCTTTCGAGGGTTTTACGGCGTTTACTTGCCTGCTTTTCTTCCTGAGCCATTCTTTGGGTCTTCTGCTCAAGCCAGCTGCTATAGTTTCCTTTCCAGGGTATACCTTCTCCTCGGTCAAGTTCTAAAATCCAGCCAGCCACATGGTCAAGGAAATATCGGTCGTGAGTAACTGCTATCACTGTTCCCGGGTATTGCTGGAGATGCTGTTCAAGCCAGTCAATACTTTCTGCATCAAGATGGTTAGTGGGTTCATCAAGCAATAGTATATCAGGTTGTTTAAGTAGAAGACGGCATAATGCAACTCTTCTTCTTTCTCCACCGGAAAGAACACTGATTTTCTTATCATCAGGCGGACAGCGCAAAGCATCCATGGCTCTTTCGAGTTTATTGTCTATATTCCATGCATCGCAGGCATCTAATTTATCTTGAAGTTCAGCCTGTCTGTTTATAAGTTTGTCCATCTTTTCGGGATCTTCCAGAACATCAGGATCCTCAAATCCTTTGTTCACTTCTTCATATTCTTTTAAAAGATCCATCACAGGTTTAACTCCTTCCTCAACTACCTCCCTCACTGTCTTATCCGGGTCAAGTTTTGGTTCTTGTTCAAGGTATCCGACAGAATAACCCGGGGAGAAAACCACATTACCTTGATAGTTTTTATCAAGACCTGCTATTATTTTTAATAAAGTTGATTTACCCGAGCCATTAAGACCAATGATACCTATCTTGGCGCCATAGAAAAATGAAAGATATATATCCTTGAGAATCTGTCTTTGTGGTGGAATTATCTTGCTAACTCCCACCATCGAAAAAATTATTTTTTTATCGTCAGCCATCTAATCTTTATGCTTAATTCTTTAATTATCCTATATCCCTTATATCATTATATTTTGCCTGCTTTAACTTTATAATCGCAGCTCACTTTCCCTTTTTGAATATTCGACAATTTGCTTTTGATTAGTTGTTTACGAATAGGGGAAACGTGATCAGTGTAGACTTCTCCTTCAAGATGGTCAAATTCATGCTGAATGATTCTTGAAGCAAATCCCTTGAATTCCTGTTCATGAGGCTGAAAATCTTCGTCCATCCATCTTAACACCACATGTTCATGTCGTCTTACATTTTCAGACAATCCAGGTAATGAAAGACACCCTTCTTCACGTGTCACCGGTTCTTCATCTTCAATCACTTCCAATTCCGGATTAACAAGTGTAAGCTTCAGATTCTTGCATTCAGGAAACTTTTCACCTAAGACATCGCCATCGATCACTATGAGACGAATTGATTTCCCAATTTGGGGGGCCGCAAGTCCAACGCCTTCTGAATTATACATAGTTTCGAACATGTCGGCTACCAATTGCTTGAGGTCGGGAAGATCCTTAGTCACTTCTTCACTTTTCTTCCTTAAAACAGGGTGCCCATATAAATAAATTGGATATATCATTCTTTTAATTTTTCGTTTTTCACCAAATTTCCTTCAAATTTACATTCTTTTTTCCTTAAAATAAAATTCACAAGAAGTAACACAAGTTGTAGTAGAAAAATGTTTCTTTATTTTGAAAGACAAAAAGTTTACTCAGAGGGTTGTCCAGGTAACTATTTTTTAATGAAAGCTATAATTTTCGTTGCTTAATTTATTAGATTTGTTTATTGCCTGTTTAGATTTTTTTATGTCTGAAATATATATAAGCTATTGATA
Organism: Muribaculaceae bacterium; assembly: GCA_022510425.1. Taxonomy (GTDB): domain Bacteria; phylum Bacteroidota; class Bacteroidia; order Bacteroidales; family Muribaculaceae; genus Lepagella. The sequence goes on from JAFLTO010000003.1 coordinate 194,748, forward strand.
ATCAATTTTTAGGTTTTTGATTGAATTTAGATTTTTTTTATAATTAGTGAATATTATTATAAAGTGTGTTAATTTTGGACATTAATATGAAAAACACATTGAATTGAAAAACTCAAACATTCTAAATTATCAATAACCATTTCATGAAAAAACTTACTAAATTTCTGAAGGCAAAGCGAGGTATAGTCGCCACGTTATTTGCCGCGCTGCTGCCATTTTGTGCCTGGGCTCAGAATGTGACAGTTTCGGGAACGGTTACCGACGCAACCGGCGAGGTGCTGATTGGTGTAAGTGTCTCCGTTAAAGGTGACCAAACCAAAGGTACTGCAACCGATATCGACGGTAATTATGTATTGTCTAATGTTCCTTCCAATGGTGCCTTGATCTTCAGCTATGTAGGCTTTGGCTCCGTAGAAGAAAGTGTGAAAGGCCGTACTACAATTGATGTTATAATGAACGAAGACACTGAACTTCTCGATGAACTTGTGGTGATCGGATATGGTTCAATCTCTCGTAAGGAAGTGTCCAGTTCTATTGTGCAAGTTAACAGCGATGACTTTATGAAGGGAGCCGTTAACTCTCCAATGGAGATGCTTACAGGTAAAGTAGCAGGTCTTAATGTGTCTAGCACAGCTTCTGCTGACCCTAATGGTGGTGCAGACCTTCAGGTGCGTGGTGCAACTTCAATTTCTGCCGGAAATGGTCCTCTTGTTGTAGTGGATGGTGTTCCTGGTGCTGATATCAAAACTATTGCTCCACAGGATATAGAATCTATATCTGTTTTAAAGGATGCTTCCTCGGCTGCTATTTATGGTACTCGTGGTGCTAACGGTGTTATACTTATTACTACTAAGAAAGGTAGTGGAGAACCCGGCAAAGCATTAGTGACATACGATTCATATGCAGCAATTGGCGTTGCTAAGGGCAAGCCTGAAATTCTTTCTCCTCAAGAATGGCGAGCTGCCCGCAGAGGTCATGATTTCAGATCTAATACCAATTGGTATGACTTGATTACCCGTGACGTTTCTTACGACACTAACCAATATGTTGGTATAGAAGGAAGTCTTGCTAACGGTGGTTACTACACAGCTTCTGTAAACTATAAAAATGCAAATGGTCTTGATATCAAGAGTAAACGCCAAGAATTCGGTGGACGTTCAGCAGTTTCTGTAAATACTCTTGACAATCATCTAAAATTCACTTTCACTTTGAACGCTCGTAAATCTGATGAAGATTACAAAGTGGGTGATTACTTCGACCGTGCTCTTTCTATGAACCCTACGATGCCGGTTTATAATCCGGACGGGTCTTGGTATCAGCCAACCGACGTTACGGGTGCAACTAACCCTGTGAATATGATGACTACACCTACAAGCAAGGGTGTACAGAATTATATTTTGGGTACAGCAGATGTTAGATACAATATCTGGAGTAACGACCATAATACTTTGAGTACTACTCTTCAATATTCTTACACCTATCATGACTTCAAGCAGGAAATGTATTATCCTTCTGACTCAAATACTTCTTACTGGGGCGGTTATGATGGTCAGGCTTATTTGCAATATCAAAAATGGTGGACTAACCGTCTTGAATGGTTAGGTAACTACACATTCCAAAATGATGCAAATCGAGTTGATGCAGTGGTTGCTTACTCATATGAAAGAAGCGATTGGAACCAGATGGGCGAACAAAACTATAATTTCACTTTCGACAGCCCTCTATGGAATAATATCGGTGCAGGTTCTTGGTTAGGAGAAGGAAAAGCTAATATGTGGAGTGGAGCTTCTCAGAATACCTTGATTGGTTTCTTGGGTCGTGTTAACTATGCTTGGAAGAGCATGATTATAGCTTCAGCTTCTTTACGTTATGAAGGTTCCACTAAATTCGGTTCAGGACATAAATGGGGTGCCTTCCCGGCTGCTTCAATTGCTTGGGAAATGGCTCAAGCTCCTTTCTTGAGAGATCAAGAACAAATTGTTCAAAGTTTGAAACCTCGTTTCTCTTATGGTCAGACAGGTCGAAGCGACTTCGACTCTTATAAGGCTATAGCAACTTACACAAGTAATGGTTCTTATCCTATGAATGGTATAGCAGGGGGATGGAACACCGGTTATAGACCTTCGATTAACGCCAACTCATTGCTCAGCTGGGAAAAACTTATCAGTTACAATATTGGTGTAGACTTTATGTTATGGAACAGGCTTTATGGTTCTATCGAATACTTCGATCGTCAATCTAAAGACCTTCTCTACAATTATACTGCGCCACAACCTCCATTTGTTTATTCTGATATTCTCGTAAATGTGGGTACTATCAAGAACCAAGGTGTGGAAATTGCTTTAAATGGTGATATTCTTTGGAATAAGCCGGTGAAGTGGACAATGGGTATTAATTATTCATATGGCACTACAAAACTGACTAAACTTTCTAATGACGTCTATAAGGCATCATATCTCGATCTATATAGCACAGGTGGTATAGGTTCAAGTGAATATTTATTCAGAGTGGAAGAAGGTGGTAAGGTTGCTCAATTTTATGGATATGAGTATGCCGGCGTAACAGAAGACCATACCATGCTTGTTTATAATAAGGATGGAGAGGCTATACCGGTTGCTTCAGCTAATCCTGATGATAAGAAATTTATCGGTAATGGTGCTCCTCAACATTTCCTTACTTGGAGTAACAATTTAACTTGGAAGGGTTGGGATCTCAGTTTGATGTTCACTGGTGCATTCGGATTCGATATCTACAATAACCGTCGTTATGGTATGGGTCTGCAACAAGGCGGAAGTACAAACGTGCTACGAAGCGCTTATGGTAAAGACGCTGACTTATGGTACGGTCCCGGTGTAGTTACTTCTTATTTCCTTGAAAAAGGTGACTATTTCAAACTTGAAAACGTTACTTTAGGCTATACCTTCCCATTGAAGAACAGGAAGATACTTGACACATTGAGAATTTATCTCTCTGCTAAGAATCTATTTACATTGACTAAATATAAAGGTACCGATCCTTCTGCTGTGCCATCCACTGGTCTTACTCCGGGTGTGGATTCATCGAATGCTTATCCTCAGGCTACTCAGCTTACTTTAGGTGTCACAGTTCGTTTCCGTTAATTTTACCAATGAATGAATAATATGAAAAATATAATTAATATAAAGAATTTCTGTTTCGCCTTAGCTTCAGGTGCTCTTATGGCTGTTAGTGTCACAAGTTGTACCAACCTTGACGAAAAGACATTCTCACAAATCGATGCTTCATCTTTCTATGAGAATGAAAGCAGTGTACAAGGAGCTGTTGCTTCTATTTATGCAAGTGCCAAGAACGGCTTCCTCGAATATTTCATGTATTTGAATGAATTCCCGGCTGACCAAGTGGCTTGGAGAACTTGGAACGGAGGTCAATGGGGTTATGACGATGCAGAGAAATTCGTGCTTTCTACACAAACATGGAATTCGCGTTCAGTGATCATAAGAAATGCATGGAACAATGCATGGACTTGTATCGGTCTTTGTAACACCCTTTTGAGTGATCTTGATGGGATTAATCCCGGTTCTATAGGTATGACTGCGCAGGCACTTGATGCTTATAAAGCTGAAGTGAGAACAATGCGTGCCTGGGCTTATTATAATAACTTTGAACTTTGGGGTGGTTCTTTGCCAATATTTACTTCAGGCGACAGCACTGATATTCCGGGTTCTATCGCAGGAGACGATTTTGGAACAGGTTGTAAAATGATCTGGGATTTTATTTCTTCCGAACTCGATGAAGCTTACCCTGCTATGATGAAAGAAGATGGTACAAGTTCCACTCGCATTCGTCTTAACCAAGGTATGAACAGAATGCTTAAGATGAGATTGCTTCTAAATTCTCAATTATGGACAGGTATTGACCGTTATAACGAATGTTCTAAATTAGCTCAAGAGATTATCGACGGAAATTATGGTACTTATAGCTTGGCTACAGATTATAGGGATATCTATAACGTGGATAACTATTCTTGTCCGGAAGTGATTTTTGCTTTTGCTGAACAAGTAGGTCAAAACACCAATAACAACAGAAATACACCTTGGTTGCCTTATAATTATACTGATATACTGGGCGGAACATGGGATCAATCCGGTTGGAATTGTATCTGTCTTGTACCTTCACATGATAACACCGGAACAATTTCTGCTACCAATGATTATTCTACCGGTTCAAAAAGTTTCCTTTATGATTATGGCGACAAACTCGGAGCGGTTTATGACAGATTCATAGATGGTGATATCCGTAAACAGCCGTTCCATTCTGATGAACAGGGTAATTGGGAAGGTAACTTCTTAATGGGTCAACAAACTGACTATTATACAGGAGCAATTGTTCCGGCTGATGCTGAACTCGAAGGAGTGCCTTTATATTATACCGATCAGGTAGGCACGTTCCTTGGTATCGGTCATGATCTCGAACCCGTTATGTCTCCTCGTTGGGGTATGACAAACTCCGGTTATCGTTTTCTTCGTTATCCTATTGTACCGGAAGCTTCAGGTTTGGATTGGAGAAATGCCGGTCAGGTTGAGTTCCGTCTTGCAGAAGCTTACTACACTTTGGCAGAATGTAAAATGCGTGCAGGTGATAGCGGAAGTGCAAAAGCTCTTGTAAATCAAGTAAGACAGCGATATTTCGCTAATGCTTCTGTAGTTGAAAATACTCCCGGTCCCGGTTTTAACGCATTTGATATGGACTGGATGCTTTCAGAATGGGGTCTCGAATACCTTGATGAAGGTCGTCGTCGTCGTACTGACCTCCGTCGTTTCGATAAGTTTACACAAGGTCAATGGTGGTTTTTTGGACGTGCTAATGACCCCGAACGTGATATGCCGGCTAAACGTGACCGCATGTACGAATGGTATCCGTTACCTAACGATGCTCTTATGGTGAATCCGGGTCTTGTTCAAACCCCCGGCTATAATTAATTAACTTCTAATTTTAGAAAATAATCATGAAGAAACTTAATATATTAGGTCTTTTCCTGTTGATGCTGACATTCTTTACCGGATGTAAGGAGGAATCGATCGTGCTAACCTCCGAATTGCCTCAATTCGAGACTCGCGAGGGACTTATGCTTCTTGAAGTTATCGTGCCTTATGGCACCGGTATCAACGACCAGATTTATATCTATGGTGATTTCAATGGCGGTGAAGAGGCCATCGGTAACCCGGAATGGCTTTTGCAACGTGGCAATCCACAGAGTGGTGTTCCGGCGAAATTCGGTATCTATCTTAACCCGAGCAGTTTTGTAAACGGCAAGACTCTTGCAGACGGTTACACTTTCTATAATGTACAGAGCGGACCTGAAAAGAATATTGACAATGAAACTATGCTTCACTATCAATATCCTTCACTCGGTCAAAGACAGAATGTGTTCGTTGATTATTGGGAAGCTGACTTCTCAACTCCTGAAAATCCTGATGATGTAGAACACGACGGTTATGCAATCTATATCAAAAATAACTCTTCTTGGACCGATCTCCATCTTTGGGCATGGGAAGCTGACGGTACCAACTTATTGGGTGAAGGCGCTGAATGGCCAGGTATGGCTGCCACAGGTACTATGAATATCGGTGGTACAATGTACACCTACTTTGATACCGGTGCTTCTAACGCTGGTAAGACCTACACTATAATCATCAGTAATAATGGTTCTCCTCAAACTCCGGATGCCGGTCCTATTACTCTTGATAAGGATTATTACTATGAACTTACAGCTGATGGTGTTCTCGTTGAAATGGATCCAGATGCTTCAGTGTCTCACGATGGCTATGCAATCTTCATCTATAACAATAATCCTGATTTTGCAGAACTATATGCTTGGGTATGGGAAGAAGGCAGCGGTGGAGAAGATTTCTTAGGCGTGGGCTGGCCCGGTGTTCCATTTACAGGAACCCAAATGATCAATGGCGTTGCTTACGAATACTTTGATTTCGGTGCACAAAACGATGGCAAAACTGTTAACTTCATTGTCAATAACAACAACCAAGGAAAACAAGCTGAAGTAGATGGTTTAGTGCTTGACAAGAATTATTATTACGAATTGTCAGGAACAACCCTTAAGGAAATAGATCCTGAGACATTCCAACCTGGCGGAGTAACACCTGATACTCCGACAGAACCGGATGAACCAACTCCGACAGCAAAATACAACATCTATATCCAGAATGAGACAGGATGGTCAGGTTTCAACCTGTATGCTTGGGGAACAAACCTCCCGGAACTGTTTGGTGGCTGGCCAGGTCAAGCTTCTACAGAAAGCGCTACAATAGATGGTGTAACTTACATAGTTTACACAGTTGAGGGAGCGGGAGAAGAATATCATCTTATTTTCAACAATAATAACGATGCTGAGAAAATTGAACAAGGTGATATGGTGATAACTCTTGACCAGAACTGGTTTATCAAGGTTACAGCAACAGAAGCCTCATTCCTTGAGATTCCCAATATCAAGATATACGCCGATAACCAGACCACTTGGGATGAAATAGCTCTCTATGCATGGGGTGATGGTCCTGAACTCTTCGGTGGTTGGCCCGGCATGGTTTCAACAACCACTGAAACTGTAAACGGTGTTGAATATCTGGTTTATCCTGCTCAGGCTAATGGGTTGACTTATAATTTGATTTTCAACAATAACAACCATGAAGTACAGCTTGGTGACTTCCCGATTACTTTAAATCAGGACGTTTATCTTGAAGTGACTGATTCAGGAGTTAAATTTAAAGAATGAAAAAAATCAATAAATTGACATCTTACATGGCAGCTGTGGCTGCAGCTGCCATGTTGTTTATCGGGTGTTCTAAAGACAACGATAATGTCGGTAACGAACCCAATAATCCACAGCCGGAAAATCCTTCAAATCCATCTAATCCCGGAGTATCATCAAATTCTCCGGATTATGTGGTCTATGAGGCGAATCCACGGTTTTTCGGTACTGAAAATTGTTTGAATGCTTTGACTTCAAACCTTCAGAGAATATTGAATATGGGTTGCGATATTGTGTGGATTATGCCGGTTTGTGAACCAAGTTCCGAAAAATCTGTAGGATCCCCTTATAGTATCAAAAATTATGATGCTATTAATCCTAAATATGGTACATTGGCTGACCTTCAGAATCTTGTGAAAACTGCACATAATCTCGGTTTGAAAGTGATTCTCGACTGGGTTCCAAACCATACGGGTTGGGACAACCCTTGGATTACCGAGCATCCCGATTGGTTTATGCAGAGAAACGGACAAATTATTTCTCCTCCGGGACAAAACTGGAGTGATGTGGCTCAACTCAACTATGAAAATCCTGAAGTAGCTGTAGGTATGACAGATGCTATTAAATATTGGGTCACTACCGCAGATGTTGACGGTTTCCGTTTTGATTATGCCGATTCTCCTAATATCCCTGTTAGCTTTTGGACAGATCTTGCAAAGGATTTGAAAGCCCTGAAGAAAGATATCCTCCTTTTGGCAGAGTCATCAAACTATAGTTTCTACAGTTATGGCTATGAGATGATCTACGATTGGAACAGTGCTCCAACTCTTTCAACAGCATTTAAATCCGGAAAGGCGTCACCTATTGTTCAAGAAGGTCTAAATGCCTGGGAAAAGGTACCCAACGGTGATTCCATTCTTCGTTATGTGTTTAATCATGATACTATGTCGGAGAATCCTATAGATACCTACTATAGTTCGTTAGATGCTCTTCCGGCTGCCTATGTCCTAACAGGTATGCTTAACGGTACGCCGCTTATCTATTCCGGTATGGATGCAGAAGGATTAAAGGGAACACAGTCTTTCTTCAACTATAAGACTCTTACTTTTAACGATGCGTTGACTCCGGTTTATAAGTCTATAAATGACGCATACAAGGCCACAAAAGATGTGAGGGCCGGTAACCTTACAGATTATTCTACCGGAGCTATTTCAGCTTTCACATGGACCAACGGTGACAAGAATGTACTTGTAGTAGTAAATTGTAGTGGGAATGAACAACAGTATGTTACTCCGATGTCTTTACGTTATACCACAATGACTGATTTGATAAATGGAGGAACTTCCGAAATTCCTGTTACAATTAATCTGAACGCTTACGGTTACGCTATCTATATGAATTGATATGAAGAAATCTTTAATTATAAGCTTATTTGTTGGTTCGGCCTTTTCACTATGGGCAGTAGACCTTACATCTCCAAATGGAAATCTCTTGCTTAATGTTGATGTAAATGGCGCCGGTGTCCCTTATTATAATCTCTCTTATAAGGGAAAACCGGTTATTGTTGACAGTAAACTCGGATTGGCTGCTAAAGAGGCTAAATTCACAGATAATTTTAAAATATTAAGCACCGACACAGCTTCTTTCAATGAAACTTGGCATCCCGTGTGGGGAGAATTTCAAGATATTGTAAACCATTACAATCAATTGTCTGTGAATTTAGAAAATGCCAATGGTTTATTGATGACTATTTGCTTCCGAGTTTTTGATGATGGAATGGGTTTCCGTTATGAATTCCCTATTCAGGATAAGGCGAATTATCTCGCTGTACTCGATGAAGTGACTGAATTCAATTTCCCGAGCGATAATACCCTATGGGCAATACCCGGCGATTATGACACGGATGAATTTTTGTTTACAGAGGCAAGACTTTCTCAAATGCCAACGGCATTGAATTCAAAAAGAGGAAGACATTCTGAAAGTCAATGGGCCCCGGAACTGGCCAATTCAATTCAGACTCCTATGCTTGCAAAATCTGATGACGGTCTTTATATAAATATCCATGAAGCAGCACTTATCGGTTATCCGGCTATGCAACTTGACTTGGATACGGCAAATTATGGAATGAAGGCTCATCTTACACCGGATAAACTCGGGGTGAGAGGTTATTTACAGTTGCCCTTCAATACGCCTTGGCGTACTATTATAGTAAGTGATGATGCTCGAGAAATTCTTGCATCTCAGTTGATTCTCAATCTAAACGAGCCTTCAAAAATCGAAGATACTTCCTGGATCAAACCAATGAAGTTTATAGGTGTATGGTGGGAAATGTTCACCGGTAAGGAGAAAACATGGGCTTACTCCGACGATTATAGAGCCAAACCCGGTATCACAGATTATAATCAACTTAAACCTAACGGACGTCATCCGGCCAACACTGAAAATGTAAAGAAATACATTGATTTCGCAGCAGATCATGGTATAGATGCTGTCTTGGTTGAAGGATGGAATGAAGGCTGGGAAGATTGGGCAAGTTATAGAAAAAACCGTCAATTCCTTTTCGACAAGCCATATCCTGATTTTGATCTTCCATATTTAAGAGATTATGCCAAGGAAAAGGGTGTTAAGTTGGTAATGCACCATGAAACAGCGGCTAATGCTCTTGACTATGAACGTCAACTTGACAAGGCTTTCCAATTCATGAAAGATAATAACTATGACGCTGTGAAGACGGGTTATGTAGGTGCAATTATTCCTCGTTCTGAACATCATACTTCTCAATATATGGTAGACCATGCACAATATGTGATTGAGAAAGCTGCAGAATATGAGATAATGATCGATAGCCATGAAGCTCCAAGACCGACAGGATTGATTCGTACTTATCCCAACTGGTTGGCACAGGAATCAGCTCGAGGTGGAGAATTTGAATCTATGGGAGGTAATCCGCCTTCTCATACTGCTATTCTGCCTTTTACACGTTTGAAAGGCGGTCCCATGGATTATACTCCGGGTCTGTTCCAGACAGATCTAAGCTATTATGGTGAGGGTAAGACGGGAAAAGCTATGACAACACTGGCCCGTCAATTGGCACTTTACCTTACAATGCCATCCCCAATGCAAATGGCGGCCGATTTACCTGAAAATTACGAGAGATTCCCTGATGCATTCCAATTTATTGAGGATGTACCGGTTGAATGGAAAGATTCAAAATATCTTGAGGCCGAACCTGCTAAATATATAACTGTAGCACGTCTGGATAAAAATTCCGACGACTGGTATGTGGCAGGCATCACCGACGATAATTCAAGAGAGGCAGTAATAGATTTTTCTTTCTTACCTGCCCATCAAAAATATATTGCTACCATTTATGCTGATGCTCCAGATGCACATTGGGATTCAAATCCTCAGGCATACAATATCTCCAAAAAAGAAGTGACCAGCAAAACAAAATTGAAACAATATATTGCTCCGGGGGGTGGATTTGCAATAAGGCTACAACCAATCGAAAAAAAATAGATGATAACTTCATGTATATAATTTAGTTGATTGTTGGGAAGGTGAGCCTGTGGAGGTCCACCTTCTCTTTTTCCCATGTCTTATTTGGATAAAGTAGTATATATGTCATAAATATGCTTTTTTTACGTTATTAAATAGCGTAACTTTGCATGCAATAATAAGGTGAAGTTTTTCATCAGTGTAATATTATTTCTTTTGCCTCTTTTTTTAAGTGCAAAAACCACTGTTGAGGTGAGAGATTCTGTGACGGGAGAAATCCTTCCGTTCGCTACCGTTTACACTAAAGAGGGTAAGAAGAAAACTTTTGTTGCTGATGAAAATGGGAGAATATTTATTCCGGAAATTCTAAATAATGAGACATTTGAAACTATTTACACCGGTTATGATCCTAAAGATTTTATAATAGAAAGATTGGATTCCACTATGATTGTGAGGTTGGTGCCAACCACTCATGAATTACAGGAAGTTTTTATTAAACCTAAAAAGGAGAAATATTCAAAGAAAAACAATCCTGCTGTGGATTTCGTAACCCGGCTAAGAAATACTGCCAAAAATTTTAATCCTGCTAAGGAACCTTTCTATAGTTATGATAAATATGAAAAAACACTTTTAGGTATAAATAATTTTTCAGGTACTTTTGAAAAAGGTTTTTTAGGTAAGCAAGCTAAATTTTTGGAAAACTATGTAGACACCTCTCCTGTCACAGGTGCCCGTCTTCTTGACCTTTCTTTTAAAGAAAAGCTGTCCACAAGAATTGTAAGCCAGGACCCAAAGGCCGACAAAGAGATTATTTTAGCCTATAAGGCCAATGGTCTGGATGAAGTATTAGATCAGGAAAATATTAAAGTACTGTTAGAGGATATAATGAGAGAGGTGGATGTATATTCTCCAAGCATTACACTTCTATCTAACAGGTTCGTGAGCCCTCTATCTCCCATCGGTCCTGATTTTTATAAATATTATCTCACTGACACAGTCTTTATCGGGAACGATGAATGTATAGAACTTTCTTTTGCACCTCATAATGCCCAGTCAATGGGTTTTAATGGAAAGATTTATGTATTGGCTAATGATTCTTCTATGTTTATCCGCCGGATAACTATGAGAACACCAAAAGACATTAACTTAAATTATCTTCAGAATCTCTATATCAACCAAAGTTTTCAAAAAGATAGCTTAGGCAATTATCATAAGACTTTTGATGATGTGGTGGTTGAAGCAAAAATTATTCCGGGGACTCCTGAATTGTATGGCAGAAAAACCACTGCCTACGATAATTTCAGTTATGAGAAAAGAGAAGATCTGAAACCATATTATCATAAGTTGGGAAAAGAATTCAGTTTGACCGACTCTATCAATGCCACTGCAGAATTCTGGGATATTAAAAGAATGGTGCCTTTAGGGCAAACAGAATCCAGAATGACTAATATAACCACTGAAATGCGAAAGAATAAGCTCTTTTATTGGGGTGAAAAAATTGCCGGCCTTTTGGAAAGTGGTTATGTCGGTACTTGGAAACCTAAAAGTAAAATTGATTTAGGACCTATTAATTCTTTAGTGAGCTACAGTTCATCACAAGGTTGGCGATTCCGGCTGGGAGCGATGACAACTGCTTCATTAAACCCACATCTTTTTTTGAGTGGATATGTGGCTTATGCCACTAAAACAAATCTTTGGAGATATAGCGGCACCGTGGAATATTCTTTCCCAAAAAAGAAAAGATTTGCTTATGAATGGCCCAGAAACGGAATTTATGCTTCATATACTTATGATAGTGAGTTAATAGGAGAGAGATATCTTTTCACCAGCTCTTATAACATAGTTTTGTCTTTAACTCGAAAATCTAATAATTTATGGGTTGATAGAAAAATTGCACGAGCGGGATATGTGTTGGAATTAAACAACAATCTTTCATTCGAGATAGGAGGGAAATATAGTCAGTTGATATCTACACCTAATGTTCCTTTTATTTTGGGCACGGGTCCTCAATTACCATATATTAGACAAGGTAGTTTCAATGTTTCAATTCGATGGGCTAAGGGAGAAAGATTTATTCAAGGCAGGTCACACCGACATGCTGTCAATATGGATCCTTGGGTGGTAAGACTAACGCATGAATTCGGTCCAAAAGGGCTCTTCGGTGCCTCCTACACTACCAATATCACTGAGATATCATTACAAAAACGTTTCTGGTTTTCTGCATTTGGATATCTGGATGTTTTGGCTAAGGCAGGAAAAGTTTGGAGCACCGTTTATTTCCCTTCTCTATTATGGGCTAATGCTAACTTATCATACACGATACAACCTGAAAGCTATTCGTTGATGGATCCGATGGAATTTGCAAATGATGCTTATGGTGCCTTAGACATGACATATTTTGGCAATGGAATCTTGTTCAATCGAATACCCGGAATCAATAAATTAAAACTAAGGGAAGTTTTAACATTCAAAGGTTTGATGGGGACATTAAGCAATAAGAATAATCCTCGATATAATAAAAACATTCTCGAATTTCCGGTTGAGGCCCATGCTGCTAAAATGAAAACCACTCCATACATGGAAGTTGGAGTGGGTATCGATAATATTTTAACTGTTTTAAGAGTTGACTATGTGTGGAGGTTAACCTATAGAGATGTTCCGGGTGTAGATCATAGTGGTGTCAGAATATCCCTACATTTCAATCTATAAACCTTTAATCCACAACCCTCATTCCTTTGCTTTCTCCTTTGTTTTCTTCTTTCAAAGATGATTCTATATCTTCCCGGCATTGTGCCATTAGTTGCTTTGTGTTGAACCCTTTAGGTCCGGGATATATAGGTTTATGAATTGTCAGAGTGATTAATCCGGGAGATACTTGCTTTGCAAAACGGGCCAGTTTTTCGAAACTTCCTTCAATAGTAACGGGTACAACCGGACGGTTAAACTCTGCTGCCAACATAAAAGCACCACGTTTGAATGGTATCATCTTGCCATCCCAAGACCGGCTACCCTCCGGAAAGATCACCAATGACATGCCTCCCTGAAGAGTCTTCTCAGCTTCACCTATTGTGTCCTTTATGGCTCTTAAATTGGAATCATCAACAAAGATATGTTTAGCATTCTTGCATGCTGCACCAACAAGAAATATTTTTTCTAAACTCTTCTTCATCAGCCATTTGAAATTATGTCCCAAGAAACCATAGATTGTGAAAATATCAAATGCTCCCTGGTGGTTAGCCACGAAAATATATGAAGTCTTTTTGTCGATATTTTCTTTACCTTCCACTTTGACTCTGATAAGGAAAACCCAACAAGAGAATTTTGACCAATAATGAGGTGGCCAATAACCCCAGAAATTAACACTGAATAAGATGGAGCCTATACTGGTGATAATAGCGGTAATCGCTGTTGCCACTATAAAAAGTGGCACAGCGATCAACCAATGATATAGAAAATAAAGTATTTTCATTATGCTATCGTCTCTTGAGAATCTTTGTTGTCGGGAGCTATCAACTTATACCCTTTGCCATGGATATTGATAATTTCGATATTAGGATCATCTTTAAGAAGTTTCCTCAATTTAGTGATATACACATCCATGCTGCGGGCGTTGAAGTAATTGTCGTCAATCCAGATAGTCTTTAAGGCAAAATTCCTTTCAAGGATTTCATTTACATGTGAGCATAGCAACGCTAAGAGTTCTGACTCTTTGGTAGTAAGCTTTTGAGTCTTGTCTTTAGATATTAGTACTTGCTTCTGTGTGTCGAAAGTGTATCTACCTATCTTATAAAGAGTAATTTCTTTATCTTTCTTACCTTTCACTCTTCGCAAGATTGCTCCGATTCTAAACACAAGTTCCTCCATTGAGAAGGGCTTAGTGATATAATCATCGGCTCCTATCTTAAAACCTTCAAGAATATCCTCCTTGAGATTCTTAGCTGTAAGGAATATGATGGGTATATCATTATTGACATTACGAATTTCTTGTGCTAATGTAAACCCGTCTTTTTTAGGCATCATTACATCAAGCACACAAAGGTCATATTTACCTTTTAGAAATTCTTTATAACCTTTTTCTCCATCAGCACAAAGATCGGCATTAAATCCCTTGGCTTGAAGGAATTCGCGAAGAAGCATACCCAGATTTTCATCGTCTTCGCATAATAGAATTTTAACTTTATCTTCCATAGTTTTATAATTTATTCCAGTTCTGGTGTTTATTTATATATGAATTTTTTTCAAGATAGAGGGAGATTTATAATAAATGTTGATCCCTTTCCATATTCGCTCTCAGCATTGATTGTGCCATGGAATATTTCTACCATTTTTTTTACATAGGCAAGTCCAAGTCCGAAACCTTTCACATCATGACGATTTCCGGTTGGGACTCTATAAAATTTATCAAAGATTCTTTTCAAGTCATCTTTTCGTATGCCTATGCCATTATCATGGAATTTTATTTGTAGAGTAGAATCATTAATATCTTTTGTGGTGATGGAAAGTTGAGGAGCTCTTTCTTCATCACGGTATTTCACTGCATTGTCTAATAAATTGTGGATAATATTTGTGAAATGCATTTGATCTACATTTATAAGACTGTTATCCGCTTCCAATTTACAAGAAATAGAACCTCCAAATTTTTCAACTTTGATCTTAAATGTATCCACCACATTCTGAATTATGGAGTTAGCGTCAACTTCAGTTAATTTAACAGAAGAAGAGGAATTATCGAATACCGACATTTGCAAAACTTTTTCCACCTGGAATTGCAGTCGTTTTGTTTCATCAGAAATCACACCTGCCAATCTGTTTAAAGAGGTTTCAGATTTTCTTACAGAATCATCATTTAGCATTTGAGATGCGAGAGATATAGTGGAAATCGGTGTTTTTAACTCATGTGTCATGTTATGAATGAAGTCGGTTTTAATTTCCGAAAGCTTCTTTTGCCTAAATGCTATGATGATAGTGTATAGGAAAACTATTAAAAGAATAAGTGTGAATATAAGGGTAGGAATGATAAATCTAACCGATGAAAAAATATATTTGTTCTTTTGAGGGAACTCTACATTCAAACGGAGGGGGGAACCGGAATTAGGAAAAAGTGTTTGCGAATAAAGATTTTTTGGAGATTCTCTTTCGAATTTATTTGTGGTATAAATCAATTGACCTCTGACATTAGTGATTGAAAAATTAAACGGCATATTAAGACCACTTGATTCCAATTCATTCCTGAGATAATATCTAATAATTGTGGAGTCTGCCCTTTCTTTGGCAGGACGCTTACCTGCATCTCTGAGAATTGAAAGAATAACTTCATTAAGCAATTCTCTTTGATAAAGATATTGTCCACGCAAAGTCTGTTGCATGTTTCTATATCTTCCTTCGATATTGTCAATATGATGCTGTCTTGACAAGGATTGATCAAAATTTCCGGTTAGACCTATATCCGCAGATTGCTGGGTTATCAGTCCTGAAAGAGAGTCTATCACTGCATTAGACAAACCGAGCCTGCGTGAACCTTGATCGTCCATTTCAAGAAGGCTTGATTCCAAAACAGCTATATCTTCTTCTAAGAAATGCATAGTCTCTCTTTTTTCAAGATAAGAACCTGTGGATGAAAGACATCTTAGTACAATTTCTGAAAATTGCGCATCTCGCATCTTTACCATATTTTCCAGATACATTATCTGGAAATATAGCAAAGCGAAAAATGTTATCGCCATCACCATTGTTAGAAGCCAAATGATGGATTTCTTCATTTTAACCTTGGTTCTATTTATTTAACAATTATAAAAGGCTAAAGTTTAGTCTCTTTTAACTAAAAACGCTAATTTTAACATTTAATTGTGAAATTTATAAACTTAGGTTTAATTTTGATTCCCCAACAATATAAGACATTTTTAATTCGTTTATTATTGATGAAATATGGTCTTCAATCCTTAATTTTGTAACCGATAAGATGAAACCTATGGTAAATATGAAATCTTTGTTTCTTTCGGCTTTTGTAATCTTAGCGACAACACTTTTAATAAGTTGTAGCGAGAGTTCTGATACACCCTCTTCTAAAGATAAAAAAGATTCTACTCTATTAATTTATGCGGTTGCCACAAATTCCTTGTCAGGAAATTTAGTTTCGGATAAAAATGAAATGTTGCAGGGAGCCTCTAATGTTGATTTAGAGAGGAACAACATATTGATTTTTGAGACTCAATATGGATATAATGATAATAACAAAAAGACCGGCGACGTCAAGCTTATTAAACTTGTAAAAAGCAATGGGGCAGATGCTTATGTTTGGGAAGTTGTAAAAGACTATACTGATGATGTTGCTTCACTGGATCCTCAAAGAATGATGGAAGTAATTGATTATGTGACGCAAAATTTCCCTTCTAAAAAATATAGTCTTGTACTATGGTCACATAGCACGGGTTCGCAACCATCTGCTATCAACAATATCGGAATATCCACCCAGGATATTTCAGAAGTTAATTACACTGCATCTCTTCCTACAATAGGATGGTTTGGACAAGACCTTTCTGTAGATTATGACGAATATAAATATATGAACATAGATGTCTTGGCTAAAACTCTTCCCGATAATTTTTTTGATTATATTTGGTTTGACTCTTGTTATATGAGTAACATAGAGTCTATATATCAGTTAAGAAATAAATGTAATACATATGTTGCATATCCAACGGAAGTGTTAGATTCAGGTTTGCCATATCAATATGTACTACAGTATATAGTGGGAGAGAGAGAAAATTTAGTTGAGGCTGCAAAAGTATTTTATAATTATTATTCAGATTCTTTTGGTACTGTAGCGGTTGTGGATATGAATAAAATTAAGATTTTGGCTGATTATTGTAAATCTTTATTTAATCATATTCCAATCTCATCTTCAACTTTGGTGAAATTCTCAAGATATACTACAGGTCCTTTTTATGATTTAGGCGATTATGTCAAAGCTATGGCGGTTGCCAATGGATCACCCATAACAGAAAAAGAATGGAATGAAATTTTGAATCAATGTGTTCTTTATAAAGCCACTACAGACGGAAGTTTGCTGAGACTTTCCCTAAATCCGGAAACATATTCCGGTATATCCACTCATTTATATTCTTTTGAGGGCTCAGACACGGAGACTGAATCTTATTACAAATCATTAGATTGGTATCAAGACGTTTTCTAAATTTGAGATAGGAAAGTATAACGATAACCAACTGGCTCAAAATGATTCAAACACAAGATATTCCAATAGTAGACTTGCCGGATAAAGCCGATAAGGGACATACGGCTTGGGATGCAATAAAAGGTTTAAGCTTCGATGACGCAATCACTTCGATTGCTAACGGCATCGTACAATTCTCATTCAGGCTGCTTATTGCGGCCCTTGTTTTTTACTTTGGAAAGTTTGTAATTAAAAAACTTTTTGAAGTAGTAAGAAAAATTCTTGTTGCAAACGAAGTGGATGAATCACTAATGACATTTGTTTTGTCGTTAGTCAGAATTGTCCTTTATTTCATCCTTATTGTCACTATAGTTGGTATACTTGGCATTGAAACAAGTTCTTTCCTAGCCTTATTTGCATCAGCCGGTGTAGCAATCGGTATGGCTTTGAGTGGAACTTTACAAAATTTTGCCGGAGGAGTTCTAATCCTGCTTTTAAAACCATATAAGGTAGGGGATTATATTGAGGCTCAAGGTTTTGCCGGCACAGTTAAGGAAATTCAAATCTTTCATACTGTTATCAATACTCCCGATAATAAAACCATTATTATTCCTAATGGTGGTCTCTCTACCGGGTCAATAAATAATTATTCGTTTGAGTCTTATAGGCGTGTAGACTGGAAAATAGGTTTAAGTTATGGGTGTGATTATGTAAAAGCCAAGGAATTGTTTATTAAAATTCTTTTGAGCGACGATAGGGTAGTGGTCAACACGCTTCAAGAAGATATGGATAAAAGAAAGGCAAAACTCTTAGCTGAACAAAAAGAGGAGGTCCCTGAAAATGATTGCCCGCCTGATGACCCGGATTGTGAAGAAGAAAAATTACCTTTTTGGAAAAGGTTATGGTATCGCAAGAAACGGAAACAACAAGAATTGAAACAAAAACTTCAAAAGAAAACCACAATCAAACTTCCCACAAATCTTGATGTGAGTCGTCCTCCTTTTGTAGCTATAACCGAACTTGCAGATAGTAGTGTTAATTTTGTGGTAAGGGCCTGGACACATAATGAAAATTACTGGAATCTATATTTCGATATGACCGAAAGGTTTTATAAGGAATTCCCGGAAAATGGTTTAGATTTCCCATTTCCGCAATTGGATGTGCATCTTGCAGATGTGCCCAAAGAATTGACAATGAATAAGTGATAGCACCGAATTTATGGACGGAGATTTTAAGTTGAGATATGCCCGTCAGATTGCAATATCTGAAATTGGCAAAGAGGGACAAAATAAAATATGCCGTTCAAAAGTGTTAATTATAGGATGTGGAGCTTTGGGGTCGATGGTAGCTATGCAATTGGCCGGTGCAGGAGTGGGAACTTTAGGAATAGCCGATTTTGATAATATAGATGTCTCTAATTTGCAACGTCAATTTTTTTTTCAAACCGAGGAGAACGGCAAGTTTAAAGTCGATGTAATTGCTTCGCGGATTCATAAATTGAATCCTAATGTAAAAATTATTTCCTATCCTTTTGTCATAACATCTAAAAAAGCTGAAATGATTTTTGGTGATTATGATTGCATAGTTGATGCTACCGATAATCCTGATTCCAAAAGAATGACAGGTGATATTTCGGCTCAATCAGGAAAACCGTGTTGTATTGGGGGAGTGAGAGATTTTGGTGGACAGATAATGACATTCTTACCTAATGACCCCCGTTTTGAAGCTTTTTTCGGACAAGGTGCTTCAGATGGCCTACTACCTTGTTCTATGGGAGGTGTTATAGGACCGGCTGCAGTTTTATGTGCTTCTGTTCAAGCCGCTGAAGTATTAAAATATATAACAAATTCGGGGAAGATTTTATCAGGTAAAATCCTTCTTTTTAATCTTCTCACTAATACGTTCCAAACATTCTCCCTTTAGTTAAATTAAAGTTTCAGACAATTTACGGAGATGGTCATTTTCTCCAGAAGGATGGGAAGAAAAGAATTAGTATTGTGTAAAGTTCTAAACGTCCTACCAACATAAGGAAAGACACAAGCCATTTGGCAACATCCGGCACCATTGCAAAGTTTCCATTTATACCTGTTATGTCAGTACCTAAACCCGTATTGGAAACAGCAGAAAGGGAAATGAAGAAACTATCTTTTAATGGAAGCCCGATAATCACCAAAATGGTTCCTCCTAAAACAATCACCATAATATAAAGAAAGAGGAAAGCCAGAGTCTTCATTAGAATTGGAGGAGGAGTACCTTTCCCGTTTAAAGTTACGGTGGTAATAGCATTTGGATGCATTAGTTTGTGAAATTCATTCCTCACAAATTTGAAGAGGATTACAAACCTATCAATTTTAGCTCCTCCGGACGTACTTCCGGCACACGCACCCATTACCATCATAATGACCAGAAGTACAACAGGCAAAGCACCCCAATCATAGAAATCGGGTTCTACCAAACCGGTTGAAGAGAAAAGAGATACTGTCTGGAAAAGAGGGTCGATCGTAACATCTTCCACAGTTTCCATTAATCCTGTGATGAAAACGTTAAGTGCCAAAATAGCGGCGAAAACTATAATAAGTATTACATACCATCTTATCACTTCATTTCTCCAGAATTCCTTGAACTTGCCTGTCACTAATTTATAGAGAAATGAGAAGTTCACACCACCCATAAACATAAAAACAATCAATACTATCTTTATATATAGGTTTCCCAGGTCAGAAATAGAGTCATCTTGAGTTGCGAACCCTCCTGTGCTCATTGTGGAGAGTCCATAACAAACTGCGTCAAAAACAGACAATTCGGAAAGGCATAAAAGACCAATGCAAATCAGTGTCAGAATAAGATACACGCCCCATAGACTTTGGGCAGTAAAACTTACTCGTGGTCGAAGCTTATCGTGGGTAATTCCTGTTACTTCTGCATTAAACAATTGCATGCCTCCGGAATAATTAAGCATGGGTAACACAGCAAGTGTAAACAATATGATACCTAAACCTCCTATCCATTGCTCTACGCATCTCCAAAGGAGGATAGAGTGGGGCACATTATGAAGAGTATCCAAAACTGAAGCTCCCGTGGTTGTGAAACCGCTCATGGTCTCAAAAAACGCATCAGTAATTGAAAGATGAGTCCCACAAAATAAAAAGGGCAACATTCCAAACGCAGATAAAACAACCCAAGTCAATCCGGTTAACATAATGGCTTCTCTTCTACCCATTTCTTTGTTTTTGGGTTTTAAAGAAACCATTCCTATACCTGATCCCAATGTGATTCCTATGCAAATAAGGAATTTCAATCCACTGTGTTCATCGTAAATAAAACCTACAATACACGGTGCAAGCATAAAAAAAGCTTCAAGGGTGAGCAGCCAACCTATCACCCGCAAAAGCATGCGAAAATTAATATATGCCCTTCTACGTTTGTCGGCCATTTTATTTTTTTAATGGAACCACTTCTCAAGTTTGGATATGGTACCGTTCAAACAGAAAACAACAACAAAATCCCCCGGTTCTATTTTTGTATTACCACCCACAAGGGTAACTTGGTTGTCTCTAACCATAGCCGCCAATGTCATACCTGCCGGTAGTCTAAGATCTTTCACTAAAGATTTGGTTATTTTAGCACCTTTTCTTACTAACATTTCTGCCACTTCAGCATCTGCCAGGGCAAGACATTTAGCCGTGCTTGCATCAGCATCAAGTAAAATTTGGAAAATATGGCTTGAGGCTAAAATTTTTTTATTAATGATTGTGCCGATATTCAAATTCTCAGCTTGACTAACGAATTGAAGATTTTCTACATCGGCCACTGTTTTAGGCACTCCGAACTCCTTTGCCGACATACAAGTGAGTATGTTTGTTTCCGAAGAGTCAGTTAAAGATAGAAAAGCATCATATTGGTCTACATCGTTTTCTTTTAAAACTTCAACATCTCTTCCATCACCTAATACAATCTCACAATTCGGAAGCATCGTAGCCATATCTTCGCAATGCTCACGATCATTATCTATTATCTTAATATGATATTTATCATGAAACCTTGTTGCGAAACGTATTGTGATACGTGACCCCCCCACAATCAATGCTTTTTTTATCACTCTTTTCTTTTTACCGCAGAGTTCCATCACCTCTTGTACAAAGGGAGGGGTAGTGATAAAATAAACCGTATCATCATATAAGATCTCGTCATTTCCTCCCGGAATAATAGTTGAATTATTCCTTTTTATTGCTGCAACATGAAAATCATGTGTCTTTACAGGCAGATCTCTCAATTTATGATTGATAAGCGCATTGTCGTTATGTAGTCTAACTCCTATAAGCAATAATTTCCCATCATGAAGTTCTCCCCAGTAACTCGCCCAGTTGTGGGCTAAGGATCTGGCTATTTCATCAGCTGCAAGATCTTCCGGATAAATAAGATTATCTACGCCGATATCTTTCAATACCCTTCCGTTTTTTTCTTTTAAAAATTCATGATTGTCGATTCTTGCTATTGTTTTTTTTGCACCTAACCTCTTTGCGATGGCACAAGAGGTGATATTACGCGTCTCAAAGGGAGTCACAGCTATATAAAGGTCGGAAGTTGAAACACCAACATCCCTCAATGTTTCAAAGGAAGATGTTGAACCATTCCAAGTCATAAGATTGTAATTGTCGTTTATCACATTCAGCCTGCTTTGGTCACTATCCAGCAAAATAATATCCTGCTCCTCATTTGAGAGAAGCTTTGCAAGATGGGTTCCCACCTCTCCGGCACCGGCAATTACTATTTTCATTTAAATTTATTTGAAATTTTATCCCTTTAAGATTTTATCCCAAGTGTAGTTTTATGAGTTTAATAAAAATTGTTTTATTGTATTTTCAATTCCATTAGCATCATATCCGCATATTTCCTGAAGCTTAGGGATACTTCCATGCATAATCCATTCATCGGGTATCCCCAGGTTTTTAACTTCAACTCTGTAGGGAAGTTCTTTAACATAATCATTAACGTATGAACCGAAACCTCCGGCTAAGACTCCATCCTCTAAAGTTACTATGTAGGGATGGGTTTCAGCAATTTTTTTGATTAATTCTTTATCTAAAGGTTTCATCCATATCATGTCATAAATATCCACTTCTAATCCTTCGGAAGTTAGTTTTTTAGCAGCTTCTAAAGCATTTTTAATAATAGGCCCTATAGACAAGATAGCAACTTTTGCATCATGTCCTTTATGAGTAATTCTTCCTTTCCCCGGAACCAGCACTTTCATTTCCTCTTCGGAATCATAAAGATTACTTTTACCCCTGGGATAACGAATTGCAAGTGGAGAATCCATTGAAAGGGAAGTGTTCATTAAATTTCTTAAAGTTTGTGCATCTGATGGGGACGCTATTGATAATCCCGGCACACAAGCTAAATAAGACAAGTCAAAAAATCCATGATGAGTGACACCATCTTCTCCCACGAGACCGGCACGGTCAATGCAGAATGTGACAGGCAAACCTTGAATCGCCACGTCATGTATTATATTATCATATGCCCTTTGAAGGAATGAAGAATATATTGCGACAAAAGGCCTCTTCCCTGCCGCCGCCATACCTCCTGCGAAGGTTACAGCATGCCCTTCCGAAATTCCTACATCAAAAGCTCTTTCCGGCAGATTATCGATCAGATAATTTAGAGAGGTGCCGGTAGGCATAGCAGCAGTCACTCCTACAACCCTTTCATCTTTATTAGCAAGCTCCAAAATTGTCTGGCCAAAGACTTCTTGCCATAACGGAACATGAACTTTCTCATCCTTAAGAATTCTTTCTCCGGTGTCTGGATCAAATTTACCCGGAGCATGCCAAATAGTAGGATCTTCTTCAGCCGGTTGATAACCCTTACCTTTCGTTGTATACAAATGTAATAAGCGTGGGCCATGCATATCTTTGATATCCCTTAACACTTTCACAAGTTTAACTACATCATGTCCATCTATTGGTCCAAAATATCTGATGTTAAGCCCTTCGAATATATTTTGTTTTTTAGATACCAAACTTTTGATAGAATTCCCAAATCTGATAAGAGCCCTTCTTCTTGATTCAGGAAGAAGACCTTTCTTCCTGAGATAAATAGCCATTTTATTCCGCAGGTTATTATAGCCCGCACTTGTGGTGAGATCAGACAGATAACCATGCAAGCCTCCGACATTGTTGTCGATGCTCATGTCGTTATCATTCAAGATAATCAAGAGATCGTTAGGGTTATTAGATGCGTTGTTCAACCCCTCGAAAGCAAGTCCACCGCTGATAGAAGCATCCCCGATTATAGCTACTGTTTTTCTATTTTCGTTTCCGGGAGTCAATTTGTCGGCTATAGCCATTCCCAGGCCGGCTGAAATAGAATTACCCGCATGTCCGGCCATAAATGTGTCGCATTCACTTTCAAGAGGACTTGGAAAGCCGCTAATTCCTCCGAAGGTTCTATGATTCTTGAATTTTTCTTTTCGTCCGGTTAATAATTTGTGGGCATAAGCTTGATGTCCCACATCCCATACTAATCTATCATAAGGAGTATCATATACATAATGTAGAGCGACAATAAGATCCACAGCTCCCATACTTGAAGCAAAGTGCCCCGGGTTTTCTGAAAGATGCTCTATTAAATACGCCCTTATCTCTTCACAAACTATAGGAAGATCCTCCTCTTTCAACTTTTTAAGGTCTTTAGAAGAAGAGATCTTCGATAAGAGTCTATATTCATTTTCTTCTTTTTTGTCCTTCATTTTGTTATTTATGATTGCCCCTGAAATATTTTTTATATAACGGTACAAAAATTATGATACCAGACGCAATTATTAAAAACAGGTTTTTAAAAGTTGGTCCTCCTCCGGATATGATAAGTGAGGCACACAACCATATCCAAAGGAGAGACAATAATCCAAAACCTATTGCTTTACCGATATCCATTCATCAGATTTCATCGCTAATTGCGGGAGTTTCTACCGGGGGTTCTTTTTCACCCGGAGCTTCTTTAATAATAAATACACAAAGTGCACCGATTCCAATGGCAATGCCGGCAATGAACATCATCATATATTCGGGAGCTAATTCTCCGGGATGGCTCATTAAAGATAGAATCCATCCACCGGCAAGAGCTGCTACTATCTGTGGTATAGTAATTGTACCGTTAAATAAACCTAAATAAGTTCCTATATTGCCACCTTTTAGTGAATTAGTGAGAATAGTAAACGGCCATGCTAACATGGCAGCCCACCCGCAACCAATAAGTATGAAGGCCACGAAGAGAATCCATTGATTGGTGATGAAAGCCAACATCATAAATCCTCCTGCTGCAAGCAACAGACTTAATGAATAAGAAAGTTTTCTACTCTTGAATTTTGGTAATAATAATGCCCAACAAACCGAACCGAGTGCCTGTATAGCATACAAGAGGCCAACCCAGTTACCGGCATCGTTATATTGTGGGGTGGCTGAATTCAATATGGTCCTTGTTTCATATGTACAAGCAGAAGCGGACGCTATCTCATAAGAGGAAGCATCTTCAACACTAATTTTGCCATCAGTATTTGCAACGATTGCAGCTTCAGTTAATTTGAAAGAACCTTGAATCTGTGACAGATAGTCTTTAATGGTAGCATCTTTAAAGTTGGATATATTTTCACCATCAACGGTTAGAGATGTGATACCAGGGATTGCTTCATTGAAGTTTACCTTGTCTATACCCTCATTATTGCTCACTACTGAATGATTATTTACAATAGTATCTGTCCCATTTATTACAATCGTACCTCCTTTATGGAATTCTCCTCCCGCTTCAATGCCGGACACCATCAATTTACCATGATCAACAATTGTTACATCGTTATCAATAAGAAGGAAATTAGCTCCATAGGTTCTACCTTGATAATTGATTCCTACTATGCTTGTTGTAGTAGGGGTTTTAAACGCATTGTGTGCCACAGTATTCGTTGCATATGTCCATAAGAATAAGAAGGCAAACCAACAAAAGAATTGTACCAACCCTACAGTCCAGAATGTCGTAGGCGCTTTTATCAAAAGTTTTACAATTCCAGGGCTTTTTTCTTTTTGCACCGATTCGCTTATGCCATTGTATTCATTATATAATTGAGGGGGCCACTCCTTAATTTTTACTAATGAATAAATAACACATACGAGAAGAATGGCAGCTCCAATATAGAATGACCAGATCACTGTTGGAGGTACTACACCTGTTGGGGCCACATTCTTCATTCCAAGCCACCCCAGACATATCGGGAAAATGAATCCAACTACTGATCCGGCATTACACAAAAAACTTTGAATAGAGTAAGCCTTACTTTTCTGTTTTTCATTCACCATGTCGCCGACCAACATTTTGAACGGTTGCATCGCCATGTTGATAGAAGTATCAAGCAGCATAAGAGCTACAAGGCCGAATAAAATAGCGCTTGAAACAGTGAAATGGAAACTACCGGCGTTAGGAAGCAGACACATTACTATTACTGCTATTGTGGCTCCCAAAATTAGATATGGAAGGCGACGACCAAATCTATTCCATGTTCTGTCGCTAAATATTCCCACCACAGGTTGAACGATCAAGCCCATTAATGGAGGAAGGATCCAAAAATAGCTTAAATCATGCGGATCTGCTCCAATAGTAGTGAAAATTCGAGATACATTGGCGCTTTGAAGGGCATAGGCAATCTGGACCCCGAAGAACCCGAAACTCAGGTTCCAGAGTTTCCAAAAGCCTAAATCCGGTTTAGTTTTCATAGATATGTTTTAAATTTAAGATTACAAAATTTATGATTTAATCTGATTGTAAAGCCAGGAGATTTCTTCTGCCCATATGGCTTCATTGGGTGTCTCAAGTATTAACGGTATGTTATCGAAACGTGAATCATTCATTAGTCTAGTGAAAAATTCCGGACCCAATGTGCCTTTCCCAAGTTCAGCATGTCGGTCCACTCTGGATCCATGTTCCTTCTTGTCGTCGTTGAGATGCATTCCCCTCAAATATTTGAAGCCGATTATATTATCGAAATCTTCCCACGTTTTCTGATATCCTTCTTCACTTTTCAGGTCATATCCGGCTGAATATGCATGACAAGTGTCAATACAGACTCCAATTCGTTCCTTGTCTTCCACTTTATCCATGATATGGGCAAGTTGCTCAAAAGTATGGCCCATGTTGCTTCCCTGTCCGGCTACATTTTCCAGAACTGCTGTTACACCTTGCGACTTATCAAGACAATAATTTATAGATTCTGCGATTCTGTCTAAACACTGTTCCTCAGTCAATTCATTCTTATGACTTCCGGGATGGAAATTAAGCATTTTTAATCCCAGAAGTTCACAACGTCTTAATTCATCGGAGAATGATTTTCTTGATAATGTTAGAATTTTCTTATCTCCGCTCCCTAAATTTATAAGAAAATTGTCATGGGGAAGAATCACTTCGGGTTTATAACCATATAGTTCGCAGTTAGTTTTAAATTTATGAATTTCCTCTTCAGAAGGGTCTTTTGAAACCCATCTGGAACTCCATCCTGTAAATAATGCAAAAGCCTTAGCACCGATCTCACGTGCTTCTAAAGGTGCATTGCTAACTCCTCCTTCCACACTTACATGGGCTCCTATATATTTCATTATTTTGATTCTGTTGCTTTAAATTTTCATCGATAGGTCATTCCATTTTCCCAATAATTGGGAAATATGTAACTCCACAAAATTAAAAAAATTAAAGACAATTTCAAAAAATGTGACTACCTTTGAAGTGTATATGGAAAGAAAAATTTTATCTAAGGCTAAGGTAAAGGAATTAAAGGGACTCTCATCTAAAAAGGAGAGAGATCAGAAAAAGTTGTTTTTGGCCGAAGGAGATAAATGTGTGAGAGATTTATTACTTGCCTTTAAACCGGAATTTATAATTTCCACAGAAGATTGGATATCTCTTAACCATGGAATCTGTAATAAATTTGAAAATGTATTATTTATAGCCGACAAGAAAACTATTGGAATGATTTCATCTTTGAAATCTCTTCCGGATGTTATTGCAGTTTTTAAGATACCGACTGTTACTGAAGAGATACCGGCTTTAGATAAAAATAAACTCTATTTATTACTGGATGAAATTCAAGATCCGGGGAATTTGGGAACTATAATCAGAACATGTGACTGGTTTGGTGTATATGATATTTATGCTTCAAAAACTACAGTAGATGCCTATGGTCCCAAAGTAGTGCAATCCACTATGGGTTCCTTAGCTCGAGTTAAAATTCATTATTTGGATCTTGAAAAATTAATTCAGAAAAACAGGGATTTAAAAGTGATAGGTACTCTATTGAATGGAGTAAATTTAAGAGATTCCAAAATAGGTGCGGAAGGGTTGCTCCTTATGGGAAATGAAGGTAAAGGAATTTCTGATTCATTAAAAAAGTATATTGAATTGCCATTGACGATACCTCCTGTAAATCCGCACTCTCATCCTGATTCTTTAAATGTAGCTATTGCAACTGCAGTGATTCTATCCCATATACAAGTTTAAAACAACTGTCTCTTTTTATGGCTAAAACAAAATCAGTATATTTCTGTCAGAATTGCGGATATGAATCACCGAAATGGGTTGGAAAATGTCCGTCTTGTGGAGAATGGAACACTTTTGCAGAAGAAAAAATAGCGGTTTCAGCTAAAGGTAGTTCGTCAAAAAACCGGAAAAACACAGCAAAGCCTCAAAAACTTTCAGAAATAGAGGTGATAGATGAGGCACGGATGAAGATGCCTTCTTCTGAATTGAATAGAGTGTTGGGTGGAGGGCTTGTAGCTGGAAGCCTGACGTTAATAGGAGGAGAACCGGGAATTGGTAAGTCCACATTATTATTGCAAAATATATTGTCGATAAGAAACAGGAAGATACTTTACGTGTCAGGTGAGGAAAGTGCTACTCAGTTAAAACTGAGAGCTGACCGATTAGGCAAATTGTCAGATAATACCTATATTCTTTGTGAAACTTTGTTGGAAAACATTTTTGAACAAATTAACAGGGAGAAACCGGAAATTATTGTGATAGATTCAATTCAGACAATTGCATCAGAAAACATCGAATCCGCACAAGGAAGCGTCTCACAAGTAAGGGAATGTGCTGTGTCTCTTTTAAGATATGCCAAGGAAAGCGGAGTGCCGGTGATAATTGTAGGACACATTAATAAAGATGGAGCCATCGCAGGACCTAAGGTGTTGGAACATATTGTGGACACCGTTTTACAATTTGAAGGAGATCGTCAATATCTATATAGAATTTTAAGATCTATTAAGAACCGTTTTGGATCCACCTCAGAAATTGGAATTTATGAAATGGTGGAAAAAGGTCTACGCGAGGTAAAGAATCCTTCAGAAATGCTACTAAGTGATAATAGAGAAGAAGAAATGAGTGGCATAGCCATAGGTTGCACCATAGAAGGGGCGAGACCATTGATGGTGGAAGTGCAGGCTTTGGTTTCTACTGCTGCATATGGCACACCTCAAAGGAGTGTCACAGGTTACGACCATCGTCGTCTTAACATGCTACTGGCCGTTCTTGAAAAGAGAGCAAAATTCCGACTTGGTCAAAAAGACGTATTTTTAAATATTGCAGGCGGTTTGAAGATTGACGACCCGGGAATAGATTTGGCTGTAGTGTCTGCTATAATGTCTTCTAATTTCGATGTGTCTGTATCAAGAAAAACGGTTTTTGTAGGAGAAGTGGGGTTATCCGGCGAAATTAGAACTGTCACACGTATTGAGCAAAGAGTTCTGGAAGCGGAAAAATTAGGATTTGAAACAATTGTGATACCTCGGGAGAACCTAAAAGGGGTAAAAGATAAATTCTCGATTAAAATAGTGGAAGTTGGAAAAATTGAAGAACTTCTAAAATTTCTTTTCGGATGAAAAAAATAATTTTAATAAGCCTATTTCTATCTGTTTTGGTGCATCTTAAAGCTGAAGAGGTGGTGGATGCAGAACAAGATAAAGTCTTGATGGCCGACCAAAGAATCTCGGCCATGAAAGATAATACTAATGCATTATATTCCGGAGAAAAAAATCCTTCTGATTCTTTGGAACGTCTTTTGAACATATTTTACTATGATCAGTTCAGACACTTTCAAGATCCACGGGCTCCTTATTTTATGTTTTTGAGTAAAAACGGCGATCTTGCCTTAGGAGTCGGAGGACAGGTTAAGGTGAGGGGATATTTTGATTGGAATGGATCGATTCCTAATGTGGGATTCATTCCATATGATATTCCAATACCAAAGAATCCTGCTGAGATGCAAAATTTATCAGCGTCAGCTTCAGGAACAGGTCTTTTTTTCACTCTTTTAGGCAATAATAAATTACTTGGAAATTTCATGGCATATTTTCAAGCTGATTTTTCCGGGTATAATCATAGAGGATTTAGAATAAAAAAGGCATATATCACAATAAGGGATTGGACAGCAGGGTATGCAACAACCACTTTTGAAGATACACAAGCCGAACCTTCCACAGTAGACGGAGCAGGTCCAAATGGAATCAATTCCAAAAAGAATGTTTTGGTCAGATATTTACATCAATTCAAAAAGAATTGGAAAATTGCGGGTTCGATTGAATTTCCCTCAGAATCGGTTTCTGCTGATGGTACCCATACCGCTGCTTGTAACCCTTATATTCCGGATTTTGCTGCTTTTGTGCAATATCAGTGGAACGGAGGTGCAAATCATTTAAGGTTGTCTGGCCTTTTACGTACTTTAAGTTACAGGGACCTTATAGCTAAGAGAAATCATAACATAACAGGTTGGGGACTCCAATTATCTACAGTTATTAATCCACTGTATAATTTAAATTTATTCGGAATTCTTTCCACGGGTCAAGGCCATGCTTCTTATACCACTGATTTGGGAAATGGCGATTTTGATTTAATTCCGGTAGAAGGACACGAAGGAAAACTTTATGCTCCTTGGGCTGCCGGTTTAGTGGTAGGGGCACAGTATTATTTTAATCAAAAGATTTTCATGAATCTTGCTTTCTCAGAACAAACATATTATCCCAAACCTAATCCCCATGACTCTCAATATAAATATGGTCTTTACGCCGTGGGTAATATTTTTTGGGATATTACACCCAGATTTGAGGTAGGCTTGGAATATCTTCATGGAAAAAGAAAAAATTTTAATGGAGAATCGGGTTCAGCCAATAGACTGATGGCTATGTTTTTAGTTTCTTTTTAATAATTTATTTCAGATGTCGCTTGTAATATATAAAAACGTTTCAATCAACCGACAGAATAAAACCGTTCTTAAGGATATTTCTTTTTCATTAGAATCCTCTACTTTCTATTATTTAATAGGTAAGGTGGGAAGTGGAAAGAGTTCACTGATGAAGAGTATGTATGCAGATGTTCCGATTGCCAATGGCCTGCAAGCAGAAGTTTTAGGATTTGACTTATTGAATCTTCCTCGTAAGGAAATACCTTTTCTTAGAAGAAAATTAGGAATAGTTTTTCAAGATTTCCAACTTCTTCAAGATCGTTCTGTCTATTCTAATCTGGAATTTGTTTTGAAAGCCACCGGTTGGCATGACAAAAATCAAATGCAGCAAAGAATAACTGAAGTGCTAAAGGAAGTAGGGATGTCTACAAAAAGCTATAAAATGCCCCATGAACTAAGTGGTGGGGAACAACAAAGAATAGTGATTGCAAGAGCACTTTTGAATCGTCCTAAATTGATTTTAGCTGATGAACCGACAGGGAATTTAGACCCAAATACGGGTTTTCAAATTCTTACATTGCTCCATAGCCTGGTGGATTCAGGGCACACTGTTCTGATGGCTACGCATAATCATCAGTTGATTGATGATTTCCCGGGCAAGGTGTTCAAATGTGTTAATAAACAATTACTTCAGGATTCCTGAAGGTGAATTCATAGGATAATGTTCACCTTAGAATAAGTGATAACTGAGTAACCTTAATGCTTTAGTCTTGTTCTTTTTGTCGATTAAGAATGAGATATTATAATTACTTCCACCATAAGAGATCATTCTTACAGGAATATTTCTCAAGGCATCGAGCGCTCTAGCTTCGAAACCTTTATTTTGCCATTCCAAATCTCCCACAACACATATAATAACCATGTCTCTGTCAATCGTGACTGTGCCTAATTCTTTAAGGTCATGAATTATTTCCTCAAGATGTGTAGAATCATCTATTGTGAGTGAAACTCCCACTTCTGAAGTGGCTATCATATCAATTGGAGTGCGAAATTTTTCAAAAACTTCAAACACTTTCTTTAAAAAGCCATATGCCAATAACATTCGGCTGCTTTTTATCTTAATTGCCGTTATATTGTCTTTGGCAGCTACAGCCTTTATGCTTCCATGTTCAAGTTCATTGTTGATCAAAGTACCCTCAGCCTCCGGTTTCATAGTATTTAAAAGCCTGACCGGGACATTATTCAATTTTGCCGGTAAGATACAAGTCGGATGAAGGATTTTGGCACCAAAATATGCTAATTCAGCTGCTTCTTCAAAATGAAGGTTATGCACCGGTGATGTGTCATCTACAAATCTGGGATCATTGTTATGCATTCCGTCAATATCTGTCCAGATGTCCACTTCTTCAGCATTCACCATGGCTCCTATAATAGAAGCTGTGAAATCTGATCCGCCACGTAATAAATTATCTACTTTGCCTTCGGGGTTCCTGCAAATAAAACCTTGAGTTATAATTATATTATAATCTTGATATTGTGGCAAAATTTCATTAAGTCTGTTTTTAATAGAGGTATAGGCAGGTTCGCCATTATTATCTGTAAATATAAAGTCTAATGCAGGTATTAAAACAGATTTTTTCCCTTGTTCTTCTAAATAAAATTGCATGAGATGGGTGGAAATTATCTCACCTTTCGACACAATTTCCTTTTCTGTTCTAATACTATATTTTTTATTTATCCAATTTCTTATGTCTTCAAAAACCTCTTCAATCAATTTTAAAGCTTTGTCTGCGGCGACTGATGTGGAATAAAGATCATCTATAACTTCCTCATATTTTTTTGAGAGGGAGTCAGTGAGTTTTTTAGCCTGGTTTAAATCCCCGTCTTTTATGGAATATGTGATGTCAAGCAATGAATTAGTGGTTCCGCTCATTGCTGATAAAACTATGATATTTTTCCCTGGAAAAGAAGTGATTAAAGTAGCCACGTCTTTTATTCTTTGGGGTGAACCCACCGAAGTGCCTCCAAATTTTTGAATCTTCATTTCTTCAATTTATAAATGGAGTGCAAATTTACTCATTTCCTTAAAATTAATTTTTATTTTGTTGAAAAATATTGCTTTGCAACATGGTTTCAATGGCTTTTTTTATATTTTTCTTCGTATTTTCAGGTTTCATGTTCTCTTCTTGAGATAATTTAGGATCAGATATAGGGAAAACTTCTTTTATCCCAGAGGTTAGTAAAACATCTTTATTTTCTACAAGGCCGGAAACAGCAACTACAGGAATGTTTTCGTTGCACGCAATTCTTAATACTCCGCTCAATACCTTACCCATTAGGCTTTGACTGTCAATTTTCCCTTCCCCGGTTATAATCAGATCTACTCCCTTTGTTTTATTAATAAAATCCGTTATTTCTAAAACATAATCAATTCCACTAAAAGTCTTTGCTTTGAGGATAGTTTGGAATGCAAAACCCAACCCTCCAGCTGCTCCAGCTCCCGGTCGGGTAGTATTTTTATCGGAACATAAACCTTTCTTTTTAAGTACACCAATAAAATACTCCAACCTTTTTTCTAAAATAGGCAAATCACTTTCAGTTGCACCTTTCTGCCGTGCAAAAACTTCTACAGCTCCGTTGTTACCTAATAAAGGATTATTTACATCACAAATGGCTTTGAATCTTATTTTATGTGTATCTATTTGAGATAATACTTCCAACATCCCCATACCGCCATCCGAAGTTGCAGTTCCTCCCAACGATACGGTAATCTCGTTACAACCCCTTTTAATTGCATGCTGTATAACTTCTCCTAAACCTTTAGAAGAGGTTTTTAAAGGATTTCTTTCTTCTGTCGTTAAAAGAGGAAGCCCTATTACCCGAGCAGATTCTATAAAAGCTTTTTTACCGGTTATATCAATATGAAAACCTACATTAATCAACTTCCCCAGGGGATCGTGGGCAGATACTTTTATTTCATTCGGGAAAAGAGAGGTTTTTACAATATCGGTTGTGCCCTCTCCTCCATCCGCCAAGGGTATTTGAAGAATCATTACATTAGGAAATTTTTCCAATAATGCTGTAGATATAGTATCCGCAACTTCTTTTGCACTCAAACTTCCCTTAAATGAATCCGGACATACCAATATTTTCATATGCTATTAAAAATAAGGTTTTAACAAAAGCCGTTTGAATAGTCCTCTTTTGTTTAATCAAAATTAGAAAAAATCCTTAATAATTACCCAATTTTAAGGATAAATCAATCAATACAAAAGATCCATGTTTAAGCAACTTTCAGTTATTAGTACTTAATTAGGGGTAGTATATTCTTTTTCTCCAAAGAGATTAAATTCTTTTCAAGCATAAGTAGAATACCAAAGAGAAAAGAATAAAGATATAAATAGTCTTAATAGATTCGGTGTTTATATATTTTGAAACAAAAATTTTATTCTTCATCAGTAGTGTTATTATTAAAATTTCGATATAGAGAAATTTAAATCTATAATTAACTTTTCCAAATATTTTTTAACATATTTTGATTTGTCATAAAATCAGGTGTTTAGGTAGGTTATGTCCTTGCCTTTGGTGCCATTAAGAGGTGAAAATTTGGAAAAGGGGAGGGGATTGCAGTAATTTTGCACTGCTAAAAGCGGCCGGGGCTGAGAGGTTCCGGATTTTTAGCGGAAAGAGAGAACAATGAAATATTGCCACAGGACAAGTGGCCGAAGATAACCGGAGCCGGGGTATGAGTCCCCGGGGACGAAGGCTGAGGCCACGAGCAGCGTTAGACAAAGGAACAAGGTAAGAACAACAAGCTTACCCGTCTTTGAAAAAATTCCTTTAGATATACAGAGAGACAGCCGGACAGACAAAACAAGAAAAAAGATATCATAAAAGATATATTAACAGCGGAGAGTTTGATCCTGGCTCAGGATGAACGCTAGCGGCAGGCTTAACACATGCAAGTCGAGGGGCAGCGGGGAGAGTGCTTGCGCTCTCTGCCGGCGACCGGCGCACGGGTGAGTAACACG
>JAFLTO010000030.1 GCA_022510425.1 Muribaculaceae bacterium
AGCATACATATCACAGCTTTACAACCAGGAATGGGATCATAAGCTCAGTAAACTAATACTCCTTTCAATTGCAATCGGAAAGTTGCCGGTGATAACTTTCAAAGACATTCCTTCCTATTACCTCAACATTCCGGCATCCCAATTCACCATAAATCCATCCGACATCCCAAACTCCCACCACTAAGTCCGCTCTTAACAACCCACATCCCTCTTTCCCTTTATCCCCTATCCCTTAGCTACGCTACCACCCGTGGTTAAGCTCAAACTTAACAATCCTTCATCCCTTATCCCTTTATCCCTCATCCTTTCAATATAATGTTGACCGGTTTCGGTGTCGGTTATTCCTGGGGTGCATGTGTACTTAAAATACATTAAACATATGAAAGACAGAATTTACCTTTGTCTGGCTCACATTTCGGGCAATGAAATGAAATATGTGAAAGAGGCTTTCGACACGAATGGGGTGAATCCCTTTTATTGACTTTCATCAATTTGCCGTAGTCTTTGTTCCATGGCTTTGTCGTAAGCTTACCCTCGATTTATAAGATATCGTAAAAACAATACATTACCTATTATCTTTACATGAAAGGTAAAAAAGGCTCGTCGCGAACCTAATTTTATTCTGTAGACATTACTGAAACTTTTCAGTTTTATACAGTCCGGAATGTCTTCAATCCTTTCTTTAGACTCCACTTTTTCAAGCATATCAAGTGCCGATTGCAATTCTTTGCCACTTAATTGAAGAAGGGATTTTTCAAATGCTTTTGATAGCCTATATTTCATCTCTTTTCAATTTTTCTTTCAGACTTTTGATTAATTCTTCCTGTCTGTCTTCAGATATCATCTCCCCTCCTTCAGGTTGAGTTTGACATAACCATCTATAGATGCTGTCATCATCATATTCGGACAATGATTCTATAACCATATTCTCTATCAATTTCTTAACACTGGTGCCCATAGAAGCTGCATGAATCGAAAGTCGACGACATACATCATTAGGAAGCTCTATTAGTTTCTTTGTCTTTAATGTTACTGCTGTGTTCATTATTTATCAAGATTTAAATTCCGGATGCAAATATAACATATATAAAATTATATAAACAATATATATCCTGAAGGATAGAATTTACCTTTGTCTGGCTCACATGTCGGGCAATGAAATGAAATATGTTAAAGAGGCTTTCGATACCCATTGGGTTGTGCCTTTGGGTCCCAACGTTAGTTTTCGTTGTCTGTATTGCCATTCTGATTATCCTTCTTGTGGTAATTCCTTTATCTTTCTATAAAAAAAATGATGATAACAATGAATATCTCGATGAGAACGGCAACCATAGATATTATGACAGGTCTATTATTGAAAAGGAAGATTTTATAAAAAATAATTCTAAAGTTTCCCCAAAAGATCTTCGAACCTGACGTCGCTTCTTCAAAAACTTCAAAACCCACAAACGATAAACTACATTATGTCGTCATTATAGACTTTACTTAATACCAAGATAGGACTATTGAATTTCTCCCTTCTTTAAGGTAGCTCATAGATCCTAATAAAGGAGTTTCCTTGAAATTGACAATCGTGTCTCATTCATGCAACCAGTCATTTTCCCGGACCCTCCCCTTTTTTCCATTCTCTCTTCCCCCAAAACCTCCTTCTTTTACTTCCCAAAATTTCTATCCTTGACCTACCACCCGCCGTTAAGCTTGAACTTAACAACCCACATCTCTTATCCCTTTATCCCCTATCCCTTAGCTCCGCTACCACCCGCGGTTAAGCTCAAACTTAACAATCCTCATACTTCATCCCTAATACTTCATCCCTCACCCATCAACCCTAATCCCTTATACCCCTATCCCACTGCTCTATGCACTATGCACCAACTATGCACCAACTATGCACCATATATACAAATGCATTCCTTTTTTTTCTTCATTGATAGCTAAAAATTCATTGTTTTAAATATTTTAATTAATTTTGCCTTTTGGTAAGGTTCTTATCTTTACGCACAAACTAACTGACCATACGGTTGAGAGGTTTGTAAGTATAATTCAATTTCAATTGATGGATACAGATAGACGTTTTAATTGAAATCACTATAAACACGTAAACTAAAACAACACATTATATTATGAGCTTAAATATCATTGTACTGGCAAAACAGGTGCCCGATACCCGAAATGTGGGGAAGGATGCCATGAAGGCCGACGGTACTGTTAACCGTGCCGCCCTTCCGGCTATCTTCAATCCGGAGGACCTGAATGCACTCGAGCAGGCTCTTAAGCTTAAGGATAAATATCCAGGCTCTAAAGTAACTCTGCTGACTATGGGCCCCGCAAGAGCCGCCGAGATTATACGCGAAGGGTTGTTCCGTGGCGCTGATGGTGGAGTTGTACTTTCTGACAGAGCTTTCGCCGGTTCAGACACACTCGCTACTTCCTATGCCCTTAGCGCTGCAATCAAGAAATTAGGCGATTTCGACCTGATAGTTGGCGGTCGTCAGGCTATCGACGGGGACACAGCCCAGGTTGGACCACAAGTCGCTGAGAAACTCGGTATACCTCAAATCACTTATGCGGAAGAAATAGTAGATGTGAAAGATGGTAAAATCACTGTGAAAAGAAGACTCGATGGAGGTGTCGAAACAGTTCAAGGCAAGCTTCCACTTGTTGTCACAGTTAACGGATCTGCCGATGAATGCCGTCCACGCAATGCTAAGGCTGTGCAGAAATACAAATATGCTGCAGTGCCTTCTGAAGTGGCTAACGACCCATCCAAAAAAGAATTTATCGAAAAGAGACCATATCTCGAAATCGGCGAATGGTGTGCCGCTGATGTTAATGCAGATCTCGCTCAATGTGGTCTCGCCGGTTCTCCCACTAAGGTGAAATCTATCCAGAATGTGGTATTCACTGCCAAAGAGGCAAGGAAAATTGAGAATACCGACGCTGAACTCGAGAACTTAATAATTGACCTTATCGCAAACCATACGATCGGTTGATAACCATAACATTAAAACTTAAAAGAAATGGCAGACAAAAACAACCTTATAGTATATTGCGAATACGAAGACGGAAAAGTCGCCGACGTGAGTCTCGAACTCCTTACCAAAGGTCGACAACTTGCTGATAAACTCGGTATCAATCTCGAAGCTGTGGTGGCCGGAAACAATCTCAAGGATATCGAAAAACAGATTCTACCTTATGGAGTAGACACTATCTACAAATTCGAAGACGATCGTCTTTATCCTTACACTTCTCTCCCTCATTCATCTATTCTTATTAATCTTTTCAAGGAAATAGAGCCAAGAATAGCTTTCATGGGTGCGACTCCTATCGGACGTGACCTTGGTCCTCGAGTTTCTTCAGCACTACATAGCGGTTTGACAGCAGACTGTACGTCCCTTGAAATAGGTGATTACACCGATGTTAAATCAGGCAAGGAATATAAAGATCTTCTATATCAGATCCGTCCTGCATTCGGTGGCAACATCGTGGCAACAATCGTCAATCCTGACTGTCGCCCACAAATGGCTACTGT
Organism: Muribaculaceae bacterium; assembly: GCA_022510425.1. Taxonomy (GTDB): domain Bacteria; phylum Bacteroidota; class Bacteroidia; order Bacteroidales; family Muribaculaceae; genus Lepagella. Next base: position 3,533 of record JAFLTO010000030.1, read on the forward strand.
GAGGGAAGGTGTGATGAAGAAAGAAGAGAAGGATTCCAACTACAAAGGCGAAGTGAAACAGATGGATGTAAACAAATACACCAAACCGGAAGACTTCGTGATAGATATCATCGACCGACATGTTGAGAAATCTAAAGTGAATCTTAAAGGCAGTCCTATAATTGTGGCCGGCGGTTATGGTGTTGGTAGCAAGGAAAACTTCGACATCCTTCAACAACTTGCCGACACTCTGGGAGCCGAAGTTGGCGCAAGCCGTGCTGCAGTGGATGCCGGATGGGTTGACCATGACCGACAGATCGGGCAGACCGGAGTCACAGTTCGTCCAAAACTTTATATCGCCTGTGGTATTTCCGGTCAGATTCAACACATAGCCGGCATGCAGGATTCAGCCCTTATTATCTCAATAAATTCCGATCCCGATGCACCTATCAACAAGATAGCGGATTATGTCATCACCGGTAAATTTGAGGATGTTGTGCCTAAATTAATCAAATATTACAAAAAGAATTCTAAGTAATGGGCAATTTTTATAAAGATAACGATACTCTCAAACATTATCTCAACCATCCCATGATGGAGAAGATAGTGGAACTTAAGGAGAGAAATTTCGCAGATAAAGATAAATATGACTATGCTCCTCAGAATTTCGAGGATGCAATGGACAGTTACGACAAAGTGCTGGAGATTGTTGGCGATATTTGTGCCAATGTGATAGCAGAAAATGCCGAGGAAATAGACCATGAAGGTCCGAGCGTGAAGAATGGCAGAGTGGTTTACGCAGCCGGAACTGAACGCAATCTCGACGCTTGCCGTAAAGCCGGTTTGATGGGTATGTCTATGCCACGCAAACTCGGAGGTCTCAATTTCCCGATCACTCCCTATATTATGGCTGCCGATATGGTGAGCCGTGCTGACGCTGCTTTCGAAAATATCTGGGGCCTTCAGGATTGTGCTGAAACCATCTATGAATTCGCCGATGATGCTCAGAAGGAGAAATATATTCCCAGAGTATGTCAGGGTGAAACTATGTCGATGGACCTTACAGAACCGGATGCCGGTTCCGACTTACAGTCAGTTATGCTTAAGGCTACTAAGAAAGAAGACGGTACATATGTACTTAATGGAGTAAAACGATTCATTACCAACGGTGACAGTGATATTCACCTGGTTCTCGCGCGTTCGGAAGAAGGCAGCAAAGATGGTCGTGGCCTTTCAATGTTCATCTATGACAAGAAAAAAGGTGGTGTCAATGTACGCCGTATTGAAAATAAAATGGGTATCAAAGGGAGCCCTACTTGTGAACTCGTATACAAGGATGCACCTGCTGAACTCGTAGGAAGCACTCGTCTTGGTCTCATCAAATATGTGATGGCTCTTATGAACGGAGCACGTTTAGGTATAGCAGCTCAATCTGTGGGTATCAGCGAGGCTGCCTACCGTGAAGCCCTCTCTTATGCGAAAGATCGTAAGCAATTCGGAAAACCAATCATAGAATTCCCGGCTGTTGCTGAAATTCTTTCCACAATGAAAGCCAAACTTGATGCTTCCCGCGCTCTTCTCTATGCTTGCTCACGTTTTGTGGATATGTATAAGATATACGATGACATAGCAAAGGAACGTGCTCTCACGCCGGAAGAAAAGAAAGAACAGAAATATTACAGCAAACTCGCTGATGCGTTCACTCCTCTTGCAAAGGGTATGACTTCAGAATTCTGTAACCAAAATACCTATGATGCCATTCAGATTCATGGGGGTTCCGGTTTTATGAAAGATTACAAATGCGAACGTCTTTATCGCGATGCTCGTATTACTTCTATCTATGAAGGTACAACACAATTACAGGTTGTGGCAGCGATTCGCCACGTCTCAACCGGCACTTATCTTAACAAGATGAAGGAATTCGAGGAGCAGTCTGTGCATCCCGAAGATGAAGCTATAAAGAATACACTCGTATTCATGACCCAGCAATATGCAGATGCAGTTCAAGCGGTTTTCGGCGTTGACGACCAAGGTTTCCATGACTTCATGGCTCGTCGACTTGTTGAAATGGCCGGTCATATCATCATGGGTTATCTTCTTCTTGAAGATGTACAAAGAAACCCGGAATTCCGTAAATCTCTTGAGGTTTATGTGAAATACGGTCAGGCCCAAGTTGCCCAACACGCTTCTTTCATCGGCAATTTCCGTCCTGAACAAATCAATGACTATCTTTATAAGGAAGAACCGGTTTCTGAAGAAGCTTAACTTAATTAAATTAAAACACAAAAACAGGGAAAACCAAAATATTCCCTGTTTTTATTTTATCTGGGTATCACAACCTCCTATATATATCTTTATTGTAACTGCTTTTTAACTATCTAAAAGATGAGAGATATAGGTTGCCGAGGATTTAAAAAGGCTTTGTATAAGTCCGCTTTTTTTCATTTCATTTACCGGAAGATTATATAATTTACCATCGTTTATTAAAGCTATGTAATCACTCATTTCAAGCGCAATATCAAGCTCGTGGGTTGAAAATAATATGGTTTTGTTTTTCTGATGAGCCAGATCTTTAAGTATTTCTCCAAGCTCAAAACGAGTAGGTAAATCAAGAAAAGAAGTTGGTTCATCAAGAACTATTACAGGAGTGTCTTGGGCAATAGCTCTTGCGACCATTATCCGTTGTGCTTCGCCATCACTTAGTGAATCGATTTTACGATTGGAAAAAGAAAGCATTCCAACATAATTCAGTGCTTCATCGATAAGATTATTGTCAGTCTCCGATAGTTGACCTATCCAATTAGTGTAAGGTGTTCTTCCCAAACTTACTATATTCCTACACGTCATGTTTGAAATATGAGGACGTTTGGTATGTACAAAAGCTAAGAGTCTTGATAGATTTGCAGATGAGAGATCTCTCAGATTTTTTCCGTCAATATAAATATTGCCTGAGTAGTCAGGATTTAAACCGCATATTGCTCTTAATAATGTTGATTTCCCCGCTCCGTTTCTTCCTATTAAAGCAGTGAGAGAACCATCGTTAAATACCGTGGATATTTTATCTAAAAGAATTTTGTCGTCATATCCGATAGAAAAATCTGCTAAGGATATCATATGGAGAAGGCGTTATTGCGTAAAACAATAAATATAATAACCGGAATACCCAATAGTGCTGTAATAGCGTTTACAGGAAGAAGAAATGATTTTGATAATATATCGCATACTATGAGTATCAAAGCTCCGGTAAGTATATTAGCAGGCACTAAAATTCTATGGTCGGAATTTGAAAATAAATTCCTCGTGACATGAGGAATAGCCATTCCTATAAAACCGATGGGCCCACAAAAAGCTGTGACTGTTCCGGCTAAAAGAGTAGTAGAAAAGAATAATAAACCACGAGAACGTCTTACATTCAGTCCCATTGTTCTGGCATACTCCTCTCCGAGTAAAAGCTGATTTAATGGTTTTATAGCGATTACTGCCAATATCAAACCACCGGCCACAGCTAATACCAATATAAAAAGTTCCGGTCCCTGAACATCACCCAAAGATCCCATTGTCCATATCACATAAGATTTCAGGGCTTCATCATCACTAAGATACTGCAAAATCTGAACAATAGCGGATACTCCGGAGGAAAACATCATACCGAGAATCAGAACCACCATAATATCCTTCAAGCGATATGATACAATTGAAATTATGATAAGTATTAATGCTGCACCTATCCATGCGGCACCGGCCAACCCAATGGAAAATAATACAGAGGATATTCCGAGAAGGGGCATTCCTAAAATAAACAGAGCAACTCCTAAACTTGCACCTGAGCTGATTCCAAGCACATACGGTCCGGCCAAAGGATTCCTGAAAAGTGTCTGCATCTGAAGGCCGCTAACAGATAATGCTGAACCACACATCAAAGCCACTATTGCTTTGTTTAGTCGTATGTCTATAATTATGCTTTGGATTACAGGATCAATGTCTCTTCTGAATAAGGCTTTGCAGATTTCAGAAATTGGAATGGAAACCGATCCTACTCCTAAATCTATAAGAAAAAAGAATAGTGTTAAGATTATTAATCCTACAAAAAGGAAAGTGTTATTTAATTTCCGAATTCCCATCATTGAAGAATTTCAGTATTGGATTAACCCTTAGTCCTTTATATTTAGATATAAGAATTGTAATTCAAAATCAAAATTAAAGAATTTAATGGGTAAAACTAAGGATTATAATATTAATTTCATTAAGTTTGTACCTATAATTTATCAAATATTTTAGAAGATTCAATATGGACAAGGGTTATATTCATGTATACACTGGCAATGGAAAAGGTAAAACTACAGCTGCACTGGGAGTTGCTTTAAGGACACTTGCAAACGGGTATAATGTGGCTGTTGCTCAGTTTATCAAATCAAGAGGATTTGATTACAGTGAATTGAAAGCTTTCAATTATATCAACAGCCTTGATGGCCCTTTGGGAAAAATAAAGATTGATCAATTCGGCACAGGATGTTGTTTGCATGGTCGTAAACCTAGTGATGAAGATTTCAGAATCATAGAAGAAGGTTTTAATAAAGCAGAAGAATGGATCAACTCAGGACAATATGAGTTGGTGATTCTTGACGAAATTAATGTAGCAATCCATCTTGGACTGATTCAACCACAAAAAGTGATAGAATTACTGAGCCATAAACCTGCTCATGTTGAGATAATAATCACCGGACGTCACGCAATTCCTGAAATAATTGAAATGGCGGACCTCGTGACTGAAATGAAAGAGATAAAACATTACTATACTAAAGGAGTTCAATCAAGAAAGGGTATCGATTTTTAGGAATCAACGCAAACGATTGAAAAAATTGAGTGAATCTTGAGGATCTGCACAATGAAGAATATGATATAAATCTTCAAGCACCCTTTCAGGATGAAAGGGTGTTTCCTCATAATAATTGGATTCGTTGGTGTTGCAACCCCATACATTATTCTCTTCAAATGCCTTAAATCGGTAAGAGATAGGTAACTCCTTCCTTAATAACTCTTTGGAAAGAGGATATGGTGTATTCCATCTTATTATCCACACATCAGCATCATGTGCTTCAGCAAGTACTTTTTCAGGGTTAAGGGCTGAAAATTGATTCATTGAACCATAACCAAAGGGATTTAGACCACCGGCATCACGGATGAAATTATCATTATAAGATCCGGATGCAGGAACATACCAACTTTCACTATGTGGATTGTCAAAAAGAACCTTCTTTTTCCCGGTTAGTTGGGATGCCACATTAGCAGCTTGCTTATAGTGATTATATTTGTTCTCTACTATTGAAAACATTGAGTCAGCCTCACTGGCTTTGCCAAAAAGTAATCCGTAATATTTTATCCATTCTGCCCTACCCAATGGTTCTTTTTCCATATAATCGGCAACATATAAGATAGGAAATCCTAATTCCGTAATTCTACCGTAATTTCCACCCTCCTGATAAGGGGAGACAAAAATAGCGTCCGGTTGAAGGTGCAGAATTTTTTCAAGATCGGGACTGAGCCATGAACCACAATCCACTACTCTGCTGTCTTCCATTCTTTTCTTAATCTCTTTCGATTTTATAAATCTCACGTCGGATACCCCTTTAATTGCCTCTTCACTACCTAATTCCTCAATTAGTCCAATATGCACCGTTGACTGCACTAAAGAATTTTCCAATGGAATTCTTATTATGGTTGCATCTCCGGGGAGATTTTTTGGGATACTATCTACCTGTTTAGGTATCATAGCTATGGTTTGAAGTAAGTTTACAGTGTCCCATGGATTTATGATTCTCACTTCATACCAGCCTTCCGGATGTTCCACCATACTAATTCTATCAGCATATTTAAATCCGGTGACCTTGTGTAAGGGTGTTTCATATGATGATTTTTTCTCTTCCCCACATGAGGTGAGGAAGAGAAGAAAACCCATTATAATATAATAAAATTTAGTCTGCCACATTGAAGAACATATTTGTCACACCAACCCCGGTGTTGTATTTCCCGATTAGTTGTCCATCAGAGGTATAAAGTTTTGCATAACCCGGTGTTGTGTAAGAAGCATATCCCCCTTCCCCTAACTCGTAGGACAAAATGATGACTCTGCCTTCTACCGGATCTACTCCTATAGCAACCGGATAATCAACGCCATCCTCTGAATTAATCCATTTGGACGCTTTGTTATTTTTTGTGTCAAGTACGCCATAAGAATAATTATGATCCTCTCCATAGGAATAGGATGCATCCATGAAATACAATTTGTCGTTATTGATATAAATGTAAGTTGCCTCACACAATTTCTCGGAAAGGACATTGTCTTTAATTTCATAAACTCCGTAATTATATTGTGTATATGGATACTCCGACAAATATTGCCCCTGTGAACAAACATATAATTGATTTCCGTTGGTAGCAAGGTTCACCGGATTTACTATTCCGGTTATATTCCTGGTCACATTAAAGGAAGCCGGATCTATAACGGTTATTGATGCTTGTGAACCGTCTCCGTAACCATCACTCACAGCGACATAAAGATTGCCCTTAAAGGGAACGATATATTCGGGCAATGGACCAACCTCAATGCTTCGAGTGATTTCAAGACTTGAAGGGTCTATTTCGACTACAGAGCCGGGTTGTCCGAATAGAGTTACATATACCATTCCATTATAAGAAGTAATCTGCCTGGGTCCGGCTGATGTGGAAATTGTCTTGATTAATTCAAAAGTTTTACGATCTATTACATGAATCACCTTGGAATCAGTTACCGCTAAGTAGATATAATCTCCGTCGACATATCCGGAATTAAATGTATCGCCGATAGTAGCATTATTGTTAGCTTCTTTAAAAAGATTTTGGAAAACATCTCCTGATCCGAATTCAATATATCCCAGCGACCCATCGATGTTGCTATACATATTTCCTGCATTCACAATAAACACACCGTAGTCAACCTTAGATGCAGGCTCAGGATTCGGTTTTTGATTCGGATCATCGTTATCCGAACATGCGGCGAAAGTCAATGAGAATATGGATGCCGCAAAAAAAAGAAACTTTTTTTTCATCTTTATAAAATAATATATTAGGTTAATATAGGTTTTAATGTTTGCAATAATAAATAATATAGTTGGTTACTTATAAATAATAATTCTATACTACAATTCGAATTTTACAGTTGCCATAAAAGATCTTCCCGGCATTGGATATCGTGCAATGATTACATATTGCTTGTCCAAGATATTCATGACGTCAAACCTAAAATCTAAACTATGCGATTTTATCATTATTTGTTTCCATAAGGTGATACCAAACTCAAAATATCCTTCCAACCTTGATTGAGGAATATTAGAGTTCTGAGAATATCGTGCCGATGAACCTTGTCCGTGGTACACAAAATTCACCCATGGGTTTTCATAACTTAAAGAGAATGAACCCGAATTTAATGGTGTATAAGCCACTTGTTTACCATAAAGATTATCAGAGGACTTTACATTAATTTTAGATCTAAGGTAACTCCATGTTCCTGATAAAATTAGATGTTGTTTTTTCCCAAAGTCAAGTGTAGAGTTTAATGTGACGTCTGAACCTATTGCACTAACATTGTTAAGATTTGTTACTGTCCAAACAAACATATTATAAGGAACAATTACAATTCTGTCTTTAACCCAATTTCTATATATGTCACCTGTGACTGAAAGTAGTGACAGGATCTGGAAAGATGGTAATTGATATGACAATCCAAAATTTATTTGATCAGTTGTCTCCGGTTTTAAGTCCGGAGATCCGAAATGATTGAAATATGCTTCATTGAAAGTAGGCATTCTAAAAATGTTCTTATAAGATAGTCGAGCAAAAAACAATCCTTCTGACAGCAACTTTCCGCTTAAAGATATAGATGGTGAAATCCTTGCATATTTCTTTTTTTCTACAATTTCAGATTTTGCAGCATCTATATAAAGAGATCCGATCAATCTTACTAAAGCTGTTATCCGGGAAGAAGAATATTTGGCCGTTATAGATTGAAGTAAAGAATTTCTCCGCGGTCTTACGTCATTGGCTTGATTGCTGTTGAGATTATTAAAGAAATAATCAGCAGAATAGTCCATACTGAATGAGCCGGAAGGCTGGAACAATAAATTGGCGGTGGTATAGTATTCCCTTTGAAAATAAATTTCTTCTTTAAACTTGTCATCTCGAATTATACTATAGTCAGTATAAAAAGTGGAAGCCCAATTAAACTTTGTTGCTACTTTAAGTTTCCATATTCCTTTAAAAGGTTGCAAGTAATCGGCCTGAGAAAAGAAATTACGTTCCCTTAGTTTTTCATGGCCGTCGTTTACATTATAGTAAATCACAGGTCCCGGAAGTTCACGGTCATTATCGTAGTAATAAATTTGGCCTGAAATAATCCCTCCGGATTTTAGATGTCCTTTAACTGATAATTGTAATCTTCCAGAATTCATTTTATTATATTCCCTTCTTTCTCGGGTGGAAAGATTTCCATTTTTTAGTGTGAATGGAAAATTATTATCAGTTCTTATTAATTCACCGGAAATTCCTATTTGAGTTGATTTAAAATTTTGAAATAAGTCAAATGAAGGGCCTAAATAACCAAAAGAACCTGCTTTTATTCTTGCGGTTAGAGTAGTTTTTTTCCCGGGTTTCATTTCAATTGTTGAAATAGAAAGAGAAGCCGGGGAAGCACCGATACGTGCCGGGATGAAAATATCATTATTATCACCTATTACTAATTGTAGAGAAGAAATATTGTCGACAGAGTATCTCGAAAGATCTATAGCTCCACTTTGAATATCGGAAAGAGGAAGTCCATCATAAATCACTGCTGTATGAGAAGCACCAAAACCGCGGACAGATACTGTCTTTAAACCCCCGGCACCTCCGTAATCACGCAAATTGACACCCGGAAGCCTATGAATAGCATCTGAGATATCCGTAATCCCTTTATGAAGAATCTGCGATTCATCAATTTTGAAAGTGGGAGTAGAAGTAGTTATACTTAAATCAATCTTGGAAGCCGTTACTATTGCTTCTTCAAGAGTGGTATGATCAATAGCGTTGGGAATACTGTCAGCAACATCATGAGCTGCACATTCAATATAATGAACATGGAGCAAAAATAAACCGACATAATTTATGACTGTCCGAATTCTCATCCTCGAAGAATATCAGCTATTTGATGCTTATTGCATCTTAAAAATTAAGGCAGGTCTTCGGACTTATTTCAAGCTTTCGGCACCTTCCCGATTCAGTTGACCTGAATCAGTGGTATTTGCCGAGCCATCGGATCAAATAAAGATTAATCCATGAAAATTACCGCAGCGGGACTGTCCGGGAATTTCACCCGTGTTCCCATTTTAATTGCTCAAAGGCAAACCATAATTCAAGTGCAAAATTAAGAACGAAAATATCAAACACCAAATTTTTTCAACAAAAAAAGCCACCCGGTCAGGGTGGCTTCATCTAAGGGGGCGATTACCTACTCTCCCGCTTTCGCAGTACCATCGGCGTTGCAAGGTTTAACTTCTCTGTTCGGAATGGGAAGAGGTGGAGCCCTTGCGCTGTCATCACCTTAATAAGGTCGGAAAA
>JAFLTO010000031.1 GCA_022510425.1 Muribaculaceae bacterium
CTTATCCTATCAGCAGAGATTGACAACAAGCCGGTAGAGACAATCGAGGTCTCACTTGAAACTATGCAGATTGTTCAGTGCCGTGGAAGACACAATCAGAACACGGAATATCACGAAAGGATTTTGAACCTTATGAGAGATAATATGCACCAGATAACAAGCCGAATGTCGGCATAAAAGATATAGTTCCTTTCATAGTTTGAAGAGCCGTTGATGTCTCATTGACTGATACGGCTCTTTTTCAAATCGGGTCTGCCGACGGCATTTCCATTTATATCTTTCAAATTAGCTTTATAACGATAATACTCCCTTTTTTATTCAAAACTATGAATTATCTAAAGGCTTCTCCTTATATTGTAGCAGCTAATATTGAATCTATTTTCTCTGTTTGCTTATCAAAATCATTCTTGAAAAAATGATTATTTCAGAATGCCCGATGCAGCAGAACCGGAAATCTGAGGTTCATTTGCATGACTCACTTTTTTCCCAAAACCGAAGGTATAGGTAACAGTTATTTTCATTAAGGCGTGTGAATTACCATTTATAAGTGTCTCATCAGTGCTGTAAAATTCACTGTGCATTACTTTGTTGGTACTTCTCCAGTTCCATCTTCCAATATCAAGAAGCAGTGCTGAGACATTCCATTTGGAATTCGACCAGCCAACCTGCACATAATAATCATCCTTATTATGTTGCCATATACCGTTTATCATGCCATCCCAAGTGCCTATGGTAGATACATAAATGAGTCCGAAATTCCAATTCTTCAGATAATAATAAGCCTGAAGGATATAGCGTAAATGGAAGTGATTAGCATTATAGGGTTTGCCATTATGGTTGAAAACTTGACCGAAGTTGCCGGTCAGCACCAATGACCTGTTAAAGAAGCGTGCGGTGCCCTTTATACCGTAATTCCCTTGTGCATAGGAACCCATCGGCTGTTTTATGGTTCGTAATATTCCCGTACCGGCAGGTTCATAGACATAGGTATAACTGTCTTTGACAATCCAACCCCATGCGTAAGCACTAAGGCTGTAGTTATTGTTAGGGATCCAGGTATAAGAGAAATCAATATCATAACTCTTAGCCGGGAAAAGATTTGGATTTCCCGTGTATTTGAGGAATGGTGAAGCTGTTATCACCTGGTCACTCTTTAAATTAGGTGACGGAAGCCATGATTCATATTGAAACATTGCTGAAAAGGAATGTCTGGTATTCGGTGAATATTGTAAAGAAACATCTATATAAGGGGCATTTCTTTTATCCACCGAGGAGTCAAACTTTAGACAGTCCCAATCCCAGCCTAAACCTAAATGGCCTCTTACTTTGTTAACAGTAACTTCATAATTAGCTCCGAAGCCGATTCGAGTTGATCTGGCCTTGTCAACTCCCACAGCCGATCCGGAATATCTGGTATTATTGGTTTGATATGACCCTTTTAAAAAACCTGAAAGGTTACCGTATTTACCAAAGTCATGCTTGAACTTCAGGTCCCCGTTAAGGTAATTGGTATTGTCTGATGCTGAATTGAGAATATTTGAATATCCTGTTTCCAAATAATCGCTGCTTTGCTCGGTATGGGAAAAACTATATTGTGGAGTAAATGTGATTGAATTGCCGTTGGGTAGAACAAAGAAATAATACCCGTTATAGGAGATAAATTTTGAAAAATTGTTTGAGGAGGAAAAATACTCGGATGATGGATAAATATTGTTAGAATATCTCACCGTTCCGTTCTGTAATAAAGTCGGTTGGCGGTCAAGGTTGCTGTTAATCAATGTGGAAGCCTGGACTTTATCTGAATTGTATGTGGCCTTGAATATCAGATAGTAATTGTTTCTCTTTCTCTTTGATGAAGTCAGTTCCGATATACGCTGGAACTCGTTTATTCTGCCGTCTTCTTGCGGTAATCGGAAAGTTTCGGTCATGTCTTGTCCTGCGTGTGTGGAACCGCTGTTATAAGCAGAACCCATAAGGTCGTAAGTCATCCTTTTATACTGCATCCTCACGTTACCAATAAGCTGTTCCTGATTCCCGTTAAGGAATGTCCCGAATCCGTATGCCTTGGCATACCCGCCATACTCGTATTGCTGCATTATGAAATTAATCACATAAGGATTGCCCTGCATTCTTGGATCCGATGGATATTCAAGATATTCCACTCTTTTAACATCTGTAACCCTCATTGCCAGCAAATCATTTTCAGAAGCCGGCATATAATCAATAAATACTGCAACCGGTTTGCCGCTGTTCGTTGAAACCTCATTGCCGGATATGAATCCTAACTGCGGAATAGACATATGGTTTAGCAGATCCGTACCGGTTTGCGATGCATTCTTTTGTTTGGTGGAAGGCAGATAAACTGATTTATCAGAGTAAAGACGAGAATTATCTCCTTCGACAGTGACAGCTCCTAATTCTACTGCCTGTTCTTCCATTTTTATCACACCGAGATTAAAGGAATCAAAAGGTTTTATCAATGTTTTATAACCTATACAGGATAACTTGCCTATTACCCCTTGTCTGTCGCATGGAATAGAGAATCTGCCTTCATTATCGGTAATGCCGTATGTCAGTACAGCGGAATCTTTGGGCATGAGCAACATCACTGTAGCCGCTATTACGGGTTCGTTATCACTTCCTATTACTGTCCCTTTATAACAGAACTTCCCATGTTGCAGTGCCTCAACATAATAAGTGTTTTTAGATTTAACTACAGTTACGGGATTTAGTCCTATCGCTTGACGCAAGGCATCATAAGGATTATCTGTATGAATCTTTGCACTGGTTTTGTAATTTTCAAGCTCGTTATAAATAAAATTAATATCTAAATCAGGATGTTCCATTGCTATATCCCTTATAGCCTGAGAAAGAGGCGTGGAATTAAATTTATATGAAAAGGTCTCGGCATTAACCGCTAAAACAGTGACTAATGCCATAATAAGTGGAATTATGCGTATCATGGCAATCAGTCTATTTTAATGTCTCCCCCTTCTATTGTAAGATGTATCTGTTCAAAATTATTGAGGCTTTCTACAATATCCTGTATAGTTGAAACCTGATTCCATTTGAAATATAGACGAAGAGACTTGACATTGTCATTTTTAAATTCAATCTTATAGCCATAAAAATCACCAATCTGCTTCATTATGACTTCCAGTGGCTCGTTGTCAAAAATAACTGTCTCCAAAGATAGTATGGGAGAGTCTGCAGGAGTCTTGATACTGTCTTCCCGATTAGGTATGACTTCTGTTGTTGATGCGACTTCTTTCTCTGTAAGTTGACTTTCTTTATTATTCAATGAACTCACACTTATTCCTACAATGGCAGCAACAGCTGTAATAGAGAGGATTGCAATAGTTACACTTGCTGCAACTTTCTTTGAGAAAAATGCCGGTAACCTTAAAACCGGGGATTGCCTGTTACAATGGCTACCAACTTTGAATTTTTTCCATTCCTTTTCTACATCCAGAACCGGAATAGATTGCAGGCTTGACTTTGTTTTGTCAAGCAAGTCAAGAATTTCCTTTGTTTCAGTGTCCTGTAACATTTCTTCTATTTCTGCAGAAGAATATTTTTCAGGACTATTCAAAGCATCAAGGAGCCGGTCTATCTTATCCATTTTGAGAAAGATTTTTGCGTAAAATATCTATGGCATGACGTAAATGCTTATAGACTGCCACAGTGCTTATACCAAGTGTATCTGCTATCTCCTGATAACTCTTGCTTTCAGCAAATCTCAGATTGACAACCTTACGGCATGATTGGGTTAAATCTTCAGCGATTGTTTTTTGAATCAAACCGATAGTCTCTTTATCCGGCCATTCCTCACTTAAAATTTCCTCCTCATCAATGGAGTAAATTCCTTTGAGACGGTCTTTCACCGACAGTCTTCGGATATGCTTGAGACACCGGTTCCGAACAGCTGTCAATAAATAAGCCTCTCCGACATCTGTTTTCCCGGAGACAAGCAAGGCTTCAAAGACATCGTGCACTATGTCTTTGGAAACATTTTCATCACGCAATATCAGCATGGCAAGCCGATACATCGACGCGTAATGAGCCCGGAACAGTCCTTCTATGTCATCAATTTTCGTCATCCATATATAAGACCCCTTAGTGTCAAAAAAACTAACCTCTCAAATGAAAAAAATTCAACAAGAATGCATTTTATGATTTTTTACTCAAATATCCTTGTTTTATTAAGAGGCAGTATCTTCTATTTTAATATCACAATTTATTGGAACCGTTATTTTAAGAATCCCGGTGAAGCTATATTCGTCTCCATAATTTTCGCCTATGAATATGGCTTCAAAAGGTACGATTAATTCACTGAAGGTTAAAACATAGTCATACCTTGTGGTTTTCCAAGGATCGAAATTAAGAGTAAACGGAATATTCCCATTTGTAGGATTAAACGATGTTGTTTCTCCGAAAACAGTTTTTATTGTATTGGTTTCTGTCTCACTCCATGCATCATTTTCATAATTCGGAACCGGGATTTCATATTCCAAACCTTCTAATAAGTTTTCCATTTCACCCGTTTTAAACTCCAACATCCCTTGATCTAAATATGGATAAAAGGTCATGGGGATTATCTGGTCACTGTTATTTTCAAAACTCTCTTTATATTCTGAACTCATTACCTCCTTTATTTCTTTTTTTCTGAAATTATATTCTATGGAATAGAATTCAAGAGTGTCATAAGGATCTAGTGTCGGTTCCTCATTGAATCCGGAATCTTCACTGTTACATGAAGTTAAACCCATTGAAAAACCAAACATACACATAATCAAAGATTTAATATTCTTCATAATCTATTGTTCTTAAATACTGAATTTCTTTATCATTTTATCATCAATTTTCTTCCAATATATATGACCCTTAAAGGTCGAAAAAACTAACCTCAAAAATGAAAAAATTTATTTTTTTGCGAAATTACTAATTCTCATATTATAGAATAACCCCTGCAACTGAAAAACTATTCCTATTTTTTCCCTTATTTCTATACTTCAATGATTTCCTCTTATACAGTGCAATTTCTCTTTATAAGTCCCAAATCCTGTTTTATGTTCCTTCCCTATATTTTTATCCTTTTATATCTCAGTAAAACTCTTTATAGAATAGAGTTTCTTCTTTTTCCGGGCGACCTTATCCGGGTAATCATTTTTCTGCGAAGGTAATTCGCCGTCTCTGATGATTACCAATGCCGCCTTCGGCTCCGGATCCATGAAATCTTCCTCTCACAGGCTCGAGCGTATTTCACGTTCCGGCCTTGGCATCATTGAGCCGGCAACCTTCTGAATGCAGAAAAACGATTTTCCCTGCGGTCACAAATCAGACCGAAGAAAGGGGAAACGAACAGAGTTAAGAAAGGTTAAATATATGAGTTACGACAAATTGAAATCACTTATCGCCAATGTAAATGCGATAGAAACGGCAATGGCTGTCCGTCTGGAAAAACGGAAAGCCACACCGACCGAGAAAGAGACCCTATCCCTTTATTCGGGCTTCGGGGGAATAAAGGAAATCCTTGAAATCGGTAACGAGAGAATTGTTTCCGGAGATATGGCTGAACAGATTAAAAGGCTTGAAAACCTTATATCCACCTATCCCAATTTTTCCCAACATCAAAGAAAAGAAGTTATCGAAGGCATTAAAGCTTCGGTGCTGACCGCTTTTTATACCCCTGAATATGTCATTGACACCATCGCCAATGAGATACAATCCCTTTTCAGAAGAAACGGCATCTTCATGAGGTCTTTACTTGAACCAAGTGCCGGAACAGGCGGTTTTTTGCCTGTGGCTATGCCGGAAACACAAACCTATGCCTTTGAGAAAGACCCGCTGACCGGACTAATCCTATCTTTGCTCAATGACGATACCGAAACCGTTATTGGTGGTTTTGAGACAATTTCAAGCCAAGACTTGACCCACAAGACTTTTGATGTGATTGCTTCCAATATTCCTTTCGGCAATTTCCGTGTCTTTGACTCCGACATGTGGAAGAAAGGCGGTATTTATGAGCAGTCAACAAAGACCATTCACAATTACTTTTTTATAAAGTCTATGGAGCTTCTTAACGAGGGAGGTCTGTTGTCGTTCATCACTACAAGAGGCATAGCTGATACTTCCGGAAACAAGTTTGTCCGTGAGTTTCTTGTTAACAATGCCAACCTTATAACCGCTTTAAGGCTTCCCGACAATTTATTTCTCAATACCAGTGGCATTGAGGTAGGTTCCGACTTACTGATATTCCAAAAGAACACCCACAAGGCGACTCCTACAAGCCGTGAGAAGATGTTTCTTCAAACATCTAAAGAAATGGTGGATATGTCCGGAAATATGACCGAGTATGCCAACAAACTTTTTACCCAACCGAGAACGGCTCTTTCCACTTCAAGCAGCATTGTAAAAAACCAATACGGTAAATATATTAGGAAATACAAATGGGAGAACGGAGAAAACGCATTGGCGGACTATCTCTCAAAGTATCTCCGGAATGATTTTGACCGATATTTCAGCAAACGGCTTTTTACCGAGCCGACACACGCACCACAGGTGCAGATGTCTCTCTTTGACCTTTTCGGAGAGGACTTTGACACCCCGACCACTCCGCAGAACAAAGGTAAGAGAGCATTTACTGATAAAATGGAGTTTTGGTACAAGGACGGAGCGATGATACTCTTTGAGGGTCAGTTAGGCTTCCTCAAATTCCGCAAGTCAAGCCATTACGATGAAACCGCAGTTGATTTCGTGCCTATGGCAGATGATTTCAAGAATAATCTGGATCTGAACACAGACAGAGCCAATGATTATCTTCCTATCCGTAAGACTTATTTTGAACTTTCAAACAACGAAAGAGAGCAAAAAACCGAATATGCAGATTTGAGAGAGTTATTGAACAAGCAGTATGACGCTTTTATATCCAAGTGGGGAACTTTCCACTCAAATGATAACAAGGAGTTCATTATGCTTGACTCTTTGGGAATTGAGGTCTTTACCATTGAAACTCTTGACGGCTCACAGACTTCAAAGGCTGACATTATGCGTGAACCGGTTGCTTTCAAGAAGATAGACACCGCAGAGATACTGACACCGCAAGAAGCATTGGCAAGCAGTCTCAATTTCTTTGGAAAGGTTGATTTGTCCTATATATCACAAAGAACCGGAATAAACGAAACCGCTATTATATCAAGCCTTGACGGAGAAATCTTTTATAATGCCGTTAGTAAAAATTGGGAGTATAAGGGTCTATTCCTTTCCGGCAATGTTGTAGCAAAATACAAGGAGATTGCAACAATCCTCAATGACCTTAATTCCGATGATAGCAATTCCGGAGATAAAGACAATGAGATTAAAGGTTACATCGAGACTTCTTTGAAAGCCCTTGAAGATGTAACTCCCGAACCGATACCTTATGAGGAACTTGATATAAATATGGGCGAAAGATGGATTGACACACAACTCTATGCCGATTTTGCCACACACCTTTTCGGGACTGAAACCCAGGTTCTGTATTTTGATATGAACGACACCTATGTCGTTTCAGTCAGAGGTTATTCGCCTGTTGTGTATAACACCTATTCTGTCCGCAACATTCACGGAGAGGATATGTTTGTTCACGCACTCCAGGATACCGTGCCGGAGATTACAAAGGAAATATACCGGGACGGAGAAAAAGTAAGGGTCGCCGATGAAGAAGCGATACAGGAAGCTGCAACCAAAATACAGGATATAAGAAATCGCTTCAACGAATGGTTAGACCGTCAGCCGTTGACTGTCCGCGATGAACTTGTAAAGGTCTATAACGAGAGGTTCAACTGTTATGTGCGACCGAAATATGACGGATCCGCACAAACTTTCCCAAATCTTACCTTTGAGCAGTTCCCTTACAATGAACTCTATCCCTCGCAGAAAGACGCAATCTGGATGATTAAGCAGAACGGGGGCGGTATCTGCTGGCATGAGGTAGGCACAGGCAAGACTATGATAATGTGCATATCGGCATACGAAATGAAACGTCTCGGACTTGTGGAGAAGCCTATGATTATCGGACTTAAAGCCAATGTGCATGAAATAGCAGATACCTTTATGAAAGCATATCCCTCTGCAAAGGTTCTATATCCTGGCAAAGATGATTTCACACCGTCAAAGAGAAAAGAGGTCTTTTCAAAGATTGCAAACAATAATTGGGATTGTATCATAATGACCCATGAGCAGTTTGCCAAGATACCGCAGTCGGAGGAAACAATGCTTGAGATATTTTATGAGGAACTTGCAGATGTGGAAAGAAGCCTTGAAGCTTTGGAGAACTCGACAGTGAGGTACCGTAGCCGTGCATTGGAGAAAGGTCTGCAAAAGAGACAGGAGAATCTGAAAGCTAAATTGGCTGAACTGAAACAGAGCATATCCGAGAAGAAAGATGAGACACTTGATTTCCGCAGTATGGGGATAGACCATATTTTCATTGACGAGTGCCACATGTTCAAGAACCTTATGTTCCAGACCCGACACACAAGAGTGGCCGGTATCGGCAACACAAAAGGTTCCCAACGAGCGATGAACCTTTTATTTGCTATCCGTGACATTCAGAGACGGACAGGCAGAGATTTGGGTGCTACATTCCTATCCGGAACGGTGGTTGTAAATGCCTTGACAGAACTATATGTGATGTTCAAGTACCTTAGACCCAATGAACTGAAAAGACAGCGTATAAGTTGTTTTGACGCCTGGGCTGCTATCTTCACTAAAAAGACCGCAGACTATGAACTGAATGTTACAGGCTCAATCAAGAGAAAAGAGAGATTCAGGACTTATATAAAAGTTCCGGAACTCGCCGCATTTCTCCGTGAGATAACCGATTACCGAACTGCCGATATGATTAACCTCGATGTACCGGAGAAGAACGTGCGTTTTCTATCCCATGCACCGACCGCACAACAAGAGGATATGATTAAACGATTGGTTACTTTCGCTCAATCCGGAGAATGGTCTGATCTGGGTCTTTCCTCTATGCCACCTGAAAACTTGGATAAGGCAAAAATGCTTATTGCTACAAATGTGGCTCGTAAAATGGCTCTCGATATGCGATTATTGGGTGATAAGTTCAACGATGACAGCCATAACAAGGCTTCAATCTGTGCCGAGACTATCTATGACTATTACCAAAAATCTAATGCCAATAAGGGAACGCAGTTTGTTTTCTCTGACCTCTCTACATACAGACCGGACTCTTGGAATATCTATGAGGATATTAAGGAGAAACTTATAAGCCGAGGTATTCCGGCAGATGAAATCCAGTTTATCCAATGTGCAAAGACCGAAAGGGCGAGAAAAAGACTCTTTGAGGATATGAATAATGGCAAAGTCCGTGTTTTGTTCGGTTCAACTTCTATGCTTGGCACCGGTGTAAACGCACAGAAAAGAGCCGTTGCCGTCCATCATCTTGAAATACCTTGGCGACCTGCCGATATGGAGCAAAGAAACGGCAGAGCCGTGAGGAAAGGCAACACCGTGAGACTTTGGGGCGGGAATATGGTTGATGTGGTTATCTATGGAACTGAAAAGACCCTTGACGCTTACAAGTTCAATCTTTTGCGTAACAAACAAATGTTCATAAATCAGATTAATAACGGAACAATTGCCGTGAGACGCATTGATGAAGACTCCATGGACGAGGACAACGGAATGAACTTTGCCGAGTTTGTCGCTATCCTTTCGGGCAATACCGATCTTCTGAACAAGGCTAAACTTGATAACAAGATTTTGCAGCTTGAAAAGGAATATTCCATATTCAAGAAAGAACGAAGCAGAGCCGAAAGGAAGATAGCCACGAATACACAGGAGATTGAAAAGGCTAAATCCTTTATCAATAATATGGCGATAGATTACAACTATTTCAAGGATTATAAGGGAGAAAGGATTGTAAGCCTTAACACAATCGGAGAGTCAGCCGGAGAAGACTTGGGGCGTGAACTGCATAGGATTTCAAGAACAAACCGCAGTAAGGATAGAACCCTGATAGGCTCTTATATCGGATTAAATCTGTTTGTCCGAAGTGAATATTCCATAGCCGGCACTTTCGACCGTAATCTATTCTTTGTTCAGGGAATGACAGGCATAAACTATAGATGCGGTCAGTATGGCTCTTTGCCACAAGGATTTGTTGAAAGTTCCAATTATCCGGAGAGGACATTAGAGAATATTCCTAACGTGATTGAACGTAAGCAAAAAGATATTGCCAGGCTTGAAAGCGAAATCCCGACATTAAAGGAGATTGTCAGCCGTCAATGGAGCAAGACCGCTGAACTTGACGCATTGAAGAAAGAGTGTGCGGATCTGCAACGCAGAATTGATGAAAGCCTAAAGGCTGTTGAGAAAGGGGAAACTCCGGAACAGCCTAAACCTCAAATGCCGGATGAGATAGCGGCATAACGAATTTATCCTGTTTCATATATTTAACCTTTATCCCTGTCCGATTGTGAAATTAGACAGGGATTTTTCTTTATCTTTAGTTGGAACCCAATTTGTGGGGCCGTCGAATTTTCCTATCGTCAAATTCGACATATATAATTTATAGTGTTAATTTTGTATTATAAATCATTTAAAATATGAATCCATTTTCAGAGGAACGAAGACATTTATATATCATTAGTCATAATGGTATACCAGCAACAACGTCAGTAGAAAAAGAACAAGAAATTAATATTAATCTAATTAATATTGACCCTGATATTCCTATTTATAGATATATGAAATGGGAGCATTTAAAAAATTTTTATACAGACCACAAATGGGTATTAGCAAATCCAAGAACCTGGCAAGATAAATATGAACATTTTATATTTAAGTGTGAAAAATTTTATAATCCAAAAATAGGAGCTACAATAGAACTTGGGAATTTAGAAGCACAATATTTTGCACAATGTTGGACATTAACTGAAGAAAATTCCATGCAATGGCAAGTAAATAAACCTCATTCTAATAGTTCAATAGATAATACTCCTCAAAGCAACGGAGGAGAAATTTGGGTAAAAATTAAAAGCACCCCGAAAAAATTATTATATGAAATGTTCTATTCCAATAATAATCTCGTCAATAACGGACTGAATGTTTTAACTTATTTTATTGGCAGGGTTAAGTATTTGGAAGAAGATTATATTAGGAATTTTCAAATAACTGATCCTAAAGAAATATTTGACAATAAGGGCTTACAACAAGTTTTATTTCTACTTATGAAAAGGAAACCTTATGAGTGTGAAAATGAGGTGCGATTAATAATGCAAACGGACAGTGATTTTCTAAGAAATAATCCTGGCACCCTGGTAAAAAGACCTATCGATAATTGGTATGAACTGATTGACGAAATTGTTATAGATCCCTGGGCAACTGATACTCAGGTTCAAGAGGTTAGTTCGTTTATGGAAAATTTAGCATGTCAAAATAATAAACCAGTTATACCTGTTTCAAAATCCCATTTAAATGATACTCCTCGTTATTTAATCCCAACAATTGCTTTTTAAATAATATTTTGATTTAGGTTTCGGACGGAATCGGATTTGATTTCACTGCTCCATGGTCGATGATGTGGCAAGACGATACAAAATGCCTTCCTGAAGATTCTTATGCCCGAACATCATGCCATTGGATGAGCTTAAAGAGATTGCAGTCCCGTCCATTCGCTCTGTCTGTCTCCTTGCTTCGCTTGCGTCGCATCCAGTCCCTCTTTCTCTTAATCCTACAAACTCTTTCTGGCTCCATACGTCGCCATCTCTCAATCAATGTCTGTTCCGGCATTCCAATCAAGGCACTGTATCGTTATCTTACCTTAACATCATTACCGACTA
>JAFLTO010000032.1 GCA_022510425.1 Muribaculaceae bacterium
AGGGAGGAGACGGTGAGACCGAGAAGCACGGCTTTCATCTCCATTGACAGTGCGGCGGATAGAGCCTTCTCGATGCGTGTTGTCTCACCGGGCACATCTATGACAGTGAGACCATGAGCCCTCCCCTTCTGTCGGATACCGACGTTTACAGCAGGCAACCGATGAGTAGGAGCCTCAATCAAGGCTGCTGAGGAGTTACCGACTATAGCGGAGGCGTGATCCAAGGCGAAATGGAAGAGACGGGAACCCAGAGATGGAGTCAGTGATAAGGAGTGAGGGTTATTGGCAATCCAATCCTTAAGTATTTTTGTGATTTCAGAAGTGCCGGGGTCGGAATTGGGCATGGTGACAAGCACCTTATAACCTTGATTTACAAACGAATCCAATGCTTCCAATGTTGCCTTTAAATCTCTAACTCCTTTGTCAGGAAGAAGAGTGACAGGATGATAAGCAAGTATGATAAAAGGTTCGTAGGGGTTTATACCGGTTTTTTGGTCGAATTCAAGAGCTATTTCATTTTGAGGGACATCAATTTCCCCGCTCCTACACTCGGCACCGGGGGCTCCGGAATGGAAAACCTTGGAAGAGTCTTCTCCCATGGAGATGATTTTATCTGCATATTGGGGAGTTGAGGCGAAATGGTATGTGGATAGCTTTGTAATGGCGTGCCGGAAAGCATCGTCGATAGCACCCTCGGTGGTTTCACCTCCATGAAGATGAGCAATGGGTATGTTGAATACCACAGCGGCTGAGGCAGCCGCAAGAGTTTCGTAACGGTCGCCAAGTATAACCACAAGATCGGGGTTCAGTTTGGTGAAAGCTTCTGCAAGCCCTTCTTCTACTCTTGCCATAGATTTTACAGTGGCGGATGGCGTGCCACCGGGTATCAGAGATTCAATTTTCACATCCACCTTGAATCCGTCGGCTTCTATTTCATTTACCGTCATGCCGAAATCCGGTGACAGATGCATATTGGTGGCGATAATCTGCAATTGGGCGTCGGGAGATTTTTCTATCTCCTTCATTATGGGGGCCATTATACCATAGTCGGCTCGGGTTCCGGTGATAAAACAGATTTTTTTCATTTCCAATAGACAGCCGCAAGCGGCTATACTCCTATAGTTATTTCCAATTGAAACCTAAAGAGGGCATCGAAAGTTTCCAGCCGGATTCGTCTATTTCAATAAGGTCGTCGGGAGCGAAATCTTTGACAGCCTTGCTTCCCACCACCTTGTCCCAGAGCATTGGAGAAAGGCCTGTGGCCGGTCGTTTGGTAGTGATATCCTCTTCGGTAATCACCTCCCCCTGTTTTATGTGACGGGCGGCTACGATGCTTCTGCGAGCGGCGATAATGTTCTGTTTCTCAGAATCCTTCACTTCTTTAACTCCGTGCCCGAGAGCCTTTTCAATATTTCGGATAGATCTTACCATGTCGGCAAGTTCATCAGGTTCCAAAGAAGCCTTATGGTCAGGGCCTTCCATATTCCTGTCGAGTGTGAAATGTTTCTCAACTACTTTCGCACCAAGAGTGGCAGCGGCAATAGGCACTTCGATACCGAGGGTATGGTCGGAATAACCTCCGGGGTGCCCGAAATTACCGGATACTGTCTGCATGGCTCTTAGGTTTACATCCTCCATCGGTGTGGGGTATTGAGTGGTGCAATGCAGAAGAATGATATCTTCGTTGCCATATCCGGCTTTGCGGAAGGGGTTCAAAGCTTTGGCTATCTCCTCGGGAGTTGACATTCCGGTGGAAATAATTACGGGTATGCCGGTAGAAGCCATTTTGCGAAGAAACGGGAGGTTGGTGATTTCACCGCTTGGCACCTTCATATAATCGGGATTGAGCGAGGCGATGAAATCGATGCTGTCTTCATCGAAAGCAGTTGAAAGGAAACCTATACCTTTTTCGTCGCAATAAGCTTTCAGGTTTTTGAAATCTTCATATTTTAGTTCCAGGTTTTTGAGCATATCTTTCTGGGAAGAAGCTCCGGCATTCTCTTTCTGATAGTCGGCAGCTTCACAGAGAGCCGTAACCAAAGAATGAGCATGGAATGTCTGGAACTTTATATAATCGGCACCGGCTTGGACGGCTGCGTCGACCATTTTTTTTGCGGTATCTAAAGAACCGTTATGATTCACACCTGCTTCAGCAATGATTTTCATGTATGTAGTTTTTGAGGTATATTAGATTTTATTAGATATCACTAATTGACTCTCTCATAAATCAAGATCTTTTCTTTTGAGACTCTTTCTTCCACCCAAGGATAAAATGTTCCATCCACAACCAAATCCACGTCTTTCTTTGCTATCTCTTCCAATTCAGAAATGATTTTGGAAAAAGTTATTAATCCAATTCGAGCTTCGGGTTCAAATTTCACCAATAGATCTATATCGCTATCTGAAGTTTGAGTGCCACGAGCATAGGAACCAAAAAGCCATGCTTTTTCAATAGGCTGAGTATCAAAATATTTCTTAATATCTTCAATATTTATTTCGTTCATTAGCGTGGACTTTTGTTTTTTAGATTTTGGTGCATTTTAAGGGGGAGCCATGATAGATGCCCGGTTGGGTAAGATTACGGTTAACGATAGACCCAATGGCTATTGAGATATTGTCGGCAATTGTGATACCGTTTGACACTTTGACACCTAACCCTATGAAACAGTTTTTACCGATTGATGTGAATCCACCTATCACTACCCCGGGTCCGATGAAAGAGTTGTCACCGATGACACAATGGTGCTCAACAATAGCTCCGGAATTCACGATTACATTTTCACCGAGAGTTGCCCTATTTATGATAGCTCCGGTCATGATAGCCGATCCCTCCCCTATCCGGGAATGGGGAGTAATGATGGCTGTAGGGGCAATCAGTGATGCGAATTTTGCACCTTTAGAACGATAAAATTCAAGGAGTTCTGCACGTTTTTTCATCAAAGGCCATCCCGAATATACGAAAGCCATATGAAAAAAATTGCCTTTTTCTATAAGCTCCGGAGCGCAGGAATCGGGGCCTAACCATTCCCCGGGCATATCGGGATTTTCCTCATTTGCTACGTATCCGGTGATTTGAGATCCGGCGAATTCTGCAAGGGAAAGTCCATGTCCGCCCGCACCAATCAATATCACTTCCTGCTGTTTCATTTCACAAATATAATCATTTTCAATTAATTTTGCGAAAAATAAATCGCACGGTTCATAGTGCTTAGCTTTAGCGAATAGTAAGGTATGATGAGAATAAGAAATATATGGATAATTTTGATGCTACTTCCTTTGACCGGAATGGCAGCAGTGAGATATCATTGTCCGCAGGATTCTGCAAAAGTGGTGAAAGTGATAGAAGAAGCGGCCAAAGGGAACAGCTATGGTGAACGGATTGTGGCCGCAGCTAAGTCGCTTGAGGGGATACCGAGAGGCAAGGCTGCAGATAATGATAGCGTTGGCTCGATTGTCATCAGGCTCGACTCGCTCAATCAAAGAGAACTGATATATACAGCCCTGGCGGCTGCAAAAACGGCTGAACTTGCAGGCAACATGGAGTCAATTTCAGAATTCGGGAAACTACCCCTCCTAAGGGAATTTGAGAAAAATATGGAGGATATAAGCCGCAGAAAAGGTGTGGACGATGGTTTTCTGTCGCAATTTTTCTATGGCAGCGACTGGATAGTAGACAATGTGTATCGTGGCAATCTTAAAGAAATGACCGAATATCTTGAGGGGGGCGGCAGCAAGACCAAGACCTTGGATTATGTGTCGCGTCACCCCGATGAATTTCCGGCATTATCAGACCCAGAGATATTGGAAAAGGTGAAAATAGTGGAATTCGGATATAAGAGTCACCGAATCCCACATTTAAAGAAGCAGAGTATCGGGAACAAGATCATGAAGGAGCTTTTACAGAATGGCGACATTTTAATTATGAATCCTCCGGAGACCGATTTCGATATTTACGATATCGGAATAGTGAGCATGGAAAAAGGAGAGCCATATCTCATTCATATCTCACGAGAAACCAACGAAGTGAGGCTGGATCCATATCCATTGACACGCTTATTCAAGATTGAGGGTCAATTCTTCTACGGCTACAGATGGTTAAGACCCGTGGAGTGAGGTTCGGAAATTCCGAAAATTTAGCAGTGGGGGCGAAAAATTAATGCGGTATTTTTTTGATTTTTTTAACTTAAAACCTTATATTTGTAGGCTGATACAAAAAAATCGAAATGCCAGATAAAACACGCCCCAGAATAATGATGATCTATACCGGAGGAACTATCGGGATGAAAGAGAATCCGGTTACAAAGGCTCTTGAGCCTTTTGATTTCAACCACTTGTTGGATAATGTACCAAAACTGAAGATGCTTGACTATGACATACAGCATTACCAGTTTTCACATCCTATCGATTCCTCCGACATGAATCCGGAGCATTGGAGTCAGATAGTGAAAATCATAGACTACAATTATAACGATTTCGACGGATTCGTGGTGCTACACGGCACCGACACAATGGCATATACTGCCTCGGCTCTCAGTTTCATGTTGCAGCATCTTGACAAACCGGTGATCATCACCGGATCCCAGTTACCCATAGGAGAAGTAAGGACCGACGGAGAGGAAAATCTTATCACGGCTTTACAGATAGCGGCAGCCAGGGATGTAGACGGCAAGCCCACAGTGAGAGAGGTCGCAATCCTTTTTGAGAATTCTTTATGGCGTGGCAACCGGAGCACCAAAAAGAGCGCGGACAATTTCGATGCGTTCAGGAGCAACAATTATCCGGAGTTAGCGAGAGTGGGACTTGATATCACCTTCAATAAAGATGCATTGTGGCGACGGAAGACCATAAATAATACACTTGATGTGCATTATGAAATGGATACCAACGTAGTGTTTCTTGATCTTTTCCCGGGCATACAGGAGAATATGGTGAGACATATTCTGTCGGCTCCCGGTCTTAAAGCGGTGGTATTGAAAACATTCGGAGCCGGGAACGCACCGGGAGAGCCATGGTTTTCCAAGGCCATCAGAGATGCCATAAACAGTGGTATAATAGTTGTGAATATCACCCAGTGTCCCAATGGAGAAGTAGACCCCTACCGTTATATGACGGGTCTGGGACTTGCCCAGACGGGTGTGGTGCCGGGTCATGACCTCACCCCGGAGGCTGCCATCACCAAATTGATGTATCTGCTTGGCAGAGGATTGAAGACAGATGAAGTGAAACATCAAATGCAGTGCAATCTATGCGGGGAGATGTCTACACACTGACAGCAGCCGATTTTGCCGATACGGGACAATGGAGGCTGCTTTTGAAAATCGGAGTGACCGGTCTTGAGGCGTTTCTTGAGAACACCTTGCACCCGGAGATAGAACCCCAAACTTTATGCACAGCCAAATGGGAATTCAATAAAGACAAACTGCGAGAAAACATTGAGAATGCAGTCTACAATAATCCTCGACTTCTTGACGATTTCGCTACAAGAATAATATTATATGACCCTCGAAGCCTCTTTATCCCTACAGAGATAGCGGAGGAATCAGCCGGGGCCGAGGAAGAGCTCTATAAAAAAGTGTATACAGCAGAAGATGCTGACATAATGACCGATTTCGACAGGGATCTCACAGCCGTCTGGTCGTTGGCTCCCGGAGTGAAAAGTTTTTTGATGCGCACATTTCCCGGAGCCCGCATCACATGCAATCTTATGGAGTTGGTACGGAATTTGAGGAAATCTAACCAAGGTTTAACTCTATATGCCATTGCCCGGGATGAGGAAGCGGATATTATTCTGATGAATGGTTCAGACCTTATATCGGCATCGACCCATGAATGGCATCATGTAGATGACATAGCTTATCTCGTGATGAATCTTTTGGATGTGTACGGTTATAAAATATCAGATGCAAAAGTGATATTGGAAGGAGCAGAAGGAGATACCGATGCATGGCGGTATATTAGGGATAAAGGGATGGGGGATTAGGGTTTAGGGTTTAGGGTTTAGGGTTTAGGGATGAGGGTATTAAGTATTAGGGATTAGGGTTTAGGGTTTAGGGTTTAGGGTTTAGGGATGAGGGTATTAAGTATTAGGGATAAGGGATAAGGGTTTAGGGATTAGGGATGAGGGATGAGGGATAGAATTTTGAGGAGATGAGGATTATAAGCGGAAAATACGGGAGAAGACGTTTTGATGTTCCAAAGAATATCACGGCAAGACCCACCACAGATTTTGCCAGGGAGAATATTTTCAATGTGCTGGAAAATCTTGAAGGGTTTGAAGACAAAACTGCCTGCGATCTGTTTGCAGGCACCGGAGCCGTGAGTTTTGAATTCCTTTCCCGAGGATGTAATTATGTCACGGCAGTGGAGAAAGCTCCCGTGCAGGCTGCTTTTATCAAGAAAGTGGCCGAGACTTTGGGTGACTCTAATCTACATTTGGTAAGGACTGATGTATTCAAATTCATAGAAGAGAATGCCAAGGCTTACGATTATGTATTTGCCGACCCGCCATATGACCATCCGCGTTTCGATGAAATTCCGGAACTGATTTTGAATTCCCGGCTTGTGAAACCGGGCACTGTGGTAATAATCGAACATTCAAAAAACAAGGATTTTTCCTCTCTTCCCGGATTTAATCAACGCAGAGCTTATGGAAGCGTAAACTTTTCAATCTTCCTAATCAATTAACAAGGAACATAAAAAGATTTTTCAAAAATTTCTGCATTATCGGCATCAGAGTTTTTAGCCAATGTGAAAAATGGATAGCAAGATTAAATTGGATAGAATAGAAGACGCGATCGAGGATTTCAAAAAAGGGAAATTCATCATCGTGGTGGATGACGAAGACCGTGAAAATGAGGGAGACTTGATCATCGCGGCCGAAAAGATAACACCCGAAGATGTGAACTTCATGCTTAAAAACGCCAGGGGTGTGCTCTGTGCCCCCATCACCAACAAGCGATGCGATGAATTGAAATTGCCTAAACAGGTTGAAGACAACACCTCTGTGTTAGGTACACCCTTCACCGTTACTGTAGACAAACTTGAAGGGTGCACAACGGGAGTTTCAGCAGAAGACAGAGCCGCCACAATAAGAGCCTTGGCCGACCCTTCGTCAACGCCTGAAACCTTCGGACGCCCGGGACATATTAATCCACTTTATGCTCAAGACAGAGGAGTGATTCAACGGTGCGGACACACGGAAGCGGCAGTGGATTTTGCAAGATTAGCGGGCCTTTATCCGGCTGCTGCCTTAATGGAAATAATGAGTGACGACGGAACTATGGCACGTTTGCCGGAACTTAGAAAACTTGCCGACAAATGGGGTTTTAAACTTGTGAGTATACGTGACCTCATAGCGTACCGTATGCAAAACGATTCAATAGTGGAAAAAGGAGAAGAAGTGAACCTTCCCACCGCATATGGTAAGTTCAGATTGATACCTTTCAAGCAGAAAGACAACGGCTTAGAGCATATAGCATTGATAAAAGGTGACGTGACCGATGGAGAGCCGGTGCTCGTGAGAGTGCATTCCTCATGTGCCACAGGCGATATCTTCGGCAGCATGAGGTGCGAATGCGGGGAACAGCTTCACCAGGCTATGGAAAAGATCGACAAAGAAGGCAGAGGTGTTATCGTGTATCTGAACCAAGAAGGCCGAGGCATAGGGCTAATGGACAAGATAAAGGCCTATAAGCTCCAGGAAAATGGTATGGATACGGTGGATGCCAATCTTCATTTGGGTCATAAAGCCGATGAAAGGGATTATGGTGTGGGTGCCAATATCCTCAATGCTTTGGGAGTGAAAAAGATGCGCCTCATGACCAACAATCCCATGAAAAGAATCGGACTTGAGGGATACGGGCTTGAAGTGACAGAGAATGTGCCCATAGAGATAGAGCCCAACGAATATAACCAATTTTACATGCACACCAAGAAAGAACGGATGGGCCATACTTTGAAGAAAGTTTAAATTCATGATAAGGTTTGTAAACGCAAAGATCAATATAGGGCTTAATGTTGTGGGTAAGCGGGAAGACGGCTACCATGACCTTGAGACAGTATTTTATCCCGTAGGTCTTGAATGTGGGTTGCCTCATCAGCCGGAACCATTCGACGACGTGTTGGAAGTGACCTACGACGGCGGAGAAGTGAGTGGTTGCCGTTTCCAGTTTGTGGGAAGACGTATAGACTGTCCCCCTAAGAAAAACTTGGTGGTGAGGGCTGCTTCTGAATTTTTAGGGAAATATAATGCCAATTACGGTGACCTCGGTAATTTCGGGATGTTTGAAATCACATTGGATAAACATCTGCCGGACGGAGCCGGGCTTGGTGGAGGAAGTGCCGACGCTTCCTTCACACTTGAGATGCTCAATGAAGTCACCGGCAACAAATTCTCAAAAGAAGCACTTAGCCGAATGGCATTGAAACTTGGAGCCGACTGTCCTTTCTTTTTAGAGAACACTCCCTGTTTCGCTTCCGGCATAGGAGAAGAGCTCACGCCTATTGAACTAAACCTTAAAGGTTACACACTTTTGATTGTGAAACCGGAAGAGTATGTATCCACCGCTGACGCCTTTGCGGGCATCACTCCAAAGAAACCTGATTTCAATCTTCGTTTTCTTCCGTTCCTGCCGGTTGAGGAATGGAAAGGAAAGGTTGAGAACGATTTTGAGACCACAGTGTTTGCAAAACATCCCGAGCTGGGAGAACTCAAGGAAAAGATATATGAATCGGGAGCAATTTATGCATCCATGAGCGGGTCGGGCTCATCCATCTATGGAATTTATCGGGATTCGGAGTCTGCAAATGCAGAAAGAGAGCGTCTGAAGTCAACTTATCAAGGCATTTGGTTGTTTGGTTTATAAAAGGAATTTATAGCAGACAAAGCCAATATACTTACTATAGCTTACTTTGCTATAACTCTTTTAACATTTATTGGCGTATTATTTGCATTATTAAAACCATACAACTATGTCACACAAGAACAAACACAAATACTACGGGAATAATAAGATGAATCAGAACAATCCCAATTCTAAGGAAACTGAAGCAGCTCAACAAGAAGCCCCTGTGGAGGAAGTGACTCCGGAAGAGGTAGTGCCTGAAGAGGTTTCTCCTGAAGAAGAAAAGGTGGAAGAGGAAGTGAAAGACGGTTGCACTGATGCCGAGAAAAAAATCGAGGATCTTCAGCAGCAATTAGATAAAGAAAAGAAAGAATATCTTTTCTTGATGGCTGAATTCGATAATTTCCGTAAACGCACCCTCAAAGAGAAGAGCGAAATAATCAAGAATGCCGGTGAGAACGTTTTGAAAGGACTCTTGCCAATAATGGATGACTTTGAACGAGGCCTCAAGGCGGCTGAAAATTCCCCAGAAGCCGACTCTGTGAAAGAGGGTTTGAAACTCATATACAACAAGCTCCAGAAATATCTGAATCAAAACGGCGTGAAAGAGATGGATCCTAACGACGATACCTTTGATACAGAAAAACATGAAGCCATATCTGTGGTGCCGGTGCCTGATGAAGACAAGAAAGGCAAGATACTCGACACTGTGGAAAAAGGATATACAATCAACGACAAGGTGCTACGCCATGCAAAAGTGGTAGTGGGCCAATAAACCGCACAACTCTCAACATTAAGGTTACAGCTTAGCTATGGCAGAGAAAAGAGATTACTATGAAGTGCTTGGTGTTCCTAAGAATGCCAGTGCCGACGAAATAAAGAAGGCTTACCGAAAATTAGCCATCAAGTATCACCCCGACCGTAATCCGGATGATAAGAATGCTGAAGAAAAGTTCAAGGAGGCAGCAGAGGCATATGATGTGTTGAGCGATGCCGATAAGAGGGCCAAGTACGACCAATTCGGTCACTCTATGGGTCCGCAAGGATTCGGAGGAGGCGGCGGTTTCAGCGGCGGCGGCATGTCGATGGAAGACATCTTCGCCCATTTCGGCGACATCTTTGGTGGAAGAATGGGCGGTTTCGGCGGTGGTTTCGGCGGTTTCGAGGGAGCCACAGGTGCCGGACGCAGGGCACGTAAACAGGTGAACAAAGGCACCGACCTTAGAATCACTGTGAAAGTGAACCTTAAGGACATAATGAACGGGGTAGACAAGAAATTGAAGATACCACGTTTAGTTGCATGCAAGAGTTGTAACGGCACCGGAGCCAAAGACGGCACTGCATTTCATACCTGCTCACATTGCCATGGCACAGGCCACATATCGCATGTGGAACAGTCCATTTTCGGGCCGATGCAGACTGAATCAGTTTGTCCCAGTTGTAACGGAGAAGGCAAGGTTATCTCCCAAGCCTGCAGCACCTGCAGTGGTTCGGGCGTAGAAAAGAAAGAAGAGATTGTAAGCTTCCACATTCCGGCAGGTGTGACCGACGGCATGGTGCTCACTATGCGTGGTCAAGGCAACGCCCCGCGGCATGGCGGAGTGAACGGCGACCTCTTGATTGTGATTCAGGAAGAGAAAGATCCGGAATTAATAAGAGACGGCAACGACCTTATATACAATCTTATGCTCGATATTCCTACTGCAGCGTTAGGCGGTACGGCAGAAGTGCCTACTGTAGACGGCCGAGCTCGATTGAAGATTGCAGCCGGAACACAACCCGGCAAAGTATTAAGATTGCGTGGCAAAGGATTGCCTCAGATGAACAGTAATGTTAAGGGAGATTTGCTCGTGAATGTGATGGTCTATATCCCGGAAAATCTTACAGATGCTGAGAAAGCTGCTATCGAAAGCTTGAAGAACGCCCCGAATGTGGTGCCCACAGAATCTACTTCAAAACGGATATTCTCAAGGCTTCGCCATATATTCAACAAGGAGAATAGAGGGGAGTGAAGTGTGGGAACTTTAAATTACAGTTAGGACCCGGAGGAGAAGATTGCGGGTGTTGTCACCGAATCTCACTTTATATGATTTTGACGAGGCATCGTAAGCCTCGATAATCCCTTCGCCAAAAATTTTATGAGCCACTCGTGTTCCATTCGCGAGTGGTTTTTCTGTATGCTCACCCAGTTCATCTCTAAGCATGGCAACCATCTGTTTCGTGC
>JAFLTO010000033.1 GCA_022510425.1 Muribaculaceae bacterium
TAGTAATATCCTAAAGAAGGATACTTTTCTATGATTAAATCCATTACCTCATTACAGGGACTCCAAGCGGTTTCAGTATTGAAATTGAGCTGACAATCGTCTTTCAATTCCAGACTTTCCCAACTGCCACGACAATGAACTTTCTCCCAATCCCCACCTAAAGCAGTGACAAGACATCCGAGCCAATTACATCCGAAACCATTCTTTACCAATGGTTCTTTGCATGACTGCAAATCATTCATAAGGCCATATAGAGCCTTGATTTCCTCTTTTTCTCCTACGATAGCGTAAGATGATGAAGCCCAGTTCGGCATAACTCAATATTTTTTTAATGTTAAACTTATTGTTTTTCCCCTTTCATTGACCTGAATTTCCGTCAGGTTTCAAAGGTTTTGACTTGCCATTCCAAGCGGACTGAAAAGGAGAACTAAGACAAGGAATTTGAGCAAAAGTATCGCAGAGAGTTTTGCTCAAATAGCTGTAGGGGGTACTTGTCGGCTTCTCGCAGTCCGTAATTTTGCCAAGTCAAAACCCCCGGCTGACGGTCAAAGATGAAAAGAGAGAGATCCTTATAAAAGGGAACTGCCCGAACCTCACGGTCAGGACAGTCTTTTTCTCATGACACGTTTCACAACGGGTCCTTAAGAATTTTATCAATTCTTAAACGAACATGAGTGTGCCAACATTATTAATCTAATGGCTAACATTCAAAATCACATCTCCAAATTTTACCCAATATGCTAAAAGAAATCATTTCAAATAAAGTGTGATAATCGTGTTCCTGTTAGCCTCAACCGGAGAATACTTATCGGTACCTCCGACAGAGGAAACATAAATGTTTTCTGCCGAAATCCCTTTGCCAAAGAGATAATCGGCTATATAAACTGCTCTGTTTATAGCCAGTTCAGAATTGATCGACTCATTCCCGGTAAAGCTGTCTGCAGCACCTTCTATATTGACAAGAAGTCCATATTTCGATGCAATTCTTGCAATTTCATCAAGATTCACCACCTGCGAATCATCTACAAGATCTATGGTTCCCAATTCAAAGAAGAAGAAAATCGGGGAACCGACAGGCTCTTTCTTATCCATCATGGCCAACAGATAAGATAGTTCCTGTTCTGAATTCAATGAGTCTTTTAATAATTCCAAGAGTAAAGATCTATCTTCATCATTTAAATACCCACTATTATCAGGAAGATTCAAACGAAGATTGCCAAGATTATAATTACCGGATTTTCCTTTATTGCCATTGCCCTTAGCTCCTTTATTTGAAGGATTTTTACCGGATCTTTTCTTAGACTTTTTACCTTTATTTTTATCATTTGAGGAACTTGTGGCATTATCAACATCTGAGGATTTTCCATTTTCATCATACAGGTCAGTGCCGGATTCACTACCATAACCATCAGCAAAATCATCTGCAATATTATTCCCTCTGTTATCTACATTATCATTATCGTCGTTGTTTCCGAAGGTATTCCGGAGCCTTTCCTTTAATGATTTCAGACCTTGGTAGTCATTGAAAGCTCTTCCTGTCTTACCGTTGTTAGATGAAGAAAGGGAGGGAAAAGAACAGGCATTATTGCCATTAAAATTATCAAATAAACCTGTATATTTCGACAACAATCCTTCGATCTCAAATATCTTTTTCAATTCACCTAACATTTCCAGGTTAGATGAATTCTGCTTTCTGAGACCTTCATATTCAGTTTCCCGGTTAATGATATAGGCAGTCAAACGGTCGTTTCTTTCAATATATGGAACCGGATCCACAATCTTCTTCCATCCGACATTCTTACCGAAAGTCCATGAAACACCTGCCGAGAGGCTCAAGAGATTATCTCCCAACTGTGTTGCGGGACCTATGCCGTCGGCATTTTTGAAAGCCGTTGCATTACTCAATTCAAGAGTGATATGGAGATTGTCGGTCAGTCTGTAACGGCCTTGTACGCCATAATTCACCGCGAAAGGTTTTGTGTGAGCAGTCCGGTTATCAATCATACCCATACCGACAAACGGTATCACATCAAATCTATAGTCATTATCTCCGGCGTAAAATGACGGGATAACATTCCATAGGAAGTCGGTGTGATAATGAAAATAACTCTGATTTTTCAACTCTCCAGACTTCCATTCAAATCCCTGGAACATAAAACGGCCACCTACAGAAGGTGTGAACCACTTGCCGAATCCGACCTGAAGAACAGGTTTTATTCTCCCGAACAGGTCTTCGCATCCGATCGGAGAGCCTATAAAAGATGAGATTCCGCCTGAAACATTCAGGAACCAGTTGTCTTTCCAAGAAGGGATAATGGCGTGTTCTATGTAATTTGGAGTATCGGACTCTGACACTTCTGTAAATATATCTTCTATGGATAGAACCTGGTAATCCGTGCTCTTTGCCATGTTAGCCTTGATTCCTGAAATAGAAATTGAGGCCAAAAGAATAAATGTAAATGCTTTTTTCATATTGATTAGGATTAAAATTATTTACGTTTCACTGTTTTACTTCCTGTAGGTTTCATCATTTTTGTGGCTTGCATGAGACATTTCAAAGCCCATTCTCTGTCATCGTCTTCAGCCGAACGACCCCATCCGGATGTGGAACCTCTTCCGCCTCCGGAACCTTCTGCAAAGGAAATTGCACCGTCCACATAGCCGGCAAATAGCATGGCAGCACATTTCATGATGCCTTCGGCATTATATGCAAGGTCTTCCAAAAGGGTGTCTTCAAAAGGATTTTCACCGTCAAAATCTTTGTAAACTTCCCTGAAATCATGGATTACTTTACCTAAAAGAGCGTCCGACAGACGGAATTTTATCTGTTCCGAGAGATCTGATGAGGCTTCTCTGACCTTTTCTCTGTAAGTCTGTTCCTGTTCTTTGTAGGTATCAATTTTGTCCCTGGCTTCATCAAGCAACTCTTTATATTCTGATAACTGCTGGTTAGCCTTCACGAGTTTCTGACGTTTGTCAGAAAGCGAGTCAATAACTCCGGAAAGCTCATGGTCGAGTTTGACAAGACGTTTGCGGAGAGCCTCTTCATCACCTTTACCTTCCTCAATCTGACTGGCAAGATCGGACATTTCATTCTCCAGCTGATGCCGTCGATTCTCAAGATTGGCTATCATGGAATTAAGACCTTTGACCCTTTTTTCTGCAAATGAAACCTCGAAAGTAAGTTGCTTCAGGATAGATTTCTTATCCTCAATCTGTTCCTCCAGAGATGTACATTCCCTTGAAAGATCAAGCTTATATTGTTCGGTCGATCTATGCCTTGCACCCGTAACGACAGTGCTTTCACCTCTGTTCAACCCCCATTTTTCGTTTACTTTTGCAAAGTCATTATGCAGGGTTATCATATAGTTCTTGAAATCGAATTTGTCTTTGCCCGCAAAGATTTTCTTGAATGAAAACTTACCGTTGACGATAGGCAAAAGGGTGCAATGGACATGGGGATTGGTCTCATCGAGATGGACTATGAAGGCCGCTATATTATCTTCTCCATATTTACGGGCCACAAAATTATATACATCGAGAGCCCATCTCTCTATATCTTTTTTCCTTTCGATATGGTCATTGGGAGACTCATGAGTGAAGCATACATTCTGATTTCCGAAGGCCAGTTCCCTCATCCTGTCACGCGAACCACCGAATATAAAATTGACTACAGTGCGGTATTTTGGCTCTTCAAGACCCTCGTTTGGGTCCTTTATTCCTCTTGCACGGATATTCTCATTTATCCGTTGAGGAATTGATCTAGTGGTGTCAATATCCATCACTTTCCCGTCTTTTATCTCAAAATTAAGATGAGCACGTGTACGGTCATAGTTGCCTGTAGAGGTGGCATATTCCCATGAACGGTCGCCCCATTTTCGTAAATGCTCATTGCTTTGACCCACAGAAAAACCCTTTCCGGGACGCATATCCATGACTTGTTTTGACATTATTTTCTATGTTTTTAGTGGTGTAAACCATCAATTTTTATTGAATTTATTAGGATCAGGAGGTTAAATTTTCGCCCAAATGAGTAATGATTTCACCTGATTTTTGAAAGAAAATCCTCCCATTTTTATCAAGATTTTCGCTGAATTTCCATTATAAATGGCCACATTTATTTCAAAATCCGAAGGATTTTTCTCCCTTCCTTACAGCTTGCTGCCACCAAAGGTGGTTTGCCTCCGAATTTTCGTCAGAAAAACGGGTATTAGGCTAATAGCCAATTTATAAAAGATAAAAGGGTGTTATTCAATCTTATAACTTATAATTCTAATATCGTAAGTAACAAAATGGTAACAAACATTAATGACGAGTGATACATCTCAAAAACTTAATTAACAAACTGAAGTCAATCCGAAATTTATTTACATTTTTTAACTATTAAATCTCGTCGATTTTTAGATTTTTCCGTCTTATTATATGAAAGACAGCTGTAAGAATGTTCAAAGGCAAGAAACGAAATACAATTAGCAAGATAGTTGAAGAAAATCTCGATTATTTATTTCGTTTTGCATTTTACAGGATCGGTAATCGAGAGGAAGCGGAGGATATAGTGTATGAAGCTATCCTCAAATTATTAGAAAAGAATACGAAAGAAATCAAGCTTGAAAGTGTTCGTTCCTATCTTTTTAGAATAGTCCTCAATTTGTGTATTGATAAGCAAAGAAACCAGAATAATGATATAGTATGGATAGAAGAACTTGATATTGAAGATGATGCAATTGATATTGCTGAAAAACTTGAATTTGAAAGGGTTGACACATACCTGAAAAATATTGAGCCTCAAGAGGCAGATGTTATAAGAATGAAGATAATGGGGGATATTACTTTTGTAGAAATCAGTAATATACTGTCGATACCACAATCTACCGCTAAATCAAGGTTTAAGTCCGGAATGGAAAAATTACGCAAATTATTCACTGAAAATAAAGAGTCATAACATGGAAGATTATAATGATATAAAGGAATTGTTACAACCCAGAGGTGACTTGAAGGCGTCAGTGAAACTCCGAAAGAAAGTTCATACCGTGCTATATAAAAAGCATAAAAACAGAAATTTAAGTGCATGGATATTCGGTGGAATAAGTCTGAGTGCAGTTGCTGCAATATTTCTAGTTATTTTCATACCCTCCGGTTTGTCAGCCAAACAAATACTTTCTGAGGCCATATATGCATTAGAAAATACAGAGAATATAGAGATGGTGGCTGAAATAAGGACACGTCCTATGGAAAACTTCCGATACATAGATCTTGAAGAGAATTTCATAAAACATAAGATTGAAATTGCAAGGAATGATTCTACTTTGAAATGGAGAATAAATAAGGGTGGCCGTATAGCGATGAATACCGGCAATGAAATTTATACTTGGATTCCGGATTTGGAATTAGGATGGCGTATTGATAATCCAGACAGTGAAAATGTATTGGGTTATCTTGCGAGTTTGCTTAATCCGCGTGACATTCTTGAAACAGAACTAAGGAACTGCCAAATAAACAATGGATCTGAATATAAAGTCACACAAAACGGAGAAGATATCATTTTATCAGTTCATACGCCGGCACAAGGAAATTTTGAAAATCCTTATTCGCTTAATATGTCGATAACTGAATCAGAAAATATAAGGAAATATGTTATTGATGCTAAAACCAAAAGGCTAAAATGTGTCTCAGTGAATGTAATCTCAGGTAAAAGTGAAACAGAAGTGCTTAAGGTTGATTCAATAATTTATGGAAATGGTAAAAAAAATTTCTTTATACCAGTTGAAGAAATAAAATTTGTAGAAATAGAAAGTCAGTCAGGCGGATTAACCGGACTCAGTGCTGAGGAAGCCGCGAGCACTATATTGAATGCTTTTGAAACTTGGAATGAAAAAATACTTCATCAGGTTATGCTTCCCGAAATATGGGAGAACCTTCATAAAGAAAAGTTCAAGGAGTCAAAACTTATATCAATCGGAAATGCATTTTCTTCGGGGATCGGAAGTTCAGTCTTTGTTCCTTACACATTGCAATTATCTGACGGTACCGTTCAGCGACACAATATAGCCCTTCAGAAGACAAAATCCGGAGGCTGGATTGTGACCGGAGGAATTTAATTTAAAATCACATAAAAAACTTATTACGATGTCACTTAAAAAAGTTGTGACAGGGCTATTGTTGTGCCTTTGTTTTAATTCTTTTATTCATTCAAGTTCCTATAAAGGTTTTGTAAAGGATGATTCCGGGAATGCCTTGGAATTTGTCAACGTAACATTACAGTCATTGAATGATTCCATTTTTATAAACGGTACTGTGACTGATAAGGTCGGTTATTTTGAATTAGGGAAACAAAACAAACCTGTTTTTCTGAAACTGTCTTCCATAGGATTTGAAGATAGAATTATAGAGAATCCGGATACCTGTCTTATGGATATTGAACTTTCTACGGCAACTTATTTGCTTGGAGAAGTTGTGGTGAAGGGTTCGCGTCCGGTGGCAAAAATCAATGCAGAGGGCTTGCAGGTTCCCATATCAGGAACGTACCTATCAAATATTGGAACAGCCCTGGATTTGATGGGAAAATTGCCTTTCGTTATAAAAACGGGTAATGAGGTCGAAGTTATTGGGAAAGGAACACCTGAATTTTATATCAACGGAAGAAAAGTCAGAGATTTTTCAGAGATTCAACAACTATCTTCCAATCAAATTAAAAGTGTTGATGTAATTACTACACCGGGTGCCAGGTATGATGCCACAGTAAACGCTGTAATACGGATAACTACTGTTGCTCCTGTTGGTGAAGGTTTTTCTTTCACAGACCGTACTACTGTGGGTTACAAGCATTATGCATATATTTTTGAACAGGCAAACATAAATTACAGGAAGAATGGTTTTGACTTTTTCGGGAACTTGATCTACGAGAACTATCGGGAAAGGCCAAGCTATAAAAACCAAACCTATCAATATCTGAAATCTGGAACGGTATTTCAAAATTCGAAAGGGCAAGAATTCTCCAGATACCCTGTATATGAGATTAAAGCAGGTATGAACTATAATACAAGGAAAAATTATTTAGGTTTTTATTATGATTTTTCATATAAACCTTCATTGACTGAAAGTTCCTCTCAAACGACACGTTTTATAGACGAGATATTTTCTCAGGATCTTGAAGACTCTTCCTATATTAGGAAACATTACAGGCAACATTTACTCAGTGCATATTATTCAGGAGACTTAGGAAGATGGCAACTTTCAGCTAACATTGATGCCATATTCCAAAATAATGACAAGAACAGTTCCAACAAAGAAATCTCATCCTTATATCCATTAAGAGATTTTCTTACTGTAAATGATATTTCAAACAGATTGCTTTCGGGAAATTTTATTGCATCTGTATCTTTATGGAAGGGATCTTTTTCTTTCGGAACCGAGGTTACGGATATTTTTAGACAAGATAAATATTATGGCGATGCAGAATATATAACAGACAGTGACAATAAAATTAAAGAGACAAAAGCTGCCTTGTTTGCTGAGACGAGACAATCATTTGGGGCTTTGGATATAGGTGCCGGACTAAGATTGGAATATACCGATTCAAGATTTTACAATTTCGGTGAATTACAACCTGAGGAAAGCAGGAAATATCTGCAACTTTCTCCCTCCGCATCGATTTCCTACCCTATAGGAAAAATCAGTACGAGTATATCATATACTCGTAAAACTTCAAGGCCAGGATTTGAACAATTGAGTTCTGCGGTGAAGTATGTTGACAGATATATGTATGAGTCGGGAAATCCTAATCTTAAGCCGGTTTATAGGGACTATCTTTCTCTTTCGGGTCAATGGAAGAACCTCATTTTAGAACTGGAATTTATTTCGACCAAAAATTATTTCATGTGGCAGACATTTCCATATAATGAATCCGAAGATATACTGTTAACATCCTTGCAAAATATGCCGAGATTTAATTCTTATGGAGCTTTTATAGATTATTCACCTACATTTTTCGATATCTGGCATCCAAATATCATGGCGGGAGTTGAGATTCAGGACTTTACAATTATACATAATGAAATTCCTTTGAGTCTTAATAAGCCTTTAGGGATTTTCAGGTTTAATAATGCCATACATTTGCCATGGGATATGTGGTGTAATCTTGATTTTTCAGCTAGAACGACCGGAAATTCAGAAAATTTATATGTAAAGTCACAATGGGGATGCAATCTCTCTTTCTTTAAATCGTTTGCCAACGATAAGTTTACAATAAAGCTGCAGTTAAACGATGTGTTTAATACCATGAAGACCGGATTCATCTTATATGATGCAATCTGTCTTACAAGGATGGAAAAGATCTATGATACCCGAGACCTCCAAATTGTATTCACATACAATTATAATTCAGCAAGATCTCGATACAAAGGAAGAGGTTCAGGCAATAATGATAAAGGAAGATTGTAAGCTTTATGAAGAATTCAAAGTCCGGCTGTTTGTTTATTATTGGTGCAAGTCCATTGTTAACCAAGGCAATTAATCAGTTGTTCAAAAGTTACTTTTCGGAAATTATAATGGTGGAGAATTCAGGATTTTTAAAAAAAATATTTGCTCCAATACTACCCCAGAATTATTATTATAGATATTAATAATAGGGGTATAATCCATACCAAAGATTCATTAACCGATATTATCACTGAAATAAAAGATTATGAACCACAAGTCAAGATAATTGTTTTGGGGACATTTTATGAGAGAGATTTAGTTCCCAATAATTATGAAAATTCGAATCTGCAATTTATTGAAAAGCCGTGGAATAATGAGAGTTTAATAAATTTAGTTAAAGAAAATTTGATTTCTTTAGAAAGGATATGATATGTACTGAAGATTTCATTATACCTTATAATAGAGGAAAGTTGGCTGAAGACTTGAATTATTCAAGAGTAGATGAATAGATCCGTTCCACAGAGGCTTTTTCTTGTTCCACACATCAGAGTGTATATAATAAAATATTTCAAGCAAAATTTCCTTTATATAACTCTAAATCCCATGTTCCTGTGGGGTCTCACACCGGATGAGATGAAAAAATTGGGATATAGGTTTTATCTGGAATATGTGCAGAATTACACTTTTGTATATGGCAAAAAAATTTTTGGCATTCTATTTTTGCATCAAAAAGAATAGGACCTTTTTAAGGTTTTTGCGTCTATATAAAAAACAATCTAAATTTAATTAATATGAAAACAAAAATTTTAAATCTTATTATGCTTACAATCCTGTTTACAATAGGATTCAACAGCTGCACGAAAGATGAACCGGATTCAGGGGTAAACTCTCCCAGTTATCGAGATGGCATATATAAAGGTAGTCAGTTGACTGTCACCTTAAACGGAAAGGAGGTTTCTACAGTTTCCTCAGTGACTTTAACATCCACGCTCAAAGATGCAAATGTGAGTCCGGACAAGGGACCGGATGATTTCAATTATCCTTCAAATCCAACATACTACACAACTGTGAAAATTATCGGATTTCCCACCCAAGATAAGACATCAACTTTTACCACAGTTTCAGACCTTATGGGATTTGAAGGAGAAACCGAGATAGATAATGTGGACTATGAATATGTAGGTGAGTTTACAGGTGACCCTTTGTCACATCATGACAACCAAGGTTTAATTCTCAATTTTACTTCGCTTAACATTCCCTGAAAGATACTTGAAGATTATTGAATTATTGATTAATGAGAAAATTATTTTTAATATTCATTGGATTTTGGTTTTGTTTTAATCTTGCCTTAGCCCAGAATCTTAATATAAATCCTGATAGTATTGCCTCATACAATCTTGATGAAGTTATTATCACGGCAACCGGAGCGGACAGGAACCTCAATGCAGCAGAAATGGGTAGGCATGTGCTAAGTAATGAAGCTATAACCAAGCTCCCCGTTCTCTTAGGAGAGCCGGACATAATCAAGACTATACAGACTTTGCCGGGTGTATCACAAGGTGTAGAAGGTTTTTCCGGATTATATGTCCATGGCGGCGACAACGACCAGAATCTTTTCCTTTATAATGGTATTCCGCTGTATCATGTGGCTCATTTGGGAGGAATATTTTCAGCCTTTAATGTCTCCACGGTGAACAAGGTTGACTTCTACAAGTCAGCCTTTCCTGCCCGTTATGGAGGACGCATTTCCAGCATCACTGACATAAGGATGAATGACCCGGAATTCACTAAATATTCAGGAAAATTCACTATAGGACTTCTTGCAGCGAATGCATATCTTACAGGACCTATCATAAAAGATAAATTGGCTTTCAGTGTCGGTTTAAGAAGATCATGGGTCGATATTGTGGGCTTGCCGGCCCTTGCAATAGTAAATGCCGTTCAGAAGAAAAACGGGAAGAAAACAATAGCAAACTATAATTTCACAGATTTCAATGCAAGGATAGACTGGAAGGTTGGAAACGGCAAGGTCTATGCTGTCGGTTATTACGGACATGATTACCTTAAGATAGGACAAAGAGAATTCGAGTCAAAAAATAACTCCTTCACAACTTCTCCGGATGGAAGCATTACTCCTGATAAAGAGGACCCTACACAATTTTTTGACGAGAATACCAACCGCCTTTCATGGGGGAACTGGGCAGTATCCCTGAATGCAGATTTCAGGTTAGGATCAGGAAGAATCAACGCGATAGTATATTATACAAAATACTCTTCTCGATATCAACAGACAAACGAACATCAGATGGACCTCTCGGATCCCGATACATATGGAATGACTTATAATTCCACATATAATTCCATAGGGGATTTGGGTATGAATGTTCAATATATGAACCAATGGAAGGAGACATGGCTGTTGAAAACCGGAGTTGGATTTGTCAGGCATAACTATCATCCGGAAGGGATAATAAACGATTTTACAGATGATGACAAATATTGGCATGATAACAATGGTAACCCATCGGTAAAAGCCAATGAG
>JAFLTO010000034.1 GCA_022510425.1 Muribaculaceae bacterium
GGAATTTGCTGATAGAAAGCTGCCAAAGCTGTAGCAGTAGAAGTTGTAGTGTCACCATGAACAAGAACTACGTCCGGGTTTACCTCTTTAAGAACGTCCCTCATACCGATGAGTACTCGTGAAGTTATATCATAAAGATCTTGACCTTGTTTCATGATATCAAGGTCATAATCCGGTTTGATTTCGAATAATTCGAGAACCTGGTCGAGCATCTGACGATGTTGACCGGTGACACAAACTATTGTTTCAAAATTATCTGGTTGTTTTTGAAACTCCTTAACAAGCGGAGCCATTTTAATAGCTTCAGGACGAGTTCCAAAAACCAGCAT
The DNA here is from genome assembly GCA_022510425.1 of Muribaculaceae bacterium. GTDB lineage: Bacteria > Bacteroidota > Bacteroidia > Bacteroidales > Muribaculaceae > Lepagella. The sequence continues at coordinate 330 of JAFLTO010000034.1, forward strand.
TATCCGTTTCATAATATTATTTCTTATATGGTATAATTTTAATATTATAGCTTTTAAAAGGAAGAGCATATATTAACATCACAGGCGTATAAATAATCGGTTCTCCAAATCCTAATAATATTATAGCTATAAGTATAAAAACACGGTTTATTTCTGTTTTCCTTTTTTTTAATTCTTTAGAAATAGAGATTAAATAAGCAATAAACCAAATAAAGCCGAATTGGGCGATTTGAACTAATATACCAGCACTTTGGGATGGTGTTAGCCCAAATAAATTAGCATAATATTCATATATATAAGATTGTACACCAATCCCTATAATAGGATTTATCAAAATGAGTTTAAAGAGACCTAGAATGTCATTAAATCTTACCAAAAAGGATCCATTTTCATATGAAAATTTTTCAATAAAAACCGGACTGATTAATATTATTATACTTATTATAATTAGAAAAAAAACAGAAAATAATCTGAATTTATTAGAGTTTCTTGATTTATAAAATAAATGGCCTAGTACTATACAAAAAAAGACCATATAACCAGTTGTACTAAAAGTCCAGATTAAAGCAATTATAATAAGAAACAACTTTATTTTTCTTTTTTTTATAACTGAATTTTTATCAAAAATTTCAATATTAAGAATTAGAGATAAATTTAGAACCATCTGAAAAATTCCTGGTTCCCAGAAAATACTACTTAGACGATCAGAAAGACCCCATTTAGCTCTTCCAAATACATGGAATGCAAACATATAATGACCTTCAAATTCATTTTTACCATTGTTAAATATTGTTGGATGAAAGATTTCAAATTCTACTAAAATTTGAAGTATTATACCTATAATTATTAAAAAAATAACTACATTTAGAAAAATTTCTTTGAATTGATTATAATTAAATGAACTTAAGATAATATATGTAGATAATAAGAAAATTAAATCTCCAATTAATTGTAGAGAGATATTATAAAATATAACATTTAAAAAAATTAAAAATAAATATGTTATAAAATATGTGTTGAAATAAAATTTATATTTTTTAGTTAAAATAATCCATGAGCTAACAATAATTAATAATATAATAGATAGAAATGCTTGATATAAAAAAAAATATGCTGTTCCACTTGCTAAAATTAAAGAAAGTACTGAGCAATATTTAAATATTAAATTACTTTGTTTAAATAATTTATAATTACTTAAGCTCATTAGATGACTATTTAAGTTTACAGGCAACTAAATTATGAGTAAGCTACCAAAGTAACATATGATTGATTTTCAGCACTTTTGGATAAAAGGGTTGAAAATTTTTAAAAAAAAGTTGGTAAAATTGATTTTCAGGCCACCTGACTTTGGGGGGGTTAGGATGAAGTTTGATTTTGTTTTGAAGTAGGGTTGTCATTCTTACCTCTCTCTTTCATTCATTGCTTGAATCATGACATATTACCTGGGGTATTTTTTTAAGTTTTACGCACCTTTTTTGTCCTTTCTATGGATTCATGGAGCCAAGAGTACTTTTCCTTCAATAATTTTTCTTTTCTTCGTATTGGCTCAAGGTGATTTTCCTCTCAGACAGATCTTTGTCCAGTTTCCATTTCCTTTGGACCAGATTTTCCAACATCCTGACCTGGAGTTCCTGACTCTCCAGAATCTTATCCAACATTTCAAAGTAAAGGTCATACATATTGGATTACTCTTTCAAATTATTTCAAGAGTCGTTACGACGGCCCCTGAAGGGAGAAGAACTGAAAGAAACTCTTGCCATGAAGGTATTTATTGAAATCCGCCATGATGTCTTCGTAATACTTCCTGTCGGTTGCATCCATAAATTTAAAATTTGGTAATGGATGCGAAGGTATGTTTTATCCCTTAAAAATGCTTTGTAATTTTCGGTAGCTTACGTTATAATTTTAAGGTTCTATGAATGAATTTTATTTATTATGAAAGGAGACTTCAAAATTACCAATTTTCAAATTTTTGTAACTGAACAATTTATTTTTCAGTTAGTCTAAACTTTGAATATTAGCTTTTTTAAATAGATATAAGAAATTTTTTTATATAATTTTTTACCTTATGAAATATATTCTTTTTAAATAATAATGAATTATTATATGATCCTTGTCTCCATAGGTTTAATTTATTTAAGTATTCTTTATCATTTTCAAATATTATATTATAATTTTTTTCTAAATAATTAATAAAAATATAATTTTTTTTATCAAAATTAATCAAAGCTTCTGTTGATGAATCTTTTTCTTGAATTAAATATCTTTTATATAATCTATAAATATATATTAATAGTGATATCTCTAAAAATTTATTTTTATAAACATTTATATTTTCTTTTAAATCTTTGGATCTATTATATAGATATGAAATTTGTCTTTCAAACCTTATTATATGATGGTTAATATTTCTTCTATCAATTTCGAAATTTACAGTCTGACCTGGACGACCTAATAAATAGTTATAAATATAATAAGGGATATAAATATAAGTTTTGCACCAAGACATTGGTAACCAAATCCATTCTGTATCTGTATATGAAATTTTCTCTGTTTGGATATAATTTTTATTTATAAATATAGAAGAATTATAAGTAATTGCATGCATTGCAATTTTATTAATATAAGTAATAAGATTAATATTATCGAGGTTAAATTCTTTATTTTGTGTTAAAAAATTGTAATTAATTTTTTTTATTGTCCATCCTCGGGAATTAATCTCTTTGTAATTTGTAATAATACAATCAATATTTATTTTTGTTATTTTTCTTATAAACTTTTCTAAATTATTCGAATCAAAGGTATCATCTGCATCAAGAATTTTAACGTATTTACCTTTTAAAGTTGGAAGAGCTGCATTTATGCAGGAGCCATAATTTCCATTTTCTTTGTCTATCACACGGATTGAATTTGGAAATTTATTAGCATAAGAATGGGCAATTTCTGAAGATCTGTCTTTACTACCATCATTGACCACTATAATATCTAATTTGTCGATTGAGGGGACAATTAAAGAATCCAGACATTTGGAGATGTAATTCTCCATATTGTAGGTAGGGATTATTATAGATAAGACTTTTTCTTCCATGATTTTTTGAAAAGATTAAAGACTTGGCGGATGATTGGAGCCATGTCATAATATTTGTATTCTGCGAGCCGGCCTCCGAAGATTATGTTTTCTTCTTTGTCTACCAATTCTTTGTATTTTTGATATATCGATTGGTTTCGTTCGTTATTGACAGGATAGAATGGTTCTTTGGTTTCATCCCATTCTGAGGAGTATTCACGAGAAATAACTGTCTTTGGATTTTTGTAGACTTCGTCACCGAACATTTCAAAATGTTTGTGTTCGATGATTCTGGTATATGGAATTTCTGCAGAAGTATAGTTTACAACTGCGTTGCCTTGCCAGTTGGGATAATCCAGGACTTCGGTTTCAAAGCGGACATTACGATATTCGAGTTTACCGAAACAGTAATCATAGAATTGATCTATTTTGCCTGTGAATACTATTTTATCCGCAACAGATTCCCAATGTTTGCGATTATCAAAGAAATCAGAGTCGAGTTTTACATCTATTCCTTTTAGAAGTCCATCGATTAATTTATTATACCCTCCGATTGGTATTCCCTGGTAAGAATCATTGAAATAATTATTGTCGAAGGTTAGGCGAACCGGAAGACGACGGATTATGAAAGCTGGTAATTGATCACAAGGGCGACCCCATTGCTTTTCGGTGTATCCTTTTATCAGTTGTTCATATATGTCTTTACCGATTAAGGTTAAAGCTTGTTCTTCAAGATTACGTGGTTCGGAGATACCCACGGCTTTCATTTTTTTGATAGCTTCCTCTCTTTGCTCATCCAATTTCTTTTTAGCTTCTTCCGGAGTCTTTACGCCCCACATTTCATAGAAGGTATTCATATTGAACGGGAGGTTATAAAGTTTTCCGTCTAGAGCTTGAGCAACAGGGCTGTTAGTATATCGGTTGAAAGGAACGATTTTATTTACGAAATCCCAGACTTCCTTGTCGGAGGTATGGAAGATATGAGCTCCATATTTGTGGACATTGATACCTTCAATTTCTTCACAATAGATGTTGCCTCCAGGATGAGAACGCTTTTCAATTACAAGGCATTTCTTTCCTTGTTTATGAGCAAGATGTGCAAATGTAGCTCCGAATAGACCGGAACCTATGATGAAATAATCGTATTTCATTTACAATCGTAATATTGAAAAAGTATTAAATTTAAAAAATTTATTATATAGTAATTTTAAAATATAAAAAGAAAGCCTTATATTGATTAAACTTTTATTGAATCCGTATTTTCCAGTTATTTCATATAATGGCCCTAAGGCTATGTTTTTTTTAAAAGCTTCTAAAAATGCATCTAAGAGGATCTTATCAAAAATCTTAATATTATTATCTTTTAAAAATCTATTTTTTTTTGAAAAAACTTCAACACGAATTTTTAAATTTTCTATATTTAAATTTTTTGAAACCGAAGTTTCTCTTTCTGTTATACAATAAAAGGCATGATTATCAATTTTAATTTTTTCAGAGTAAAATCCAATCATATATGAGAATAAAGTATCATTGTGAATTGGAATCTCATCAAAAAATATTTGATTTTTTAATAATAACTCTCTTTTTACTAATTTACACCAAGGTTCTCCAAATTCGTATTTAAGATATTGATTTATTCTCTGATCTGATCCTAAAATTTTATTTAATTTTTGCCAATCTCGACCTCTGTTTGAGTTTTTTAATGTAGTGGAAAAAAGAGATATTGCATTAAAATAAACAATATCATAGTTATTTTGATATTTATAACTATTTAAAATGTCATTAATATTTGGCAAAAAAAAATCATCTGCATCGGCGAAGAAAAGATATTGTCCTTTTGCGTGCTCTAATCCAATATTTCTGGCTTTTCCTCCGCCACCGTTGATACCTGTAGTATACCATTCTACCCAATTATACTCTTTTTTTAGTAATTCTAACTCATCTAATTTTTCAGTTGAACAGTCATCAACAACAATAACTTGTAGATCATCTCTTTTTGGTACAGTCAACAAAAGTCTTTTTAATAAGTGAGGAATATTGTAATGGGGGATTATAAGTGTGTAGAAGGGATACTTTTCTTCGGTCATTCTAATAATTTTTACGTTAAATATTTACTTTATGAATATTTCAAATCAGTAATGACGGTTGAAATGTCAAATAGATTTATTAATTCAATTGTTGCGTACATTTATCTATTCTTTTTTCCATTTTGTCTAATTGTTCACGGATCTTGTCTATGTTGTTTTTTAATTGTTGAGAATATTCTTTCATATTTTTAATTTGGCCATCAGTTAAATTTTTATGATCACCAATAATATAACTTGGCATAAGATTTTCCATAGAAAGAAGGGCTGAATATATTTCTGAGCACACTCTATTACAATCATGTATAAAATATTTAGAGTGATAATAATTTTTTAGAAATTCTTCCCCTTCATTTCCTTTATTATTACAATAACTTTTTAAACTTATACCTGAGGTGTTGCAGGTCTTTATATATTCTTCAAAGAATTTATCATAATCTTTTTGTTCCATACTTATAGGTTTTTTTAATTAAGAAGTATTAGTGTTCAATCTTTGGAGCAGGGTTAATATTCAGATTGCAAGAGGTATTAAACTGGATTTTCAAGTCCAATTGGTAATTTCATTTAGCATTATTTGCTTGCAAAGCGTGAGCTTCTTTTGTTAGGGCTTAAGCTATGTGGCTGGGTTTATTGATAGGATACATCAATATCTGAAGAGAGAATTTCGGAGAAATAGGGGTTTGTGATGATGTTTGCTTGCACTAAAAATTCTCTTTGGATATCAACTGACATCATGTAATCATTCCAATCAGAAGCACTTACACATTCTCCTTTAAAACCATCGTTGAGGTAATAATCAGATTTGTCAACGAAGCCTTCGATGTATGTTTCCGCCACTCCTTTAAGTTTAATGAGTATTCTTTTATCCGGGAGTAGTCTTATATCAGTTATGTCAATATCTTTAAGTTGGAAGTCGGTTAATTCCGGAGTCTCGAGAACTGAGTTGAAACCTAATTTAATCAGGTTCCAGTTATCATTATCATCTAAATCACTTCTTAACTGATTTTCGGCATCATCAGCGAATTGTTGATAAAGATCTGTTTCCCCTATATATGGCAATTTCTTGAGCTTATCCTTCTCCTTCTCAAGGGCTGACTGTTTAGTTGATAAGTATTCTTTTATAACCTCATCAATAGATTTACTCACCACTACTGATTCTTCTGGGAATCCTTTTTTGACAAGTTCTTCTTTTAGGTCAGGATGCAAGCACTTTTTCTCGGAATCATAAAAATCTGTGGTATTTTCAGTTATGAATATGATTTGAGGCTCATCCAAAATTTTATCAGTTGGTTTTAAAGACTCCAGGATTGTATCCCAAATGAAAGCATCTCGATAACCCACTCCCTTTTTTTTAAATGGTTTTTTGGCCAATAGGTCTTTTTGTAAAAGCTCGGGGATATTTGATTTTGGATATGGTAAAAAATCTATATTGAGGGTGGAACAACGGCTCCTTAAATAATCGGAATATTTTTTTACCAAATCTTCCGCCGAATCAATGTTTTCCTCAGGGTATATAGAACCTAATTTTTGAGAGAGCTTTCTAAAATTTTTAATAGCCGTTATTAAACTTTTGGATTTCTCTATAATATCTTCTCTATAATGGTTAACCTTTTCATTAAACACAACCATGGGCAATGCCACTTTTATTCCTCTTATGGGTGCATAGGTGCAAAGGGTATCTATTTTTACACCGTCAAGGAAGATGTCGTTTTGGAGAATACAAGTATCAATGATAATAAGCATAATGTTAGAATGGATAGTGCATGGATCTTTTGGCTAAGTGCATAGTGCATAGTGAATGGTGCATAGCTTTGGATAATAGAATTGGAGAGTACTGGGGGAGCAGGGTAGACTAGGAAATAAGGGAGGTGGATAAGGGGTTCGTGTTCGGAGAACATACATACCAGGGGGTGAGGGCTATACACCCAGTTTGAGGAGATGGAAGCGGATGAGAACATTTTTGCAAGCTGAAATTACATCGAATGTTTTTGTGAGTTGGAGAGAAGGAATAAGTACTGCCATAAAGATTCCTATTTTAACGATCAATCCTAAAACTAAAGAGAGATCTGTAAATTGATATATCGGCCAAAGAGCCACAGCACAGATTGCAGTCGGCAGTAAAGCGGGAAGATATGGTTTATAAACATCCGATATTGTTATACCAACAATTTTTGCAACAGGAATATTAGTCAATAGTCCGAAGAATCCGGAAACTGTAAACATCCAAGCTACTCCTTCCAACGTTTTAATTCCGTATACTCCTACAAATAAAAGTCCAATCCAAATTATAGAGGTCGCCACACATAAATAAAACATAAGTTTTGTATTATTTGTGGCCATAAAAAATGAACCGGACGTTGAACCTACAATTTGTATTCCACAAGTTAGACTTAGAATTTGGAATACCGGCACAGATGGAACCCATTGAGATCCGAAAATTATCAATACCAAATCATTTGCAGAAAAATATAAAAAAGCGGAAAGAGGGAATCCCACCAAAGCCAATATTCGAAGCAATTTGGCATATTTATTCCACTGTTCCTTTATATTATTTTGAAAATCTGCTAAAATGGGATGTAAGACAGGAGTAATTACAAACGTGAGATTCTGGACCGGTAAAAGCATCAGTCGATATGACTTTTCATAATACCCCAACAGATTCAATCCTAAAACCTTTCCCACCAATAATTTGTCTAAATTCCTTACAAAATAATTTACCAATGAAAATGCAAACGTATATCCTGAATAGCCGGCTACTTTTTTTACTGAAATGAACGTGGGATTAAAGACAAATTTTGAGGGACGTTTCATGTAATTGAGAATGAATCCCAAAAGGGCACCGCCAACCGGATTAATAAGAAGGGTATATACACCTAACCCCAAAAAAGCAGCACCAATTGATATCCCAGCAAGAATCAACTGGATAACAAATGTTCTAATCCCTATAAACTTGAATTGTTTATCATGAAGTAATAATCCATTAGGTACTATGTTCCAGGTCTGAAAAAGAATCTGTGCTGAAAGAATCTGACAAATAGGTATCAATTGACGGTCATCGTATATGTCAGCTATTATCCAGGATGCCCCGAAGAATATCGCTGCAAGTATAATCCCTGTATACACTGTATAAGAAAAGAGAGATCGATAATCTTCAGTGGTTAGATTTCTTTTCTGTACTATCGCCGAACTAAGCCCCATGTCACTGAACACACTGAAGAAAACAATGATAACGGTGGCTACCGCAATGACACCGAAATCTTCAGGTGTGAGAAGACGGGAAAGAACGGCCGTGACTCCCAAGGAAACAACAATCCCTGAGTATTTCGCCAATGCGGTATAAAATACTCCGGATTTTAATTGCTGTCTGAAAGAGTTATCAGCCAAAATAGAAAAAATTTTTACAAAATGAACTAATAGATGTATAAAATAGAATTAAACAATCCCTAATTTAAAGAGAAATAAAAGCTTTTTCTTTAATCTTATGATTTTTGAGTTTTCGTTTTGCAAAATTAAGTTTTTTGCCTCTTCCTTCCCTTCAGAACGATATTTAACAGTTTTAATCATATTAGAAAGTGGTAGCATATTCTTATCAAAGTTCAATTCATTTTCAGCATACTTCCTTGCATTTAATTTCATTTGATCAATATCAAGATGTCCATTAATCACATCATTCATGGCTTTTGACAAAGAATCTATGTTACAAACACACATTGGCCAATAATAAGCGTCACTTCGACAATATTGATAATCAACCGGGCAAGTAACTCCAAATGTACTATTTATAAATTCATTCATAGGAGGATTATCTACTGTTATACATGCTAAACCACTGGCAGCGGCTTCCATTAGTGTTAGACCGATTCCATCTAATCTTGAAGGGTAGACATATACATCTGCTCGATAAAATAAACCGGGTGCAGTAATTGTTCCTTCAATAATCTCTAGAGAACCTTCTTCTGTCAATTCCTTAATAATATTTTTAAGGTTCGGCATTTTTTGGCATAGAGATACCTGGGAGTGAATCAATAATTTGGCGTTTTTCCTATTTTCAATATTATAAAAAGCTTGAATTACCAAGTCTGTCCCTTTCCTGAGAGGAGACATCCCTGCTGAATTAAAAAAAGTTATTTCTTTATTTTTTTTGATATTTGGTTTATATAGATCTATATCAGTTCCCCATTTTAAATATATCTGATGAGGATGATGTCGGAATGCAAATGAATGTCTTTTTGTATTGCATAAAACAGCATCATATATATTAAACCAAGGAATAGTATTTTCTTTATAATAGTCAACATATGCAATTGTGGGAATTTTCCATTCATTACACCAAATTAAGGGAGTGGTCCATGCTTGTTCATTAAATAAAATAATGTCAATCTTATTAATATCTATCCATTTTTTGAACTCTTTTTTATTTATGAACATAGATCCATGAATTCTTACATCGGCATTGGATCTTTTGCTCCAATACACATTGGGTAAATCCCATTTTGGGTCTCCAATGGCATATTTTTCACCACCTCTTGCATATATGAAAACATTATCGGTCTTACTAAGAATGTTCATGAATTGACGAGAGACATAAGCAGCCCCACGTTCGAACCATGTAGTTACAATTCCTATATTCATATATATTTATAAATTTTGGTCTATAAAATCAATTATGCGATTACTGGCATAACCATCTCCATAGGGATTGACTGCCATAGACATTTTATCATAATAGACTTCTTCATCAAGGAGTTTGGAAACTTCCTTAATGATTTTGTCATAATCTGTACCTACAAGTTTAACAGTGCCTGCTTCTAATGCTTCGGGACGTTCAGTGGTATCACGCATAACGAGTACGGGTTTACCTAGTCCCGGAGCTTCTTCTTGGATGCCACCACTGTCGGTAAGGACTAAATAAGCCTTTTCCATAAGAAACACGAAAGAGAGATATTCGAGAGGTTCAATAAAAAAGAGATTGGGATAAACTGAAAGATCCTCGCCGAACACTTCATGAATCGGTTTTCGTACGTTGGGATTTAAATGCATCGGGTATACAAAATCTACTTCCAGATATTTCTCAGAAAGAGTCTTGATGGCCTTACACATCGAAATAAACCCTTCACCAAAGTTTTCACGACGATGTCCTGTTATTAAAACTAACCTTCGATTAGCTTTAAAGGGATAAGGTTTAAGGGATGAGGTATGAGTGGATAATAGATTAGTAGAAAGTCTGGTGACATCATATCCAGCTTTCTTTAATTCTTCCGAAAGTTCTCTATCAAGATTTTTATCAGTCTTG
>JAFLTO010000035.1 GCA_022510425.1 Muribaculaceae bacterium
TCCTGAATGGCAGTACCCTTTTGAAGGTGTACGGCTTCCACACCGAGAGGTTTCCAGAGGACCGGAGGCTTGCGTAACCGCATCGATCACAGTATGGTTTGTCAGACTTGTGGGCTTAATCAAAGTTTAAAGTTTAAAGTTTAAAGTTTAAAGAAATTGACTTTTGTAAACTTTAGACCGTTCACTTTTGAAAAGCTTTCGAGAAAGGGTCTTATTCTTTCACGGGGCAAAGTTAGGGGTAAAGGAAAGAAGGGGGATGTTATCTTTGCACATTGGAACAAAAAAATTGCATTTTTTTGTTGAGTGCATATTGCATGGTGCATGGTGCATAGCTTTGGAGGATAGTATGGGAGGGCTGTGAAAACTGCTATAAGGGATGAGGGGATTAGAGGAAGGATATTTGGAATGAGGAGAGGTGGTCCGGGAATGTAGTTTCGAGGAAATGTGCTTGAAATATTGACAATGTTTCAAGTGCGATATTAAAAGGTTACCATGAATGATGATAATATAGATCTCACTTGTTGAAATATTGATAGAATTTCAACACCACCAATCATTGAAGTTATGGTAAAGTCTTTTTTTTGCCCTATCTTCGTTGACTTATAAATTGGAAAGGCAAGGAAAGAAAAAAAAGAAATTACTTTTGACTTAAAAAAAATAATCGTACCTTAGCGGTAAAAAATGCGGATAGCCGCAATTTTTACCGATAGATTATGAAAATAGAACGAAGCAGATATTTAGAGCAACTGATTAGAAGCCGTGAAAACGGTGTAATAAAAATTATAACCGGTATTCGCAGATGTGGAAAGTCATTCTTATTGAATGTCCTATTCCGTGAATATTTAGAAAAAGAACAGGTCGCACCCGAACAGATAATCTCGCTTTCTTTGGAAGATGATATTAATATCCGCTACCGAAATCCATTGGAATTGGGTAAATATTTCAGGGAAAGAGTCACTGAAATAAATAAGACTTACTTCCTTCTCATTGATGAGATACAAATGGTAGAACCACTTGAAAATCCCTATTTGCCAAAAGGGAAAGGAGATCTCATTACATTTGTTGATGTTTTGAATGGCCTTAATAAGCTGCCCAATGTTGATATTTATGTCACCGGTAGCAATTCAAAAATGCTATCTTCTGATATACTTACCACTTTTAGAGACAGAGGACAGGAAATTCATATTTCACCACTTACCTATGATGAGTTTTATCCCTATTTTCCGGGAGACAAAAGACATGCATGGAGAGAGTTTTTTACTTTCGGAGGAATGCCTAAAATATTACAAAAAGAAACAATTGAAGAAAAATCAAAATATCTTAAAGACCTTTTTTCGTTGGTATATATTAAAGATATCATAGAACGGAATAATCTTAAAGCAAATAAAGAGACTCTTGATGAATTACTCAATACAGTAGCCTCTTCAGTTGGTTCTTTAAGTAATCCTACAAGGATTGCCAATACCTTTATTTCAGAAAAAGGGATCAAGGTAAAGAATGAAACAATATCCAACTATTTGGATTGCTTCATAGATGCCTTTGTTTTGGAAAGATCATATAGATATGATATAAAAGGACGTTCCTATATAGATACCCCGTTAAAGTATTATTTTACAGATGTGGGATTAAGAAACGCAAGACTTAATTTCAGACAGCAGGAAGAAAATCACATTATGGAAAATGTCCTGTTCAATGAACTAACTGCAAGAGGATTTAATGTTGATGTTGGTGTGGTTGAATACAATTATACCAACACAGAAGGAAAGAAAGTCAGAAGTCAGTTGGAAGTGGATTTTATTGTTCATAAAACTGACAGAAAATATTATATCCAATCGGCATTGACCGTTGCAGAAGAATCAAAGAGAGTACAAGAAATAAATTCTCTAAACCGGATTAAGGACTCTTATGCAAAGATTGTTATTGTAAAAGATGACATAATACCTTGGACAGATGATAATGGAGTCCAATATATAAATATAGAAGATTTTCTCCTTAATAAGATTAATGAGCTATAAATGAAAATAGCGGAATAAATCCGCCTTTTCCAACCGGCTACTGCCGATCCCTAAAATCGTTGCTTACGCAATCGAAGTATTTACTTTAGGGGAAACTACCCTTGTTTCAGTCACAAATTTAAGAATTATTTTACAACCTACAAAATTTTAACGTAAGAACGGAGAAATTGTTTTAATATTTAACGCCTAAAAAGGGTTATTCACCCATCTAAAATGAACGGATTTTAATATAATATTTTGAAATTCAATTATAATTCCACTTAGAGGCTTAAATTTTGTCCCCCCAATTGAACCCCGAAATAACATAAAGTGTAATTTTGGTGAAATTTTTTTTTCATTTGAGAGGTTAGTTTTTTCGACCTTTAGGGGTCTTATATATGAAGAAAATTGATGATAAAGAAGATATAGACTTAAGAATAATAGAATATGAAAAAGATTAAATCTTTGATTTTGTGTATGTTTGGTTTTTCAATTGGTTTAATTTCATGTAACAGTGAAGAGCCCGGATTTAATGAAGAACCAGATCCCGATCCTTATGACACTCTTGAATTCTATTCCATAGAATATGATTTCAGTAAAAAAGAAATAAAGGATGTCTTGGGTTCGGAATATAAAGAGAGTTTTGAAAATAACAGTGACCAGATAATCCCCATGACCTTCTATCCTTATTTAGATCAAGGAAAGGCAGAATTTCAAACTGGTGAAATGGAAAACTTATTAGAAGGCTTGGAATGTGAAGTCCCAGTTCCGAATTATGAAAATGATGCATGGAGTAAGACAGAAACCAATATAATAAAAACCGTTTTCGGAGAAACAACATCGTTTAATCCTATAAACGGGAACGTTCCTTTTACTCTAAATTTCGACCCTTGGAAAACCACAAGGTATTACTATGTATTAACCTTCAGCGAATTAGTTGTACCTTTTGAGGCCATATTAATAGGCGAAAATTATGGAGGCGAATATAACGTCACCGGGATTCTTAAAATAAGGGTTCCAATAAATTGTGATATTAAAATAGAAGATACAGCCTCCTAAAAAACATGAACAATTGAGTATAAAATTATAAAGTGCAATTTTGTTGAAATTTTTTCATTTTAGAGGTTAGTTTTTTCGGCACTTAGGGGTCTTATATTTGGATGACGAAGATTAACGACATAGAAAATCTGTTCCGGGCTCATTACGCGTCGATGTATCGGCTTGCAGTGCTTATATTGCGTGATGAAAATGTTTCCAAAGACATAGTGCACGATGTCTTCGAAGCATTGCTTGTATCCGGGAAGACAGATGTCGCAGAGGCTTATTTATTGACAGCTGTTCGGAACCGGTGTCTGAAACATATCCGAAACCAGTCGGTGAAAGACCGTCTTAAAGAAATTTACTCTATTGATGAGGAGGAGATTTTAAGTGAGGAATGGCCTGATGAAAAAACCATTGGTCTGATTCAAAGAACAGTCGCAAAAGATTTAAACGAATCATGCCGTAAGGTTGTCAATATGAGATTTGCTGAAAGCAAGAGTTATCAGGAGATAGCAGAGGCTCTCGGAATAAGTACCGTGGCAGTCTATAAGCATTTACGTCATGCAATAGATGTTTTACGAAAAAATCTTTCTAAAAATGGATAAGACAGACCGGCTCCTTGACGCCATGAATAATCCTGAAAAATATTCTTCTGAAGAAATAGAAGAAATGTTGCGGGATGCCGAAACAAAGGAAATCTTTGACTTGCTTGACAAAACGAAGTCAAGCCTGCAACCTATCTCGACTCCTGATATTGATGTAGAATGGGACAAATTCAAAGACAATAATTATTATAAAAAGAAGTCCTCGGTTTTAAGGTTATCGGCATTTTTCTCCCGGAAAATAGCCGCAAGCGTGACTGTCGCAATCATTTCGATCACTGCTGTTGCTGCCATTATAGGGATAAGTGTGAGTTCATTGAATAACAAAGAGAATGTAACTTCTGAAAAAGAAGTCGCAGCCACAAAAGAAATCATAACAAACCGGGAAGACAGTATCAAGACTACTTCAGACTCTCCCATACAATCTTTCGAGACAGTTATTTTTGACAACGAACCCTTGGAAGTTATAATGAAGCAGATTGGTGATTTTTATGGCTATAAAACTGAATTTAATAGTGAGAATGCCAGATCGCTCCGTCTATACTTCAGATGGAACCAGGCTTCCACCATACAGGAGATTGTAGAAAGTCTTAATAATTTTGAACAGATCCATCTTACAATAGAGAGTGAAACCATTAAAATAGACTGATTGCCATGATACGTATAATTTCACTTATTATGGTATTAGTCACTGTTTTAGCGGTTAATGCCGAGACATTTTCATATAAATTTAATTCCACACCTCTTTCACATGCTATAAGGGAAATAGCAATGGAACATCCTGATTTAGATATTAATTTTATTTATAACGAGCTTGAAAATTACAAAACCAGTTCAAAGATTCATACAGATAATCCCTATGATGCCTTGCGTCAGGCGATAGGACTAAATCCGGTAACTGTAGTTAAATCTAAAAACACTTATTATGTTGAAGCACTGCAACATGGGAAGTTCTGCTATACAGGCAGGGTCATAGGGAAAGATAATGAACCAATTGAGGCTGCCACAGTCTTGGTTATGGAACCAAAGGATTCTGTTGTGTTGACATACGGTATAACCAATGAAATGGGTTATTTCAATATTCCCTGCGACAAATCCGGTGTCATTGTCAAAATCACTTGCATGGGGTATAAACCATTTTACAAAAAATGTTATAATTTTTCCTTGGGAACTATTATAATGGAGGAACTTCCTATTGTCTTGAAGACAGTACAAGTGGAGGGTGACAACGCTTTCTTATATTCAGACCGTTCGGTCTATATCCCCAATACCAGACAAAAAAATTCTTCCCAGACAGGCCTGGAATTGCTTCAACGTATGGCTATACCTCAGCTGAGATCTACAGGTAGTGGAGGGATAGAAACAATTTCCGGTCAGAAAGTGAACATCTATATAGATTACCTTCCCGCAACTTCTTCAGATCTGACAGGAATGCGGATGCAGGACGTGCGCAAGGTAGAGTTTTATGAATACCCTTCGGATCCCCGATTCCATGGTAACGTTTATGTTGTTAATTTCATCATGGCACAGTACGAATATGGAGGATATGTAAAGGGATATGCCGATGAAAATTTCATTTATAATTCAGGAGAATTAACAGGTTATTTAAAGTTTCAATATAAAAGGATGACCTATGACTTATCTGTCGGAGGCTATTATGCAAATGTCACCGACAAGGGAATGAACGAGAAGGAGATTTTTAGGCTTCCCCAGGAAAATGGAGAAATAAGGGAATTTGAAAGAGTCTCGGAATATGACGATGCAAAGTATAGAAACAACTTATTTTGGACCACCTTCAGGGCTACATATAAGTCAGATAAAATTACAATAAGTAATAATCTTTCCGGCAATTTCGATAAAACACCAAAGGATTATGAAACCGGGCATGTCTTTTATCAACCTGATATCTTTTCTTCTTCTCCTTATGCCAATGTTAAAAGAAACGATGTAAAGTCTTTCGTTTACAACGGTAACTGGAATTTTATATTCAATGATAAGAACACTCTTACAATAAGCCCACTTTATTCATTTTCTCATACAGATCAGTACTCCGATTACATAGTGGATGGGAACAATCAGTTCCTTAATATAGCCAATGATAATTCAAACCAGGCTAAAATCACAGCCAACTATTCCCATTCTTTCAGACCGGGAAGTATATTGAATATTACATTTCCGGCTTATGTGACTTCCAATATCACCGATTACTCCGGCACAGCTGAATATAAAGGTAAGGCAACGACATACAGGATTTATCCGGGAGTTTCCTACGGATTGACAAAAGATAAATATTATGTTTATGGCGGACTGGGCTATTCATGGGACCGTTCAACATATAACGGGATTACTGAAAATACATTCTTTCCCTGGGCTGATCTTTCTTTAAGATATTCCTTTAACAGAAAGAATTCAATAAATGCAGCCTTTCATTATTCAAGATGGAATGCTGATGCTGCATCACGAAGCGAAGTTATAATTCATTCCAATCCGCTTTTCAGTTATACCGGTAACCCTTATCTTTATCCTGAAACAAGTTATGACTATGGAGTTTCTTATGTCTTCATACCGAATAACAAATTCCGCTTTTCAGCTTACTATAATGGTTGGACAGTTGTTGACAGGTATGCCTATGATTATGAACCCACAGAAAATGGAATACTCAGGACGATAATTCAACCCGCAGGCAAATTTTCAAGATCACAATTCGGATTATGGGTATATACCTCTTTATTAGATGGTAACTTACAAATAGGTGTAACCTTACAAGATATTCTTTTGCATAACGGCTTACCATACAACTGGACGAAGAACTCAATCAATTTTGAATTAGATATTATCTACTATTTAAAAGATTTTTATTTCGGGACTTGGTTTAGGTCCCCTTATGCTACGACAAGTAATTCGATGTCCGGGCAATGGAAAAAAGAGCAGAGTATGTATTTCGTTCAAGCCGGTTGGGCAAATTCTGATTGGAATTTAAGAATACTTTTAAGAAATTTCTTTAATAAGAGCAAAAAATCTGAGGAAGTAACATTGATATCTCAATGGTATGATTCATACCAACAATATTATAGCCCGGGTCAGCAGTTCTGGTTTAAGATTTCAGCCACATATACTTTTGGATTTGGCAAGAAGATCCAACGAGGGAATGAAGCTCAAAAACAAACAGGAGTTTCCTCCGGAATCCTTAAATAATTTATTGATGAAACGTCCAATTTATCTCATATTGTTCTTTCTTTTTATCCTGCAAAACTTTGGAGAAACCGTTAAAATAGACTGATTGTCATGATACGCATAATTTCTTTTATTATGGTATTGTTAACCTTTAATTTTATCTCATTGAAAAGTTGTAAATTTGCGATTGAATTCAAATTCCTATAAAACATGGCCAAGATTAATGTTCAGAATACTGATATTACTATAGTAAAATATAATGAAGAAGATTATATTAGCCTCACAGACATGGCTCGAAGCCAAATGCAGGAACATATCATATTCAGATGGTTAAGCCTTAAAAGTACTCTTGAATATCTTGGAGAATGGGAGATTCTTTATAATCCTGATTTTAATTGTACCGAATTCGGTACAATTAAAAATGCAGCCGGAAGCAATAATTTCGTCTTATCCGTCAAGAATTGGATAGAGAGAACAAACGCAATAGGAATAAAGTCAAAGGCAGGCCGTTATGGTGGTACTTATGCTCATAGGGATATTGCTTATCACTTTGGAATGTGGATAAGCCCTAAGTTCCAGTTATTGTTAGTAAAGGAATATCAGCGTTTAAAAGAGGAGGAACAAAAAATATTAGGTTGGACGGCAAAAAGAGAATTATCCAAAATAAATTATCTGATCCATACCTATGCTATAAAAGAGAATCTTATTCCTAAGGAAATAACTCCGGCTCAGACGAGTGTTATCTATGCGAATGAAGCTGATGTTTTGAATATAGCTCTCTTTGGGAAAACGGCAAAGCAATGGAGGGATGAGAATCCATCTTTAAAAGGTAATATAAGGGATTATTCCACTATAAATGAATTGATCTGCCTTTCCAATATGGAAAATCTCAATGCCGTGTTTATCGAACAGGGTATGACACAGTCTGAACGCTTGATAAAACTCAATCAAATTGCCATTCATCAGATGTCAGTATTGGAATCCGGTACAAATGGTAGAAAATTGCTGAAATAGAATTAAACGTGGAATAAGAGCCAATAAAAATGCCTGAACCCACGGAATGAAGGTCAGGCATTTCTATAAGTGGGATTTGGCATTGACAATAAAACTTTTGAATTATGAAAACAAATCCTATATTCAGGGAATGTCTGTCGAAAGTTTCTGATAAGACGAGGGCGGAATTCAATCTCTCTTTTGAGATTGCAGACCGTATTGACAGCATACTTAAAAGAAAAGGAATGACACAAAAGGAATTAGCTGCTAAAATGGGGAAACGTGAATCTGAAATTTCCAAATGGCTAACAGGCAGACATAATTTAACCACTAATACTATAGCAGGAATTTCATCTGCTTTGGGTGAACCTATAATATTAATTGCCAAATAGGAAAGATTTTAATATTTTGAAATATTAGTTTAAATTTTACTTAAAAGTCATTCAGATTTGTTAGTTTAAAATTGGATTATGTGTAAAGAGGTAGAGAATTTTAGACTATAATGATTAATAAAAAATTTCAAATAGATTTTGAATCACTTGAAAAAATTCTTAAAGAACAGAATCTTTGGGAATTAGATGAATTATCATTTAAAATTTTTCAGAAAGAGATAAGAAAATATAAAACAATTTCCGCTCCAAAAGAGATTGAATTAACTAAATTAATTAGAAAAGGAAATGTAAAATCAAGAAATGATTTAGTTCTCTCCTTCATTCCATTGGTAATAAAGATAGCTAAAAAATATCAAAATCTTGGCCTCAATCTTAATGATTTAATTAGTGAAGGAATTTTAGGATTAATAAGAGCGGCAGAGAAATATGATGAATCACGAGGATATAAATTTACCAGTTATGCTGGTTATAGGATTAGGAGTGCTATTATTAATGCAATTGAAAATTATAGTGATCAAATAAAGATTCCTATAAATGTATTACAGGATTTAAATAGGATTAAAAAATTGATTGACCACTGGAATTTATATTATGAAATAATACCCTCCGAAGAATTATTATCTGAATTAAAGAATATCTCAGTAGAAAGAATTCATGAATTATGTGGATTTAAATATTCTTATATATCAATAGACAGTTTAGGTTACTATCTTAATAATTTAGAATTAGTTGATGAAATAATTAATCTTAATATTAATCCAATAAGAATAAATGATTTTTGTTGTAAAGACTCTTATAATGTTGATAAAATTATAAGATTAGAAGATTTAAGATTGGAGATAGAAGAATCTTTGAATCAATTATATGATAGAGAACGCGAAATACTAAAAATGTATTATGGAATTGGTTGTGTAGAAATGTCTTTCGAAGAAATTGGTGATAAATTCGATCTCACAAAAGAACGAGTACGGCAAATCAAAGAAAAGGCCGTTAAAAGACTAAGAGGTCAAAAATCCAAGAACTTAAGGGAATATTTAGGATAATTAGGTATCCGTATAAGGTAAGGAAGCTGGATTTTTCTTGTAATCATAAAGAATGTGAAGAAAAACATAATAGAGCGGTTTAAGAAATGAAAGATCTTATGCGTCCTTATTTCTCGGGACTATCTCATCGAAAGATTTTAGCCAAAAGCTTGATAAGAACAGACTTCCTTATTTCTTGGCTGAAGATTAGATAGCTAATGCTGCCCTTGTGTCTTTGAAAGCATTCTCTGATACTCTGAAAGTAAACAGCCCAAATTTCCGCCACATAGTTCTTAAACTCTGATATTACCAGGGTTTATAGAGGCTATAAAAATTTAAACGGGGGGAGGGTGGCTCGTAGCTTCAAGATGGGTTGCATGGGCCGTTGGAACTGGCAGAATTTCGTAGAACTATCCTGAAAGGATTGGGATAAGGGCTAAAGGTAATAAGGGGGTTAGAGGAAGGATATTTGGAATGAGGAGAGATGGTCGGGGAATGTAGTTTCGAGGAAATGTGCGAAAAGAGTCAGGAGGAAGGGAGCTTGTCTTCTTAATTTTCTTTGATATGAATATGGAGTGATGTGAACGACGGAAATACGGTCGAAACCGTTTCGAATCCGCAGACAACCGATGCCTTTGAAATCGGGATTGTTGAGAGAGATTGCATATGGGAGGAAATGCAGGTCGGGATCATCATCGGGGAAATTTTGTTGTTCAATCTTCCAGAGGGAATGGATTTTGAGAGGGTCGTGTTTCAGACAGAATATATGGTCTATTATTTCCCTGGGAAAATCCTTCTGAAGGGCCGGGAACTCAAAAAGTGCGGAAAGGGTAACGGGGTTTGAACTGTTACAGGCTCTGATATCGTCGGAAGAGTTTGAATTGAAGAGATTGTGGAAGCATATGTCGCTGAATAGAGTTGAGTATTTGGCACGCATGAATGTGATAAAATTGTCGAAAAGGAAATGGATACAGATCTTGTCGGGTTTTGCGAGGGATGTTGGATTGGGGTTTGATTTGAAGAAAACCTGGATGGATTGGAGTTTAGGCACGAGGAGCAGTGCACCGACATCGGAGTAACCGGGGCCGTTGAAAGCGAGGAGGAGAGATTGCCCTTCGGTGGAATTTTGTGGGGAGTATCTGATTATCTTCCAGGAGCCGTTTTTACGGGGTTTACGAATGGAGAGGTCAATTTTAATTTTGGAAATTATATCAGAGGAAGAATTCTTTGAAGGGAATAAGAATAGTTTGGTGATAGAAG
>JAFLTO010000036.1 GCA_022510425.1 Muribaculaceae bacterium
AGCAACCGAGTATCCTTGCATATTCAGCCTGAGAAATTTTTTTGCTTTCAAGGAAATCTGTTATTTGTTCAAGTAATTGATTATGGATTTCATTTGTATAATCGGTAACAATTTTTTCTATTTCAGATTTGGTCATTTCAAAAGATTTTTAGTGTTAAGTGCAAAATTAACAAAGATGGGTAAATTATAACAATAACAAATTTAATCTTGTTAAGTTTGAGCTTAACGACGTGGTAAGGCATGATGGTGAATGAGAGATTGGAAGGTGCATGTTAAGTTTGAGCTTAACGGCGGGTGGTGTATTGGATATGAGGGATGAAGGATAGGGGATAAAGGGATTAGGGATGTGGGTTGTTAAGTTTGAGCTTCGGCGCAGGTAGGATATGGGAAGGGATGGGAGTCAGGTTGTTAAGTGTGGACTTAACCGCGGAGGTGGTAGAATGGGGATGGAAGGGAACCGGAGTGTTAAGTCTGAGTTTAACGAGATGAAAGGTGGAGTTGAAAATGGTGTTACTATGGAAGGGTTTAACCTCCTATGTCACAGGTTTTAGAGTGTAGAGTGTTGAGCGATCTAACAGTGTCTCTAAAGGTACGTATTACTGCTACGCAGTAGTATATTCACGACGCGACAGTATGGACCTAAAGGGCAATACAGTAGCAGTCATCAGTAGGGTCCTTAATGAGACAGAGATAAAGCAAGAATCGGAGCCTGGGGAGGGGTTCCGATTCTTTTATATATCTTTAAAGCCAGAGCGAATAAGATGAAGCATATGATATTTGGCTTGAATAGCAAATTTATTTTTGGGTTCAACCTGCAACCAAAAACATATGCGTCCTAAAAGCTTCTGACAATATTTCAGTTCCTTAGATTTAGTTTTCTGTAAATGATCAAGAAGTCCATATTTCTTAATATAGTATATTTCCTGCTTTATCTTCTTCTTGAATTCTCGAGGTACACTTAATTTTTCGTTGACACAAATTCCGGTTACAATCCTTCTGCCATGACCCGAATAAATTTTGGTTTTACCTTCATTAATTTCAAACCCCTCTTCATTTACTATCTTATAGACAGTCTGTAAGAACCACCAGTCAATTCTTCCTCCGGAGAAAGTAAGATCATCGGCATAGCGAGTGTAATGAAATTCAAATTTCTTTGCTAACTTAATCAAACGATAATCTAAAGGGCGGCATACAAGATTACTGAGATATGGACTTGTAGGAGCTCCTTGCGGAAGATGACCATCTACACAACACAAAGCTGCCAAATAAAAACTAACTTTATAACTATATCCTACTTCTTTAAAAATAGCAATAACCCTGTTAATTTCAATTGAAGGGAAAAAATCCTGTACATCTATTTTAAAAAGGCATTCCTGCTTCACATGCCAGTAAGCATTGGTTACTATGGAACGATTTTTTCTGAATCCATGGGAATAAGGGCTTACAGGAATCTTTAACAGAATATTATTATAGATCCATCTTTGAATATATAAAAGAGCCGGATATGGTACCGAGATCTCCCTTTTTCCACCCGACCTCTTTTTTAAAGCAAAATTACGATAATAACTTTTCGGAGAATTTATAATAGAAGAAAGAGTATTATTATTGATACCTAAAAGGAGACAAAGATGATCAAAATCGAAAATTATGGGCAGATTTCTTTGATTTAACTTTTCAACATAAAGGATCAGAGGTTCCATCTCCAAATAAGACCAACCCTTTGAAAGTAAAAAAGTAATCCAGTCGCCAACAGGTTGCATATTGTAAAAAGTCAAAAAGTAGACAAAACAAAAAGAATAAAAGGAATTACTTGCTCTACGCGAGCTTTGATTTAAGTTGAGATTTTCTTCAAATTCAGCCCAAGCTGAATTTGAAGAAAATAGAAAACTTAAATCAGATATGCAAGCTCTGCTTGCATATCAGCGATACAAACTTTAGTTTTATCGCAAGGCTAAAGTTAGCCTCAAATTCAGTGTAGACTCCACACATGTGATGCTAATTCCTTTTATTCCTTTGTTTTAGTATTTTCTTCGGGCAATAGAAATCATCAATATCAATTTGATCCCCCACGAAGCTAAATGGAATGTTTAATCTGTTCAACTCTTGGCCGGTAATTTTTCGTCTCGGATTCACAGCCACTCTCACTGCCTCTTTCGCAGAAGGTTTTATAGTGAGCATCCCCTCAGAATAATCAATCCAATTACTTTTTTCATATATAAAATTGAATAAATCTTCCACCCTAACCTTATATTTCCCCGGAATCTGGAAAGCAAAGATTCCCTTGTTAGAGTTAAGAATATCCCTTAAGATATCATCAGCAATTTTTTTAGTGAAACCCCGGCTCATATCTTGTAAATAAAGTCTTTCTATTGAAATCATCATTAGGCCACCAAAATACCGGGAAAACCGAATTAGGCAGATTATAATCACCAAAAGCCACCAAGGCCTGAGCATTGTTATAACCCAAACTATAATCCTTTAATTCCTTAGATCCTATTTGAGAAGAAAGACATGCCTCATGCGCAAGCATGGTATTTATATTATTTGTTAAAAGAGGTTCACTATAATGACAGTTTATACCTTGTTTCAAAACATAATGAGAATAGATGGAGATATCTTTAACGGCCATTTTTACATTCTCCATTGCCAGATCCATAGCAGCTATCATAAAAAAATGAATGGAGTCTAAATCAGGGAAAATCTTTTTTATTTCATTATAACGGGAAACCACGGTTTTACCCGAACCCATAAATTCATCTACCAAAATAAAGCACTTGTATTTTTTGTGATTTTTTGGAGAAAGATTAAAATGATTGAGTTGTTTGTAATGGAAAATTTTTTCAGCTTCAAGAAAAGACTTCAATTCATGTATAACTTTTTGAGAACTATCGGCATCTCCACCTTTAGTCATCGCTATTACTAAGGTTTCATGAGGAATATACACCCTTTTAATTTGTTCTGTAATAGCCCAATAAGCCTCGTTTCTTTCCTCTTCACGAATAATAGTAAATCTTTGGATTAAATCCTCTATGAGCTTGACATTATCAGGAGATTTACATTCTTCATAAAGAGCGTAAAGTGCTTTTTCCTTATTCTTCAGCCATAGGCAACTATCGCTAAGTCTTGATAAAGATTCAGCTTTAATATTTATGAGCTCAGACTGGAACATAAAGATTTTGCATTAATATAAAATAGTAAAAACAGGCATCGCAAGACACCTTTTTTGAATAAGGGTCCGGGAAAATGACTGAGGGATTGGTGTGTGGAATATATTGTCATTTTCGGGGAGCCCTTTCTTATATTAAATTTAAATTCAGTTACTTTATCAATAAACCTATAAATAATTATAATTTTATTATTGGAGCTGAATTCCAATCATATGATTGGTTTGCAGTACCGATATCAGTAAATTTGAAATCAGTGAGGAATTGTCGGAGTTTTTTTTCAGCGGTTTCAAGGCCGACATAACTTTTGAAACGACGTGCAATAGGAAGATCGGCAATAACCGGCTGTCCCGGGTCAAGATCCCGAGGATGAATGTATGAAACCAGGTAATTCCTGTCTTTCCGGGCCCATCTCTTGATTAGATAATATGGGAAAAGACGGAAATATCCACCTCCCTGGTAAATGATATGAGAACCACCCATCTCACGGCAACTGATAGGAAATTCCTTTATTGTTTTACCGTTTACTTCAATAATCTTTGGTAGCCCTTCCCCATATTCCGGGAATCCACCATGAGCATGATGAGCAGGAAAGACTGAACAATCTATTTCAATTCCAAGGTCATGAAGGATCTCGAAAGCCCAGGCTTCAGATTTACGGATTGAGAAACCGGGTGCTCTGAAATATTTAATTTGCTGACCTGTTATATCTTGAAGCAGTTTGATAGAAGACTCGACATCTGATTTGAATTCATCCGGGGATTGTTGCCAAACCAATTGATGGCTCATTGTATGTGAGCCGATTTCATATTTTGATGCTATTTCTTTCACAACTTCAGGATAAGTCTTGGCAATCCAACCGATAATGAAAAATGTTGCCTTGGTATTGGTATCTTCAAGTATCTTGAAAATGCGTTCAATATTCTTGTGGATTCGGACCTCAAATTTTTTCCATTGCTCTTCAGAGCGTGTAGAAGAATTGTCGAGGAGATGAAACCATTCCTCGACATCAAAAGTAAGTATGTTCATTATTATATCAAATCGTAATTGGAGAGATTCGTATCCCAATTATTTATATCCCAAATTTCATTAGGTAAGTTTTTGTCAAGAGCCTTTCCTGTGAAATTGAAATTCTTTGGTTCAAACTTTTTAGGAAGTTTGATCAATCCTGTATTATTGAATTTGAGATAACCCGGATACAATATTAAATCGAATTCTTTTTTATGCTTTTTAATAAGATATTTAACTGATTTATTAAAAGATTCAGGAGATTTTTTTGAAATGTCAATGATGAAAGCCGTTCTCACTCCTTCATGATTTTTTATTTTATAAAATAAAGTGAAATCATCTATATTTATAATCTGATATTCCCCATCCCCTCTTTGATATCTTGTTATGTTATATGAATCAGCCTGTTTTTCAATAAAGTAGTTATCTACTTTAGAGGAGGCAAAGACAGAACATAAGAAAACGAAAATTCTACATCCTATCTCACTCAAAGGATTTAAAAATGCCATAACCGGTTTAACGCCACCAATATGAATAGGCAAGCAATAAGTATACATCTTTCCTATATCTTTCATCAGTTTCGACTTGGTGAGGACAGGAAAGGAATTGTCGTTGGGATAACCATAAACAAATTTGACATCATCTTTAGCCATCTCCTTATAAGCCAAGTCAACCATCTTCTTGAAATTGAAGAAATCGCGATAATGTTTTGACACCATGGAATCGGTGCTGTTGGCGAATAGAAGTTTTTGACCGGTCACAAGATAAAAGGAAGGAACATAGGAATTCAAACCAACAATTTTGTTATCTTCAATCATCAAAGAATGATAAGAATAACCCAAAGGATTTTGAACGCTTTGATTGAGGAATTCCTCTTCAGATCTTTCTTTATCGAAAACTTCCTTAAAGAGAGAATTAATTTGATTAATTTCTTCTTTGGAAAGTTCAGTTGTCTTTTTTACTTGAAATTCCATCAAGAATTTACTTTAAGAATACAAGCACCCCAGGAATAACCAACACCGAAACCAGTCAAGAGTATGTTGAAAGCATTGGTTTGCGAGTTTTGAGATGTGAAATTAGCAGGAATGAGTCCCTGTAATTTAGCATCTGCGAGTGCGATAGGAATAGAATTTGAAACAGTATTACCTATTTCAGCCATATTGATGAAGAATTTCTCCTTGGGTATTTTCATCTTGTTACGAAGAAACTCCAGCATATAACTGTTGGCTTGATGAAAGATGACTAAATTTATATCTTCCATCGAAAGATGATTTTTTTCTAGACAATCTTTTACAACCAATGGTACATTCTTTTGAGTGAAAGTGAAAATCTTGGCACCATTCATAAAAAGATAGTCCGAAGAGATTGGATTTCCATTTTCATCGAATTCAAGATCATTGACTTTTTCAGGATTGCGCATTCCTCCTGTTTTCACTATAAGGTTTTCAGCACCACGGCCATCGGTTCCAAGAGAAAAATCTTCAATTTCAGCCCAACCTTCTGTTGAAACTATTGTTGCAGTTGCAGCGTCCCCAAAAATTGTTCTATTGCCTTTATCTTTTGGATGAAGGTGTTTGGTGTAAGTTTCAGCAGTCAACAGTAATATATTTGTTGCTATACCCCCGGCAATAAGACCCTTTGCAATAGCGAGACCATAAATATACCCTGAGCAACCGAGATTGAAATCGAATGCACCACAAGAAGTTGGCAAGCCTAACTTATCTTGAATGATACAAGCGGAAGTTGGTAGGAAATAATCCGGGCTTTGGGTACAAAGAATGATGAAGTCAATGTCCTCCTTTTTGATTTCAGGATGGTCTTCAAATAACTTTTCAGCCGCTTTAATTGCAAGATTGGTTGCAGTTTCATTTTCTTTAACTATATGACGATTATTAACCCCGACTTTATTCGCAATCTTATCGACGGTCCATTCAGGGAATTCCTTAACAAGTTCCTCGTTGGACACTATTTTATCGGGCAAAACGTAAGAGATTGCCTTTATAAATGCCATTTTTCTATAAATTTAAGTAAACTGTTTACGCTTTTAAAGTGAATTCTCCTCCTCCAGTTGCATCAAAGCAGGACCCAGTTATCCACTCCGCAGCATTGGATAAAAGATAAACAGTAAGATACGCTATATCTTCTGGTTTTCCATATCGGCCAAGCGGGTATTCCTTTTCCTTTTCATGATAGTCTACACCTGTAATTTTTGCATCTCTTTCAACAAGTTCAGTCCATACCATGGCAGGACAAATACAGTTGACTCGAATTTTTTGTGGTGCAAGTTCCAATCCTAATACTTTTGCATAAGCAATTAGAGCTCCTTTAGAGGCAGCATATATACCGTTCCCGGCAGTTGGAGCAAAAGGCGCACGGGAAGCCATGAAAACAATCGAGGCTTCGTTTTTGACCTTCTTCTTTTTTAGTAAAGCTCTTTGTAGAAGAACGGGTGCTTCGAAATTGGATTTCATAACTCTTTCAAGATCCTTTTGACGAACCATCTTGAGAAGAGTCCTGTCTCCTACACCGGCACAATGAACGATACCATCAAGTTGAGGGCATTCACTGCTTATTCTTTCGATTCCTTCTTCAGTGGTTAAATCGGCAATAATCGAAATATGGTTTCTGCTTATAAGTAAAGAAAAAGTTTGGTTCAACTTATCGGCATTCCTCCCTGTTATAACCAAGTTTGCACCCATCTTGGAACATTCCACTACAATGGAGCGACCGATTCCAGAAGAGGCACCGGTAACAAGGATTGTTTTACCTTTAAGAGTAAACGGATTATAATTATCCATCAACCTTTCTTTGATTTGATGATTTCAAAAAGATCTTGAACAGTCTGAGCTTTTTTGAAATCTTCAGGTTCTAATTCTACGCCATATTCTTCATCAGCCATTGCAATGATAGAAAGAACCGACATAGAACCCCATTCTTCTAAATCCCGGAATATAGTTTCAGGTTTTATTAATGACGGATCAGTTTCTTCAAACTGATTTACAAAATTTTCTAAGAATTCTTTTATTTCCATATTAATAATTTAAAAATTTTGAAAATTGCTTTTCAACAATTTCTTTTGACATATTATCAATAATATATTTACGAGCTATTTTCCCACAAGTAATACGTGTGTCTTTATTATTTAGAAGAATGGTTATCGTTTTAATCCATTCACTAATAGAATTACAAATTGTTAAACCACAATTTGGATCTAATCCTTCAGCACCAATTGAAGTAGTCATTACACAACATTGATGAGCCATGGCTTGCAAAATTTTATTTTGAATTCCTGATCCTGTTAACATTGGGGCAACTATTATTTTGGAATTTATCCAATATGGAAGTAAAGAATCTACGAATCCAGTTACAACAACATTATTGTATTTAGTTAACTTATAAACAGATTTAGATGGCTTAGCACCAACAATGTTAAATTGTAAATTTGGGAATTCAGTCAATAGATTAATGAAAATATGTTTAACAAAGTATTCTACTGCTAATATATTAGGTTCATAATCCATTTTTCCTACAAATGTAATATAATCAGAAGTACCTCCAATATTTAATTCCATATTAGATGGAATTTCAACGTAATTATTTACTATGTAAAGATTGTTCATAATGATCTATAAACTGTTTATCTACTTTTGAAATTATAGAACATCTATCAAATTTATTCAATAATAATATCTCATAATTTCTCATTAAATAATATTCTATGGTATAAAATACCCTTTTTAACCCCCGTGATCTTTTTTTCGCATTATAGCAATTCATTGACGCTGCATCAACAAAGTCAACTACTTTATAAGTATCTAAATTTAAAATATCCTTAGATACTCTTGGATTTCCTGAAAAAATTATATCGTAATGAGTATAATTTTCAATTAGATATTTCCGGAGGTCTTTACTAGAATAATAATTTACTTGGAAGGGAAGATGATTAATTAAAGTTTTAAACATTCTAAGAATACAACCAGAAATTTTCGTTTCAATACACTTCGAACCTAATAATTCGGGAATATATTTTTTTAAATAATCATCTTTTTCTTTTTTATTACTAAGATATAATACAAATACTTTATATCGTAATATAAGTAACTTAAGAAATTGAGCTGCTCTTATTTGATCACCTCCAATTATTGGAAAAATATTTCTTGGGAAAATAAATAACACTGTTTTCATTGTAAAAGTTAGTCAATATTAAACACTACTTTATACTATCCTTTATATAATTAATAAGTTTTACAACATTTCGTGACCATAAAACTTCTTTATCAACTTTATATTTTTTTATATTTTCTTTAAATTTTAATAGATATTCTAATTTATTTTTACTTAAGTCTTTAATTGTGTCTCTAATTTTTTCAACATTATAAGCATCAACTTCTATACCTATGTCTAAAGAATTAACCATCTCTCCTAGTTTAGTGTTAGCTGCAAAAATTCCAGGAACCTCAAAATATATAGATTCATGGAATTTATTTGAAATAGCATACTTAACATTATAGTCATCAGATGGATATACAGCCCAAATTAAATCTGTTTGGTAATATATTTCAGGAATTTCTTTATAATTATATCCACCATAAAATTCTATATTAGAAAATTTTTTTGCACTTTCATAAATCTTTTCACCATCTTTACCAACCAAATAACCATAAACTTTTAATTTAACGAAATCTAAATTACCAATTGCATTAAATATATTTATAAAAGTTTCAGGATATCTAACAGTACCATTATAAGTGATAGTTAAATAATTTGATTGATCTTTTTGATTATTAGTTTTATAATTTGCTATATTATCTGAAACATAGTTTTCTAATATTATCTGATTACCTTTAAAATCTTCGTATAACGGTTGAAAAAATCTAGAGGCATATACAATGGCATCAACTCTTTTTAAGGCTCTTTTTTCTAAAGTTTTTATTACTTTTCTAATTATTATATTACCGGTAGGAATATCAAGATTTTCATAAATTAATAGAGATCCACTCTTTTTATACTTATTTGATAATATAAGACTATCCCAGTGAGAAGCTATAATAACATTAGGATTAAAGACATTAATACTATTTTTTATGAATTTTCTAAAAGCAAAAAGTTCTTTTAATTTTTGAAATTTGTTACCAAGTGTAGCTTTTTTATTAAAAAAGAAATTCTGAATATCGAGTTCATTTATTTTAATCTCATTCCTGTTCCAGGTTGCATATCTCACATTTTCTTCACCAAATTCATGTTTTAATGAATCAATAATTCTATGATTTCTAGAATTGATAGGATATGAAGTATCAATTAATAATATTTTTAGATTATTTTCTTTCATCGTTTAAATTAAGAAATTAATTATTCTTTTACATGCCAATCCATCGCCATATGGATTCACGGCTTTAGACATTCTATCGTAATATTCCTTATCTTGGAGGAGTCTTGAGACTTCATCAACAATTTTATTGTAGTCTGTTCCAACGAGTTTGACCGTACCTGCTTTGAGAGCTTCAGGTCGTTCAGTTGTATCTCTCATAACGAGCACGGGTTTACCGAGTCCCGGAGCTTCTTCTTGAATACCTCCACTATCTGTAAGAACTATATAAGCTTTTTCCATCAAGAAGACGAACGAAAGATATTCGAGCGGCCCTATGAAAAAAAGGTTTGGATAAACCGAAAGGTCTTCTCCGAAAACTTCATGAATTGGTTTTCGGACATTCGGATTAAGATGCATAGGATAGACAAAATCCACTTCAGGATATTTTTCAGCCAAACTCTTTATTGCCTTACACATTGAGATGAATCCTACACCGAAGTTTTCGCGTCGATGTCCTGTTATTAAAACTAACCTTCGATTGGTTTTAAAGGGATAAGGTTTAAGGGATGAGGTATGAGTGGATAATAGATTAGTAGAAAGTCTGGTGACATCATATCCAGCTTTCTTTAATTCTTCCGAAAGTTCTCTATCAAGATTTTTATCAGTCTTG
>JAFLTO010000037.1 GCA_022510425.1 Muribaculaceae bacterium
GCAGTTGGGAAAGTCTGGAATTGAAAGACGATTGTCAGCTCAATTTCAATACTGAAACCGCTTGGAGTCCCTGTAATGAGGTAATGGATTTAATCATAGAAAAGTATCCTTCTTTAGGATATTACTACATATGCGAGGAACCCGGAATGGCTCTTTACATCACTAATGATGAATTCAGGAGTTACTTTCCGGAAAGATATAAAGTGGATTTATGCACCCCGGAAGAGGACTATGAAACAGAATATTTTTATTCAATGGAATCACTTTCAAAGTGGTTCAGAAAACATTATGATGTCGAGATAAATTCTATTGAAGATATAAATGCTCTCCATGAAAAATGGGAGCAAGAGAATGAGGATGCTTATTGCTATATCTATGAATTTGAAATAGAGAATGACTGAACTGATATTGTTTAACACAGGAGTTCCATAGAAATGTGGGACTCCATAAACTGTATATTTATGGATATTATTCTATTCTTTGCAATGGGCTGGTATGTTGCCGGCTTACTGGGTTTACGCAAAAGGAAACATAAATCAAGACGGAAACCTCGATATTGGAAACCATCTCTGAACGAGTATGATTACGAGGAACACCTCCGTCGTAACGGTAAATAACACCTAAAATTCTATATTGCTATCCTTGATGTTGATTTCAGAAATGAGGTCAATCCGAATGATTTTGCCATCTCTCAAAACAAGAGTATTATCATATTCATCCCACTTTTTTATCCTTCCAGTGACACTTTTATAAGAGCCACCGGCTTTGGTGTTGTCCGGAACAAAGTAGGTAATCTCAGTTAGAGAAAGATTTTCTATGGCATAATTAAGCTTTCGGGATAACAGATTCTTCTCATCATCTGACAATTCTTTGAAGGCTTCCGTGAGTCTTGATGTTTCGTAAATTGCATCTTCATATCCGGATAAGGCTGCAAATGGAGCAAACTGTGCAGCCCGGTTTGCCATAGGCATAGGCTTATGGTAATCGCTCACATGATGTGGCAGATTGATTATGTCGTCATACTTTCCCATCTTTCCTGAGCCAGTTTTCTATCTCTTCTCTGGAATGAAACCTAATGATTTTACCCTCAAAATCATCTAATAAATCTTCGATGTATGGTGTATTGAATATCCTGAATGTCAATATTCTTTCCTTTAAACTCTCATTCAATTCTGTTTCATAGACAGGATTGTCATCTCTCTTTTTACCCAATCTTTGGTTCGCTCCTTCAAGACAGACATCTTCCGGAAGGTCAAAGAAGAATACAGTATCTGCAAATTTGAGACGGTCTTGTATAGTCCTGGGATAATAACCGTCTACAATCCATCTTTCAGTTTCCAATATTTCTTGGAGCTTTTTATCAAAGATTTCTCTTGATTCCATGTCCCCATTATCATGAAACCATATCAGATCGAGATGGTATAAAGGTATTCCGGTTCTCTTTGCCAATTCCTTGGCAAAGGTACTTTTCCCGGCTCCCGGACTTCCTACTATGAGTATCCTGTTCACCTAAGATAGCTTAAAAAAGATTTCTATTAATCTATATTGATAATAGAATCCGTGTCTTTATTAATTATTTATTTCCTTCTTAGTAGGATCCAAATGTTTAAAATGATTAGAATTTGCTTTTAATCTTTCTTCCATTTGGCCAAAATAAGAATTTGGATATTCAAGGCCAGTATCTCTACAATGCCCATCTTTTTCCATAATCTTCAAAAATATTGTGGAAAACGGTTCCCTTATTGCTTCATATTCATAATTTGTCCCATCAGAGATAGTAAAATAAGAGGTTAATTTACTACAAAATTCATTTTTATCCTCTTTTGTAGGAACACACTGCACAGGTAATGCTATATTATCCAAAAGTCTTAAATCCCATTTGAAAAAATCATTTCTTAGTGTTGATGTATAAGAACAACCTACTATATTTATATTATCCACTAGTGCTAACATTAGTAATTGAGGAATAATATATTCAGGTTTAAAATTATCATTTGGCAATAACACCGGTACCGAGCTTGCAATTACAAAAGGAAGAGTACAAAAGGTACTCTCTACTTTATCTTTTAAAATATCATTTAGCCTAGGAATTCTTAAGTCTAATACTGTAAAATTACTAACCACTTTTAAACAAGAAACACAAAATTCTGATAACTTAGGTTCATGCATTTCCTCCCAGCATCCCCAAATTGAACGACTAACATAAAGACAAGGATAACCAGGAAGGGAATATCTTTGTGTATTTACTTTTGTGCGTAATTGAAAAGGAATATGGAACATCTGGTCAGCCGGAAACACGGGATGATTATCTTCTTGTTTTCTCATCCTGAACCAATATTGATCTAATATAATATCCTTAGATATTTCCCAAGTAAGAAGATTATCATTATTATTATTTACATATTCTTTGATATATTCAATGCTTTTGATCAAATTAGCTCTGGAATATTCTCTTAAAGCCCCATCTATAACCTCCTTTGCTTCAATAATTTTATTCACTACTTTCTCTTTATTAAAAGGGAACTCGAGGTCTTCAATTTTTCTGACATCCTCAATATAATTTCCAATCCTTTCTGAAATAAATGATTCAAAGGTTTGATTATTATTCCTTTTATCCTTTATTTCAGTAATTATTTTTTCTATTAATTGTTTTACAATCATAATTTTTTAATTTTCTTTTTAATTAAATTTAATTCCAATCATTAAGATTATCCACAAACCTATCGACATCGATAATTCTTACATACAGGTCTTTTTTCTTAGTACATCCTTCACATTGACATTCCGCATTATCGTTATGAAGAAGACGGTTATCTATATCTAATATTTCTTCAGTCATTATATAAATCAATTATTGGTTCTTTTTGGATGAAAGATTGGTAGAATTTCAACGGAATCGTTTGATTACACTGCTTACCACACCCCAAACAATCAGTTCATCCCCTTCATGCATGTAGATAGGTTCGTATCTGTCATTATCAGGTCTTAGACATACAATGCCTGTGTCTTTTTTGCTTAAATCGATATATTTCAGTGTTAATTCTCTATTTGTTCAAGTTACCACGATGTCTCCATCTCTGGGTTCGAGTGCACGGTCAACAACAATTATATCTCCGGAACCTATTCTTACTCCTTCCATTAATAGGATTTGAAATTTTCTTACATTTCTATCTCTGGAATATCAACAACAGGATACTTTAGTTGAGTATCTGGCTGTGGGATGTCTGTTAATTTTAGTTCCCTTACATTATCCAAAAGGCTTCGAATATATTGAAATTTTTTTTCGTCTGTACCAATACACATAGAATAGTGAGGGAATTCTTGAGATGACTTTAAAACTAAAGTAATATAATACGTATATTCATATACAGCCTCATTATAAATCGTTTTGGATTTTGATCTACTTCCTGCACCGAAAAAGATGCTTCCTAATCCAAAAAAATATGTTTTAGTTTTTGTCCTTGATGTGGCTCTTTTAATTAATCTTGATTTTTTATCGGGATAATATTTAATAATATTTACATAGGGTATTGTATCCATTATCTTATCATCCTTCACCATTATCAAACTTCTTTTATCATGAAAAAAAAAGGCCAAACAATATTCCATCCCATATGGAGAATCATTTATGAAATCAACAACACCTGAAGGTTGTCCATAATTATTCTCCATGTATAAAGTTAATTCCTTTCTCCGGTTTTTAAGCATAATGCCATAATCTTCCTTATCCATACCATGTTTTCTCATATAGTACTTTCTTGTGAAATAAGCTTCAATTGCTAAACATATAATAGCTAACATGGTTAAGACTACCCAGCTTATTACAAAAGGAATTATTCTTCTTACAATCAAATAACCATAGGAAAACCTTTCCGAACTTCCAAATACAGTCCCTATAATAATTAAACCTCCAATTATTCCTATCGCCCAGGTATATACTTTATCTACTTTTTCGTGGTCTACTTCTTTTATTTTGAGACACTTGGAAGGAAGATATTTCAACAAGATTTTAGAACCTTGTACAATACCTATTAAAATTGATACAGAGATAATCCAAAGTATAATACTGGCCATATTTCAAACTAATTTTGTTATTGGCAAAATTACTCTATTTTAATGTAGTCTTCAATAAATAAGGATGGTTTTTAACAAATAAATCATTTATTATAAAAGTAAGGGGAAAAGAAGAAACGGCAGGCTCAGGAGGGAGTCTGTCGTTCTAACATCTAACCAAACACTTATGATATGAAAAAAATCTACTCTTTCATTACAAATATTTATCTTCCTCTGCCTTTGAACGGCATATTCTCTTCTTCTACCTGTTCAAAAGGTTGTAACTCGGAATGAGCCACTTCAACTGTGTTACCGTCCATATCCATATCATACATATCAGGGAATTCCTTCTCATTACCAACAACTGACTGATAGGTATCTATCTGTTCCTGAACTCTATCGATACGACCGGTTACCATGGCTGTTGCCTTTTTTACATCCTGGAGTGTGGATTTGATAAAGTCAGGTTCCTTTTGTAGATGGTCCAGCCAAGATTTCAGATAGGCTGCACTGTCTCCCTTGACATTCTTAACTATTCCATAGCAGGAACAAGTAAGGGCGGCTCCTAACTCTGCTACCAATTCTTCACGGGCGTATGAATCGGAACCAAAGCCGGATCCCGGTTCCAAACGGTTTAGTCTGGCAGTATGGCCGGTAGAATGAATCATTTCGTGGAAAGTCGTGCCATAGTAACTTTCTCCATCAATAAACTGATTCTTCTCCGGAACCACTATCACATCTCTTGAAGGACTATAATAGGCTTCATCCTGTTTAATCGGACGAATGGGACAAACCCAGGCATTCTTGGCAATCATTTCATCAACAGCCGGGAAAGAAAAGACATCTCCATTATCCACCTTGGCTTTCTGAAGCTGATTCTGTTCCTGAAGCTTGGCATACAATTCAGGTCGAGCCTCCTTAATGTTCGTCTGGTCTACATTGAAAACATTATAGACATTCAGCTTGGGATAGACGTTATAGTCCTGTTTTTCTTCATTAGACAGTTTCTTGTAATCGTCATAAGGAATTTTCGCTCTGCTGTCTTTATTGACACAGGTAAAAGTAGTGATGAAGACCGGAAAAGATTTCTCTCCCTTGTTTACAGTCACAGTCGGAAGATTCTTGCCCTCCTTATCTACCAAAGGTTTCTTATCTGCATCGTAATTGAGACCTACAACTCTTTGGAATGTACAGAACACGGGCAGCTCATATTTTTTCTGCTCACTTAATAACATCAGACCTATGGCATTCATTCCATTGTACTTTCGACCGCTAAGATTCTTCGGCCATTTCAGCATATTCTCGCTGAACCAGGGCTTCTCCCAATCCTTCTGCAAGGATTTAATCTTCTCAATCATCAGATCAGCGAAGCGGTCAAGAGCCTTTTCTTCAGCTGAAGGCCCGTCATTATTGAATTTACGATATGCCATACTCAATAAGGAGCTTCTTCGTCGTCAGCCGGAGCAAACGGCAGTTTCTTTTCCCATAACCCCACTGAATCACACCGACAATCGAGACTGACACTGCCATTGTAGGAAGACACTTCCAACTGTCCGGTGGCCTGTATCTTTGACTTAGGCAACATGAAGACTTCTCTCTGTGCGTTGAATCTGATAAAACGTACCCAGGTAAACTGGAATTCTTCCCCAACTTTGTCTGTCGAGAAAGCAGAAAAGATAATGAATTGGTTCCCTTTCTTATCCGTCTTTTCTTCAACTCTGTTACCAAGTGTACCCTTGAACTCGAGTGTCCCTTCAATTCTGTCTTTTGTCTCTTCCGGATTGAAGTCTATATTAGTGGCTCTGAGGTTGAAATATAGATTATCCCCGTTCTTTCTGAAAGTCAGGATTCCTTCAATTTCAACCCGTTTACCGGCTGAAAAACTTTGAGTTTCATCTTGAGTACCTTCTTTTGATACTGATACCAGGATTTCTTGCCCGGGCATGTTGTTCCTTGAACCCGGAACATTGACTCTAAGGTTAAAACTCACATAGGATTTACCGTCCTTAGCGGTACGCAAGGAGGCTGCTCCTGCTACCACTCCATTCACTTTTGAATTTACTTTTAACATCTTTGTTGTTTATTAGTGGATTAGAACTTATTTCAATTGCATGCTCTGCTCCTGACCCTCTGACATTCCCTGCTGATAGGTCTGGGACATCTTTGCATTCACAATCATATTGCCGATAACCGATGAAACTCTCTGCTGTTTCTGGGTTTCATCAAGAGAACCGTCAGAAAGTGCAAGATTCAACCGGTTCATATCATTTGTTGTCAGTTGTATCGACAAGTTTTCCTTACCGTCATTGGTATGTAATACCGGCAATGAACCTTCGCTCATAGTCAGATAACATTCCTTCATAGAAGGCACCAATGCTGTAAGATCAATTGATCTATTTAGGGCAGATTCTGTAGCTATGGACATCTTTTCTTCCTCTGATTTATTGTCGATTGTAGTTGCAAGTGCCATAAGTGAAGTGAACATTGTTATGACCATATCCATTATTGGATCTGCACTCATTCCTGACATTCCGACACCTCCATCTTCAGATGAGAGAAGCTTTTTCATCCAGTCTTCCGGAGTAAGGGATAAGTCAAGGTCGTTTGTTATCTCTCTATCCTGAGTCTGAGATTCCGGATTCTCTACCTTATATTTTTCAAGAATGTCAGTACCATTATGCATGGCCTTTATATTGATATTCCCTTTGGTAGCTATGTCGGCAAGATAAATTGCCGGATCTATATCCCTGGCTTTACCATCGGCATCAATCTGCTTAATTCCTAAGTGAAGATGGGGTCCGGTAGTCCTGGTTCCGGTATTGCCTGATATTCCTATCTGCTGGCCGCCATTTACTGTTTCCCCAACCTTTACACCTACCGATGAAAGATGTGCGTAATAGACCTGCATCTTTGTGCCGTCCTCTCTTTCATATTGTATGGTAACCGACTTTCCTCCGGGAGTATTGGTATTCTCATGGACAGCGATTACCTTACCGTTCTTTTCGGTTGCCAACAATGGTTCATTGTTACATTTGATATCGATGCCTTTGTGCATCTGTTCATGTTTCGGGTTACAGGGATCCTGCCTAAGACCGAAAGGAGATGTTACCAGCATGAATTCATTCTTCTTCAATGGGAAGGCATAATCGGAAGAAACTACCGCACCTCCATAAGATGCAGCTTGGCCTTGACCCGGTTTAAGACCTTTGGCAGCCATCTCTTTCATTACTATCTTGTCGTATTTTGCAAGATCCATTTTTTCTATCACAGAAATCAGTGAAGGAGCATATTTGCCTGAGGTGGCATATCCGGCTTTGTCCAATCCCCATGCCCATCCTTTGTAATCGTCGGCAGAAAGAGCAAAACAGGATGCATAACGTGAATTTTCTTTGAGGAACAGTGAATGATGTGCATATGAATCGGCTACCGAATCATAACTGCAGAACTTCTCGTTAGGTTTGTCGTCTGTATAGAGACCATATCTGCCTCCATTGTTGATCCAGGATTGAGTCGCCTTGATACCGAAATGATTGTTCTCGTTCTGTGCCAGACGGCTTTTCCCGTTGGCACTTTCAAGAATACCTTGAGCCAAAGTCACAGATGCCGGAATACCATAAAGCCTCATTTGCTCCATGGCATATTCAGCATATTGATCGACATATTGTTGCGAACTGCTTGCCATTTTTATTTACAGTTAGGATTAGGTACTAAATTTATTTTATCTTTTAAATCCGGATCTTTGGCTGTTTTCTTCCGACATTGCTTGTTCCATTGCCATTTCAGTCTTAGGTTCCTTGAAATCCTGTACAGCTATTGTCAGACCTGCTTCCTTAAGTTTCGGCAGATGGCTGTTATATTCATCTACCGTCATGGATAGAAAATTCATCTTCTCTAATTTTTCAGGCGGCATCATCTCTTTGAGGGCTATGCCAAGAATGTCACCGACCCTTACAGCGTCTCTGCCATAAGTCTCGTAACTTTCACCAACTTTCAGCATAAGTGTGGAGTCTTCATATTTGTCTTTCAATTCCTCATACTGCTTTAACCCCTCAAAGTTGTGGGCAACTTCAGGTTCCGATTTGGCTACCTCTATATTGTTGTTCCTTTCCGTGTTTTCAGTCTGAACCTGTTGACGGAGTATATTTGCAAATAGAGTTGCTGCAAGGTTTGTCTTGTATTGGCTGACATCATCGGTTATCCACATCCTTTGCCATTGTTCCTTAGTCACTTCTCTTGGCTGCACTTTCGGAATTCCATCTATCACCGGCACACATAGTATCTTGTTATCCTTTGTCTTGAAGACATTGACTCTCTTAATCCTCAATGGGTCTATCCCTTCGGGCACACTGCCGAACAGGTCTGACTTCATTGAAGGATTGGCCTTGGCCATGGCATAATATTTCTGAGCCAACTCGTTCCTTACAGCGTCTGCCTCTGACTGGTTCTGCTTCACAGTAGAAAAGAAACGGTTGATATCACCCTTGTCGGGAGTAATTGCAAATCCGGGTTCGTTCATCGGTTTCAGATACATAGCCCATCCATTGTTGTCATCCCTTACCATCTGGATCCTGTCAAACTGCATCTCGGTTGCACGGTTCACTGCTTCGCTCACATCGTAAGTGGTTGTCTTGGCAAGGTCCTTGCCTTGTAATTTGGCTCCGAAAACCTCCTTGTCTTCGAAATATGAATCATCAGGATTATATTTCAGGAATCCGTCCTTATTGAAGAACCTTACATAGGATGCTCCCTGAGCCAATAGTGCCGTAGCGATTTTATCTTTGTTGAAACCTGGAATGTTGTTAGACAAAACCCTCGCATTACATTCTGTCCTCTCTTGCTCCGACATCACTTCATCGGGAGTGATATAAAAAGGCTGTTTCCCTTGTACGGGGATATCGACATTGCCACCGCTCAAAGCTCCGCCGGGAAGAATGACATCCGCAATCTTTGTGTTTTTATCAATCACTACTGTCATTTCCTTGCTTCTGCGGTCAACTCCCTCCGATATCTGACTTGCAATTATATGGGAACCTTTCAGTTCCCAGTCTTTTGGCAATAATTCGGTACAGATCTGGCTTATCTTTGAAGCGGCTGTCGAAGCCTCTGTGTAGGCAATGTTCATAACCTCCGGATCATCGGTTGATTTTGCAGTTGCAATAGACTCCCGGATCTGCTGGTTATAGAAGCCCAAATCAAATTTGTCCATGAATTCAAGGTGTTCGGCCTGTGACCGGAAGTTTCTTTCTGAAACTCCCATTCCTCCGTGACGGAGAATGTCAGTCATAATGAGAGCGTCAGTTACGGATACATTAGGTCCGTTTTTCTTTTGAAGATCCCTTGTCTCCTGCCTGTTCCGTGAATTGGCAAACTCTATCTTTTCTCCTTTCTCTGCCTTTCGGATAACATCGAGTGCATTATTGACATCGCTCTCAACAGCGTCAATCAGACATGGATTCTCTTTCAGCTCACGGTTCCAGTATTCAACCATTCCGATATTTTCGTCAGATATCCTGGCAGGAAGTCCATAGTCTGCCAACTTTATTCCGGTAGCAAGTTCTGTCACAAGTCTTTCATACCTTACGGAATCTTCTGACGGGGCTCGGCCACCGTTCATTACCATTCCTTCCCTCGAGAGACGTTCCCTGTGACCTGTGGCACTTACCGCCATCCTTATTAGCTCTCTGACATATTCCTCATATTCCGGGAACTGTTTCTGGTCGGGCATATAGATGGCATCTTTCTGAGGATTGTATTCTGCCATCCCGGTAGTGGACTTGCGGATGGGGACAAGATTTGCTCCTATCATCCCTCTGAATCCTGAAATCTCACCCCGGAGTTGTTTTTCTGCCTTGGTCAAAAAACCTCTGTCTCTCTTTCCTCCATAATTTTGCACGAGTTCCTCGAACTGCTTTTCTTCCGCTGCCGGGAAAGAGGTCTGTTCTATATTGAAAAGTGACCGGATTT
>JAFLTO010000038.1 GCA_022510425.1 Muribaculaceae bacterium
TTTTATTAATACCTTTGTAACTTTGTGACTGACTTTAAATAATTAATAAAAATGAAAAATATCGAACTTACAGAAAAAGCCATGAAGAACCATGATGTATGGTTCCCTGGTCTTAACGGTGCTTTGACAGCCACAGATCCCGATTTGTTAGGAATTTTCGGCAATTTTGCTTTCGATGAGGTTTTGGAAGCATCACCGGAATTGGAACTCAAACCAAGAATCATGGTTACGCTTGCCTCAACTATTGCAAAGAATGCCATTGATGAATATAGGGCT
The DNA here is from genome assembly GCA_022510425.1 of Muribaculaceae bacterium. Lineage (GTDB taxonomy): Bacteria > Bacteroidota > Bacteroidia > Bacteroidales > Muribaculaceae > Lepagella. The sequence continues at coordinate 277 of JAFLTO010000038.1, forward strand.
ATTCTCGGGGCGGCGTTACTGAATGACGTTCAGCCTATAGAGATAAAGGAACTGGTATATCAGAGTGTGGCATATGTAGGTATAGCAGTTGTACTACCATTCCTGATTGCAACAAACGATGAACTGACAAAAAGGGATATCAGCCTTCCGCTTGAACCCAATGCTACAACTGACAGGGAAACAAGATACACAAAAGGTCTTGAATTGATAGACAGCATTTTCGGGAAAGGAACAGTAGATGAAAACAATGTTCCTAAGGATGAAAGTCATATTCAAAAATTCCTCGCAGATAACTGTTTCGGAGATTTCCAGACAAGAGAAGGCCTTGACATGAAGATGAGAGAACTGATCACCTTCACTTTCCTGATATCACTTGGAGGATGTGAATCCCAGGTAAAAGGCCATATAAAAGGTAATGTCAATGTTGGTAACGGCAGGGAAATATTGATTGCTGTAGTCACCCAACTGATTCCCTATATTGGTTATCCGAGGGCATTGAATGCCTTGGCTTGCATTGATGAAGTTTTACGAGCAAAATAAAATTTATATTAGACAAAATCGCAAAATGTAAGGTAAAACGATGACCCGCTGATGATTTTTTCAAAGTGTTAAAAATTATTAATGGCATTAAAACAAATTTCTTTGAGCCGTACAGCAAATTAAAATTAAAATATTATTTCCAATTTTGCAAAGTAAAAATTTAATACAAAATGAAGAAACTCATCTTGTTAATATTAATAGCCATGAATTTTTCTTGTAGCAGAACAAATGAAATTTCCGCACAGGACGATCCGTTGCTGCAAATAGCACAGGACCGCCGTTCGATAAGAAGTTACACAGACAGACCTATAAGCCGGGAAACCATGGACAGCATACTTACAATAGCTGCTCTTGCACCCTCAAGTTATGGTCAGAATCCGGTGGAATTCGTTGTGGTTGAAGACAAGGAAACCTTAAGGAAACTTGCAGACTGTAAGGCAATAGGTGCCCCATCTGTTAGGAATGCAACAGCAGCAGTGGTTGTTATGGCCGACACTACAAAAGGTGAACTATGGGTAGAAGATACTTCTGTGGCGGCTGCCTACCTGATGCTTGCAGCCCAGGAACATGGAGTAGGTGCCTGTTGGAACCAGATACATCTGCGTGACGGTCAGAGAAATTCTGCCAGCAGGGAAATCTGCGAACTATTGGGTATCCCGTCAAGATATGAGGTGGAGTGTGTCATGGCAATGGGATATCCAGCAGAAAACAAACCTCCCCGTTCTGCCGAAGATATGAAAAAAGGCAGAATTCATTATGCCAAGTAATCTATCATTATATAATAAAACAAGACTGAAAATGATTAAACATGTGTTTGTTGGCGTCATCAAAGAAGGTGTGGATGAGGCAAAAATCAATGAAAGACTCGAAGTGATGAGGGCCATTGACAAATATGTCCCCCAGGTATCAAATCTAGCCGTGGGAAGAAACCTCAATTGGTACACTCAACAGGATGCCCTTGTCCTGACAGGCGATTTCAAGACTAAGGAAGACTGGCTTGCTTTCATTAACAGCGATTACCACCAGGAAAAGCTTATAAAGGTTGCAGGTGAAGTTTTTGACATGGAGAAATCATTGGGATACGAATATGAGTTCTGATGTGGTCAGACAAGAACATAATCAATATCTCGGATGTGTTCTTCATCTGTGTCAAGAGAGGAGAAAGTCATTATGTAGACAAACTTCCTGACCACCATCTTAAACATGTGGTAACGGGAGAAATGACCGTTTTTGACGGAGATAAGGAACTGACGGTAAGTTCCGGTCAAAGTATTTTTCTACGACGGGATCATAGAATAAAAATACGGAAGTATCCTCTTGAAGATGAAGAATTCAGATGTATAACTTTTGTATTCAAAAGAGACTTTCTGAAGGAATATTTTCAAGAACTTGGAAACAAGGTCTGCAAGAAGAAAAAAATAATGAATGGGTTTCCTTCCAGTAGTATCCTTCTTTCCGATATCCCATCCATAAGGAGCCTCTTCCTCTCTATGATACCCTATTTGGAATCGGAGTCGGAACCTCCGGCACCAATCATGAAATTAAAGATGAGGGAGGCGGTTCAAACTTTGCTTACAACAGACGAAAGATTTTATCCAATATTGTTTGATTTTACAGAAGACTGGAAGATTGATATCCTGGATTTTCTTCATACGAACTATATGTATGACCTGACTTTACCTGAAATGGCAAACTATACGGGTCGTTCTCTTGCTTCTTTTAAAAGAGATTTTGCTCTTATAAGTGACATAAGTCCGGAAAAATGGATAATCAACAGGCGTTTGGAGGCAGCATACGAGTTAATTGTTGAAGGCAAGGGAAACCTCACTTCTATAATGAACAAAGTTGGATTCAAGAACCGTTCTCATTTCACAACTTCCTTTAAAAATAAATTCGGGATAACTCCCTCTATAATTTTGAACAGATATAAAACAGATATAAAAATGAAATAAAATGAAATACACAGAATTAGGTAACACCGGGATCAAGGTTTCTCGTATTTGTGTCGGCTGTATGTCATACGGCAAGCCATACGATGATTTTCAATTATGGACACTTGATCAGGACAAGACAACAGAGATGATAAAATATGCCCTTGATAATGGGGTGAATTTCCTTGATACAGCCAATTGCTATGCAAGAGGAAGCAGCGAGGAATTTGTTGGGAAGGCACTCAAAGATCTTGGCGTGAAGCGTGAAGACGTTGTTATTGCCTCAAAGGTTTATTTTAATGAAGGTAAACTACAAGCTCAGGCTATTGCCAGGGAGATTGAAGGAACCTTAAAAAGACTTGGAACAGATTATTTGGATCTTTATCAGATACACCGTTTCGACTATGAGACTCCTATTGAAGAAACAATGACTGCTCTTGACAAGCTTGTTAAAGAGGGAAAAGTAAGGGCAATCGGAGCTTCCGCAATGTACGGCTATCAGTTTTATAATATGCAGATGGTTGCCGAAAGAAACGGTCTGACTCCTTTTTCAACGATGCAAGACCATTACAATATGCTCTATCGTGAAGATGAAAGGGAACTTATTCCAATCTGCAAACAAATGAATGTTTCCCTAATTCCATATTCTCCATTGGCAAGCGGACACCTTACTCGGCCGACCTGGAACAGTGACAGCAAACGAAGCGAGACTGACAAGACCCAGCATGCCAAATATGACCATGCAATGGAGAACGATATGAAGATTGTGGAAAGAGTCGCAGAAGTTGCCAAACAACGTGGAATAACCATGACCGAGGTAGCTTTAGCATGGCTCTTCAAGAAAGGAGTAACAGCTCCGATTGTAGGTGCCACAAAACCACATCATTTTGCTGATGCCATTAAATCTGTTAACGTGGAATTGACGGACGAAGAAATGAAATATCTTGATGAGCCATATATTCCGCATCCTGTAGTCGGACCACTTGAGGAAGGACCTAATCCCTTGCCTTCATTTGTAAAATAGAAGCTGCTTTTGCCAACAAGGTTTGGGATATCTCTATTATAGGATGCCCAAACCATGTGCCTTTAAATAGGATTTTATCATAAAGAATTAAGGACATAAAAATGAAAGTATTAATAATAAATGGAAGTCCACACCCGAAGGGTTGTACGGCACGTGCTCTGAAAGAAGTAGCTGACACACTTGAATCCCAAGGAATAGAGACTGAAACACTTATAGTTGGCAATAAAGATATAAGAGGCTGTATTGGATGTTACAAATGTCAACAAACAGGTAAATGCGTTTTCAATGATCTTGTGAATGAAACAGCTCCTAAATTTAAGGAAGCAGACGGCTTGATAATAGGGACTCCTGTTTATTATGCTCATGCTAACGGTACGTTGATATCTTTCTTGGACAGGTTATTCTTCAGCACACTTTTCCCAAAAACGATGAAAGTAGGTGCAACCGTGGTATCATCAAGAAGAGCAGGCAGCACTTCTGCATTTGATGATATTAACAAATATTTTACAATGACAGGAATGCCTGTAGCATCCAGTACATATTGGAACGAGGTACATGGATTTACATCTGAAGATGTTGAAAAAGATTTAGAGGGGTTGCAGACGATGCAAAACTTAGGTAAGTCGATGGCATTTTTAATTAAAAGTATAAGACTTGGGGACAAGGATCTTGGAATACCCGAACTCACAAATAATCTTAGGACACATTTCATAAGATAAATATTATGAAACCTCTTATAGTCTATTTTTCTCAAACAGGACATACAAGAAAAGCAGCCCTTTACATTGCAAGGTCGGTTAATGCAGATATACTCGAAATAAATCCGGATATTCCTTATACGTCGCAAGATCTTGATGGATACAATGAATCATCAAGAACTTATAAGGAACAACATGACACCTCTTGCAGACCAGGAATTAAGAATATTCCTTTGAATTTAGATAATTACAAAAAGATAATAATAGGCTTCCCTATCTGGTGGTACATTGCACCCCGCTTGATAAATACTTTTATTGAAACGGTGGATTTGACAGATAAGGAAATATATCTTTTTGCAACTTCTTACGAAAGCACAATAGAAAGAGCGAAGGAAGAGTTGAAAGGTGAATATCCGAAATTGAATTTCAAAGAAGCCAAATTGCTGAATCAACTTGATGAGGAATTTATTAAGGCCTGGGAAAAAGAAATAGAAAGTTAACTCTACTACACTTATTACAACAAACCCTATATCTTTATGAACATATTAATTTTAGGTGCAGGTCCGGGATTAAGCAGGGCTATTGCTGAATTATTTGGAAAAAAGATTTTCATGTGACATTAGTTTCACGAAACGAAGAAAAGTTGAGGAAAGAAATATCCTATTTGAAGTCAAAAGATGTAAAAGCAGATTTTATTGTCGGTGATGTCAGCAAGGAGAAAGATATAACGGATATTGTAGAGAAGACAGTTAATGAATCAGGCTTGCCGGATGTAATTGTTTATAATGCATTTACCAATGTTTCCGGAGATTTTGACAAGGAAACTTGGGAACATCTAAAAGAACAAATGGATGTAAATTTAGGAGGAGCCTTCTATCTGTTGAGAAAAGTTATTCCATTATATAAAAAGATTGGTAAAGGCAACTTATTTTTTACCGGCGGGGGATTAGGAATAAACCCAATGCCTGAATATTTGGGTATTGGTATGAGCAAAGCTGCCTTAAAGAATATGGTTGAGGCAGCATCTTTAGTTATGAAAGAAACGGATGTTCATGTTGCTATTATCACTGTTACAGGGATAATAGGAGGTGAAGATCCTAAATATGCTCCCTCTAAAATTGCAGAGAACTTTTGGAAATTATATCAACAAGAAAAACCGGATTTTCAAACTGAAATCATTTATTAAAATTATGAAGAAGGTTTATGCTATCAATGGAAGCCCAAGAATAAACTGGAACACTTCAATTCTGTTGGATAAAGTTCTTGAAGGGGTAAAAGAAATTTTTCCGGACGCTGAGACAGAAAGAATAGATCTATATAAACTAAAATATACCGGTTGCACCAGTTGTTTTGCCTGTAAGATGAAAGATGGTCCAAATTATGGCAAATGTCCGATAAAAGATGATCTATATCCTATTTTACAAAAATTAAGAGAAGCAGATGCTGTAATTTTTGGATCACCTATTTATTACCGTACTATAACCGGTATGCTTCACTCCTTTTATGAGAGGATGTTTTATCCGTTTATGACGTATAAGGCCGGTTATCCTACCTTAGTGGAAAATCATTACAAGACCATCTGCATCTATACAATGAATGTTAATGAAGAAGAAATGATAGCAGGAGAATATCGAGAGAACATGGAACTTTGGGAATTCTTTCTCGAAAAATATTTTAGTAAACCGGAAATTCTTTTTGCATTCAACACATTGCAATTTAAGGATTATTCCAAATATGTATGTGAAACCTTCAATCAAAAGGACAAGGAAGAATACAGAAAAGACCATTTCCCTGAAGATTGCCAAAAAGCTTTCGAAATGGGTAAAAATTTATTCAAAGAGCAATTATGAAACCATATATATTATGCCATATGGTGCAGTCTGTCGATGGTAGAATAGACTGTGACATGGTTGATAAGATAAGTGGAGATGAGTACTATTCCACGCTTGATTCATTCGACTGTCCTACAAGAATAGAAGGTAAATATTCATATCAGCTTCATCATTGCGGATTTGAAGATTTCAAACCTGGAACTACCGGGACATCTATAAAGGAAGAATCATTTTTCATTGCCAACAAATGTGATGGATATGAAATCTCGTTAGACAATCCCGGCACCTTGCTCTGGGATAACTCAAATAATAACAACAGGTTATGTATCGTTAGTGAAAAGGCCACGGTCCAATACCTTGATTATTTGAAAGAGAAAGGAATCTCTTACATAGCTACAGGTAAAGACAAGATTGATTTGCCAAGGGCTATGGAAATTCTTTATATAGAATTCGGAGTAAAGAGAGTTGCCGTTGTTGGAGGTGGAAAGATAAACGGAGCTTTTTTAGAAGCTGGACTTATTGATGAATTAAGTCTTTTATTGGCCCCGGGTATTGACGGCAGGACTGGACAGCCTGCACTTTTTGACGGAATATCATTCAAAAACTTCAAACCGAAGAACTTGATACTGCAAGATATATCAAAGTTTGATAATGGCATGGTATGGTTAAAATATAAATTTTAGATCTTAAGAACAAGACAGAATAAATTTCCCTGAACGAGAAGAAAGAATATCAACAAATTTTATAAGATAAGATGTTAAGGAATCTAAGAATAACATTAGGATTAATTTTTTTCGTTGGAGCAACACTGCTTTTTCTTGATTTTACAGGCACAATCCATGCCTGGTTAGGGTGGATTGCCAAAGTCCAGTTCCTTCCTGCGGTATTTGCTATGAATCTAGCTATTGTAGCAGGCTTGGTTGCAATCACTCTCCTTTTCGGTAGAGTGTATTGTTCTGTGATTTGCCCTATGGGGGTATTACAGGACATTATCGCGAAATTTGGCAAATGGAGCAAGAAGAACCGTTATTCCTATTCTCCGGCATTGAATGTTTGGAGGTACACTCTTTTCGGAGTAATGATATTGGCTATCATTTTCGGTATTGGTTCAATTGTCGGAATGCTTGCACCGTACAGTTCATTTGGAAGAATAGTCCACTCTCTTTTCGGTCCTATATGGATTTGGGGAAATAACCTCCTGGCTGGATTCGCAGAAAGAATGGAAAGCTATACTTTCTATTCAAGGGAATTATGGATAAAGAACTGGGCACTCTTCGCCACCTCTGTAGTAACATTGGTAGCCATAGGAATCCTTGCATGGAAAAACGGAAGAACCTATTGTAACTCGATATGTCCTGTAGGCACATTCTTAGGATTCCTATCAAGGTTCTCACTTTATCGTCCTACCATTGAATTGGCAAAATGTAACAGTTGTGGTCTATGTGCCAAAAACTGTAAATCGGCATGCATCGACAGCAAATCCCATAAAATTGATTATTCCCGTTGTGTCAGTTGTATGGACTGTATCGGGAAATGTCATAAACAAGCCATCAAATATACCTACAAAAGAGTTAAGGTTGAATCTTTGGAACCTGCAATGGAAACTGTAAAATCTGAGGTCAACGATTCTTCGAGAAGGAATTTCCTGGGGCTTATGGCTTTTGTGGGTGGTGCTGCATTGATGGACGCGGCCGAAAAGACGGTTGACGGTGGACTCGCAGTAATTGAAGACAAGAAGATACCGTCCAGAAACAAACATATTTCACCTCCCGGGTCGAAAGGACATGTAAATATTGCTTCAAGATGTACAGGGTGCCAATTATGTGTTACGGTTTGTCCAAACCATGTGTTAAGACCTTCCGGTAACCTTGCCAATTTCATGCATCCGATAGCATCCTATGAAAGAGGATATTGCCGTCCGGAATGCACTAAATGTTCCGAGGTTTGCCCCACAGGAGCGATACAGAAGATTGACCTTGCGGAAAAATCCTCGATACAGATAGGACGTGCTCAATGGGTAAAAGAGAATTGTATTCCATTGACCGATGGAGTTTCATGCGGGAACTGTGAAAGACACTGTCCTGTCGGAGCTATTCAGATGATAGCTTCCGTAGCAGGAGATGAAGAAAGCCTGAAGATACCTGCGGTTGATACAGAGAAATGTATCGGATGTGGAGCTTGCGAACATCTATGTCCTTCACGACCTTTCAGTGCAATATACGTGGAGGGAAATGAAAAACACAGGTTGGTTTAAAGGAAAAGTTTAAGGTTTTAAGAGAATTTCAACCATAATGGGTAAAGAAAATATAGACAGGAGAAGCTTCCTTAAAAGGCTTGGGTTGGGAGCCTCGGCTGCAGGCCTTACTCTTGTAGGATGTGATAATGCAGGAAAGAAATTTACATCAGCCGATTCCAAAGGTTCCAAAGAACCTGGAGAAATGACTTATCGTGTCAATCACAACAGTAATGACAAAGTTTCAATTCTTGGTTATGGATGTATGCGATGGCCGATGAAAGAAGCTAAAGAAGGAGAAACACAGGAAATAGACCAGGAAGAAGTAAACCGACTTGTTGATTATGCAATCGAGCATGGTGTCAATTATTTTGACACTTCCCCTCACTATGGAAGAGGACAGTCTGAAAAGGTTTCCGGTATAGCATTGAGTCGCCACCCCCGTGACAAATACTATATAGCAACCAAATTGTCAACCTATCTCGACGAACATGGAGACAACCAGTATCAGGCTTCATTGGATATGTATCATAAATCTATGGAACTTCTCCAAACTGATTACATAGATTATTATCTGATACATGGTGCAGGTATCGGAGGGATGGAAAGACTCCACAAAAGACTTCTTGACATCGGTCTGCTCGATTATCTTATGAAAGAAAGAGAAGCCGGAAGAATCAGAAATCTGGGTTTTTCCTTCCATGGAGATCTTGAAGTTTTTGATCACCTCATGAGTATGCATCCTGACGTTCATTGGGATTTTGTACAGATACAGCTCAACTATGCCGACTGGCAGAATGCAGGTGGTTGGAACATCAATGCTGATTATCTCTATGACGAGCTAACAAAAAGAGACATTCCGGCAGTAGTAATGGAGCCCTTGTTGGGAGGCCGTCTCGCCAGTCTTCCCGAACATCTGAACGCAAAACTGAAAGAACAGAGACCTGAAGAGAGCATCGCTTCATGGGCTTTCAGATATGCAGGTTCATATCCCAACGTATTGACTGTATTAAGTGGAATGACATATATGGAACATTTGGAAGATAATCTTCTTACATATTCTCCACTTGAACCCTTGACAGCAGAAGAAAAGCAGCTTCTGGAAGATACCGGAGAGGAACTTATTAAATATCCCACCGTTCCATGTACTGCATGTGAATACTGTATGCCTTGTCCTTATGGAATAAATATC
>JAFLTO010000039.1 GCA_022510425.1 Muribaculaceae bacterium
GAATTTCTTTCTCCAGTAATAATAACTGGTGAAACAGATGCCCCTGCCGGCAAGAAAAGTCCTGAGGCTCTTGCCGCTCTCTTTTTGCTCCCGCTTAAGAATTTCAAATTCTTCTTTTGTCATAGTATAAAAAAATTATAGAGTTTGTAATCCCGCAAAATTACAAACACTATATCCTGTACTCAAGGTGTACTTCAGTTTATACTTACAGTTTAAGTGTAATGAGGTTAGAGAATAGAATTAGTGGACACGTGATTAGAGTATAGAGAAGGATGGACTTATTAAGGTTGGACTTAATATCGGAAATAATGAAATCAGAGATTTTTTGATTCTTCTTAATTGTAAGAAGTTAAAATCGCTGGATTAGAAAAATTACAAAAGACCGATTATGCTGTCATAGATGAACCGATCTTTATAAATCTACAAAAGTACAAATCTTTGATACTAACCGGAAGGTATGTTTCAGTTAATACTTAACATTAGGACAATTGAAATAACTTTTTTATGGTCTCATTTTAAAAGTTAAAATAATCTTAACAAAAAATACCTATAATATAAAATATAATAGTAAATAATAATATGCAAGACTCAAGAATGGTAAATTTCTTTAGTATTGTCTCTTCATGGACCATCCATCCACGAGTTGTTATAATGGCTGCTATTATTACTGTAAAAATAATACCCCCCTTATCATAGTAAAGAATATCAGGATTAAAACTTGTATATATTATAGGATCATTATATTTTAGAAATATTCGATTTAAAGATGAGCCTATTGTAAGAAACATTATAAACAAGGATAAATAATATATAGTAGTATACCAACTTTTTAATGAATATGGTACTTCAATGCCAAAAATTATAACAGGTATATCCATTGAAGGATTACTCTTATTGATTATAGTAAGAGATATCTTTTCAGGGTCTTGTTCGTTATCTTTTGTTTTATGGTTCTTTTCTATTGAATTATTATTTTTAAAATTCTCCCCATAATATTTTACGATAAAATGTTCGGGCGCTTTAATATATAACCAACTACTACTCCGTTCCAAAGGGTAATATGGATACTTTATCCTATGTTTTTGTATAGGATAAAAAAAGGAACATATCTTATTGTGTCTAGAATGGTCGCTTTGTGTTATAGATTCATAATAACTAGAAGATAGAATGAATTCATACTCTTGTGAATACTTTAACATCACAAAACATGGAAGTCCTTTCTTATTTTTCCAAATTTCCTTCATTATTTCTGTTGGGTTTTCAAAATATCTTAAATCATGTATTAATGCTTTTATAACAATTTTACGTACATCGTTCGACTTAGCTATTGTTATTCTATTATTACCCTGTCGTATTTTAAGCCATCCAAGTCTATTATGAGGATTAAATAAATAATAGTATTGGTTAAAATTAAATTTTGTAGGTAATTTTATATCGTATTCATGAGTAATTTGTACTCTATTAGGTGTTTCAAAATCTAGAAAACGCTTTTCACGTATGGCATATTTAACTAGAGAAGGACAATATTTATTATAAAACTCTTCTGGATTAGTTAGAAAGGTATAAATAAGATTATGCTGTGTTTCTGTTATACCATATTTTGTCATCAAATTATTAATAGAATCATTAGTCTGATGATCATTTTGGGATAGAGTGAAATCAATCATTGAAAAAATTATTTAAGTGGACAATTGTTTTTACATCGACTACATATCATTTCATTATCGATACATTTCTTTGTAATACTTCTTCGAATATAAATATTTTGTTCCAATTTGGCATTTTCCGAGAATTTTGAATAATTAATACACTGAGCAGCTATTTTTGCTGCTTTTATTCCCGCTACAACATCTTCGTATGTAAATTTTGAGTTTAAATGTTCTGCTGGAGTAATTACATTAATTATATGAATAGCATCAAAATAACCCATCATAGCTGCACCAATACTTGCAGAAATATGGTCTGATCCGACGCTACTATCCAAAACAACAGGTCCAAGTGGCATAATTGGGACATGAGCTTGCTTTAACAAGGAACAGTGTCCTGCAAGTTTATCTAATCCTATATGGCCAATATTTTCTAAAATTACTTTACAACCTTTCTTTTTAAGATAATTAGCAAGGTCAATTTGTCTAATAGTTTCCTCTATGTGAATTTCATCACAGGCATCTAAGATACTAGCTGGTCTAAATGTAGTACCCAAACTTATTGCAAAATCATAAAATAAAGCTAATTCAATTATGGTATCAATATTATCTTTATAAACATTATTTTTTTTATTATGTAATAAGGTATTGTTTAGTACCATCTTTCCACCTCTACTCGTTACAGGTATTTTTCTTATCCTAACAGCTTTATTATATAAATCTAAATCAGCCGTAAAATGCATTGTCATAAAGGCTATTTTTTTCTTTGCTTCATTATGAATTAACTTAATTAGAGTTTCTGAATCGAAATCATTTTTCAAACCATAAACAGGTACTATACCAATAGGTATTCCAAAATTATTACTTACGTACTGTGCAATTGGGAACTCTCCGTTTAGTAAAGATAAGTCCATTATGGTATTTGGAATGGTATCGGTACAATTAAATAATTTTTCTATTTTTTCTATTTCAATATTTAATTCCTTATAACTATTAATACCAAAATTACAATTTATAATAATGGGATGTCCATCTCCTATAATTATGGAACTCTTCTTACCCTTTAATTCTATATCATGCATTTTATTATTCTAAATTTTTTCAATAATTTTCAATATGTCTTATGATTAATTTATTATAACTTGATAGAGAACATTAGTTTTAAATTTTGAGAATTATGAATCAAATAAATATTGTCATAGAAAAAAATAAGAGTATAAAACATAAAATTTCAAATGATCTATCATCTAATAAAGATACACAATTATTGTTTAAGGTTGGCCATATCAATATTTTTTTAACATTTTGATTTCTATTGTGAAAAATGGAGTTCTTATTATCTTCTTTTTTTCTTTCCTATCAATATTTTGTTAATCAAGAATACAGTGAACCTTTATTCTTTAACAAAGGGATATCTTAATTTACCAATCTAGTAACTCTGGTTTCAGAAGGAAGTCAATTAATCCTATTGTAATTATTCCTGTATCATTACGCTTAGGTTTTATATGATCTTTTACTATTATGATTTTCTTAAAAGAATCATCGATATTAAGTAAAGATGCTGATTCTTGTCTTTCTTTAGCATCAGTTGGCATGATAAAAGCGGATTGTATATAGTATCTTTGACTACCCCTATTGACTACAAAATCAACTTCATATTGTTTTCTTATACGTTTACCCCCTTCCCCCATAGGACGTGTCTCCACAACACCTATATCCACGGAATATCCCCTCATTCTTAATTCATTATAAATAATATTTTCCATAATATGGTTTTCTTCTATCTGTCGAAAGCCTAATATGGCATTTCTAACTCCCATATCAGTAAAGTAATGCTTGGAAAGTGTGTTTATATACTTTTTACCTTTTATATCATATCTAATTGCTTTCTCTGTGAGAAACGCATCTTCAAAGTACTTTAGATATACATCTATGGTTTTATCTGATAGTGTTACGTTTTTTACACTTTTGAAAGTTCTTTCTAATTTAGACGGATTGGTAGGAGATCCTATTGAGGAGGCTATAATTTCCATTAATTCTTTAAGTTCTGAATCTAAGCGAATAGAATGTCTTTCTTTAATATCCGTAAGATAAACTTTTGTATATAGATCTTTCAAATAGTTTTCTTTTGTCTCTTCATCTTTGAGACTTAATACATGTGGAAGTCCCCCGTAAGTATAATAATCCGGCCATGCATCAAGTGGATGTCGATCGTCTACGGTCATAAATTCTTTAAAAGAAAGAGGATAAACATGAATTTGAGTACCTCGACCTCTAAATTCTGTTATTATGTCCGAAGACAAGAATTTTGAATTACTACCAGATACATATATATCAGTATTTTCAATTTTCAAATAACTATTTAATACATCCTCGAATTCTGATACATGTTGTATTTCATCCAATAAAATGTAATACATATTCTTATCCTTGACTTTAGAATCAATATAAGTAATTAAAGCATCAGGATTACGTAATTCCTTATTACGTCTATCTTCCAAATCCACTTGGATTATATGTGAATCGGGTACATCATTTGATAAAAGATGCTCTTTGAAAAGATTGAATAAAAGATAGGATTTACCACTACGACGTAACCCGGTGATTATTTTTATAAGCCCATTATGTTGGCTCCTAATAAGTTGGTTTAGATATTTATCTCTTTTTATTACCATATTTTTATTTCTGATTTATGGTACATGTACCTTTTTTTCGGAATGCAAAGTTTATAATTAACTCTTATATTTCCAAATATTCTTTAAAAAATTGACTATCCCTGAAAAAGATTTACAGATTTGAGAGGGTTAAACTAAACTTATTTACAAAATATTCATCGGTGAACTAAATCACCTTAAATTTTACTTTCTGTATTTTCTCATTGACATCGTTGACACCCATTATATTATTATAAATCAATAATTTAATATAAAAGTGATGCGTTGACAAACGTTGACACCTGGTGACAATAATGCCAAAATCCTCAGAATCTTGTGCCAAGCGTTGACACTTTAATACTATATAATTCTTTATTTGGAATTTAAAGAAAGAGATAAGTAGTTATAGATAAGGACTATGGAAAACTGATTTTTGAGGACTTAAAATTTCGTCAACATGTCAACAGTGTCAACCCCGCACTACATATTCTTTAAAAGCACGAAAAAAATCGGGATATGGTGAGTAGTTCTCCCGGAAAAGTTTTAGTATTAAATTCCCACAAAATCTCACAAAGTCACCCATAGTCCCCCATTTGATTGAAAAATAAATAGTAACATTGAGATAATTTTGTAACTCAGCTCAGGAGTTACAAAATCTTATTTGAAACAATTATGATTGAATCTGAAGTAAAGGCAATGGATATTGTCATTTTTCTTCAAAATCTTGGGTATAATCCCATAAAGATAAATTCCCGGTATGCAATGTTTCATGTTCCGTACCGCAATTCTAACCATCCGACTTTAAGGATTAACAGAATTGAAAATACTTGGCTTGATTATAGTACCGGACGAAAAGGAAACATCATTGAACTTGGTAAACTTGTGTATCAGATTGATAATGATGACGAGGTTATTAGAATATTACAAGATAGTAATCTCCCCTTTTCTTTACAGTCAAGATATTTGATAGATAACGAAGGCAATCCAACTATGATATCTAAAATCCGTGTCCAGGAACTATCAAATAAAAAGTTGTTAAGCTATCTTGATTCAAGGGATATAGATTTGGCTTTAGCCGTGAAATATTGTCGTGAAATATATTATTCTGTAAAATGGAAAAAATACTTTGCTCTGGCATTCAGAAATAATTCCGGGGGATTTGAAATAATCAGTCCTCATATAAAAGGCTTTATAGCTCCCAGGGATTTAACTCTAATTTCTCTCTCTTCTTCTAATCCATATTGTATTGTCTTTGATAATTTCATGGATTTCCTCTCTTATTTAACCCTTAATAAAAGAATAGATTTTACCATATTCTCAGATACTGTAGATTATTTGATCTTAAATTCTGTATTGAATGTCCACCGGTCTATTCCTATTTTAAAGAAATATGAGCTGGTTGCCTGTTGTCTTTCTAATGATGAAAAGGGGGAAGAAGCGGTTAATTTGATCGCTTCAGAACATGATGGAGTTCATGATTTGTCAAGTGTTTATGAGGGATACAAAGATCTAAATGATTTTATAAGGGACAAACCCTTGATGATATCTTAATTATGATAAGAATCTTGAAAATAGAATCATACACCGGTTTTATCCTTGTTAATCCTGTTTGGGTTACAGTGCCAGGATTGATTAAAATAAAATTTCTTTTAGTTCCTGATTCTACAAATGGAGTCCCATATCTCAGTAATGAGATGGCTATGATAAATGTAATGGTTTTTAAAAGAGACATAATTCAAGAAGATATAGATAAATGGATAAAGGGAGCTAGAATTTCAGAAACAGGTTTCTTATGTGATTATGAACAAGAAAATGAAGGATATATTGACAAGGTTAGATTTGTATTGATTTTGTGAAAAAGCGGGTGAAAGATTTTTGTTAAGTTTATGCATGTAAAAACTTAACAAATTTGTATCTTTGCACCATGAAATCAACAGAAGCAATCGAAAAAAGAATTAATGATATAGGGACCGGTATTGTTTTTAGTTACTCCGACCTTCAATTGCCTCCTGAATCTCAAATGGCAGCGGCAATGGCCTTGAGCCGAATGGTAGCACAGAACAAGATCAAAAAAGTCGGTAAAGGTCGATTTTACAGACCTGCTATTTCACGACTTGGAGAAATGTCACCTATGCTTGACGAATTGACTAAAGACCTTTTGTATAAAGATGGTAAAAGGATCGGATATATAACAGGAATGCCGGCTTTTTCTCAATTAGGACTTACCACTCAAATATCTTCTAAAATTTTGATAGGAAGTAGATATTATAGACGACCTATGAAAAGAGGTAATTATGAAATTTCTTTTATCAAACAGGAAAATATATTGACAGAAGAAAACATTCCTCTTTTGAGAATTCTTGATGCCCTTAGATATATCAGAGAAATTCCGGCAAGCACAGTAAATGATTCCATATCCTGTCTCACCAAAGTTATTTCCGGATTATCTTCTGAAGAAGTAAAAAACATCATTCTCTATTCGGAAGCTTATTCGCCTTCTGTCAAGGCTCTTTTAGGAGCCTTTTTGGAGTATAATAAACAAGATTATGAAAAGTTAAAATTGCAACTTAATCCATTGACAAAATACAGACTGGGAATTATGGAAAAGGTATTGCCAAATAAAAGTAATTGGAATATTATATGAATTAGGATTAATGAATATAATAAAGGCGACAGATATTATTTAATTTTGCAAAATAAAAATAAGCAATGGCACAGATTCAATTACCTGAAAGTCAGAATATAGAATGTAAGGAAAGTTGGCGAGACGAGTATCTAAAGTGGGTATGTGGTTTTGCTAACGCAAATGGGGGATATATTTATATTGGAGTTGAGGATGTCACCCATAATATCGTTGGTGTGAAAGATAGTAAACGTCTTTTAGAAGATATTCCTAATAAAATTATTACACATCTGGGAATTATTGCGGATGTTAATTTACACCAAACTGAAGGTTTAGATTACATAGAAATAATTGTCAAGCCAAGTAATGTTCCCATAGCTTATAAGGGTATATATTACTATCGCTCAGGAAGTACCAAACAAGAATTAAAAGGCATACCCCTCCAAGATTTCCTTTTAAAAAAGTTGGGGAAAAGTTGGGATGACTTTGGAATTGAAGATGCGGTTATTACAGATATTGATAGGGATGCTATAGACTATTTTATTGAGAAAGGAATAGAAGCACAAAGAGTTCCGGAAAGTATACGTAAAGCATCTACTGAGGAAGTTCTTAAATCACTTCAGTTAATTGATAGAAAGGGGAAACTGAAGAACGCGGCAATTCTATTATTTGGGAAAAACCCTTTGGAGTTCTTTCCAAACGTTGAATTCAAGATAGGAAGATTTGGTCAGGACGAATCTGAATTATTGATTCAAGATATAGTTGCCGGTAATCTTATAAATATGGCCGATAAAGTAGTGGATATATTAGTGGCAAAATATCTGGTATCCCCTGTTAAATTCGAAGGAATGCAACGTTATGAATCTCTTGAAATCCCAAAGGAAGCTTTAAGGGAGATTTTATACAATAGCATAGCACATAAAAGTTATATGGGTGCTTCAATACAGATGCATGTTTATGATGATAGAATAGAAATATGGAATCCTGGAACTCTGCCGGAAGGATATTCAGAAGAAATATTGTATAGTGACCACCCTTCTGAGCCCAGAAACCCCAATATAGCTAAAGTGATGTTTATGGCAGGTTTTATAGATACTTGGGGACGAGGTTATAAAAAGATATATAATGGATTCAAGAGAAACGATTTGCCAATTCCAAATGTTTCTGATCATTTTAATGGAGTTAAAGTTACAATTCAACGAACTGTTTTTCAAAATATTAATAGAGCTCCACTAAAAAATGTCGGAGATTTTGTCGGAGATAATGTCGGAGATAATGTCGGAGATAATGTCGGAGATAATGTCGGAGATAATGTCGGAAAGAAGTTTGCAAAAAGATATAAGGCAATTGTAAACTTGATAAAAGAGGATCCTTTTATAACAGCAGTAAACCTTTCAAAAAAACTTTTAGTATCAGATCGAACTATAGAACGTGATTTAGCAAAAATGAGAGAATTGGGTATATTGATTCGTGAAGGAGATGACCATGGGGGTCATTGGATTATTATGAAATAATGACAAGTATAGTCAAGACGAGGGTGATGGAGAGATCTGTCACCCTTTATTTTTGTATTGATTAGAGTTTGATTGTATGATAAATTGAGGTTAGAGTATGATAATGAGTATGAATATTTAGTCATATACTAAATAAAATTAATAGGAGGAATTTTGTCTTGTAGATATTGGTATTGTGTGAGATAATGAGATTTAATTTGCGGTCAAAATTAAACTCATAAACAAGATTTCATACAAAGAATGACACCTTATGTAATATTCGCAGTGGTCCTGACAATAGCCTACATAATCTATTACGGCTACAATATCAGCAAAGATATTTACGGAAAGAAAAACCAGGAAGATTCTACAGAAGAAACATTCGATTTAGGCATAACAGATGATCAGCCAGTACCCACTGAAGTAAGAGAGACGGGTGAAGGTTTTGCCTTAGGTGATATCGTAGTGGAACCAACGGTTATTGAAACTAATCCGGAAACTTCGGGAGAAGGTAAAGGTAAATCTGAAATCCAGCAGAAGATAGAAGCTCTGCAAAACAAAAATGAACTATTGGAGGCTGATGTTCAAAGTTCCCATGGTTATGATCAATTTGAGCTTTCCGAGATGTTGGCAAATGATAAATCGAATGTTGAGTTCCGAAAAGCAGGAGTAAAAGCAACCAAGACCAATGTCTAAACTAATCCGATACATATTCATTGCCTTAGGTCTTTTGTGTTATGATGTCGCACTTGCCAAGTGTGGCGGTGTGGATTATTCCTGGGGAGCTGACGGACTTGCCAAGGCACATGATTTTGTGGTAACGATGATGCTTTATGTGGTTTACAT
>JAFLTO010000004.1 GCA_022510425.1 Muribaculaceae bacterium
TTCAAGGAAACAAGAATGTTTCCTCTCCTATCTTCAAGGAAACAGGAATGTTTCCTCTCCTATCTCTAAGGAAACAGGAATGTTTCCTCTCCTATCTCCAAGGAAACAAGAATGTTTCCTCTCCTATCTCTAAGGAAACAAGAATGTTTCCTTTCCTATCTCTAAGGAAACAAGAATATTTCCTTTCCTATCTCTGAGGAAACAAGAATGTTTCCTCTCCTAAAATCTCAATTATGCTTCATATTTCCCCTCCAAGATACGGTCATGGTTTAGGTAATTTTATTTTCTCAGGCAATTTCCTTAGAAAGAATGAAAATATAAACATTCAATGGAGTGGTAACCTTCCTCATTGGAATCAGGATAATGTGATTCAATATGTCACATTCCGGTTGTCTGATTCATTGCCTCAATCTAAATTAAAAGACTTCATCTTACTAAAAAATGAATGGTTGAAAAACCATCAGAAACCATGGAGTGAGGATGAATGTGAAGAATATGAAGAATTATTTGATTCGGTTGACCAATGGTTAGATCAGGGATATGGTGAATGTCATTTAAAATATAAAGAGGCTATTGATATAGTTGAAATGTCTTTAAGGAAATATGATGGCAAACGTTACGATCTCTATGATTATATCATAATGCCCAATCATGTTCATATGTTAATATTACCGAGGATCGGCTATGAATTAAAAGAAATCCTAAAGTCAATAAAAGGTTACTCGGGAAATGCCATTAACAAATTATTAGGTAGACATGGTAAATTTTGGATGAAAGAATCCTTTGACCGATTAATCAGAAGTATATCCGATTATGAAAATAAGGTAGAGTATATCAAACACAATGGAGATTATATAAAAATCAAATAACAGAAACAATAGGACCGGAAGTCTCCTGACTTCCGAAAAACCTGAGGAAACAGGAATGTTTCCTCTCCTAAAAATCTCTATATCAACATATAACGCACCTTTATACACATTTTTCCAAATAATTTTTCTTAAATTCCCACATTTTTCCAAACATTTATGTCCATTTCCACCACATTTTTCCAAAAAAATCTTCCCCGAGAATTAAGGAATAGCTGTCTCCCGTAAAAACAGGAACGGAAGTCTCCTGACTTCCGAAAAAAAATCTAAGGAAACAAGAATGTTTCCTCTCCTATCTCCCCCAAAATCAATTGTTCCTTTTCTTGAAAGATTTCTCATCTTTTCATAATATATTGAGTTCTTTCATCATTCCAGTCGATAATAGAGGGATCCAAACTGCCTGCAAGCTCATTTATTAATCTTAATTTCTTTTCTTTCTCAGACTCATTTTTTTCATAATTTTCAATTTTGATTGATCCAATACCCTTTATATTTTCAAATAAGCTTTTGAGAATATTAGAATCCGCTCCCGGCTCTAAGGTCAATATCATCCTAGTCATATATCCTATTATTTAATTTTTGAAACATATCACATAGTCATACATTACAAAGGTAATAATATACCCCAAGATAAGCAAATCAAGAGAAAAGGACATTCCATAAACTTGTTTATCTCATTTTCTTTTCCTATCTTTGTTTTATGAAAGACTTTATCTCCCCTTTGTCAGATTTTGGATTCAATTATCAATTCGGTAGAGAACAGAGTAAAGACAACCTGATTGATTTACTTAACGCTATCCTTCATGAGCGTCTGGATTTTGAAAAGATAGTTGACCTCACTTTAAATCCGACAGAAAACAAAGGCATAAGTCCTGAACATAAAACCACACGTTATGACATACATTGTGTGACTGAGAAAGGTCAACGCATAATTGTAGAGATGCAGAATCAAAATCATCCTAATTTCAATAACAGGATGTTATACTATGGTGTTGAAGCAATACATAGACAAGACAGGCGCATGGATAATATGAATTCCTGGGATTTTTCCATCGACCCTGTTGTAACAATAGCATTATGTAATTTCAACCAAAAGGAATTTGGTAAACGTCAATTGATTCATTATACATTCCGAGATGAAGAAACGAATGAAAGATTTGGTAATCAGTTAAGCCTGGTGTTTCTGCAATTACCTCAATTTCCGGACCGGGAAGAGGAGTGTGATACATTTTTGAAACAGATAATATATAGCATGAAGAATATGGAAAGAATACAGACACTTGAAAGCATACCTTTCTCGAAAGAGGCTACCGATATTTTCGCGCGAATGGCAAAAAGAAGCCGTTACAGTGCATTGAGTGAAGATGAGCAACTGGCATTCGACAGATGGCTAAAGTTTGAAAACGATAGATTGTTGGAAATTGCTTACGCAAGAAAAGAAGCAATCGAAAAAGGTCTTGAAGAAGGTAGAGCCGAAGGCAAAGCAGCAGGTATAGCAGAAGGCAGAGAAGAAGGAAGAGCAGTTGGTATAGCCGAAGGTCGAGCCGAAGGTCGAGTTGAAGAAAAATGGGAGATGGCCAAAAATCTGCTCAATCTTGGTGTCGATCTCGAAACCGTCTCCAAAGCTTCAGGTCTATCCATTCAAGATCTCCGGAAACTATAATTTTATGCTTTGATATTTTATCTCAGTTTCCTTCCATTCTTCCGCAACTTCTGACCTTCCCGTTATCCCTCCTCCTACATATGTTACTTGCGTCCCTCCGGCAATCGCAGCGCAACGTATCACTACATTAAAACGAAAATCATCAACGGATTGGAAAGGCCCGCAAAAGCCACCGTAGCAACCACGGTCAAAATGTTCATATCTTCTTATCTCATTTAGTGCAAAATCCTTTGGATATCCGCACAAGGCGGGAGTAGGGGAGAGATCCCTCAACAACCTCTCCAACCATCCCTCATCTTTCATCACCAATACTTCATCCCCAAATCCCTCATCCCTAATCCCCATTATCTCCGTGCATATATGTTCCACCAATCCTGCTTTCTTGGTGAAGGTGGCTCCAATTTTCGAAATCAGTCCGTTACGATGAAAAATGTCTGAAATATAATCAGCCACAATCTTCTGTTCCTCTTTGTTCTTATCATCCCAGGGTTCCGCAGTACTCGCAGCCCTTGTACCTGCCAATGCCATGGAACCGATGATGCCATTCTTGCCTTCGAGTAAGAGTTCGGGACTGGCCCCGAACCAACAGCCCGTGGCCGGTGTGGCGAAACAGAAAACAAAAGCATCACGAAATCTTTGGCACAATTCATAAAACCTTTCAGGAACATTTACGGCTGAATCTTCCACTATCACTCTTGCCGCCACTACTTTCTTACCTTCCCAGGCTTTTATCGCTGCTATTATTCCCTCCACTTCCCGGCTGTATTCTTCATAGGTGGTGGATTTTTCAGGCATCCTGTATAACTTGCCTAAAGGATTCTGAGTCTTTAGAAAATCATGATGGTAGGGAATGGTGATAATAGGTTTATAGGGTGAAAACATACCGATTACAAAACCCGGTGTCCCGATTCCTTCAAGATACCCCTCGGAAATACCATAATGGAACTCCGTGTCCCCCGGATAACGGTATGCAAAGAAAGAGCGACATGAAAGAAACGCTCTCCCTATCTCTATCTCAAAAATTTCGTTTTTCATATCCTTATATCCCTAATCCCCAATACTTCATCCCTAATCCCTATCTCATCCCTAATCCTTCATTCCTCATCCCTAAATCTCTCCTATCAACTCAAAGGGATATGCCTCTGTTATCCTCACATCGACGAAATCCCCCGCTTTCAAATTATCCCCCATCCCCAATACTTCATCCCTAATCCCTAACTCCTCCCCAATCCCTCGTATTATCACTTCCGGATCCACTTCAAGCGAGTCATATTGTGTCCTGCCATAGGCGACTCCATTTTCAATACGGTCAATCAGCACTTTCTGAACACTTCCCACCATAGCCTCATTCAGTTCCAGAGCTATCTCCTCTTGAGTAGCCATTAGTTTATCCAACCTTTCCTGTTTCACTTCCTGAGGTATGATGTCTTTGTGACGAGCCGCCGCATGTGTATCCTCCTCTTCGCAATAGGTGAAGGCTCCCATCCTGTCGAAGCGTTGGGTCTTTACAAATTCCAGCAGTTCTTCGAATTCCTTTTCCCCTTCTCCCGGGAAACCGGTCATCAATGTGGTACGTATCTTTATTCCCGGTACTTTCTCCCTTATAGTCGCCAACAGTTTCAAAGTCTCCTCTTTTGTGATGTGCCGACGCATATTCTTTAAAACGGGATCGGATATATGTTGCAACGCTATGTCGAGATATTTGCACACATTCTCTCTCTTGGCCATCACATCAAGCACATCGTAGGGGAAATCGGCTGGATATGCGTAATGAAGCCTTATCCATTCCACTCCCTCCAAGTCGGCCATTCTGTCTATGAGTTCGGCCAATTTCGATTCCCCATACAAATCAGTGCCATATGCTGAAAGATCCTGGGCTATGACATTGAATTCCTTAACCCCCTCTCTGACCAATGCTTTAACTTCTTCAAGAATTTCTTCAATGGGTCGGGAGGTGTGCCTGCCTGTGATCAGCGGAATGGCGCAAAAGGCACAGAATCTGTTGCAACCTTCCGAAATTTTAAGATAAGCGGAATGTGGGGGAGTGGTTAACTTCCTTTCCCATTCCTTGGGGCGCCTTGAAGTATGTTTGAGATCAGGCAATTCATCTATAAAGCGTTGGTAATCAAATTTGCCATACCATAAATCCACCTCCGGAATCTCCTCTTTCAAATCTTGGAGATATCTTTGTGAAAGACAACCCATCACGGCTATCTTTCCGATTTTACCATCTTTCTTAAGTTCACAGAGTTCAAGTATTGTATTCACCGACTCCTCCTTGGCATCGGAAATGAATCCGCAGGTGTTCACAACCACATATTCACCCCTTGGTTTTTGGGAATCAAAAACCACTTTATAACCTTTGGCATTGAGACGTTTTATCAGTCGTTCGCTCTCCACTAAGTTTTTGGAGCAACCTAAGGAAATAACATCTATACGAGGCATCGTTAGGGGGTGTAAGGGATTAGGGATGGGGTATTGGGGAATGGGTATAGGGTATAATAGGGATGGGGTATAGGGGTATTGGGGATTAGAGGCTGAAGAGGGTTTTTACGAATTCCTCGGGATTGAACACCTGTAAATCGTCGAGTCCTTCCCCGATCCCGATGTATTTCACGGGTATCTTAAACTGGTCGCTGATACCAATCACAACTCCACCTTTGGCCGTGCCGTCGAGTTTGGTGACAGCAAGTGCGTTAACTTCAGTGGCAGCCACAAACTGTTTTGCCTGTTCGAATGCATTCTGGCCTGTTGAGCCGTCGAGCACCAACAAGATTTCCTGAGGTGCGTCAGGCACCACTCTCTTCATCACACTCTTGATCTTTGTGAGCTCGTTCATCAGGCCTATTTTATTGTGCAAACGTCCGGCTGTGTCTATTATCACCACATCCGCTCCCTGGGCTTTGGCTGAATTTAATGTATCGAAGGCCACAGCCGCCGGGTCGCTGCCCATCTTTTGTTTGATGACAGGCACCCCCACACGTTCCCCCCAGATGTCGAGCTGTTCAATGGCTGCGGCACGGAATGTGTCGGCTGCGCCAAGCACAACTTTATTGCCAGCTTTCTTAAATTGTGCGGCCAGCTTACCTATTGTGGTGGTCTTTCCGACTCCGTTCACTCCTACAACCATGATGACATAAGGGTCGGAGCCTTTTTTCAATGTAAAATCTTCTCCCACGGGATTATTTTCCTGCGGCTTTTCAAGCAGTCCGGCTATTTCTTCGGCAAGCAAGCGGTTCAATTCCTCGATGTTGACATATTTGTCGCGGGCCACCCTGTCGCGTATCCGGTCGATTATCTTTAAGGTGGTGTCTACTCCTACATCGCTGGTGATGAACGATTCCTCAAGGTCGTCGAGCAAATCGTCGTCGATCTTGCTTTTCCCCGCTATAGCTCTTGAAATCTTACCCCAAACTCCTTCTTTGGTCTTCTGAAGGCCTTCGTCAAGTTTCTCTTTTTTCTCCCGATTGAATAATTTACCGAAAAATCCCATGTTAATAAAATTGAAAAGAATGCTTTGGCATTGATATTATTATGCGAATTTAGTTAAAAAATTCGTTTTTAAAAAAGAGACTCTTCAACTTCAACAACCCCTTAAATTATGATTTATGGAGTAAAGGTATTAAATTTGCAGTTGCGAAAGAGGCTTTTTAGTAATACTCTCCAAAAGTTATTGATGAAACGTCTATTTTCAATAATTTCCATATTGATGCTGACGGTGGCTTCCAATTTAAAAATGGATGCCCAGAACACTTTTGCTGCAGGATTCAGGTTGAAATGCGACAGCATCTTCGCATGGTGTAGAGAGCATCATGTGGCCGATGGTCTTGACGTAGGCCTTTCCTTGAGCGACATGGGTCTGGGTCTTGAGGTGAAGACGCCTGTCACAAAGTGGGTTGACCTCAGAGCGGGAGTAGACTGGATGCCGAAATTCAGAATGTCTACACGTTTCAACCTTAACACATATTCCGATGGAGTACCCACCGGCAATTTCCATCATGTGGCCCAGCTGGTGTATAACAACACCGGGATTGAAATGGATGAAATTGTGAAAATGCACGGGGTAGGCTCGATGGTGAATTTCAAATTGATGGCGGATGTATATCCGGTGCCTTCCAACCGCCATTGGCATGTCACTGCGGGTTTCTATGCCGGCACTTCAATGATCGGAAGGGCTTATAATGCAAAAGAAGAACAACCCACACTGGTGGGCTTGAACCTCTATAACCGTGCTTATGAATACTTCACCAACCTCACTGATATCTTCAATGTGCCCTTGGGAGGAAACACTTACATGGATCCTGACATGGTGGAAGAACTGCAGGAAAAATTCAGGAGGTATGGACGAATGGGAGTACATATAGGCGATTTCAAAGACGGCACGCCTTATATCATGGAACCGGCTCCCGATGGCACTGTATCGGCAAAGGCTTATGTGAACCATTTCAAACCATATTTAGGGGCCGGCTACAGCACGGATATCGACCGTGAGGGCAGATGGCATTTCGGAGTAGACCTCGGTGTGTTGTTCTGGGGTGGCGCTCCCGATGTCATAAATCATGATTACGTCAACGGAAGAGACGTTAATTTCACCAAAGAGCTTATAAATGTGAGGGGAAAAGTGGGCCGCTATATCAGAACGATAAAATCTTTTCCCGTTTATCCCGTTTTAGCAATAAGATTCTCTTATACAATATTATGAAAATCGGGTTTCGTATTGGTGTGATCATGGCCGCTTTGGTTATGATTGGAGCATTCTCGGGTTGCAAAAGCGTAAAACTCGCGGATGGCGAGGCGGCTTATGCCCGAGGCGAATATTTCGAGGCCCAAAAAATCTATAAGAAAGTTTACAACCGGTTGACTAAAAGGGAAGACCGGCCGCTTCGCGGAGAGGTGGCCTTCAAACTTGGTCTCTGTTATGATAAGCTCAACCAGGGAGCTCGGGCTTCAGCTGCTTTTCAGAATGCATTGCGGTTTGAATATCCCGACAGCATGGCTTATTTCTATTTGGGGAAGTCTCTGCAAAGCGAGGGTAAATACGGGCAGGCAATTAAAGCTTATGAGGATTTTATGACGTTTGTGCCCGACGATCATCTTGCTCTCGAAGGCATCAGAGGTTGCGAAATGGCGATTGTGGCCAAAGAAAAGCCAAGAACACGGTATATAGTTAAAAACGCAAAGCTGTTTAATTCAAGCCGCTCGGATTTCTCTCCGATGTTTCTTGACCAAACTGCCGAGCAACTTTATTTCACTTCCAACAATGAGAAAGTTACCGGTGAGAACAAGTCGGCGATCACGGGTATCAAGGCAGGGGATATATATTTCAGCCGTAAGAATGAGAGAGGACAGTGGATGCGACCGGAACCGGTGGAAGGGGAATTGAACTCGGATGCCGACGAGGGGGTGATAAGTTTCTCTCCCGACGGACAGACGATGTACCTTACGCGGGCCATAACCTCGGAGACTTCAAACGCTACCGTGGAGATTTATACTTCAAGAAGAAGTGACGCCAGCTGGAGCGCTCCCGAGAAATTCGTGATCGTGCGCGACAGTGTCACAGCCACCGGG
This sequence comes from Muribaculaceae bacterium, assembly GCA_022510425.1. Taxonomy (GTDB): domain Bacteria; phylum Bacteroidota; class Bacteroidia; order Bacteroidales; family Muribaculaceae; genus Lepagella. The sequence continues at coordinate 8,098 of JAFLTO010000004.1, forward strand.
CATCCTGCGGTGTCTGCCAACGGTAAGCATCTCTATTTCACAAGTGATATGCCGGGCGGATACGGCGGCTTGGATATCTGGCGCATAGATATCGACGACAGGGTTGGAACTCTTCAAAACATGGGACCACAGATCAACACTCCCGGCGACGAGATGTTCCCATATTCACGTACGGATTCGCTTTTTTATTTTGCTTCAAACGGTCATCCGGGTTTTGGAGGTTTGGATTTATTCCGTGCCAAACTTAATTCAACGGGCGATTACTGGAGTGTGGAAAACATGGGCTTGCCAATGAATAGTGCCGGTGATGATTTCGGTATAACTTTCGGAGAGGGTGAAAGCGGATTTTTCAGCTCCAACAGAGGAGATGCCAGAGGTTATGACCATATTTTCAGTTTTGAACTCCCGGATCTGAAAATCACTATTTCAGGTTATGTGATTGATAAAGATGAGGAACCGGTACTGGGAGCCGTAATTAGGATTGTGGGTGACGATGGAAGCAACCAGAGAGAGGTGGCTCGTGATGACGGCTCTTTCCGTTTCAATCTTGGAAGAGGAGTGAAGTATGTCATGAAGGCCGGAGCCCCGGGATATTTGAATGTGAAGCAGGAGTTTGAAAGCGATATCGCGGAAGAAGATGCCGATTATAGCATTGATTTCATACTCGCCGCGATCAACAAGCCACAGGTGGTGGAAAATATATTCTATGATTTTGACAAGGCCACTTTGCGTCCTGAATCAAAGGAAGCCTTGGATGAAATCGTGGCGATGCTCAATGAGAATCCTCATGTATCGATTGAAATGGGCTCTCACACCGATAGAAAAGGCTCGGATGAGTATAATATAGCGCTTTCGGAGAGAAGGGCTAAAAGCGTGATTGATTACTTGATAAAGGCCGGAATAAACGAAGACCGGCTAAGCCCTAAGGGTTACGGTGAATCTGTGCCAAAAACTGTTACCAAACGAATCAACAGGGATTATCCTCAGTTTGAGGAGGGCACTGTGCTCACGGAGGAATTCATCCTCACTCTCAGTCCCGAGGATCAGGAAGCGGCCGACCAGATCAATCGACGCACGGAATTCCAGGTTCTCAGCATCGAATACGATCTCTTCTAATCTTCCCCAAAACCTTCCAACTCATCTTAGGAGTGTCTGCTTGGGTGTTGCCTTCTTTAAAACATTCTATAAAACACTTCTTGTTTTATTGATTAATAATTTATATCTCTATACCAGTCTTCATCACATCATAATAGAGGGGACTGTCACTTCCTTCATACATTAATACAGGCTCTATTGTTGTATCCACATTCCAGGTCAATCGCCACAACAGACTGGAGTCTTCCCACCATGTTTCCTCCTGTTCCTTTGGAACAATTACAGCCACATCAATGTCACTCTCTTCAGTATATCCACCCTTGCTATAAGATCCAAACAGATACATTGATTTGATAGGAATATGCTTAGAAACAACTTCCTTATACTTCTTCACCAATTCTATAGCTTCTCTTTTATCCATAGTCTCAGTTTATCTGTTTCTTCCAAGATATGCTCACATACATTTTCATTGAGGTGTTGTGCAAGTTTCATTCTGTCTTCAGGATACCTTGCCTCAATGTTAAGATGCTGCATGTCTGCAATAAACATCTTTTGTTCTTGGGTCATCTGGTCTGCCAAACCTGTCTTTTGAGCCAACCTTGAAAGAGTATGTATCTTCAACGGTGGTTCTTCAAGCACTTTGCTCCAATAAGCCTTAATCATCTTCTCAATGACTTGGTGGCACATGAAACCCACATAGAGATACCTTTTACTCTCCATGAGTGCTTTAGCTGTATCATAGTCATAATCAGCTATGTCAACCCAATATGCTACCCTGTCATTCATGAAGTAAGATATAGATTATGCAAATATAAGAAATTTGAATTATATAACAGACCTATAGGATGATAAAATAGTTGAAGAACTAGAGGGTAAATATATATATTAAACAAAAAAATATACCACTACAGATGGTTTATACCACCATAATAGAGGTACATTCAAGTTTCAACAAGGTGAATCGAGAAAAGAGTTGGAATTGCCTCGTTGGTTCCATTCTTTAAAAGTAAAATTCCAATCCGCTGTAAATTAACGAATTGGAATTTTATTAAGTGACCCCGGTGGGGCTCGAACCCACGACCCAATGATTAAGAGTCATTTGCTCTACCAACTGAGCCACGGAGTCATTTTATTGTTTGCTTTCGCGGGTTTTATCCCGTTTTGCGAGTGCAAAGTTAATGCGAATTTTTTATTCCTCCAAATTCAAGAAGAAGGATTTTGTTGTTTTTTGTGTTTTTGCGTTATTGTCAGGACTGTTGGGTCTCTGTGGTGCTGTCTTGATAGTAGGATTTATCTACTGAGAAAGCGAAGGACTTGCGTGTGAATATTATCACTATTGTATAGGCGATAACCAATGCGAAACTCAAGATGAAGGCGAATGTGTTTTCATTCTTGATATGGAAGAGTTCGCTTATACCACTGATGATGAAGGGCTGTATTGCAATAGCCAAATAATTGGCGGTAAGTACGAATGCTAAAGCCAAAGTGAGTTTCTCGGGATTGTCTACCGTATAACTTGCTTTGTCGTAGAGCATGGGTTGACAGATACCGTATCCAAGACCAGTCAAACCGGCACCGACGAACATCGCCCATTTGGCAGGGAAGAAAACAAACAGACCGAGACCTACCACCAACATTAGTGCTGTCCAGAAGAAAGTGCCCCCTCTAAGTCTTTTCACAAACCATGTGAGGATATAACCGGGTATAAGCACTAACAAGAAGAATACTGAAGTCACATCTCCGGCTATATTGCTCGGCCAACCATATTGCACAGTGAGCTGAGAACTATAATTTGTGATAGCTATAGAAGTAAAGGTCACAAGGAAATATACTGCTATGAGAGCCCAAATTCTTCCATAATGGAAACCAGAGCCTGCCGGATTTACAGGTGCCTTAACGGTGTGAGCCACCTGAGCCTCGCTCTTGGTGACTTTTGGATCACGTTTTTCCATCGGCTGGACATCCGGAGCCGGAATCGCAGCCGGTTTGATTTGCTCTTCGTCCTGCATGTCTTTCTGTTCTTCTTTACTGGAAGTGTCTATGCCAGGCACATGTTTAAGCCAGAACGAAAATGCAAGAGGCACTAAGGCTGCCAAATACACGACAAACGGTAAATGCCAGTTTCTCCCTTGTATAAGCCATCCCACGGCGAATGTAGCGATAACAACCGTGGAATTTGATATACCTGATTGCCAACCCATCTGTTTCATACGTATTTTGCCGGCGAAAGTCTCCGCGATAAGACCGGTGGAGAATGGGATAAGAAGCCCGGCGCCACATCCCAACAGACAACTTATGATGATCAAGGAAGTCATGTCTGCTGCGAAGAGATACCATATGGCACACCCCGCATAGAGAATCAAAGCCCCAACGATAATAGGTATCTTGTGTTTGGCTTCCGAAAGTTTTCCGGAAAGAAGCACAAATGGTATTATGATAAAGTTTGGAAGCGTTGTCAATAACTGCACTTCAAGTTCGGGAGCGTGAAGGATCTCTTTCAGTTTACCTTCCATCGGGGCAACAGCCAATCCCGGAAGATTCACAATCAGGGAGATGGACATGATGGCCAGATAGGTCATCATGGTTATGGGGGCTTTACCGGTCTTTACCATATATCAAAGGATAAGGAATAGGGGATAAAGGATAGGGATTGGGATATATTAGTTCTGTTTTGGCGTTGAATCAGTATCAGTGGGCTTGGCATCTGATACAGGGGCCGTAGTTGTTGTCGCTGCTTCAACTTGGGCCTTGGGTTCCACTTTGGCTTTTGGAACTTCAATAGCCTCTTCTTCTGCTTCGAATTCTTCAGCAGCCTTTGCCAAGGCAGCCTGGGCTTCCGGAGACTTATTCCAGTGGAAAGGTACGAAGGCATTACCCGGTGTAAGCCATGAAGCTTTCTTGAAGTGAAGGATTATAAAGGGCATAACAGTGAAAACTATTGTACCGATAATAAGAACGCTGAACCATACTGCATTTGATCCCATAGCTATCTGACCCGGAGGGAAGAAGCTGAAAACAAAAGCTACAAGAGAACTTACGAAACCGGCTCCGGCCACGCACCACAACCACCAGTTCCCTTTTTTGCCAATACGGAAAGGACGTTTAGCATTCGGCATTGTATAGCGTAGACGTAGGATTGAGGCAAACATCAATAGATAAACAATCAGATAAAGAATACAGGTGAGCTGTGAAAGAATCTGATAGAAGCTTTGCACAGAAGGCATCAACACCATGATAAACGCTAAGGCAGTTGTGAAGGCGCCTTGAACGAAAAGCATATTGCTTTGCACACCGTGTTTATTCGCTTTCTGGAAAAACTTGGGAAGATATCCCGCCTGGCCTACAGCGAACACACCTTTAGAAGGACCTGCAACCCATGTCAACACCTCTGCAAGCACACCACCCGCTAAGGCTATGGCAATGATAGGAGCAAACCATCTAAAATGGAGAGCGCTGAAATATCTGTCGAATCCTTGAAGAAGACTCTGAACAAGGTTGATATCCTTGACCGGAAGAATAACTCCGAGAGCATATGTGCCAAGAATAAAGATGGCTACCGTAGCAAAAGTACCGATGATAATAGCCTTGGGGTAATTCTTAGTGGGATTCTTGATATCCCTTACATGCACACCGCTCATCTCCATACCGGCATAGAAGAGGAAAATGGAAACGGCAAATATTATATTGTTAAAATTAGAGAAATCAGGAATAAAGCTGCCATGCCAGTCCATTTGAGATGGATGACCGGTAGCCATGTATATAATTGCAAGCACCACAAGTATAAACACAGGTATTATAGTGCCGACAAGACCACCTATCTTTGATACTTTTCCTACCCACCCCATACCTCGCAACGAGATAAATGTGGCTATCCAATAAATGGCCAGCACCACGGCTATGGTATACCACTTGTTGGCTGCAAGATGGGAGTCGTAGATATGATCCATTCCTATGAAAGCCAAAGCAACGGCACCAAAAGTCAAAACAGTGGGATACCAGATAGTACTTTCCACCCATTGAAGCCAGATACCGAGGAATCCGAGCTTTTCACCATAGGCTTCGCCAACCCAACGGAACATACCACCCTGCTGATAGGGGAACATTGCGGCAAATTCAGCCGCCACCAGAGATACCGGAGCAAGGAAAACGATACCCGCCAGAATATAGTAGAAGGCAGAGCTAACTCCATATTCAGCCTCGGCCGGGAGACCACGCAGTGAAACCACTGCAACAATATTCATAATCACAAGGGTGAATACACCCATTTTGGCTGCCTGTTTGCTTGTGCCTTTTGCTTGTGGGGTTGTTGACGCCATAACAATTGGGGTTTTATGGTGTAAATATAGTGGAAAATTTTTTAAATAACTTAATCATTTATGATTTTAACAGTATCACCCTTGAAAATACCGAGTTCAAGCTTGTTCATAAAAGCTTTGATTGCTGCCTGAGCTTTTACAGAATTTCCGGCATCATCCAACGGAGGAGCAAACGCTGCTATGCCAAACAAGCCGGGCATAACACCCATTACTCCGCCTCCTACACCTGTTTTTGCAGGAATTCCAGATGTGTATAGCCAGTCGCCGGTGTGTTGATAAAAACCTACGCTTGCAATCATGGAAGTGATTTTTGGAGCTATCGCTTCGTCGAATACTTGTAATTTTGTAACCGGGTTCAACCCTTTATTTGCGATTGTGGCGCCCATTATGGCAAGTTGGGATGAAGTGATGCCCAAGGAACATTGACGGGTATACAAATCAAGGCTCATATCTACATCATCATATATTCTGTTGTAATTTTTCAAGAGCCATGCAATTGCATGATTATTGAAATTTGTTGCTGTCTCACTCATATACAATTCATCTATAAGCTGAGGTGCAGACCCGCAAAGTTCTGTAATATTCTTAACGATGGCATTCCATTTATCTTCAGAATCTCCCTGTGGAGCCACCATTGAGCATGCAGAAATAGCCCCGGCATTAACGAGAGGAGTAGAAGGATGATCGTTTTCCAATAATAAAGCGAATATGGAATTAAATGGAAGTCCCGTGGCGTCAGCGCCAATTTTTTCAAGCACTCCTTCAGGGGTGTGTTGAATCATGGCCAGAATAGCAGTCGGAACCTTTGAAACTGATTCGATACCAAACTTATACTCAGTATCGCCGAAATTGATACAAGTTCCGTCTAAAAGTGTTACGCTTAATCCGAACAAGTTGGAGTCTATATTCGCTAAATACGGAATATAGTTGGCATTCTTGCCGCCTGTGATTCCTTTGGCTTCATTATAAGCTTCCTGAGCCGCATTCTTAATTTGAGACAGTTTTATAACCTTTTCCATAAACCTTTTTGCTTGATAATTGTGAAAAAAATGACAGCTTGAGGAGTGTCAAGCTGTCATTATAACAAAGTTTCTATATTTATGGTTTACTTACCGGTGTGATTGAAACGATTCTTTTTTAGAGGAATGTTTTTCTCCATTGCTATACGAGTGGTGGTTGGATATTCCAAAGCGTTAAGTTCTTCAACAGCGCTCTTGATATCGTTGATCAACTGATCGCACATATCCCTGCTGAAACCTTGCTTGCAGAGCACACGCATCACAACTTCATCCTGAATATCGATAGGCATTGCATAAGCAGGAACCATCCATCCCTTCATCTGAAGTTTATCCTGGAGATCATAGAGAGTCCATTTGGCTGTGGCCTGTACTTCAGGTTTCATATACCAAACTACGATCGGGTTAGGAACCTCTTCTGAATAGTTTTGGAATTCAGGCATCTTGCCAAGTTGGTCATGCAGATAGAGTGCAACCTGTAGAGAATTGTACTGCACTTGTTTGTAACCTTCGAATCCCAGACGTATGAACTGATAGTATTGACCCAGGATTTGAGCTGCGGGACGAGAATAGTTCAAACCAACCTGAGTTACTTCAGCACCAAGATAATCCACAGTAAATGCCATATCACCGGGCAGATACTTCTTGTCTTTCCAAACAACCCAACCGAGACCGGGATAAACAAGACCGAACTTGTGGCCTGATGTACTGATGGAGAGAACCCATTTCAAACGGAAGTCCCATTTCTTTTCAGGGAACAAGAAAGGAAGGATATAGCCGCCTGTGGCAGCATCAACGTGAATACAAACTTCATTACCGGTGGCAGCATTGTATTTTTCGAGAGCTGCGTCGAGAGCTTCAACGTCATCGTTAAGACCTGTCCAGGTTACACCTTGGATTGCCACCACGCAAATAGTGTTTTCATCACACATCTTGATGGCTTGATCTATATCAAGAGTTATATGATCCTTAGTGAGAGGAACCTGTCTCATTTCTATATTCCAAAGGGAAGCGAATTTTTCCCATACCACCTGATAACCGGCTGAAATAACAAAATTAGGTTTGTCATAAGGTTTACCGGCTTTCTTTCTACGCTCTATCCAGCGTTTCCATGCTGCGATTCCTCCTAACATACAAGCTTCTGAAGAACCGATAGCCAATGCTCCTGCTTTCCAGAAGTTGGTTTCCGGAGTATTCCAGAGATTAGCTACGATGTTGATACATTTCTGGCACATCACGGCAACACGCGGATACTCAGTTTCGTCGATATAATTAACGTTGATGGCTTCATTCATCAACTTAGTTGCATATTCGTCCATATAAGTGGTAACGAAAGTAGCCAAATTAAGACGTGGCTGAGTCTGAGCAAAAGTCTCGTCCTTTACCATCTGGTAAGCCACTGTTGGGATTGTGGGACCATCAGGAATTTTCTGATCCGGAGCCGGATTTAACATTGCATTTGTTGCAAAAGCATCACTTTTTGCGTCGCCTTGACGATAATTGGGGTCAATCATAATTTTAAGATTTTAATAATTATACATGTTTAATATATAATATTAAAACGTTTTACATACTCAATGGTTCAAATGATGCTTACGTGGAAACATCTTTCTGACCGACAGTATAGTTTTGTCGATAACTTTATCGTTAATTACAATTACTGTAGCTATAACGATGAGACCTCCGCCCACTATCTCAAGCGTTGTGATGGGTTGTTTGAGAAAGAAAACACTGAGCAACACTGCTGAAACAGGTTCCAGTGAGCCCAATATGGCAGTGGGAGTGGATCCGATCATTTGTATAGCGGCAGTGGTGCAAGCTAAAGAAAGTAAAGTAGGAATGATAGCAAGGGCTGACAGGTTGACCCAATCCAGCCCTTGATGTGGCCAAGTTATGGGATTTCCCAAAGCTATGTTAACAAAAAAGAGGAGGGAGCCGAAAATCAAGACATAAAAGAGAAGTTTGGTGGTGGGGATAGTATTTATTTTTTTTGAAACGTTCACCATTACGATATATAATGCGTAGGTGAGAGCCGAGATCATTACCAACACACATCCATAAGGGCTTAATCTCATTCCATCTGTTGGTTTCACCAAAAGGAAAAGCCCTGCGAACATAATTAGAAGACAGATATATAAGGAAGGGCCGTTTTTTTCATGAAAAAAGAACATCATAATTATAGCCACCATCACAGGATAAACAAATAGAAGAGTGGAAGCAATTCCTGAATTCATGTAATTATAACTTTCGAAGAGAGTGAGAGAGGACAATGCCATAAGGATTCCTAATATAGCTACCTGGCCTATAGATCCTTTGTCTAATTTAAAAGAGATATTTCTATACCACATCAATAAAGCCAACAATGGCACTCCCAACACATATCGGAACATTAAAACAGTGTTTGGATTCATTCCCTCTTCATAAAGGGGCACTGCGAAAGCCGGGTTGGTGCCGTAAGCAGCTGCGGCAAGTGCAGCCAGGAAATAACCTTTGATGCTCTTTAGAGTCATTTGTAGGTGTAGGGTTTAGGATACGGTTTTTAGAGTTAAGGATAAAGTTGAAGAATACATGTTTTAAGGTTTTATATTTTGGTGGGATTTATTACAAATTTTAATTCTGACAAATTAAAATCTTTAACCCGACTCAAAATTCACCCTCTCCTTCTATCCACTAAACATTATTTTAAATTCATTTGTTTATAAATCATCCAATATTCTTAAATTTGCTTTTGCAAACATCATTAATAAAACCGCTATAAACAATGAAGTTCATAGATTCAGGTGAAGGGAAGGTGCCATTGCTATCTGCTTTGGCTATACTTGCTATCTCCTTAACCGTGAATCTGCCGGGATTGGCTATTTCCCCGGTTTTAGGTAAACTGAAAGAGGTTTTCCATTCCACACCTCTTGAAGTGCAGCTTCTTAATGTGTTGCCAAATTTATTGACAATACCTTTTATTTTGGGTGCAGGCAAGATTTGTACTCCAAAAAATCAATTGACCGTATTGACAATAGGACTATTGATATTCACGGCAACAGGCGTGGCATATTTCTTTGCCAAATCTATGATAATTCTCATAGTTTTAAGCTGTATTTTGGGTGTGGGCATAGGTTTGGTGATCCCATTGGCGGCGAGCCTAATTTCACAGAATTTTTCCGGTAAGCCCAGAGGCACTATGCTGGGTGTGAAATCCGGATTGTCCAATCTTTCATTGATTATAGCCACGCTGTTTGTGGGATGGGTTGCATCGAAAAACTGGCATTACGCTTTCATAGCTTATTTTATCCCTGTGATACCCTTGGTTATGGTGCCGTTTATCAAGAACAAGTTCATCAACCAGCAACGTCCGGCTCCAAAAATCCTCTCAAGTTCAGATCCGGGTGAATCCCAAAATTTCCATTTCCAGGGGAAAACTGCAAAAGATATGATGTGGTTCGCCCTCATTATATATTTTGTAGTGACCTATGGAGCTCTTGTGTTTTCCTACTATCTGCCTTTCACCATGGATGCCTATGGAATGAGCACCGGAGAGGTGGGTGTGGCAACATCTATGTTCTATCTTGCGGCTACTTTGGCCGGATTTGGTCTCTCAAAGGTGATTAAAGCAACCGGTGTATGGACTTTTCAACTGGGATCCATCCTGATTACATTGTCATTATTCGGAGTAGGATTTATACATACCTATGCATCATATATAATAGGAGTGTTCCTTTTAGGATTAGGATATGGAGTGATCCAACCCATTCTGTATGACAAGACTTCTTATTTTGCTCCAAATGATGCTAAATCAACAGAATATTTTGCATTATTGCTTACAAGCACTTATATAGCACTTTCCACAATCCCGTTTATAGTAGAGTTTTTCGGAACTTTCATCAAAGGAAACACTGATCCCTCTTTCCCTTTCATTTTGAATGGAGTGATCATGACCATCATGTCGATAGTGGTGGTGGTGAAGCATAAGAATTTTGTGGTGCAAGCCGGAGTAATACCTCAGGCTGAGGGATTGTTGAAACAGCCATCTTCTATTTTGGCACCGGGCGACCGCTATGTGAAGAGCGAAATCAAAGGTAGCCGTGAAAACACTCAGGCCGGAGAAGAAGCAGCGATGGAAGAGGGTCTGGCACCTGTTGGAGTACCCATGAACTTAATGAGTAATCCTGCTCAGTCAGCCGCTGCTGTAGACTTGGCCAAAGCCTCTGAAAAGGCTCCCGTTGATAAAACCGTCACTTCCGAGGCAACTACAACTCCTCCGTCACCGGCTCCGATTTCTCCTCATCTAGTATCCGGAAAAGCTGCAGATATAATGAAAGCAGCAGAGGTGTCTCTCTCTCAAGCACAAGACACAGTGGCTGCCATGCGTCACCAACAAGCTCAAATGCTTAGAGCTGAGGCCGATGTCTTGGATGCCAAAGCCGCGGAACTTCATGAAGAAGCACAAGAGCTTCGGGCAGAGGCAGACACTCTTGAAGGAGATACCCAAAACCCTAAAACTAACTAAACTCTAAACATATACAGCCTATGAAAAAATTTTTACTCCTAACTTTCGCAGGCATGCTGAGTGTTTCAGCGTTTGCACAGGAAACAACTAAATTCATCACCACAATAGACTCCCTCAATGTCTATAATATAATGGTGGAAAATGCTCCACAGAATCCAAGTATCAAGGATGTTCCCCGTTTCACACTTGTAGGGAAGGACAGTAAGTTCTATTTGGGTATGGGAGCCAATGTAAAGATGGTCGGTGACTTTGATTGGGGTTCACCGATTACCAATCCGAATATTTTTGCCCCTAAAGATATACCAATGAAGCCGGAAGAAGGTAACAGGGGACAGACCCTTTTCTCGGTGGGACAAAGTAATATTTATTGGAATTTTGTGGCTCTTCCGGGCAGTAAAAATCAAGTCGGTCTCTTTTTCGATGTGATTTTCTTAGGAAATAGCAGCACACCGGTGATTCAGATACATTATTTATATATGAAGTATCGTGGATTCACTGCAGGGTATGTTGTGTCTACCTTCACCGACTTAAAGGCTGAGCCTTATTCAATCGATTTCGGGGGACCGAATGCCATGACCTTGGTACGCCATCCCAATATTTACTATACACAGAAATTCGGCAAACGGAAAGAATGGACAGCCCAGTTGGGTCTCGACATGCCGGATATGGCCTCTTTCGAAAGTTATTATCAGACCAAGAAAGTGAATCAAAGAATGCCAGACATACCTTTATTCTTGCAGCGTTCATGGTGTCAAGATAAAGGCTGGCTTCGTTTCTCAGCAATATTCCGTGATTTGCAATACATGCGGTCTAACGGTAAGAATGAAGGGGTTTTTGGCTGGGGTGTAAAACTTAGCGGTAAGACGCCGATAGTTGGAGGACTGTCTGCTTGCTGGGAAGCTGTCTACGGAAAAGGTATTTCAAGTTATATACAGGATATGAGTGGTGAGGGAGAAGATCTTTTACCTGTTTATAATGAAAAGATGGACAAACAAGAGGCAGTGAAAGTATGGGGAGCTTATGGCTCACTTCAATACAATTTCGGAAAATGCGCTTTCTGGAATATCACATACTCCCAGGTGAGGGCTTATGGTAAAAATTGGAAAGTTCCTGCCGGTTCAGATCCAAATCCCGACTTTAATCATATCGGTTCCTTATATAAATACGGACAATACATTACATCCAATTTGATCTTTAATGTAAGTAGTTTCGCACAGTTGGGAGTTGAATATCTCTGGGGCAGAAGAATGAATTATAGCGGAGAGCAGGCCCACGATAATAGACTGATGTTGATGCTGAACGTTTCAATTTAAAAAAAATCTTAAAATTATTTGCATATACTATTAAAGATTTATAAATTTGTGCTCGTATTTAATGGTATAATTCACTAACTAAACGTTGAATACAAAGCTTTTTGTCAGATATTCAAGCGATTACGCACTTGCCTCCCGGACTCAATGAAAGGGAGGATTTTGGCTTGCAAAGGCCTTAAGAGAGACAATCAAATAAACAATAATATCAACTAATTCTAAACACAAAAGGAATGAATAGAAAATTACTCAACGGCTTGCTGGTGCTTGCGGTAGCCACCGGTGGAGTCGGAACATTCACCTCTTGTAAGGATGAAAATTTTGCGGACAATGTCCGTTTAAATCAGGAAGCCTTGCAAGCGCAGATCGATGCGATCAGAGCTCTTGATGACAAAGAGTTCTATAACAACCTTTACCAGGCTTTTAATTCATGGCTAAACGGTGGAACTCCGGGAGAACCGGGCACACCGGGCGGTCCGGGCGCACCCGGTCAAGATGGTAAGGATGCAGTTGTTTTGACACTTACTCCTCCGATCATCAGCTTGCAATACAATGCAGATGGCAATTTAGTTGGCTCTTACGCTGACTACACTGCAACTGCACGCGTGTATAAGGGCAGCGCCAACGATAGCCAAGCATGGACATTCTCTGCTAAAACAACAGATACAGACCATGTAACTGTGAAAGTGGCTGCTGATGGTGTTATTACTGTTGAATCAATGGCTGATGGTTACAACTATGGCACAGTTACTATTGAGGCAACTGAAAAAGACGGTAGCACTGTTTTAGACAACGTATTGATCGTTCAAAAGAACATACCGGGTCAATCAGGTGGTTCAGGCGACAGCGATTTCTTGAACGCTTGGTTGAACGCAGCTAACCAATGGACTTCTGGCACTGGTGAGTATGCTGACGGTTGGGTTAACCCATACAACTGGGGTTACGAAGACTTCGTTAAGGCCGGTGTTTCCATGTATGAAATTTATGATGGCATAAATTCATATAAAGAAGGTGACACTTTGAGCGAAGCTATGCAGTCTTATATCAATGGTTTGTATCAAATCCTTATTGACAATATCTTCCCGGAACAAGATTGGTTCAAACAGATTTATACAAATGCTGCTAACCTCGAAAATCTTCTCCAAAGAGCAACTTCAGTAAGTGTTAACCACGTATACAACCCTGTATTCGGTACAATCAACCTCCCTGTAGGTATCAACACAACAGTTCTTGCTACTTATATGTACAAGTCTGTTAAGGGCGCTTATGCATTCCCTGCTGAAGCATGGATGAATATCGCAGAAGCATCTGCTTACAATCCTTCTTTGGATGACACTGCAAACTTTATCCAAACTTTGTATGACCTCACAGGATTCAATTCAGATGGTCAGAATATCAATCAATTAGGTAGCAATTATATGCTCCCGGGTCTTGATGTAGTTGACTTCTCTGCTCCGAATGAATTCGGTAACATGGGTGGTGCTGTTGTAGCTATCAACCCGTCAAGCAATGATTTCACTAAAGAAGGTTACACAGTTGAACTTGTTAACTCTAAGGGTGAAGCCGTTCTCAGCAGTGCTGACGAAGATGAGTGTGGTACTCCGGGTGTAGAACTCGAAAACAATTTCGATGATCTTATCTATTTCGGTGGCAGCCGTGCAGACAATGCAGGTGTATACGCACTTAATGTTAATGCTAACACTCATAACTGGTATCCTCTTGGTTTCGACCTCGATAGCTCAAAGAGCAGTCTTAAGAGTGCTTTGAAACAAGCAATCGACAGCAAGAAACTTTCTGATATCGCTCACCTTGGTGAAATCTTGTTCAGAGCTGTTAACAACGAACTTCCTGCTTATGCAGTAAGAGTTTCTTGGGATGAAAAAGATGCAGAAGGCAACGTAACAACAAACTCTGTATATTCAGACTTCGATCTCGCAGCAGTTGTTGCTCACCCGCTTTCTTACGACAATGCTACTAATGTTGCCGGTTATATCCCTAACAAGAGAATACCTGTAATTCACAGCACATTGACTGAAATTCTTGACAAGATCAAAAATAAGATCGACATCAAGTTTAATCTTACTGATCCTTCTTTCAGCCCTGTAGAAATCCAAATGCAGGTATATGTTAAGAATGGTAACGTATATCCTATCAAAGAAGGTAGCACTGCTGAAAATCCTATCTACTACTATGATGAAAATGGCGACCCAATTTATTGGAACTACAGTGACAGTGGTATTGATTTAGGTAGTGTAACAGACTCACAGTTGCAAGAACTTGTAAATGCTATCTTGGCAGCAGGCAGCTATGAACTTGAAGATTCAATCAACCAAAACGTAATGAATCAAATCAAGAACGCTATCGCTGACATCAACACTCAGATCCAAGAACAAATTGCAGCCAATGTAGGTGACTTCGAACACTATCTTGATGAACTCAAGAAAAGCAACAAGCTTACTTACGGACAAAAACTTCTTGATATCTATAACAAGCTTGCTAACAAAGCCAACGACTTCCTTGACAATCCTGCACAATACTTCCAGGTTATGATGGCTTACAGCACAGGTGACGGTGCACATCACATGTCAACCGACCCATATATGCCTGTAAGAGTATATAAGAATCAAGGTGATGCAGTGGCTCTCTACGCTACTTCTTATACAGCTGATTTGCTCGTGCCTTCATTCAAGAAGTATGTAGCTATTACAGGTGTTGTAAACCCTGTTAACAAAGAAGTAGAGATGAACGCACCTCAACTCATAGAATTGAACAAAGCTGCCAACCTTAACCAGGTATTCGATGGTAAACAACAAAAGGTTGTTGTTAAATATTCAGAACTTCCTGAAGGTACTTACAGACTTACTTACATTTCTGTAGACTACCGTGGTATCAGCACAATGCAGAATTATTTCTTGAAAGTGCTTGCTTCAAAATAATTCAGAGAGTAGTAACTATTAACAGTAAAAAGATTTAAGAAATGAGATTAAATAAAATTTTTCTGACTGCTACTCTCCTGCTCGCGGGCGTGTGTGCAAACGCACAGGAGACAGTCACTGAATATGTATTCCAACCTCACTGGTTCGGCCAGTTGCAGATTGGTGGCCAAGAAACTCTTGGCGAAGGTAAATTCGGTAAGCTCCTTAGCGGAAACGCTCAAATCGCTGCCGGCTACAAGTTCAATCCTTACATCGGTATGCGTCTTGCAGTTAATGCATGGGCAAGCCGTGGCGCTGTGAAGTTTGACAATCTTGGTAGCTTCAACTATAATAATGGTAATAACAATTATTATAAGTGGAATTACATAGCTCCTACACTCGATGCAGTTGTAGATATGACTAACCTTATCGGTGGTTATAATCCTACCCGTCTTGTAGAAGTTGACTTCCTTGCAGGTCTTGGTGTAAATTATGCATGGCATAATAAAGATGCACAAAGAATTTCAGCAAGTGCCAATGCAGCTTACAATTCATGGTTTAACAGCACATATCCTCAGTTTGACCATAATACAGGTGCTGACAAAACTGTAGACTTTAAAAACGGGCTTGGTTTCGATGCATGGGAACATGGCAAATGGAGATTCCTTGGTCAATTCGGTTGCGCAGTTAACTTCAATGTAAGCTCACGCGTTCAAATTGGTCTCGAACTTATGGCCAATATCACAAACGACTGCTACAACTCAAAACATTGGGACAATACTGACTGGTATTTCAATGCACTCCTTGGTGTAGGTTATTCTTTCGGTCCTAAATACAGTGTTAACACACGTGTTATCGAACCGGAACCGGAACCAGTAGTAGTAGAAAAAATTGTTGAAAAGATCGTTGAAGTTCCCGTACAAGTTGAAGAAAAGAAAGTAGAAAAAGAAGTGTTCCGTCGTGACGTATTCTTCTTGATCAACCAACACTACATCCGTCCACAAGAAATGGAAAAAGTAGCTCAGGTTGCTGAATATCTTCAAACACACCCCAATGCAACTGTAACTATTACAGGTTACGCTGACAAGGGTACAGGTACTCAAGCCTTCAACCTCCGTCTTTCAGCACAACGTTCACAGGCAGTAGCTAAAGCTCTTCAGGATAGATATTATATCCCTGCTTCACGTATGATCGTTAAGAGCATGGGCGAAGATATGTATCAACCATATCCTGATGCAGTTCAAAACCGTGTTGCAATTTGTATTGCTGAGTAATATTCTAAATAAGATGGAATAAATGCCATCATACATTCCAAAAAGTCCCGGGTTGCATAATCCGGGACTTTTCTTTAATTTTGTAGGAAAGTCTGCAGATAGATACAATTCTACCCAAATATGGATGAAAAGGTTAAAATAGACGGTTTATCCTTCGTGCCTTTCCTAAAAGAGGAAGATATAAAACGTGAAGTTAAAAGAGTGGCTGAAGAACTTAAGCACGATTTAGAGGGTAAATCCCCGTTGTTTGTGTGTGTGCTTAATGGAGCTTTTATTTTTGCGGCTGATTTGATTCGTGAAGCCGGTCTTAACGATGCCCCTATAAGTTTTGTGAGATACAAAAGTTATGAAGGCATCAATTCCACCGGATCAGTAAAACAAATGGTGGGTCTAAACGAAGATATAGAAGGTAAAGACATTGTTATAATAGAAGATATTGTAGACACCGGAATTACGGCTAATCTTATGGTGAATGATATTAAAAAACGAAATCCCGCTTCTGTGAGATTTGTTACTTTGCTTCATAAACCTGAAAGTTCAAGAACAGGATTCAAACCAGATTACATAGCATTTTCAATTCCTTCAAAATTTATTATAGGCTACGGACTAGACCTTGATGGTAAGGCTCGTAATTTAAAAGATATTTATATTAATGTATAATAATAATTAAGCTTTTAATTTTAAGTTTATCACACATCACTTAATCACAGCTATGAATATCGTATTGTTTGGGGGGCCGGGAAGCGGCAAAGGTACCCAAAGTGAAAAGCTCATCGAAAAATATGGATTACACCATATATCCACAGGAGAGGTGTTGCGAGAACATATCAGAAAAGAAACAGATTTGGGTAAGATAGCTAAATCTTATATTGATGAAGGGCAATTAATCCCCGATGATTTAATGATTCAAATATTAGATTCTGTGCTTGAAGAAGCAAAAGATAAACCCGGAGTTATATTTGACGGATTCCCGCGTACCATACCACAGGCAGAAGCTTTAAACAAATTGCTTGAAAAAAGAGGGAAAGAACTTCACGCAGTGGTTGGACTTGAAGTGCCCGATGATGAACTTGTTAAACGAATGATCAATCGTGGTAAAATGACCGGTAGGGCTGATGACAATGAAGATACAATCAAGAAAAGATTGAATGTTTATCATAAGCAGACTTCTCCTTTAAAGGATCATTATAAAAAGCAAAACAAATATATTTCAATAGATGGGAACAAGGAAATAGAACATATTTTTGATACCATCGTAAAAGAACTTGAGAACAAAAAATAATAAATTCTTAAATCTATTTAAGCATAAGATTACATAAAATAACCCGTCCTACCCCCGTGAGGGGGAGATTATATTTATTTAGAAAATTATGGATTCAGAAAAGAAACCAAAACGTCCAAGAATTGGAAGTGTGCCCCCGTCGGTGAGTAATGAAGACGGCACAACAGAAACACGTTACGAAAAAGTGAATTATCCTAACGATGAAAAGAGACCTGATGGAACTCGTAATCCCTATCAATCCCGTCAAGGGTATCAAGGATATCAAAATTATCAGAACAGACAGGGCTATCAAAACAGACAAGGATATCAAAATCGGGGATACCAAAATTATCAAGGTTATCAAGGGGGTCAGAATTACCAGAATCCCCAAAATGAAGTTGACCCGGAAGTAAATAACGATGTAAGTGGTAATAATAGCGAACAGCCTAAAGAAGCTTATCAACCGCGTCAGGGAGTGTATCAGCCACGTCAAAATTATCAAGGGTATCAGAATCGTCAAGGAGGGTATAACCAACAAGGTAGACAAGGATATCAGAACCGTCAGGGAGGTTATAACCAAGGAGGATATCAGAACCGTCAAGGAGGTTATAACCAGGGAGGATATCAGAACCGACAAGGCGGATATAACCAAGGAGGATATCAGAACCGTCAGGGATATAACCAGGGCGGATATCAAAACCGTCAGGGAGGTTATAACCAAGGTTATCAAAGACATCAAGGTTATCAAGGGGGCCAGGGATACCAAATGGGGCAAGGAAGACAAGGATTTCAAGGCCATCAAGGGTTTCAACAAGGGGGATTTAGAAAACCGGGCAATAATATGAAATTTATGCCCCGTCCCAAACAGATTGATTATATCATCGACGATATAAATCCGGAAGAGGAAATGCGTCTCAACAAATTTATGGCAAATGCCGGAATCTGTTCACGTCGCGAGGCCGATGATTATATAGCAAAAGGATTAGTGAAGGTAAATGGGGTAGTAACCACGGAACTTGGAACAAAAATAAAACACGATGATGTAGTGGAATATGATGACAAGGTTGTGGTGCCTGAACGTAAATGCTATGTTCTTCTCAATAAGCCGAAGGATTGTGTCACTACAAGTGATGATCCTAACGGCAGAGTCACGGTGCTGGATATAGTGAAGAATGCATGCAAGGAAAGAATTTATCCTGTGGGCAGACTCGATAGAAACACCACCGGAGTGTTATTGCTAACCAACGATGGCGACCTTGCATCCAAACTTACTCATCCTAAGTTTGTCAAGAAGAAGATATATCATGTTTGGACGGATAAGGATATATCAGAAGAAGATATGCAAAGAATAGCTGATGGTATAGAACTTCCTGATGGAGAGATTCATGCCGATGCTATAAGTTATGTGAGCGAAACCGACAAAAACCAGGCCGGTATAGAGATCCATAGCGGTAGAAATCGTATTGTACGCCGCATTTTCGAGCATCTGGGCTATCGTGTTACCAAACTCGACCGCGTATATTTTGCAGGATTGACAAAGAAAAATCTTCCAAGGGGAAGATGGAGATATCTCACTCAGGAAGAAGTGACAGCATTAAGAACAGGCAGATTTGAATAAGGGAGATATGAAAAGGAAAACTGTTAAAGAAATTCTAAAGAACTCCGGAGAATTAACGGGCAAAAGAGTTGACGTGAAAGGCTGGGTCCGTACAAGAAGAGGTAACAAAAACGTTCAGTTTGTAGCTCTTAATGATGGCAGCACAATCAATAATCTTCAGATAGTTTTTGATCTTTCTAAATTTTCAGAAGAGAGTCTCAAACCAATCACCACGGGAAGTTCTATTCATGTGGAAGGAGAATTGGTGGCATCACAAGGTGCAGGTCAAAGTGTGGAAGTATTGGCAGATACCCTTGAAGTTTATGGCACTTCCCCGGCCGACTATCCTTTACAGAAGAAAGGACACACTATGGAATTCCTTCGTGAAAAGGCACATTTGCGTCCTAGAACAAATACATTCGGAGCAGTGCTCCGTATACGCCATGCCCTTGCCTATGCAGTGCATAAATTTTTCAACGATAAAGGATTTTATTATTTTCATACACCGCTTATCACAGCATCCGACTGTGAGGGTGCCGGCGCACAGTTCCAAGTAACAACTCTTCCTCTCCAGGAACTTCCATTGAATGAAGACGGTTCAATAGATTATTCCAAAGACTTCTTCGGGAAAATGGCAAGTCTCACTGTGTCCGGTCAGCTTGAAGGCGAATTAGGGGCTACTGCATTAGGTCTTATTTATACCTTTGGACCCACATTCAGAGCGGAAAATTCCAATACACCACGCCATTTGTCAGAATTCTGGATGATAGAGCCTGAAATGGCTTTCTACGAAATCCAAGACAATATGGATCTGGCAGAGGAGTTCATTAAATATTGTGTTAATTATGCTCTTGAGCATTGCTATGACGATATAAAATTCCTTAACGATCATTTCGATCACGAGCTTATTGACCGTTTGAAATTTGTGGTTGACAATGATTTTGTGAGATTATCTTATTCTGAAGGAGTAAAGATCCTGGAGGAAAGCGGAAAGAAGTTTGAATTCCCGGTGTACTGGGGAGTTGACCTGGCTTCTGAACATGAACGTTACCTTGTGGAAGAACATTTCAAGAAACCTGTGATTCTTACTGATTATCCTAAAGAAATCAAGGCTTTCTATATGAAGCTCAACGATGATGGCAAGACAGTGAGAGCCATGGATGTGCTCTTCCCGAAAATCGGTGAGATTATCGGCGGAAGTCAAAGAGAGGAAAACTACGAGAAATTGACAAAACGTATTGAGGAAATGGGACTCGAAGGTATGGACTGGTATGTTGATACCAGAAAATATGGCACTGTTCCTCACAGTGGATTTGGTCTCGGTTTCGAACGCCTTGTTCAATTTGTCACCGGTATGCAGAATATCCGCGATGTGATACCTTTCCCACGCTATCCGAAGGCATGCGAATACTAATGTTTAAAGTTTAAAAACTTAAGTTTAAAGAAGGTTGCACAACCGACTTACAGACATATTTAGAAAGATAAGTGCCATGGCAATTTTAATTGTCATGGCTTTGTCATTTCAAATTCAATGCCTTTCAGCATCACTAAATACCCCTGATTCATACCATAATAATCCGCTTACCATCTCTCTAATCACTTGTTACCCGGGAGAAGAAATATATGAACTTTGTGGACATTCAGCCATCAGAGTGAGGGGAGAAGGGATAGACTCGGTATGGAATTATGGAATTTTCGATTTCAACCAACCGAACTTTGTGTATAGATTTGTTAAGGGGGAAACAGATTACAGGGGAGCATCTTATCCTTTTAGATGGTTTTTGCCGGAATACATAAAAAGCGGCAGAAAAGTAGTGGAGCAAGATTTAAATCTCACACCCGAGGAATCAGAACAGCTTTTAAGTATTTTACGAAATTCCGTCTTGCCTGAAAATGCGGTGTATAGATATAATTATATTAAAGACAATTGTTCCATTCGAATTCTTAACGCCATGGACTCGGCAACACGGGTGAAAATAATTTATCCCGACTGCGTCAGATACGGGAGTTTCCGCAACGAGATGAGAGCATATCATGAAGGTTACCCGTGGTATCAGTTTGGAATAGATTTGGCATTAGGGGAAGGCCTCGATCAAAAAACCAATTCTCGGGAAGAGATGTTTGTGCCAATGGAAGTAATGAGAAATGCTGCCTCTGCCCATTTTGCCGATGGCAGACCTTTGGTTAAGGAAACCAGAATTCTAAATCAAGGACGAGAAAATGCTGTTCTTCCAGCCACACCATGGTTTCTTGCTCCGGTTTTCTGGGCTTGGATAATCACTTTGATAATATCTTGTGTTGTGGCGCTCAATATCTTGAATGGAAAAGTATTTCTGCCGTTGTATGGAGTATGGTTTTTAATTCTTGGTTTGGCAGGCTGCCTTATAGCATTTTTAGTTTTCATATCAGTGCATGAGGCCACAAGTCCCAATATATTGATATTCTGGCTTAATCCTTTTCAATTCTTATTTACTGTGTCAATGGTGATAAGAAGACTCAAGCCGCTTGCCATGGCTATGGCTTTCTATAATATAATAGCCATGGGGGTTTTGTTGATAATATCTCCCTTCATAACCCAGAGTTTAAATCCGGCATTTTATCCATTGATTTTATCTACTTTTGCTTTGGCTTGCAGCTATGCAATAATACACATTAAATCAAGTTATAAAAGAAGATGAACCGCCTATTGACAACAGTTGTGGTCGGTCTTGCCGGCATCCAGGGAATCACTCTGGCCGCTGAGTCACGTCCAAAACTTGTAGTGGGTATTATGGTGGATCAGCTTCGCACTGACTATCTTGAAAACCTCCGAGATATGTTGAGTTCAGGAGGCTTCCGTAGGCTTATGGAATCAGGAGTCTATTTTAAAGACGTCGATTTCAATGTGCCGGGAGGAGATGCTACCAGTGCATCGGCTATTGTTCAGACAGGTTCTTATCCTAAATTCAACGGTGTGACAGGAAAGATGGTGTATGATCCATCCTCTAAAACGCTGTCACCCGTTTACAAAGATATAAATTATATAGGTAACTTCACTGATGAAACTTATTCTCCGGGAGCCTTAAGAGTTTCCACTCTCACTGATGAAATAGCAGTGGAGAACAAAGGAATGGGAAGAATTCATTCGATAGCGCCCGATGCCGCTCAGGCCATCACACTGGCCGGTCACGTTGCTAATTCGGCTTTTTGGGTGAATGATGAAACCGGCAGATGGTCTTCCACAACTTATTATCCTAACCCTCCGGCAGCTCTTCAGAACAAAAACTATAATTCTCCTTTGGTTTCCAGATTGGATACAATGAAATGGCAACCCCTTCGCAAGGGAGAACCTTACATCGATATTCCGGATCAAGAAATTAAAGAGGGATTTAAGTATACATTTTCTCGTTCAGACAGAGATGTTTTTTCTTTATATAAGCAGTCTCCTTATGTTAATTCCGACGTCACCCAGGCTGCCACGGAATACATAAATGATCTTAATTTAGGAAATGGTCCGGAAGGTATTGATGTATTGAATTTAGGATATACATTGGCGCCTTATTCGGCTACACAAGGAGATAATTATGAATATCCGCTTCAAGATGCCTATCTGCGTCTGGATAAGGATTTGGAGAAACTGTTCAATATTTTAGACAAAAAGGTAGGGAGGGAGAATGTTCTTATATATGTTGTTTCAACAGGATATTTTGCAGAGCCTCCCATTGATAATTCCATTTATTGTCTGCCAAGCGGGAGTTTTTCAGTGAAAAGATCCATGTCGCTCCTCAATGCTTATCTCTCAGCAAAATATGGCAACGGGGCCTATGTAGATCAATACTCTGACAGACATGTTTACTTATCAAAACCTGTTTTAGAAGAAAAGAATCTTGATTTAAACGAGATAGCAAAGGAATCAAGAGACTTCTTGATGAAGATGAGTGGGGTAGCAGATGCCTACACATTATCTGATTTGGCCACACCACCTTCAAAACATTTGGATTCGGAACGTCTTGCCGTTGATCCAAAAATTTCGGGTGATATAGTTATGGATTTCAATCCAGGTTGGACAGTCATAGACGACAGCCGTTATCCCCCGCAACCCCAGATAAATAAATCCACTTCGTATGATACGCCGGGCTTTATAATGGGCCCGCAATTTGCTCCAAAAGTGGTGGAGGAAACTGTGGAGGCTGTTTCAATAGCCCCCACTTTGGCAAAATCACTTAGAATTCGTGCTCCCAATTCAGCCGAATCCAAATCGTTGAAATTAGATTTGTTGAAATAAAACGACAATAATAAAAGTAATAATAACAGCAATAACATCAGTAACAACTACTAAATAAATGGCTTTAGGCAATATTTTAAAGAAATTATTCGGCGATCAAAGTGAGAGAGCAGTGCGCCCTCTTTGGAATCGTCTCGAAAAGGAAATAAATCCAATCAGCGAAGAGATAAAAAACATCAGCAATGATGACCTTCGCCACCGCATTGATGTGATTAGAGATTCAATCCGAAACGAAGCTCAAGAATATGAAAATGAAATTACTGACCTTCGTAAGGAACTTGAAACCCTTGACTACGACAAGCGCGAACCCTATTGGAAAAAGATTGATGAGCTCCGTGAGGAAAAATTCAAAATGTATGCACGTCGCCTTGATGAAGTTCTTCCGGAAGTGTTTGCAGTGGTGAAAGAAACTGCACGCAGATTTAAAGAGAATGATCTGATAGAAGTAACGGCTACAGATTTTGACCGTGACCTCGCCGGGAATGGCAAAGATTTTATAACTATTGAAGGAGATAAGGCTGTCTACCGTAACTCTTGGATGGCGGGTGGTAACCAGATCACCTGGGATATGGTGCACTATGATGTGCAATTGATTGGTGGTATGGTGCTCCATGGTATTCTTAATGGTGACAAGGCCTCAAATAATATAGCTGAGATGGCCACCGGTGAAGGTAAGACTCTTGTTGCCACTCTCCCGGTATTCTTAAACGCTTTGACAGGTGAGGGTGTACATGTCGTCACTGTTAATGATTATCTGGCTAAACGTGACTCCGAATGGATGGGGCCTCTTTATCAATTCCATGGTCTTTCTGTGAATTGTATAGATAAAACGGATCCTAACTCGGAAGAACGTCGAAGTGCATATCGGTGTGATATCACGTTCGGTACTAATAATGAATTTGGATTCGACTATCTGAGAGACAACATGGCACTTCAGACGTCAGACCTGGTGCAACGTGACGAACATTATTATGCTATTGTGGATGAAGTTGACTCAGTGCTTATAGATGACGCCCGAACCCCCCTTATCATATCAGGTCCTGTTCCCAAGGGCGACGACCAAATGTTTATAGAATTCAAGCCTAATGTGGAAAAAGTGGTAAATGCTCAGAGGAAACTTGTGCAGAATTTACTTCTTGAAGCTAAAGACAAGATTTCAAAGGGGATGGCCAACGATGACAAGAACCTGACTGAAGAAGGAGGACTGGCATTGTTCCGTGCATATAAGGGCCTTCCCAAACATGGGCCACTTATCCGATATCTCAGCGAAGAAGGTATAAAACAACTACTTCTCAAGGTAGAAGCTCGTTATATGGCCGACAATAACCGGGAAATGCCAATAGCCGTGGAACCTCTCTTCTTCGTTATCGATGAGAAAAACCACAGTATAGAATTAACCGACAAGGGTATTGAGGTTTTAACCGGAACCACCCAAGACCCCGACTTCTTTATCCTTCCTGACATTGCTGCACAGCTTTCGAGTGTTGAAGGTGAAGAGAACACTTCTAAAGAAGAAAAGCAACAGAAAAAAGATGAACTTCTTCAGAATTATTCTATCAAGGCTGAACGTGTCCACACCGTCAATCAATTGCTTAAAGCTTACTCTTTGTTCGATAAAGATGTTGAATATGTAATCGATGACAATAAAATCAAAATTGTTGATGAACAGACAGGCCGTATAATGGAGGGCCGTCGTTACAGTGACGGGCTTCATCAGGCAATAGAGGCTAAAGAGGGTGTGAAAGTTGAGGCGGCAACACAAACTTACGCTACTATCACGTTACAGAACTACTTCCGTATGTACCGAAAACTTGCCGGTATGACAGGTACGGCTATGACTGAAGCAGGTGAGTTTTACGATATCTATAAATTGGAAGTAACGGAGATACCTACCAACCGTCCCGTAATCCGAAATGATCAAAATGATAGGGTTTACCGCACTAAGAAAGAAAAATATGCTGCGGTGATTGCCGAAGTTGAAGAAATGGTGAAACAGGGTAGACCGGTACTTGTGGGTACAACTTCAGTGGAAATTTCTGAACTTTTATCAAAGATGCTTCAGTTGCGCAAGATACCACATCAGGTTTTGAACGCCAAACAACATCAGAAGGAAGCAGAAATTGTGGCACATGCGGGTAAGACGGGCACTGTCACAATCGCCACCAATATGGCTGGTCGTGGAACCGACATTAAGCTTACTCCGGAAGTTAAAGAAGCCGGAGGACTTGCCATTATAGGTACTGAAAGACACGAGTCACGCCGTGTTGATCGTCAGTTGCGTGGTCGTGCTGGTCGTCAGGGTGACCCCGGATCTTCCGTTTTCTTTGTTTCTTTTGAAGACACCGTGATGCGTCTCTTTGCTAATGAAAGGGTAGTTAAGACACTTGACAGACTCGGATTTGAAGAAGGAGACATGATAGAGAGCAAGATGGTGACCAAATCCATCGAAAATGCGCAGAAACGTGTAGAAGAAAACAATTTCGGTATTCGTAAACGTCTTGTGGAATATGATGACGTTATGAATGCTCAGAGAAAAGGTGTATATGGTCGGCGCCAAAATGCTTTGAAAGGGGAGAGGATAGGCTCCGATATCGCAAATATGATTTATGAAACTGCCGAGTCTCTTGCTAATCGTGGCTATGAAAACGGTTTCGTAGATTTTGAAGAAGACGTACTGAAGAATTTGGCTATAAAAGTTCCTTTCACAGAAGTTGAATATAATAAACTTGATGCTTCAGAAATAGCTGACAGACTTGCAGAAGAGGCCATGCGTACTTATGAACGTAACAAGCAGAAAATGGCAGAAGGTGCCATGCCTTATATCAAGGAGTTTGTAGAAGAGAAAGGAGCAACCGGTCCGGTAGGTGTTCCCGTGACAGATGGCCGACGTGTATTCAATATTCGCTGTGATATCAAGGATGCATATGAAAATGGTTGTAAACCTCTCACAAAGGCATGGGAGAAAACAGTGTTACTGTCTTCTATCGATAAATCTTGGCAGGAGCAGCTTCGAGAAATGGATGAATTGCGGAAATCCGTGCAGAATGCCTCATATGAGCAGAAAGATCCTCTTGTGATATATAAACTTGAGGCCTATGAGTTATGGAAGAAGATGCTTTGGGAAATGAATTCAAAAGCTGTGGCAACTTTAATGCGTGGACGTCTTGCAGTGCCTGATTATGCTGAAGCCAAAGCAGCAGAAGCGAAAGCAAAAGAGGCTCAAGAACAACAGCGTCAGGCAGCTCAGCTTGCCCGTCAGCAACAGATACGTCGAGAATACAGCAACACATCCTCAACCGGTGTGAATCCTTATGCCAACTATAGCACCACAAGGGAGCAATATCCCGGTGAGAGTGCACAGAGGGCAGCCGGACAAAATGTGAGTCGTCGTCAAGGCCCTGTGGCTCCTATAAAAGCTATGCCAAAAGTTGGACGCAACGAGCCATGTCCCTGCGGAAGTGGAAAGAAATATAAGAACTGCCATGGCAGAGACTAATGAGATAAAAAAATGCCCGCGAAAGCGGGCATTTTTAATATTGAATCAGAAGAAATATTAATCTTCTTCGAGTGTTTCTGCGTATTCTTTGAGAAGCTTGTCTTGAACATCTCCCGGTACGAGTTCATAAGAAGAGAACTGCATTGAGAATGAACCTCTACCGCCAGTGATAGAACTCAAGGATGTCGCATAAGATGACATTTCTTTGAGAGGCACCTTAGCATTCAATTTAAGGATGCCACCTTCAGAATCCTGATCCATAATAATACCACGACGACCATTCACATCCTTCATCACGTCACCCATTGTATCGCCCGGAGTGATAATCTCTACGTCATAAACCGGTTCAAGGATCTTCGGGTTAGCAGCCTTGAATGCTTGAGAGAATGCATTACGTCCGGCCAAACGGAAGGAGATTTCATTGGAGTCTACCGGGTGCATCTTACCATCATAGATCATAACTCTTACGTCACGAGCATATGAACCTGTAAGAGGGCCTTGTTCCATTCTGTCCATAAGGCCTTTAACGATAGCCGGGATGAAGCGAGCATCGATTGCTCCGCCGACGATACAATTGTAGACAACAAGCTTACCACCCCAATCCAATGGAATTTCCTGTTTGTCACGTACATTCATTTTGTATTCCTGACTGCCAAATTTGTATGCATCCGGTTCAGGCATTCCTTCTGTGTAGGGTTCAATGATCAGATGAACTTCACCAAACTGTCCTGAACCACCTGACTGTTTCTTATGACGGTAGTCGGCACGTGCTGCCTTGGTGATAGTCTCGCGATATGGAATCTTAGGTTCGAAATATTCGATTGGAAGTTTATCATTGTTTTCAACACGCCATTTAAGAGTGCGTAAGTGGAATTCTCCTTGACCTTTGACGAGCGTCTGTTTCAATTCCTTGCTTTGTTCAACCAAGATTGTTGGATCCTCTTCATGCATACGTGTGAGAATACCCATGAGTTTTTCAGCATCACTTTCAGATGCAGGTTTGATGGCACGAATGTAGCGAGGTGCAGGATATTTGATGAAATCAAATTGATAGTCGCAACCTTTGGCGTCGAGAGTGTCGCCTGTGCGAACATCTTTCAATTTTACAGCTGCTCCTATGTCACCGGCTTTTAATTCATCGGCTGCATTACGGATCTGACCTGATACTGTAAAGATTTGGGCGAAACGTTCCTTATTGCCACGATTAATATTTTCAAGGTCATCACCTGCTTTTAAAGTTCCGCTCATTACCTTAAAGTAAGAAACTTCTCCGATATGAGGTTCCACTGAAGTCTTGAATACGAATAGCGACAGAGGACCGTTTGCATCAGGTTTAACTTCAACTCCGGCTGTGGTTTCAGGAGATGCCACTTCTTCGGGTGAAGGACAAATGTTGCCCAGGAATTCCATCATTCTTCTCACACCCATATCTTTTGCGGCGCTCACGATGAATACCGGATAAAGATTTCTGTCGACAACACCTTTGCGAATACCTTTACGAATTTCATCTTCTGTGAGAGGTTCATCAGCGAAATATTTTTCCATCAATTCCTCATCATTGGAGGCGGCTGCCTCAAGGAGCGCATCGTGCATTTCCTGTGCTTTATCCAATTGGTCGGCAGGTATATCTGACACTTTGGGCACTCCACCGTCGGGACCCCATTCATATTTTTTCATAAGGAGCACATCGATCATTGCATTGAAATTCGCCCCTGCATTAATAGGATACTGCACCGGCATAACATGGGTGCCGAAATGTTCGCGAAGTTGGTCAAGGAGGTTGTCATAATCTACCTTTTCACCATCCATATGATTGAGTGCGAAAACTACCGGTTTATTGAGTTTACCGGTGACACGGAAAATATTCTGTGTACCCACTTCCACACCATATTCAGCATTAACAACGATTACCCCGGTATCGCACACACCAAGAGCAGTATAAGCGTTACCCACAAAGTCGTCGGCTCCCGGACAATCAACGAAGTTCAGTTTCTTGCCGTTGAATTCTGCGTTGAAAACTGTTGAGAAAACGGAATAGCCATATTCTTTTTCTACCGGGAAATAGTCACTCACTGTATTGCCGGCCTCGATGTTACCCCTGCGTTTAATCACTCCGCTTTCGAAAAGCAATGATTCCGCAAGGGTGGTTTTGCCTGATCCCTTAGAACCGATCAGGGCAATGTTTTTAATTTCGTCAGTTTTGTAAACCTTCATTTTATGTATTTATTATAAAGTTTTTTAATCTTATGAGGTCTAAAATTAATTGTAATCCTATTGATTTATTGGGTTTGAAACAGATTGACCCGAAAATCGTTGCAATATACAAAAAATCCCCCAATTAGGGGGATTTTTATAATATGTTAGAAAACATTTTTAGAGACCTTATTCTTTTGCAAGAATTAAAGCTGAATAGGGTGCAATCAGGGTCTTTCCCCCCTTAGTAGTACCCAAAAAACCTTCCGGATTTATCTGTCCGTTCTCTGCCACTATCTTCCAGTCTCCTTTGGGTAGGTTAAGGGTCTGAGGTTCAGATGCACCATTAAACACTACTTTAATTTCTTTCCAACTGTCGCCGTTGGCATTATCTTTCAAAGAGTAGGAAATAAGATTAGGTGTTTTAGATGAGTCTATCTTGTCGAAAACCAAATGTTTAGCAATATCTTCAGCAGAAGTCATGCGAAAAGCCGGATGGGCTTTGCGCAAGGCCACCAATCCCTTATAATAATCAAATTGATCCCGATATTTTGTCTTGTTCGACCAATCGATTGCATTGATAGAGTCAGGACGGTTGTAGGAATTGTGAACGCCTTTTTTATCTCTGAAAATTTCTTCCCCTGCAAACATGAAAGGAGTGCCCTGAGAAGTAAATACTATGGTCTGTGCAAGCTTTGCTGCCGCCAATTGATTTTCTTCAGGTTCATCTTTCATCGAGTGTTTCAATTTGTCGGTCAAACAAAGATCATCATGGCATGAAATGTAATTGACAATCATTTCCGGTGAAGAAGCATAGGCAAATTTTGAATTGTTGCCCTTGGAATAATCTACCTGCGGATGAGCTGTGGCAGCCACTATCCCGATTTTAACTGTTTCTTCAAGCCCCGGTTTACCTGTTGCAAACCCTCTGTCAGATGCATCAGTGTAATGTCCTTTCACAGCATCACGTAAATCGTCGGAGAAAACTGCGATATTTTCCATTTTGCTGACATTCTCTTTCAAAGCTCTGCGCTCTGCTACCAATGGGGAATCACCGGCTGTCCAACCCTCACCATAAACGAAAATCGAAGGATTAATTTCTTTCAGTTCTTTGGCGACTCTATTCATGGTTTCAGTGTCATGGATAGCCATAAGGTCGAAACGGAAACCATCAATATGATATTCGTCAGCCCAATATTTCACAGAATTGACTATATAGTCTTGCATTTGCTGAAGATCGGAGGCGGTTTCATTGCCGCAGCCTGAAGCATCAGAATAACTTCCGTCTTCTCTATGACGATAATAATATCCCGGAGCTGTGAGTGAGAAATTGCTACCATCGTTTTCAGCAGTGTGATTGTAGACAACATCCATAATAACTCCGATGCCATTATCATGGAGAGCCTTCACCATTTCTTTCATCTCAGCCACACGAATTGCCGGATTCTCAGGATTGGTGGAATATGACCCTTCAGGCGCATTATAATTCTGAGGGTCATAGCCCCAGTTATAAACATTCTCCTGAAGATTGGCTTCATCCACTGAATTATAGTCATAACTTGGAAGTATATGAACATGAGTAACTCCCAGTTCTTTAAGATGGTCGATACCTGTTTTTTCACCTAATGGCGAAACTGTGCCTTCTTCTGTGAGAGCCAAAAATTTGCCTTTATTAGTGACACCGGAAGACGGATGCATTGAAAGGTCGCGATGATGCATCTCATATACAATTACGTCAGAGAAATTTTCCACTTGAGGCCCTTT
Source organism: Muribaculaceae bacterium (assembly GCA_022510425.1). Lineage (GTDB taxonomy): Bacteria > Bacteroidota > Bacteroidia > Bacteroidales > Muribaculaceae > Lepagella. Next base: position 39,100 of record JAFLTO010000004.1, read on the forward strand.
GTCGTTTTCCCATCCTTCCGGGTTCGTTTTAGCAAAATCTATGATAGCAGCCCTTTTACCATTTACACCCACAGCTTTTGCCCAAACACCTGGTGTTTCATTAAGCCACTTGCCATCAAATTTAATTTTGAAGGTATAGAATTTGCCATAAAGCTGTTCGGGCACCGAGGCCGTCCATGTACCGTTGTCTTTATGAAATTCCATTGGCAGGGTTTGTATGGGCTCTCCTCCTTTACCCTGGTTGTAAATATTCACTACTGCCTCCTGTGCTTCGGGGCTCCAAAGCCTCCAGTGGGTGCCCGATGAATTCACGGTCAATTCCAAATCTTCTCCTGAATATGTGGGATAGTTCTTGAACTTTGCATCAAAATTGCTTTGTGCGTTCGCAATAGATGAAAAGGCCACACAGGCCGTTAACGCTGTGGTGGTCATCAGGTTTCTTAAAAGTTTTGCCATTTTATTCTTTCTATTATTATCGCGAATTTAATGAAAAATTGTAATTTTGACTTGAATTTTATTGAAATATAAATTGATATGAGAATATCAGTGATTGGAGGCGGCGCAATGGGGACCGCTTTTATAGAGGGGTTGTTGATTTCAAACAGCATAAAGCCATCTGAAATATCGCTTTCAAATCCCCGGTTGGATAAGATCAAATATTTGGAAGAAAACGGGGTGGTCATCACAGATTCAAATGTTGAATGTGCAAGGAATGCAGATGTGGTTGTTATTGCCGTAAAACCTTGGATTCTTGAAGGTGTTATCAAAGAGATAAATTCCATTGTTGATCCTTCTAAAACTGAAATTTGTCTCATTGTTGCAGGTATACCCGGCGCTGATTTGAAGAAATTTTTCCAGGGCTCACTACCTAAAAACCTTTCAATTGTAATGCCCAATACGGCTATGAGATTGGGAAAATCCATGACGTTTGTCGTGCCATTGGAAGGTGATTCAACAAGGGCGTCTGAACTTTTTGAGAAGGTGGGTAGCGTGAAAAAGATTGAGGAAAGACTTCTCCCGGCTGCCACTACTTTGGCATCATGTGGCATCGCTTATGGCATGAGATATGTAAGGGCTGCGTCCGAAGGAGGTGTAGAATTGGGTTTCAGGGCTGCTGATGCCGCTGAGATAGTGACACAGACCTTGAAAGGTGTTGTGGCACTTCTGGAAATACCCGGTTCTCATCCTGAAACAGAAATTGATAAGGTCACTACTCCTGGTGGACTTACTATCAGAGGCCTTAATGCGATGGAAAAGGCCGGTTTTTCAAATGCTGTGGTCGAAGGTTTAAAAGCAAGTGTGAAATGAGCAGGATAGTAGTGAAAATAGGTAGTAACGTTTTGGCCAGGAAGGATGGCAAGCCTAATATTACCAATATGTCGACACTTGTCGACCAGGTGGCTTATTTAAAAAACAATGGGCATGAGATTGTAATGGTCTCTTCCGGTGCTGTCGCATGTGGCAGAGGAGCAGTCACACCGCTTAAGGATTTAGACTCAGTGGCATCCCGACAGCTTTTTTCAGCAATCGGGCAGGTCAGGCTTATGAATCTCTACAGCCAGTTCTTTTCGAATTATGGTATGGTGGCGGCACAGATCCTCACTCAGAAAGACAATTTCTCATCTGAAGAGGCTTATCTGAATCAGAAGTCTTGTATGCTTACCATGCTTGAAAATGATGTGATACCCATTGTAAACGAGAACGACACTGTTTCCCTCACAGAACTTATGTTCACGGATAATGACGAGCTCTCAGGATCGATAGCGGCCATGATAAATGCCGATATGCTTGTTATTCTTTCGAATGTGGATGGTATTTTCACGGGAGATCCTGAAGATCCCGCATCCAAATTGATTCCGGAGATTGCTTACGATGAGTCCGCAGATCAATATCTGGTGGAAAGCAAAAGCGATTTTGGCAGAGGGGGAATGTCTTCTAAGTCACATATCGCTTCTAAAGTGGCTTCGGAAGGGATTGCTGTAATAATTGCCAAGGGTGACCGTCCACGGGTTTTGATTGATTTGATTGAAAACCCGCAAAATGTACCTCACACTCTTTTTAGACCTTCACAAAATAGCAACAAGGAAAAGAAAGCGTATGAATGACATAAAAGAAATATTGGAAAAGGTGAAAAGGGTTTCACGAAAGCTCAATTCTTTCACCGATGAGGAGCGTTCGCAGGTGTTGATTACTCTGTCGCGTCTGGTAGATGATAACCATTCGATGTTGTTGGAGGCAAATGGAAAAGATTTGGCCAAAATGGATAAAAGCAACCCTTTGTACGACAGACTTCAACTCACTGATGCAAGGTTGGATGCTATTTTCCATGATCTGAAAGAAGTGGCCGGACTCCCGTCGCCACTTGGTGAGGTGATAGAGGAGAGGGTATTGCCCAATGGTATTGAGCTCAAAAGAGTGAGGGTGCCCTTCGGAGTTGTCGGGGTGGTATATGAGGCTCGTCCGAATGTCACTTTCGATGTTTTCGCTTTATGTCTCAAAAGTGGCAATGCGGCTGTTTTGAAGGGTGGAAAAGACGCTGATGAATCAAACAAGGCGATAATCGGTTTGATTCATAAGGCATTGGAAAGTTGTGGGTTCCCGGCGGATGCCTGTGTTTTGTTGCCCTCGACTCATGAGGCTACAGAAACGATGCTGAAAAGCGTGGGCCTGATAGATGTTTGCATCCCCAGAGGTGGCAGGAAACTTATTGATTTTGTAAGAGACACTGCCAAAGTGCCGGTAATAGAAACCGGTGCCGGTGTGGTACATGTATATTTTGACAAGGATGCAGATGTCGAGAAGGCTAAAAAAATTATTGATAATGCCAAAACCAGAAGGGTGAGTGTTTGCAATGCACTCGATTCTCTTCTGGTGCACAAGGATAGGATTCTCGATTTGCCTGCTATTTTGATTCCCTTGGCGGAAAAGGGGGTGGAAATTTATGCCGATGATGAGATTTTCTCCTATTTGGATGGCAAATATCCCTCAAAATTGCTTAAAAAGGCTTCACCTTTGGATGCCGAACGGGAATGGATGGATATGAAGATGGGGGTTTATGCGGTGGAAAATTTGGAGCAGGCGCTTGAGCATATTGCTCTGTATGGTTCAGGCCACAGTGAAAGTATAGTAACCGAGAATGAGGATGCTGCACGTAGTTTTCAACTTAATGTCGATGCTGCCTGTGTATATATAAACCTCCCGACTTCATTCACAGATGGAGGTCAGTTCGGTCTGGGAGCAGAAATCGGTATTTCCACCCAGAAGTTAGGACCCCGTGGACCGATGGGCCTCCGAGAGATCACCACCTATAAGTATATTCTTTCCGGCAATGCTCAGATTCGCCCGTGAGGCTCGCTTATGTGCTCGAAACTCGACACTCGGCACTTGTCACTCGGGACTCGTCACTTGGCACTTGTCACTTGATAGGCAACACCCGGAATTGAAGTGAGAGGAATTAAACATTTTTTTGTGGTGAAATGTTAATAATATTGAAAGGATGGTATGATTTTTGCCTCCTTTTTCTTTAGCAGGATAAAGATAAAAAAAACATAATTATGAATTTTAATAATTTCACCATTAAATCTCAGGAGGTCATCCAGAAAGCTATTGACCTCACCCGACAAAACGGTCAGCAACTGATCGAACCGGTGCATATTCTTAAAGCTCTTATCGGGGAGAGCGAGACCATTGTGAATTTTGTTTTTCAAAAACTTGGAGCCAATCTCAATTCGGTAAATCTGGCTATCGATAAAGATATCCAATCCCTTCCGAAAGTGAGCGGTGGAGATGTCACACTTAGCCGTGAAAGTAATGATGCTCTTCAGAAAGCTATTGATTTCTCAAAATCCATGGGAGATGAATATGTGTCTGTTGAAGCTATCTTAATGGGTATACTTCGCACTCGTTGCAAGGCATCACAAATCCTCAAAGATGCAGGCGTAACAGAAGATGGATTGAAAGCTGCCATCAATGAACTTCGTAAAGGCAACAAAGTGACCCAGCAAAGTGCCGAAGAATCTTATCAGGCTTTATCAAAATATGCTATTAATCTTAACGACCGGGCCCGAAATGGTAAATTAGACCCAGTTATCGGTCGAGATGAGGAAATCAGGCGTGTGCTTCAGATACTTTCTCGTAGAACCAAAAATAACCCGATGCTCGTTGGAGAACCCGGTACAGGTAAAACGGCTATAGCTGAAGGTCTGGCACATCGTATCGTTCGTGGTGACGTGCCGGAAAATCTAAAAAGCAAGCAAATTTATTCCCTTGATATGGGAGCCTTGGTAGCCGGTGCAAAATATAAAGGTGAATTCGAGGAAAGACTTAAAGCGATTGTAAATGAAGTAACCCAAAGTGACGGCGAAATAATTCTTTTTATAGATGAAATTCATACTTTGGTTGGTGCCGGTAAAGGTGAAGGCGCTATGGATGCAGCCAATATTTTGAAACCGGCTCTGGCCCGTGGAGAACTTCGTTCTATCGGTGCCACCACTCTTGATGAATACCAGAAATATTTCGAAAAAGACAAGGCTCTGGAACGCCGTTTCCAAAAAGTAATGGTGGATGAACCCGATGAATTGGCGGCTATCTCTATCCTTCGCGGTTTGAAGGAAAGATATGAAAACCATCACAAGGTGCGTATCATGGACGAAGCAATAATCGCTGCAGTTCAATTAAGTTGCCGTTATATCACCGACCGTTTTCTCCCTGATAAAGCTATAGACCTTATAGATGAGGCCGCTTCCAAACTTCGTCTGGAAATGGACTCAATGCCACAGGCGCTTGATGAAGCTTCTCGTAAGATTAAACAACTTGAAATAGAACGTGAGGCAATCAAACGCGAAGGTGATGACTATAAAATAAAGGAAATAGATGAAGACCTCGCCAACCTTCGTGACACTGAAAAATCTCTACTTGCCAAATGGAAAGCTGAAAAAGAGGAAATCAATAAGATACAACAAAACAAAATAGATATCGAGCAACTAAATCATGAGGCTGAAATAGCTGAAAGAGAGGGCGATTATGCCAAAGTTGCTGAAATACGTTACAGCAAGATCAAGCAGAAGGAAGAAGAAATCAAGCAATTTCAGGAAAATCTTCACAAGATGCAAGGTGAGGGGGCTTTGATTAAAGAGGAGGTAGATGCTGAGGACATTGCTGAAATCGTAAGCCGTTGGACAGGTATCCCTGTCAAGAAGATGGCACAAAGTGAAAAAGATAAACTTTTGCATCTTGAAGAGGAACTACATCACCGAGTAATCGGTCAAGACGATGCCATAAAGGCTGTAAGCGATGCCGTGCGTAGAAGCAGAGCGGGTCTGAATGATCCCCGTCGTCCTATCGGTTCTTTCATATTCCTCGGCACAACAGGCGTGGGTAAGACAGAATTGGCTAAAGCTTTAGCAGAATATCTGTTCGACGACGAAGACATGATGACACGTATAGATATGTCGGAATATATGGAGAAACATTCTGTTTCTCGTTTAGTTGGTGCGCCTCCGGGATACGTAGGGTATGAAGAGGGAGGACAACTCACTGAAGCTGTGCGTCGTAAACCTTATAGCGTAGTGCTTTTCGATGAAATAGAGAAAGCAAATCCGGATGTGTTTAACATTCTTCTTCAGGTGCTCGATGATGGACGTCTTACTGATAATAAAGGCCGGTTTATCAATTTCAAGAACACTATCATTATCATGACATCCAATGAAGGTTCCAACATTATTCGCGAGAACTTCGCCAATATGAAAGAAGGTGAACGTGAGGAGACAATATACAAGACCAAGCAAGATGTAATGGACCTTCTTAAGATGAAGATTCGTCCTGAATTCCTCAATCGTATTGATGAAATAGTGATGTTCACACCTCTTAATAAGAAGGAAATACAGGAAATTGTTGATCTTCAGGTCAAGGGTGTTCAGAAGATGTTGTCGTCCAATGGTGTTACCTTGGAGGTTACCAAACCTGCTCTCGAACTCCTTGCTGAAGATGGTTACGATCCTGAATTCGGAGCCCGTCCTGTGAAGCGAACTATCCAACGAATGGTTCTCAACCAACTATCAAAGGATATTCTTTCCCAGAAAGTCAACCGTGAGACCCCTATCAAGATAGATCGTAAAGGTGACGAGTTAGTGTTCACAAATGATTGATCCATAAATAACTGAAGCCAAAGAATCACCGGTCACATCGGCCGGTGGTTTTCTTTATTAAGAGAAAAATTTGGTGATTGCAAAAATTGGCATTAATTTTGCATCAAAATATGTTATATAACACAATTTTATAACAATTTAATACAATTAAGTGTTATATTATTAGAGATTATTATCGTCTGTCAGTCGCCTTGGTGGCGAGTCAACAGACTATGTGGAACTAAAACAAAGTATTGTGAAAGTTAAGCATTTATTCTTCTCGATGATTGCTGCCGCTTTCCTTTCTTCTGCAATGTCGTTCGACAAAACTCTTGAAGTGGGAAGCAATGCTCCAAAAATCGAGACAATTGATGGCACTAACGTCGGTTATGACGCTAACTCCAAAAAAACTAAATTGATATCTTTCTGGAATCCCAAAAAACCGGCTTCCAGAATCGCAAACAGGAATCTTAGCCTTGAATATGGTGAAAATTCCGAACAAAACATCGAATTCGTCAGTATCTGCACAGACTCAGATGAGGCATTGATGAAGGAAGTGATGAAAATCGATGGAATAAACGCCCAAAACGTTTATTCTTATTCAGAAATATCTCCTCGGGTTTTTAAAGACTACAACGTAGAGGATACACCAAAAGCCTATATGATATCTTCTGAAGGTAAAATTGTTGAAATTTTCTAATTCTCAAATAGTAAAAGTGAAGAATCCCCTCCTTGGGGATTTTTTATTTTTAGAAAAATAGTTTAACTTTGTAGATAGATCAATTACATCTTAAAATATAATCATATCATGAGTAAACCCTATGTACTTGGTATTGATATAGGCGGTACCAACACAGTTTTCGGAATCGTGGATGCAAGAGGACAGGTTATTGCAAGCGATTCCATAAAGACAAGGAAACATTCCAATTTTGACGATTATGTTCAGGAGTTGCATGACGGTGTGCAACATCTTTTAGAAAAAAATGAAGCAGAAGACAAAATTCAAGGTATAGGTATAGGAGCGCCGAATGCCAACTATTATACCGGAGAAATTATAAATCCGCCAAACCTTCCTTGGGAAGGGCCAATAATTCCATTGGCAGAAAAAGTGAGCAAAGCGTTCGGAGGAATACCTGTAGCCGTTACAAATGATGCTAACGCTGCCGCTCTGGGAGAAATGACTTATGGGGCTGCACGTGGAATGAAGGATTTCATTATGATTACCCTCGGCACAGGTGTGGGATCAGGTATTGTTGTTAACGGGCAACTCGTTTATGGTCATGATGGTTTTGCCGGAGAACTCGGTCACCTTATCGTGAAACGTAATAACGGCAGAATGTGTGGTTGTGGTCGCACAGGTTGCCTTGAAGCTTACTGCAGTGCTACAGGAGTAGCCCGCACAGCTCGTGAATTCCTCGAGGTAAGAACAGAACCTTCAACTCTACGTGATCTCCAGATTGAAGATATCACTTCTAAGGACGTCTACGACGCAGCTGTAGCAGGAGACAAGATGGCAATAGATATATTCAACTACACCGGAACAATCCTTGGTGAAGCTTTTGCAGATATGGTTTCTTTCACTTCTCCACAGGCAATCATTCTTTTCGGTGGCCTTGCCAAGAGTGGTGACCTGCTTATGAAACCGCTTCAAATAGCTTTCGACAAATCTGTTATGCCTGTATTCAAAGGTAAGACAAAGATACTCCTTTCCGAGTTAAAGGAAAGTGATGCTGCTGTGCTTGGAGCTTCCGCTCTTGGTTGGGAAGCTCGCAACCGTTTTGAAAATACGGTGACGGAAGTTAGTGGTGTAGAACAGGAAAAACCTTAAAATTCTTCAGAACCTGATATAGACGGTGAACAGGTAATCCCATCACATTATAGAAACTACCGTCGATTTTTGCTACAGCCACAGCCCCGATCCATTCTTGGATTCCATAAGCTCCGGCTTTGTCTAAAGGATGGAATGTATCGACATAATAGCGGATCTCATCTTCGGTGAGGTCCGCAAATTTTACATAACTTTCTGTAGTGAATGATGCCCGATTATTTTTTGTAGCTACGGTAACCCCCGTGGTGACCATATGGGTTTTACCGGATAGAAACATCAACATTTTCGCTGCATCTTCCGAATCTTTCGGTTTCCCTAATATTTTGCCATCACAGATCACAATGGTATCTGCTGTAATTATTAAATCATTATCCCCAATCCTTTTAAGGAATTCATCAGCTTTTTTGTTGGCTATAAATTCTGACACTTTTTCCGGTTCCAAATCATGGGGGTAACTTTCGTCTATTCCTTCTAATGTCACAACAGTGAAAGGTATCCTCAGCATCGAGAGAATTTCTCTTCTTCTTGGGGAATTGCTGGCCAATAGTATTTTATACGACATTATTTCTTTCTTTTATAAGTTGTGATAATTGTTTATAGATTTCTTGCACTCCGGGATTGGAAGCCAACATCTTAAGGTGGTCTTCAATCACATTATTATCGCCTCTGACAGCCGGACCGGTCTGGGCTTCTTTCGGAGACAGCTTATATAATTTATTAATTGTTTGTTTCATTAAAGGTAAAATCACAGAAAAATCAATTCCGGTGTCTTTAAGAGTTTCTTCTGAAATGCCAGCCAATGCATTAGTGAAATTGCATGCAAACACAGAGGCCAGATGTAATTTTTTCCTTGATTCAGAATCAGCCATTATAATTTTATTTGAAAACAGGCTCCCCACCTCTTTCAGCTTTGACACTGTGGAAGGATCTGAACCCTCTATAAATACAGGAATTTCTTTATAATCCAATTCCACACCTTTTGTAAATGTCTGTAACGGATAGAACACTCCTGTCTTCTTCCCTTTTAAGGCTGAAAGGGATACAGAACCGGAGGTATGAGCAATTATTGCATCTATATCTGCCACTCTTGAAGCTACTTCTTCGATAGCATTGTCTGAGACGCATATCAATATTACATCCGTGGGTTGATTCAAACCATCTAATGTGCGTGAATCCACCTTGTTAACATCTGCCGCTCCCTTGAATGCAGAATAAAGGTGATTGGCCACATTCCCATTGCCAATAATTGTAATTTTCAGATTCTTTATCATAATTGCCGGCTTAGATTATTGCTTAAAATAGGAATATGACCCATGGTTAACCTTAAATTTAATTCCACGCAAGGATTTATTCTCCCTGCTGCATCCGCAAGTAGATCTATTCCCAGATAACCTTGATAATATGGAGCAATTAGTGTTTCAATTGTTTTCTTCTGCGCTTTTATAATTTTGTCGTTGAAGGTGGGAACAGATGTCTTTATTAAATAAAATAATTCTTCCTGTGGCTTATTGATATTTCCTTTATATTTACCTCTTGAAGATGTCTCAAAAACCGATACTCCCATAAAAATAACATTTGCATCTCTAATTTCCCATTCTGTGGCAAAGTCAAAAGTTCTTTCCCATTTGGGTTCAGCTATCACGCTTCCCTGTTGCCTTATCACTCCATGGCTCCATTCCATAAGTCCCTTCCTTGTGATATGATCTGACACAACTATTCCTCTACCTGAACTGCTCCAGGGAGCTTTGAAATATGCCAACGGATTCTTGTGAAGAAAATCCTTCACTTCGTCCAATGAAAATAACTCTTTTGGAAGATTCAATAATTCTGTATGGAGAAATTCTCCTATTTTTTCTCTGAAAAAGATTGCGGTTCTTCTGTGAGACAGATTCCTTAAATTATCCAATTCACCAAGTGAAGGCATCAAATCAGCCTTCACTCCGTTTTCCATTAAATCCCTCACTATGGCATGATCCCATCCCCATGGCACGATTCGTGAAATTTTTTCATTTATTTCCGAAAGATCATTTAAGGTAATGATATTCAAATTTTTCTCCACAGCCAGATCATGACCGAAAAGATTTGATAAGTTTTTACGGGAAATCTCGTCTCTCAATAGAATAAAATCGCCGTTGGCGGCATATAAAGCCGGCAACAGCGCTTTTTCTTTGCGGAGTTTCATCACTAAAGCCGGAGGAGTATATGGACCTTTCCCTACACCCAAAGCCAAGTCATGCTCCGGATTGAATACATAAAGAGTCTTAGTCGCCGAGATGGTCTCTTTCTTTGGAAGGATTGGCGAAATACAGTTTGTGTTCAAGATATTCTTGAGTAGCTATCAGTGTAGGCTTCGGAAGTTTCTCATAGAATTTTGAAATTTCGATCTGCTCCCTGTTTTCCGACACTTCTTCAAGGTTGTCGGTTGATGCGAATTCCTGAAGTTTTTTCTCAAGTTCTTTCTTCATGTCCACCGCAATCTGGTTGGCACGTTTACCAATAATACATACAGTTTCATAAACGTTGCCGGTTTGTTCCGCCATTTCAATCATGTCGCGGGTCACGGTGTTGAGTGGTGCGTTAGTTTTCTTGTAATCCACTTTGCTTATAATTTATTATTCTACTGCGGCATGTCGCCTTGCTATTTCATAAATATTATCAGCTTCCCGTCTGTTCTTGGTGTCGGGATAGTTGTTGGTGTAGGAATAATACTCATCCACCACGTCTCTATATCTTTCGGCCTTCTTTTCATCCACGCTCAATCTGGCTTCTTGATATTTAGCTTTGAGGATAAGCAACTCAAAATCTTCACGGTATTTCGACACCGGAAAATCTTTCAATGCGTTTTGTGCTGTGATTATCGCAGCATTATAATTGTTCCCCATAAAGTTGCCCATGTTGTAGTATAACTGGGCGTTCTGTAATTCTTTAAGGGTGAGTTTATCTCTCATTTCGTTAATTGCGTTTTGAGCTATCGAAACCCTGTCGCTATCGGGATAATAGTCGATAAATCCCTGTAATTCTTCTATAGCTTTCTTAGTGGGCGACTGATCGAGCTGAGGATCAGGTGAATCAAGATAATAACCATAACCTGAATAGAATCTTGCCAATTCAGCAAATTTTCCCCTGGGATATCTGGAATAATATGTCTTGAAATAAAGACCTGAATTAAGATAGTCTTTATTTTCAAAATTAGACATTGCCAGCAAAAAGAGGGCCTCTTCTCCGTTGGCTGTGCCTCTTAAAGGTGTATAGATTGTTTCAAGAATTGTGGCTGCCTGACTGAATCGCCTGTCGTCAAAAGCTCTTTTGGCATAATCATACTTATAGTCCACGTCTCTGCTTTTTAGCACCTTATTGTATTCACCACACGAACACAATGCAAGCAAGAGGGGGAGCCATAAAAAAACTTTGTACATTCCTTGGAGTATAGTTTGGGGTGCAAATTTAATAAATAAAGTTTAAACTTGAAAGTTTAAACTTGAAAGTTGGTGATTGTTGTTTTTCTTTCACTAAATTTTAGGTAATTTTGAACCCTATGAACAAGGATTTCTATTTCAATCGTCACCCCGTTATAGCCAATTTTTTAATAATTATATTGGTGGCTATAATTGGGTTGGTTATTATTTTCATATCCTTGAATATATTCACTCGCCATGGGGAATGGGAAACCGTGCCTGAAGTGGAAAACACATCTTTTACTAATGCAATCAATATTCTTCATGAAAAGGGTTTCCGTACCGATATCCGGGATTCAGTTTTCAAGGAAGAGATTTCTCCCGGTTTCGTCGTGGAGCAGTTCCCAAAAGCAGGTTCGAAAGTAAAGCCAGGCAGAAAGATTTTCCTCTATATCAATGCTGTGCATCCGCGTGAATATATTATTGATCCCGACAAAAGCATGTCCGGAGAAGCCTTGAAGGGTTATTCCCTTCGTCAAGGACTTGCGAAACTTGAAGAATTAGGCTTCAGGAAAGTGAATGTTGTCACCATCCCCGGCGACAACGACCGCATAATCCGTCTTATTGCCAACGGTAAGACTGTGTCAAAGATGGAGAAGGTGCCTGTGACAGCATTGATTACGGTGGAAGTATATGACGGCCAGACCAACCGCATCACAGATTCTATTCTTGATGAGGAATATCTCCAATATGTCACTGAAGTGGAAGACGAAGATTATAGCAAGTCATATTCTGAAGACGATGAGTTGTTTGACGCTGAACCTGTGTATGTGCAATGACAGAAGATGATAAATTGCAAGAACAGGAGGGTTACGATGATCCGGATTCTCCGGAAGTCCCCTCTTACACCACTGAAGACGGGCGTGAACTTTTCGAGCATTTTCGCTTTATAGCCGATAAGGGGCAAACACTCCTGCGGGTTGACAAATTTCTTGTTGACCGAATGGAGAAGACATCCCGCAACCGGATTCAGCAAGCTGCCGACGCCGGATGTATAATAGTAAACGGCAAACCTGTGAAATCAAGTTATAAGGTTAAGCCGGGAGACGTGGTGAGCATCGTGATGGATCGTCCACGTTATGAATTCGAAATAATTGCCGAAGACATTCCTTTGAATATTGTTTATGAAGACCAAGACCTGTTGGTGGTTGACAAACCTGCCGGATTAGTGGTGCATCCGGGCCATGGAAACTATCATGGCACATTAGTGAATGCCTTGGCTTATCATTTCAAAGATAATCCTGACTATGACGTTAGCGATCCCAGGATGGGACTCGTGCATCGTATAGATAAAGACACAAGCGGGCTTCTGGTGGTGGCTAAGACTCCCGAAGCGAAAACTGCTTTAGGAGAACAGTTCTTCAATAAGACCACAAGAAGGGAATATGTTGCTGTGATTTGGGGGGAATTCCCTGAAAAATCGGGTACAATCACAGGAGATATAGCCCGCAATCCGCGCAACAAACTTCAAATGGCTGTGATGTCGGAGCCTGGTATAGGGAAGCATGCTGTAACCCATTACGAGGAGATTGAAAGTTTCGGTTATGTTTCAGTTGTGAGATGCCGACTCGAAACGGGACGCACTCATCAGATTAGGGTTCATATGAAACATATGGGCCACCCTCTGTTCAATGATGAAAGATATGGTGGTGACGAAATCTTGAGAGGCACCACTTTTGCCAAATACAGGCAATTTATTGCAAATTGTATGGAGACGTGTCCAAGGCAAGCACTTCATGCCCGTACACTGGGTTTCAAACATCCTCGCACCGGTGAGGAAATGAATTTTGAAAGCCCCATTCCGGCCGATATTTCATCTTTGATTGAAAAATGGAGAGACTACCGCAAAAACAATGATTGATTCATTACATTAAATGAATTAAAAACATTAACTTTGCTAATTAGGAAACCGCACCCGGAGTGCCGGTGGTGGTAAGAATACAACTTATATGAAAGAGCAAGAATACGATTTCAATGATATAGCCCCTTATTCCGATTCTGAATTTCATTCGAGGATGGAAAAACTCGTGAAAGAACCCGGATTTCTTCATGTCATCAATTATACCATGCCTCCTCAGGATGTGCCCTCTTTGATTGATGAGTTGCTGAAAATTGACAATACCTACGATTTCCAACACCAGGTTATGTTCCCTTTCTTGGAAATGCTGGCAAAAACCACCACATCAGGTATTTCCCTCGGTGGTGTCAAATATTTGAATCCTTCTTCAAACTATACATTTATCACAAACCATAGGGATATTGTGCTGGATGCTTCCTTCCTGAATCTTGCTTTTCTTAGAAGAGGATTACCCACTTCAGAAGTTGCAATCGGTAATAATCTTCTCATTTTTGATTGGATCACTGATTTGGTAAGACTCAATAAAAGCTTTATAGTGAAAAGAAATACCGGGCTTCGGGAGGGTTTGCTTGCCGCTAAAAAATTGTCTGCATATATCCATCATTGTTTGCTCGATAAACGAGAGTCGGTTTGGATTGCTCAGAGAGAAGGACGTTCAAAAGATAGCAGCGACAAGACTCAGGAATCGTTATTGAAAATGCTTGCCATGGCAGGTGAAGGAGGATTCATGGACAGATTGAAAGAAATCAACCTTATGCCTGTTTCCATCAGCTATGAGTTTGATCCAAATGATTATCTGAAAGCGCGAGAATTCCTGATGAAGAAGAGAGATCCCGATTTCAAAAAGAGTCAACGTGACGATTTGTTCTCTATGGAAACCGGTTTATTGAGATTTAAGGGAAGAGTGCATTTCCAACTTACTCCCAGAATCAACAGTAAACTTGATGAAATCGGAGAATTTGGCGATAATAACCGTGCTGCCCATCATGTGGGCTGCCTGATCGACCAGGCAATCCATCGTAGCTATCAGATATTTGAAATTAATTATGTGGCTTTCGATATCCTGCATGATACCAATCGGTTTGCATCTAAATACACTCCCGAAAAGAAAGAAGAAACTTTAGCATATCTAAACAGTCAGTTGGATAAAGTGGATCTGCAAGATATCACGCCTGAGGAGAGAGAATATATGTGGCACATGATGCTCACAATGTATGCCAATCCTCTTAAAAATAAACTGAAAGCCCTCTTAGGTGGAATAGAGTGACAACACAGTAAGAATACTTGAATATAAGACTATACTCTCACCCATGCGTATTCCAGCCTTGTCTATAATTTTCCTGTTTATTTTCGCATTCCTCATCGATCTATATATATCGTTTGATATCAAGCAGATGTGGAAAAAGAGAGGTGTGATTATATACTGGATTTCCAGTGCTTTATGTTATGCATTGTTGATAGTCACAATCAGTCTTCCACGTCGTGATGCCGACTCAGGTATATCCGCCGTGATGTGGCTGCTTTTCACTTTCCTGACTATCTATGTAGCCAAGGCGCTTTATGTGATCTGTTCATTCTTTGGAAGACTTGTAAGACTGGCAAGCAGAATAAGATGGAATATATATCCTTCCCGTTGGGTTGGTTTGTTTCTTGGTTTGTCGGTAATGGCACTTATGTGGGTAGGTGCCGGTTACACCCGTCATCATATAATGGTGACTCGGGAAATATTCTATTCCAAAAATCTTCCCGAATCCTTCAATGGATATAAAATAGTGCAATTGAGCGATCTTCATGTTGGAACCTGGGGAGAGAATTCTGAATACCTACAAAATTTGGTAGATACTGTCAATTCATTGAATCCAGACTTAGTGGTTTTCACAGGAGACATCGTCAATCAAAAAAGTGGAGAACTTACGCCTTTCATAAGTGTGCTTTCAGGTATTCAAGCTAAGGATGGTGTTTATTCAATTCTCGGAAATCATGATTATGGAGATTATGTGGATTGGCACTCTCCTGCCGACAAAGAAAGAAATCTTCTGCGTCTTAAAGATTATCAAAGAAAAATGGGATGGAAAATGCTTAACAATGAAAGCACCTATATACATAATGGTAAAGACAGTATACTGTTGATCGGGGTGGAAAACTGGGGAGAACCCCCTTTCCCTAAATATGGTGATCTTGAATATGCATGGCCTTCAGAAAATCGGGAAGCTTCCCTTCAAAACGGCAGTAGTTTCAAACTTTTATTAAGCCATAATCCGGAGCATTGGAATCAAGAAATTTCAAAAAATACCAATATAGACCTGACACTTTCCGGTCATACACATGCTATGCAGGCCATGATTAAAATAGGGGATTGGAAATGGTCTCCTGCCAAATATCGCTACGAGCAATGGGGAGGACGGTATGATAGAAAAAATAGTAAGGGTGAACAAACCTCATTATATGTAAATATAGGTTCCGGGGCTGTGGGAATGCCGGCAAGACTTCTGTCCGCATACCCTGAGGTTACATTAATTACACTACGTAGCGGAGATAATTAATATGGTAAGGGTTGTTATAAGCATCGGATCTAATTGTGGCGACAGAAAGTCTTTGGTGGTAGAAGCCATTGCATGGTTAAAAACCATACTTATCCAGACTCAATATTCCTCAGTTTACGAAACTCCCTGTGCTAAAAATATTGGCAGACCATATATGAATGCTGTTATTTCCGGCTATTATCAAGCAGAGGGAATTGACGTGAAAGATTCTTTGGAAGAATTGCTCAAAGAGAAGGAACATGAAATGGGTCGTACTGCTCAATGCAGGGAATCGGGGCAAGTCCCAATAGATATGGATGTGGTTCTTTTAAATGGGGAAATAGTCCGTGCTTGGGACTATCGTCAGAAATTCTTTCAGAAAGGCTATCAAGAAATTTCTTAATATTCAATACTTTGAGGCTTTGTAATACAAGAACAAGCCGATCAATAGATACACCACATTTGGTATTTCCATGGCTATAAAAGGAGTGGTGGCTCCGGAAATGGCAAACGAACTTGTCACTGATGAAAAAAGGATATAACTGAAACTTAAACCTAATCCTATTCCAATATTTAATCCCATGCCACCTTTCACTTTTCTTGAAGAAAGCGACATGCCTATGAGTGTGAGGATAAAGGCAGCTGCGATTGAGGCATAACGTCCTTCTTTTTCGATTTCAAAGGCCTTAATATTGGCAACCCCACGCATTTTCTGCTTGTTGATATATTCCGTTAACTGAGGGGTAGTAAGGGTTTCCTCGTCATTGGCTGAAATCATAAAATCCCTTGGTTCAAATGGAATAATGGTGTCAAGAGTTCTCCCGTGAATAATGGTTTCATCCATCCCGTCAAATGTGCGGGTCATATAATCGGAAAGAATCCAATGATACATTTTGGTTGTATCATATCTGGCCGTTTGAGCAGTGGTTCTCGAAATAAGTCTTTTCCCGTCGAACTGATATAGAGAGAATCTATAGCCGGTTTTGTGGCGGTCTTCAAATCTCCCGAAATATGCCACCACATCAGGGGTGATTTTCAATTGAATGTTGGTGTTTTGTTCCACCTTTTTATTTCTCACATATTTGTTGGTGTAGTCGATTCTCTTCTGATTAGTGGGAGGCACAAGATAATTTTCTGCCACAAAAGTCATCGCTGCAATCACTGCAGCTCCTATCATATAGGGTCTTAACAATCTATGGAAGCTGACTCCACTCGATAAGATTGCTATGATTTCTGAATTTGAAGCAAGTTTTGTGGTGAAAAATATCACAGAGATAAAAACAAACAGGGGTGAGAGTTGAAGGGCAAAATAAGGGAGGAAAGATAGAAAATAATCAAAGATTGTTTCTTCAATGGGAGCCGTGAGGAAAGCATCTAATTTCTCCGTCACATCAAACATTGCGATTATGGCCAGAAATAGTATCGTGGCTAAAAAGAATGTCCCGAGAAATTTTTTAAGGATATAGAAATCTAATATATAAAGCTTGAAAGGATTCTCGATTTTCCATTTCTTTTCCTTCTTGGCTATAATCTCGATACCGGTTTCCTCTATATATGAAGGGTGGTCCTCAACCTTATTGGTTGAAGTTTTTTTCTTAGAAAATATTTTCCAAGGAAACTTCATTCAGGATTATTAATTTAAAGTCTACGGGTCACTCTTTCTATCATTTCTGTTTTCCAATCTTTAAAATCACCGGAAATGATATGTTTCCTTGCTTCCCTTACAAGCCATAAATAAAAACCGAGATTATGGATTGAAGCAATCTGCATGGCCAATAATTCTTGAGAGATAAAGAGATGACGCAAATAAGCTTTAGAATAATTTTGATCAACCCAAGTTTCTCCTTCAGGATCCAATGGAGAAAAATCGTCAGCCCATTTGCGATTTCTCATATTCATGATTCCGTTGGCCGTGAAAAGCATTCCATTCCTGCCATTGCGAGTGGGCATAACACAGTCCATCATGTCAACCCCTCTGTCTATGGCTTCAAGAATATTTGCAGGAGTGCCCACACCCATAAGATAACGTGGTTTATCCTTTGGTAGTATTTCATTCACCACCTCAATCATTTCATACATTTTTTCAGCAGGTTCTCCAACAGCGAGACCGCCGATCGCATTTCCCTCAGCGCCTAAAGAAGCCACATGATTAGCCGCTTCTCGCCTTAATTCCGGATAAACACATCCCTGCACAATCGGGAAGAAGGCCTGGGAATGACCATATAGAGGATTGGTGTCATTAAAATGTTTCCATCCTCTTTCAAGCCATCCTTTTGTTAGGTCTAAGGATTTGCGGGCATAAGAGTAGTCGGAAGTGCCCGGCGGACATTCATCCAAGGCCATCATTATATCACTGCCGATCACTCTTTGGGTGTCAACCACATTTTCAGGTGTGAATAAATGTCTGCTTCCGTCAATATGGCTTTGAAATTTGGCACCTTCCTCCGAAAGCTTCCTGCATGATGCAAGAGAAAACACTTGAAATCCTCCTGAATCAGTAAGAATAGGGCGATCCCAGCCAATAAATTTATGCAATCCTCCGGCTTTGCTGATAATATCCAATCCCGGACGAAGATACAAATGATAAGTGTTGCCAAGAATTATCTTGGCATCTATATCGGAGTGTAATTCTCTTTGATGTACACCTTTCACGCTTCCCACTGTACCCACAGGCATAAATATGGGGGTGGGAATCTCACCATGATCTGTAATAATCATTCCCGCTCTTGCCTCTGAGTCGGGGGCTATGGCGTCTAAGCGAAAATCCATTTCTATTTTATCACAAATGACAAAAAATTAAGCAAAAATACTTCAAAAACCCAAATTCTCAAAACCCCCTAATTCAGTTGACATTTCTAAGAATCCCAAGCAAAGAGGCTTACGGGTTCTTAAGGAGCTGCAGAATAAAAGTTATAAATTTGCCTGAAATCACATTTATAGTTATTTTTGCATAATTACACAAATTGTGTGCATTCGCTTATCAAGTGATCCACTATCAACAATCAATGAACAACTGACATAAATCATGCTGACACTTCAAACTATTAAGGCCGATCCTGAATTTGTGATTAAAAGATTGGCTGTGAAAGGTTTCGACGGTAAGAAAGTTATAAACGATATACTTGACATTGATGCCAAAAGACGTCGTCTGCAACAAAAATGTGATTCCGACGCGTCCGAACTTAAAAAACTTGCAGCCTCAATCGGTGCCCTCATGAAAGAAGGCAAAAAAGAAGAGGCAGATTCCACCAAGGCAAAAGTTGCCGAGATAAAGGAGGAAACAAAGAAAATGCAACAAGAACTTGAGGAGAGTGAGAAAGCAATGACCGATCTTCTCCTCACGGTTCCAAACTTGCCTAACGCCGATGTTCCGGAGGGAAAGACAGCTGAAGACAATGTGGTTGTTAAGACAGGCGGAAAAATGCCTGATTTAGGCCCTGAGGCACTCCCGCACTGGGATCTGGCTAAGAAATATAATCTTATTGATTTTGAATTGGGTGTTAAGGTTACAGGTGCCGGTTTCCCGTTCTATATCGGCAAGGGAGCCCGTCTGCAAAGAGCACTTATTCAGTTCTTCCTTGATTCAGCTTCTGAAGCCGGATACACAGAAGTTGAACCTCCTTTCGTGGTGAACGAAGCTTCCGGTTATGGCACAGGTCAGCTACCTGACAAGGAGGGTCAAATGTATCATGTCACTGTAGACAATCTTTATCTTATACCTACAGCTGAAGTGCCTGTTACCAATATATACAGAGACGTTATCCTTCCTGTGGCTGAATTGCCAAGGAAAAATTGTGCTTACTCTCCATGCTGGCGAAGGGAAGCCGGCAGTTATGGTAAAGACGTGAGAGGACTCAATCGTCTTCACCAGTTCGACAAAGTGGAAATAGTGAGAATAGAAAAACCGGAAGATTCCTATGCTGCCCTTGAAGAAATGAAGAGTCATGTAGAAAATCTTCTTAACAAACTTGGACTTCCATGGCGCATTCTCAGGCTTTGTGGCGGAGATATGTCGTTCACTTCTGCTATCACATACGATTTTGAAGTGTGGAGTGCGGCCCAACAACGCTGGCTCGAAGTTTCATCAGTTTCTAACTTTGAAACTTATCAGGCCAACCGTCTCAAATGCCGTTATCGGGATGAAGACAAGAAAATTAAACTATGCCATACTCTTAATGGGTCGGCTTTAGCATTGCCTCGTATCGTGGCTTCTCTACTTGAAGACAATCAAACTGAAAACGGCATTATAGTGCCTGAGTGTCTGCGTAAATACACCGGATTCGATATCATAGACTAAAATGAATAAAGACTCTCTCGGCCCCTTTATCGGGAAGGATGAAAAACTGATTCCCATAAACGACCCCTCCGGCAAATGGAGTGAGCTCTACCTCTTGCCCGAATGGGAAGAAGAGTATTATAATGTCTACACCATCAAGAAATTTGGTAAATGGGTGATGCTTAAGGCACTGAAACCGGAATATGCCGATAAACCGGAGTATCAGGCCATGCTTCAGAAAGAGTTTGACGTTAGATATAATCTCTGCCATCCTAATATTGTGATGGTTAATGATCTTGATGAAGTGCCGGGAGTAGGTCTTGCAATTATTACCGACGATGTGTATGGTTATTCTCTTAGAAGACTGATCGACGAGAAACGTCTCACTCCTAAAATTGTGCATCGGCTTGAAACCCAGTTGCTGGATGCAATGCAATATATCCAGGAAAACCATGTACAGCATGTCCCTATCACTCCAGAAACGATTATCTTTACAGAATACAATGAGAATCTAAAACTTACCAACGTAGGTTTTGATCAGAAGGCGGCTTTAACGGAACAAGATACCCGTGCTGATATAAATTCTTACGGGAAGATATTGGACGAGGTGCTCGACCATTTGCCTGCTAATCTTCCAAAACTTAGGAGAATAGCAAAAAAATGTGAATCTCCGGATAATTCTTATAGAACAGTGGCCGATCTTCAGCTTGACATGGAAAGGCGCACGTCCAGCCAGTTGTATATAGTGTTATGTGTTTTCATCGTTTTGATGGCTTTTGTGCTTATCTGGCTTACAATCTGATTAATTTTAACCCATTCCTCACACCTTGATTCATGATTGAAATAAAAAAACTCGAACCCACAAAAACTAATCTGAAGAAATTCACTCAATTCCAGATAGATTTATATAAAGGTAATCCATATTTTGTGCCACCATTGGTTTCTGATGATTTGGGCACTTTGTCACCTTCAAAGAATCCGGCCTTTGATTTCTGTGACGCCGTGTATTTCATGGCATATAAGGATGGAAAACCGGTAGGAAGAATTGCGGGTATAATCAATCGTCAGGTGAATGAGAAAAACGGGGGTGCCACAGCAAGATTCGGATTTATTGATTTCATAGACGACGAGGAAGTGTCCCGAGCATTGATTAAAGCAGTGGAAGACTGGGCTAGAGAGAAGGGTATGAAAAAAATGATAGGCCCGATGGGTTTCACGGATATGGATCATGAAGGAATGCTTATCCAAGGTTTCGAAGAACTGGGAACGATGGCAACGATATATAATTACGCCTATTATCCCAAACATATTGAGAAATTAGGATATGAGAAGGAAGCGGATTGGGTGGAATTCCTCATGGAGGTGCCTGATAAGATACCTGAGAAATATGACCGGATTGCAGAAATAGTGAAAAAGAAATATGGCCTTAAGGTAAAAAAATATTCGAGTCCGAAAAAGGCCAAGGAAGAAATAGGACGTCCGCTTTTCCATCTTATCAATGAAGCCTACGACTCGCTATATGAGTATTCCAGACTGACCGAAAAGCAGATTGATTATTATATAGGGATTTATCTTAGTCTTATTAATTTCGACTTGCTTACTGCCATCTTGGATAAAGAGGATAAGCTTGTTGGTATCGGTATTTCAATGCCATCCTTAAGCCGAGCTCTTCAAAAAAGTCAGGGTAAACTTTTTCCGTTTGGATGGTATCATCTTCTGAGGGCGTTGAAATGTAAAACCGACAGAGTGGATCTGCTATTGGTTGCCGTTAAACCGGAATATCAAAACAAAGGTGTGAACGCCCTTCTATTTCAAGATTTGATCCCTTACTATATAAAATACGGATTCAAGTACGCAGAATCCAATTTGGAACTTGAGACTAACAACAAAGTGCAGGGACAATGGGATTATTTCACCAACCGCCAGCATCGTCGTCGCCGGGCTTACCGTAAACTACTTTAATTCTTTGATATTTAATGAAAGTTGAGGATATAAATCCTTACAATCAAGGGGAAGAAAAGGGGAAGGAAGTGGAGCAAATGTTCGACTCCATAGCCCGAAGATATGATCTTATGAATTCAGCCATGTCTTTAGGCCAACATAAGATTTGGAGAAATAAAGCTTTGAAAGCTGCCCTTACAAGTCTTCCTTCTATGAATAAAATCAAGGTTTTGGATGTTGCAACCGGAACCGGAGATGTGGCTTTCCGTCTGCATACACTTCTCCCTGAAGCTTTGATCACCGGAATAGACCTTTCTGAAGGCATGTTGAAAATAGCACGGGATAAGTTGTCATCACTTCCTTATAAAGAGCAGGAACTGATTGCTTTCGGCAAAGGCGATTCTTTGTCGATGCCTTTTCATGATGCAGAGTTCAATCTTCTCACGGTGGCCTATGGAGTCAGAAATTTCAGCGATCTTCGCCGGGGACTGATAGAGATGAGAAGAGTTTTGAAAAGGGGAGGGGTTTTATGTATCATAGAACTTTCCACTCCAAAAGGTGTTTTCACAAAGCCTGCATATAGTTTATATTCCGGCAAAATAATTCCATGGTTAGGTAAGAAAGTCACCGGAGATGATCGGGCCTATTCATACTTGCCTGAAAGCATAGCAGCGTGTCCTCAAAGAGAGGATATGGCTGCTCTCTTATATGCTTCGGGGTTTACCCAAGTTGAATGGAAAAGTCTTAGCTTCGGTGCATTAACTTATTATATAGCCAAATAATCGTGGCGGGAAAGCCACATGATTTCTTTCTGTAGGAAATATGAATCGAAAAGATTTTGAAATAATGGCTCCGGTGGGGAGCCGGGAATCTCTGGCAGCCGCCCTCAACGCAGGCACCGATGCAGTGTATTTTGGAATCGAGGGATTGAACATGAGAAGCAGATCAAGTTCGAATTTCAATCTTGATGATCTTCGTGAAATTGTAAAGGAATGTTTTTCAAGAGGAGTAAAAACCTACCTCACAGTCAACACCATTATTTATGACGGTGATATAGAATATATGCATTCCATAATAAAGGTGGCAAAGGAAGCCGGTGTTACGGCAGTTATAGCCACCGATATATCTACAATTTTGTATGCTCGGAGCATCGGTATGGAAGTGCATATTTCCACACAGGTAAATATATCCAACATTGAAGCTTTGGAATTTTATGCAGCCTATGCAGATGTTGTGGTGCTTGCAAGAGAATTGAATCTGGATCAAGTGAAGTCAATACATGATGCTATAGTTTCAAAAAATATAAAGGGACCGAAGGGTGAACTGATCAGACTGGAAATGTTTTGTCATGGAGCTTTGTGTATGGCTGTGAGTGGAAAATGCTATATGAGTCTACACGAAATGAACTCCAGCGCCAACAGGGGAGCTTGTAATCAGATTTGCAGGCGCTCTTATCGTGTCTCAGATATGGAAACTAATGAGGAACTCGTGGTTGACAATAAGTATATCATGTCGCCAAAAGATCTCAAGACCCTTAGTTTTCTTGACAAGATGGTGGAAGCGGGAGTTTCCGTTTTTAAAATTGAGGGAAGGGCCAGAGGTCCGGAGTATGTGTTTGAGACAGTGAAAGCCTATTCAGAGGCTTTGGAAACAATTTGTGATGGAACTTTTAGTGATGATAAAATAAAAAGTTGGGAAGAGAGATTAACCAAAGTTTTTAACCGAGGTTTCTGGAATGGCTATTATTTAGGACAGCGGCTTGGGGAATGGAGCAAGAAATACGGTTCTTCGGCCACAAGGGTTAAACTTTATGTAGCAAAAGCCATTAGATATTTTTCCAAACTGGGAGTAGGGGAGTTTCGTATGGAATCCGGTGAATTGCATACCGGTGATGAAGTAATAATTACGGGTCCTACCACGGGAGCGTTGATATTCAAGGTTGAGGAACTTCGTCTTGATTTATCGCCGGTGGAATCAGTGAAAAAAGGAGACCTCTTTTCCATGCCGGTGCCTGAAAAAGTTAGGCCTTCTGACCGTTTATATCTATGGAAACCCACTGATGTAGACTAAAAAATTTTTTTATTTAAGATTTAACTAATAGAAAATATAAAACAAGAGCCGAATCTTTAGATTCGGCTCTTGAGTTCTAATATGTTTGTCAGGGATTAGATAGCGCTTAGATTGTAGTTTGCGAATTCAAGGTCAGTACGAGCTTTTGTAGCCATTGAAGGATCAAGAGCTGCTGCTTTCTTAAGGTTGCTAACTACTGCAGTTTCATTGTTAGTGCGTGCACCCACGATAGCTTCGAGATAGTAGGTGGTTGCGTCGGGATTTGGAACTGCTGATAGGATAGCCTGAGCGGCTGAATAATCTTTTGAAAGAATCTTGGCAAGCGCAGCATTGTTGGTCTTGGCATTACCGAAAGCTGTGTTAGCTTTGGAAACTTCACCTTGAGTCAAGTAATATACACCGAGAGCATCATTGGCTTCAGGAACACCTGCAGCGCTTCCGATAAATTCGTTGGCTTTGCTGTAATTGCCATCTATGAGTTCGATAAGACCCATATTCATGTCAACTTCTTTAGAAGAAGGATCAAGTTTCTTGGCTTTGTCGAAATCAGACTTAGCGGCAGCATAGTTACCTTCAATATATTCAGTCATACCGAGGTTGTTGTAAGCTCTGTAGCTGTTGGGGAAAAGTTCTGTGGCTTTCTTATAGATAGCCATCTTTTGTGCATTATTGTTGGTGAGAGTAGCAGCATAAAGAAGTTCGTCTTCTGTGAGAGCCTTAGGATTGTTGGCTGCAAGATTTGAGATTTCTTCGTCGCTCTTGCCGATGATGTTGATAGAAGCCTGGATCTTTGAATATCTCAACTTAGGAAGAATTTCCTTTGCGAGCTCATCAAACACGCTTGACATGTTTTTGATTTCCTGTTCTCTCTGATTCGGGTCTTTATACATTTGAAGCACAGCAAGGATGAGATCTTTATCCTGGATATTGCTCTTCTCTACGAGTTCTTTGAAACCTTCCCAGTCTTCCGGAGTGAAAGAAGATGTGATTTCACCGAAATTGGTGATATTGTCTTTCTTAAGCTGATTTTCCATAAAAGTGGTAGTCACTTCTTCACGACGTTCTGCAAGTTTGGTGTTGAAAGCCAAAGTACCGTCAGGTGAAGCTGTAGACTGGATGTTGACCCCTACGATTTCTTGGTTAGGAGCATTGTTAGCTTCAATGAGACGTTTGTTAAGATCTACATAATCAGGAGCATCAACCTGGTTTTTACGGATAATGGCCTGATTGATGAGGAACATGATCTCAGCATTGTATTTCTCATTGATGATTCTCTGGAAGTTGTCGGCTGTAATTGCAGGGTGAATGGTTTCAGCTGATGCTAAAGTAGAAGTAGCTATGATACCGTATCCTACCTTCACTCTTGGCAGCCCATAGATTTTGCCGTTTTGATCCACCTCAAAGTCAAGGCAAAGATTTGATTCAGCCATTTCAGGATTGTACTTTGTGTTGAAAGGTACTTGAACAGTACCGCCATTTGTGTAGCTGACCACTTGACCATTGGCACGCACATTTTCACCTTGAATCACCACGGGAGCACCCTTAGTTTCACCGTCAGCATATGTGAGGACCGGAGTAACTGTAACTTTTGCATTCTTCTGCATGAACTTTGCAGGAATATTACCTGTCACTGTTGCGGGCACATTTTCACCTACTGTTTCTATTGGGGTAGGATTTGTGGAGAAATAAGAACTTTGGAATTCACCAACTTTCTTTGAACATCCTGTGAAGCCAATCAAGGCTGCACCTAAAGACAAAATAAGAATGTTTTTCTTCATGATTATTTATTAGAGGGTTATATTTTTCCTTTAACCAAAGCGAAACCTTGTAATCTTAGCGATACAGTCTCTAAATTTATAACATTAGAACACTTTTTAAGTTCACTCCTGCATTTGATTCCTTTGATGAAATCGCGGAAACCATATTTCTGCAAAGGTAATTAAAAATCAGTTATTTTCTAATGGTTTCATGGCAACTTCAGTCAGCAAGGTTTCAATTTCCATTGCTGTCTTTGCATTTTCTTTTATAAAGTTGTAAAGTTCTTCAACAGCTTTCAGGTTAGGATCAAGAGTTGAGTCATCTTCCGGTTTCCAATTCCTAATTTTATCAGCCAGTTGCATTTCAACGTTTGAACTTATTTCGGAACTGTCTGAAAGTACAATTTTATCCGGATTTCTAAACATGAAATCGGTATTCGAGAACATTTGGAAATTGGCAACAAAAGAGAAGCAATCTTCCAGGAGTTGAGGCCACAAAGTGAGATCAATTCTTTGTTGCAGAGAATCCAGAGCAAGACTTGTCTGGGCAGAACAATGCATCAGCCTTTCCACAGCAGGAAGGCTGGTTCGGTCAAATGGCAGACCGGAAGGTTGAAACATGTCTTGGAGGTCGCTGAATAAAAAATCAGGATCATATTTCACATCATTTTTCTCACGTTTGTCCACAGGTGTGGTCACGGCATAAGAATACGCAAGGAAAATATTGAGAGAGTTCAATACCATTGGAATCGATTTCTGGAGTTTTTCCGTCTCCATGGCCTTGTGAAGAGCCTTTTGTTTCTCAATTTCCGATTCCACATCAATCTCCGATTTCATCGAACCTACGGCATTCAGGAAAAGCCCCATAACTACAAGCCCTATTCCTACTTCAATAGCGGTTACTGCCTGTGCTCCCGGAAGAGCAGGAGTATAGTCTCCGAATCCCAGGGTGGTGAGAGTGACGATACTGTAGTAAATCCAAGAACCATAATTGGTGGCTCCTCCTTCTGGAATCCTGAACTGATTGTCGGGCAAAGCCCAATAGATAAAAGCGAATATTGGTATGAAACAAATATAAAGCCCAATCCAAACCACGGGCCTTATATTTGAAACCACATGGAAGAAATGGGCTAAGCGCTGTGAGAAGCTATACTTCATCTATTTATTTCTTACTTTTCCTTTCATTCATTTTTTCAAGAATCTCAAGAGCAGAACCGATATGACGAGGTTTAGGATTGAAACCTATCTTTACAGTATCGTTGAAATGAATGAAGCAAAGTTCATAGGTAGCACTGTCTGTATTTACCGTGACAGGCTGGCCTTTCATATTTAGAGTGCTGAAAATGCCGTCTGCACCTTTTTCAAACGGTTTTTCAAGACCTACTACATAATCTATCTTAGTTCGGTTGCCGTTTTCAAAAACATTAATACCTGAAGTTTTTGGACTTAAGGAAAAATAGACTCTGCCATCGAATTTACCTCTTCTTGCATTAGGTCCGGTGATATCATAATAATCAGCATCATAAAGACCGCTGTGCACAGGTTGGGTAGCATAAAAGGCATCATCATCAACCTCAGCGGCCGATTCCTCGCTCTTAGCTGCGTTGCCACCGCAAGAATTGAATGTCATTAAGCAGAATACCATAAGCAGACTTAATGAGCCTATGAAATAACGAAGTCTTGATTCCGATTTCTTTACCATAATCATTAGAAGTTTTTTATTAAGATTATTTTTGTTCAAAATTTTTAACAAAAATAGCCAAAAATACTGAGTTCACCAATTATTTTTAAGGTGCCTGATAATTTACACGCACCTGTCCTATTGGTAGATTCCCTATTATCAGCAGAGGGATATGTGGTTCTTTAGTAGAGATCCAGCAGTTGATGTCATCGCTTGATTTAGTGCCCCCTTTCTGAGTGAATTTAAAAAGGATATGCCATGCTTCATGTTCGCTTTTATCCCTCAGTTGAACCATTTCTTTGCCTTCGCATCTCACAGTAAGGAATTCCTCTTTAGAGCCGGAAAAAATAGTGGCTTTCACCGTTTCGCCGGGTTTTAGATTAGCATAATCGATGTCTCTCAGAAAGAAATATACACTCAACATATCATAGACCGGTGTGGTTCCTTCCAATACTTGGCTTGAGTGTTCTATTTCACCTTTTTTGTTGTCTTTGTATTTTTCTGATTTACCTTTCACAGCGTTGCCGAGGTAGGTGAAAGAGATATCATCTTTTCTATATTTATTCTTTTCGTGGGCTATATAAGTATAATGCAAGGGCCGGTAATGTTCCTTTTCAGTGACTGACACGAGAGTGTCTCTCAATTTATAGATTTTATCAGCCCAAGGTTTAGTTTTAGCCACAAGTCTTAGTTCATAACCGTTGCCTTTTGGCTTTTTTGTTATTTCCACATCACCGGCATCCTTCTGTATCAACCCCCATTTATAGGTCACGACATAATTAAGTTTTTCGTTTTCCGATGCGAAACTTATGGTAGCAAACAGAAAGATTGCCGAAAGGATAAAAAATATCTTTTTCATATCATAGATAAAACGAAAAAAAAATAGAAATATTGAAACGCTCAAAGCCCTTGACAAAGGATACCAAATGAATTTGGTTTTTGTTGTTTGGGCTAAAGCCAACAACCATTGAGAAATCTTAGTAGTGACTCGTGCTTCTTTATATAGATTAAAAAAAGCCGGGTCTTAGACTCGGCTTATAAGATATCTTTTAATGTCAAGTGATCACTGATAATCCTTGAGGATTTCGCGAAGTCTTTTTCGAGTAAAGAAAATGCGACTTTTCACAGTACCAAGGGGCATTGAAAGACGTTCTGCAATCTCTTCATACTTATAGCCTGCGACATGCATGTTGAAAGGCTCACTAAAATCTTTAGGGAACTTAGCGAGTATTGAAGAAATTTCACTGACTGCAAAGGCTCCTTCGGGCGTTTCGATCCCGGAGTCTTGCTTGAGGTTTAGGTGATAAAGGTCGGTTGTTGAATCCACCATTGTGTTTTCACGCACAGTCTTGCGATAGTTGTTGATAAAGATATTGCGCATGATTGTGAGCATCCACCCCTTAAGGTTTGTGTTGTCAACGAATTTGTCTTCGTTGTTAAGGGCCTTAAGAGTAGTGTCTTGCACCAGGTCATGAGCTTCATCTTTATCGGAGGTAAGCTTCAATGCAAACGACCTAAGATTAGCCTGCATCCCAAGAACAGAATTAATAAAGGGGGATTGTTGGCTCATATTTGTTGTTTAGATGTGTTTGTTAAGGCAAAAGTAAAGAAATTTTTTATATCAGCAAATATTTGTCAAGAATTTTGTTAAATTTTTTCAATCTTGACTAACTCAATTCTTGCTGCCGACATTTTGATAACGGTGAACCTATATCCATTGGTATCAAAAGAATAGCCTTCCTGAGGCAATTCTCCGGAATTTTGTAGCACGAAACCGCTAATTGTCTCATAGTCTTCATCTTCATCGAGGCCAAGGTCGAATTTTTCATTTAGGTTTTCAATTTCAGCCCTTCCGCTCACTTCATATACTCCCTGTGAAATTTCCTTCATTAAAATTTTATTGCGGTCGTGTTCGTCTTCGATTTCACCGAAAATTTCTTCCACCAGATCTTCTAAAGTGACAAGGCCGGCGGTTCCCCCGTATTCATCCACAATAATAGCCATAGACTTCTTTTCTGCCAGCATCCTACGCATCATTTTGTTGGCAAGCATGGTTTCAGGAGTGAAGATCACCGGCTTGAGTTTTCTTTTCAAGTCAGCCTTTATGTTGAAAAGTTCCGATATGTGAATATAGCCCAAAATATCATCAATATCATCCTTATATACCACGATTTTGGAAAGTCCTGTTGCTATGAATTGTTTGATGAGTTCTTCCCGATTCATCTCTTTCATAGCCACTCCTACGATTTCATTTCTTGGAATCATACATTCTGAAATCTGGGTATCTTTGAAATCAATGGCGTTGCTGAATATTTTTACCTCGTTTTCAATTTCGCCCTTATCCGGCAAGCTCTCGATTTGGTCTTGAAGAAAAGTGTCAAGTTCTTCAATAGTCAATCCTTCTTTCTTGTCATGGTCTTCACCTATACCGAAAATTTTCATCAGACCTTTAGAGATGCCTGACACCAACATAGAGATAGGATACAGTATCCAATAAACCAAATACAAAGGGAGGGCGAACAACCGGATCATGAAATTCGGGTTTATCCTGAAGATTGTCTTAGGCATAAATTCACCCACAATAAGCACAACTCCGGTAGATACTATGGTATTGACAATAAGAACTAAAGCTTCGTTATGAAACCATTTACTAAAAATTGGAGTAAGGATTATGCCGAAGGTGATACCATAAATTACAAGCACAATATTATTACCCACTAGCATGGTTGAGATAAACACTTCCTCATGGTGAGTAAACCTTCGTAGAATCCGGTCGATAACACCTTTTCCAGCGGCATCAATTTCCATTCTTACCTTGTCGCTCTGCACAAAAGCAATCTCAGAACCCGAAAAGAGGGCCGATAGAACAATTGCCAGGATAGTGAGAACTATTGCAGTTGCGAGGGTCATAGGTTTTGGGGATTTAGAGGTTAAATGGAATCTCTATTAATCGGGAAAATACCGTTTGGATGAAGGATACGATAATTGTTGAGTGATTCATCCGAAACAAACCCGGTGCCTTCTATCACATGAGTGGAATTTTCTATATGGATGAAAGTATCGGAATAAAGCTGTTGCTTACGTTGATCCCAGAATACCCTTGGAGAGAGAAAGAGCTCGTCGGGTACTTTAGTCATTTCCACTTCTCCTTCGAGTCGCCAAAGACGTTCGTTTTTGAAAAACTTGGCGGAGTCAGCGGCCACAGTGGCTATCACATTATAATCATGATCATATTTCTGTAGATATAAACCTTCGGGGAACGACCAGTAGGGAGTCTCCACTTCATCATAAATATTCCAAAGGGGAGAAATAATCTTATATTGTGTGATACCGGAATCCGAAATCAAAGTTGCGATATTTCTTGTAGACATTGAAGGCATCTTTGAGGCATCAAGACTGTGGGATATGTCTACTTTCTGCTCCTCCCTGCAACTCCAGAAGAAGGAGAGCAAACCTAAGGTGATAATAAATATAAAAGGAAATTTCTTCATTATCGGAGCCTACATTAACTGATTCTCCGTTATCTGATCCTGCGTTGCCAGAACCAGAGTTCGTTGAAATTAACACCTAAAGTGATGTTAAAGAAATTTTCAGTAATCAACGGATTTGGAGTGGCCCGGCGATTTTTCCATTCGAACCCGAGGTTGATCATGGTCTTCCCTTCTGGTGTGTTGAATCCCACCCCTGCAGTAATTCCAAATTCCTTCAACCGGTTACCTTGGATATTTAGATAGTCATTGTTGTAATAAGCTCCTGCCCTATACACCATTCTTTGGAAATAGTTACCCCTTAACTTGGGAGTGAATTCACCACCTACGGCAAAACGTGTGCGGTCTTTGAATTCCATGCCTTGAAAAACGAGATTCCCGGGGTCGGCAATTGAATAGAGTGGAGAATATTTAGCTTTTGACCATTGTTGATAAGTGAAATCCACTTCCACCATCCATCTTGAAATCCTTTCATGCACGAAACCTATGCCGGCACCAAAACTCATAGGTGTATAGTAGTTGCCCTTCATGTTCATATATGCTATAGTGTCGGCCTCGCTTTCGCGGGTGGTTTCTTGAAGTGTAGCCCAGGTTTGGCCTCGTATAGTCTTCTTGGGTGAAAAAGTGAGACCTAAGTTCAATCTTTCGCTTCGGGTGAGTTTTGCTGTATATTGTGCTCCAAATACAATACCCCAGTCTCGAATCTGCATCACGTGCTCGAATAGAGTCTGACCGGAATTGTCGGGCGTGGAAAATACATCATTAATGATGTTTCCGAAATCATAAGAAACGTTCAAACCAAGTGAAAATCCACCATAGGTTCCTGCCAGACCGAAATAGGCCTGATTGATGCCACCTTCTCCTTGATTGGACATGGCACCGTGTTCTATGTCGGTTCCAAAGGCATATCCTACATAAGAATAAGGCACCAAACCAATAGAAGCCCCGATATATTTCCAAATCGGGAATTGCATTGTGATATAGTCAAGACCGCCGCCAAAGGACCGCTCCTTGACATCCTCTTGTTTTTGCCACAATATGGTCATATCCGCTCCTATATCAAAGAGGAAAGTCAGAGAGTCTATTGAGGCGTAAGAGGCCGGGTTCATAACGTTGATCTGTCGCCCGGAATGCATGGCGTAGCCTATTGACCCCATCTGCCTCTGCATGGAGGTGGCTCTGTCGCTGAGCAAGCCATACCCATACATTGAGTATTGCCTGTTGTTCTGGGCTTCCACACCGATGGATACACCCAAAAGCAAAAGAAGCAATATAGCGAATTTTTTTATCATATCGATTGTTGAAAATTTGTGTGTTGAAAGGCCTCGGGAAAGTAAAATTTTCTGAGGTGATAATTCAAGCCTCTTCCCACTAAAAAATCATCATAGAGTGATTTTTCCCATTTGTTGCTTAAAGATTGAAAGAAACGTTTTGAATCTCCTCCGGTCATTACCACCCATTCAATTTGATATTCCTGTCTGGCTAAATCCAATGTATAAAGCATTTCCCCGGTGACACCATTCCTTGCACCGTCTTGAATGGCTGAGAGAGTGTCGCTCCCA
This sequence comes from Muribaculaceae bacterium, assembly GCA_022510425.1. Classification (GTDB taxonomy): domain Bacteria; phylum Bacteroidota; class Bacteroidia; order Bacteroidales; family Muribaculaceae; genus Lepagella. The sequence continues at coordinate 71,663 of JAFLTO010000004.1, forward strand.
AAAAAAGAAGAACATTCAAATTTTTCCACTTTAGGCAAAAGGCTCGTGGCTTGGGCAAGTGCATTCAGGCGTGTCCGAAAGCCTAAAGAAATGTTGCCGCCGCAATAATTCCCATCCTTATCTTCAATGTCGAGAGTGATGGCAGTGCCTGCATCAATAATAAGTTTAGGTCCGGATTTCAGAGCTTTGGCACCAAGGAAAGCTGCGATTCTGTCGGCTCCCACCATTCCATTATATCTGATTTTTTTAGAATGTCTTTCGATTTCCCGGCTATCGAAGTCAACGATTATACAATTGCAATTATCTTTCAAATTGAGAAATATGTCCTCATAGTTTTTTCTTACAGAAGAGAGGATTATTCCCTTTATGTCGTAACTTTCCACCTTCCTTTTTACATCCTCCAAAGATAAGGTCTCTTCTACCGAGTGGGTAATGATACCCTCATCAGCCCAATAATCAAGCTTGATTTTGTTGTTGCCGATATCGATGGTAAGAGTATTCATTTTCCCCGGTTCTCTCAAAAATTATTGCTTGTCTCCTCTGTTTTTGATTTCTTTTTTAGTCTGGGAATAAATAAGCCAAGAAGCCACTATTTGAATAAGAGCCCCGATAAGAGTGAACATTATGGTGTTCCAAAGCACAGCCAATGCACCAATGTAGGGATCGTTGTGATATTTATGTTGACCGATAAACCAGAAAGCCGTGGCGAGACCAAAAGAAATTCCGGCCCAGAATTCCATTCTTCTGAGACGCTTCAATCGAGGAGAATCCATGGGGTCGGAAATGTCCACGAGACGAGCAATAAGATAGATCAAAGCACCGGATCCATAAATCCATCTGAAAACGTTGAGATATTCAATATCCGCAGGTCTTGTGAAAGGTGCCACAAGAGCCACGCATATAAGAATCAATCCAAAAGTGGCTGTGCTCTCAACTTGTTTACGTCTTTTTTCGAGTTCCTGTCCGGTTAGTTTAGTGCTCATCTCTGGTTAGATTTATTTATTTCAAAATATACACATCTTCCGTGGGACGCTGCATATGGAATCTTTCACGCGCCAAATGCTCAAGGTCTTCCGATTGATGAAGAATGGCTTCACGTTGAGCTCTATAATAGGCTGCCGAATCCTTGCAATCTTTAATTTCGAGACTAAGGCGATTTATTTCCTTTTCATATTTCATGTTAAGAGCCAAAGAAGTCTCATCATTGAAGAAAAGGAGCATCACCACAAGAGATCCTATCACTATTAGAGGGAGATGGGATTTCCTGCGAAACCAAAAACTGAATTTTTTTGCTTTTCTGCCCAAGGTGTATTTGATAAGTTTAGACTATTAGTCTAATTTCCGCAAAATTAATTATAATCCATCAATCATAAAAGTTAAAAAGGATTACAATATTCCATTATTTTCCCCAAAGCCCAATTGTAGGGAGATCGCATGAGAAGAAAAGAGGGATTTGCTTGATAATATCATTGACAAAATCAATCTGATGTATCAAGGTAATTTTACCGAAGCCGACAGAGTGATCGTGGAAACTATCTTCGACAAAGCCAAACAAGAGGAAAAGAAACTGAAGACCAATCATTTTACGAGAAGGTAGCTCAAGAAATGGGGAAAGCCATGTATTATGGATTGAAAAACGAGAAATAAATTATTTTTGACTGGGCAAAGATAATGGAGATATTTATAACTCGCAATAAATCAGAACATATAATCTCTATAAAACGAAAAGATTAGGTGTCATCCCGACAACTAATCCTCTAACCTTAAATCTAATACCATGAAAAACACGAGGCAAAGTTAATCATTATTTTGGAAATAAAAAATAAAAAAGGCGAAAAATATGATTTCTTGACACAAAATTTGCAAAATTTTGTGATTTTTGGATGAAATTGTCATAAAAATATATCAAAATGATTCCATGAATGATGCATTGAAAGTGACAAAAGAAAACCGTCGGAAAAACAATTCCGACGGTTTATAAGGTATAATGTCTTAAAAATTAAACGAGGTGATATTATTTTTCCTTTGCCACCAATAAATTTCCGGCAACAATGAAAATAGCAAGGAACAGGCAGAACCAAATTCCATACCAACCGAAAGCGTAGTTGGAATTGCCATGGTCGAAAGCGATACCAACTGCAAAAGCTAATGAGAAAGCATAAGGGAAGAAAAGTCCATGCACAATGTGGTCGAGGGTTGGTTTACGTTTTGGTTCTTTGCTAAACAAAACAGCAATTCTAATGAAGAAGGCCAATAAGAAAGCGCCTCCTGTGCAACCTGCGGCTATAGTTAGAGCGGGATGCCCCAAAAATCCCATAGTGACGTATGGAAAACAAGCTGCAACTCCCTTCATGAAGGCTTCTGTCCATGAGTCAGAGAAAAAGGTATTGATCATAATATAAGGTTTTGAAATATTTATTATTGGAGTTGATTTTGAAGATCCCGGATTTGATTGTCGAGGATCTCATTTTGTTTAGCCAATTTCTCTTTTTCAGATTTTAAGACCTCAATAAGCTGCTGTTTTTTTATTCTATCAAAATCATTGACGGCACCTTTTACTTTGTCGAGGAGCTCTTGAATTTTTTGAGCTTCCTTGGGCGAAAGAGTCTCCAGTTTCACGAGTTTCTTATGGGCATCTTTAAGGTATCCCATAACAGTTGAGGCTGTGACTTTAGCCAACCCTTTAGTGGCAACACCAAGATTTTTCGCACTTTTCAGCCAGTGATTTATTGCAGCATATTGCTGTGATTCGCTTTTTTGATAGAATTTGTTCTTGTAGTCGTCAGATTTTTCTGCGAGGAACTCATTGATATTTTCAGCAATTGTTTCGCTTTTTGATTTTCTCATATCCTTTAATAATTAGAGATAAAAGGTCTTAAATGATTTAATCGCAAATTTATAAATAAATAAACTCAGAAACAAAAATAGATTGAAAATTGTGAGGATTAACTTAAAAATATTTGAAAAAATCTATATCAAAGTGCAATTTTGATTTAAATCTTAAAATGATTAATTTTGTATGTAATAAAGAGAAATTCTTGTATGAGAAGTGAAAAAGAATTAGAAGGGGTCAGTCACCTTGGAAGTAACCATACCAAATATCCACAAGATTATGATCCGGATTTGCTTGAAACCTTTGAGAATAAGCATCCTGAAAATGAATATGTAGTTACTTTGGATTGCCCTGAATTCACCACCCTTTGTCCTAAGACCGGTCAGCCGGATTTCGGCCATATCGTGATTTCTTATATACCGGGGCAAAGAATGGTGGAAAGCAAAAGTTTGAAACTATATCTGTTCAGTTTCCGTAATCATGGCGATTTCCATGAAGACGTGGTGAATATCATCATGAAGGATCTGCAACGTTTAATGATCCCCAAATATATAGAAGTGAAGGGATATTTCATGCCAAGAGGGGGAATTTCCATTCATCCTTTTGCCAACTCCGGAGATGAAGATCATCAAGAGCTGTGTGAGAAGAGAAGGTTATCGGCATTAGACACCATCACAAAAAATGGATAAAGATTCAGTAATAATATTAAGTGGAGGAATGGACAGCACAACGCTGCTCCATTATAAGAAAGACAGGATAGCCCTTGCCGTGAGTTTTGATTATGGTTCAAATCATAATGCAAGGGAAATAGAATGTGCCGGATGGCAATGTAATCAACTTGGCATCGAACATCTTGTAATACCTTTGGGATTTATGGGAGAATATTTTAAAAGTTCACTTTTGAGCGGGGCCGACTCTATACCCAAGGGAGATTATGATGCTGAGAACATGAAATCCACAGTGGTTCCTTTCAGAAACGGAATAATGTTGGCTGTGGCTTGTGGTCTGGCAGAATCCCGAGGTTTGAAACATGTGATGATGGCCAACCATGGAGGAGATCATGCCATTTACCCCGATTGCCGACCGGAATTCGCTAAAGCCATGAGTGAGGCAATGAGAACCGGCACTTATGAGGGTGTGACATTGATTGATCCATTCACCCAAATCTCCAAGGGTGATATTGCAGTTTTAGGTAATAAATTGGGAGTGGACTATTCCCACACATATTCATGCTATTGTGGCGGTGAGAAACATTGCGGATCATGCGGAACTTGCCGTGAGAGGCAACATGCCTTTGAAGAGTCAGGCGTGAAGGATCCGACAGAGTATGAGGGATAAAGGATTGAAATTATGTATTTTGTAAAAAAGAGATTTGAAATTAGCGCCGCACATAAATTAGACTTGTGTTATGAAAGCAAGTGCACTAATGTGCATGGTCATAATTGGATCATCACAGTGGAGTGTAAATCCCGTGATTTGAATAAAGACGGCATGGTGACCGACTTCACCCATATAAAACAAATGGTGATGGAGAAACTTGACCATGCCTATATCAACGATGTTTTGAATGTGAATCCTACGGCAGAAAATATCGCCAAATGGATAGTGGACCATGTCCCTAACTGTTGGAGGTGCGAAGTGCAGGAAAGTGAGGGAAATTCAGCTGCTTATGAGAAAGATTAATGAGATTTTTCATTCTATACAGGGAGAGGGATGCCGTGCAGGTGTCCCTTCGGTTTTTATCCGATTCAGCGGTTGCAATCTAAAATGTGGGTTTTGTGACACTCGCCATGAAGAGGGAAAATTAATGAATGACGAAGAGATAATTAATGAAATAAAAAAATATCCGGCATCACAAATAGTGCTAACCGGAGGTGAGCCATCTCTATTTATAGATGAAGATTTTGTCAGTAAAATAAAAAATTCCACAGGCTTGCCGATTACTATCGAAACAAATGGTACCACTGTTTTACCCAAAGGAATCGACTGGGTTACAGTTTCTCCAAAATCAGGAATGCAAGAGAGGGGAGATGCATGTGTAAAAGTGGAACATGCTAATGAATTAAAGGTTGTGGATGTGGGGCAAGATCTTGAACCTTATTTTCAACTTAAATGTGTTGGGAATGATACAGTGATGCTGCTTCAGCCATGCTATGTGGAGGATCAGACAGAAAGAGAAAAAAATACCCGCCGTACGATAAGGCGGGTAATGAGTGATCCACGTTGGCGTCTGTCTTTACAGACCCACAGATTCCTTAATATAAAATAGATACACCCACATAGGGGCTCTACTCAGTGGGATGGGTTTAAGCTTCGGAAGTTGCTTCTTCGGTTGGGGTTGCAGCCGCTTTTGTAGTCTTCCTCCGAGTGGTCTTGGGAGCGGGTTCTTTCACGGGTTCCGGGGCTAATCCAACTAAAGCTCCATCCACCATAATTCTTCCGCAGTATTCACACACAATTACTTTGCGGTGCATTTTGATTTCAAGTTGTCGTTGTGGTGGAATTCGGTTGAAGCATCCGCCACATGCATCACGTTGCACAGTGACGATAGCCAAACCATTCCGAGCATTCTTTCTAATTCTTTTGAAAGCAGCAAGAGTATAATCGTCGATTTTTTGCTCCAGGTCTTTCACTTTGGCACGAATGTTTTCTTCTTCCAAACGGGTTTCTGACACAATAGCTTCAAGTTCTTTCTTCTTGTCTTCAAGAATGTGCTGATTATCAGTAAGACCTTCCTGAGCACGTTCCACCTCCTGATCTTTAACTTCAAGCTTCTCGTTGGCTTCCTTTATATTCTTTTCTGCGAGTTCGATTTCGAGCCCTTGGTATTCCTTTTCTTTTTCAAGGAAAGCGTATTCACGATTGTTTCTCACATTGTTGATCTGCTCTTCATATTGAGCGATCATAGCCTTATGATCAGCGATTTCGCCATTTTTCTTAGCAATAAACTGTTTAAGGGCCTTTATTTCATCCTGATATTTCTGGAGACGGGTTTGATATCGAATGATTTCGTCTTCAAGGTCTTTCACTTCATTTGGAAGTTCCCCTCGCAATGTTTTGATACGGTCGATTTCAGAAAGATAGCTTTGCAGTTGATAAAGGTTCTGAAGCCTCTCTTCCACGGAGCGTTCAATGTCGTTCTTCTTTTCAGTTGCCATAGGCTCGAAAATATATGGTTATAAAATTTTAATCGGATTTGATTCAGAATTAGAAAAATAAGAAGGGAGGTCGGGAAAGTTTTCTCTAATCACCCTTAAAAGAATATCACGTGAACAAAGTTCACTTTCATAATGCCCTATATCAGCAATTATCAATTCATCTCCATAGGTTGTAAAGTCATGATACTTCACGTCACCGGTGACCAAAATATCAGCTTTAGCCTTGATGGAGGAAGATATCAACGAGGCTCCTGCACCCCCACAAACGGCTACTCTTCTCACCACCAAAGTAGGACTTTGAGAAGAATATCTCAATGCAGCCACATTGAAAGTTTCTTTGATCTTTCTTAGAAATTCAATCTTAGGTAAGGGTTTAATATTCCCCACCACACCAAGACCGGCCTTTGGATTCTGAGGCTGAGGTTCCAAAACTTCGAGCTCTTTCACAGAAAGTTTCCGGGCTATCTCATGGCTGACACCATCCCACACTGAATCAAGATTAGTATGGGCAGAATACACCGCTATATTGTTTTTGAGAGCCTCCATTACAAGTCTTTGAGTAGAGTCGGAACCTGTGAGTTGCTTTAGGCCTCTAAAAATCAACGGATGGTGAGACACAATCAAATTGCATTCCCTTTCCTTTGCCTCCTTAAGCACATCGTCGGTGACATCCAGACAAAGCAAGGCTGCAGCAACTCCCATTTCGGGATCTCCCACTTGCAATCCTGCATTGTCGTAAGATTCTTGAAGACTTTTGGGAGCAAAGGATTCTATGACTTCGGCTATATCCTTTACTTTAACCATTATTTATCCTTAGAAGGGGTCTTAATTTCCAGGTTCAGTTCCACAAGTTGTTCCGGATCTAATGGAGAAGGGGATTCGTTCATCACGTCACGGCCTGAATTGTTTTTCGGGAAAGCTATCACGTCTCTGATGGAATCCAGCCCGGCAAGGATTGAAACAAAACGGTCGAAACCAAGAGCGAGCCCACCGTGAGGAGGTGCTCCGTAACGGAATGCATCCATAAGGAAGCCGAATTGTTCTTTAGCTTTTTCGGGAGTGAAACCGAGAAGAGAGAACATCTCGTTTTGAAGTTCCGGGTCATGTATTCTTATTGATCCGCCCCCAAGTTCATTGCCGTTCACCACAATGTCGTATGCAGTGGCTCTTACATTGCCGGTGTCGGTGCGAAGTTTGGGAATATCATCCGGATTTGGTGATGTGAATGGATGGTGCATGGCATAATATCTTTGGGTCTCCTCATCCCATTCGAAAAGAGGGAAGTCGATCACCCAGAGGGGAGCGAATACATTTTTGTCGCGAAGACCGAGACGATTGCCCATTTCAAGGCGAAGCTCATTGAGTTGCTTGCGGGTTTTCATAGCTTCACCGGTCATAATCAGCATCATATCACCCGGTTTAGCTCCCATTTTATGGGCCCATTCTTTAAGTTGATCCTCAGTGTAGAATTTACCTACCGAACTTTTAACAGAACCGTCGGCCTCTATCTTCACCCATATAAGACCTTTGGCACCTACTTGAGGGCGTTTTACAAATTCCGTCAGTTCATCGATTTGTTTACGGGTGTAATTTGCAGCTCCGGGCACAGTGATCCCCACAACAATTTCAGCATCGTCCACAACAGAGAATCCTTTGCCTTTTGCTAGATCGGTGATTTCCACGAATTCCATTCCGAAACGGATATCGGGTTTATCACTACCATATTTTTCCATTGCCTCTTTCCAAGTGAGACGCGGGAACGGTTCTGTGAAATCAATGTTTTTTACATATTTGAAGATATGTTTCACCAGGCCTTCAAACATGTCGATCACATCTTCCTGTTGCACAAAACTCATCTCACAGTCTATCTGTGTGAATTCCGGTTGACGGTCGGCCCGAAGATCCTCATCGCGGAAACATTTAGCTATTTGGAAGTAACGGTCAAAACCACTCACCATCAGCAATTGTTTGAAAAGTTGCGGACTCTGAGGTAAGGCATAGAATTCACCGGGATTCATTCTTGAAGGAACCACAAAGTCACGTGCACCTTCAGGCGTGGATTTTACCAATATCGGAGTTTCGATTTCCAAAAATCCTTTAGAGTCGAGATACCGACGAATCTCAAAAGCCATTTTATGACGCAACTCAAGGTTTTTCCTTACGCCGGGCCTGCGAAGGTCGAGATAACGATATTTCATCCTAAGGTCGTCGCCACCATCTGAATTGTCTTCGATAGTGAAAGGAGGAACCTCGCTCTTATTAAGTATTTTAAGAGAATCAGCAATGATTTCGATGTCACCGGTGGGTATGTTCTTATTTTTGTTCTCTCGTTCTTCCACCTTCCCGGATATTTGCATCACGTATTCTCTCCCTAAAGAGTTGGCATCATGGAAAAGATCAGGATTTTCAGAAGAGTTGAATACTACTTGAGTGACACCATATCTATCACGGAGGTCAAGAAAATTCATACCTCCCATTTTACGGTTCTTCTGCACCCATCCGGCAATTGTCACTTCTTTGCCTTTGTCTTCAAGTCGCAGCTCACCGCATGTTTTGTTTCTATACATACTTCAGGTTCGTTAGCCATTCTTTTCGTGTGGATTGACAATCCCTACTCAAATTATGCAGGTTTTAATAATCCACACTGCCCATTAATTTGCAAATTTAATGATAAATGAGCGATTAAGCCCATTTTTTTTACTTAATTTACTTAAAATACTATAATCTTCTAATCCTTTTACTGCTTTGTTTGTTTTAACTATAAAAATAATTTCTATTATTAACACTCTAAAAATTCAGAATTATGAACGACGTATTAGATACCGAAGAGAGAAGAGACCTTCCTGATAGCGTGTTTGGACTTCCCGAAAGAAGAGAATATCCTATGCCTGACGCAGCGCATGTAAGGGCAGCTGAGGCATATTTCAGATATTGTCCTGAAGACTTGAAACCGAAACTTGCAAGAGCAATCCTAAGGTTTGCAAGGGAATATGGTGTAGATGTTGAAAGTCCTACTATTCTCTCTTATGCTCAGGAATGATTTTCTTGAGTGTGTAAGATTAGTTATAAAAAATCGTAGAATTTAATTGTTTTGCTCTCCTTCTTCAGGATCTTCATCCGGGAAGGGGAGCGGATTGTCTTTAAGAAGGTCAATGGCAAAGTCGAGTATGGCGTCCTTACCTTCAGCCAGTTCCTCTTCCGAGGCATGAACTTCACAACCCGGCGAGGGATCAATACCATTTTCAATCACATTACCTTCAGCATCTAAAATAGGGCAAGCAGAAAACCTGACACTCCATCCCACTGGCAGTTCTGATGTGAAAGGCATACCTCCTCCACCACCTGTTTTTGCACCGACAATCCTTACATTCGGGAGGCCTTTCATTACGGAAACGAAATTATTAGCTGCCGAAAAACAAGAACGATTTGTCAAGACTATGATATCACCGTCCCATTTAATTCTTCCTTCCTGAGCCGGTTTGTATTCCATAGGATATGGTTCGGAGAAATCATTATGACCGGGTCCGGTCTTATGCATTAAATAACCCCCGATATACGGTTGGTCAATAAACCTTCCCACCAAAGTGTTGATATTAGTCAAGGCTCCACCGCCATTATCTCTTATATCGATTATCAGGCCACGACTATTGTACATCAAAGCCAAAACATAATCCAAGGAAGTTTCGCTTATAGTATTGGAAAATGAGGGATAGTAGATATATGCAATTTCATTTTGAATCTGACGATACATCATGCCGCTTGTGGTGAGCCAATTGAAATTGAGATAATATTGTTCGAGAGTGCGAAGATTGAAATCCTGAGGATAATCGCTCCACCAGTTTCTATAGTAGCTTGAAGAAAAGCGGGAGGAGAGATTCACATGCCCGTCTTCAAGTTCGTTGAGCATTTGAGCACAGATAAAGAAAAGATCAATTTCAGTGGTTTCGGGTTCAATATATGCCCTGTAGTTTTCCACCACTTCATTCCAGTTGATATCTTTATCGGCAAAGAAACAATAATGGCGGTCGATAATGTCGGCCAGGGCATCAAAATTACCCATCAAAGTATTGTCATAATCAGGATCGTCATGACAGGAACTGATTGTCAGGGTAAAAATTGAAAGTAAAATTGTGAGATATAGATTCTTCATTTGTGTCAATAAATGGAATAGATAGCGGACTCAGGTGCGGATCTGTGTTTCTTGAGACCGATTCCTCCGGGAATAACCCCGATAACAAAAGAATTGGTAATAATTTTTGTATTGAGATTGTTAGCCCATTGAGTATAGACATTCAATCTGTAGCCCAACATCATGGCAGTCTTGCCAAAATCAAGAGTAAAGGAGAGAAGATTGTCGATCCTGAAGTTATTTCCCCACCATCCTGCATGAGCCAATCCCTTGTGATTTCCCAAATAAATTTCATAATATGTTTCACCGTATCCGGGACAGAAGAACACACCCAATGATGGGAGTTTCACTCTATCAGAGACCAAGACGGGGAGCCTTCCGATTTTAAAATGTTTTGATACGGAAGCTGCCAAAGTGATCGACAAATTTGCCATGGCCTGGACAGGATTGTTGCTATTTCTTATGAGATAGTAAGCGCCACCGGAGAGATCTATTCCGCCACCCGCAGTGAACTGAAAGTTGTGAGCAACCCTTTTTCTCCAAGACATGGTCCAGGCGAATTCTCCGTTGAGACCTACCATTCTGGCAGTTTGAGCCGGGTTAAGAAGATTGGAGAAATCAGCATTAACGTCAAACTGCATCACGGCTTGTTCCGGATTAAAGGGCATGGCTTTGCTCCAGCTTCCTGACAAGGAATATTGGGTGCCTTTATACCTGAGAGGAGAAAGATAAGAGGCTTTTACCGTAGTGCCTCCTATTTCAAGGTTATAAAACCCTGTCACCGGTCTGGATGATTCTTTTGCCTCTTGCGAATGGGTTTTTACCAAAGGAATTAGAATAAGCAAAAACGCAAGTAGAATTTTAACTTTCCCCAGTTTCATTATCATTCCCTTTGTCTTCTTCATTGAAATTAAACAGATCACCTTGCACAACCTTAGGTTTGTGGGGATCTTCCTCTTCGTCATCCTCTTCCGTTGCAATAGCCACCGTTTCTACGACTGGAGGCTCCGGGAAACGGGTTGGTTCAAGTTCCACAAAAGATTCAATATTATAGTTGGAGATCCTCTTTCCCTTTGCCTTAAAACCTTTTACAGCAATAAACTCCTCAGCATCGATGATTACGGGAGGTCTCACAGAGTCGGCCCCGCCGAAATTCACTTCAATTCTCGGGTATGGAGTATCGGTTAGTAACAAGATTTTTGATTCCGGTTCGTTTCCTACAAATCTTTGAGGTTTCACTGAAGGTTCAAAAGTAAACCTTTTAAGATAAGGATAATGAAGTGAGGCATCATATAGAGCCAAAGTCCAAACTTTATGTGGGTCAAATTTCTCTATTTTTAGAATGTTGTCATCATAATGGTTAGTGTCTGAGAATGACGAGGTGTAGAATTCACCATCCTTGGTGATTACCAAAACCAAGTCTTCGCCTTGGAACACCCCGAGCTTATCTCCACGTCCGTCATAATTAAGCCGCAAAACATCGGGGTCGAACCACACTTCTCGTCCCCCCAGAGTGCTTGTGCCTTTTTCAAGAAGTTTTACATTAGCCACCTGGTATTTTGTGACAAGATTGCCCAAAGAGTCCTTCCCCTTGATATCAAGTTCAGAAAAATCTACCACGACATCTTTCACACGAGGGCGACGTCCCGTTTCGTTAGGTTCATCCTTAAGATCAACCTTCACCACCTCAGCTTCGCCATTAGGATTGCAAGAGAGATACTCCACTCGGGAGTCGGGTGCACCCTTTGTGAGATTATAGTCCTTATCGCGGGTAAGGCCTGTTATGAAGAAACGCTTTTTATAAGAATATCCGAGCCATTTGTTGTCTTCATCTTTAATGCCGGGCTTGCCGTGACGATAAATCACATTGTAGATAGTGCGTTTGTCTCCTTTCTTGAATAACCCTATATGTATGATTTTCTTGCCGACATACAATTTCTCTTGTACTTTAACGATCTTGTATGTGCCGTCTTTATATATGATGAGAATATCATCAATATCGGAACATGAGAAAAGGAATTCATTGTCTTTAAGGCCCGTGCCTATAAATCCGCCGTTTTTGTCGAAATAAAGACGTTTGTTAGCCTCAGCCACTTTAGCCGCCTGAATTGAATCGAACCCACGGATCACAGTTCTACGGGGGTAGTTATCCCCATATTTTTCCTTGAGATGCTTAAACCAATTTATCGTATAGTCGACGATGTGATCAATGTTATCCTTGAGATTTTCAATTTCAACTTGAAGTTCAGATATTCGTTTATCGGCCTTTTCAGAGTTGAATTTCAGGATCCTGCCCATCTTTATTTCCCAAAGATGAAGCAAATCATCGTTTGTGATGGGCCGGTAGAAAGAAGGCTTATAAGGGTCGAAGCGTTTATCAAGATGGCTGATAGCTTCTTCCATCGATTCTGCATTCTCCACTTCCTGATCTTTATACATCCTTTCAGTGATAAAGATTTTTTCCAACGAAAGATTGAGCTGTGATTCCTTAGTTTCATTGAGTTTTATCTCAAGTTCCTTCTGAAGGAGCTGTAAAGTGCGGTCAACCGAATATTTCAAAAGTTGACTCACCGAAAGGAACTGCGGCTTTTTGTCGACTATCACACAGCAATTTGGAGAGATACTGACCTCACAGTCAGTAAAAGCATAGAGGGCATCAATAGCTTTGTCGGAAGAGGTGCCGGGAAGGAGATGAACCAAAATCTGTGCCTTGGCTGAAGTATTGTCATCAACTTTTCTAATCTTAATTTTGCCTTTCTCCATTGCTGAGAGAATAGAACTTATCAAGGTGGAAGTGGTTTTCCCGTAAGGTATTTCAGTAATTGCGAGAGTTTTGTTATCAATCTTTTCAATTTTAGCTCTCACCTTAATATTCCCCCCTCTTGATCCGTCGTTATATCTTGAAGCATCCATTAGGCCGCCTGTTTGGAAATCAGGATACAAAGAGAACTCTTCACCTTGTAGATAAGCCATAGCGGCATCCGCTATTTCATTGAAATTATGGGGAAGAATCTTTGACGACAGACCTACCGCTATACCTTCCACACCTTGCGACAACAGCAAAGGGAATTTAACCGGCAAAGTCACCGGTTCACGTTTCCTTCCGTCGTAAGACAGTGTCCATTCTGTGATTTTAGGGTTAAACACCGTTTCAAGGGCGAACTCTGAAAGACGGGCTTCTATGTAACGGGGGGCAGCTGCCGAGTCGCCCGTCAGGATATTTCCCCAATTCCCTTGAGTTTCGATAAGAAGATCCTTTTGACCGAGTTGCACCAGAGCATCACCGATTGATGCATCACCGTGGGGGTGGTATTGCATAGTGTTGCCCACTATGTTGGCCACCTTATTGAAACGGCCGTCGTCAAGAGTTTGCATCGAATGGAGAATACGACGTTGCACCGGTTTAAGTCCATCCTCAATATGAGGGACGGCTCTTTCAAGAATTACATAACTGGCATATTCAAGATACCAATCACGAAACATACCTGTCAAGGCTGTTTTTTTACCACCATTGTCAGGATTATATCCGTTGGAAAGATGTTCGTTAGTGGGATTATCTTGAGTATTGTCTGCAATGTTGTCTTTATCTTCTGCCATTCGGTTTTTCTTGATATTTAATATGTAAAGTTAATCAAAAAAATCAAAACTGCTGATTCTTCGAGCTGTAGGTTGAATCTATTTCGCAAACTTAGGGTTAAGACAACCTTTTATATCATGATATGGAATGACCACAAGAGGGCATCCATCTGAACCCGGTGCCATTGAATACATTTGGTAAATGAAAGCCAATCCATTTTCAAGCACACCCGGATTTGGCAAAGGAAAATTAGAAATAGTTATTTTAGCATCGTTTCCCGAGGCTTCGTCTCCGGAGAAATTACCAAGCCATACATTCAATGAGTCGATATATTCATTCACAGTCTCGATGTTTTCATAAATGGGATATGAATAAGCCATATGCGCAGCCACTTCTTCATGTAATTCAGGAAGTCCCTCGGGTTTTATTATGTCATCTATTGTAACTTCTTTTCCTGTTTGGAGATCAAAAGTTTTTAGAAAGGATGCAGTGATGCCATGGGCACCTCCGGTGTAACTATAGGAGTATTGTCTGTAAGTTACATAGTTATTATCCAGGTAAACGGGATAAATTTGAAAATATATATTAAATGGAGAATTGTAGACAGAGATACTATCGTATTGGGCTTCAAACCCTTTGTTGAAAACATCAAGAAGCTGTGCAGAGGCTTCTGCATATGTTGAACCCGAGGTTTGAAGAAGTTCAAACGCATTGGGTTCGAGGGATAAAGAATCGCTTATGAACCCTCCTTCGCTCAGCTGCCGGTGTATAAATTCAAAGATATTTTGATTTATATCTGAATTTACATCAAGAATGGTGAGATTTTGAAAATACAAGAATATTTCAGAATTCTCGGAAGTGAAATCATGGTCGAATATAAATCCCGGAATTTTGTCTTTGCCAAATGTCAAGTTTTCGGGAGAGCTTTCGTCATTGGGTTCTATGGCTTTGAAAACTTGTTCGGCATCCACTTCATAAGGCACAATTTGACGTTGATTGCCGTTGCATGCGATTAAAAACAGGAGGATTAGAGAAAATAAAGGAGTGAAAATACTTGAAAATTTCATAGGTTAAATAATCATAAAAACTTCTTTCAGAATGCAAATTTAAATTTAATTTGGTGATGATAGAAAAAGAAAAGCAAAAAGGATGTCTTTTTTTTCGGTAAATTTGCTTTTATGCAACTCGAATCAGCTTTATATATGATACCGGTGCCTATCAGCGATGGTAAACTAAGTGATTTTCTACCTTCGGGTAATTCAGAAATAATCTCCGGTATCCGTCATTTTATAGTAGAGAATGTCAGAACCGCAAGGCGGTTTCTCAAAAAGATGGACCCCTCGACCGATATTTCCCAACTCACTTTTTATGAGTTGAACGGCCACACCCCTGAAGATGACATATCGGGGTATCTGACTCCGTTGAGGGAAGGGAACCCGATGGGAGTTATGAGCGAGGCAGGTTGTCCCGGCGTAGCTGATCCGGGTGCGAAAGTGGTTCTTGCAGCACAAAACGAGGGTTTAAGGATAATCCCTTTGGTTGGTCCATCAAGTATTTTACTCTCATTAATGGCATCCGGACTGAATGGCCAGAAGTTTGCTTTCCAAGGATATCTTCCGGTTGATACTAAAGAAAGAGATAAAACTATCCGTGATCTTGAATCACAGAGCCGGCGTTTGGATATGACACAGATATTCATAGAAACCCCGTATAGGAATGAGAAGATGCTCGATAGCCTTCTTAAAAATCTTGGTGGTGAGACATTGTTGTGTGTCGCTTCCGATGTGACAAACCCACAGGAAAAAATAATAACAAAGCCTGTGAAACGTTGGAAAGAAGACAGGTTAAAAATAGAAAAAGTGCCAACGATATTTTTATTTTATTGTCGTGACGGCAAGAAATGAGGTAGAATAAATGGGAAGAAAAAGAATTTCATTTGAGGGATTAGGTTGTTTGCCTTTTGAAGAATGGGAGACTGAAGAAGTGACTACTCCTAAAAGGAGTGTCTATGATAATATCCGAATCCCGGAAAAAGAGCAAAATCATGTTTCTTCCGATGGACTTTTATACTACATATCTTTTGGTTCGGGATCAAGCGGCAACAGTTGTTATGTCGGAACCAGTCAAGGAGGAGTCATTATAGATGCAGGAATTAGAGCCGATGAGATTCAGGATAAAATCAAAGCCAACGGAATTGACATAAGAAAAGTGCATGGAATTCTTTTGACCCACGATCATTCCGATCATGTAAGGTATGCCTATACATTGTTAAGAAACAACAGGCATATGAAGGTGTATTGCACCAACAGAGTATTGAACGCAATACTTCGTAGACATGATATTTCAAAAAGAATCAAGGATTATCATATCCCCATTTTTAAAGAAATACCATTTAAAGCAGGCGAATTTGAGATCACGGCTTTCGAAGTGCCTCACGATGGGAATGACAACATGGGGTTTTCCATAGGATTTCAACAACGGAATTTCGTATTGGCAACAGATATGGGCCAGGTGATGCCAAGGGCACGTTATTATATCAGCAATGCAGACTACCTGGTTATTGAATCAAATTATGATTTGAAAATGTTGCTTAACGGCAGATATCCGGAATTTCTGAAGGCAAGGATACAGACACCTGTGGGCCATATGGATAATGACGCTACAGCAGCCTTTTTAAAAGAAATCTATACCCCAAGGATTAAAAATATTTTCCTGTGTCATCTATCAAAAGATAACAACACGCCCGAAAAGGCAATAGAAAAAGTTCGCACCGCCCTGGAAGAGGCCGGTGCGAAAGTAGGTTTCGGTATGGAAACTATTGAAGACAGGCAAGCTGATGTGCAGTTAGTGGCCTTGCCACGATATGATTCAACTCGGCTCTTCGTTTTCCGCCCTTAATGTGTATATAGGAAACGTTTGATACTCTTTTTCGGAGTCTTTTCAAACTCGTGTTGCATCAAAATTATTTTTGAAATCTGTTCGTATGGAGCCACAATTTTGTTGAGCTCTTTTCTCACATTTTCCATGATGTCGTCAAGATCGGCTATTCCATATCCTAATTTATCCACAGCTTCATAGTCTGGATAAACCAGTGCTGCGAGTTTCCCGTCACGTTCCACAACGAGACTCTCGGCCACATAAGGCATATTATTGAGTTTAGCCTCTATTTCTTCAGGGTAAATATTTTGACCTGAGGCTGAAAGAATCATTGTTTTGTTTCTTCCACGAAGGAACAGCACTCCATCTTTTGAACGAGTTCCCACATCTCCGGTGTGTAGCCAGCCGTATTTGTCTATGACAGCATCGGTTGCTTCTTTATTTTTATAATACCCTTTCATGCGGTTGGTCCCTCTCACGCAAATCTCTCCTGGAATGTTTTCTGGATCGTCGGAAATCACTTTTGATTCCATATCAGGGATGGTTTTACCACATGATCCAGGAATAAATTCACGCCAGGGAGAATATGAAATCAAGGGTCCACATTCCGTCATGCCATAACCCACTGTGAATGGGAATTTTATTTTATGCAAGAATTCTTCAACTTCATGATTGAGGGCTGCGCCTCCCACAATCACTTGTTCGAATTCACCGCCGAAAGCTTCCACTAATTTCTTTCTTATCTTGGAATATATGAGAGAGTCTAAGAATGGCACGGCCAAAGTCCATCTCATTGTTCCTTTGGATATCAGTGGCAAGATCTGGTTCTTATAGATTTTCTCGAGAATGAGAGGCACACAGATCACCAAGTTTGGCTTTACGTCACTCAAGGCCTTTAAAAGCACTCGAGGTGAAGGTATTTTTCCCAAGATGAAGACGTGCACTCCTTGAGCTAAAGGAGTGAGCATATCGAAAGCACATCCATAGGCATGGGCAAGGGGCAGAAAGGAGAGAGTACGGTTTCCTTGCTCAAAAAGTTTGGCATATATGCCGAAGCAAACGTTGCCTGATAGGTTTTCTCCCGTGAGCATCACGCCCTTAGAGAATCCGGTGGTGCCTGATGTATAATTGATTTCAGCCACTTCGGAGTTGTCTCTATCGGCATATTTGACGTGTTGAGGCTTATAACCGTCGGGATATTTTTTCTTAAAGCGACGTTTTAGAAGCCTGAGGTTGCGGGATAATTCTATGTTGTCTTTCTCATACAATGGTTTTTTCTGTTCGATGCTAATCACACCTTTCACAATCAGGAGCTTTTCAGGCTCGATATGTTCCCAGATTGAATCGGAAATAAAGAGCAGATGAGCTTCAGAATGATTCACGATATGAGTTATATCCACAGGATTGAAATCAGACAATATGGGCACAATGATAGCCCCATAAGTCACTGTGGCCATGAAAATCTTCACCCAATTTGCAGAATCTTTTCCACAAAGCGCGATTTTATCACCGGGATTAATGCCTATAGAACTAAACAAAAGATGCACTTTTGCAATTTCTTCGGCCATTTCGCCATAAGTCTGGGGGGCCGATCCATAGTTTGAAAGAGCCGGCAAATCCCAATACTGAGCAAAACTCTTTTCGTAGAGTTTAATGAAGTTATCTATTGGAAAGGGTATATTGTTCATGATTTAGGCATTAGGTGTTTCAGGTTGAGGATCAGGCAAAGGTTGCTTTTCGTCGGTGACTCTTTCCAACCATTTAAGCATGGCGAACATTGCGCCCATTGATATGAGACACACAACCATGAAAACAAGCCAGGCCACCCATATCGGACTATTATTGTAAATCAACGGACCCACCCAAAGCAATAGATTGCCAACGGCAGTAGCGCCTAACCATAAGCCTTGGCATAGACCTTGCATGTGAGTAGGGGCCACTTTGGATACGAAAGACAATCCAAGAGGGGAAATGAACAGTTCAGCCACGGTCATGAAGAAGTAGTATAAAATGAGCACCCAAGGATCAGAAAGCAACGGAGCTTTCACAGCTTCAGCAAGCGCCCTGAATTCGGAACCTGAAGGATATCCCTTTACAAACGACCAAATCATCATAAACAAGTAGGCTATAGCTGCCAAACCCATACCGATTGCAATTTTCTTGGGTGTGGAAATCTCTTTGCCTGCTTTCGACATCGAAGAAAAAAGAATTATGATCAGCGGTGTGAGCAGAATCACGAAGAAGGGATTCATGGCCTGCCAGATTTCAGGCGCTATTGATGATGTGTCCATAAAGTCGCGTGCGAAGAGCGACATTGAAGTGCCGTTCTGGTGGAAAGAGAACCAGAAGAAAACGGCGATACCCAATACTGCAAAGAGAGCACCCATTCGCTGACGTATCTCGGTTGCCATTTCTTTCTTTTGTTCCGGAGTGAATTTTTTCTCTTCACGAGCTTCTTTCTTGGATGGGTTGGGTAGGCGTTTCATGGTAAAGAAGAAGATAGCCAAAGAAACCAGCATCGCCGCGATAGAAGCGAGGAAAGAATAATGGATACCCGTGTTGAAAACATCAAGATATTTGGTGCAGAATTCAGATATATCCACTTGAGCCGTATGTCCCACTTGGCTTGCGAGTGCATAGAAGTTTTCCAAGGTTTCTTCCGTCATAGTGTCTGCCTTTCCGAGATATTGGTGACAGAGAGCCGGGAAACTTGCATTATAGCTCATATTGTTAACATCAAGCCACCAGCTTCTGAGCATTGGGGCAATGAAAGGAGCTGCAACACCTCCGATGTTTATGAATACATAGAAAATCTGGAATCCTGAATCACGTTGAGAGGCATATTTAGGATTGTCGTACAATTGGCCTACAATAGCTTGCAGATTGCCCTTAAATAAACCGTTACCGAAAGCGATAAAGAACAGAGCTATGCAAGTGAGAGTTAAAAGCCATGTTGTATTCTCGTCGGTGGCCAGAATTGGGATTGAGAGGATAACATAACCCATGGTCATCACCAAGAGACCGCTAATGATTGTGGCCTTGTAGTTCATGGTTCTGTCGGCGATTGTACCCCCCACAAGAGACAGGATATAAATTCCGGCATAGAAAACGGAATAAACTATGGTACTCGTTTCTTCAGCCAAACCGAATTTGGAACATAGGAAAAGCACCAAAACGGCATTCATGATGTAATAACCGAAACGTTCCCCCATGTTGCTGAGGGCTGCCGGTATCAATCCTTTTGGTTGAGATTTAAACATGATGTATATTAGGTTTTAAAGTTATTGCTGTTATTATTGAAGGTGACTATTGTTGTTGGAGAAGTTTGAACGCCCGTGCATAGTTGTGGATTTGTTTCACCATAGCCAGCAGACCATTGCTTCTGGTGGGGGAGAGGTGTTCCTTTAAACCAATTTTTTCTATAAAATAAAGATTTGCATCGAGGATTTCATCAGGAGTCCTGTCATTCAGCACTTTCAAGAGCAATGCGATGATTCCTTTCACAATGAGCGCGTCTGAATCGGCCTCGAAATGAATTGTTTTGTCATCGTTTGGTTTGGCTGAAATCCAAACACGGCTCTGGCATCCTTCTATAATATTTGCCGGTATTTTTTCACTTTCCGGATAAGGTGGCAGAGTGTTTCCAAGATCTATGATGTAAGCATACCGATCCATCCAATCGGTCAGGTCGAGGAATTCCGCAATTATCTCATCTTGTGTTTCGTTGATTGTCATAGTGTCAGGTAGTTCAAAGCTTTTGTGCTTATATACCATTTACAAAATTAATCAAAAACCCCAAAACAACAAATTTTGTCTTTCACCGTATGAGGAGACCATGTGACTTCAAAATCATTACTAATTGATTGCAACTAAACAATATAAATAATTTGATTGTTATGTATCTATAATATTATTAAAATAAAAGAAAATGTTGCAGAAAAAGATTGAAGAAGCTCTTAACGAGCAAATTAATGCTGAATTTTGGTCGGCATATCTTTATCTATCCATGTCACTTCATTTTGAAAACGAAGGACGCAAAGGTATGGCAAATTGGTTTAGAATCCAATTCCAGGAAGAACAAGCTCATGCCCTCGCTCTTATCGAATATGTGAATGCAAGAGATGGTAAAGTGATTTTGAAACCCATAGCTGAAGTGCCTTCGAATTGGGATTCTCCAAAGGCTGCCTTTGAAGCAACTCTTGAGCATGAGAAAAAAGTGACTGCCTCCATCAATAACCTCTATGCAATGGCTGAGGAGGCAATGGACTTCGCTACTCGTCAAAAGCTGAATACTTTCATTGCAGAGCAAGTGGAAGAAGAAGAATCAGTGCGTCAAATCATTGATGACCTTACACTTATAGGGAACGACGGCACAGGTTTATTACAGATTGACCGAGAACTTGGAAGCCGCACTTATACAGCTCCACAATTATGATTCTATAAATTTCTGTTTTCTTCCCCGGCTCCTTAAGAACCGGGGATTTTTTTATCTGAACACGTAAAAATTTCACGGGTTTTAAGATTTCGGCATAGTTTGTAAAAATTCATTAACTTTGCAATTAGGAGAGAATTGCTTGCTTCCTTAAAATATCAAGATGAAAGATTTCAGCGACACCGACATCGAACAAATCGAGCAACTCGTGGAAGAAGGCAACAGCGAGGCCGCCGGCAAGGAAGTCAGTGAGCTTCATGCGGCTGATATTGCCGAACTGTTCCGTAAACTGAATCTTCGCGAGGCTGAATGGCTCTTCGATCTCATCGACGACAATGAGAAGAAGGCCGATGTGCTCATGGAGCTTGATGAAGACGACCGAAAGAAACTTCTCGAGGGTATGGAACCCGAGCAAATCGGTCACTTCATCGATCTTCTTGACACCGACGATGCTGTAGACCTTATTCAGGAGCTCGACGAAGAAGACCGAGAAGAGGTTATTCAGCATATCGATGATATGGAGCAAGCCGGCGATATTGTCGACCTCCTTCAATATGACGAGGACACCGCGGGTGGTTTGATGGGTACCGAGATGATAGTGGTAAACGAAAATCTCTCCATGCCCGATTGTCTTAAGGAAATGAGGCGACAGGCCGAAGACCTTGACGATATCTACAATGTCTACGTAGTTGATGACGACAATCGTCTCGAAGGTGTTCTCCCTCTCCAAAAAATGATAACCCATCCATCAGTTTCAAAAATAAAACATGTGATGGACTCCGATCCCCACGCAGTGAGAACAGACATGCCTATAGATGAAGTAGCTCTTGAATTTGAGAAATACGACCTCGTGGCAATACCTGTTATAGACTCTATCGGTCGACTCGTGGGTCAGATCACTGTTGATGATGTGATGGATGAAATCCGTGAGCAAAGTGAACGTGACTTCCAGTTGGCGTCGGGTATCGCATCTGATGTAGACGTATCCGACTCTGTTTTCGCTCAAACGAGAGCAAGAATCCCCTGGTTGCTTATTGGTATCGTGGGGGGTATCATCAACTCCTTAATATTGGGAGGATTCGAAGCTCAGATAGCCGCGATAACGGCGTTGGCAATTTTTATTCCTTTGATTGGAGGAACCGGCGGCAATGTGGGTGTGCAGGCCTCTGCTATTGTTGTGCAAGGTTTGGCAAATGGGCGTCTCGACCTTAAAAACTCTATGAACCAGATTGGTAGGGAATGCCTTGTTGCTTTAATGAATGCCGTTATAATTTCCGGAGTGGTATTTTTATATATATTCTTTACTCAACCTCCCGGAGTAAAATATACGGTTTCGTTGGCAGTGGCTGCCTCATTGTTTGCAGTGGTGATTTTTGCTACCGTTTTCGGAACACTGGTGCCTCTCACTCTTGAAAGACTAAAAATAAATCCTGCTCTTGCTACCGGGCCTTTCATTCAGATCACCAACGATGTGGTGGGTCTTCTGATTTATGTGGGCACCTCAACCTGGACCATGAGTAGCTTCGGTCTTGGTTAACTCAACCCTCATATCCCTCTAACCCTTATCCCTTAAAACATGGCCAAAATCGCTGAAACGCCCCTTATGCTCCAATATATGGAGATGAAAAGAAAACATCCGGATGCCATCCTTTTGTTCAGAGTGGGTGATTTTTATGAAACATTTTCAGATGATGCCATTGCAGCAAGTGAAATTTTGGGTATCACTCTTACACGTCGTGCCAATGGAAAATCCCAAAGTGTAGAATTAGCCGGATTTCCTCACCATGCTTTAGACTCATATCTGCCCAAATTGGTAAGAGCAGGTAGAAGGGTTGCCATTTGTGAGCAATTAGAAGATCCAAAACTCACAAAAAAACTCGTGAAGCGAGGTATAACAGAGATGGTTACACCGGGAGTAAATACTTCACCGGGGGCATTGCAAAGCAAAGAGAACAATTTTTTAGGTGCTGTTTATTGTGAAAAAAATAAAGCCGGTGTAGCATTCCTCGATATTTCTACAGGCGAATTCCTTTGTGCAGAAGGTTCTATTGAAGCTATCGACCGTTTCATTGGAAAAATCGGGCCTAAGGAAGTCTTAAGATTAAGGGGAACGCGTGATCATTTCAATGAAAATTTTTCATATAAGGGTAGTATTTATGAACTTGATGATTGGGTGTATACACGCCAGGCCGGGGAGGAAAGACTTTTAAAACAATTCTCCACTTCCACGCTAAAGGGGTTCGGAATTTCCGGGATGCATTTGGCCATTATAGCGGCCGGAAGTATTTTGCATTACCTTGACTTGACGGGGCATACAGGTATATCCCATATAACTTCTTTGAGCAGAATCGACAACAGTCGCTTCCTGCATATGGATCCATTCACAATAAGGAATTTAGAAATTGTATCGCCTTTGAGCCCGGAAGGTAAAAGTTTGTTGAGTGTAATCGATAAAACACTCTCTCCAATGGGTTCTCGAAGGCTTAAAAACTGGCTCCTATTTCCGTTGCTTGATCCCAAGGAAATAAATTGGCGTCTTGATATAGTGGAAGATTTTGTGAATGATCCAAGGGCAAGAGAATCTGCAAGACGGGCAGTGAAACGAACGGGAGATATGGAGCGTCTCACAGGCAGAGTGGCTAACGGTAAGATTCTTCCTCGCGAAATGCTTCAATTGTCAGAAAGTGTGAAAGGCGCTTCTGAATTGAAGAAAATTCTCAACAATAATCCCGGTGATACTAAATCAGAAATCACACTTAGGATGCCTGATATAACAGATATCGCTAACTGGATTGACACTATAATCAATCCTGACACCGGTAACAGTTTCGGAAAATTATCTGTGATACAACAGGGAGTGGATGCTGAATTAGATGAACTCAGAAATCTTCGAGACCATAGTAAAGATGCTTTGATGTCTATCCAGGCCAGGGAAATTGAAACCACAGGTATAACTTCTTTGAAAGTAAGCTATAACAATGTTTTCGGATATTATCTTGAGGTTAGAAATACCCATAAGGAGAAAGTGCCCGATCATTGGGTTCGGAAACAGACATTGGTAAATGCCGAACGTTATATCACTCCTGAATTAAAGGAACTTGAGGAAAGAATATTAGGAGCAGATGAAAAAATAGCACAAATAGAAGACAGGATATATCGTGAATTGATTTCAAAGATAGTAACAAGATTTGCCGATCTGAATTCCAATTCCATGAGTGTGGCTGTGGCTGATTGTCTTTTAGGTTTTGCAGAAACGGCTGCCGATAATAATTATGTTCGTCCGGTTGTGGATGAATCTACGGTGTTGGATATAACGGAGGGGCGCCATCCTGTGATAGAAAAAACTTTACCTCCCGGTGAATCCTATATTTCAAATTCATTGGTGCTCGACTCATCAACCGATGAAGACCGACAAGGTTGTCAGGTAATGATGATTACCGGCCCAAATATGAGCGGTAAGTCTGCCTTGCTTCGTCAGACTGCACTCATAACATTGCTCGCACAAGTGGGAAGTTTTGTTCCGGCTGAAGAGGCTCATATCGGTATCGTTGACAAAATTTTCACTCGTGTTGGGGCAAGTGATAGCATTTCTTCGGGAGAATCAACTTTCATGGTGGAAATGAACGAAGCTGCTTCTATTCTCAATAACATGGGAAACAGGTCTCTTATCCTTTTTGATGAGTTAGGAAGGGGCACCTCCACCTATGATGGTATATCGATAGCTTGGTCGATTGTAGAACATATCCACGATAACGGGCGTGTTAACCCTAAAACGCTTTTTGCCACCCACTACCATGAGCTGAACGATATGGAGGCTAAGTTTCCAAGGGTTCGTAATTATAACGTTTCCGTTAAAGAAATTGATGGAAAAGTAGTGTTCATGCGGAAATTGGAAAAAGGTGGCTCGGAACATAGTTTCGGTATTCATGTTGCCAAACTTGCGGGAATGCCTCGTTCCATAGTTAAAAGAGCAGAGCAAGTGCTTCATCAACTTGAAGAGGGGGCTCAAGGGGTGGGTGAAAAAAAGGAAGTGACCTGTAAGGATATTTCACATATAAAAACCGGAGCGGACGCCATGCAGATGAGTTTTTTCCAACTTGATGACCCTCTCCTGTCACAAATTCGCGACCGTCTTTTAGACATTGATGTGGAGCGATTAACTCCCATCCAGGCTCTCAATATGCTCAATGATCTCCAGGGCTTACTCACCGGTAAATAAAATCGGAGCATCTGCAGAATTGCTGACACTCCGACTTTGTGGTTAAAAAAATATTCTTATTTAATTTGCTTTTTATCTTTGAAGGAGATCGACAAAGGTATGTTGAGCATAGCCCAAATAGCACAAAGCATTATGACTCCTATAATAACATAGCTTTGCCAAGACATATCATGGTAGAGGGCCATAGTTAAAATTCCTGCTACAACAATAGCGATCCCGATAATTAAAATCAATATAGCGAACGGGGTGTTTTTGAATGTCATTTTCATAATCTTGATTTTTTAAGGGTTGATAAATTTCTTTGTTTTAAATTTCCTTTTGTTAATATAATGTTATAAACCCCTAAAAAGTTCAAATGCACCTTTCCTATCATGACATTCAAGAATAGTCAGTTTAAAAAAATAATCCTGCCGAAGAGACAGGATTATTTTTTGAAGAAGGTTTTAGATAATTGACTCTTCAATTTCTTATCAATTATTGTCTGTGAGACGAATAGTCTGAGAATAGGAACCAATTTCGGGTGCATCAGTAGGTAAACTCTCTTCATTTTCCACAATTGTCAAGGGATATGACACCGCAAAGATCTTGATGGAAGAATCCACTTGAATTAAGTTACCGCTAATTTCCAAGGAATATGTTCCAGCAGCCAAGTTTTCTGTTGGTATGGTGGCTACAAAAGGATTCCCGGGAACCCCGTTTAAAGGAACCCCATTTAATGTGAACAACACATTTGTCACAGCACTGTTCTTTCCGTCGATAGATTTCACCGAAAGATTTTCAATAGAAACCTTTTCTCCAGCAATAGTGTAAAAATTATCGTTTACTAAAGTCACTCCATCAAGCGTCAAAGTCATGTCAACAGGTGAAAAGTCTTTGTCGTCACTGCAAGAGAATAAAAGTGAAAATGGTAACAATAATAAAAGATAGTACAATTTTTTCATAATCTTTAAATTTTAGTTAGTTTATAATTATTCTTTCATACAATAAACGCTCAAGAGGGTTTATTAGTTTATAAAATCAGGATTCTTTTAATAATATTCTCATAAAAAAAGAGGCTTATAAAGCCTCTTCCAAAGTTTCTTTAATCGCTTCCTTGGCTATATCTTTCGATTGCCCTTTTGATTCGGATCCTTCACTTGATTTATGCGTCAAATAAAGAGCACCGGCTATCAATAATATTCCTATGGCGAGATAGAGCAGTGAAATAGGTGTCCAATGCTCACTGTCAATTTCAAGCACATGCTTGAAGAATGAAACTATGAGCACCATAAGAATCACTTTCCCCAGAGATGATTTGAGGTCGTCGACACTACTGATCTTAAGCCATGTAGGCCTCATTTCGGCTGGTTTGTCTTCGGGATCAACATTTGCGATAAATAATTCATATACGCCCACACCGAAAATGATAAGCACCAAAGCAAACAAGAACACATCCACTGAAGAAACAAGTTGCTCGAATAGTAATTCATATTTGGCATAAGGATCTCTGAAGAAACCTATCAAACCCTTAATGATAAGTCCGAATCCTTGGATAAACAAAATGAATGAAGATAAAACAGCTCCTACTACTGCTATTATAGCAAAATAACGGGTGTAATAAAGAAGGTCTTCAAATTTGGCAATGATATAATTGTTTTTCTTTAGATAATTGGGCAACTTCCTGTCGATATTCCCCAATCTGTTTTCCAATTCATCCAAGAGTGCCTTGTCGTATTCATCCCGATGGATAATCCTGCCACGCAACCACTTTCCTTCTTCTTCATCTATCTCGTCAGGACTTTGTCCGTAGCCTAAAAGGAAAGAAGCAATCTTATCTACAAAGAAATCTTTGTATTTCTCTGTAAGCTCTATGTGATTCAATTGCTTTATGCGGAAAAGAACATCGGCCTTGTCAAAATCTATTTGCGTAAGGTCGGCATATATATCTTCCAAATCTTTTAACAGTTCAGGAGTGACTTTCCTTGTTTTTAATATCTCCTGTCTTACATCCTGTAAATTTCTCATAATAAACTAAAGAGGGGATGCAGCAGGGATTGCCACACCCCCTCGGGGTATTAAGGGTTAAGGGGTTTTATTATTGGAAACGACGGTTGCCTTCAAGACGAGGCTTACCATTGTTTTCTTCTTTTCTACGCTTACGGTCAAGATTGAATCTTACGATATGGTAAGCTATCGGAGCCGCGCAATAGAGTGAACAGAAAGTACCCACTATCACACCGAAGATCATAGCAAATGTGAAACTGCGGATGGTGTCACCACCGAGGAAGAAGATACATCCAAGCACCAGCAATGTGGAGAAGGAGGTCATGATCGTACGGGTAAGTGTAGTGTTAAGACTCTTGTTGAATGTAAGGAATCTGTTTTCCTTAGGATATACTTTCATCATTTCACGCACACGGTCGAATACCACCACGGTATCGTTAATCTGATAACCGATAATAGTAAGCACAGCCGCTATAAACGATTGGTCTATCTCCATTGAGAATGGAAGGAAGCCCCAGCATATTGAATAGAAACCAACGATAAGGAACGCTGTGAGAGCCACTGCACAAACCGCACCCACGGAGAATGCGATATTGTGGAAACGTAAGAGAATGTAAAGGAACATACATACTACAGCTATACTTACTGCCCAGTAAGCATCCCTTCTCATATCGTCAGCCACTGAAGGACCAACCTTCTGGATAGAGATAATACCATTGTTCTCGTCTGCCATTGAGAATGTGTTATAGTCCATCACATTGCCATTCTCATCTGTTAGTTCAGGAGCAAGTTTGGTGTAGAGCAATCTTGTTACATCATTATCCACATTCTTGCTGTCATCTTTGATGCGATAGTTGGTTGAGATACGAACTTTTGTCGGATCATCAATTGTTATAACGCTCACACTCACTGTAGGATCATTTGCCTCTGTCTGAAGATCCTGGCTCAAACGTTGCTGAAGTTCGGCAGGATTTACCGGGTGGCTGAACTGCACCACATAGTTACGTCCACCTGAGAAATCAATACCTTGATTCATGCCACGGATTGAAAGCGATGCTATTGAAACCACGATGAGAGCTACCCATACGCTTGCAGATATTCTCCAGTTGCCGATGAAATTGATCTTGGTCTTTGAGAATAGGTTACGGCTGATCTTAGTGTCGAAGGACATATTTGCACAACGACCGTTCTTTGTGATGAGGACAAACGCAAGACGTGTCAAGAATACTGCAGTGAAGAACGAGCATACAAGACCGATGATCAAAGTGGTTGCAAAACCCTTGATCGGACCGGATCCGAAGAGAAGAAGGATAACACCTGTGATTACAGAAGTGATATTTGAGTCGAAGATTGCTGAGAAGGCATTGTTGTAGCCTTCAGAGATGGCTTGGCGAAGCTTCTTGCCAAGTTTGAGCTCTTCTTTTGTGCGTTCGAATATAAGCACATTGGCGTCGACTGCCATACCAAGTGCCAGCACGATACCTGCAATACCAGAAAGCGTAAGGACTGCCTGGAATGATGCGAGAATACCAAGTGTGAAATAGAGGTTGAGAATCAAACCTACATTAGCAACAAGACCCGGAATAATTCCGTACATAAGGATCATGAATACCATCAGGAGCGCGATAGCAACGATGAATGAAAGGAATCCTTGTGTCACAGCTTCGGCACCAAGGCTCGGACCGATAACATTGTTGCTGACCACTTCTACCTGTGCACTCATCTTACCTGACTTAAGCACATTGGCAAGGTCGTTGGCTTCTTCAGGTGTGAAGTTACCTGTGATTTCTGAACTACCCCCTGTGATTTCATTATTCACATTAGGATAAGAGTAAACATTATTGTCGAGAACAATTGCAATAGGACGCCCGATGTTATTGCGGGTCAATGTGGCCCAAGCTTGAGCACCGGCATCATTCATACGCATGTTGACTGTGTTGCCACGAAGATTGTCATATTCACTTGAAGCAGAAGTGACAGCATCACCTTCAAGAGCAGCATCACCTTTCAGTGCTATAAGTTGATAATAGGGAGTGGTGCGGTCTTCACCATTTGCTTTCTTTAGCACATTACCGTTTTCATCATAAACGGGATAATTCACCGCCTTAACTTCCCATACTGCTGAGAAGTCGCTTGGTAATTTCTGTTTTGCAAGTGGAGAGTTTAGAATACTGTCAACCAAAGCTCTGTTCTGAGGAGCTACTATACCGATCACCGGGCTTCCAGAACGCATTGGTCCTCCTAAAAGTTGAATAAGGTTGGTGTGGTTAACAGTGTCTTGCTGCATCCATACCTGTGCAAAATTATTGAGATCATTAGCTATCTCATTATAATTGTATACT
Source organism: Muribaculaceae bacterium (assembly GCA_022510425.1). Lineage (GTDB taxonomy): Bacteria > Bacteroidota > Bacteroidia > Bacteroidales > Muribaculaceae > Lepagella. Next base: position 101,213 of record JAFLTO010000004.1, read on the forward strand.
TCGAAGAATTCAAGATTTGCTGAACTCTTGAGAAGTTCTGTGACACGTTCAGGTTCTTTCACACCGGGAAGCTCAAGAAGTATCTGGCCGGATTTATCCTGAAGTTTCTGGATATTTGGAGCCACAACACCGAACTGGTCAATACGAGTGCGGAAGATATTGAATGCAGCATCAACCTGGCTGTCAACCTGGCTTTGCAAAGCTGCGGTTACATCAGCATTTGAAGAGTTGCTTCTGATTTTACCTAAATATTCACCTTCTCTCTGGAAGAGACCGGCCATTGTGCCGGGTTGGAAATAAGATGCAAATTTGGCTATGAAATCTTTGTCGCTGCTCTTGGCACCTGATGCTTGAGCGGCTGCTATTGCCTCATTGATTTGTTCCAACTGGCGAGGACCTGCTGCATATTGACGAAGAATGTCGGGCACTGAAATTTCAAGTACCACGTTCATACCTCCCTTGAGGTCAAGTCCCATACCTACTTCAAGCTTACGCACCTGATTGTAGGTGTAACCCAAATAAACTTTCTCTTTGTCGATTGAGTCATTAAACTGCTTTAGGTGTAATTTGTAAGCATCGTTAGTGACATCGTCAGTGCCTGCCATCTCGGTGGCATACTTCTTGGCCTTTTCCTCAAAGTGGTGTGTCACCACAGAAAAGGAAATGTAGAATCCGCTGATTAAGACCAAAAGGATGGCAATCGTGCTGATAAACCCTTTGTTCTGCATTGTTTTTGAAATGTATTTTTATAATTAATTGTTCGGTTAGTCGGGCGGTTGGTGGAACCATCCGCTGATTTTCAACTTGCAAATATACTTTAAATTTTTCAACTGAAAAAAAATACTTACCTTTGGACTAATAATAACTATCATTTACGGGTGTCAAAATGAAGAAAAAGGGCATTTATAACCCATTTATAAAGCGTAGATTAATTCCTTTCGGGGTGATTTCTGCCGTTTTTTTTGCGGCTGCTTCTTGTGCTTCTATAGGAAACCCAACCGGTGGACCCCGTGATGAAGATCCTCCGATTTTTGTGAGAGCTAATCCGGCCCCCAACTCCGTAAATGTAAATCGAAACAGAATTGATATAGATTTCAATGAGATAGTGAACGTGAAGGATGCTTTCACCAACGTGGTGATATCTCCTCCTTCTAAACAAGTGCCACGTGTCTCTTCAAATGGTCGCAGAGTTACTGTCACATTTCAAGACACTCTTCTTGAAAACACTACTTACACCATTGATTTCGGAAATTCTATTGAAGATAATAACGAGGGAAACAAACTTCCCTCCTTCGCTTATTCTTTCTCCACCGGTCCTGAAATAGATACTCTCCAAATATCTGGAATGGTGTTGGGGGCTCAAGATCTGGAACCTCAGCAGGGAATACTAGTAGGGGTGTATTCCAATTTATCTGACACAGCATTCTCTACTTTGCCTTTTGAAAGAATGGCTAAAACGGATGATAGGGGAAGATTCTCTATTTTAGGCCTTGCTCCGGGTGAATACAGAATTTTTGCTTTGGCAGATCTTGACAATGACTACCACAGGGCTAATCCCGAGGAAGCTATGGCTTTTTATGACTTCACACTTTCACCTTCAACCGACAGGACCACTACCACCGATACTTTATATAATCTTCGAACAGGTGAGGTGGACACAATCTATTCAAGAGAAAGAACTGTGTTTCTTCCAAACGATATTTTGTTGAGAAGTTTTGAAAGCGATGTGAAATCACAATATCTCCAAAAATATGAACGACAAGACTCCACCCGTTTGAATTTTGTTTTCAATACCAAGGCCGATTCAATACCTAAAATACAGGCAGTAGGTTTTGACGATCTGCAAGATTGGTATGTGGTGGAGAAATCAGCTAAAAATGATTCAGTGACGTTCTGGATCACGGAACCCTCTATTCTGAGTCTGGACTCCTTGAGAATAGCTGCCACATATCTTCGCACCGACTCCACTAAAAATCTTTCTGAAATCACTGATACTCTTCGCTTCTTTTATTCGCGCGACCTGAAAAACGCAATTGCCAATGCTGCTAAGGAAAAGGAAAAAGCATTGAAAGAAAAAGAAAAGGAACGTGAGAAAGCTATAGAAAAAGCTTTGAAAAACGGTGAAGAATTCGTAGATACATTAGAAGTGGAAGATATTGTGACCCTACCTCCATTGGGATTTAAAGTTCTTTCTTCATCCACACAAGAGGTGTATCTTCCTCTCTTTTTGGAATTTGACACCCCTCTGACAAAACTTGACACTAATGCATTCCATTTGGAAATGCAGATTGACACTATTTGGAAAGAGGTGCCTTTACCTTATCGTGCAGTTCCTGTAGACGATAATAATCCCAGAAAACTTATGATAGAATATCCCTGGGGTTTTGGAATGCAGTATAAACTGACTGTTGACTCTTTAGCTGCTACCGGTATTTATGGTTTGGAAACCAATAAGCTGGAACATTCTTTCAAGACCAAACCTGAGGAAGAATATTCTTCCATTATATTCAACATTTCAAATTTTACTGACACTATACCGGCTTTTATAGAATTACTTAACACTTCAGATGCTCCGGTGAGAAGAGAAAAGGTTACTAATAATCGTGCGGAATTCAAATATGTGACTCCGGGTAAATATTATGCACGCATTTTTGAGGATCATAATGGAAACGGTCTGTTTGATACCGGCAATTTGGATTCAATACGTCAGCCGGATGTTTCTTATTATTATCCCAAATTGATAAATATTAAAAAGAACTGGGATAAAGAGGAGACTTGGGATGTTTTCGCTACAGCTGTGGATATGATGAAGCCTTATGCCATCCTGAAGAATAAACCGGAATCTGATAAAAAGAACAAGAACCGGAATAAAAACACTAATCAGGAAGAGGAAGACGAAGAAGAATATTTCGATCCCAAACGCAATCCGTTTGATCCCAACGATCGGGGAAACGGCATGAGGTATTAGCAATATAAGAAGGTCCAAGGAGAGAAAGTCAAAGCTTAAGGCTTCTTCTTCTGAAAAGAGATTTGTCGGCCAAATATTGGTTATAGATAATACCTCCTATTATTAACGCAAGGCCTATATATGTGGAGAAGACTATCGGCTCTTCCAAAATAATGGATATAAAGAATAAGGAAAGGAATGGAGCCAAATAACACATCTGATTGATGAGTGCAGGATTATTGGTCTCCCTGATAGCAATGCCGAAACATATATAAGGTATCCCCATTTCAAATGCTCCTATATACATTCCTGCTAATACTGATTGGGATTCTAAATGTTCTATGGGTTCGAAGAAGTTCCCAACAAACAAATAAGCCATCCCAAACAAAAATGTGAGGAAAAGAGCTGTGATTTCACTCACTTTATGTTTAAGCGAATCATTTATCATCCAATAAATACCCCACAGACATGCGCTAACTATGGCCAGAAGAATACCTACTACCGATATTGTGCCGGATATTGCTGTGCCTCCAAGAGATATGAAAACTACACCCCCCAAAGACACCGCCATGCCTAAGTATTTAGATTTAGGTATGGGTTTGCGTTCCACCATCGCTATAAGGATAGCCAATAGAATAGGCCAGATATAATTGATTGGTTGGGCTATCTGAGCCGGCAATAAATCATAGGCCTTGAAGAGCATCAAATAGTAGACCACGGGAGCTATTAAGCCTAAAACAGCAAAACGCATCCACAAAGAAGGGGATAATAATCTCAGCTCATGCCAGGCTCCTGTTATCAACATCCATATGGTGAAGATTATCAAAGCTGTGGCACAAGCTATGAAAAGCATTTCAAAGGTACTCATGGTCTGTAAGGCAATCTTGAAGGAGCTCGCTACAGTAGACCAACTCAGTACCGCGGCCGATGCAAGAATTATCGGCCTACCTGAGTGTTTCATATGAATGAAGAATCAGAGAGTAGTGAGTTTTCCGGTCACTGAATCCATTATATAACCCGACACCTCCACATCAGTTGGGAGCAAAGGATGATTTTTAACCAATTCTACTGAATCTTTCACTGCTTGCTCGGTGTTTTCAAATCCCGTCAGCCATTTATCAAGATCGATACCACATCTTTTTATAAGGGAAATTGTGGATGAAGATACACCTCTTTTCTCCATCAGATGTAACATTTCATCTGCTGACATGCCTTGAACTCCACACTCTGTATGCCCAATTATCATAATTTGATTCACTCCCAGTTCATAGACGCCTACAAGGAGCGATCTCATTGTGGAATCCCATGGATCAGTTATCACACCCCCGGCATTTTTTATCATTTTTACATCGCCGTTTTTGATGCCCAGAGCATTGGGTAGCAATTCCACAAGCCGGGTATCCATACAAGTCACTATCGCTATCTTTTTATCAGGATATTTTGAGGTGATATAAGGTTTATAACCTTCTTTGGCTACAAATTCTTCATTAAATTTAAGGAGTTCGTTAATCATGGCTGGTTATATCATGTTCGATTAGGTTATCTTTTGCAAATTTAGCAATAAAATTGATATGGTAAAATTGCAACAAGGTTGCGATATGGGTTTTATAATTTTGCTTTTAATTAAGCTTCACTGACTATGCGTCATATCAACTGTCTTTTTTATATAATTTTCCTGTTAAGTGCCTTTTCTTGTACATCCCATAAGGAGGAAGAGGAGCATGATGAAGAGCATCATAATCACACCGGCATTGTTTTTGAGCCGGACAAAGCAAAAGAATTCGGAATAGAATGGAAAATTATAGTTCCAGGTGTATTTCATGATGTTATAAAGACATCCGGAAGCATAGAGACATCAAATTCCGATATTCATACAATCACTGCGAAAAAAAGTGGTGTTATAACCTTGAATTCAGGGATTAGCGAAGGGGTTTATATATCCTCGGGTGAAAAAATTGCTACAATTTCAACCGAAGGTCTGCAAGGGGGAGATCTAAATCAAGCCGCCATAGCAAATTTAAATGCAGCAAAGGCAGAATACGAAAGACTCAAACCTTTACATGAGGAAGGATTGGTGACTACTTCAACTTTTCGAGAAGCAGAACGTGCCTACAAGGAAGCACAGGCTCTGGCGGGAAAAAATAATTCAGGAGGAACTTCCCTCATTTCATCAAATGCGTCCGGTACTATACAGAATCTTTATGTTAAAACCGGAGAATATGTGGATTTAGGGAGTCCTATCGCCACAGTGGTTAAAAACAGCGAGCTTATGCTCAAGGCTGATCTTCCGGCAAGGGAATCAAAACATTTGGGAGAACTGGAGTCAGCAAATTTCATACCTGAAGGAAGCACTGAAGTGGTTAAACTTTCTGATCTGAACGGTAAAAAAATCACAACAAACATTGCTGCCGCATCCAACGGATATATTCCGGTATATTTCACCTTCACGGGCAATCCTCTTGCTTTTCCCGGTGGTTACGTCGAAGTATTTTTGATTTGTGGAGAAAGAAAGGGGGTGATTTCTGTACCAAGAGATGCACTTCTGGAAATTCAAGGTAACAAATATGTTTATATTGTTGAGGATGACCATGAATATGAAAAAAAACCGGTCAAGACCGGTGCTTCTGATGGAGAAAGAATAGAAATAATTGAAGGTATTAAGGAGGGAGACAAAATCGTAACAAGGGGTTCCTCTATAATCCGAATGGCTGAGGTTTCATCTATTGCACCTCCTGCCCATACGCATAACCACTAATCCAAATCTATTCTTTAATACCTATGCTTGACAGAATTATCCGATTTTCCCTCGACAACAGGTTTCTGGTGCTCTTTATGAGTTTCCTTATTCTGGCTGCGGGTATGATAGCTTTGTTTAAGACAGAGGTTGACATATTCCCCGATCTGAATGCGCCAACAGTGGTTGTAATGACCGAAGCCGGAGGAATGGCGCCGGAAGAAGTGGAGCAGTTGGTGACTTTCCCCGTAGAAACGGCTTTAAATGGTATTTCAGGAGTAAGAAGAGTGAGAAGCAGTTCATCAACAGGTTTTTCTGTTGTATGGGTAGAGTTTGATTGGACCACCGGTATCAAGGATGCAAGGCAACTTGTGGCGGAAAGGCTGCCATCTATTAGTTCTGAACTGCCCATAGAGGCCGGATCACCTACAATGGGCCCGTCATCATCAATATTGGGAGAAATCTTAATTGTCGGATTAACATCAGATTCTATTTCCCAAGGTGAATTACGTTCTATTGCAGATAGGGTAATCAGGCCTCGACTGTTGGCTCAGGGAGGGGTTTCTTCAGTATCAGTGATCGGTGGAGAAGTGCAGGAATATGCCATAAATTTGATCCCGGGGAAAATGAAAAATTTAGGGGTTACCTTAAATAATGTGGAGGAATCTTTGGCAGGGTTCAACTCTAACGCATCGGGAGGAGTGATTAATGATTATGACAATGAATATCTTATTAAAGCCAGGTTATCCTCCTCTGATCTTGAAGAATTAGGGAAGACTCCGGTTGCCACAGAATCAGGTGGAATTATAACCCTCGCAGATATTGCTGAAATCAAACTGATGGCAAAGACACCGGAAATTGGAAAAGCTTCGTTGAATTCGCAATCTGCGGTTTTGATAACTGTGACAAAACAACCCGGAATTGGTTCAATTTCTCTCACCGATAGACTTATAGACGAGTTAGAATCCATAATTCCTTCCTTACCACAGGGAATAAATGTAAACACTGACATATTCCGTCAGGCATCCTTCATTGGCAATTCAGTTTCAAATCTTCAGGTTTCGCTTTTCGAGGGTGCTTTATTTGTGATTATAGTGCTTTTCGTTTTTTTGATGAATATCCGCACCACTCTTATTTCGGCTGTGGCTATTCCCATGTCTGTTATAATCACTCTTCTTATTATTGATGCGTTGGGTTTTTCTATCAATACTATGACTCTTGGAGGTATCGCCATAGCAATCGGATCGCTTGTGGATGATGCTATAGTTGATGTGGAGAATGTCTATCGCCATCTGCGTCGGAATCGAGAACTTTCCCCGGAACTTCGAAAGGATTCCACTGAGGTAGTGTTCCAAGCTTCAAGAGAAGTACGAATGCCCATACTTAATTCTTCTTTAATCATTATAGCCAGTTTTCTTCCATTGTTTTTTCTCTCAGGTATGGAAGGAAGACTTTTAATTCCTCTTGGAATATCTTTTATCATTGCTTTGTTGGCATCTACAATCGTGGCTCTTACTTTGACTCCTGTGCTTTGTGTGTTCTTGCTGGGGAGTGGTAAAAATGAGAAGAAATTGGAAAAAGAGCCTTGGCTTACAAAAAGACTGGCGATTTTTTATAAGGGCTTGCTGATGAGAGTGCTCAAAAAACCATCTCCGGTTTTTATCCTAACGGGTGCATTCTTGATTTTTGCCGGGATAGTGTTTCCATTTCTTGGAAGAAGTTTCCTTCCTTCGTTTAATGAAGGATCTTTTACGGTTAACGTGAGTGCTCTGCCCGGGATTTCTTTGCCTCTTAGCGACAGTATAGGAAGAATAGCTGAGAGATTGATTAGAGAAGTGCCCGAAGTGAAATTAACTGCAAGGAAAACCGGCAGGGCAGAACTTGATGAGCATTCCTTGGGTTCAAATGTATCGGAGATTGAGGTGCCTTACTCTCTGGAAAGCGGCAGGAAAAGGGAAGAGGTGGCTGCTGATATCCGCAAAAAATTACAGACTATACCGGGTGTGAATATAGAAATTGGTCAGCCTATAAGCCACCGTATTGACGCAATGCTATCAGGCAGCGAGGCTCAGATTGCAGTGAAAATTTTCGGTGACAATCTTGACAGGCTTTTCTCTTTGGGTAAAGAAATTGCCGCAGCTATGGGTGAGGTGTCAGGAATTGTAGATGTTAACGTGGAGCAACAGATCCCACGGCCTGAAATTGAGATAAAACCAAAACGTGAATTGCTTGCCAAATATGGGATAACTTTGCCTGAATTCAGCCGATTCATAGACATCGCGTTAATGGGTATACCTGTTTCAAGGGTATATGCAGGAGCTGCTCCTTACGACATCACTTTAAAAGTGTCGCCCGACTCACGTTCCACATTGGAGTCTTTAAGGGATCTTACAGTTGATACAAAACAAGGAACTGTCCCTCTCTCTTCTATATCGGAAATCGTTTCAACTTCAGGACCGAGTACTGTAAATAGAGAGAATGTGTCAAGAAGGATAGTGGTTTCTGCAAATGTCTCCGGTAGAGATCTGAGGGGAGCAGTTAATGATATAAAGAAGAATATAGATAAAGATGTAGATCTCCCAAAAGGTTATTTTATCACCTATGGAGGACAGTTCGAAAGTGAAGAAAATGCATCAAGGACTTTACTTTTCACATCTTTGGGTGCAATTCTTCTAATTTTCTTCCTTCTTTATGCAGAATTCAAGGATGTGAAGGAATCTTTGGTTATTCTCCTGAATATGCCTTTGGCCATTATAGGTGGTGTATTGATTTTATGGATTACAAGAAGTGACCTTAATATACCCGCAATCATTGGATTCATATCTCTCTTAGGTATTTCCACCCGAAACGGCATGTTGCTTATTTCTCACTATAACCAATTGCTGCATGAAGGAATACCATTGGATACAAGGGTAGTAGTTGGTTCGGTTGACCGACTCAATCCTATACTGATGACTGGTCTTTCATCAGCCTTGGCATTAATACCGTTGGCCTTAAGATACGATAGTCCCGGAAATGAGATTCAAGCTCCTATGGCCATTGTGATTCTCGGGGGATTGATATCGTGCACAATTCTAAATATTTTTATAGTGCCGGCTATCTATTATTTGTTGGGCAAAAATGGGAAATTAAACGATGAATGTAATTGTAAGGAATGTAAAAGTAAAGGTTTTAAAAGATTATCACTTAAAAAATAACTGATATTTATTGTAAAAGTGGAAATTATAAGTAATTTTGCTTTATCGATTACAGAATTTTAATTTATAATTATGATATCGCGGCTTTTGTATTCCACTTTATTATTGCTTTTTATTGCTTCAGGAAATGAAATAAGAGCTCTTTCTTTGGATGAAACAGCTTTTGAAATACTCATTAACAGTCCCCAGTATAAATCGGAGAATTATGCTTTGGAAAGCACGATTCGTAATTTAAAAACTGAATCCAATCTTCCTGATCCGGAAGCAAGCGGAGAATATTTAGTGCTCCCTAAAGATGTTGACAATCGTTGGACCGCTCAATTGGAATGGGGCGTGGAATGGCCCGGCGTATATGGTGCTCGCGGTAAGGCTGCCAACGCAAAAATGAGTGCAGCAGAAAAACAACTGACCGCTCAACGTGCTGAAAAATTGGCTGAAATTAAGGATTTGCTTTTGGATTATATAAGGTCACACCAGAAATTGCTGCTTCTGGAGGAACTCTCACAAAACAATGACACAATCTATCGTCTGGCTGAAGAAGCGGCAAGAGGGGGGGAGATGACTGTACTTGATCTTAATAAGGTGAGGTTGGAATATGCAAATATAAGGGTGGCAAAGGCCACGCTTTTGGATGAACAGGCGGATGTAGTTTCCAATCTTTCCCAAATTTATGGTAATGATTGCAGGCAACTTCTGGAGAGAATGGAAAATAACTTCCCACCAATCAGAATTCCAACTGAAGAGGAGATAGCGTTGATAAAAGAAAATGCTCCTGCCGTGCAAGCTGCTCTGGCTGATATACAAACTGCCGAGATGGGTAAGAAAGTGGCTAAAATGGAAGCTTTGCCGAATCTATCTTTGGGTTATAAGCACTCTTTCGAAGACGGAATGCATTTCAACGGTGCTGTATTCGGAGTCTCCATACCTATTTTTTCCTCCAGAGGTAAACAAAAAGCCGCCCATGCTGATATCTTGGATGCAGAGGTTAGGGCTGAAACCGTTGCCCTTGAAATAGACACTGAAGCCACGGCTACTTTAAAACGGTTGGAATCAATAATGGAGCAAATAAATGAGATAGCCCCCATTATAGAAAATGCAGACTATAACTCTACGCTTCTGAAGGCTTATAAAAGCGGTGTGATCACACTAATAGAATATATTTCGGACCGTAATTATTTTACCACCGCTGCCATTGAATTGGTATCGCTACGTCATAACGCTGCAAAAGCTTTGGCTTTGCTCCAGCGCTACCTCTAAGCATTTTATCCCTTATCTTTATATACCTTACACTAACACACTTTCAGGGAGGGTGCGGATATTGTAGGTGCTGGCCATGCTCTCTCCATAAGCTCCGGCGCTGCGTAATGCTATCAGATCACCTCGCTTTGTGACAGGCAATCTTTCTTCTTTCCCGAATATATCAGAAGATTCACATATAGGACCAACCACGTCATAAATGTCGACCTTGACATCTTTAGGGGCTGTCAGATTCTCAATCTTATGATGGGCTCCGTATAATGCGGGACGAATAAGGTCGTTCATCCCGGCATCAAGGATAATAAACTTACGGTTAAGACCTTTCTTTACATATGTTACTTTGGATATAAGTGAACCGCACTGTGCCACTATAGAGCGTCCCAATTCGCAATGAAGTTCTTGACCTGGTTTTAATTTTAGATTTTGAAGAAGTGTGTCGAAATACCCTTTGAAATCAGGAATCGGGTTCTTATCTGGATCATCGTAATCTATTCCTAAGCCACCCCCCACATTTATTATTTTGAACTCTATACCTTTGGCCGAATATTCATCCTGCAAGTTATTGATTTTTTCACATAGCAACTTAAAAGGCTCGGTATTAGTGATTTGAGACCCTATATGAAAATGTAGTCCAACCAGGTTTAGATAATGTGAATTTTGTGCGAATTCTACAGCCTTTTGAAGCATCGACTGGTGAATCCCAAATTTGTTTTCTTCAAGGCCGGTGGTGATATAATGATGGGTATGGGCGTCGATATCCGGATTTACTCGAAGACAAACATTAGGTTTATAGCCATATTCTTCCGCCAGTTGTGAGATAATTTCGAGTTCCTCTTGGCTTTCTACATTGAAATATGCAATGCCGGCTTTCATCCCTCCGATTAATTCCCGGTCGGTTTTCCCCACACCGGCATAACAGATGCTTTGGGCAGGGAATCCTGCTTTAATAGCAGTGGTGACTTCTCGTCCGCTCACACAGTCGGCTCCTAACCCGGCGTCGGCTATAACCTTCAAAATCTTTGGATTGCAATTAGCCTTCACTGCATAATGCACCTTTATGGGTGTACCGTTTATACATCTGTTGACTTCTTGAAGTGTGGATTCAAGAAGGGAGCGATCATAATAATAAAGTGGAGTCTTTAATCCCTCGGCAAGTGTGAGATCAATTTTCATTGGGATGGGTTTTCTTTTTTACAATTTTTACATGGATGGAAACGACTTGACCCATCGAAGCAATGAGTGCAAATTTTCTCCTTCGGCAACCCGATTGATTCCACGAGTGTCTCAATAGGATTGAATTTTAGTGATGTAAGTCCGAATATATCTTTAATTTTATCCACCATCCTATTGTAATGTTCAGAACCGGTGGTGGAATATTTGGAAAGATTTTCCGTAGTGTCGCCGTCGAATTCTTTTATGATTCTGCGAGTAATCAACTCCATATCACTCTTAGAGGATGTAAACCCGATGTAAGGACACCCATAAATCAATGGAGGACAAGCAATCCTAATATGCACTTCTTTAGCTCCCAAATCATAAAGGTCTTTAACATTGTCCTTCAACTGGGTGCCTCGCACTATTGAATCATCGCAAAAAAGCACTCTTTTTCCCTTGAGCATTTTTTCATTGGGCACAAGTTTCATTTTTGCCACGAGATTTCTTCTTTCCTGTTCTGACGGTGTAAAACTTCTTGGCCAGGTGGGAGTGTACTTGGCGATACATCTCATATAAGGCACTCCTTTACCGGCTGCGTAGCCTAATGCCATACCAACTCCGGAATCAGGAATACCTGAGGCACAATCCACCTCTGAATCGTCTGTCTTTCCCATTTCATATCCGGATTTAAAACGCATTTCCTCCACATTGGTGTCTTCGTAAGTAGAGGTTGGAAATCCGTAATAAACCCAAAGGAAAGAACAAATCTGCATTTCCTCACCCGGTGGGATAATAGTCTTTACTTCCTCCGGAGTGATTTCCACCATTTCTCCCGGACCCAAATCTTTCAGATGTTTGTAACCAAGATTAGGAAAAGCAGTTGACTCTGACGAAACGGCAAAACCTGAACCGTCTTCTTTCTCTCCAATAATCACCGGAGTTCTCCCTAATTGGTCTCTTACAGCTATGACGGATTTCTCAGTAAGGATAAGAAGAGAACAAGATCCCTCAATTCTTTTGAAAAGATTGACAATACCTTCTTCGAAAGTTTTCCCTTCATTGATAAGTAAAGCCACAAGTTCTGTTGGATTGGTCTTCCCGGAACTTAACTCACCGAAATGGGCTCCCCTTTCTAAAAGCTCTTTTTCCAATTGATGGATATTATTTATCCGGGCCACCGTCACGATAGCGAATTTGCCAAGATGGGAATTAATTACTATAGGCTGAGGATCATAGTCACTTATTACCCCTATACCCAAATCCCCCTTGAACTTATGAAGCTCATCTTCAAATTTAGTACGGAAATAAGTGTTTTCGATTGAGTGGATACTTCGGCAAAAACGGTCATCTTTAGCATCATAAGTCACCATGCCTGCCCTTCGCGTCCCCAAATGTGAATTATAATCCACCCCATAAAACAAGTCGTTGCAACAACTCTTTTTTAACGCAGCTCCAAAAAAACCACCCATAAGACACTTATTTAGAATACTACGCAAAATTAACAAATTTTGCTCCTTTCCCCAAAAACTCATTAACTCCACTTCTGATTTTTGCTCCTTTACTCAAAATTAATTATCTTTGCCCTTGCTATTGCCCAGGTGGCGGAATGGTAGACGCGCTCGTTTCAGGTGCGAGTGCTGCGAGGCGTGCAGGTTCGAGTCCTGTTCTGGGCACCTTGATAACCCTTTAACTCATTGAAAGTTAGAGGGTTTCTTATTTCCAATAAGCAACCAGTAAGCAACTTTCAACCCATTATAAGAAAAGGTATCTAACAAACACATCTTTTAAAGATGTATAAGAATTGAATAATTTAATAAGTTAGGTTAAATTAAAAAGATTCTAATATTATTCTTTATTAAATCATTTCAAATTATAAAAATTTGTAATTTTGTAAAATGTTGATCTTATAAATTAATCATTAATGGTGATGACAAATAATCAAATACTTATAAGGGAAATAATCTCGCAGGAATATAATAATAATCAGCAATTTAGCTCTCAAGACACTTTCTATGAATTTTTTTCAGCTTCTTTAGTATTAAAAGATTATGATTTCAGTTCTGAAGAAATTGAGAATGGATTAATTGGTGGGCCTAATGACGGGGGTTGTGATGCTGCATATGTTATCCTAAATAATGAAATCATTACTCCAGATCAAGTTAATACTTTAGACTGTGTAAAAGGATCAACTTTAGAATTTGTTATCATTCAATCCAAAAATGTTACTGGATTTGGCGAAGATGCAATAATGAAGTGGAAGACAATCTCTGAGAATCTTTTTGATATGTCTAATGATGTAACCCTGTTTAAAGATCGTTATTGTGAAGGGGTAAGGGATGCTTTTATGCTATTCAGGGATGTTATAACCAAATTGATAACTAAACAGTTAAAAATTTATATCAAATATTATTATGTGACAGTTGCGGTAGATTTGCACCAAAATACTATAGCTCAAGGTGAGGAACTAAAAAAAATTGTAGCTAAAAATTATCCTAGCGCAAATATATCCGTTAATTTTATTGGAGCCGATAAACTAATGGATTTATATAATACAGAAGCGGATGTTAATATAAACGTCAAGCTGGCTGATCAGGCAATTTCACTTGGGAAAGAGAATGAATATGTTACACTGATAAACCTATCAGAATATTACAATTTTATAACTGACGCTGAAGGTAATCTCTTGAAGGGAATTTTTGAATCGAATGTTAGGGACTATCAAGGTAATAATTCTGTAAATTCTTGTATTGCAGAAACACTTCGTAGTAGTAAATTAGAGGACTTTTGGTGGTTAAATAACGGCATTACCATTTTATCAGATCGAATTATTCCTATTACTAATAGGCAATTGTCTATCTTAAATCCTGAAGTTGTAAATGGACTACAAACTTCAACTGAAATTTTTAATTTCTTTTCTGAAAATAAAGATAGCCTTAAGAATGAAGAGCGTTGCGTTTTGGTACGATTTATTGTTCCTCCATCTGAAAAAGTACGCGATAATATAATCTTTGCAACAAACAATCAAACTAATATTCCTAAATCCTCATTGCGTGTAACTGATTCAATACATCTTCAAATAGAAATGTATTGTAAGTCGAGAGGATTGTATTACGATAGAAGAAAAAATTATTATAAGAATCAAAAAAAGAAAGCTAATGATATTATAAGTGTATCTTTTCTGGCTCAATGTCTAATAACATTATTACTGAGAAAACCCGATTTTGCTCGTGCTAGGCCTTCTACTTTATTAACTGATGATAAGATTTACCATACATTATATTCTGATAAAAATAATTTATCGACATATTACATTATTGGAAAACTAGGAAAAATAATTCAAGATAATATTCGAAAAACCCCAGATTGGTCATCTTCTGAAAAAAATGACATTTTATTTTATGTACTATATTGTGTTGCGGTTACATTATTAGGAAAAACCACTATAAAAAGTTCTGATATTATTGATTTTGATCTCTCTCAGGTTCAAGATGAATTAATTAATTCTATTAAATATAAAATTTATGAAAAATACAAAGAATTAGGAGGAAATGGGAGTGTAGCAAAAAATTCACAATTTATTGAAAGGATTGATGAATTAATGGAATTTACGGGGAAGTAGCTAAATCTGAATTCTATATAATTGAATAAAAAAGGAATAAAATTCTAATTTATATCAGGTTTTAAATCTCAAAGGATTATTTTTTAAATGACAATTCAAAATATTACTTAACTATAATAATTGTTTTGATTTAGTACTCGTTATATAGGATGAGAATAAAGAACTACGAGGGTTTAGGGATGAGAAGACTATTTCATCGGCAATGGAGGCGAGATGGAGATTTCGCTTTTCTGCGTTAGCTTTACTGGGCATGATTATATTATCATTTTGTAGGGATATGAATAAAATTCTTCCGGAATTATAAGCATCAAGGAATTTTTGAGGAGTCTTTTTATAGATGCCTCGGTTAAGGCCAATGATAATTCCACACTTACCTTTCAATAAATATGGCAAGATTTCCATTTCTAAGGGAGATTGAAAACCGGAACAAACAGCCACATCTTCTCTTTTGGCAATCTCTGTAGCCCAATCAAGAGTAGGCAGGACACTATTGCTCTTAGTCTTGCTCGAAGCAAAGAAAGCAATCTTATGCCATTTCAGCAGTTCTTGATTTCCCAGATAAGTGATCATCAATCCTCTGAATTTAGCTCATCGCCCATGCGATATTTGATATCATAATTTATAATGAAATCCAGTTCAGGCTCTGTAAAATTATATAAGCTGGCGAGCCTCCTGTCTATTTCATCCAGAATAGATTTAGATAGTTTAGGATAATATTCCCAATATATTACATTTCTTCCTGTACTTTGATAATAAGTGTCTTTCTTATTACTTTTTGATTCGTATTCTTTGAAAAGTTCCTTACCAATATTTGTAAGAACAATATCGGAACCTATTTCCTTAGGACAAGGAAAATTGTCAATAACTGTTTTTGTTAAATTCCTACAATCGGTGTAAGCAATATAACTCCAATAGAAAAATGAAGAAGATAGGAGAGCTCCTATGGAATTATTTGAATAGTTTAAAGAAATTGATATAGCTTTTTCTGCCTTTACTTCTTCTAAAACTCCGTTTATGTATGTTTCACTTTTAATTGTTTTAATTAGAAGAAAGTATCCTCCCCCAGCAGCACGGTAATATATGTTATTAGAATTACTTGTATTACTATAAAATTCTGCAGTACAAGCTTTTGAACACATCCTATTTCTATTTATGTCACACTCTATAGCATATGAAAATTTTGGAATTACGTAGGAGTCAACAAATTCGGAGACGTTTACAAACTTTATTATGGTAAAAAGAATTGGTCTGTTTTGAGTGTACCATCTATTATATTTTGTAGAATAAATAGTTGGTGTACTAATACCACTAGAACGGCATGAAATAAAAATTGTAGCACGCAAATGTTGAAGCATTTCAAATAATTTACCGGGTCTATCATCAAAATTCGCATATACTAATAAGTCCGAATTTTCTTTCATTATATCAATAACCGTAGACATTCTTTTAGAACAAGTTATTGCGACTGGAATAATAAAAGAAAATTTACCATTTTTGTTTCCTATTTGATATCCTCTTTCAATACAACAACCATAAAGATTACCACAATTTGCAGACTTAAGATTATTAAAAGAATAATTTACATAGTTACTTGGGAACTCAATATACGGAGGATTTCCTATGATTACATCAAAGCCTCCGTTACCTTGCATTATTTGATAGAATTCGGCTAACCAATTGAAAGGTTGATGAGATGATAGCCATGCTTCATATGGAAGAGGTGAACCACTCGCTAAATATAGTCTATGATTGAGACTGTCATTTAATTCTGAAAGACGAGATTTTAATTCGTATTTAGAATGTTTGAATGCCTCAATATTATCATCTTCTTCCATTTGTATTTTCTTGAACAAACGGTCAGCAGCTGCAACCTTAATTAGCTCCTCATCAATTTTTTCTTTAAATTCCTGATTAGCCAATTCTTCCATGATATCTTTGGCAACTGCCAAATCATTATCCAATTGCTTTTGATTGGCATAACCTACCAAAGTATTACCACACCGGATATTGAAATCTATATCAGGAAGGGGGTCAAGCCCGAGGTTATCAGCTTTACGGTCAACATCAACCACTGCCACCATCTTTAAGAAAAGTCGAAGTTTAGCTATTTCAGTAGCCTCAACCATAATATCAACTCCGTAAAGATTCCGAAGAATTATGGATTTGAAAATGAAATATTGGATGTTCGAGCGATATTTACCGTTTATTTCCTCAAGTTCTTTTTTGAAAAGATTTTGATTCTCCTTATGGAATTCTTGCATTCTGAAAATACAAGCCTCATAAAGAGGTTCAAGGATATTCATCGCTGCAAAGAGGAATGCTCCCGAACCACAAGTCGGATCGAGAATACTTACACCCTGCAATGCTTCATAAAAATGCTTGATAAATTTTGAATCGCCGGTATTTAAAAGATCTAGGGCAAAATTTCTGATATCAAGATTATAAGTTATGAAATCATTAATTGAAGTTATCTCTCCATTTCTAATCTTGTTAATAATATCATCACATCTTTGCAACCTTTCAATTGTTTCTCTCCAAATTTCAGTTGGCAAAGCCCAAGGTTCGGGAGTGGATTTATTCCAATCTTTACGAAGTTCAGATAAAGGAATATGATTTTCAGGCAATTCCCCGATTGGTGTTTCCGAATATTCCTTTCTCATTTCCGAAGTTATTATACCCCTTTTTATTTCTTCAGGAATATTATTAAATTGCTGATATCCTTTCTTTACAGCATCAAATATGTATTTATCTCCACTGTTTTTAAGAGTCAGCCAAACAAATCCATCCGGTTCAAAATCTTTGTAAGAATCTTGGGTGCTATCTTTCACCTTGTCAAATAGGAATGGAAGGATACAGTTACGACTTATATATTCCGTGATATCCTCTTTCGTGTAATAGGCACCCATACTTGCCCGGTCGTTGATGTATTGTTCGAAGATATAACCCAAAACATCCGGATTGATATCCTTGCCCGATGCAGTAATTCTTGTATCAAGATGCCATCGCCAAGTATCGAAGAAATCAAATAACCTGATAAAAGCTTCGTCGGGAATATTGATCTCAGGATATTCTTTTTCAATCTGATGTTCTTCAAACATTCCACCATTCAGATAAGGAATTCTTCCGAAAGTATTTATAAAATTCTGATCCCTTTGTGGTGAATTTAATCCGTCATGGAAGAGTCTTCTTAGGAAACTTTTATAGAAATTATAAAATTTATTATTCCCTTCATTTTCCCTGACCCAATTAAGTTTATTCCGAAGATAGGAAGTGTCAAAAGCCAAAAATCCTTTTTTCTGAATAAAATAACAGAACATCATCCGGTTGAGCATAACGGATGTGTACCATTGCTTGTTCTTGTTGTCTTTGGTAAGGATATGGTCGTCAATGCCGGTAATGAAATCTGCAAAAGCCTTATGTTCTTTCTTGAATCCTGCGTAAAAGTCTTTGGTTATCTTTTCTGAATTTACAGCGAAAGCCCCTTGCACTTGTGAGCGTAGGTCAACTATATTTGTTTCTTCATCGAAATCAAATGCAAATCCCTCTAACTTTGAAAAAAGAAAATCAACTTTCCCTTCCTCATAATCAACCAATACCAATTCTCGTTTTTCATTGGTTCTAACCGGCACAACCCACAAATCTTTGGAACTTCCTTTTTCGGAGAAGATACAGATGTAATCGGCAGCCTGATTTCGCAGTTTTGAGTCAATCTTTTTAGCCAGACTTTGAGTCGGCAATTCATTCACCTCACAAGTAAGAATCTGGAAACCGCTTCTTTCAGCTATCGCTTCTATGTTGTATTCCTGGTCGTCAACAATTATAGCAGGAAGATTAGAATGTCCTTTATACCGATTCCATCCTAATTCCGATATGAATAAATCACGGAATTCTCTATTCTTTATTAGCCTTTGAAAATCAGTTTTCTTTATTTGAGCCATGGTTGTTGAATTTAAGGAGAAAAGTTTAAGGATTATACCGAAGACCCATTGAACATACTATAACAGGTTCTTTATTTGAATTTTCCTCTACAGGAAGTCGGCATAAAGCTCCGTTCTTGCGGAGATCAAGGACATACTGCACAATCTCGTCATTGTTCTGATTTCTTCTTAACATCTGCCCGATAGAGAGTTTTGCGGTATCAAGCAAAGGATAATTATAGATATCATCAATAGCTAATTTCAGACTTTCCTTATCTTCATCTGTAAAGAAAAGGTTACTGTCCTGTCGATAATAATGATCAAGCAATTCCACAATCCGGTATCTTGTTGAGAATCTGTTTCCAAGAATTCCGGCTGTAGTCGGATCGGCCGTCTCAGTCTTTACCTCCTCTATAGCCTGACTTACCAATTCATGATGATTTTCCAATGGTTCTACTGCGGGTGTATTGGCATTGCAAGCCATTGTTTGCAAAATCTTTTTCTGAGAATGGCTTACAACCGAGCCATCGGGAGCAATCCAAGACAAAACATCAAAATCATTGTGAGTTCTGGCATATGTTATCACTCCGGAACTTCCTGGATTTTCAGCCGCTTTTGTGGAATATATCATATTCTGCAACTGAGGAATAATCTGTTTAAGTTTTGGATTGGCATCAGTCGCGTTTTTCCAAATCTGATAAGCTTGAGAAGAAAGGTCAACATCGGTGTCGTCTTCATCGTCAAGTACTCCTGCTTTTTCGTTAAACATATCCCGGAGATTCTGCTCGTTGCCTTCAAAGAAAATCTCATCCGAACCGATTACATGGGCATTCGCATTGATTCGGTTGTTAAGCCTTTCCCTTAACTTTATAATCTTCTCCACACCCTCTGCCGGGAAGAATGAATAGCAAAGAATCTGAGATGCTTTCTGTCCGATACGGTCCACACGTCCCGCTCTCTGAATAAGACGAATTATGGCCCAAGGCAGGTCAAAATTCAGAATGATATGACTGTCCTGCAGGTTCTGGCCTTCGGAAAGCACATCAGTGGCTATCATTACTCTATGCTGTTCATCCTTTTCAATATCCTGACGCTCATTACTTTCGGGAGAGAATTTCTCCACCTCGGCAGTTGGATTCTTGCAATCACCGGTCACAACTGCAACTTTATTCAATCCTCTTTTCTTCAATTGTCTGCCGATATAGTTTGCTGTGTCGGAATATTGTGTAAAAACGACTACTTTCTCATCTCCATGCTGCTGAGTAAGCATATCATAAAGAAGATTAAGTTTCTGGTCGTTGTGTGGTTCCCATTCTCCACACAGCTTTATCATATCGATAAGGATTTCACAATCCTTCTTCAGCTGTTGTTTGAGCGTTTTCTTGAAATATTTCGAATCTATGAAGGAGACATTGTTCTTAGTGTGAATCTGATTGTAATATTTCTCTGCCCTCATCATATATTCTTCCATATCGGTTGAAATTTTGGGGAGTTCACCATTTTTAAGTGCTTCCTGTGAAAATTCCTCACCAAGTATGTTGGCATTTACATCCTCATCGTCTATGAAATCATCCGGCAGTTGGTTTTCATCACCGATAGGCAAACGCAACTTGTTTTCCATAGCATAGATGAAAACGGCATTGCGCAGGATATGTCGGGAGAGTGTTAGAAGGAATGAAAAACCCGAACTGTCTATTCGTTTGAAAAAAGTTGATTTGCAGAATCCCATCTGTTGGGTACCGGCACGGGATAAATTCTCTATTATTTGTTTTTCTAGAGTTGAGGCTTCCTTTGCTTTCTCTTCATTAATGAATTTAGTCAGTCCATAGCGAGGCAGGTTCAACGACTCCATCATGTCAATCATAGCATCGGAATAGAGACGTGAGTATTGATCTCCGGGAACTGTTTCAAATTTTATAGCCTTCGGCAATCTTTCAGGAAAATAAGATTTTCTTCCATCAGGGAATTGCAAGTATTTCCTTCCGTCTGAAGGATCCGTCTTGGCATAATTCTCTTTTATGAAAGTCCTTGTCCTCCTCACAAGGAAAAGTTTCATCAGCTCGTTCCAATCCTCAATATGACAACTCTTTTCAAAAGCTGATATCGACCGGATGAATGTCTCGCTATGTGTCTGCAAAAATTGTCTTTCTCCACCCAATTCTCTTATATATTCTTCAGGACGCATCCCCAAATCCTGGTCGTCGGAGATGAAAAGCCTCAATTGGTTGGAAAGATCAGAGAAGTCTTTATTATATGGAGTAGCTGTCAGTAGCAAAACATTACTGTCCTGGCGGTCAATCAGTGCTTTGATATTCCTGTATCGGCTACCTTTGGCCCCGTTTCTGAGGTTATGACTCTCATCAATTATTATCAGACGATAGTAGCGGGAATTGTCTATATCAATCGGTTTAGCCATCGACATTATATCAACCTTCAAATCATATTTACGTGCATATTTCTTCCACATCTCCTGAAGGTTTGCCGGACAGATTATAAGGGTACTGCTAGCGTATGTAGTTTCATAAATCTTGGCGATGGCACATGCTGTGATGGTTTTTCCCAAACCAACCACATCCCCGATCATTGCACCGCCTCTTTTGTCATTTCTGAGATGTCTTGCCGCTATCTTTACTGCCGTCTGTTGGAAATCGAATAACTCCCTTCTAAATTCCGGTGACAAAGCGAATTCCTTTATTCCGTTCCGTGCCTCCTCGCTAAGATGATATGCCGTTTTAAGATAAATGTAATATGGAGGGATTATCCTTTCTGCAGCCCAAGAATTATCTATCACCTCTATCAGTTCTTTGGTGATATCAATACAGAACTTATCGTCCCATCGGTCGTTAAACCAGTTTGAGAGTTTTCTTGACTGGTCGCTGTCGGCAAATTCAGCATTTAATTCCCCGTTGCCTCTTAATCCCGACCAAGTGAGATTGCTGCTTCCCATAAGTGCCATGATAGGATTGAAATTATCCTCCGGTCTATGGGCTAAATATAATTTTGCATGAAGGGGCTCTCTTAGATAGAGTTTGACAGTTACCTTCCCGTCTTTCAATTGTTGCGACAGGCGTCTTAAGGTAATTTCGTCTCTCTTGTCAGGAAGTCCGATTTGAAGTTGCCTACGAAATTCTTTGGCTATTTTGACTTTCTGGGTGCGGATATATTCAGCATCGGGAATGAATTTCTCTTTCCCATAGAGCCATCGGGTTAATTCTTCAGGAGGCTGATGCATCCCGATTAACAACCGGCATATTCTATGAATCGGGTCTCTTAAAGATTCCTCTTCTATAAATTCTCCGGGAAGGGTGTCTATTTGGTCTATTATTAGGTCCCAGCCCCTAAGATTGAAATAACCTACACAAAAATCAACTCGTTTTACTCCCTTGTCAGGTACTATTATATCTTGAAGACCTTGAGTGAACTTTAGGTCGATGTTGTCAAATATTCGAGCCATCGGACTGATGTTGCGCCTATGGCTCTTTCGGCAAATAGATTAATTTGAATATAAAAGAAAAGCGAGGAGCCACACCAGCTCATTCCGCTTTCAGGGTCGTAGGAAGTACCATAGCTGTGGAACGAGCAATGGTAGAATCACCCCGCAAAGTATGTATATGCAACAACACCGTCCGAACCGAAGCTCGGAAGGCGAATACATAAACGTACCCATGGGGCGCTAACATTGCCTAATTCCTTGACAGCTAATTCAAAATTTCCTACGTTTTGAAAGCCAAGAAATAAAGCGAGTTATCGCCTTTCATTATGGAATGAACCACCCAACACCCGACTTAATTCTCCTCCGAGAAGTCACGCATTGCGGGATTCAATCGCAAATTTAACAATAATTTAAGATTTGGCAATCATGAGAGTTAGGATTAATGAGGTATATATTAATTCTTAGTCTAATTGTAAGCATATTATTTATACATGAATGTTTGTATTTATTCTTTTTAAAACCAAAGCATTGAAAATAAAATTGAGTAATTTTGTAATTATAGTATTGAAATTTATGATTTTTGAAACGATAAAGGAATTTGAAGATTATATTTTCTCCATAGAAACAGAGGAACAGCTTCAAAATGCAAAATATGGTGAAGCTGATGTTTTGGCTTATTATGAAAGTTTGGGGGATAGGGCACGAGCTCAAATTTATAAAGATTTATCTATGAAATCCGGAAAGGAAAGTGTCTTGAACAATAAATATGATTTTCAAGATATGGCTAAAGGGTTCATGGAGAATTTAGATGATTTAGGATCTTTCTTTGCTTCCATAGGAGAAAAATACATGCCGAAGATTCATCGGAACCAATTGGAAAGATATCCCTTAGTCAGAACCATATTATCCAATTATCAGAATTTGGATGATGCTAGTAATGCAGTGCTTTCAATCTTCAATGATATGGGGACACGTATTGAAGCCATGCCAGAAATTCCGGATGAGAAGTTTGAGGATTTGTTCGATGAACTAGAAAAGGATCCGCAAACCAAGGAAATAATGCAAAAAATTAACGATGTATTTAATGGATTTGAAATAGATGATGAAAATGAGGAAGAACCAGGATCAGATAAAGACATTGAAGAACAAGATCCAATTAAGGACTCAATTGTAAATTCAAAAGGGTTCAAAAAGGCAATCGAGGTAAACTTGATAGAAGAAGCTACCGGTAATTACAAATGGCTTGGAACTAAAGGAGAATTAGCATTATTTGCTGAGTTATTGAGTGAACAATTAAATATAAAATATAAGTGGCAACCATTTGAAGAATTATTTGGATATAAGAATCTGGCTAATGCCAAATGGAAGACAAAAGAAATCAGGGGGTATGCAGGTAGCAGAGAAGCTGAAATACTAAGTATTTTCAATAAGAAATAATTAGTTTATTATCAACCCTTTAAGGGGTGATATGTCCGGGTGTATACCCGACATACACCCCTTTTTCTATTCCTATACACCATAATTTTGCCAATGTTATCCGATAACACCAGCTAACAGGATAATGGTTTGCAGACGTGCATGTCCGGCATCCTAATTTTCAACTAAAAAAATTTCCTGTATGGAAGAAAATAAAATTTTGGAAGCATTGGCAGACCGCCTTGCATATTGCACGAAAGAGGTTTTAACGGCAGATGAAGTGAGCCGTTATACCGGAATAAGCAAAAGTTACCTTTACAAACTCACGATGAACCGGGAGATTCCCCACTATAAACCTACCGGCAAGCTTGTATTCTTCAATCGACGTGAGGTCGAGCAGTGGCTACAGAACAATCGTATAAAGACCGAATCCGAGTTAAATCAGGAAGCTCAGTCATATTGCCGTAAAAACAAGTAAGGTATGGAAACAGGAATACAAGAAAACAACAGCCTTCCTATACTGACATCGGAAGTGGTAAGACATCGGGTATTTGATCTCAAGAGTGAGGAAACTGAAAATTATGAAAAGATCCTTGAGGAATGTATTATCGATCCGAATAATCCCATTCCTGACCCGGAAGTGATTCTCTCCTATAACAGTGTACCTGTTTTATGGCGTGGCGGTAAATCCTTCATCTGTGCTGTCGCTAAAGCCAGGAAGACAACAGCCCTGACTTTATTTTCAGCCATTCTTCTTGGCAAGGATGAAACGGTAAATGGTTTCAAGGCTTTGCCAGCCTGTCGTGTCCTGTTTGTCGATACCGAACAGGCCAAATATGATTCACAGAAAATTCTTAATCGGGTTTCAAGATTATGCGGCAAGGATCCAAAGGAAATGACCGAACTGATGGTTTTGTCTCTTAACCGTCACGGCTATGAGGATATCAAGATTCTGATTGAAACTGCAATCAGGAACTTCAAACCGGATGTATTGATGTTGGATAATTGGACTGACTGTGTTTCATCTGTTTTGGATGAAAAGGATTGTACCAAATTCAGCAAAGATTTGAGAGCCTTGGCTGAATTATATGAGTTGGCAGTATTCAGTGTAATACATGCCAATGAAGGAGACGGCAAGACCGACAAACCTAAATTCCGTGGCTGGGCTATCGAGGAAGCCCGTAAAAGTGACTTGACATTGTACCTGAAAGATATGAGTGACGATCCTTCAATAGAACTGAGAGGAGAATACAGCCGTGCCCGTTTCGGCAAATGCCGTGGAATGAGACCGGATGATTTCAATATCGCCATAGATATACACGGCCTCCCTTATATCTATCATCACACAGCAGAACTTGTTAGCAAGCCTGACCGAAATACCCAGATGTTAGAACTAATCCCCAAAGAAGGTATCGGTTCAAATGATTTGGCAAAGAAGATAACAGACCTGTTGGGATATGCTGATGTAAGAACGGGTAAACAGAGGTTGGCAGATTTGTTTAAATCCGGCTTGATCGTTAAGCAGGTCTTTGGGAATAAAACAAAATATTTCCGAAACGGGGATGAACCTGAGCCACTTCCCTTATATCAATCACAGCAAGATGAAGATTAATCAATTCGATAGAATTGATTTCAAGTGACTATAAACAGGTGATGAAGGTGGCAGCGGAGATAATGTCTATCGGTGACACTCGGAAGGTATAATATCTTTAGATATTACCTTCCGAAGTCACCGGTGACATCCGGACACTTTCTTCAAGTCACCATCACAAATAAGTCCTGACCTATAAACAATATCTGATGATTCAAAATATTATTTATGACATAGACGAACGGAAGAAAGATGAATTGAAATCCTGTCTTCCTGTAGTCCTTAACCGATACTTCGGTATATCACCCAGAACTGACAAAAGAAAATATATGGTCTGCTGTCCTTTCCATCAGGAAAAGACACCGAGCTTTGAGATTGATAACGTCAAGGGGCTTTACCATTGCTTCGGCTGTGGCAAGAGTGGAGATGCCTTTACTCTTGTCGCGGAAGAAGAAAGCCTTAATCTTGAAGACTGGAAAGATTTCCAACAAGTGGCAAAAATTATTGCTGATATAGGAGGGGTATGGTTGAGTGAGAAAACTATAGAGAAAAGGAATGATAAGAAAACATATCAGCCTAATCCTTGTAACCTCCCTAATCATTCCATAATTCGACCGTCTGTCAAAGTTATCTCCCAGCCTACTTATTACATCCCTGAAGAACTTTTGCAGAAGACTTCTTCAAGAGTTAAAGAGACTGGTTTATACCAATGGCTGATTAGGGAATTTAATCAAACAAAGGTTGATGAAGTATTAGATCTCTACAAAGTTGGTGCTTCCTCTTATAAATCCCCTGAGGGATACCGGGCCGTTACTTTCCCCATGATTGATTCTAAAGGTCAATGTGTGGACTGTAAAATCTTTCACATTGATCCTGTAACCGGAAGCAGGAAATCAGCTTCTCCACTTTATTCATGGACCGATGCAAAGACAGTTAAGGTAAAATCCGTCTCCACAACATTTGCAATCCCTGACATGAACAGGAAGACTTGTATGGCTTGTCCGGATAAACTTAATTGTAAGGGAAAGGAGAACTGTTCCAAGCTCAAACGAAGGAAAATCAATCCTTCAACTGATAAGACTGATTGGCCTTACTTTGGTGAACATCTTCTGAAGAATCTTGACAGCAAGAAACCAATTGCTATTGTCGAAAGTGAGAAGACAGCCATTGTATGTTCCATTGTCTATCCAAAATTTATTTGGCTGGCGACAGGAAGCAAAGCCAATCTTTCCCCGGAAAGATTTCTTCCATTGAGGAATTATGACTGTACGATTTTTCCCGATAGAGACGGACTGACCGGTGAAGGTAACTGGAAAGATAAAGCAACCCAATTATCAAAGTCAGGCTACCATATCAAGCTTGATACTACTCTGATAAATTATCCGGGTGAACCTCATGATGATCTTGCAGACATTATCATCAGATTGAAGAAAGGTAACGGAGTAAGACATTCTTCTGAAAATAAAAATTTCTCAGTCCCCATTCCGAATAGAAATTACGAAGAAGAAAATATATCAACTGAAGAGGTTCCGTTCAAGCAATCCCTTCATGAAATGTTCGGAGAATTTATTTCGTTGAGTTGGCTTGTTCCGGAACCGGAGGATAAAGACTCTGAGGGATGGAGAGAATGGTTGGTGAACAGGACAGCCTGGGCTTACGACCAGCGAGAAAATTTTTGTCGGAACTGCTGTCATGCAGTCTTCTATGCCGAGACAAAATTCCGTTGCCGGGAAAAGATAACCATTGAAGAAGCCGCAAGCCAGAAACTCTGCCGTGGCTTCCAACAGAAACCTTATGCGAATATGAATAATAAAATTACAAAAGGAATAACTTAATACACATATAAATATGAAAAGAATTACACAACTGAAATTGATGTGCTACAAATTGGAGGTAGTTCTCAATATAGATGCCTGGTTTTTCCTTCATGGAACCACCGAAGGCAGGGAAAACATATATTATTTCCTTTCCCTGCTCTCCAAAATGGCTATCACAGACACCCCTGTTATAAAGCGAGGGCAGGAATATGTTGTTAAAGCCGGTCAGATTGACGGCTCCATTCTCGGTCTCTCAAAAGAGTGGGAAATCGGGAGGAAGGCCACGACCCGTTTGTTGGAGGATTTTTCCAATCTTGGAATAATAAAGATTGAATCCAATCCCCTCACATCTATCATCACTATGATGTGCGTAAAAGATTGGATGGTAAATAAGGCTATGCTGCCAAATCACTGTTTTAGCACAACTGTAGGAAAATTTGAAGGTGTGAGAATCCATTTATATAACGGACAGCAGTTTGGTATGCTCCGCAAGAGTTCGCCGAGAAGGAAGGCAACTCATAAAGCAGAACGGGCTCAGAGCCAAAATGGAGATTCAGAATTACCGGTGGAAAATAAAGACGGTACCGGACTAACTCAAACGGCTTATCCCTCATCTGAGATTGAAGTGGAGAATATGCCAAGGCAGCTTCCATTTATACCAGAAATAAATAATGAATCAGAATATGGAGCACCAGAAGATAAAGATTAACCTGGGGTTCCCATTTATCCCCTTGATGTTCCATAATTGGAGTATCACTGAAAAGGCCTTAATTCTGTCTAAAATAATCAAGACAGATACCTATAATTATAGTATGGTTTTTGAGGGTTTGGCAAGTTTATGTTTTCGTAAACGAAAACCTTGCCAAAACCCGATTCAAACTCAGGAATCGACTTTCTACCTCTGTAAGTTCCATTGCCAACCCCTCAAAAACCTTGTTCCCTTTTCTACATTACAAAAAGAAATATAAACCATAATCCTAAACTTAACTAAAATGGAAAAAACAGTATCTAAAAACAAGAACAACTCCCGGTTCTCAAACAAGGGAGGTCGCCCGGCAGTATCAAAAGGACTTGCAAGGACGGAAACAATGTCCACACGAATGACGGTTGCTGAAAAGATGATAACGGTCAATAAAGCAAAGACAGCCGGTAAAGCTCTCTCGGTTTATATGCGGGAGGCGAGCCTTTATGGAGAGGTAAAGCCGGCTCGGACAAAGGAAGACCGACAACAGATCAGACTGATTGAAGGAGGAATCAATAATCTCAACCAGCTCACCAGACTGGCTCATTTGGAAGGTGTGCGGGAGATTGTTCCGGAATTACTTGAGCTGAAAGAAAAATTAGTCTGTATCGCCAACCATATTATTGACAGCTATGATGTGCGACATTAAGAAAAGATCAGGATTCGGGAAGTTGGTGAACTATGCCAACAACCCAAAGAAAGCAATCCTTATCGATTATAAGGATGTGAGAGACGATAACAATTCCACCATTGCAGCCAGTATGCAGGGACAGGCAGACGACAAGCCCGGAAGGAAACTGGAGAAGCCGGTGTATCATATCTCTCTCAACTTCTCAAAAGAAGACGCACCAAAACTAAGCAATGAACTGATGGTTGAAATTGCCGGAGAATTCATGGAGAAGATGGGTATAAGGAACACCCAATATATCGTCTGCCGTCATACCGATACGGAACATCCACACATGCATATAGTGGCTAATAGAGTGGATAACGATGGGAACACCATAAGTGACAGGAACGACATCCACAGAGGCATAAAAATATGCCGTGACATCACTAAGAAATATGGTCTTCACATGTCTGAAGGAAAGAAAAATGTGAAGCGGAATAGGCTGAACGGACGGGATAATGCCAAGTATTTTATATATGATTCCCTTAACAAATACATATCAAAAAACATGGCATGGAAGGGTCTGGAGAGAAGGTTGGATGAGGATGGAATCGAGATGAAATTCCATTTTGATGAGAAGAAAGGATGGGTAAATGGGGTGACTTTTTCCTATGACGGACACACATTCAGTGGCTCGAAAATAGATAAGGAAATGAGTTTTCAAGCCATTGACAGGCGGTTGATATTTAGTATCAACAGCTCCATTTATAATAATATGAGGACAGAAATGTCAGGTATTTCAACCAAAACTGATCCTTCAGATGACTCGATTTTTAAGGATTCTATCGAAGAAAAATCAGGAAAGTCAAGGATAAATCCATTAAAATTTGAGGATAAAAATGAAAAATCTGAAGCCATTCCAATGCAAAATTCTTCTATGGAAACTATCAATTCTGAGGATTCTTCGGGTAATTCCGATATGGCTAAGACAGCCTTTGAAGTTGCTTCGGAACTGATCCTTCAACCTCATCAGGCACCTGTTTCATCCGGTGGCGGAGGTGGAAATGACAGTGGAGACTGGGGCGATGAAGACAAGAAGAAACGCAGATTCGGTCGAAAGAGATAATAAAAATAACATCTAATCTTATAAAAAATCGAGTTAATGGCGGATAAAAATAATTTTACAAAACAAGAACTAAACACCCTCGTTGCTGAAACGCTCGTTGAAGTAAAGGAGGTAAAATCAGGTATTGATGAAATTAAAAAAGAGATAATTTTGGATAAGGAGAGCCGGGTAAAATGGCTCTCCGAAATCCGAAATGAAGTAAAATCTCTAATCAGGTCAAAGGAAAATTTAGGTTCTACAAATGAGATATTCAATCTGGAATCCCAAGAGTGCCAAGCTTTAATTGACGCTATATCCTTCAAAATCTATAAGAATATAATGAGATGGGCAGATGAAAAAACTAATGCCAATCGTACCGGAGGTAAGATTACCATCAATGAATATCTACAGAAAATTTATGATCAACAGACTGACCATATCGAACAATATAATATGGACAGAGATTTGTGGCTCTCTATCAATGCCAAAAAGAAAGATGCTTCACAAAGAAAAATCAGTAATCGAATTACTGAATTAAAGAATAAAATCAGAACTATTTATAATGATAATTTCCCTCTTTGGATTAGAAATCCCTATAAGGCGTCAGCTCTATTATTCTTCGGAATTTACTTTTGCCTATCCTGTTTTAGTTGGATTAGATGGCACCAATATCGTTCAGAAAACCTCAGGCTCCAACAAATTGAAGCCAAATATGAAGTCGATAAAGCTATCATCCAAGAGCTAAGTCCTCAACTGTCAATTACCCTCTACGGCTATGAAAAACTCACCGATCAGCTCGGCAAAGAAGAAATAGTGGAGATCTTTAAGGATAAAATACAAGAATTAAACAGCAAGAAAGCACCTTAAAATTTGAACTATCCGGAAATACCGGATAATTGCCATCAAATTCTGTTTTAACCACCATGGCAACCTATTTAAATTTCACCTAAGCCTGAACTATTCGGAATTCTCGAATAGTTGGCAGTAATACATATTCTGTGATTAGCAATCACATTCAGTAATTCGGTAATTCCGAACAACTGAAAAATTCTCTAAATCCTTATCTGCATTTTATCATCGTCAAGGAAAATTCCGTCAGTTGAGACTGACGATTTATTAATTCATTTGAACCTGTCGGAAATTCCGACAGGTTGGGTCTTATTATACTTCGTTGTTTTCGGATAATTGTTCAAGAGAAGATTCTATCTCTTCAATGGTTGGCAAGGAGCTTTTTATTTCAGTTGGAATCAATTTGGAAAGTTCATATTCTGATATACCAAGCGGAAGATTATATCCCTCTAAAGAATATTGGGCTTCTATGTTGTCTTTATCTCGGCATATTAGCAGCCCGATAGTCGGGTTATCCTGTTCTGTTTTGAGATGATGGTTAACCGCGCTGACATAAAATCCTAATTGACCAAGATATTCCGGTTTGAATGATCCGGTTTTAAGTTCGATACAGCAATATGCATGAATCCGTGTATTATAAAAGAGAAGATCAATAAAAGCCTCTTTAGTGCCAACCTGTAACCGATATTGCCTACCCATAAAAGCGAAACCGGTACCCAGTTCTACAAGAAATTTAGTCACGTTTGCAACAAGAGCATCTTCCAATTCACGCTCGTTATAATTTTCGGTTATAGCAAAGAAATCGAAAACATAAGGATCTTTGGTTATTTGCTGTGCTAAATCGCTTTGTAATGCCGGAAGCGTGGAATTGAAATTAGAAATAGCTTTACCTGATCTTTCATACAAATCAGTCTTTAAGAAATTCAGCAGCATATCACGTCCCCAATTATTTTCAATGGTTTTACGGACAAAGAAAAGAGCTTTTTGAGGATTCCCCTTACATTTATCGATAATAGTTCTTTGATGAAACCAAGGAATAGAACATATTTCAGCAAATATTAATTCGTCCGCAGGCTGCGGATGATTTTGCAATTTAAAATCGTCCACAAGGTGTGGATGATTTGAAACGTGCGAATCTTCTACACTCTGTAGCAAATTTACTTCTTTTAAATCGTCCACAGGGTGTGGACGATTTTCAATTACCTGAGAATAAAGATTATAGAAATAATACATATATTTCAGATTGGTTTCTGAGAAACCTTTCTCAGCCGGCATTTCTGCCTTTAAATCATGACTTAAAGTTGCATAGAAAGCAGATCCATAGGTGTTTGAATATTGTCTGTTGGCAATATCACGACCCAAACTCCAATAATATTCCAATAATGTTCGGTTTGCTTCGACTGACGCTTTCAGACGAGCAGTTAAATATCTTTTCTTAAGTTCTTTTACCCAACTTTTATATTCTTTATTTTGGGAAAGTTGTGTAATAGGTTTCATATTTCCGTAAAATATAAAGTTTTTCGATAATTTGAGAGTTTATAGTTTGAAATCCGGGAGGCTGTTGATGGCTGCTTCTTTGAGGCTGTCAACGGCTCGGGTGTATTTCTCAGTATGCTTTAATCCGCTATGGCCTAAAAGACTTGCAACAGTCTTTATGTTAGCTCCATTATTCAGGATATTGACGGCAAAGGAATGTCGGGCACAATGCCATGTGATGTGTTTTTCGATGCCGGCTCTCTTAGTCCAATGTCGCAATGCTTTCAAACACATATTATGAGTCGGAAGAGGAAAGATTAGACTTTCTCGCGTCTGTTCCTCCGAGGGTTCTCCAATTAATTTCAAAAGAGCCTCACTAAGTGGGATTACAACATTACTTGCCGAACTGTGGCCTTTGGTCTTCGCCTGTTCAAATTTTAACAACTTGTTTGAATAATCCACATTGGAATATTTCAACTCTATCACATCACAGAAGCGTAAGCCACTATAAAGGCAGAACATGAAACCTCTACGTATCTCCGGACTTTCCCCTTCATAATGGGTATTCCACATTTTATCAATTTCCTCAAGACTTAGGATATCTTTCTTGATTGCTCCATTATCAATTTTAATAATAACTCCGTTACAAGGATTCTTCAATATAATATCATCCTCAATGGCAGCTTTAATTACTTTCTTGAAACGGGCAAACAGGGTATGAGCACCTTCTCCCTTAAATCTCTTTTGTAGATATGCGGTAAAGGCTACGACCTTATCCTTGGTTATTTGTTCCGGTTTTATTTTGAGAGCCTTTGCTTTCTTTGCTTTTTTAGCAGTCGCTTCTTTTCTTTGTTCTCGCGTCCAATCCGGTTTAGGAGTAAATTCATCTTTAGGATCTATAAGAAAATCGATAAAAACATCATGAGCCCTCTTGATATGGCGTTTATCTCCTTTGGTATATTTCTCATAATATTCCCACATCCAATCAAGGAAGTTAATATCTTCTTCCTTTTTCTTAAGTCGGTAACCCTCGGAATTTTCCAACATCTGTTGACCCTTTTCAAATCTTATCTTCTTGGCGATTTCAAGAGTCTCCTTATTTTGCTGACGTTCCTGAGGAGTTCTGGGTGCTAACCAAAGATATAAACCTAATCTTTCATTTTTACGATCAATCTTCTTATAACGCTTACCATTTTTACTTTCCACATAGGAAAAGCCATAATAATATTCCAAATATAAACTCTCTCGACCATCAGAAAGAGCTTGAGCCATAAGTTTAGGATTATCCCCGGTATTACCCTCAATAAGCCGGGTATTATTCTGCCGATAGTTTTTCTTGACTGCCATAAATTTCTTAACTTTGTAAAAAGGTGCTCACAAAGGTAATAAAAATTTATAATCCAATAAGCAACCAATAAGCAACTTTCAACAGATTAAAGGAAAATATCGGAAATTATGCAAGATTCTAAAATCACTAAAACATTGAATATCAATATGGATAGTTTCTCATGCTTTCCTATGGATTATGCCGTAAATGCCTGTTCTGGGCACCTTAACACAGAGGTAGATACTTGAAAATCAATTATCTGCCTCTTTTCTATTAAGTATTTGCACCGAATTTGCACCGAAGAAATTTCTTGGGTTTCCAAAAAATTTCAATAATAAAAGCAATCAAATCATTACCCCTTGTTTAATAAATTAATTGACTTTATGTCATAAAGATATCATTATGTTGGCAGAGGAAATAAATAAATTAAATGCTCTCTTAAAGGAGCTTTCAAAATATGGGTCAGATTACAAGGAAAACATAGGAAAAGTTGTGACCAATTTACCTCAGCAGTTTAAAGAACTATTTAAAAAGAAAATACCAGATGTATTAAAATCAATTTTCCCGGAAAAAGAATATAAGATAAAGCCAGCTTTTGGACAAGGAAATGTGGCCGGGACTCCTTCTATATCCATCTTACGTAAGACTAAGCCAGATGATAATCCTTCTCCCACATCGGGCGTGTATCTGGTCTTCCTTTTTTCCCCTGATCTAAAAGAAACTTACTTTCAATTAGCAATGGGGGTTGAAAATAAGTCGATTAAGGAAATTATAGCAGACGTTGAAGAAATCAGAGAAAAATTACCTATTGATAGTTATAAACTATTAAAGCCAATTAATGATCAAAAGATATCAAATAAAAAATATAAAGTAGCAACAATTTATGGAAACTTTTGGAATGTTGAAGATGAGGATTATTGTTTGAATCTATTAAATGAACTTATAAAACTTTATGGTGAATACCTTGATTCCGATGGAATTTCGGAGAAGGTAATCCCAGAAAGCAAAAAGCGGGAAGAGTCAGAAGCAACGGAGGCTATAGAAGAAAAGGAATCCTCAAAGTTTTCGGTAGATAAGGTGATTAAGGCCATTCAAGAAACCGGCTTAATTTATGCTGATGATTTAATTAAAAGATACGCTTATTCGTTACTTACAAAGCCTTTTGTGATTTTAAGCGGATTGTCCGGTTCGGGTAAAACTCAGTTGGCTCTTTCTTTTGCTTTAACTATGGTGGAGAATCAAGAGAAACAGATATGTTTTGTTCCAGTTGGCGCTGATTGGACCAATAGAGAACCGTTGCTTGGGTATCCCAATGCTTTAAAACCGGGCGAATATGTCAAACCTGAAAGCGGTGTCCTATCCATCCTTCTGGAAGCTCAAAACAATCCTCAAAAACCTTATTTCCTGATTCTTGACGAGATGAATCTGAGCTATGTGGAAAGATATTTCGCCGACTTTCTTTCTGCTATGGAGGCAAAAGGAATGAAAATAAATCTATGGGATAATCCAAAAGAAAATGAATCTGAAAAAGAAGATTCTAGCCAATTACCCTCTAAAATAACTCTCCCGAGAAATCTCTTTATCACGGGCACAATCAATGTAGACGAAACCACTTATATGTTCTCACCCAAGGTGCTCGACCGGGCTAATGTGATAGAGTTCAAGATCTCAGAAGATGAAATGGAGGATTTCCTTTCTACATCACGAAATATTGAGCTCTCAAAATGCACTGGAGCCGAAAAATCTAGGGCTCAAAATTTTGTAAAGATCGCTACTAAAGATGTTTCTTTGGATGACAAGTCAAAAGACATTTTATTAAATTTCTTCAAACCTTTGAAAAAGGTAAATGCAGAATTCGGATATCGTACCTCCACAGAAATTCGTAGATTTATCTCTTTAGCAAAAGAAGATTTAGGCATAGAAAAAGCTACGGATGCTGCTATAGTGCAGAAGTTGCTCCCAAAACTCCATGGATCTCGCAGAAAGATTGTGCCAGTGCTCAATGAGCTCTGGAAATTGTCGACAGACAATGATAATCTTGAAGTATTTATGGAGAGTGATGAAGAAATGTCAGGGCTAAAGTATCCCTTGACCGCTGATAAAATTTTCAGAATGTATAAAACGGCTGTTGACAACGGGTTTACAAGTTTTGCCGAAGCATGATACCCTCTAAAGAATTAGACATCCCCATCAGTAATAATCTAAGATTGCTCATATTTCCTTCTCAAAAAGAGGCGCGTTGCTTTGAATTGGCAGATGCGGAATCATTTGGAGAAAGTAAATGGCAACTTCAAGAAGGGAGGGAATATGAATTCCAATTTGTGGATAAAGAGAAGAATGAGGTTAAAGCTTGGTTTTCTGATGATTCTCCGGCAGATATAATAAAGACTTCAAAATTTCAAAAAAACAGGGGATATATCCGTACCGGTTTATATGTGGGAAGCCTTAAACTTTCCATTTATGACGACGAAAAAAAGCGAGAGGAAGAAATAGAATTAGAAATTCAAAGCACAAAAACTTCTTATCGCTCCGATTATCGTACCATGCTTGCCGACATCACCAATAATTATGTGGATCTAGTAATGAGTCAAAGTTCCCCTGTCGCTCTAAAATTTAAAGTTAATGAAGAGGCAGACAGCCAGACTCTTTATCAAAAATTTGCTTTCATAAAAAGCATGTTGGAAAATGATACTTTCGGTGAAGCTCTTAATAAAATCCAGCAAAACCCGGTGATGACTTGGAAAGAACAAACTGAGGAGAAGCGGATTGAAAACGCCGGAAGAATAAAAAACAAGGAACTCCGGCAATTATTAACACAAAAAAACAGGATTCCCTATTCTGACCATCCTTATCTTACCTCTTTACCTCGCACCATTAATGTGAGCCGTAAATATGATTCCTTAGATTCCAACGAGAATCGATTTGTGAAACATGCATTATCCTCTTTCTACACATTTTGTCAGGATATAAAATCAAAGCCCCAAGCTTCTGAGAAACTGAAAAAAGAAGCGGAGATAGTTTGTCAAAATCTTCTAAATCATCTAAAAACTCCTTTCTTCCGAGATATCGAAAAACCGGTGCATATTAATTTCAACAGTCCTATTCTCCAGCATAAAGAGGGTTACCGAGAGGTTTTACAAACATGGATCTTTTTTGAACTTGCTGCCTTATTGAATTGGGAAGGAGGAGAAAATGTGTATAACGCCGGCATGAAAAATGTAGCTGTGCTTTATGAATATTGGGTGTTTTTTAAACTTTTAGATATTGTGACTTCAATATTCAATATCAAGATTAAAGATAAATCTAAACTTGTAGTAGCCGATAACGATAATCTTAACCTTGATCTTAAACAAGGTCATATGAAGATGGTGAACGGCACTAATGAATCTTCCAGTCGGCATCTGAATGTGGCCTTGTATTACAATCGCACTTTTAGTCACTCTAAAGATATTCATTCCTCTGGATCCTGGACTATGCCCATGCGTCCTGACTATACTTTATCTATTTGGCCCGCGGAATTAGATGAAAGGGAAGCTGAACAGGAAGACCTTATAGTCCATATACATTTTGATGCCAAGTATCGCGTTAACAATTTGAAATTAAAATACCTTGAAAACCTTGAGCCTTCTGAAGAAGAAATTCAAGAAGAAAAGAGGCTGGAAGAAATGGGCATTTATAAGAGGGCAGATATCTTGAAAATGCATGTGTATAAGGATGCTATTCGGCGTACAAGCGGTGCTTATATTCTTTATCCTGGCGATAAATCAATAGCCCGACAGGGATTTCATGAAATAATTCCTGGATTAGGTGCCTTTTGCCTTAACCCAGGGAAATTCGATTCTCAAAGCCAGGAGCTAAAGAATTTTATTCTTAAGGTTAGTGACCATCTGCAAAACCGAATCTCCCAACGAGAAGAAATGGCTTTTCAATCATATAGGATCTATAAAAATGAGCCCAATGATAAATCTCTTAATGAACCCTTCCCGGAATTTACAGGCGATAACCGAAGAATTCTCTTTGATTCTACAAATGTCATTATTGGATATGTTAAAGATGATATTCATAAGAAATGGATAGAGGAGAAAGGATTGTATAATGGTCGCCTAGGTAAAAGAAAAGGATCCTTGACTATAAATAAGGATTTAATAGAAGCTAAATATCTACTTTTGTACGATGGAAAGGGTTATACAAGTTTTCGAAAAATAAAAGGAGAGGGCCCAAAGATTTATAATTCATCCGACATGGCAGAAAAGGAATATATCCCAAAGAAGGAAGATTATTCTTATCTTGTTTTTTCGCATGAAAAAGCTAATGAATTTAGGATGTATTCATGGGATGAAGATGAAATCGATAAATTAATAGCAGCAAAAGTGTCAAGTAAGAATGATATTTTTAAGCCTATAGTGGTTCCCCTTAAAGAAATCATGAAATTAGCCAGAAAAATTGAGTTATAAATCAGTAATTGAGTCCACTTTAAAGTGGACTCAATATTTAATTCCAACCCTGTAAATCCATTTTTTGAATGATTCATAATTCATTCTCAACAGTTCAAAATTACGAATTATTAGCGAGGATTCAATCGGTTGATAGCTAAATAATCCCTATGATGCAAATGACTCAAATTCTTAATATCATGTTTTTGGCAGCTTAAAATAAGTGAAATCAGGAGGAAGATTCTTCAGGATTGAGCCAATTTTGTAGCTTCCGGATAAGGTTATCAATTGAGATTTGTTCGTCTTCGAGAAGATGAAATTTCTCACGAAACAGTCTTTTTTCTTCCTTTGGAGATCACTTCAGTTCCATCAGTTCATTGCCAATTTCAGTCATTTTATTATAATTGGCATGAGAGCGAGAATGCATTTTTTCGATTATATCAATCCTAAATTCTTAATTTAATTTGTAAAGGAAATCAATATTTCTTTACAAATTAGAAAAACGTGTAAAGAAACTACTAATTCGTTCACACGTTTACAGGATTTGTAAAACAGCTTTACATTTTCAATCGTCTACCATATTTGAATTTATTATATCTGTTTTCGTATCTTTGTCTGTATGGAAGGCATTAAGAATAAAGTTAAAAAGTTCAGGGTTTACATAATAATTCTCTCGTCCAATCTTAAACTTTTCTAATATTCCTTCTTCTATCAATTGATTAAGATAGGACATGGCAGTAGGTCGGCTGATTCCAACTTCTTTAACAACAAATTCAATTTTAGTGTAAGGATGACGGAAAACATTATTAATAAGTTCCTGTGAATATATGGATGGACGGTTAGTCCTTATTTGATGTTTATGCTTCATCATTAGATTATATAACCCTCTTACAAACTTTATTGTTTCATCTGCTGTTTCCTCCACTCCTTTTAAAATAAATAGAATCAAATTTCCTAATCATTCTTGTCTCATACTGCCTAGAGTAATTCATAATATGTGCCTTTATTATGGTTTATGTATCGACTTAAATATAGGATAGGAAGATTTAATAAACCATGAAAAACAAGATAAAGAATATTCAATACCCTTCCTGCTCGGCTTTCAAATTGATGATGAATAATAGCCATTTTAACCAATGGATCAATATCTCATAGAGTGTCATCGTTAATAAATCTTTCCAAATTCCTCATACTGGCTTCTATCTCCTCTATAGTCTGTGGTAGAGTATAGACTGTTTTCCCCGTCTTTTCATTCCTTAGTGTTTTCCCGGGAGTGGTGGTATAGCCGGACAATGGTTTCCCCCAATTTGGTAAAGTATCAGAATAAACTTCTACGTAGCAAGCTCATTGTTATATAGAACTGATCGAGGTTCATGAGTAAAACACCTTTCTCTTTAGCTCTCCAGATCGATTCAAATTTATTTATTATCTGCACCATATTTCATTAATTCTTCTATCTTTTTATTTTCATGAGTCAAATAATTCAAAAAAATTCTTCTAACTTTCTTTTTACAATCATTTTCCTTAATTATACGTAAACCAATAGCCTTTAAAACTCTTTTTGAAAAATCAAGTTCCACATCCTTTAGATTATCTTCTAAAATTTCATTCATTATCCCAGTAATTTTTTTAGATTCCGAAAGGGTAACGTTATTTATGTCTTCATATTTAAACAACTCTAAAATTATTTCTATATCGTTAATCATATTTCTTTGTCTGTCAAATAAAAGATTAAGCTCATTTATAAGTTGTTTAGAATCCTTATCTAATGGATGATAAAGATTGATATAAAGGTAATCTATTTCTAATCTTAACTGATTTATTCTATTTATTAAGTATGTAGTGCTCCTAATTTTATTCTCTAATGTTTCATTTCTGTGCTTAGATAATTCTGCACAAAAATCTAAATAAACATTATTTTCAAATAGATTAATAATTTTTTCGCATATTGTTGTAATACCTAATAAATGAGATCTTTTTTGTTGATATATAAATAATTTAAATTGAAGTTTTCTATTATATTCATTATTTTTATCATTGACAAACCTATTATCTTCATTTTCTCTATGGTTTTGTTCAAGTTGTCGATCTAAAACGTATAATGTAATAGCTGCCATTATGGACGAGCCTAAATATCCACCCCAAAAACCTAACCAAGCTGAGGGACCGGCTTCATTAAAATAAGACAATGAAAAATAACAACATAAACTTAAAATAAAAGGAACAGATACCAGGATTATAATGAAGACAAGATATTTATAAATAAATTTCCTTAGATTTAACCCCGTTTTCCCATCTTCACAATTTTTTGTTTCCATTATATAATATTTAAGAGAGAATAAATTTTGATTGAATTATTTTTGTTGAGCCTATCTTTGTTTTAAGAGTTGGAACCTAAAATACAAGAACTTTAAGTAGCATCTGACGGCTGACAAAAGTCTTAAGTGACTACACGGGCCTTCTAAAAATTTTGTCGGCTTTCGCCGTATTTCTTTTTTATGTTTTGGTCATTGTCAGAATAAAGCTACACTTCTTGTAAAGTTAAGAATTATTTATTAGACTTTGTCTTTAAGTGACTAATTTCGTCATTGAAAAACTCTAATGTTTCTTCTTTACCGAGAGGATCAATGAGTTTTTCGTAGCCGGAGAGGGTGATTGAAAGCTGAGGATTCAACTCTTGGATAATGGTTTTATCGACTCCGTATTTTGCTTCTATTTGTTTGAATCCAAGGAGTTGGTAAATGCCGATATTCGGAAATTACGCCAATGTATAAGAAGATACAGAACACCTCTCTTGATGATAGGATAAAAGACTACCTCAGCAAACCTGTTTCGCACTATGAATGAGAGTTAATTTAAGTCAAAATTAACCTCTGGCACAGTTTATCGGACACTACCGAACAAAAGACTTCCAGCGAACAAAATAAAAGGATGCGAGTCCAAAACAGACCGCATCCTCTTGTGGGGTGAATGGAATATTGTTAACGAGCTATCTTTCGCGTTGTAATTTTTCCATCTTCTCTTAATTCTTTCACAATGAAAATACCTTTCCCGGGTTGTGACACTTTCTTTCCCGAGAGGTCGAAATATTCAACTTTCTTCACCGGAGAGAGTGTAATTGTTTCCACTACGGATTCAGTAGTGATTTCTCCAGTTTCCACATCAAGGGTAACAATGTCACTAAAGGTGAGTGTATTATCATGAAAATAAACGCTTTGCACACCTATGGCAGATACTCCGTCAACGTAAATCCCTATGTCGTATTCGTTTCCTAATACTCTGGTAATATCTTTATTATTGTCAAACAATGAATTCATATACCTTTGCTGCCCCGGAACGTATTGATACATTATCACTTCACGGTCGAGAAGGTCCCATCCCACTTCCTCTTCGAATATCAGTTCTTCCCCATCGATGAATATTCTGTAGAATAATGTTTCGTCGTCAAGAAGATTTCCTTCGGTGGAATAATTGGTGAGATTGAAGAAGAAGTCGTTGAACCCTTGATATTCCATCCATCTGGTTTCGTATCTCAATCCCGTGGGATTTGAGGGCGTACCGTTGGCTGTACCTTGATATTTAAGAGTGAACTTTCCGAGAATCATAGCGATATTATCGTAGCTTTCTTCGTCAGGCTGGAAAGAAAGATACACATGGTCTTCATTGGCTGAGATAATTTTATTTTCCCTGTCGATATCGAGAGGGAAAACAGCGGATGGGGGAGCCCAGAGGTAAGGCAAATTGTCCTCATTCCATTCCTTGTCTTCATCGAAGTCAGGATTGTCGTACATCACCTTAGTGTAAAGATAATATTGATCGTAGTAGATTCCGAGACATTGGTTTTGAGCCACGTAAGCCTTGTCCCCCTCAACTGTAGCCTTGATCGTGATTGCTTTTGGCACGTTGAGGAAACCTCGGATATATAGTGAATCGTCCACGTAAGCCACCTCTACAAGTTTTGCATAATCCCATTCGTCGATGAAAACATATTCTTCCACGGTTGCATTTTCCGGTAGTTCCACGATTGATGTATCGGAGAAGTTCCATTCCTGTATGTAATCACTGAAGCCCAGGAATTTATCAGGCTCATCAGAATAGCAAATTCCAATAACATATTCCGGTGGTGTTTCCCCATCGAATTGTCCGCCCGGAAGGCTCAAAGTCATATTCCCGTTGTCGTCGAGTAAATATTCGAATTCGGTGATGGACGGATCATAATAGAAATCCACTACATCATCCTTAATATCTGTGGTAAGCACCACCAAAGTGATGCCATATCCCTCTTCGGGATAAAATTCCAGTATCTGATTAGCCTTGCAGGTAATTTTGTCCCCATCTACCACACCCTTAACATAGTTACCTGTGGCAACTGTGGATAATATGTCCTGTAAGTACACCGTGTTATCCTCGCCCCATACTGCTACGCCCGGGAATGTTTCTACGTATTGATACATTTCGTCGTTGAAAACGAAAGTACCGGAGGAGATCTTGTTATAATATTTTGTCTCACCCTCAGCATTGGTTATCACATCAGGGATTTCATCCTCTACACGTGTGGAAACCGGCACATTGTGGATTTCACCTATCTTGTAGGTCTTCCCGTTGAGTGTCACCGTGCTTATCTCGCCGTTGTAGAGCGGATTGTTGGCTTTTAACAAATCCGGGCACCCTCGTGTCGAGAATGCCGGGATTGTAACTAAAGCCATTATTGATGCTAATATCAATCTTGACTTCATAGAATGTTATTATTTGATCACTACTTTCTTACCATTAATTACATAAATGCCGGGTGCAGGTTTACCGTTAGTTACAACTTTCACACCTTTGAGAGTATAGATCATTTGTGGCTCATTGTCATGTAATATTCCGTTGACCCCTGAGGTTTCGGATTTCTCTATTATATATTCAAGATATAAACTTGCACTTAATTGATTTTCGCCGTCAACATCAATCAATAAGTAGGCTTCAGGAATCATGATTTCCACTTCACCCGGTGCTTCGTTGGTAAGGTTGATAACCAATTCATTTTGGTCGTTTATAGTCACTTGTTTGCCAAACTCAAGAGATCCGAACGACCAGTCATCATAATTATTATAACCGATGGTGCCGGTGAGATAAGAAATCGGATTACCACCGCAGCTTATCTTTACAATGGCTTCATTTTGTTTAATAGTTGAGCCATCTTCCGGACTCCATGTCATATCATTGAAATAAGCAAGGTCTGCATAAGGTGATTTGGTCAATGTGATGATTTGAACCGGATTAATTTCTCCTGATTTGTTTTTTACTATTCCTTCAGGAATAGAAATTTCTATTGATTTTGCATCATCATAATCCTGGTCCATTTCATAGAGAGCTATGGTGAGATAAGATTCTTCTTCAAACCAAACAGTGCCGTCATCATCTTTAAACTCCGGACTATAAATGTAATATGCAGGCACTTCAACAGCCACTCCATTATCGATCGAAACGCTGACATAGGCATATTCTTCGTCCCAGTCATTGATTTGTGGATCAACAAGCATAACGATGCCCGGCCATTCGATTTCAACGCTTCCGGGTATTTCAAGATACACTTCTGATGTAGGGTATTGCAAAGTTGCCTCCGGCATGAAATTTTCGGCTTTAGATGTCAGGGATGTGAAGCAGCCACCTATCATCATAGCCAAGGTAAGTTTGTAGAATTGTTTCATAAATCTTTAGTTTAAAATTATTTAATATTGATTGGTTATATTTATCCGTTAAAAAAGTAATTTCTTTTATCGAATTTATATTTTTTAACTATAATATACAAATTTGTAGCGTTAAAATATTTTGTTGATTGCATCTTGCCGGCAATTTTAATTTCCTCCCGAAGTTTGGGGGTAAAATTCCATAACACGATATCCGGCCTATCAAATATTCCTTCTGTAATAATGATTCATAAGATGACTATCGTGTTATTACATCTTAAGCCGAACAAAAATCATTTTGTTTTTTCTTCCGGATTTAACCAATTTTCAAGCTTCGAGATGAGGTTTTGAATAGAAATCTGGTCATCCTCCAACAGGTGAAATTTCTCACGAAACGGTATTTGATCTTGTTCGGGAGAGCCTTTTAGTTGCATCAGTTCATTGCCAATCTCAGTCATTTTATTATAATTGCCACGAGAGTGAGAATGCATTTTGAGGATATT
The DNA here is from genome assembly GCA_022510425.1 of Muribaculaceae bacterium. GTDB lineage: Bacteria > Bacteroidota > Bacteroidia > Bacteroidales > Muribaculaceae > Lepagella. The sequence goes on from JAFLTO010000004.1 coordinate 145,013, forward strand.
ATTGTAGAGGAAATAGAAATGAAAGTTTAGGGTTTTGCAAGGTGAGGAGTAATTTTATTTAACTTTGCTGACCGGAATCAGTATGGGCCACTTTTTATCCTTAATATCGGTTTTAATGCCTTTTATTTCCCCTGTAGAAGGTCAGGCTATTATGAACGACACTCTCAAGGTCAATGAACTAAAAGAGATTGTTGTCACGGATTTTTCCGCTCGAAACCGGATTCAAAACTCACATTTAGGTAGCGAGACTTTGGAACTTAACCAACTTTCTCTGACTCCTCAATTGTTCGGAGAAGCTGATATAATAAAGTCGATTACATTATTGCCGGGAGTAAGAAATGAAAACGATGGCGCAGGAGGATTTGAAGTAAGAGGAGGAACTGCTTACCAAAACCTTGTTATAATGGACGGGATGTCTCTCTTCAATCCGTCGCACATGATGGGAATCTTCTCAACATTTAATGAAGATGCCATGAGCAACGCCACTCTTTATAAAGGTCCTATACCGGTGACTTTCGGAGGAGCCTCTTCTTCTGTTTTGGAAACCCACATGAAAGCCGGGAATCCCAAGACGTTTAATTTTTCAGCTACCATCGGGATTCTAAATGCAAAATTATCAGCATCAGGACCCATTATAAAAGATAAAATCACTTTTCAGGTATCTGCTCGTCGTTCCTATGTGGATTTATTTTTGAAATTAATACCTCAGTATAAGGGTACGGTGATGAATTTCTATGATATCAATGCAAAGGTAAGATACACTCCAAACACTTCAAACCATATTGACTTTTCTTTTTTTGCATCCCGTGACCATCTTGCGGTTTCAAAATTGATGGATCTGCGTTGGGGTAATGTAGCCGGAAGTGTCAATTGGTTGTTAAGAAAAGATGATTGGTCTTTTACATCTACAATCTCGGTTACAAATTATACTACTGATATGGGGATGAATATTATGGACGCCGATCAATCCCTTACACAGTATATCAGGTCATACAATCTTAATGAAAGAATACTTTACGAAATTTCGGATAATCATAACTTGGAATTCGGGATACGTTCCGATCTTCTTCAAGTAAAATCCGGTGACATGCTGATCCGAGATACAAGACACAGAGAAATGCGTTCAGGATGGCAGAACGCACTTTGGATTAAATATGAAGGAGGATTCTTATCAAAACTTTTTATTGAATTAGGATTAAGAGGCTCTCTATTTTCGGCTATATCTCAGTCAAGGTTTCATTATTTCACAACCTTATATGAAGACGCACCGGAATTTAATTCTAAAACATATTTTAAGCCTGAACCCAGAGCAAGCCTAAAATATCAGTTAAATGAGTATCATAACCTTAAGGCTGGAGTTTCCGTTGCAACGCAAAATCTACATGGTCTGAGATCAACTATGACTACCTTCCCATTTGACAGGTATGCCCTGACTTCTGATTTTGTAAGGCCTGAAGTGGCCGTTCAATATTCTATGGGTTATGCGGGAATGAATTCCTCAGGTTCATGGGACTGGAGTGCAGAGGTTTACTACAAAACCATGCAAAATGTTTATGATTATAAAGATGGAGTCACGATGTTTTCCCGGATTAATTTAGAGAGTCTTATACTTCAGGGGAAGGGAAGAAGCTACGGTCTGGAAGTGATGCTTCGCAAGAACTTCGGCAAATTGACGGGTTGGCTCTCTTATACTCTTTCCAGGACTGAAACTAAAGTGCCCGGAATTAATAATAACAAATGGTATAAGGCTTCAAACGACCGAAGAAATGATATAGCCGTTGTAGCCCTTTATGATTTTAATGAAAAATGGAATGTATCTGCTTCTTGGACTTATGCCTCTGGCCGACCCTTGACAGCTCCGGATGCTAAATACACAATAGATGGAGTCACTTGCTACTACTATTCGGAAAGGAATTCCTACATGACTCCACCTTCCCACCGACTTGATGTCTCTGCAAGGTATGTTAAAGAAGGGGAAAAGTTTACCTCAATAGTTTCTTTTGGCGTATATAATTTATATGCCCATCAAAGCCCTTTTGTTATATATTTCGAGGATGATCCAACTAAACCGTCGGGTACAAGGGCTGTTCAAAGATCGTTATTCAGCATTTTGCCTTCCATATCCTATACGCTTAAATTTTGATGAAAAGATTATACCAGATAATTCCAATCATATTTTTGTTGCTGTTGTCATGTGAGAAAGAACTTGACTTCAAGTATCATGTTATTGAACCCCAACTTGTGATTGAAGGGATCCTTTCTCAAGAAGGTGTGATGGTATCTTTAACAAATACCACACCAATGGATGAAAAAATAGAAAAGAATTATTTGACAGATGCAGAAGTTTGTTTAGTGGACATAAGTGAGGCAAAAGAGGTTGAGTTGAAATCTGACAAAAACGGTTTATTCACAAATATTTATATTCCAGTTAGCGGTCATGACTATCAACTTATAGTGAGGCGTGAAGGTAAGGAATATTACTCCCGCTCCACGATGCGTCCTGCCACTAAAATATTGGGACTAATGTTTCAATGGATCAAGATGCCTTACGATTTCGTAGCCGTGCTTCAGATCACATTTACTGATTTTGAGAGCGCCGATGATTGTTATTGGATTAAAATTTTTAGAAATAATGAACCCTATAAATGGATTCTGTCTGATGATCGAGGAGCGGTGAATGGAGAGATTACGGAAGTTATTATGACCTCACGCAAGGATTTAAGTGAAGAAGATGAAAAAGACATCTTAAGGGATGGAGATGAAGTGAAAGTGGTTATAAATGTAATTTCAAGGGAAATGTATGATTACCTCATTGCTCTTGAAAACGATAGCAACGGCCCTCAAATGTTCCAAGGCGATTTTTGTTTGGGTTATTTCATGGCTTCCGAGTCTGTATCAGATTCGATTATTTTCCGTCCTGAGGAAATAACCCAATATAAATAATTACAGTTTTTTCTTAGCGCTTCTTTTTCGAAGCAGGGATTAAAGATGAATTATTCTTTATTAGAATAGGGCCAAAGATAGTATTTAGCACTGATAATGGAAGTTAGAGTTGGAATTAAGACAGAGGGCGAACCCATTTTGAGGAAAGATGGGGAATTCATAGTCTTGGAAAATATGTTGATCGGTGATGGGTTCCATTGGGAAAGAACCATAAGGGCCATATTGAGCGGGAAAGTGGAACTTCTTAAGATAGGGAAGAGCAAAGACAAGAAAGATACAGAAGAAAATGAGCATAATCAATTCCAATCGGAAGATAGAATTTCTTTGATTAATTCACTGCCTCTTGAAACTTACCTTGAATGTGTAGTAGGTAGCGAAATGAATCCGTCGGCTCCTATAGAATTCCTGAAAGCTCATGCAGTAATCTCAAGGAGTTGGGTGCTGGGAAAAATTCTGAATATTCATTTTTGTGATTCAGAGGGCCATATAAATACAGAAGACAGATTGATTGGGTGGGACGATACCGGTATCCATCGGCGTTTCCATGTTTGTTCGGATGATCATTGTCAACGCTATCAGGGTCTTCAGCCAGTGCATCCAACCTCGTTGAAGGCGATACAGGACACGGCAGATGAAATATTGATTTCTGACAAAGGTAACGTTATAGACGCTCGATTTTCCAAATGTTGCGGAGGAGTGACAGAACTGTTCTCCACATGTTGGCAACCTGTTGAATTAGATTATATTAAAAGCTTTAATGATCCATGGTGTGATTTGTCGGGTCTCAGTCTTCAAAGTCGAAGGCTTTTGCTTTCAGGGGTGTTAAAAGATTACGATCTTTCCACACCCGGATACGGATATAGATGGGAAACAGAAATTACGAAAGCCGAAATCGAAAGTAATCTTAGGAAAAAATTCGGCCGGGATATAGGAAAATTATTGAAAGTGATTCCGCTTCATCGTGGTCCCTCCCGACGGATCGACTTGATAAGATTGGAGGGCACCCAATCATCACTGGATATAGGGAAGGAGCTATGGATTAGACGTTTGCTATCCCCAAACCATCTTTATTCATCTGCTTTTGACATAGAGGATTTGGGAGATAAGTTGAAATTACATGGAAGTGGCTGGGGCCATGGGGTTGGACTATGCCAGATAGGTGCGGCTAATATGGCAGCAAAAGGTGCCTCCTATGAGGAAATACTTACTTTCTATTATCCCGGTGCCAGATTGATCAAGAATCCCAAATTTCAACCTTCAGGCATTTAAAACTCTAAAGTTTTATCTTTACCGACTTTGTCACTGATTTTTTAAGTTAATGTTCCCACGGATTGATCTGATGACTTAATTTACTTCTATCCGTACCGTTGATCTTAATCTGAATAGTCCGAGTCATCATGTAAATAATTAATGTGGTTTTTACGTGGGTACTTTTCTTTTAAAATTGAAATGAGGATAATCTAAAACTAATATAGTAATTAATGGATACTGTAAGAGAAATTTATACAAACATTAATTTTTTATAAAATTCAAATCATTTTAAGCATTAAAAGGTTCTAAATTGTTAGAATATTGTATCTTATATTAATTATAAATATCTAAAATGATTGATTTGAGAAATCAGACTTCTGAAGATATAGTCAGGGAACTATCTTCTACAGTAAAAAAATTATCAGATATCTATTCCGGTGAAAGAAGTCTCATGACATTATGCCCCGAGGGATTACCTTCTCTCAAGAATGTAAAAGAAATTATGTCTTTACTTTGGAAACTTATGTTTCCGGAACTTTTCTTCGAACGTACAGCTATAGTTTCCAGGCTTGAATATCGTATTGGACTCACTACAGAACGCTTGTTTGAACTTCTTCAGGAAGAAATAGCAATAGGCTTGTCATGTCGGCCTAATAGAAAGGACAAAGAGATGATAGATCATTATCCAGAGGCCCACGATTTCTCAATGCATATAATAAGCTTTTTACCCGAACTGAAAAGACTTCTTTACTCTGACATCCATGCTATTATACGTAAAGACCCGGCGGCAGGGAATGAGGTTGAGATAATCCTTTGTTATCCGTCTGTCAAAGCAATGCTCCATCATCGTTTTGCCCACCTCATCTTCTCGATGAATATACCATATCTTCCTCGAATCATTTCTGAACTGGCTCATTCAGAAACCGGTATAGATATCCATCCGGGAGCTACTATTGGGGAATATTTCGCCATAGACCATGGCACAGGCGTCGTGATTGGTGAGACTTGTATTATAGGAAATAATGTCACTATTTATCAGGGTGTGACTTTGGGAGCTAAAAGTTTCCGTTATGATGGCGATGGTGCTCCTCTTAACATTCCACGACACCCAATCATTGAGGATAATGTTACTGTTTATTCAAATGCCACCATACTTGGAAGAATTACCATAGGACATGACACCGTGATAGGAGGAAATGTCTGGGTCACTGAAAGTCTTCCGGCTTATTCAAAAGTGATTCAAGGAAGAATCAGAAATGATAATTTTCCCAACGGGGGCAGCAACTAATGGAGCTGGAAAAGGAAATGGTTTGTACTTTGAATTTTAAGGAATGAGTGTTGGAAAGTAGAGAGTGTAGAATAGCAAATAAAACAACTAATAATTATATTATGAAAATAGCAAAAGATTTAACACAATTGATTGGCAATACACCTCTTCTTGAAGTTTGCCATATAGAAAAAGAAGAAAAGCTAAAAGCAAGACTCCTCGTGAAATTGGAAAGTTTTAATCCGGGTGGCAGTGTAAAAGACAGGATTGCCTATGCTATGATAGAAGATGCAGAAAAAACAGGAATTATCAAACCCGGGGATACCATAATTGAGCCAACCTCAGGCAACACCGGAATAGGGTTGGCATGGGTGGCAAAAGTAAAAGGATACCGCCTAATTCTTGCAATGCCAGAGACGATGAGCATAGAGCGTCGTAATCTTCTGAAAGCCTTAGGAGCCGATTTAGTTTTGACCCCCGGCAGTGAAGGCATGAAAGGTGCAATAAAGAAGGCTGATGAATTGCATGCTTCTATACCCGGGTCAGTCATCCTTCAGCAATTTGAAAATCCCGCAAATCCTTTAGTTCATTATCGAACCACGGGTCCTGAAATTTGGAGAGATACGGATGGGGAAATCGATATATTGGTTGCCGGTGTTGGCACCGGGGGCACAATTAGCGGCACCACACGATATCTTAAGGAAAGAAGACCTTCATTAAAGGCTGTGGCTGTAGAACCCGCATCCTCTGCAGTTCTTTCAGGTGAAGGACCGGGAGCTCATAAAATTCAGGGTATAGGAGCAGGATTTGTCCCCGGAAACTATGATTCTAATCTTATAGACACGATAGTTAAGGTTACAGACGTAGAAGCAGTAAAAGCCGGAAGACTTCTTGCCAGTGAAGAAGGAGTGCTGGCCGGAATATCTTCAGGAGCAGCGTTTCATGTAGCTTTGGAATTGGCTAAGGAAGACGTAAACAAAGGAAAAACTATTGTAGCTATATTACCGGATAGAGGGGAACGTTATCTTTCTACTATTCTTTATGCCTTTGATACATTCCCCACTTAATTATTCAGTCGGAGTTGATGTGGAATCTGACTTTACGGGACGCTCTATTCCATCCTTTGTAGCTCTGTCAGACATTTTTTTGATTCTGTCTTTGGTCTCGGGGTGAGATGAAAACATTTTGTTGATGTAGCTTGAGGAACTGCCTGATTGACCTTCCAGGGCTTCCAGTTTTTCAAAAGCCATGACCATGCCCCAAGGGTTCCGTCCGTTAGTCACCAAGAAATCGTAGCCGCAATCGTCAGCTTCCTTTTCCTGTTTCTGTGAATATTTTGCATTGATAAGCGCGGAACCAAGAGTGCCGAGCTGAGAGTCTGTAAGGGCTGCTGCTTTTCCACCGGTGGAGGATATCGCATCTTTCATGGCTCCTGTGAGTAATTCGGTTTTAAAAGCATTTTTAGAATGGTGTTTCATTACATGACCTATTTCATGGCCTATAACACCCATAAGCTCATCGTCATCCATTATATCCATCAAAGATGAAAACACCCTCACGCTTCCGTCGGGGCAAGCAAATGCATTGATGTCAATCACATCATACACCTTAAAGTTTAAAGGAATGCCGTCGGCTTCTGTTATTCCCTCTGTCAGAGCAGATAGTCGCACTACATATGGATTATCATCGGGCAAAACCGGATTGTGGGTGTCCATCCAATTTACTGACTCTCTGACATAATCTGCCATTTGAGCATCTGTCAAAGTAAAAGCCTGAACTGCTTTTGAAGCTGAAGAAACAGCTTTTTTCAAGTTAAACTGTGCATTCGCCGGCATGCTGCAGATGAAAAGTGCTCCTATCAGGATTCCTTTAAAAATAGATTTTACCATGAATTGAAATTTTAAAACAAGATTAGATTAGTTGGTTAGTAAGGATTATATGTTAGGCAAAATTACGTATTATTGATGAGGATTCAATCGATTTATGTGCAAATTTTACAGGTTTCCCTTCATCACATAATCCCGAATGGAGTTTTTGTTTCTCGAGAAATATTGCTCCATATGTAGCCCATGATATGTTATTATATTTGGCAATAAGAATGTAGGGATCAACGTTAATTTGTTGTGAAAAGTCATACCCGGATCAGTTATAGCAAACAAATTTTCTGCAAAACATTTTTGTGGGCCATTCTTCTGTTTACTATTTCTTTAGGATTTGGAGGGTGCTCAGCGAAGAAAAATACTGCGGCGACTCGACAATGGCAGGCTTTTAATACAAGATATAACGTCTATTTCAATGGTTCTGAACATTATAAAGAAACTCTCTCCGATATGGAGAGAACTTACGAAGATGATTACACAAGACAATTGCTGACTCATCCGGTTGTAGCCAAGACTGAACCTAAACTTCCTCAGCCTTCGGGAGACTTTACACGCACCATTGAAAAAATGCAGAAGGCTATACAGCTGCATTCCATCACCAAAAAACCGGCTAGAAGAAATTCCTCTGCCAAGGAAAAGGCTTTCAGAGCTCGTGAAGAATTCAATCCCTTTATCCATAATGCTTGGTTAATGATGGGTAAAGCCCAATATTTCAATGGTGATTTCTTGGGCGCCGCATCCACATTCTTGTACATTTCCAAGCATTTCAGTTGGTTGCCGAATGTGGTCACTGAAGCACGTCTTTGGCAAGCAAGAAGTTATTGTGCACTCGATTGGAGTTATGAAGCTGAAAACGTGTTGCATTTAGTTAAAGAGAAAGATCTCACAAATAAGAACCTTCAACTTCTTTATAATTTAGTGGAGGCCGATTATTTGATCCGCACAAATCAGGTGAGTGAAGCAATCCCATATTTACGTCAGGCCGCGCAAGGTTCTTCAGGTTCTCAAAAAACAAGACTTTGGTTTCTTCTTGGTCAATTATATGAACAACTCGGTGAGAAGCAGAATGCATTCCAGGCTTTCAAGAAAGCCGAAGGAGGTCCGGCCACACCCTATAGGACCAAATTCAATGCTAAGATTAAACAAAGTGAGGTGTTTGTGGGGAATGATATCCGGAAACAGGTGAATTCTTTGCGTGCAATGACAAGATATGAACGAAATCGAGAATACCTGGATCAGATATATTATGCCATCGGCAATCTGTACCTTTCAAGAAAAGACACATCAGAGGCGATTAAAAATTATAGCCTTGCAGTTGAAAAATCCCAAAGAAGAGGTATTGATCTGGCAATGGCACAATTAGCATTGGGTAATATCTATTTCGCTCAAAACAAATATGTTGAGGCTCAGCCCTGTTATGCAGAAGCAGTTCCTCAGTTGGCCGACAATTATCCAGGTTATGCCATTCTAAAGAGGCGAAGTGATGTATTGGACGAACTTGCAGTCTATGCAGGCAACGTTATACTCCAAGATTCTTTGTTGGAATTGTCTAAGTTGACTCCTGAAGAACAGGAAAAGGTGGCACAAAGATTGGTAGATGAACTTAAGAAACAAGAAAAAGAGGCCGAAGAAGAAGCCAGACGGCAGGAGTTCCTGGCTAATCAGCCTGAAGCAAATCTACCTGGAGGATCATCCACACCAAATTATCAGATGAATTCTGACAAGAGCTGGTATTTCTACAACACTTATACTAAAAACGCCGGTAAGACTGAATTTCAAAGAAGGTGGGGATCCCGTAGGCTTGAAGACGATTGGCGAAGAAGAAACAAAACCACTTTCTCATTTGAGGAGGAAAGTGATGAGGAAGACGAAGAGGGTCTTGCTTTGGAGAATGCAAATGATTCAATTCCTGTGGCAGATGCAGATCTTGCCAAAAGAGAAAGCGACCCCCATTATATTGAATATTATCTTAAGCAGATACCTAAGACCCCTGAAGAAATAGAAGTGGCAAATGACGTCATACAGGAGGGCCTTTACAATATGGGTTTGATTCTTAAGGATAAACTTGAGGATTATCCCGCGGCTCGTCATGAGTTTAATGAACTCGACTCCCGGTATCCGGAAAATGTATATCGCCTTGAAGTATATTACAATATGTATCTTATGGCAGCAAGAGAAGATGAGAAGGCTATTGCCGAACAATGGCGCCTTAAGATTCTATCCGAATTCCCCGAATCTGAGTACGGTTTGGCGATGCGTGACCCTGATTATTTCCAACATCTGAGAGAAATGCACGAAGTGCAGGAAAGCATGTATGAAAAAGCATACGAAGCTTATTTGGATGATCAGAATGCCACGGTGCATACTCTCACGGATGAGATGGAAGAGAAATATCCGTTGTCTACAATATTACCTAAGTTCGTTTTCATAGATGGCCTTTCATATTTCACAGAAGGTGATGAAGAGAAGTTTAAAGAAAGACTCACGGAACTACTTGAAAGATGGCCTTCAACCGATATGACGGATATGGCCTCAGCTATCTTAAAAGGACTGAAAGAGGGCAGAACACTTCAAAATTCAGGAACCAATTCCAAAGGTATGATATGGAATACACGTCTCACTGCCGGCGAAGAGCAAGAATTGGCTGAAGATGGACTCCCGGCTCACTTTGAAAGGGATCCGAATGCACCACAATATTTGGTCTTGGCTTTCCCCAGGGATTCAATAAACCCAAATATGGTGTTGTTTGAAGTGGCAAGATTTAATTTCTCGTCTTTCATCGTAAAAGACTTTGATCTTGAGCAAATGAGTTTCTCTAATATCGGCCTTTTGATAGTGAAAGGGTTCGCTAATCTTAAAGAATTGGAACACTATCGATCCGTTATGGAACGATCGGATATTGATTTGGGTCCTGAGGTGGTGCCGATCATGATCAGTAAGGCTAATTTCGAGATACTTATCAAAGAAGGCAGAAGTTTCGAAGAATACTTCAGATTCCGTGAAGAAGCGGATATGGAGCAAACAGAGGCAGAAGTATTGGAAGGAATTGATCCTGATATGCTGGAAGAAACAGATCTGAATGATATGGAAGAATCAACTCCTGAGGAGAAAAGTGCCGAAGAGTTGAATGGTTCACCTCAGGAGGAATCCGACATTATGAATACGGATGAATCTTCCGCTGACATCGACGACAACGATAGCAACGATAACAACGACGACAACGATAACAATCACAATAACGACAACGATGACTTACAAGATACTTTGGGCGGATGATGAGATAGATCTTCTGAAACCGCATATTTTATTTCTAAAAGGTAAAGGTTACGAAGTCACTACCGTTTCCAACGGTGTTGACGCTTTAGAAGCACTTGACAAGGAACCTTTCAGCCTGGTGCTTTTGGATGAAAATATGCCCGGCCTTTCAGGTTTGGAGACTCTCTCTCGCATCAATAGGAGTCATCCGGAAGTGCCGGTTATCATGATTACAAAATCTGAAGAGGAAAACATCATGAATCAGGCAATCGGCAACAGTATAGCTGATTATCTTATAAAACCGGTCAATCCCAATCAGATTTGGTTGTCTTTAAAAAAGAATCTCGGTGGTAAAGATCTTGTTGTTAAACAAGCCACCACTGACTATCAACTGGATTTTCAACAGATTTCTTCCTTGATTGATACCGCTTCAACAATAGAAGAATGGAAAGATATTTATAAAAGACTTGTATATTGGGAACTCAAACTCGAAAATACCGAAATGTCGGAAATGATGTTGATGCAGAAAAAAGAAGCCAACATCAACTTCACAAAATTTGTAAAAAGAAATTACGAAGATTGGGTCACCACTGACAACCATCCTTTAATGAGCCACGAGCTTTTCAAAAGAAAAGTTTTCCCAATGCTTGACAAAGGAGAGAAGGTTTGTTTCATTATAATTGATAATTTCAGACTCGACCAGTGGAAAGTGGTTCAGCCGTTGCTTTCAGACTATTTCGATATTTCAGAAGAACTCTACACCACCATTCTGCCAACAAGCACTCAATATGCCCGAAATGCAATATTTGCCGGTCTGATGCCATTACAGATTGCAAAGATGTTTCCGGATTTATGGGTAGAGGAAGATGAAGACGAAAGTCTCAACGCACATGAGGAAGAATTGGTAAAGACTCAGTTGGAAAGGTTCAGAAGGAAAGAAAAATTCTCTTATACGAAATTGAATGATTCCACAGCCGGTGAAAAATTCTTAGCAAAAATCAATGAAATAAAAGATTTCCCATTAAATGTTGTAGTATTAAATTTCATTGATATGTTAAGCCATGCCCGGACTGAATCAAAGATGATAAGGGAACTTGCTAATTCAGATGCGGCTTATAGATCAATTACAGAATCATGGTTCCGGCATTCTTCTTCTCTTGATATTTTTAAGAAATTAGCCGACAAAGGATTTAAACTTATTATCACAACCGACCATGGCACTATCAAAGTGGATTATCCGATAAAGGTGGTTGGTGACAGGAATACCAATACTAATCTCAGGTATAAGGTAGGAAAGAATTTAAATTATAATCCCAAGCAAGTATACGAGATGAAGTCACCTAACAAATTCGGACTTCCGGCTCCAAATCTTTCAAGCACATTCATCTATGCTTGCAATGAGGATTTCTTCTCTTATCCCAACAATTATAATTATTACGTACAGTATTATAACGGCACCTTCCAGCATGGAGGAATTTCGTTGGAAGAGATGCTTGTGCCTTTGATCACTTTGTCACCTAAAAACAGATAAATGAAGAGGAGCCTTCCATTTTTTGTTATAACAATCATTTTTTGTGGCTGCCTATGGGCACAAGAAGAAGTTAGTGCTCTACGTATAGCCTTGCGACAATTAGTGGATAGGGCAGATGCGGGAGATGCCAAGGCATTGTTTGATCTTGCGAGGCTTCATGACACAGGTTATGACTCCATATCTATAGATACGCTAAGGAGCACAGGTCTTTATCTCCGGTCGGCAAAAAAAGGTTATGCCCCTGCAATGAATTTTATAGGGTTTCGATATTATAACGGAGAAGGCGTGTCACAGAATTTAGACTCCGCCTTATATTGGATTCAAAAAGCTGCCAATCAGGGAGATGTGACAGCAGCGGCAAATTTAGGGTATTTACTGACCGAAAGCACTGACGTAGATCATAATGAAGAAGAGGCCTTGAAATGGCTGACTATAGCCTCCGAAGCGGGAGTGCCGGAAGCTCAGATAAAACTCATTGAGCTGCAAGAAGATCATTGGAAAGAACTGCCATTGGATTCAGTTTCCTCCATGTCCCAGGGATATTATCTGGGAAGGGCTCCTATAGCGGGAGTTAAGTTATTAGAGATTGCTTCTGAAAAAGGTGATGCTCATGCCTTGGCTCTTTTAGGTGACGCTTATTCAAAAGGAGTTGGGGTTGCATATGATCATCAAAAATCAATAGATTATTTTTATAAGGCCGCAATATCGGGCGATCCTTCCGCCCAGTTTATTATAGCCGAACTTTTGGAAATATTTCCCGATGCTATTCCTGATTCTGAAGGGGCCGAATACTGGAAGGAAAAAGCATATGAAGCCGGTGTTACAAATTCAGATGAGGCCTATGAAAAGCTTTATGCTACACCTTAATCGCAATCGTGCGTTTCTTTATACAAAAATTGAAAAATACTTTTTATCGAGTTGAATTCTTAAGTTATACTTAGTGATAAGTGAAATCTAAGGCATATACTATAAATTATAAGTATTAAAGAGGAAATAAGTAAATTTGCAGTACAAACGTTCAAATATAAAATAAATGAAAAGAAGTTACATCGCGGCAGCACTATCGATAGGAGTTGTTTTTGGAGCACTTGCAGAGACTCCGCTTTGGATGCGTGACGTTAAAATTAGTCCTGACGGACAAAACATTGCATTCACATATTTGGGAGACATCTGGATAGTTCCCTCACAAGGTGGAAAAGCTACCAGACTAACAAACACTGATAATTATTACGAAGATCATCCGGTTTGGTCGCCCGATAGCAAGACTATTGCATTCAGTAGTAACCGCACAGGTAATTTCGATATTTTCACAGTGAGTTTGGATGGCGGGACTCCGGTTCAAATCACGTTTGATTCCTCGAATGAAACTCCGGAGGCTTTTTCAGCGGATGGGGAAAATATTTATTTTTCTGCTGCCATTCAAGATGATGTACAAAATATTTTATTTCCGTCGGCAAGGATGACCGAATTCTATTCCGTACCGGTGAATGGAGGTAATCCCATACAATTAGCCGGGATACCTATTCAAATGCCCTCTTTCTCTGTAGAACATCCGGAAATAATATATTATCAGGATTATAAAGGAATGGAAGATGAATGGAGAAAACACCACACTTCTTCCGTCACACGCGATATATGGAAATGGAATACCGTCGATAATAGTTTTGAAAACATAACTAAAAGAGCAGGTGAAGATCGTAATCCGGTTATAAGCGCAGACGGTAATACCCTCTATATTTTGCGTGAAGTGCCCGGAGAAAGCATGAACGTTTATTCAATGAGCCCCAATGGTGAAAATGCAACAAAAATGACCGATTTCTCGAATCATCCTGTAAGATTTTTATCAGGTTCTGATAATGGACTCTTGTCGTTTACTTACGACGGAGAAATTTATACATTACAACCGGGAGGACAACCAGCTAAAGTGCAGATAGATGTAAGGACTGATAATTTCCCTACGGTTCAGAAAATAGATATCAGAAACTTGGATGATGCAGCCTCATCACCTGATGGAAAGTCGGTGGCTTTCATCAGTAGAGGTGAGGTATTTGTAACTTCTTCTGACTATTCCACTACTAAGCAAATTACAAATACACCCCAAGCTGAATCGCAATTGAGTTGGAGCCCCGATGGCAAAAAACTTCTTTACACTTCAGAACGGGATGGTCATTGGAATATCTACACGGCACAAATGGCTAAAGATGACGATCCAAATTTCGAAAATGCCACAGTAGTGATAGAGGAGGCTCTTTTTCCGACAGACGACAATATTGAAAGGACATATGCCTCTTTCAGTCCCGACGGAAAGAAATTGGCTTACATACAAGACCGAAACAAACTTATGGTTAAGGATCTTGCATCAGGGAATGTTAAGCAACTGCTTGATGGTAAGACTTATATGTCAAGAGAGGGAGGATATAACTATCAATGGAGTCCAGATGGTAATTGGATATTGACTGAAGGTGTGTTACATCACCATGATCCTTATTATGATGTGTTTATCGTGAATACCAATGATGGAACATTAATCCCAATCACAGAAACAGGTTATTTCGATGAGTCACCTTCGTTTGCACTTGATGGTAATGCCGTGATTTTTGCATCTGATCGATATGGAATGAGAAACCATGCTTCATGGGGTTCCCTTTATGACATCATGATAACTTTCCTGAATGAGGATGCTTACGATAGATTTAATCTTTCTGAAGAGGATTATAAATTGAAGAAAGATCTTGAAAAGGCAAATAAAAAAGAGGATAAAGAAGACAAAGGTAAGAAAGATAAGAAGGGGAAAAAAGATAATAAAGATGAAGAAAAGGATGACGTCAAGACTATTCCGGTTGAACCAAAAAATATTCAGGAACGCACAATAAGGTTGACTCCTGCTTCTTCGGATATCGCTGACGCTTTTGTAACTGCTGATGGCGAAACCCTATATTATTTGGCATCCTTCAATAAAGGTTACGATCTCTGGAAGATAAATCTTCGTGACGGTAAATCGGAAGAAGTGAAGAAACTCGGTGACCAAAGAGGACGCTTCATAACCGATAAAGATGGAGAAAATGTATTCCTTGTAACCAGAAATTCTATCAAAAAACTTGAACCCGGAAGTGGTAAACTCACTGATGTTTCTTTCGGGGGTAAAATGAATTTAGATGCCGGAGCCGAACGTGACTATATGTTTGATTATGTGAAGGTGCAGGAAAGGGAAAGATTTTACACTCCGGATATGCATGGAGTGGATTGGGAAAACCTTACCGAACATTACCGTCAATTTTTGCCCCATATCAACAACAACTATGATTTCGCCGAGTTGCTTAGCGAAATGTTAGGAGAGTTAAATGTTTCTCATACCGGTGGCCGTTATTATGCTCCAAGTAATCCGGATGGAGTGCGCACTGCTTCTTTAGGTCTTCTTTTTGATATGCAACGAACGGAAAATGGTATGCTGGTCAATGAAGTGCTTGAAGGAGGACCAATGGACAAGTCTTGGAGTCAAATAGCACCGGGAGATATAGTCGTGGCTATAAATGATATTGATCTCACAACCGATGTAAGTAATGCTAAGGCTCTTGCTGATTTAACAGGAAAGAAAACACGGGTCACATTTCAAAAACCTGATGGCAAGAGAGTAGAAGAGGTGATGCTCCCGATTTCTAAAGGAGAAGAATCGGAATTGTTATATCAAAGATGGGTGAAACAAAGGGCTGCTGATGTGGAAAAGTGGAGCAATGGAAGACTCGGTTATGTCCATATCAGATCAATGGGCGATCCAAGCTACCGCGATATTTATGCCGATATGCTGGGCAAATATAACGACAAGGAAGGAATTGTGGTAGATATCCGTTGGAATGGTGGAGGCCGACTTCATGAAGATATCGAGGTGTTATTGAGTGGGAAAAAATACTTCACTCAGGTGATAAGAGGTGAAGAGGCAGCGTCTATGCCTTCAAGAAGATGGAACAAACCGTCAATTATGGTACAGGCCGAAGCGTGCTATAGTAATGCCCATGGCACTCCTTGGGTATATAAACATCAGGGACTTGGAAAACTTGTAGGAGCTCCGGTGCCGGGAACAATGACTTCGGTCAATTGGGTGACAATGCAGGATCCCACGATGGTATTCGGTATACCCGTAACCGGTTATCAGCTGCCTGATGGTAGTTACCTCGAAAACACTCAGCTTGAACCCGATGTATTTGTGCTTAATTCTCCGGAGCAGATTATGAACGGGGAGGACAATCAGCTCCGTACTGCTGTTGAAACTTTGATCCAAGATATAGATTCTTCTAAGTAACCTAAGTATCTATTTTAATTTCAATCATTAAGTTTTGACTTCTCGTTTATGGCATTGGTGAAGAGATTATATGTCTTCATTTTGAAAAGCTTCCTGCCGCTTTTTGCGATGACATTTTTCATCGTCCTCTTCATCGTGCTCATGCAGTTCCTTTGGAAGCATATAGATGATCTTGTTGGTAAAGGTTTGCCATTTTCTTTGATAGGGGAGTTGTTTTTCTATGCAGCCGTCTCGATGGTACCAATGGCCCTCCCTTTGGCTATTTTGCTGGCAAGTCTTATGACCTACGGAAATTTCGGAGAGAAATTCGAATTAACTGCTATGAAAGCTTCCGGAATTTCTTTGGTCCACTCTATGCGACCATTGATTGTTTTGATTACTTTGATTTCTATTGGAGCTTTCTTTTTTCAGAATTATGCTTTACCTCCCGCTCAGGTAAAGATGTGGACACTGCTATTCTCAATGCGTCAGAAATCTCCGGAAGTTGAAATCCCCGAAGGTGTTTTCTATGACCAGATTCCCGGTTATAATCTTTTGGTGCAGAAAAAAAATCCCGACACCGGTATGCTTTACGACGTCATGATATATGATGTGACTCGGGGTGGGGACAATGCCACTATTCTTCTTGCCGATTCCGGTAGAATGGCATTCACCGGAGATATGAAATATCTCTATTTACATCTGTTCACCGGCGAGCAATTCGAAAATCTTCGCGAACAGAAAGCTCTTGATAAGAATGTGCCTTTCCGACGAGAATCTTTTTTAGACAAACAGATCCTAATCCCATTTGATGCCAACTTCAACCGAATGGACGAAGGGGGCATTAGAAGTCAATATGTAGGGAAAAACATCGTGGAGCTTCAACATACAATAGATTCAGTAACCAATAGGATCGACTCGACCGGTGTTATATATGCCAACGATCTAAGAAGAAATGCTTTCCCTCTGCTTGTGAACCGTAAAACCGGGAAACCAACTTTCGTGCAGGAAACTCATGCAAATGAACCATCTTTATCCTCATCTAAACGATCAGGGAATACTTCAGGAACTGTTTCTTCCTCTTCCACATCTATTAAGGAGAGTAATGTTAAAGGGAAGGAGGAAAAAGAAGAAGAGGTTTTAGCACCATTGAATTTGGATTCCTTGTTGAGTAGTGTGCCATTTGATAAAAGAGACAGATTGTTTGAAAATGCTCTCTCCTTGTCGAAACGCCATGTAAATGAGGCTCAATTTAAAGCAGCTGTCACTGCCGACGACAAAATGAGCATACGGCGTCACCAAATTGAACTCCTAAAGAAATATACTCTTTCGGTGGCATGTCTCATTTTCTTCTTCATTGGTGCTCCTTTGGGTGCTATTATTCGCAAAGGCGGCCTCGGCACTCCTCTGGTTATTTCTGTATTGCTATTCCTTTTCTATTATATCATCGATAACACCGGCTATAAAATGGCAAGGGATGGTAGATGGGAAGTTTGGATAGGTATATGGCTATCTACATTCATACTTGCACCTTTGGGAATTTACGTCACTTACAAGGCCATGAACGATTCTGCGGTGTTCAATCCAGACAGCTACAAGGAATTAATCAGGAAATTGCGGGGTGTCAGATTGCCCAGAAGTATCGGTAGAAAAGAGGTGGTCATTAACGAGATATCAGTTCCTGTGGCGTTGGAAAGATTGTCTAATCTTATAAAGGAGTGTCAAAGCCTTGTTTCTAAATTACAACATAAAGTTATATATAAAGAATTCTGGAACGATAATGGTTTGGGTAAAGAAATAGAAACCACAGGGTCATATCTTGAATCAACAGTGGAATACCTAACAGACTGTCGCAACAATAATGTTGTTGATAAATTGTCGGACTATCCATGGATATATGATACCTTCTTGCTTACTCCTTCTCAGCCTCATTGGCTTGCCGTAATCTTGAAATGGTTTATACCGGTTGGTTATCCCATATATCTGATCAGTCTCAAGAAGCGTAAAGCATTTATTAAAAATCTCGAATCCACAATAGCCTTATCAAACGAATTATCTGAACTATTATTAACTCCTTCTGCCTCTTAAGGCTTCTGACTTAGGATCTTGGAGAATTCCGTGGGGATAGGAGTTTCTAAAGATATGAATTGTTTGGATACAGGGTGAATAAATTCAATTTTGTGAGCCAAAAGGGAAATACTGCCGTCTTTGTTGCTTCTTTTAGCTCCATATTTTAAATCTCCCTTTATAGGATGCCCTATAGCTGATAACTGTGCTCTGATCTGATGCTTTCTTCCGGTTAATAATTCTATTTCAAGAATTGTGTATCTTTCACCCTTGGCTATGGTTTTATAATTGAGGATTGATTCCTTTGCATCCGGATCCTTTTCTGTAGAAATATAAGTTTTATTAATACGTCCGTCATTTTTAAGGAAATTGCGTAAAGTGGCTTCCTGATTTTGAACGTTTCCTTCCACCAGAGCCCAATAAGTCTTATGTATCTCACCGTCACGGAGCATTTTATTAAGACGTTCCAAAGCCTTTGAAGTCTTAGCAAAAATAACCAACCCGGCCACCGGACGATCTATTCGATGCACCACTCCGCAAAACACATTCCCCGGTTTATTATATTTTTCTTTAATATATTGCTTTATCAATTCTGAAAGGGGAAGGTCGCCTGTTTTATCCCCCTGCACGATTTCACCGGGAGCCTTGTTTACTATGATTATATGATTGTCTTCGTATACTATTTCCATAAAAAGTGAGGCACATCTATGGGATGTGCCTCTTGGTGGCGGGGGCAGGACTCGAACCTGCGACCTTTGGGTTATGAGCCCAACGAGCTACCACTGCTCCACCCCGCGATGTAATACGAGTGCAAATTTAAAACAAAAAAACGAGATTGCCAAATAATACTATGATATAATATAATTTTTATGCTGAAAGGGTTGAAAATGAAAAATATTCCTTAAATTTGCTCATTATAATTGGAAGTGTGCATTTATTTCTCAAATTGCATCCCGATTTTATTTGTTTTGATGATTTCGCTATAGCATATGGTTTCAAAAACCCGTGAGAGGTTTATAGAAGTAGCTCGACAATTATTTGCCAGAAAAGGTGTCGAAAACACTACCATGAACGACATCGCATCTGCCTCAGACAAGGGCCGACGCACTATCTATACCTATTTCAAAAGCAAACGCGAGATTTTCAATGCTGTGATTGCAAGCGAGACGGAGGAACTCTTGAGTCGCCTAAAGAAAGTGGTGGCAATGAAAATCTCTCCTCAGGAGAAACTCGTGAAGTATATCGATTGCCGGTTTGAGACCATGAGTGAAATCGTGTCTCGTAACGGTTCTTTACGTGCCGGATTTTTTAGAGATGTAAGAAAAGTAGACCGTGCAAGAAAACTTATCACCGATAAAGAATCATTGCTCCTTAAGGAAATTCTTCAAGAAGGAGTGAAACAAGAGGTTTTTGTGATAGATGACTTAAATGCCGCCTCTTTGGTGATCACTCATACGCTCCACGGCCTTGATGTGCCTTATGTGAGAGATAATATCTCTAAAGAGGGAGTCTCGCCAGATCAATTGAAAAAATATATCACCCGTCTTATCCTTTTTGGAATTGAATGTAAAAAGGAAGAGATGACTGTAGATAGAAAGACTGTAACAGTATAAAACACGCCTATGTATATCAACGCTATGGGACATTATGTCCCCTCCGGAAGAGTACCGAATGAATATTTTGAGAAAGTCAATGGATTGACTCCCGACTGGATACTCCAACGCACCGGCATTTCCACACGCTCAAAGGCTGAGGCTGATGAAAATTGCGACACTATGGCACAGGAAGCCGTGGAGAATGCCTTAAAAAACCTCCCATATGATATCAAGGAGGTAGACTTGATTGTGGGCGCTTATTATGCTGTGTATGACAGTGTCGCAACCACCGCTCATGTGATTCAGCAGAAATATGCGATTAAACATGCTAAAGTGGTATATGCTTCAGCTGCCTGTTCATCTTTTATCAATGGCCTTGAAATTGCTGAGGGGTATTTCGCTATGGGTAAAGCCAAAAGAGCTTTGATTATTTGCAGCGAGCACAACACCTACTACAGCAATGAGAAAGACCCCAAATGCGGACATCTTTGGGGTGATGCTGCCGTAGCCTTTTTTGTCAGCAAAGAAAAAGAAAGAGATGATGATATCGAGATTCTGGATATTTTCACCGAAGGCCTTGGCGATGTTGGTAAGGGTCCCGGAGGCGTGAAGCTACGTCCGGGAGAAGACGGTATCTCCATGCCGGATGGTAGAGACGTTTTCATAAACGCGTGTAGATATATGATATATGCTCTAAATAATGCTTTGGAGCATACTAACTTGTCGCATGACGACATTACTAAGTTTATTTGTCACCAGGCTAATAAGAGGATTGTAGCTCAAGTAGCTCATCAGCTTGGGAAACCTTTGGATGAATTTATTAACAATATAGAAGAATTGGGTAATACCGGTTCTGCTTCCGCTCCTTTGGTGCTTTCTCAACACAAAGGTGAGTTTAAAAAAGGTGATATCATTGCTTTAATGGTCTTCGGAGGTGGATATTCTTGCGGATGCTTTATAATTAAAATATAATTATTATACACAATGGGTTTATTAGAAGGAAAGGTGGCTTTGATTACAGGAGCTGCCAGAGGTATCGGTAAGGCTCTTGCACTCAGATTTGCTGCTGAAGGAGCCGACATAGCTTTCACGGATCTCGTGATTGATGTAAACGGAAAACAGACAGAAGACGAAATAAAGGCTTTAGGTGTAAAATGCATTGGATACGCTTCAAACGCAGCGGATTTCGCGCAGACCGAAGAAGTGGTTAAAAAGGTGCATGAAGATTTCGGTAAAATTGATATTCTTGTTAACAATGCAGGCATCACAAAAGATGGTCTAATGATGCGTATGAGCGAAGGCCAATGGGATGCCGTAATCAACGTGAACCTTAAATCTGCCTTTAATTTCATCCATGCGATTTTGCCGATAATGATGCGTCAGAAGAGTGGAAGTATCATCAACATGGCTTCTGTGGTTGGTGTTCACGGTAATGCCGGACAATCTAACTACGCGGCTTCAAAGGCCGGTTTGATAGCATTGGCAAAGAGTATAGCACAGGAAGTTGGTTCACGGGGCATCCGTGCTAACGCTATTGCACCGGGTTTCATCGAAACTGCTATGACTGCTGCGCTCCCTGAAGAGGTAAGGGCTGACTGGGCTAAGAAAATTCCGTTGCGTCGTGCCGGAAAACCGGAAGATATCGCAGAGGTTGCTGTATTCTTGGCTTCCGATATGGCATCTTATGTCACCGGCCAAGTTATACAAGTTGACGGCGGTATGAATATGTAATCATCACAGTATGATTATCTGAGGATGAGGAAATATGCTGTGATTGTGGCAGGGGGTTCCGGTACACGTATGGGTGGAGGAATACCAAAACAGTTCAGAAGCCTCTGTGGACGACCGGTCCTTTGGTGGTCGATGAATGCATTTAAGGAAGAAGATCCCGACACTCGCCTTGTATTGGTATTGCCACAAGAATTTATTTCCTTATGGAAGGATTTTTTTTCAACGCTTCCCGCTGATGAACGCTTTGATCATGAAATAGCTGTGGGAGGGAAAACCCGCGGAGAATCCGTAATAAATGGTTTGTCGTTGGTAACTGATGATTCCTATGTAGCTGTCCATGACGGTGCTCGTCCGCTGGTGTCTCCACAAACTATTTCTATGGGGTGGGAGAAGGTGAAAGAGACAAATGCCGTGATCCCTGTGGTGTCAGTAACTGATTCTTTAAGATACTTGTTCAATCCGCAAGAAAGCGAGAGCGTCAACAGGGAAAGGTATGTAGCCGTTCAGACTCCTCAAATCTTTAAGACTTCCTTATTGAAGGAAGCGTATAAAAAAGCGGGTGATAGGGTTTTCACCGACGATGCAGCGGTGATGGAAAACGCCGGACATCATATTTCTCTCTTTCCGGGGAGCTACGATAATATAAAGATTACCAATCCCAAAGATATGGCAATTGCCAAAGTTTTGATGGGCCAAGATGCCTGAGTTTTTTGATAATGACATAAAATTCCTGAAGGGAGTGGGTGAGGCTCGTGCCAATACCCTCTCGAAAGAGACGGGGGTTGCGAATTTTCGCGACCTCCTTTACTATTTCCCTTTCCGTCATGTTGACCGCAGTCGATTTTACCAAATTGCCGATCTTCAAGGTGAGGATCTTCCGGCTTTACAAATCAAGGGCCAGTTTATAAGTTTCTCATCCGAGGGAGAAGGTGCAAGGAAAAGACTTAGAGGGCTCTTTACAGATGGCCGGAAAATGATTGAAACCGTTTGGTTCAATAATCTTAAATATTTTTCTTCACAATATAAGCCCGGAGTGGAATATGTGATCTTCGGTAAACCCTCTCTTTATCATAATATTTATTCCATAGCGCATCCTGAAGTGGAAATTTACAACCCTGAAAAACCTCCTATCGGTTTTAGGGGTGTATACACTATCACAGAAGGTTTAAGAAAAAAGGGATTTAGTGTCCTCACTTTCCGCCGAATGGTGGAAGAAGTGATAAAGAATCCGGGGTTCCGGTCCCTTCCTGAGACTCTGCCCTCTGAAATAATGCAACGTTATCATCTCATGCCACTGAAAGAGGCATTGGTTAATATGCATTTTCCCCAATCCCACGAAACTTTGCAGAAAGCCATAGAAAGGTTCAAGTTTGAGGAATTATATTATATCGAATTGAATATTCTAAGGTTTTCAATGGAACGTGGCGCCAAGATTAAGGGATATCCATTCAGTAAAATAGGAGAGAAGTTCAATGGATTTTATGCCAATGGATTGCCCTTTGAATTGACCGGCGCTCAGAAACGAGTGCTCAAGGAAATATGGAAGGATATGAAGGGGGGGCGACAAATGAACCGCCTTCTTCAAGGGGACGTGGGCTCCGGGAAAACCATGGTGGCTTTCTTAACTTGTCTTATGGCTATTGACAACGGGTTCCAGACGGCAATCATGGCTCCCACCGAAATATTGGCTACACAACATTATGAAACCATCAGTAATTGGGCCCTTAAATGTGGAGTTTCTGTGGCTCTATTAACCGGTAGTACTCGGCAAAAGGATAGAAAACTGATACATGCAGCTTTGCAAAATGGTTCTCTTGATATACTGATTGGTACTCATGCTCTCATTGAAGATAATGTGCAGTTTCAAAAATTGGGTACTGTTGTCATTGATGAACAACACCGTTTTGGTGTCGCACAACGGGCTAAAATGTGGAAGAAGGGAGACACGGCTCCCCATATGTTGGTGATGACAGCCACTCCCATACCTCGCACTTTGGCTATGACTGTTTACGGGGACTTGGATGTATCGGTAATCGATGAGTTGCCACCCGGGAGAACCCCCATTAATACTCTTGTGAGATGGGATAGCTCGAGGGTTGAGGTTGACAACCTTATCTTCAGTCAATTAAAACAGGGGAGGCAGGTTTATATCGTATATCCTTTGATCCAGGATAATGAAAAGCTCGATCTTAAGAGCCTTGAACTCGGGTACCAACGTGCATGTGACACCTTTGTGGGTTATAAGGTTTGCTATGTGCATGGCAAGATGAAACCTGAGGAAAAAGAACGGCAGATGGATCTCTTTGTGAAAGGTGAGGCAAATATAATGGTGGCAACCACTGTGATAGAGGTTGGGGTTAATGTCCCTAATGCCACTGTTATGGTGATTGAGAATGCTGAGAGATTTGGTCTTTCTCAACTTCATCAATTGAGGGGCAGAGTGGGAAGAGGTGCCAAACAAAGTTATTGTGTATTAATGGGAAAACAGACATCGGGTGCTGAGACAAAGAAAAGATTAGCTATAATGGCGGAAACCACAGATGGGTTCCTGATTTCAGAAGCCGATATGAAAATGCGCGGACCGGGTGACATGGAAGGAACCATGCAAAGCGGAATGCCATTTACTTTGAGAGTTGCTAATTTGGCTCGTGACGGCCAGATCCTTTCAAGGGCTCGTGAAGCTGCATTGTCAGTGCTTGCCGGAACAAAATTGCTCCTTTCGCCGGGTGCCTCAGATTCTCCAAATGAAAAAATAAAGCATCCCATAACATTAAATGATAAGGAAATCAATATGACGCGCCATGAATTGAGAATGCGGTTCGCCCATTCTATCGATTGGTCTTTGATTTCTTGACAGTTACTGTTTTAGTGATTTTAAACATAGTCCAACACCAACATCAAAGCCATGAAAGAAAAAGAAATATTGGAAGGAATTAAAACCAGACTCGGTATTGAGAATCTCAACGAAATGCAGAAAGAAATGATGGCTATGGCGACCGAGAGTAGAGACATCATTCTTCTTTCCCCCACGGGTAGTGGAAAGACTTTGGCTTTTACTTTGCCGCTCCTGAAAATGATGAAACCTTCCACAGGACGAATTCAGTGTGTGGTTATTGCGCCTTCACGTGAACTTGTGATTCAGATTGCCGGGGTGATGCGGGAAGCCGGTAAAATTTTCCGTGTGGTGGCATTGTATGGTGGACATTCTGTTGAGGATGAAGTGAATTCGCTTAAGGTGACTCCTGATATTGTGGTTGCTACTCCGGGTCGTCTCCTTGACCATTCTGTGAGACATAACCTTGAATTATTGCCTGTGAGATTGCTTGTGCTTGATGAATTCGATAAAACTTTGGAACTTGGATTCGAAGAGGAAATGAGCAAACTGATGAAAAGATTAAAGAATGTCAGCAGAATCATCTTGACTTCAGCAACCAAATCTGACGTGCTTCCTGATTTCCTTAAACTTGATAACCCGGTCACAGTGGATTATTCTTCTAATTCTTCTGATGTGAGAGAAAGAATGAATATCCGAAAAGTCATCACAGATAGCAATGACAAACTTGATGGACTTTTGACTCTCCTTCATAATATCAACTATGATAAGGATGCGCTTGAAAAAACTATGATTTTTGTAAATCATAGAGAGAGTGCCGAACGTGTTTATGAGTTCCTACGTAAAAATAAAGTGGCAGCTGTGTTATATCATGGTGCTTTGGAACAAAAAGACAGGGAGACGGCGGTGGCCCTCTTCAATAGCGGTGCACGTCCGGTGTTGATTGCAACCGACTTGGCTGCAAGAGGCCTGGATATAGAAAAAGTGAAGTCGGTGATACACTATCATCAACCACTCACAGAAGAATCTTTTGTGCATAGAAATGGTAGGACTGCACGTGTGGATGAGGAAGGAGATGTGTATCTCTTGGTAGGTCCCGAGGAACAACTAAAGGAGTTTGTAAATCCTGATGGCGATTTTGTCCTCGATTCCAATAAGAAAGCTGACCTTTCACAAAAATTCATGACCCTATATATTTCGGGAGGCAAACGAGAAAAGTTATCTCGAGGTGACATCCTGGGATTCTTAATAAAAGAATGTAATGTCGCTGCTTCAGATATAGGAAAGATAAATGTCTTCGATCATTATTCTCTGGTGGCAGTCAAAGAAAAGTCAGTGCCCGAAATATTGAATATGGCTGAAGGAAAGAAATTAAAAGGAGAAAAGAGAAAGATAAGGCTTTTGACAAAATGATTGAAATTTCTTATCTTTGCACCTTAAGTGTAAGCGTAAGATAAACCACATTAAAGAATAGAAACAAAATAACTTAAAACTAAATAAAACATAAACTATGAGCAAAGCAAAGCAATTCCTGACATGCGATGGCAACCAGGCTGCTGCGCATATCAGCTATATGTTTACAGAGGTTGCGGCTATTTATCCTATCACCCCCTCTTCCACAATGGCTGAATATGTTGATGATTGGTCGGCAGCCGGAAGAAAGAACATTTTTGGCGAAACGGTCACCGTTCAAGAAATGCAGAGTGAAGGGGGTGCTGCAGGTGCAGTACACGGTTCTCTTCAAGCCGGTGCAATGACTACTACTTTCACGGCTTCACAAGGTCTTCTCCTTATGATTCCTAACATGTATAAGATTGCAGGTGAACTTCTTCCTTGCGTATTCCATGTTTCTGCTCGTACTCTGGCTTCTCATGCCTTGAGTATTTTCGGCGATCATCAAGACGTTATGTCTACTCGACAGACAGGCTTCGCTATGCTTTGTGAAGGTAGTGTGCAGGAAGTTATGGACCTTGCTGCAGTTGCTCACCTCGCTACTTATAAAAGCCGTGTGCCATTCCTTAACTTCTTCGATGGTTTCCGCACAAGCCACGAAATCCAGAAGATTGAGGCCATAGATCAAGACGAACTTGCAGGGCTTCTCGATATGAAGGCTGTGGCAGAATTCCGCAACCGCGCTTTGAACCCTGAGGCTCCGGTGGCCCGCGGTATGGCTGAAAATGGCGACGTTTTCTTCCAGCATCGTGAGGCATGCAATTCATATTATATGGCGGTGCCTGAAATCGTGGAGAAATATATGGATGAGGTCTCCAAGATCACCGGTCGTAAATATGGTCTTTTTGATTATTATGGTGATCCTGAAGCCGACAGAGTGATTATAGCCATGGGTTCAGTTACTGAATGTATCCGTGAAACTATCGATTATCTTCGTGCAAAAGGTGAGAAAGTGGGTCTCGTAAGTGTTCACTTGTATCGTCCTTTCTCAGCTAAACATTTCCTATCGGCCGTTCCTAAGACTGCTAAACGTATCGCAGTTCTTGACAGAACTAAAGAACCGGGTTCAAATGGCGAACCTTTGTATATGGATGTCAAGGAATGCTACTATGGTAAGGATAATGCTCCATTGATAGTGGGTGGACGTTATGGTTTAAGTTCAAAAGATACCACACCCGCTCAAATACTTTCAGTATACGACAATTTGAAACTTGCTGAACCAAAGAATGGTTTCACTGTAGGTATCGAGGATGACGTGACTTACCTATCTCTTCCTTTATTGCCTGAGATCAACATTTCTGAAAAGGGAATGTTCCAAGCTAAATTCTATGGCCTTGGTGCTGATGGTACAGTAGGTGCAAACAAGAACTCTGTCAAGATAATAGGCGATAACACCGACAAATATTGTCAGGCATATTTTGCCTACGATTCAAAGAAATCAGGCGGTTTCACCTGTTCTCACCTCCGTTTCGGCGATGAACCAATTCGTAGCACCTACTTAGTGAATACTCCTAACTTCGTGGCATGCCACGTTCAGGCTTATCTTCATATGTATGATGTATGCCGTGGTCTACAGCCTAACGGTACTTTCCTATTGAACACAATCTGGGAAGGTGAAGAACTGGCTAAGAATCTTCCGAACAAAGTGAAGAAACTTTTCGCTAAGAACAATATCACCGTATATTACATGGACGCTTCCAAGATTGCTCAGGAAATCGGTCTTGGTAATCGTACAAATACAATCCTACAGAGTGCCTTCTTCCGTATCACAGAAGTTATTCCTGTTGATCTTGCTGTTGAGCAGATGAAGAAATTTATTGTGAAGAGTTATGGCAAGAAAGGTGAGAACATCGTTAATATGAACTATGCGGCAGTTGATCGTGGCGGTGAGTATAAGAAACTTGATGTAGATCCGGCTTGGGCTAACCTTCCGGACGACGAAAAGGTTGAAAAGAACGTGCCGGAATTCATCAGTAATGTGGTCTTCCCGATCAATGCCCAGGATGGTGACCTTCTTCCTGTTTCTGCCTTCAAGGATGATGCGGATGGAACATGGCAACAAGGCACTGCACGTTATGAAAAACGTGGTGTAGCTGCTTTTGTGCCGGAATGGTTGCCTGAAAACTGTATACAGTGTAACAAGTGTGCTTATGTTTGTCCTCACGCTGCAATTCGTCCTTTCGTGCTTGATGCCAAAGAAATGGAAAATGCCCCATTTGGCGAAGACCATTCTTTACCCGCTATCGGTAAGCAATTTGCCGGTATGAGATTCGTGCAGCAAGTTGACGTGCTCGACTGTCTGGGTTGCGGAAACTGTGTTGACGTATGTCCCGGTAAGAAGGGAGAAAAGGCTCTCGTGATGAAACATGAGGAAAGCCAGCTCGACCAACAGAAGAATTGGGATTATTGTGTAAACGAAGTGGCTTCTAAACAAAATCTCGTTGATATCAGAGCTAATGTTAAGAACAGCCAGTTCGCCACTCCTCTCTTTGAATTCTCAGGAGCTTGTTCAGGTTGCGGTGAAACTCCATATGTGAAACTTATTACCCAACTTTACGGTGACCATGAAATTGTGGCCAATGCAACCGGTTGTAGTTCTATCTATTCCGGCTCTGTTCCTTCCACTCCATATTGTAAAGATGAAAAAGGTCACGGACCTGCTTGGGCTAACTCTCTCTTCGAAGACTTCTGCGAGTTTGGTTTAGGTATGCATGTAGCATATGAAAAGATGCGTGCTCGCCTTGAAGATCTTTGCCATAAGATAGATAAATGCACAGAATGTTCCGACAGCGTGAAGGCCACAGCAAAGGCATGGCTTGATGTTAAGGAAGATGGTGACAAGAGCCGCGAAGCCGGACAAAAATTTGTTGCCGAAGCTGAAGCTTGTGGATGCGAATTGTGCAAGAAAGTTGTTGATTTAAAGAACTATCTCACTAAGCGTAGCCAATGGATCATAGGTGGTGACGGCGCAAGCTACGATATAGGTTATGGTGGTCTTGACCATGTGATTGCCTCCGGTAAGAATGTAAATATTCTTGTTCTCGATACTGAGGTTTACTCAAATACAGGTGGTCAATCTTCAAAATCAACTCCTATTGCAGCTATTGCGAAGTTTGCAGCTGCCGGTAAGAGAATAAGGAAGAAAGACCTCGGTTTGATGGCTACAACTTATGGTTATGTTTATGTGGCTCAGATTGCTATGGGTGCAGACAATGCCCAGACTTTGAAAGCTCTCCGTGAAGCTGAAGCTTATGATGGCCCGTCGTTGGTTATTGCGTATGCTCCTTGTATCAACCATGGTATTAAAGCCGGTATGGGAAGGGCTCAGGAAGAAGAAAGAAAAGCTGTTGAATGTGGCTACTGGCAGCTTTGGCGTTATAATCCGGACAACGAACTCAGCGGTACAAATCCTTTCACTCTGGATAGCAAAGAACCGGATTGGAGCAAATTCAAGGATTATCTCAAAGGTGAGGTTCGTTTCGCATCTCTCTTCAAGATGCAACCCGAAGAGGCTGAAGAACTTTTCCAGGCGGCCGAAGATAACGCTCGCTGGCGCTACAACAACTACAAACGTCTTTCTGTAGCTAACTGGGGAGTGGATCCTGAACTCTCTGCCGATGAAAAAGAGGTACGTAAAGTTCAGCCATAAGCATTTGAGTTAAACAATCAACTAAATAAGTATTTAAAAGGGATGGAACGACTTTGTTCCATCCCTTTTTTCAAACTTCCACGAAATGTTGCCAACTTTTATCTAATGAAATCAGTACGAGCTTGTCGTTCTTGGAGTGGCAAGCCTCCTTCTTTCTCTTTTTGTGTTTCTATAGCCTTTAATAAGAAAGCTATGTTGTTGCCAAGGTTTCTCATAGTTTGAAGACCTTCGAGATCTTGTTCCACCTGTTCCTTCGTACGTCCGTGAACTTCGTTCCAATATGTGCTTGAAGCGATTGGCATGGAAGAAATGGAGAAGTATTTATTGATATCATCAAAGGTGCTTGTAGATCCTGCTCTTCGGGATGAAACCACTGTAGCACCAACCTTCATGGTTTTATTGACAGTTGAAATGGTGCTAAAGAAAAGGCGGTCGAGGAAGGAATGTAATTGTCCGTTAGGTCCGGCATAATAAACAGGAGTTCCAATAATAACTGCATCTGCATCAGCCAATTTGGGTGCCGACTCATTCACGATATCATTGAAAACGCATTTGTGGTGCTCAAAACAGTAATAGCAACCTATGCACCCTCTGATATCTTTTGTGCCCGCCTCTATCCAATCTGTTTCTATTCCATGTGCTTTCAGCACCTTTTCTACTTCCAAAAGTGCTCTTTTAGTACATCCGTCTACATGGGGACTTCCATTGATAAATAATGCTTTCATAATATTTTAATAACTATTAGGTTTTAGTTTTTAAGATTTTACAAATTTAAAGATTTTGGAAATAACTCCTCCTCCTTTAAATTTAAATATATAATCATTTGATTAAAAGTTTACACTTTCCTACTACAATCCCTGCATCTTCAGTTTCTTTTCTTTAGCCTTTTCTCATCCTGCTAAGTTTATGAAAAGTAGATTTGAATGAAATTTAAATATCCGGAAAGCTATCTTTTATGATAATTATCTGGGATCTCTTTTCGTGTAAACATATTTCAACCAATAAATTTATTTATCAAACCAGCTAAAAGAAGGATTGTTTATTTTATATAGGAAAGTTATATATCATGATAAAAGCAGAAATAAATAAATTTACTTTAGATGGTCTTGAGGCTTTCTTGGCAAGTGGTTACACTAAAGGAATAGGGAAAGTATTCGCAAAAAAGATTGTGGAAAAGTTTGGTGAAGATATTCTAAATCAGGATTTTGATTTTAGTGTGAAACTTAAGGAAATTCCCGGTCTTGGAGAAAATAAAATAAATGAGTTTGTAGAAAGTATAAATAGTTTGAAAGTACCTGTACCTCTCATGGTGTTCTTATTTTCCTCCGGATTGAAAGATGTCGAGGTGGAGAAAATCGTATCCCACTATGGTAAAAGACTGGAGAAAGTGCTGATTTGGGATCCGTATGACATGGTTGAGAATGTTTGGAAATTATCATTCTTTACAGCAGATAAAATCGGCAGGTTTTTGAATATTCCCGTCGACGATCCAAGAAGATTACGAGGTGCGATACTTACAGCAGTGAAATTCTACGCTGAAGAAGGGAATATGTTTGCCACAGAGGCACAAGCCTTGCAGACAGCTTCAAGACTAAGTAAAGTTGAAGAAGATAAAATAAAGCCGGAAATTGAGACTTTGATTGATAATGAACGTATTATCAAAAGTCTTGACGGTTTATATCTTCCCGTTTATTTTAAAGCTGAAGAGGAGGCGGCAGAAAAAATAAAAACACTGATTGGGAAAAAGGAGGAAATTATTGAATATGTTCCTATACCTGAAAAGGATATCTATGGAAATAAATTAAACGAAGACCAAAGGAAGGCTATTGAAACTGTGTTGAAAAATAAGGTTACCATTATTACCGGAGGTCCGGGCACTGGCAAAACAACAACAGTTAAAGGCATAATTAATCTTCTCTTGGGAATGGATAAAAAAGTTGTTCTTGCAGCTCCAACCGGCCGTGCTGCAAAAAGAATGTCGGATCTCACAGGCGAGGAAGCGAAAACTATCCACAGGCTTCTGGGATATTCAATGGGAAGAGGATATAAGAACAAACATTTCGACACAGATATATTGGTTATTGATGAGGCATCAATGTTGGAACAGGTATTGTTCAATCACCTTCTTCAAGCGTTGAAGGATGAGACAAAGGTTGTGCTGGTAGGTGATACTGATCAGTTGCCTGCTATAGGTGCGGGGAATGTCCTCAATGATATGATAGAATCAGGAGAAATACCGGTAATTAATCTTACTGAGAATTTCCGTCAGAGAGAAGGAAGTCTTATCGCAGCAAATGCTTCGGCCATAAAAGATGGAGAGTTGCCCGATAAAGTTCCCAGCAATGATTTCATTTTCGTAGAGGAAAAAAATACCAAGAATATACATGACAGATTGCTCTCTCTTGTCTCTGTGGAAATACCATCCTACACTGGAATCCTGCCTAAAGATATCCAGGTTGTGACTCCTCAGCAGGAGGGTCCCCTGGGAGCAAAACAACTTAACATAGATCTTCAAGAAAGAATTAATCCTAATGCACCGGAGTTAAAAAGGGGATTGAAAAGATTCAGGTTAGGTGACAGAGTGATGCAAACTTCCAATTCTTCTCAAAGAAATATATATAATGGTGAGGTAGGATGGATTTCTAATTTGAATCAGGAGGAAAAATTTTTGGAAGTCACTTTTAATGATGGTAAGAAATCGATTTATAATATAAAAGATCTTAGTGAACTTTCTTTGGCTTATGCCACTACTGTCCACAAACTTCAAGGCTCGGAGACCGATTATATGGTAATGGCTGTCACTACGGAACATAGACCTATGTTATATAGGAACCTGCTTTACACGGGAATAAGCCGTGCAAAAAAATTGTGTGTGATAATAGGTGAGGAGAAAGCCTTGGAAACCGCTATCGCAAACAAAGAGAAATCTCATCGAAATTCTAATTTCAAACTCCGCCTCCAACAATCCTCTTCCCAATTAACCTGATTAAACTTGAAAAGTGGATTCTCAATAATATTGATTAACTTTGCATTTTCCATCCATCTTAAGAAATCAAATTTTACCAAAATATCATGAACAAAAAATTACTTTTCACCCTTTTGATGCTGGTGTGCGCCATGTTGCCCGCAGCGGCTTACGAATTTGAAGGAGATCTGGAGTACACAGTTGAACTGGATCAATACAACTCCGTCACTTATCTATTAAACAGCGAAAATAAAACCGCCTCTCTCAAGAAATTCAATTATCATGATGACGCCAAAGGGAAAACCAAAATCAATAAATTTGACATCCCGGGGTCTGTAAATTATAATGGTGAGACGTATACCATTATCTATATCGGCATTAGCGCCTTTGAAAATAATACAAATCTCACTGCTGTCACACTACCCAAATCTATAGAATTTGTTGGAGCTCATGCATTTTATGGTTGTGTAAACCTCACCGGAGATTTGTATCTCTCGGATAATCTTACCACAATTGATAGTCATGCTTTTGCATATACCAATTTCAAACGTATCAGATGGGGTAAAAATATTCTGCAGGTTGTAACTGGTGGTTTCTACGGAGTGAAAAATGCATCTATTTATTTTGAGGATGAAGAAAGCCTCAAAGCTTGGTGTGATGTCTATTTTTGGAATATTGAGGCCAATCCGCTTCATGTTTCCAAGACACCGTACTTTTATCTCGGAGACTTCGACAATGCCGTAAGATTAGACAACTTAGTGATACCTGAGGGAGTGGAAAAATTAGACTATTATACTTTGTACAATTTAGAGGTGGAATCTCTAACCCTTCCTACCACATTAACCGAAGCAAAATCTAGTTGTTTGAGTAAAGCAGAAATCGGCACGCTTATCATCCCGGGCGGCATGCAGGCAATACCCGACGGCTTGTTGGAGGATTCCAAAGGTAAATTATGCGTTGGATCCGTAGACACTCTGCTAATAGAAAGCGGCGACAAAACTCTTGATTTGGGTAAGAATAAATTTCCTTTCCCCAATATTATTGTAAGAAGAAATGTTACATTCTCAAGCACCTATAGCCCTTTCTATGATACAACTAAAATTCATCATATTACTATTGGAGGAAAGGCCACAACCTTGCCGGATAAACTTTTCTATAGAAGCACCGGTGTATACTCATTGTCATTTGAAGACGATTGTCAACTGGCAACAATAGGTGACTGGTGTTTCTATGAAATAGGTTCAGAAACTTGGGATTCGTCTATCGGAAACTTTCATGAAATCGAGCTTATAGAATTACCCGAATCCCTTACATATATCGGAGAGGGCGCTTTCTCTTGGACTATGATTAATGAGATTATAATTCCCGGTAATGCAGAAATCGGTAAAGAAGCATTCAAGAATTCGAGGATTAAAAAAGTAACCTTGCAAGAAGGTATGAAAATAATCGGTTCGTATGCTTTTTATGCCGAATATCCTAATACATATATATATGAAATAAATATACCATCCACAATAGAAAAAATAGGAAGCTATGCGTTTGCTTGTATAGATGGTATCAAAGAAGTTAATTTTAGAGATAATCGGAATTTAAAAACCATTGGTTCCTATGCGTTTTATGAGTGCTCTAACCTTGAAAAGGTGGATCTTCATGAGTGCAGATATTTGGAATCAATAGGTAAATATGCTTTTGCATATTGCCCCAAACTAGAAACAGTAGATCTTTACGACTGCGATGATCTTGCATCCTTGGGCAGTTATGCTTTCTATAAGTGTGGAAATTTAAAAAGTGTAAATCTATATTATACTTCAGATCTTGAAACCATCCCTTCATATTGTTTTGCATATTGCTCTTCTCTTGAAACCGTGAACTTATCTTCAAACACAGAGAATATAAACTCCTATGCATTTTATAAATGTAGCAATCTCTCAAATATTAATTTAGCTTTAACTCATTTAGAAATTGTTGGAGACTATGCTTTCTATGGATGTTCTTCTATCACTGAAATTAAACCTACTGACACGTATGGTCATATTGAATCAATAGGGAATTACGCATTCAGTAATTGCACGGGTCTTACCTCTGTATCTTTTAGCGGTAATACGCATTTAACAATCGGGAATTACGCATTTAATCAATGCACCGCCTTGACTGATGCCAAGTTTGATGCCTATATTGAGTCTATCGGAGATAATGCCTTTGCTTCCACTTCATTACAAAATCTTTATTTGGATTGGTTATTAAGTTATTTTCAGGCGGGAGAAAACCCTTTCCCCAATGATGGTGAAGGGATAGCCCTTGAGGTTTGGAAGGGTGAGGAATTTGATTTTGCCATGAATCCGGTGTTCCAGAATTTCGACAGCATTAATGGTTATGAACTTGAAGAGGGCGTTATGAAAGATTATACCTACTGGCCTCCTTATTCAAATGAAACAGATTTTTATGTATATGATGTGGATTTAACCACAACATTCGGAACGCTAAAATATGATTCCCGATATCCCAACCGCACTTCCATGGAAATCCCTGGAGTTGCGAAAAACAGTTTCTGCACCGCTTTCATTGCTGCTGAAGCTTATATCGACAATACTCTGCTCACTTCACTTACTCTTCCGAAATATTTACAAGGGATAGGCGACGCCGCTTTTGCTAATTCAGATTTGCTTGAAGAGATAACCATATACGCCACCATTCCTCCGGCAATGGGAGAAGGTGTATTCAATGAAGCTGCCTTGCAGAATGCCATCCTGCTTGTGCCGGCTGGTTCAGTAGAAGCCTATCAGACTGCCGAAGGCTGGAGTGAATTTGCCAATATAGCTCCACAAGCAACCGTAACTGCTACTCACATCAACCTTTATGTGAATGGCGAACCATATACCGGTCCAGTTGATGTTGAAGTTGGTTCTACATTGACAATCACCGCCGAGACCTATCCTGATAACACCACATACAAAGATGTCTATTTCGCTGTCACCGACGGTGAAGACCTTCTTTATACAAGTCCTTTCAACGGTCAGGTGGTTTGCACACCTCAGAAGGTTGGCACATACGCCTTTGTGGTTGGTATTCCCCGGTTGGCTACTGTAACAGGTGGTTGCGTCATCAACGTCGTGCCTGTGGAAGCGACCTCTATTTCAATAGAGACACCCGCTACAGATCTAAATCTTTACGTGGGCGATCAGGTTAATATTCAAACAAGCCTAATGCCGTTTAATGTGACAGACACTGAACTCTTATGGGCTTCTTCCGACCCGAATGTGGCAATAGTAGAAAACGGAGTCGTTACAGCAACCGGTTACGGTACAGCAGAAATCATCGCCACTACCGTGAATGGCCTGTCTGACTCTTGCACCGTAACTGTGAATCCGTATATAGCCACCTTCTATTTCACCGGTGCTGAAGGCAACGAATGGAGTGATCAGAAAGATTATAATCCGGGTGATGAAATCATTCTTCCTGAAATCTATGTACCGTTAGGTTATATCTTCAGTGGTTGGACAGGTCTTCCTGCAAACGGAGTCATGCCTGCTGAGAATGTAAACATTTATGGCTCACTTATCAAGGAAGTATTTACGCTTACTTACTCAATTTTCACCGGTGAAGAGGATGAAGAGGGCAACCAAGAGACGGAAGAAGTGGAAAGTGTAGAATTGACGTATGGTGAGGAGATTCCTGAATTTGAAGCTCCCGCGGTTGAGGGATACACATTCTACGGATGGTATGGTCTGCCTGCAAATAACCTCATGCCTGCAGAAGATCTCACCGTTTACGGCTTGTATGTTTCCGATGATGACCTTCCTACAGGAATAGAGGAAATCGAGAGCGTGCTCGAGGGAAGAGTTGATGTGTATAGCATCAACGGGCAATTGATCCAAAGAAATATTGAACTTGATTCTTTGAAGAATACTCTTGCCAAAGGTCTCTACATAGTAGTGGGCAATAATGTCAGTAAGAAAGTCTTTGTCAGATAATATGATTATTCGTTAAAGCCGGATTAAGACTTAATAGATGAGTGAGGGTTGGTCATGTAAATGTACCGGCCCTCACTTCTTTAATTTGCACTATCGTTTAAAGGCTATCAACGCCCGGGACAGGTATAAAGTCATTGGTGTACGATTTCGGACAACTGTCTTGATTTCGTACACCATTAAATTTTATAAAATATTATAAAACAATGAGTTGTGGTTTTGGCACACTCATTGTAAGTTATTTTGATGCTAACAAACATCAAAAAATGGATAGAGAATTAACTAAAGAAGAAAAAAGGAAAGAATATAGGAAGCTTTATTTCAGATTGGGCTTGGCAGCTTTGGGGGTTGTTGCTCTGATTATAGTTTTTTCATTTGTATTCGATGATAGTATTGAAGCTTCAAAAATTAAAACCGCTATTGCTGAAAAAGCCACTTTGGAGAGCAGTGTTTCAGCTACCGGAAAAATAGTTCCTTTGTATGAACAGGCATTGGTCTCTCCCGTTGCTACAAGAATTATGGAAGTTTATTGTGACGAGGGTGATTCGGTTCATGCCGGTCAATCATTATTAAGGTTGGATTTGGAATCTACGGAAACAGAAATGAGAAGACTTGCTGACGAAGTGTCGATGAAAAATATTGAATTGGAACAGACTGCGCTTAATAATGAAACTTACCTTACTGACCTGGAGATGAAAATCAAGACAAAAGAAATGGCAGTGAACCATCTAAAAGCTGAAGTGGCTAATGAAAGAAGGCTTGACAGCATTGGAAGCGGCACAGGTGACAGGATTCGGGAAGCCGAACTAGCATATTCCACCGGCCTTCTGGAATTGGAACAGTTGAAAATGCAATTGGTGAATGAGAAAAAAGCCTATGCTGCCATATATAAAAGCAAACAATTGGAGGAAAGCATTTCACAAAGAAACCTATTGGAGATGGAAAGAACTTTGGAGGATGCAAAAGTGAAGTCACCCAAAAACGGTACTGTGACTTTTCTCAACAAAGAATTAGGCAGCAGTATAGGAGCCGGAGAAAGATTGGCAGTGATTTCGGATTTATCACATTTCAAAATTTCAGCTGAAATTGCGGAAGGTAATGCAGGCAAATTATCTGTTGGCTCCTCAGTGAAAATAAGATTCAACAGAAATATATTGGAAGGTCACATAAGCAGCATATCTCCTCAAAGTCAAAACGGAATGGTGGAATTCAATGTGTTGATAGATAACGATAGTGATAAAAAATTAAGATCGGGATTGAGAACTGAATTGAATGTTGTTTATGACGTTCATGACAATGTGGTAAGAATTCCAAACGGGCAGTATTTTCAAGGACCCGGTACATATTCACTGTTCGTAAAGGTAGCACCCAATAAATTGGAGCGCAGAACAATGACACTCGGGGACAGCAATTTCGATTTTGTGGAAGTTAAAAGTGGAGTCAATCCGGGTGAAGAGGTAGTAATAACAGATATGACAGACTATAAGTCAAGAAAAGCCTTGACACTGAAGTGAAGCAATCTTGGGTTTAGTGTTATAATGTTTATGCTGAAATAGCTTCAGCAATAAACGTAAACACCTTACCTACAATAACATAATATCAATAATAAATTATATGGAAATAATTAAACTGACTGACATAAGCAAAGTTTACCGTACCAAGGAAATAGAGACTTTGGCATTGGAAAACGTGAATATCGAAATTAGAGAAGGTGAGTTTGTAAGTATAATGGGACCTTCAGGTTGTGGAAAATCCACCCTTCTCAATATTATCGGATTGTTGGATATTCCCACTTCAGGTTCTGTGACTATTATGGATGATGCCACCGGAAAGATGAAAGATTCTCAACTGTCGGAATTTCGCAATCAAAATATAGGATTTGTTTTCCAAAGCTTTCATCTTATCCCGTCGTTGAATGTGGCTGAGAATGTAGCTTTGCCATTAGTTTATCGCAATGGACTGTCACGTAAGGAAAGATCCCAAAAAATTGAGGAGGTGATTACCAAGTTAGGATTGAGTCATAGGATGCGACATTTCCCGGGTCAACTCTCAGGTGGCCAATGCCAGCGAGTTGCCATTGCCAGAGCAATCGTTGGTAACCCAAAAATAATCTTGGCCGACGAACCTACCGGTAACCTTGATTCAAAGATGGGTCAGGAAGTAATGGATATACTTCACTATCTTAATAAAGAGGATGGTCGCACCATAGTGATGGTAACCCATAATGAACATCAGGCCCGTGAAACCGACCGAATAATAAGATTCTTCGACGGCAGGCAGGTACAATGATATTTACTTGTCCTTCAAACTTATAGCCACTCAACAGGGGAGGTAAATTAAAAAAATAAAAATATCAACTACATTTCATATGAATTATATTAAGCAAATATTATATGAATTGAAAAATCAGAAGATGATGACTTGGGTGTCCATATCCGGTACTGCTCTCGCTATTTTTCTGATTATGGCAATTTTTATGGCAGACCGATTGAAAGAACTTGAACTTGCACCTGTTTCAGAAAGAGATAGAATATTGACAGGACAAGGAATTGATTTCTCAGATGGTGAAGGAACATCGGCAAGCGGCATGGGAATTGATTTCGAACTCGCAAAAAAACTATATAGTGATCTTGATGGAGTAGAAAGGATCTCATTTATAAAAATAATTTGGGGAAGATGGGGAGTTGGATTAAGAAACGAAACATCATTAGCATCAGAAGTAATGGGTGTGGATGATGAATTCTGGAAAATTTATGACTATAAATTTGTTTCCGGCAGCCCTTTTGAAAAAGAGGAAATTGCATCAGCATTGAAATTGGTTATAATCACCCAATCATTAGCCCGGAGAATTTTTAACGAAACTGATGTTGCCGGCCGGGAAATAAACATAGACGATGCTCCCTACATTATTAAAGGCGTTGTGGAAGATCAGTATCCACTTTTGCCTGATGGAGGAATCGATGTGTTTATCACATTCACACCTGAAGCTAAAAGCAACTATTATGAGGGAGTCTTTGGGAATACAAATGTCAGATTATTATTAAAGAGAGGAATAGATTCGGGTTTAGTAAAGCAACAGGTAGCCAAAAGATATGAAGATCTTAACCGAATTAGTGAAAAAGAAAATAAAAATTTCTCTTATCATGATCAGCCCTATACATCTGAGGAATTGAACTCGGGCACTTTTGGTAGCAATAATAACCCTCGTGTGAGTGCAAAAAGAATTGAAAGAGGATTGTATTATACATTCTTGTTGCTCCTCCCCGCCATCAACCTAAGCAGTATGACCCGTAGTCGCTTACGTCATAGAATATCCGAAATAGGAGTGAGAAGGGCATTTGGAGCAAAAAAGAGAAATATCATTGGACAAATTTTTATGGAAAACTTCCTTATTTCTCTATTTGGTGGATTGATTGGTCTTGGTCTCAGCGTTTTGTTTCTATTGTTTATGAGTGAATATTTTATTACCAATGTTGATATTATGAGTGATTCAATGATCAGGATTGATGTCTCACCTGTAATTTGGAATATTTTTGATTGGACTACTTTCTTTATAGCGATTGGTGCATGCTTTGTTTTAAATCTTCTCAGTGCTACAGTACCATCCTGGAAGGCTGCTTCCATAGAGCCGGCTAATGCTATTGCTAAATCAAGATGAAAGGAGGGAATTTTATGAAAAGAGCATTGATAAAACAGATGATATACGAATGGAGAATTAATGTGTGGTTGATTTTAGAGATGGCTGTCATCGCATTGGCAATATGGGCAATGTTATCGGTGACTTGGATAGAAAGCAAAGGAATTTTAGAACCAAGAGGTTTCTCCCCGGAAGGCGTTTATAGTATTGAAGTCAGAACCTTGAATGTAAATAGCCCTGACTACAATAAAGAATATGAGGCTTATTATTATCAAGATCGGGATGAACTTATGCAAAGACTTAAAGATAACCCAAATGTTGAGTATGTGAGTCTTCACAATAATACATTGCCATACAATTTTAATTTTATGGGCAACTTAATGAAAATCGAAGGGGAACCTGACTCGGTGGAATATTATGCGAATTGTCGTAAAGCACAACCGGACATCATAAAGATTTTGAATATTAAAAGCACCACAGGTAAGACTCAGAAAGAACTTATG
This sequence comes from Muribaculaceae bacterium, assembly GCA_022510425.1. Taxonomy (GTDB): domain Bacteria; phylum Bacteroidota; class Bacteroidia; order Bacteroidales; family Muribaculaceae; genus Lepagella. The sequence continues at coordinate 185,816 of JAFLTO010000004.1, forward strand.
GCGATGCTCGCAAGAGGTGAAGTGTTGTTGTCGCCAAATAAAATCTATGAAGAAAAATTTGGTGATGTTAAAGAATTGATAGGAAAGAAAATTTCTTTTTATGATGTAGAGACTCCTGCCAGAGTGGGAGACATAGTTGAGAATATTCGTAGAACCGATTATGAACCCAGAAATGAGGGTATGGTGCTTTATCCATATGATAGTAACAAACCATCATGGGGAAATATAGCCTTGAAGGTAAAGCCTGGAAAAGAAAAGGCGTTTGAAGAAGATTTTAAAACTGACAGATCCATGACAAGGCTAAGAAATTTATTTCTTACCGATCTTCAAAGACTTACAGATTTGGGGGAAGTGGTGAATACTCCCCAAAAAATTGATAATAGGTTGAGGGTGGGAATTTCAGCTTTTCTTCTGATAACAATATTTTTGGGATTGCTTGGGTCGTTCTGGTTTCGGGTTCAGCAAAGAATAAGTGAAATAGCGATACGAAAAACATTCGGGGCCACGGATAAAGATCTTTTCCGAAGGGTAATAGGAGAAGGATTATTACTGCTATTGGTAGGGATTTTTTTAACCTCAGCTTGTGTATGGCCCTTTATCGGTAAAATAGTTGAAATAACCGGAGAAGAATGGTATGCATTTCTCGCCGTTGAGGCAGCCACAGCAGGCTTAATGGCTGTAGGGGTCATTCTGAGCCTTTGGTATCCTGCTTATCGGGCCATGAAGATTGAACCCGCAATAGCAGTCAAGGAAGAATGAAAGTATTCATATGCCAATGTGAAGATAAGTAAATTTGAAATGAGAAAAATTTTAGTTTTCTTATATATTTGGTTAAGTATCTTGGGAGTGAAAGGGGAGGGGCATAACATGTGCCTCACTCTCCAAGATGCTATGACGCGGGCACGAAGTAACAGCGTTGACGCAGAAGTGGCTTTAAACCAATTGAAAAGTGCATATTGGAGCTACCGTTCCTACAAGGCGGAATTATTACCGGAGCTATCCTTGTCTGCAACCGTTCCCTCCTATCATAAGCAATACTCCCCTTATATGGATGAATCCGGCAGTTATATGTTTGTTTCAAACAATTATCTACAATTGAATGGGGAGCTATCACTGATGCAGAATATTTGGTTCACCGGGGGACAAATTGCTGTGAATTCTTCTTTGGATTTTTATCGTCAGCTCGGAAGCGGTGCCTTCAATCAGTTTATGTCGATTCCTATAGCTTTGACTCTATCTCAACCCATTTTTGGTGTCAATAATATAAAATGGGACCGTAAAATTGAACCTGTTAGATACGAGGAAGCAAAAGCTCAATTTATGAGTGCCACAGAGAATGTGGCTCTTTCAGCCATCCAGTATTATTTCTCATTTTTATTGGCAAAAGAAAATCTGGATATAGCCCGTCAAAATCTTGAAAGTGCCCAAAAACTTTACGAAGTGGCTTTAGAGAAAAGAGACATGGGAAGAATTAGCAAGAACGATCTTTTACAGATGGAACTGAATCTTTTGGACTCGCGCACGGAGTTGACTGATTGTGAAAGTAATTTAAAAAACAGTATGTTTCAGCTCACTACCTTTCTGGATTTTGATGAGGGCACGGAATTAGAAGCAGAGGTGCCGGCGGAAGTTCCCTTGGTAGAAATAAATTATGCCGATGCACTCTATAGAGCTGAAACCAACAACAGTTTCTCAAAAAATATTATGAGGCTCCAACTTGAAGCAGATTATGAAGTTGCCAAGGCCAAAGGAGCTCAAAGGGAAATCAATTTATTCGCACAGGTTGGATACACAGGAACTGACCATTATTTCAGAGGAAGTTATGATAACCTCAAAAGTAATCAAGTGGTGCAATTGGGTTTTGAAATACCTTTGGTTGATTGGGGCCGCAGAAAAGGGCAAGTGAAAGTTGCCGAGAGTAATCGTAAGCTTGTGGAGAGTCAGGTGAGGCAAGAAACTATGAACTTCCGTCAGAATCTCTTTATCCTTGTGGAAAGATATGGAAATCAACTTCAACAGGTACAGATTGCAAAACGGGCTGACGAAATAGCGCAAAGAAGGTATGAAACAAATGAAGAGACTTTTTTGATAGGAAAAATTTCAACTTTGGATTTGAATGATTCGAGAGTTAAGAAAGATGAGGCAAGAAGGAATTATGTGAACGAGTTATATCTTTTTTGGTATTACTATTATCAAATTCGGAGTCTCACTCTATGGGATTATGAACACGCATGTCCCATAGATTGCGATATTGAATCCCTTATCAAATGACTTTGCTATACTCGAATTAAAAATTTAATTTTACACTTTCAGTTTTTACAGATGATTCTTATAATAGATGATGACGAGGCTATAAGACTTTCTTTAAGTTTATTGTTAAAGAAAGCAGGTTATGGCTGTGAAGTTGTAAGCAATCCTCAAGAGGCTATTCAAAAGGTGAGGCAAAAGCAATACGACCTGATCCTAATGGATATGAACTTCAGTCGTAGCACTAATGGACAGGAAGGGATCGAGCTCTTGATGAAAACCAAGATATTCCAACCTGAAACTCCGGTGATTTTAATGACCGCTTGGGGCAGTATAGACTTGGCGGTGGAAGGTATGAAAGCCGGTGCTTATGATTTCATAACCAAGCCTTGGCATAATCTTGTTTTGTTACAAAGAATCGAAACTGCTTTAAAATTAAATTCAAATAGTCCGGAAGATTCAAAATCAAGTTTTGATAGAGGAGGGATAATAGGCAATAACCAAGAACTAAATGAACTTCTTTCTACCGTGGAAAAAATAGCCCCTACCGAAGCTCCCGTACTTATTTTAGGAGAAAACGGAACTGGTAAGGAACTAATTGCCAATGCTATACATGCCAATAGTAAACGTAGGGATAATCCCTTTGTAATGGTGAATTTAGGAGGAATTTCTCAATCATTGTTCGAAAGCGAGATGTTTGGCCATGTTAAGGGTGCTTTCACAGGAGCTGTTGCCTCAAGAAAAGGGAGATTCGAAATGGCTGACAAGGGAAGTATTTTTCTCGATGAAATAGGGGAATTGGATTTAGGAAGCCAAGTTAAACTTCTTCGTGTGCTTCAGGAACATAAATTTGAACCGTTAGGTCAGAGCTCTCCTAAGAAAGTTGATATACGTGTTATCTCCGCTACCAATGCAGATATTCCCACAATGGTGAAAGACCGAACCTTCCGTGAGGACTTATTCTATCGTATAAATCTTATTACATTGAGATTGCCGCCCCTGAGAGAAAGAAGGGACGACATTCCATTGCTGATACGTCATTTCATTAAGCTAGCGGCTATACATAATGGATTTGAAATACCTGAGATTACCTCTGAGGCTGTTGAGTTTCTATGCCGTCTGCCATATCCCGGTAATATACGGGAATTGAAGAATATTTTGGAAAGGGCTGTTCTCACCGCGGGTACTCTTCTTGAAAAGAAGGATTTCGATTATCTGTCTTCTCGTTCTTTTATTGATAATGATTTCGGAAAAGTTTCAAATCTTGAAGTTATTGAAAAGAATGCATTGAAGGAGGCTTTGGAAAAGTCTAACAGAAATTATACTCAGGCAGCACGTATTTTGGGTGTGACAAGGCAGACTTTATATCGAAAACTTGAAAAACATGGTATGAAATGAAACCATCTTTGAGTTTCGTAATTTTATCACTGAGTCTTTTGGCTTTAACCATTCTGGCTGTAGTGGGAGACATACCATATTGGGTTTGGTATATACCAATCGGATGTGCAATATTCACAACGCTCGTTATTTACAGAGGTGCATATCTTCCGCAAAATGCTGTGGCCCGGGGTATGGAACTCATTCAATCACAAGACTATAATAACAGGCTTGTGAAAGTTGGAGAGCACAATGCCGATAGAATAGTTTGTCTGTTCAATTCTTTGATTGATAAACTTCGTGCAGAAAGATTATTGAACCGAGAACAGGAATCTCTTTTGACTTTATTGATTGATGCTTCACCTATGGGAGTGGTGATGCTCGATTTCAATGGAATGGTTTCAATGGTGAATTCTTCATTTTTGAAAATGTCAGGATATCAAGCTGCTGAAGAACTTAGAGGGAAAAATATTAAGGATATTTCCTATGATATGATTCCTGATATGATGAGAGTCCCATTGGGAAAAGCGGAGGTTATTCGAAAAGGAAATTTCCGAATATACCGATGTTATCATCTGAATTTTGTGCAGGAAGGGTTTAAAAGGGAATTCTATCTTTTGGAGAGTCTCACAGAAGAGATAATGAAGGCCGAAAAAAGTGCATATGAAAAGGTGATACGCACTATTTCACATGAAGTGAATAATTCTATGGGAGGTGTGAGATCTGTGCTGGAAATTGTAGAAGATGAAATAGATTCGGAAGATATAAAACAAGTGATAGAAAGTTGCGACAACCGATGTGAAAGGATGTGTAACTTCATCAGAGCCTATGCTGATGTCGTAAAATTACCTCTTCCTGTTATAAAGAAATTTGATTTGGTAAAGGAAATTGCAGGGATGACACCTTTTCTGCAGAAAGTGATTAAAGATGGTATTTCTTTAAAATTTGTTCAACCGAAGTCTGAAATTTATATTAATGGCGATGCAGTGCAAATTCAACAGGTAATACTCAATATTGTAAAAAATGCCACGGAAAGTATAACTTCAAAAGGCTTTATACAGATAGAAGTGATTCCTAAACAGGAAGGAGTGGAATTAACTATTTCCAATAATGGTAAACCAATTTCTCATGAAGAATCTAAACAACTGTTCACACCTTTTTTTACTACTAAACCTGATGGTAAAGGCATAGGCCTTACCTTTGTAAGGGATGTTCTAAACAACCATATGGCGCATTACAGTCTTATGACGGATTCAATGGGAATCACTCGTTTCACTATCCTCTTTCCAAAACCTTAAAATAATCTAAACTCTAAACTCTAAACTTTAAACTCTAAACTTTAAACTCTAAACTTTTCACTTTAAAGTTTAATGTTTATCTTTGCCTTATGAAAAAAATTATTGCAACCATATTGCTGACCATCACAGGTATTTCATTTTCGGCAAGTGCCCAGATTTACGAGACTATCAATACGCTTCAGTCGGTAATTTCTCCGGCTCTTTCAGGTTCCGGAAGATATAAAGGTTATGTAGAGGCGGGGTATTCTCACACTTTATCTCATTACAATGGAGATTTTATTGAGTTGTCTACTTCGCAAGGCTACCAATATAACTCATGGTTTTATATGGGAGCCGGCTTGGGTGTGGATCTGCTTTTCTCTCATCCGGGGGAACATTGGGGAGAAGATATACAGAATCCGGTGCCGGGAACACGTCCTATAACGAAGACAGCGCCTATGTTGCCTTTGTTTGCTGATTTCCGTTTCCTTATAGGTGACACTTCAAATGTCTCTTTCTTCTTGGATTTGAAAGTGGGTTGTTCTTTCCTTTTGACCAATCGTAATATCGCTATCGGCGACGGTTATCTCACGAATCGGGAATATTTCTTTTTAGACCCTTCGATTGGAGTGAGGGTTCCTTGCAACAAAAAGAATAATAAACAGGCTATAGATGTAGGAGTGAAATATAAATTATTGACATCCAATTATTGGTATAATGTCAACAATAATATCACACTTCAGTCACTCGGAGCATTCATAGCCTTTGAGTGGTAAAAATTTTGTTGAAAAGCAAAATTTTAGTAATTTTGCAATAAGATTCTGCGCACGTGGCGTAATGGTAGCCGCGCCAGACTTAGGATCTGGTGTCTAACGACGTGGGGGTTCGAGTCCCTTCGTGCGCACTCCAAAAGGCTGAAGTTTCATTGAAACTCAGCCTTTTATGATTTATTCTATCATCGGCAAGGAAGCGATTGAACTAATTAAAATAAGAAGTCAAGATTATGGATGATAATAAGACTCATGAAATAAATGCACATAATAAACAGGAACATCCTCCCATGCATACGGCTGAACATCTACTCAATGGAGAGATTGCCAGACGCTATAAATGTGGACGTGCTTTCAGTTCCCATATCGAGAGAAAGAAATCTAAACTTGATTACCATTTACCTTCTCAATTGACAGATGAAGAAATAAAGTCGTTGGAGGACTATATAAATGATATTGTCAAGGAAGACGTGGAAGTGACAGAGGAATATCTTTCACAGGCAGATGCAATGAAAAGATTAGACCTAAGTCGACTTCCGGACAATGCTTCTGATACAGTAAGGGTGATCAAGATTGGAGATTATGATGAATGTCTTTGTGCCGGCACTCATGTGAAAAGAACTTCTGAGATTGGAAATTTCCGGATAACAAGCACCCGTTATCAAGATGGTATCCAGAGGATAGTTTTCAAACTTGATTGATTTATTTCCCGGTTTTTCATAGTTGGAATTCCGGAATATCAGTGATGGCTTTGATTGTTAGTATAATATGATTTATGTTTTTGTTGGTTTATTTTTTTTATTAGGAATTTATTTCATTGTAAAAGGAATAAGTTTATTGGTTAAAAATGACCCAAATGATGAAGATTATAAAGTTAAACGAAAACAATCCTTTAGATATATTTTCGGAGGTTTTATAGCTGTATTAATGGGAATCGCAAGATATTTATTTTGGATTTGGAGGAGTTGGGATTGAAATGATGAAATTTATAAGACCGGCATTATGTCTGATTTTTTCATTAGTCTTTTATATCGGAATCAAAGCTAATGAAAAGTATAAATCTGCAATTGACAATATTTTAAATACTTATCCGGAAGCTACTTTACAAGATATCTATAAAAGTTTTTTCCAAGATAAATTCGGTCCGGAACATATTGTTTCCGATACCGAATCAGCCAGGGAATATCTATTATTTGAGCTTGATAAAATGGGGGAAACTTCTATGCCTTATTTTGAAGCTGCCGGAACAGGAGATAATTTTATTCGAGTGAGTCTTCAGACCATAAAAGACAGTCTTATTTCTGAAGATGAATTACTTCAACTCTTTATAGAAAGTGCGAATTCTGAAAGAAATGTTTCAGTAAAGGAATGGAAAGAAGAATGGGAAACGATCAAGGGGTTTATTCCGGCCGACATCAAAGAATACAAGATTAACAGTGAAAGAATAGACAGCGTTCTTGACTCCGGTCATTATGCAATTCATCATAGCAGGATTTATAATGAACTTTATCACCCTCATTACCGAATAATCAGGAAGGAGCTGTTTGAAGAAAAGATTTTACCAAAATTAAAGACCTCAATGAAAATATCAAAAGAGGTGCAACCCGATTCTGAGAGATTTGATAAATAAAGTCCCGACTTATTTGAGCCGGGACTTTCTACAATTAAAAATATTAATCCACCTTTATGAATCCTCCGTTAGGGTCAAACTGGAGTTCTGTTTTGTTTGAAAGATCAACTTCATATCCGTAGGATTCTTTTTGGATCTTGCGAACCTCTCCATCGGAAAATCACTAAGTATAGTTTGATTAATTAGTTAATTATCCTGAAATGAAATAGCATAACTTCTTAAAAAATATTTCGCAGTTTAATAGAAATCCAACATCTTTTCAATAAAATTTGAATAATATTTAAGAGAATATTTATATACCAATAATCTGTATTTTAGTTATTCAAACCATTTGAATTTAAGTTTGTTATAATAATAAAAGTATAACATTAATGAAAAACATTATGGATTATAAGGAAATTATCAAGAGCTCAGAAATAGTTATGGTGGAATTTTTTGCATCATGGTGCCCTCATTGCCAAAGAATGATGCCAATAGTAGCTCAAATTAAGGAACTCCTTCAAGGGAAAGTTAATATTTATCAGTTTGATATTGATGAATATGCTGATTTAGCCCAAGCAAATGGCGCTGATTCTGTTCCTACATTCATTATTTATAAAAATGGTGAAGAGCAATGGCGTGAAAGTGGGGAAATAGATGGTCCGGTTCTTCTTTCTAAACTTGAATCTTACCTTAGTTAATCTTGATGCATTCTACAGATCATACTCTTGTGACGGATTTGTTGACGGTACTGAAAGTACCGTTTACACAAGATTATACCAGACAACGTTTTGAAGGAATGCCTTTCAAAACGCTGTTTGGTGTTTCACAACTTCTGAAAGAATACGGAGTAGAAAGTAAAGGTTATCAGTTGGAAGATAAGGCAGAACTCCCTAAACTTTCCGTACCTTTCATAGCCCAAACTCAAGGAGGAGTGGTTATTGTTACAAAAATTAACAATGACTCCGTTGCTTATTTGACTCAAGGGGTGTCGGAAACAATACCCTTCAATGAATTCGAAGATATTTCAACAGGCGTTGTATTACTTCCTTCAGTGCAAACCGGAGCTAAAGAACCGGACTATAGCAAACATCTCACCACAGTTATAATCAATACCTCTAAAAAAGTTTTATTATGGTTATTGGCAGGTCTGCTTACAGCTTACCTGATTGTTATCCATGACTTATGGCATTATTGGTCTTTCTGGGGATTATTGGCAGTTGATTGTTTTGGTATTTGGCTCACCTATATGCTTGTTCAAAAATCATTGAGTATAAAGAGCCATGTCGCTGATAAAGTCTGTGGCGTATTACAAGAAGGTGGTTGTGATTCAATACTAAAAACAAGCGCCTCTTCTTTTTTCGGAATTTTCAGTTGGAGTGAGGTCGGATTCACATATTTTGGAGTTAGCCTTTTGGCAATGTTGATTTCACCCGCAACTATACATTGGCTTTCGTTGATCAATATTTGTTGTCTTCCATTCACCATATGGAGCATCAGTTATCAGAAATTCGTTGCCAAACATTGGTGTACTTTATGTGTGTGCGTTCAAGCCTCTTTATGGTTGCAATTTATATGTTATCTTTTAGGTGGTTGGATGAAACCGGTATTCCCGCTTGATTTAGGATTCTTTGCATTGAGTGCTACCTTTGTCATGGTACTTTTGGCTCTTAATAAAGTGTTGCCTCATTTCTCAAAACAAGATAGTTAATATGGAGACAAATCTTACATCAGCAAAGGAGTTATCAGCCATGGACCTGAATAATATAAAACTGGATATAAAACATACAGTTTTGACTCCACAATATTTAGAAAATCTTATTCGGGATAAAGATTCTGAGGCATAAAGCCCCTTCCCTCTATATAGTAATTTTGTGAAGTTGTCTATATTTCAGAGGGGAAATTCCTTTGTGGTTCTTAAAAAATTTGGAAAGACTGGCAGAGGTGGCAAAATTTAAACAAGCTGCAAGATCCGACATTGATATATCAGAATGAATCAGTTGTCGTGATGCTTCTGTCAACAACATCCTATCAAGAAAATGCATTACAGTTTTACCGGTAATCTTTCTCACTGTCCTTGAAAGATATTCCGGGGTTATGCCCAATTTACCGGAGTAAAATTTGATTTCATGCTGGGTCAGAAAGTTCTCTTTTAATAAATGGAAAAACTTGAAGAAAATCCCTTCTAAATTTTCTGTAGCGATCATTTCTGTTTTATTCAATTCCAAAATGGCAGAAAAATCATAAACCAAAGCAGAAAAGATTTCATTAATACATTCAATCCTATATTTAAGAGTCGATTTGGAATAATTCTCTATAAGTGAAAATAGCTTGAATATTCTTCCATAAAACTCATCTGTCAATTGAATACGTCCCTTCAATTTCAAGAGGCTCGGAGAATAGGTCATTACCAATAGTTTTTCCATACTTGGATGATCTATTATATAGCTCTCATCGGCTATTATACATAAAGCCTTATAGTCTTTAGAAACTTCGATGACCGAAAACTCTGAGCCGGGAAGATAAAGATGGATGGAATGTTTAGTGAGTTCAATGATTTCTCCATCATATCTTATCAGGATCTTTCCTGATATGACTAATGAGAACGCATAGAAAGAAAAAGTTTCTTTATAATCTTCTACCCATGCAGCATCCTTGCATGTTATTATCTCTGCAGCAATACCCGGAAAATTCTTGAAATCCTTTTTCCACAAATTGGTATAGAGGTCTGAAATTTGATACATAAATTTCTCCTTTCAAATATAAAACCTGGTTTTGACTTAGTTGGGTCTATTAAACCTATTACATTCCATTTATTCTGGGATTGCCGTTTTCGTTATCTGAGTTTGAACCTTCAATCATTTCAAGTTCAGCACCTGTGCGTTTCACGTCTGATTTAAGAGAACCAAATTTTATTGTGACACCAAGATTTACTGACCATTGTTTAAAACGGAATTCGCTTTTGGAATAAAAAGTTTCAGATTGAGATGTATTGCTGAATGAGCGATAAGGGTTTATGAAATTGGACCCGCTTGCTGTAATAGTCAACATGTCATTTTTCAGGAAAGACCGGCTTAAAGATAATCCGTAGTAGGAGAAACCTCCACCTTTGCCCTGAAGATTGATCCAACCTGTGCCTCCCCCTCCGTATGCACTCAGTCGCAATTTAAATGGAAAGGTGTAGTCTGCATTTAGATTGAAATTTCCTGACCAACCATGATTTTTTGCTTTTAATTCCGGAGATTCGGCTTTTAATTCCGTGTACCTCCCTGATACAAAGAGACCTATATTAAGCATTGAAATTACCGACCATTGTAGGTTCAGATTACTTCTCACCTCCTGTCGGTGGCCGATATTTGCATAAGTGGAGTAAAGGATATTGTCATCAATGAAGCTATAACTTGTAATCATATTGTCAACCCTGTCATAACTGAAACCCAGACTTCCCCCTAATCTGCCACCATAGTTTGAATATGTGAGTGAAATTGAATTTGATTTTTCGCTTTCAAGATCAGGGTTACCATAACTTACCTTATTTATCTCCATCGTATTCTTATAAGGATTAAGCTGGCTAATTTCCGGACGTGCTATTCGCATCTGGTATGCGAGCCTAAGATTGGATGCATCCTTAATTTTATAACTTACAGCTAAATTTGGAACTATATCATTAAGATTAGTGGCAAAATCGGGATAATCTCCAATTTTATAATCAAGTCCCATCCGGGTGTATTCATATCTTATTCCGGCACGCGTATTCCATTTTCCGAAATTGCCGGTATATGATAAATAAGCCGCTAAAATATCTTGAAATTGATTGACGTCGATTCTTTCAGTTTCATCCACCATCATTCCTGATTCTGAATCACCATAAAAAGGAGAATTCAAACTGCTATTGTTTCTCCAGTTCCCTTTTAATCCTGCTTCAATTGTACTGGTTGACGACAAAGGATTAACATAGTCAAGCTGGACAGTATGTCTAAAATCCTTACCTTTTGATTGTTGTAATCTCCACGGATATTCATCGGTAAAGTCGGTGTCATTGAATGTGAATGTTGTTTGATCGGAATTTGAGTTGCCGTAACCAAATATATAAGAAGCTACCAAATAATGACCGGTCTTATGAAAAGTATGTTGAAAAGAAGCGTTTGCTCCGGCCCATAAATTTTTATAATAGGTATTGTTGTCACGTTTCAATTCCCACACAGGAATCATCTCGACAGTTTTCATGCTTACATTTTCATGTGAAATTTGTCCGAATCCGGTTTTCCCTATATTCCCTTGTATGGTAATTAGATTTAAAGTATCCGGCTCCCAGGAAATATTAAGATTGGCACCCGTATAATTGAATTTGTTTTTCATCTTTGAGTCACTTATCTGATACCGGTTGGCATCATCCGTAAGATTCTCAAGAAGGGTATTTCCTGTTATAGTGTAACCCTGATCGATGGATTTCACATAGTTTACATTAGCGCTTGCTGTTACTTTATTGATTTTTCCTCTGCCATAAAAAGAACCTCCGAAATTATTATTGGCCACCCTTAATGATACATTAGCGAGATAACCGTCAAGAGATTGTTTACCCGTGGTGACTATATTTAGAATTCCGCCTGTGCCTTCAGCATCATACTTGGCTCCAGGTTCTGTGATTACCTCTATCTTTTTAATTGTTGCAGCAGGCATTGATTTAAGAATTGTCTTTACATCACCCGATAGCATAGGATCTTCCTTGCCATTAATCAATATCTTGAAATTTGAATCACCATTTATCTTTATATTATCGTCAGCATCTACAGTAACCATTGGAACTTTTCTCAACATTTCTATTGTACTGTTTATTGTTGCTTCCGGATCTTCCTCAACGTTATAGGTCAAGGTGGCACCATCACTTTGGACAAGTTTTTTCTTTGCGGTAACTACTACTTCACTTAAAGTTTCGCCCTCTTGAGAAAGGTATATGTTTCCCAAATTTATATTCGGTTTAGTGTCTGTGATTTGAAATTCAATGTCTCTCTTTTTTAGTCCAATATAGTCAACCTGAAAAATATAATCTCCGGCTTTTGAAATTTTCTGGTCAAATTTTCCATCGATATCAGTAACATTGAAAACCAATGGATATATGGTGTCGGTTGGATTGAATATTTTATAGCTGGCTCCCGGACACGGTTCTCCATCAACGGCAGATATTACAGTGCCTGAAACAGAGAATTCAGCTTTGGCTGAAAATGTTGTTAAAACTAAAGAACAAAAAATTATAAATTTTATTCCTGACCTTAAAAAATTATTCATGACAAAGGTGTTCTTAATTTGGCTAAACCATCTGCAAATTTAGAAAGGTATAACTAAAACTACTCCTTCTTTAACATTTATAAACTTAATTATATAAAATGTAACTTTCAATAAATGTTCTGTTTTGGATAAAAAATATTTCTTGGTTTTTTCAACAATATTTAAGTCAAATATGTTAAAGAAACATACAATAAAAGAAAAAGTTATGCATTTTACAGAACCTTTATATAGGAATCCATATTGGCCTACATTCCCATTGCTCCAAGTCACTCAGGGATGTACGCACAACAAGTGTAAATTTTGCACTATGTATGCTAATGTACCCTTCCGGCTTCAACCCCTTGAATGGATAGAAGAGGATCTGAAAGAAATTCAAAGAATAGAACCAAATGCCAAGACATTGCAATTATTGAGTGCAAATCCATTGGCTATGAGTTTCAACAAGATGAAGACTATTCTTGAATTAATCAGAAAATATCTTCCTCATCTGGAACATATCTATACCCAGACACGCGTGTCTGATCTTAAAGACAAGACTGTGGAACAACTTCGGGAACTCAAAGATCTCGGATTGAACGAAATTTCATTAGGTGTGGAAAGCGGAGATGATGAAACTCTGAAAAGGATAAACAAGGGTTATACTTCCCAAGATATTCTTGAACAGACAAAGAAACTTGATGAAGCAGGCATCAAATATTGGATTACTTTCCTTAACGGGGTGGGAGGAAAAGAACTTAGCCATCAGCATGCTGTCAATTCAGCCAAAATTTTCAATCAGACAAATCCGATGCTTGTTGGAACCGGAGGACTGACACTTTTTCCCGGCACGCCTTTACTTGAAGAGGTCCAACGAGGTGAATTCACTCCATTGACAGAGAAAGAAATGATGGAAGAATTAAAAACTTTTGTAGAAAATCTTGATATAGATGCTTATTTCATGACCCATCACACCTCTTCTATGAATCTTTCCGGATCGAATTTTTTATCCAGGAAAAAACAGATTCTTGAAGATCTGCAATATGGATTAAATAATTTCGATATGAATGAACTATCAAATTATCGAGCTAATAAAAGAACTTTATAAATTATAAAAACCTAAAATATAATATTATGGACTTATCAAAATTTGAAAATAATAACGGAGTTTATTACAATGACGAAATGGTAGAGAGTTGGGATGGAGTGAAACTTAATCTAGTCCGTCAAGTTATTGGTGAGTCTCCCAAAGGTATACTTATAATTCTTCATGGACTTGCAAATAACCTCACCTTATATGATGATTTTGTAAAACCTTTTATTAATGCCAATATAGGTGTTTATCGCTATGATGCGAGGGGACACGGCAAATCAGAAGGTAAAAGAGGATATGTCAAAAGCTATTGGGAAATGGTTGACGACCTCAAGGTTATTGTTGAATTGGCAAAAAATGAGAATCCAAACATACCTGTGTTTGTTCTCGGTCATAGTATGGGTGGCCATGTAGCAGCTTTGTTCGGCACCAAGTATCCCGATGCAGTAAGAGGAATTATTCTTGCCTCTGGTGTATTGCGTTATAACCTTACTAATTTCGGTTATTTACCAAGACCGGAATCTCCTGACACAAAAATAAACACAATTGACGCCGCTTATGGAACTTTACATCTTCCGGAATGGAAGACAATGAAAGAATTCTCTAAACCCGGAGATACAAGTACACTGACTGAAATTTATCCGGCTATTCTTAATGCTTTCAAAGAGGGGATAGCTTATTTGAAAACTCACCGGGACACATTCTGCAACTCCGTCATGATATTAAATGGAAATGGAGATGATTCTGTATCCCCAAAAGATGCCATTGAATTTTATGAGCAGACTGTCGCCAAAGACAAGAGCCTGTTCATTTACGCAGGTGTAAGCCATTTCTTAATGGCAGATCCGAAAGGACATCAAATTGCCGGAGATGTTTTGACATGGATTGAAGACAGATTGGGAAATATGGTATTTGAAGAATTTGAATTTTAAAAAATAAGATTATGGAAGAAAAGAAAATTAAAGTATTGCTTGTTAACGGTTCTCCGAGGCCTAACCATAATACAGGCAAGGCACTAAAAGCTGCCATGGAAGGAGCTATTGAAGCAGGTGCGGAAGCTGAACTCATCAATCTATACACTATTAAGAATCTGAAGGGTTGTTACAGTTGTTTCCGCTGTCAAAGAAAAGGATTCTCAAAGGTAGATCCGGTTTGTTGTATAAAGGATGAGACTTGGCCCTATCTTGACAAGGCAAGAGAGGCTGACGTAGTGATTGTAGGAAGTCCTAATTATTTCGGTTATCCTACCGGTGAATTCAGAGCTTTCCTTGAAAGATTCTTATTCCCGAAATTCTCATATATTAAAAATGCTCCTTTGGTAAATCCCAAAAACACAGCTTGTATTTTTACTATGAATGCTCCTGAAGAATACATGGTGCCTGGTCACTATGATATTCTGTTAGGTACCTCTGTTGAAAATTGCAAGCATATTTATGGTTTTTGTGAAGCTCTTTATATTAACTTTACTTATCAGTTTGATGATTATTCTCAGATGGCTTTTGACTATTTTCCCGAAGAAGTGAAAAGAGAATATAGAGATAAGCATTTTCCTGAAGATCTGAACAGAGCCAAGGAGTTAGGAAAACGTCTTGTGGAAGAGGCCAAAAAACGGAAAAATTCTTAAGAAAGAAATGAAATCAAGAATTGTCATGAATTATGACATGCACATATTCTTGGAAGGAGGAGCGATTCCTCCTTTTTTAATATCTGATAAAAAGGAAATCTGTCAAGTAAATCTTAACGATTTAAAAATTCCATTTTACTATTTTATCGACTTCATATTTGGCTTCGAGCTATAATAGCTATAAATTTGCATTATCCTACTATAAACATTTACGTTTATTGAATTTTGTAGGTGACAAAATTTCAAATTTATAAAAGGTCTTTCATCCCTCTGATAGAGATGGATTTTGGGAAGGTTAAACAATGTGTTAGATTTTATTTCCGGAAAAAGTTATTATGTGGAGTCAGAAAGAGATAATTTTGAGACCAAAGAAAAGGGGTATTCATCTGGTGACTAACGAAATTCTTCAAGAGTTGCCACCTTTACCGGGAGTCGGTTTATTGAATCTATTTATCAAGCACACCTCTGCTGCTTTGAGCATAAATGAAAATGCTGATCCGGATGTGAGAGTTGATATGGAATACATTCTTGATAAATTGGTTCCCGACATTGATTCAAATTATATTCATACCGATGAAGGTCCTGACGATGCTTCTTCACATGCTAAAACCTCAATAATAGGGCCATCTTTAACAATACCAATCACCAAAGGTCGTCTCAATCTTGGAATATGGCAGGGAATCTATCTTTTGGAATTCCGGGAATACAAATCTGCCAGACACATCATAGCTACTATAACAGGAGAATAAAATTATATATTCAGGAATAGATTAAATCATAGAAACAAAACAAGGAACAGGTCGATCTTAAAACCCATTCCTTAAGTATGTAATATTTAAGTAGAATCCTTTAAATCACATCAGTTGGAAATTGTTTAAAAGAGGAATATTCTTCCAATCAATCCTTCCATTGTCTTTCACATATTTTTCATCACAATGCACAGCTTCTATTGAAGCATAGAAGATTACATGGTCACTTCCATTTGGTTGTTCTGACGAAAGCACCTTACATTCAAGAGCAATAGCACAATCAGTAAGAATAGGAGCATTCACCACATCGCCATCTTTCCATTTTATATCCATTGCCTCAAATTTATCCATATCTTTCCCGGATTTGGTTCCAAGGAAAAGATATTCCTTCATATAATCCTCTGTGGGGAAGTTGACAACGAATTCTCCGGACTCTTCAATGAGTTTATAGGAATAATGAGATGGCACAACCCCTATCATTATGATTTGGGGATTTATAGAAACATTGGAGGCAAAACCGACTGCAAGAGCGTTGTTTTTGCCTTCTTTGCTCCGACATGAAACTAACAAGGCCGGTGATGGTGCAATAGTTCCCGTATTTGTTTTGAGTGACTTCATATCATGAATTTTTAGATAATGTTTTATTATATAACAAGATAGAAAGGAAGAAGTTTAAAATTGTCTTGATATCCAAATGATACCTACCAAAATTTCCCCAGTAAAATACAGGTTATTCCTTTGATAAAAGCCCTTAAAGACAGTGACAGATAAAATATAAATCCTTTATTGAATGGGACCCTATATGGTTTTAGAAACGCTAACAGAATCTATCCTTTTTATTTTTGAAGTCGCTGAGATTCAAAAAGTAGAGAAATTTTTATTTTGAAATAATTTTTAATTCCGAGTCCCGTCTTATCTATAGAAGTTTTTTAATTTTTTATTGATAAATACTAATTAAATGACAGGATTCTTCATAATGTTCATAGGATTAGGTTTGTTACTTTTATTACCTGATGCCTATATCATCTTCGGGGTATTGGGAAATGCCTCCTGGTGGTGGAAAGTTGTCTTCTTTCTTCCAACGCTGGCATTATATTTTGTAATCATCAAAATATTTGTTCTTGGAGATATGAGACAAGGAGCAATGAACTGGTTATTCTGGTTATCATTGCTTGTATTTCTGCCGGTGTTTATATTCGCCATCATTTCAATATTCGGTAAAGGAGTAGGTCTTTTCTGGAGTCAGGGATCCATGGTTTTCAATTGGATTGCGTTAGGAATAACGTGTCTATGGATGATAGTTGCCCTTTATGGCGTAACCGTAGGATGGAAGAAGGTTACAGTGGAAAAAGTAACTATTTCATCTTCTAAAATCCCGGAATCCTTCAACGGTTATAAAATAGTACAGCTTTCAGATTTTCACATCGGCACTTATGCATCCTCGCCTAAAACAGTAGAAAAGATTGTCAGTAAAGTAAATTCCCTGAATCCTGACCTTATTGTATTCACCGGAGACTTAGTCAATACATCATCCTCAGAAATAAATCAGTTTGAGGATGTCCTGTCTCAATTTAAAGCAAAAGATGGGGTTCTTTCAGTCTTGGGGAATCATGATTATTGCCTTTACAAGAGTTATGTGGCTCCCGACTCTCCTGAAAAGGAACTTTCAAAAGTGGTAGCAACTGAGAATAAAATCGGGTGGGAATTATTAAGGAATGAAAACCTTCAGATTAAAAGAGGCAGTGACAGCATAGCAATTATAGGTGTTGAGAATGCCGGAGGAAAATCTTTTACAGACAGAGCTGATCTGAAGAAAGCCTTGACCGGGGTTCCTGCAAATGAATTCAAGATTCTTCTTTCGCACGACCCCTCTCATTGGAGGCGGGAAGTTTTGCCGAAATCGGACATTGATTTAATGCTCGCCGGTCACACCCATGCAATGCAATTCAAGATTGGCAACTGGTCGCCTGCCGAATATTCCTATCCTGAATGGGGAGGACTTTACAGGGAAGGCAATCAGCAATTATATGTCAGCACAGGAATCGGAGAGAATGTAGCCTTCCGATTCGGAGCTTTTCCTCAGATAGTGGAAATAACCTTGATAAAAGAATGAAAAAGTGTCACTTTTTATCCTGGGATTAATGTGGTTCAGAATTATTGGAAACAGAATGTGACTTTGATATTTTATCGGAGACATCAAGAAATGGTACAAACAGGAGAATAAAGTTGATTATAAGATTCAAGCGCTCTTTCCAAAATAAAAAGAGCACGTTTGATCTTTTGTTTTTCTAAGACATATGCAAGACGGACTTCATTTTTCCCTTTTTCGGGATTGGTATAGAAGCCCTTTCCAGGAGCCATCATAATGGTTTCTCCTTTCATTCCTTGTGGTGTAAATTCATCTTTCCAATAAAATTTTTTCAAACACCATTCACAAAATTTTTCCGTATCTTCCACTGGTAATGTAGCCATGGTATAAAAAGCCCCCATTGGAATAGGAGTATAGCAACCGGGAATCTTGTTTATGCCGTCTATTAAAACTTTCCTTCTTTCAAGATAAGATTCATAGACATCGCGTGAATATTGCTCTGTACCCTCTATTGAAGCTTCAGCAATCAATTGACCGATCAATGGGGGTGAAAGCCTGGCCTGGCAAAACTTCATTACTGTTTCTTTAACCCTCCTGTTCTTGGTAATCAAAGCTCCAATTCTTATTCCGCACTCACTGTATCTTTTAGAGACCGAATCAATCAATATCACATTATCCTGAAGCCCTTCAAGATGCATTGCACTAATATAAGGGCTACCTGTGTAAATAAATTCCCTGTAAACTTCATCTGAAAAGAGATAAAGATTATATTTTTTTACAATATCCCTCAATTGGTTCATCTCTTTTTGAGTATAGAGATAACCTGTAGGATTATTCGGATTACAAATCAGAATCGCTTTTGTCTTTTCATTTATAAGTTTCTCGAAGTCATTAATTTTAGGGAGACTAAATCCTTCTTCAATTGTGGTAACTACAGATCTAATAACTGCCCCTGCAGAAATAGCGAAACTCATGTAATTTGCATATGCAGGTTCTGTCAGGATTATTTCATCTCCAGGATTCAGGCAACTCATAAATGCAAACAATACAGCTTCTGATCCTCCACAAGTAATGATAATATCATCCGGAGACAACTTTATTTGATATCGGTCATAATAATTAACCAATGCCTTTCTTAAAGAAGCATAACCTTGTGAAGGACTATACTCCAAAATCTCACGGTCTATATTCTTTAAGGCTTTTAATGCTTTTTGTGGAGAGGGAAGGTCTGGCTGGCCTATGTTTAGTTTGTATATAAAGACTCCATCATTTTCAGCTTTTTCTGCCAAAGGCGTCAACTTACGTATAGGAGACTCGGGCATTTCATTACCGCGAGTGGAAATTTGCAAATCTTTATTCATATAAATTTGATCCGGATTAAACTTCTAACACAAGGTTACAAAGGTTAATTTTATTCTTTTTCAGATTCAATAATTTTCTTGTATTCTATTGGAGTGACCTTAATAAATTTCTTTACAGAATTTTGCCAGTCATTCAATATAGATAACGCTATCTGACTCCCGGTCTCTTCATAATGAGTTTCTATCATTTTACGTAATTCATGATTATCTTTTTCAGTTTCTACCAGAGTCAGTTCCACAAGTTCCATATTGCAGAAAAAATCAAAATTCCCTAATGGATTCCAAACATAGGCAATACCTCCGCTCATGCCGGCTGCAAAGTTTGTTCCGGTTGGACCCAATACTACAACTCTTCCTCCTGTCATATATTCGCAACAATGATCTCCTGCACCTTCCACCACCGCAATTACTCCGCTATTTCTCACACAGAACCTTTCTCCCACCTGACCGCTTATGTACACTTCCCCTGAAGTGGCTCCATAAAGCAAGGTGTTGCCGGCTATTATATTTTCTTCCGGTTTGAAGGAAACATCTGATGGAGGCATAACAATGATTTTACCCCCTGAAAGCCCTTTGCCAAGGTAATCATTGGCATCTCCTTCAAGGATGAACTTTATTCCATCAATTAGGAATGCCCCAAAACTTTGTCCGGCTGAACCCTTAAAGTGTATTTTGATAGTTTCAGGGTCTAATCTTTCCTGAGGAAACTTTTTAGATATCCATCCACTCAACATGCACCCACACTCCGATCAGTGTTTACAATCTGAAGATTGAATTCAATTGGAGTTTTGGTCAGGATTGCATTTTCAGAAGCCATAATTAAAGATTCATCAAGCAACCCCGGGATCAGTTTATTCTTTTCTCCATTCCATTTGATTTCTTCATTGTGGCAACGTGTGGAAGATAACACTTTTGAAAGATCAATTTTACCAAGTTTACCTTCATATTTTTTCTGTGACAACAGGTCTACTCGCCCAATAATTTCATCAAGGCTCTCATATCCCATTTCTGCGAGGATTTCTCTTATTTCTCGTGCAAGAAAATGGAAATATGTGACAATACGGTTTGGATCACCATTATATTTTTTACTTAGTTCTTCACACTGGGTGGCAATACCTACCGGACAAGTATTAGTATGACATTTTCTATCCATTATGCATCCCAATGCAATCATTAAGGCTGTGGAAAAACCATATTCTTCTGCTCCAAGAATTGCACTAATTACTACATCTTTGCCGGTTTTAAGTTGTCCGTCACACTGTAACTTAACCTTTCCGCGAAGATTATTCAAAACCAAGGTTTGTTGGATTTCTGAAAGCCCAAGTTCCATTGGCAATCCTGCGTTTCTTACTGAACTTGCCGGTGAAGCACCTGTGCCCCCTTCTCCACCACTCACAACTATAAGGTCTGCTTTAGCTTTAGCAACTCCGGCAGCAACGGTTCCGACTCCGGATTCGGCCACTAATTTCACACTTATTAAAGCTTCTGGATTTACATTCTTTAAATCGAAAATAAGTTGTGATAAATCCTCAATGGAATAAATATCATGGTGTGGAGGAGGGGAAATGAGTGTGATTCCCGGTATGGAGTGTCGAGTCCGTGCTATTATCTCATTTATTTTAAATCCGGGCAATTGTCCTCCTTCTCCCGGTTTAGCTCCTTGAGCTATCTTAATTTGTATTTCATCAGCTTCAACTAAATATTCAGTAGTGACTCCAAAGCGACCGGATGCGATTTGTTTCGTGGCACTTCTCAGTGGCACACCTTTCACCTTTCGTGTGAATCTTTCCGAATCCTCGCCGCCTTCGCCCGTATTACTTCTGCATCCCATGTGATTTAAGGCTAAAGCTATGTCTTCGTGAGCTTGTTTGCTTATGGCTCCAAAGGACATGGCTCCTCCTACAAATCTTTTAATTATAGATTCCTCGGATTCAACTTTTTCTAAAGGAATGCCTTTCTTATCGCTTTCTATTTCCATCATATTCCTGAGGAAAATAGGGTTCTCTTCATTGTTAGCTCCTTCAGTGAACTCCTTGAATAGTTCGTAATCCTGCTCTTTCAAGGCATTAGACAATTTGCGTACAGCAATTGGATTCCATGCATGAAACTCTCCTCCTGGAACATATTTATATATTCCCTCATTTTTTAATATTGATTGGGGATCTTCTTCCGAGAAAGCCTCTTTATGCCTTGTTACAATATCGTAGGCTACATCTTCAAGGTCGATACCTTCTATCTTTGATATCCCACCACCAAAATATTTATTAAGCAAAGAAGAGGAAACACCAAGAGTCTCAAAAAGCATTGCACCTTTATAACTTCTGACGGTGGAAACTCCCATTTTAGACATAACTTTCAGCAACCCTTTATCGATCGCTTTAATATAATATTTCTTAGCTGTTACATAGTCTAATTGCAGTTCTCCTTTTTTTACTAAATTATCAAGTAAAGCAAATGTCAGATAAGGATTCACAGCACTCGCTCCATATCCGATAAGGAGTGCAATTTCCATTACCCCCATCGCCTCACCTGTTTCTACAATTATTGCTGTTTGAGACCTCTTATGAGTGTTTATAAGATGCTGATGTACCGCCGCAACCGCTATGAGAGAGGGTATTGGGGCAGATTTCTCATTAATTTTTTTATCGCTTAAAATAATGTAATTGTAACCGTCGTCTACGCTTTTTTCCACTTCATTGCTGAGCCTTACTATTGCCTCTTCCAATCCTTCCGCACCCTTTTCCACAGGAAAAGTCATATCTATGTTTATGGTTCTGAATCCTTTATATGAAAGATTTTTTAGATTGTCAAGATCCATATTGGATATAATCGGACTGGAAAGTTCCACTACCTTACAGATATCAGGAGAAGCCATCAAAACATTATCACATACGCCGCCGATGTAATCAGTCAAAGACATGACGGATTTCTCTCGTAGAGAATCAATCGGTGGATTTGTGACTTGTGCGAACATTTGTTTGAAGTAATTAAAAAATCTCTGAGGATTTTTTGATAATGCAGCAATGGGACGGTCATCCCCCATGGAGGTTGTTGGTTCTTGAAGGTTCTTTACCATTGGTTTTAGGATTATTTCAATATCCTCTGAAGAAAACCCAAACACCTTTAGTAGTACATTTAGATTTTCAACCTCAATTCCTACTTTCCTTCCACTGGTTATGGATTCAAGATTTACAAGATTGTCATGAAGCCAGTCTTTATAAGGGAAAGCCTCAGCAAGATTCTTTTTAATTTCTTCGTTTTTTATTAGTTTCCCGTTTTCAAGGTCAACCATTATCATTTTGCCAGGTTTAAGCCGTCCTTTTTCAATAATGGAAGAATTGGGAATCATATTAGCCACGCCGGTTTCAGATGCCATTATCAGCATACCAGAATCAGTAACCATATACCTGCTTGGTCTTAATCCATTTCTATCCAATAGACCACCTGCATATTTTCCATCTGAAAACATCAGAGCAGCCGGACCATCCCAAGGCTCCATGAAGATGCTATGATAAGCATAGAACCCTTTCATCCTTTTGCTCATCGGATTCTTATCTCCATAACTTTCCGGAATCAGCATAGCAAGGGCATGTGGTAACGAAAAACCTGCCTTGACAAAAAACTCTACTGCATTATCAAGAGAAGCACTGTCACTCATTTCCGGCTGAATAATAGGAGAGATATCTTCGATGTTTTCAATAAAATCCGGTTTCAACACCGATTCACGCGTATGCATCCACATCCTATTTCCCTTAATAGTGTTTATTTCTCCATTATGGGCTAAGATACGGAAGGGTTGCGCAAGTCTCCATTGGGGAAAAGTATTGGTGGAAAATCTTGAATGAACCATTGCAAAAGCACTGGTGAAATATGGATTTATCAAATCCGGGAAATAATACCTCAGCTGATGAGATGTCAGCATACCTTTATAGACAAGAATTCTTGTAGAGAGACTAACTATATAGCAACTTGCTTTGTCTTTGATGCGTGTATCTTCAGAAACTCTTTTTTCAATTTTCTTTTCAATCACATAAAATTTCCTTCTCAACTCTTCTTCATAGAGCTTAACATCTCGTTGCGGATCGTCATTTCCTTTTATGAATATCTGACGTATTTTCGGTTCAGTTTCTTTAGCCAGATCCCCTAAAACAATACTGTTAACCGGGACCTCCCTGATTTTTGTAAGAATAAGGCCCTCCTCTTTAATTGTTTCTCGTATAATGTTGAGAAAAGCATCATAATCTCCCTCATCCTTGGGCATAAAAATCATTCCTACACCATATCTTCCCTTTTCTGGCACAGGGATTCCATTTAAAAGTATGAATTCATGCGGAATCTGGACCATTATTCCGGCTCCATCCCCACTTTTGTGGTCAGAACCTTCTGCGCCTCGATGAGCCATGTGCTCCAAAACCTGAAGAGCATTTTCCACCACTTCATGGTATTTCACTCCATGAATATTTACAATCATCCCCACTCCGCATGCATCATGCTCATAAGATGCATCATAAAGAGTATTCTTTAAATCTTTCACCTGGCTAAAACTTTATATTACAATCTTTTTACCGTTGCAAATTTACAAATTCTCAAATTAAAAAAGCAAAAAATGAAATTTAATTTCTGTTTTATAGCATAATTTTAAAAATATGTTTAACTTTGCAGCATAATTCATTAATCAAACCGAAGAAACTGACATATTGAAAAACTAAACATATCTAAATTTAATCTGAACCGAACATTTTCACCCGATGATTGGAAACAATTAGAGAGATCGAAAATTTCATTATACAATCATAAACCGTTAAAGCTAACGTAAAATGTCAACACTCAGATTCAAAGCAGTGGAGCAAGCCATGGGACGCAAAGCTGTGTCAGTGGCGATTCCGGAAGAACGTCCGGAAGTATATTATGGCAAACAAGTGTTCAACCGTCAGAAGATGTTTGAGTATCTTCCCAAACAAACCTTCGACGCATTAGTCGATGCAATCGACAACAGGAAATCTTTGCCACGAGAATATGCTGATAATGTGGCGCAAGGCATGAAACAATGGGCTCTTGAAAACGGAGCCAGACATTACACTCACTGGTTTCAACCTCTAACCGACGGAACAGCCGAAAAACACGACTCTTTCATAGAACATGATGGCAAAGGAGGAGTGATTGAAAAATTCACCGGGAAAATGTTGGTTCAACAGGAACCGGATGCTTCAAGTTTCCCAAGTGGAGGTATCAGAAACACATTTGAGGCAAGAGGCTATTCCGCATGGGACATTTCTTCCCCCGCATTTATTTTAGGAGAGACACTTTGTATTCCCACGATCTTTATTTCTTACACAGGTGAGAGCCTTGATTACAAGACACCGTTGTTGCGTGCCTTGAACGCTGTGGACAAAGCAGGAACAAGAGTGGCTCGTTTCTTTGATCCGGAAGTTAAACATGTGAATGCCTATCTTGGTTGGGAACAAGAATATTTTCTTGTTGACGAGGCTTTATATTTCGCTCGACCGGATTTAGCCCTGACAGGAAGAACATTGATGGGGCATGAGAGTGCCAAAAACCAACAGTTGGAAGACCATTATTTCGGGGCTATCCCATCAAGAGTGGAAGCCTTTATGCTGGATCTGGAAATAGAGGCTCATAAACTCGGAATCCCTGTCAAGACAAGACATAATGAAGTTGCTCCAAATCAATTTGAATTAGCTCCGATTTTTGAAGAAGTAAACCTTGCGAATGACCATAATCTTCTCATCATGTCCGTGATGAATGAGGTAGGGAAACGCCATAATTTCAGGGTTTTGCTTCATGAGAAACCGTTTGCAGGGGTTAACGGTTCGGGTAAGCATAATAACTGGAGTCTGGGAACCGATAAAGGCGTATTGTTGTTCAGTCCGGGAAAAACGCAAAAGGAGAATTTACAATTCATCACCTTTGTGGCTATTGTGATGGCAGCAGTGCATAAACATAATGCTCTTATCAAGGCTTCCATAGCTTCTGCCACCAATGCTCATCGCTTGGGAGCTAATGAAGCACCCCCTGCAATAATCTCAATATTTACTGGCGACCAATTGAGCCACATACTTGATGATATTAAAAACGGAAAGGTAAATCTGGAACTTTCAGATAAAGAGGGCATGACTGTTGGTGTCAATCAGATACCTGAAATAATGATCGACAGCACTGACAGAAACCGTACATCGCCGTTTGCATTTGTGGGGAACCGGTTTGAATTCAGGGCTATGGGTTCTTCCGCTAATTGTGCCACCGCTATGTTGGCACTTAATGCAGCCGTTGCTGATGAACTTAATATATTTGCAGACAAGATTCAAGACAGGTTTGAAAAAGGTGAAGATCTCAATAAAGCCATTTTGACAGAAGTAAAGGAATTGGTGGAAAGTTCAGAGGCAATTCATTTCGATGGAAATGGTTATTCCGATGAGTGGAAAGAGGAAGCTTCCAAAAGAGGTCTCGACTGTGAAACTTCCGTACCACTTATATATGATGCCTACTTAAGTGACTCTTCTAAAGAAATGTTCAATAGAACAGGAGTGTTGTCTGATGTAGAATTAGAGGCACGCAATGAGGTGAAATGGGAGATGTACACAAAAAAGATTCAGATTGAAGCAAGGGTACTTGGTGACCTCGCCATAAATCATATTATACCTGTGGCAACTCGCTATCAGCTAACCCTTCTTGACAATGTGAGAAAAATGGCAGAGGTGTTCCCGAAAGTTGATGCGGATAATTTCTCAGCCGATGATCTTGTGACGATTGCCAAAATGGCAGACCACATGAAGGTGATCAAACAGGAAGTTGCCGCAATGGTTGATG
Source organism: Muribaculaceae bacterium (assembly GCA_022510425.1). GTDB lineage: Bacteria > Bacteroidota > Bacteroidia > Bacteroidales > Muribaculaceae > Lepagella. Next base: position 212,102 of record JAFLTO010000004.1, read on the forward strand.
CCAGAAGGGTTGCCAACAAAATTAAAGATGAGCGCAAGAAAGCCCTTGTCTATCATGACGAAGTGTTGCCTCACATGGATACGATCCGCTATCGAATCGATAAACTGGAACTAATGGTGGATAATGAAATCTGGCCTCTTCCTAAATACAGAGAACTTTTATTTATAAGATAATTATTTCTTAGGTAAGGTAAAAGATGTCTTCAGGAATGGATAACGGAGTCCGTTCCCTCTCCGTTATCCTGTTTTTTTAAAATCAAATCAATTATGAAAAAATTTTATATGAATAGCAACCATGTGAAATGGGGAGACATTAATTAAAGCCAGATGGAATAAATAAGATTTATGTTAAATAAATATGTTATTTAACAGCAAATATTTTGTAATTTTAAGAAAAAGATATACTTTTGCAGCGTAAAAAATCTTAAATAAAAAAGATTGTATCATGAAAAACTACAGTTATTGTACTGTTTTTTAAGGATATAGAGAGTGTTAACTTTAATATTAACTAAAAACTTAAAAAAATGAAGACAGCAACTAAGTTTTTCAAAAGAGCCGCAAAATGGTATTTTAAAAAAGCGGCTGACAACTATTCTTGGATTCCTACCGGTTGTATTCCAATGAATAGGATTAAATAAATTTAGGTTCCGCTATTCTTCCCAAGCAATCGGGCTTGGGAAGAGAGACAGATAAGATTAAAGAGTTATTACAAGAAGAAATGCAAAAGGGGAATATATCAAGAAAGTCATTGGAAAAATCATTTCTTAATTATGTTTGTTTATAAGAAATATTTTTTCAAAAATTTATTCTTGTCAAATGTTGTTTATTGATTTCTAATCTTACAAATTGGTTAATTAATGAAACTTATTTTCCATATTCTGATTCTTATTTTTGGAAGCCTGCAATTAACGGCAAGTAGATATAATGAATTTGTGGATCCTCAAATACTCAGGGATAACACCGACAATGATTTATATAATAATAATTGTTTAGGAGCAACCTTGCCATCAGGGAGAATTTGCGTATATCTTAAGCCACAAAAGAAATACGTTAAAGAAATTGACATCGACAAGGCGAGTGATTCCTGTTTTTATGGCTTTTGTCATACTAAAATTGAAAATTCTGAATTAAACCACCTATTGGATATATGTTTGATGCCCACCACCGAAGAAGAAAAAGAGACAGCTTGTCATTATAAAACATTAGATTGGAAACCGGGTTATTGTAAAGTCTTACTTGAAGACAGTTTAATTGCAGAAACGACTGCTACTTTACGAACAGGCATTCATAATTATTCATATCCACAGGGTAAAAATAAAATGTTGTGGCTATCTTTATTTCAAAATATGTCAGACTCAATTAGTAAAAAGAAAGAAATAATTAAATCTCAAATAAGGAAAACCGATAAAACGAGTATAGAAGGCTATCAAATCATCAAAAATAATCATTCCATTGATAAAGTATATTTCTGTATTCAATTTTCTGAGGACATTAAATCTTTTGCATTAGTAAATGATGATGGGAAGATAATTGAAGTTTATGGGAAAAATGGTTTAAATAGCCTTAATCCAAAGGCTTTACTTTCTTTTGATAACGATACTAATTCACTTTTAATAAAAGTAGGACTAAGTGATATATCAATAGAAAATGCTAAAGAAAATCTGGGAAAAGAAGCAAGTAATCAAGATTTCAGTAATTTTGTTTCCCAGGCTGACAGTATATGGGAACGAAATTTAGGGAAAATAGAGGTGAAGGGAATTGAAAAAAATAAGATTCAATTTTACACTGCTCTTTATAAAACTTTTTTACAATCGCGAATAGAATCGGATATTAATGGGGAATGGATAAATCCGGACATGTCTATATCAAGAGTGCCGGAAAAGGAAACTCAGTTTTCTTTATCTAATTTAGGAGATTCCTTCAGGCTTATAAATCCTCTGTTTACTTTGATAAATCCTGAAATTACAAAGAATTTTGTCAAAAGTATGCTGCGTTTATTTGATTTTGAAGGTTATCTTTATGTTGGGGATGTGATTGACAAGGATTTAAATTTGATAAAAGAAACCCAAATAATACCGATTATAGTTGATGCTGTTTTAAAAAGAATTCCTGGAATTGACTCACAGAAGGTTTGGGATATGATAAAAACTTATTCTTTAGTGTATGAACAAAATTCACCTGCAGAAATTTTTGAAAGATATGGTTATATACCTGAGAATTATTTTCCTCAATCAGTAAATTATACTCTTGAAAAGTCTTTTGAGGAGTGGTGTACCGTAAGACTTGCTGGAATATACGGAGATGCAGAAACCAAAACAAAGTTAAATGAAAGGGCCCATAATTATAGGAATATATATAATAAGGAGATTAATTCTTTTTCACCGAAAGACATTGAAGGAAAATGGATAATTAAAGAGGGTAGTAGAGATTATAGTGATAAATTAGATCGTTTGATAGATTCCGAGACCATGGGCTCTTATTATTGGTATGTTCATTATGATATAAAAGACATAATAAGGCTTTCCGGAGGAAAGGAATCTTTTGAGAAGCAATTAGATAATTTATTTAATTTTTATAAGGATAATTTTAATGAGACGTCTCAAAATCACAGTAAAGGTTTTGATAATTTAAAAAAATCGTTTCTTCATGCACCTTATCTATATAACTATATTGGCAAAACAAAGAAAACAAGAAAAGCATTGACTCAATTAATGGTAGAGTCTCCAATTATAAAAATTAAAAATACTCAGGTTTCAGACGATGGATTATTAGCTGCATGGTATATATTTAGTTCCATGGGTTTTTACCCGGTCAATCCTTGTGGTGGCTATTTTGATCTTGGGTATCCATTTTTTGATGAATGTATATTGCATCTTCCAAATGGTAAGGATTTTGTTATCGTCACTGATAGAAAGGAAGAGAATCCTTTTAAATCAGTAAAAATAACCCTTAATGATAAACCGGTGAAAAAAAATTATATCACCTATGAAGATATAATGCACGGTGGTAAATTAGTGTTTGGTTCATAATAAAAACAAAATGGTAATTTTATCCTATGGATATCCTTTAATTTCTTCTAAGCCTAATTGTAGGGTAATTAGACAAGGTGTTCAAGTCCTTCCCCGTTAACTAATGACACGGTCCTTACCTGAGAAATTCAAATCAGCTCGAGATTTGAGCGATTATTGCCAAATGGATGAGAGTTGCCAGGCATTAAGTTTCACTGAATTACCTTTACCCAAAGAATAAAGGCTGACACCGGTTTGTTGTTCGGAAGGGAATGTAAGAGCTGTTAAAACGGCAGCTCCGTTATTGACAAAAACTTCAACAGTGGATTTGTCAACAAATATATTGAGTAGCAATTTATTATTAATCATTGGAACCTTTGTGAAAGCAATCCTTTCAAATTTAGGAATTGAAGCATCAGTAACATTGGTACGGTCCATAGTTAGAATTCCTGATTGAGGTTCATAATGCAATATAAGTTTTCGGTTCTCTCCTTCACAAAGATAAAAGCCGAAAGGATTATGCCCTAAGGATGTGAATTCTGCCTCAATTTCATAGGTATTATCCATCTTTTTTATGGCTTCAAGATTTGTTACGCCAATTGATAAGGATTTGTCAAAATTATATTGTTTTCCTCTTAATTGAGTCAATGCTGGTAGAGGGGTTTGGAAAAGTCGGATGCCTTCAGGAGTTGTTTGTAATGAATATTCACATGGTATCGACCAAATTCCTTTGCCCCATTCTGAAGGTTGGGTCTGAGCATAATCCCAAGTGCAAACCCATCCTAAAGTATATACAGGTGCTTCCTCTGAATCATAATCCTGAAACACTCGTGAAGCATAATAATCTAATCCGCTGTCGATATAAAGTGGATATTGGTCAGGATCATCGGCAATGAATTCTCGGCCATTAAAATCCCCTATGAAATATTGTTCACGAGCCCAATTAACCGATACCACAAGTACCCACTTCATATTATTTCTATCTCCATTCACCGGCAGACGAAAGATATCGGGGCATTCCCATGATCTGTCAGCATCTCCCAACGGACCAAAATCGCTCAACCATTCCCATTCCTTCAAATCTTTAGAACAATAAAATGCCACTTTCTTTTCCAAAGCCTTGGCTACAACCATTATCCAACGACTCTCTTTTTCATCATATATCACTGTAGGATCCCTGAATTCTGTACTCCATATATCCAGAACTGGGTTACGGTCATAATAATGAAAAATTTCTCCACCGTCAGTGCTAATAGCGATATCTTGTGCCTGTTTTTTGCTGTCCTTATGAAAACCCGTGAAAATGGCTACCATCGCATCTTCACCATTTCCGGTAGTATTCCATTTGTCAACTACTGTGCTCCCCGTAAAAGTGGCTCTTCCTTCAGGCACATCGGCAATGGCACTTTTGTTTAATTCTTTCCAATATACCAGGTCGTCAGATTCCACAGCACCCCAATTATATGCCTTATATTTTCCATTGTGTTTTATTAGACCTGAGGGATCTCCCATCCATCGGTGAGCAGGTGTATAATGAAATTGAGGGCGATATTTTTCAAGATATGTAGCAGAATCTCTTTGGGCATAGAGAGAATTCCAAAAAATAATGCTGATTAAAAATAAATATAAATTTTTCATAAACATACATTTTATATTTGGAAGTACAAAGTTCCTAAAAATTGGATAATAAGGTAAATTAAATAAATATTGTATCGTTTTTCTAAGAATAATTTAAAGGAAGATATGACTCATCCAGGCCAAAGGAGAACTTTCTATGTATGCAATATCTCTCCTTGCTAATCTTTAATTAGCAGATTTATTAAAAATCTAAGAAGGAAGTACAATTAAAGAGTGTTTTCTTTTACTTAAATAGATCTGATTTTAGGTATTTTTGCAGAAAGTTCAAATAATATGAAGAAGATAAGATTGGTTTATCCTCAATGGCAGGGAGCTGATATCGCAAGATGGATTCCAAATATCCCCGAAGAAGATTCCTCAAGAGGCTATTATCTGGGAGCAATGTTATTGAATTGGCTTACACCTATAACAGATAGTGAAACATATACTGTTCCCGTTTCAACAGATTATATTGAAAGGGTAGTCACAGAAGGAATATTGGATAAAGAAATCTTAATTAAACAGACTAAAGCTGCTTTAGAAATACTTGATATTGCGAAACCAGATAAGGTTGTTACTCTTGGTGGAGAATGTTCTGTTAGTGTACCGGTCTTTACCTGGTTGAATGCTAAATATGACAGTGAAGTTGCAGTAATATGGATGGATGCTCATCCTGATGTAACATTGCCTTCAGACGACTATAATGGTTATCACGCAATGGCTTTGTCAGCCTGTATGGGAATGGGTGATAAAGATATAATCTCAAAACTACCCTCTAAGATTTTACCTGGGAATGTATGTTTAGCAGGTTTGAGAGAATATGAATATCCATATATCAAGGAAAGAGTAAAAGAATTGGGTCTGAAACATTTTTCTCCGGAAAAACTATCAGAGGATTCAAAAATCCTGTTGGATTGGATTCGAAATACAGGAAAAAAGAAAGTGATGATTCACTTTGATATGGATGTGCTCGACCCGGCTGACATTCTAGCTGCAGTGGCAGATGGGCCCGAAGGAGGTCTTAAATTAAAAGAGGCAGTAAGGATAATAAATGATATTGCTAACGAATTTGAATTGGTTGCTTTGACAGTGGCAGAACCGATGCCTCGAATAGCCATCCGTCTGAAAAGAATGTTATCCGAATTACCTTTGATATAACTTGAAAAACTCCTTATAGGTATTCATCAAGAAATTTTTGTAATCTACATAAGGCAATTTCCTTAAACCTCCCCAATTTAATGTCACATTTTGTGATTTCAAAATTAGACCTTTTGGCTCTCTTTCTTCTCCATAAGAAATTTTTATTATATTTACAACGTTGAATCCCGGTAGCCCCTGAGCAATCAAGCTATCGGGTTTTGTTATTTTGTGGCAAAGATACTAAATTCTTAAGGATTAAATAAAACCGACTTGCCACATCGACGTATACCGGTGACTATCTTTATCATCCCGTTATGTCTAAGCGAGATGAGCTGTTGAAGGTATCTTGGTCTTTCTATAATCATATCATTATCCTAAACTGTGACATGTCACACCTTATGATAACGCAAAATTACAAATTATTATGGAAATTGATTATATAACGATAATTTTTTAATGTTATGTATATCAGTTGTGACTATCAGGAAGCCGAGAGGTTAAGGAATTCTTTAAGAACTAACTTTTTTTAGTAAATTAAGAAATGGTAACATTAGATGAATTTTCAGCTTGTTCTAAATCCTTCATTATTTGAGAAAAATGAAAAGAACAAGCCTCAATTTAATGTGAAAATCAAGAGATATCATTTAGGGTTTGATCATCTTTTCTTTTAAAAACAAATAATGAATAAAATTATGGACGCGATACCGAGTAATATAGCAATCACCGCTGTGGGGATAATCCAATTCTTTATTTTCTTCCTTTGTTCATCTGTTAAAGTCCTGTTACCATTACGCTTAAAATAAGTAAACGTAAGGATCATTCTTAGTAATGCTCCAAGTAATAAAAATCCTAAACTTATGTCAAGTAGGGTGCTTCCTATCTTATAAAGTTCCATAGACATTTATTTTATAATTAACACTTTATCCGATAAGAAGGTTTTTTAACAAATTAATCATATTGATTTGAATATAGTTAAGATATAATATCTATTTATTCAAAGCAGTTAAGCCAATCATCTGAATTACTATAAATAAATTATTAACTTTGCAATTATATGGAACTCATCAATATTCACATCAAAGATTCAGAGTATCAAGAAATACTGCGACAGGCTGTCGCAGTAATTGAAAACGCTC
>JAFLTO010000040.1 GCA_022510425.1 Muribaculaceae bacterium
CACCTTTTGTAGTGTCGGCCATAACAACCACTGCTGCTGTTGCATTCCTAACAGATGGGGCACCTATTGCCTTACAGTCTGCAAGTTTCCTTAAGGTTTCCTTGTCTTCAACCACAACGAATTCCACAGGATTCTGTCCGTAACTTGAGGGTGCAAGAGCAGCTATTGTAAGTATGCTGTCCATTGTTTCCCTGCTTATAGGTCTGTCTGTGTAACTCCGTATTGAACGGCGGTCCTGTGCTATTTGCAGCAACGGATCGTCCTGTGCGGAAATTTCATTTGTTCTGCTACAAGAAAAATTCATGGCTATTAATATTAATAAGATGAGTTTCTTCATTTTGCATTAATTTTTATTTTGCAAAATTGTAAAGAAAATTTCTATTATATTTTGTTGTACGGCTCAAAGAATTTTGTTGTAATATCCTTAATAATTTTTAACACTTTGAAAAATCTCATCAGCGTTTCATCGTTACCCTTACATTTTTGGCGATTTTATCTAATATAAATTTTATTTTGCCGGTAAAACTTCATCAATGCAAGCCATTGCATTTAATACTCTCGGATAACCAATATATGGAATCAGTTGGGTGACTACTGCAATCAGTATTTCCCTGCCGTTACCAACATTGACATTACCTTTTATATGACCTTTTACCTGGGATTCACATCCTCCAAGTGATATCAGGAAAGCGAAGGTGATCAGTTCTCTCATCTTAATGTCAAGGCCTTCTCTTGTCTGGAAATCTCCGAAACAGTTATCTGCCAGGAACCTTTGGATATGGCTTTCATCCTTCGGCACTTTGTTTTCATCTACTGTACCTTTTCCGAAAACGCTGTCTATCAATTCAAGACCCTTAGCGTATCTTGTTTCCCGGTCGGTTGTCGCGTTGGGTTCAAGCGGAAGGCTGATACCTCTTTTTGTCAGTTCATCGTTTGTTGCGATCAGGAATGGAAGAACAACCGCGATACCTACGTATGCCACACTCTGATATACCAGTTCCTTTATCTCTATAGGCTTAACGTCATTCAGCAAAGCTGCTCCAAGTATAGCCCTGAATTCATCGAGCGCATTCTTTGCAATAGTGGAGGCAAGAGTAACCATTATTCTCGGCTTGAGTTCCAATACTGGTGATGCTTCCAAAACTTCATCGAATGCAAAATTGCCGAAAATACCTAACAAATCGGGATCTGTGGCTGTCAAAGCACCGTTAAGACCAGGGAACCATACGTCATGGTTCTTCATGGCTCTTTCTGTAAGTTCTATATTTTTCATTTTTATTGATTTTAAATTCAGTCACAAATTTACAGAGACATAAATAAAATATCGTTGCACTTATTGCGGTTTTATTTACACTTTTTACTTAAATGATATTATTTTAAGATTTTTGTCCTTTGTCCGTCTTCAACTTTAATATAAATCCCTTTCCCCGGATTTTTAACAGGAATACCGGAAACTGTATAATAAGCTGAAATTCCTTCCAGAGGTGTCTTTAAGGATGAAATTGAAGCGTTGTCATTATCGCTTTCAGTAATGATACCTATTCTTAACAGCCAGTTCTTTACATCATTTGATGCATTCTTGGAATTAGTGCCTGTCACAGCCAAGGCTTCAAGAACTTCACTGTCTGGGCAGTACCTTCTTGCCATGGTCACATAGTCGGCTATGCCACTGCCGGCATGAGTGTCATAAGGGACGATAGTCTTGCCATTCAAGCTATCTTTGTATCTGTCATAGAAAGTATGCATTATCATAGGCATGCCCCCGTACCAGACAGGACCACCTATGAATACAATGTCGTAATCATCGATGTTTTCAACTCCCCCGATGAATTCAGGACGAAGGTCATTGTCCCTTTCATTTGTGGAGATAGTCTTCGTTTCTTCGTAATCATCCGGGTATGGAACAACAGGCAATATCTCGAAGGTGTCTCCTCCGGTATATTCCTGAATATATCCTGCAACTCTTGCAGTATGGCCTATGTCTGTCCATTCCACATTGTTTGGCATTGAAGCATTGTAATTGTAACCGGGGCGTGAAAAATATACAATCAGAATTTTGTCATCGGTTGCTACTTTAGTGTCACTTTTTGATTCAGGTGTATCCTGTGCACAAGCCCCGAAGGATGATACTGAGGCTGCAATGAGAAGAAATAATTTAATGGATTTCATATCTTTATAGTTTTTACCAAATTAATTTTTTTGCAAATTTAATACTCTAATAACTTTTTATTATTATCTAAATTACGGCAATTATTATCCATTTTGCTTAAAAAATAATTACTTTTGTAATTATAAGAGTAATAAGATGGGAAAAGAGTCAAAGACAAAGGTTATTTATTCAGAGGATGCTGAACTGATAGGGGCCAAAGATCTGAATGGATGGGGAATACATGTTCTATGTCTGGAAGGTTCCGGTAATTTCAATTACAATGGGAAGAAAATTCTTTTCAAGAAGAATGACGCCATGGTGATTTCTCATCCTGACTTGGTTTCAGATCTCGAAATTTCAGAGGATTTAAAAGTCAAGATAGTTGCGGCTCCCTTTAAATTCATGTATAATCTTCTTCCGGCAAACCATTATGGAGTCGGAGGATGTATAAGTTTATTTGAAGAACCGGTTATTCCTCTCTCGGAAGAGGAAAGCAAAAGATTTGAGGAGGATCTCGACAGGATTAAATCAAGGATGAACGAAACGGATAACCTGTTTTATGATGAAATGTTGGGAAGTCTTGAATTAACAATGATTTATGACCTTTTCAATTTCCACTCAAAGCTTCACAGTGATGTACATACAACAGAGAGAACCGGAAATATTGTTAAGACTCTTATTTCAATGTTTGAAGGCGGACAGACAAAGTCCCATCGTGAAGTTGCTTATTATGCCGATAAATTAAATGTTTCTCCTAAATATCTCTCTGAAACTGTCAAGAACAAGACAGGCCGTAATGTAATATATCTTATTGACCGGTATACCGTTCCGATGGTTGCAGATTATCTTAAGAATTCAGATCTTTCCCTGAAACAGATAGCGGAAGAGATGAATTTCAAGACACTCTCTTACTTCTGCAGGTATGTGCAGAAACATCTCGGAATGACACCTTCTGAATATCGTTCTGCAAATTCACCCTTGAAAAAGAAATTTCAATAGGTGGAAGCTCTGATTTCGGTAATAAGCCAGTTACCCTCTTTGTTTATCAAATCAAGATCAAGCTGAAGCCTCCAGGTATTTCTTCCTCCTCCAAATACGGCTGCATTTACTTTGCTCTTCCCGGTTAGCCGGGCTTTACTCCCTTGAATGTCCAAATTAATTTCAGAATCTTCACAACTGAAATAATTGAGAGTGCCGTTTGAAATTGCTTTAAGATAATCCTTTTTAGGCTGTCTCATTCCGGTCATGTGAACCAATACAAAATCATCGTCAAGCAGTTTTCCTAATGATTCCGTATCCTTAGAAATCATGTAGGAATACATATCTTTATACAACTTTATTAAATTGCATTTTTCATTATTGAGAATTTCCATTCTATCAGGGTTCTGGGATAACAAACAAAGCGGCATTGCTGAAATAATCAGCAATACCGATAGTATTATTGATCTTTTTAATCTCAAGGTTTAATTGCTTGCCAAAGGAGGAATTGCGTTATATTCAAAATGTTGTTCTCTCTCTGAAATCCACCATTTACCATCTATCTTCACATACTTATCGTAGTATCTGACAGCAAACATATTGAGTTCATCTTTGGCGTTGTTATCTTTGACCAGTGTGGCAAAGGCATAGCAAATACCCGTGGCATTGTTATCGTCAATAAAATCAACTACCTGCTGACCGTTCATATGGAATGATATTTTGGCTGTACCGAAGGATTTGTATTGTTTAATCATATCTTCCACATTGTTGATATCCATTCCTAACTTACCGTAGAAATATACCTTCAATTTTACATCAGGCCGAAAAATCTCACGGTAAAAATCCTGGTTACCCTTATCTGATTCTGTAGCATAACGGTCTATGATATCTCTTAATGCCATCCTGTCTTCTATTCTCTTTTCCATAATTTTATAATTTTTATAATTGTTAAAAATTAAACTTAAAACAATTATACTATCATTGTGGGTCGAGATGTTTGATAACTTTTGCAGGATTTCCACCTACAATTGTGTTTGCCGGCACATCCTTTGTAACTACAGAGCCACCTGCCACTACTGCATTTTCACCTACTGTCACTCCTGGGAGTATCAGGCTTCTTCCTCCGATCCATGCATTCTTTTTGATAACAACCGGTTTATGAAGCACCACTTCCCGATGATTAAAGTCATGGTTCGTGGTAACAATCATTGCATTGGGGCCTATCTGAACATTATCTTCGAGTATTATCCGTCCTGCCGCCATCATGCTGCAGTTATAATTGATGAAACAGTTTTCTCCAACTTTAAGTCCTTCTGCAATATCAATATGAAATGGCTGAACCAAAAAAGATGAGGCCGGAAGGTCTATTCCTAACTTTTCTTTTAAAATGGCATTCATTTCTGTATAGGAATGTGGAGTACAGTTTATTTCCTCACATTTTTTCCAGGTTTCTCCAATAAGGACCGCTGCTTCTCCGTAAGTGGGATCACTCATGCTTACCGGTTCACCGTCAAGCATCTTTTGTATTGCATTCTTTTCCACGATAATATAATTTTTAAAGTCCCAATTGTTCTTTCCAAATGTTTAGTTCTTTCATACTGGTATGATTAAGGAGTTTTCCACCATCCCAATCCAAATTTGGATATTGTTTCTGTAATGCTTCAATACAGGGTTCAATCGGACTTCCTCCGGATGTTGCGAAAGAAATGATTCTCTTTCCCGAGAGATTGTTTTCATCAATGAAAGTATTGATGATTGTCGGAGCTACATACCACCAGATGGGATAACCAATGAAAACGACATCATATTTTTCAATGTCTTTCACTTTATCCTTTATAGCCGGTCTGGAAGTGGCATCATGCATTTCTACAGATGAACGGCTGTTTTCATCCCTCCAGTCCAGATCTGCCGATGTATAAGGAGTTTCAGGGGTGATTTCAAACAATGTAGCTTTCATTATTTCTGCAAGTTCTTCTGCAACATGTTTTGTTGTACCTGTTGCGGAGAAATATGCCACCAATATTTTTGAATCTTTGTTTTCTTCCATAGACGTAGTTGTCTCTGTTTTTTTAGCACAGGAAGTTGTTGAAATCAACAATCCAATTAATGCTGTAATGATAAATTTAATCTTCATAAATGTATTTTATTCAGTAAAACCTAATCCTTTTAACCAGGAATCGACATTAGATCTTGCGACATCACGATGTTCCTGAGCCACTTTTCCCTGAATGGCAAGACCTTTACCTGTGAGTACGTTTGCACCTTTGCATGCGTTGGCAATTCTCTTGTCGGTTCCTGCCATCCCGCTTCCCTCATGAGTGATGAAAGGAATCACTGTCTTGCCGTCCCAATTATGCTTCTCAATGAAGGTATAGATACACATCGGTGGTTCTCCCCACCAGTTGGGGTATCCCAGGAATATAACATCATATTCTTCGATATCGATGTCGCCTTGTATCGCAGGACGGGCATTTGCATTCAATTCATCCTTGGCAATTTTGATGCATTCATCATAACTTTCTTTCGGATATGGTTTGAGTGGAGCTATCTCCCAGATATCTGCTCCGGTTGCATCAGAAATCATCTGTGCTATGATATGTGTGTTGCCTTCCTCTATATAACCCACATTATAATTTTCGCCGGTGTGGCTGAAATATGCCACTAATTTCTTTCCGTCTGTATTCATATCTATTGTTTCTTCTATTGGATTCTCTGCTGTAGAATGTGTATCATTAGTTTCACTTTGATTTCTGTTGTTTGCAGAGCATGAACAAACGCTAACCAAAGAAAACAAACTCATGAAAATCAATGAAAATAATTTCTTCATTTTAATATAGCAGTAAACGGATATGAAACATAAGGTTCCATATCCGTATGAGGAATGAATATTATAATTTAGAACTGAAGGTAACCATCTACTTCTGCAACCGGGTGAGGCTGATAGGGAGCCTCGAGTTTGGCAATCTGTTCAGGAGTTAGAACTATATCAAGAGCCCTTACAGCTTCCTCGACGTGTTCAACTGCAGTTGTACCAACAATCGGAGCAGTAATATAAGGTTTACTCAACATCCATGCCAATGCGGTCTCAGCCATAGTGTAGCCCCATTCTGCCGCACACTTCTGGAGATTTTCAATGATAGGAATATCAAGTTTCTCTGTTGCTTTCCAAACCATCGGTGATACTCCGTCAATCTTGTTACGGTCTGTCACTGTTCCCCAGGGATGAGTAAGTCTGCCACCTGCAAGAGGACTCCAAGGAATGATACCAACACCTGTTGACTGGCAATAAGGAATCATCTCTCTTTCTTCCTCACGGTACATGAGGCTGTATTGATCCTGCATTGTAATGAACTGTGCCCATCCATGTTCCTTTGCTATTGTCTGCAATTTCTGGAACTGCCATGCAAACATGGTTGATGCTCCGATATAACGAGCTTTGCCGCTTTTTACCACATCATTGAGGGCTTCCATGATTTCTTCCCATGGAGTTCCCGGATCGAGACGATGGATCTGATATAGGTCAACATAGTCAAGCTGGAGACGTTTAAGGCTCTTATCAATTTCACTGAGGATTTCTTTGCGAGAGAGACCGCCACCATTGGGATGACCCGGACGCATTTCCATGTCAACCTTAGTTGCAACAACTATATCGTCACGGTTCAGACCAAATTCCTTGATGAGTTTACCGGTAACTTCTTCAGAAGTACCCATCTGATACACATTGGCTGTGTCGAAATAATTGATACCAAGGTCGATTGCTTTCTTGAAGATTGGCTTTGCTTCTTCAAAATCCTTTGCCCAAGGGAAAAGACCATTCTCCGGACCCGGAGCTCCGAAACTCATCATACCGAGACAGATGCGTGATACATCTACGCCTGAATTTCCAAGTTTTACGTATTTCATCTCATTAAATTTTAAGAAACATTATTGTCAATTGAGCTTTTGCGAAATCGCAGTGAAAGTTTAGAGAACGTCATACGGCTTTTGCCTAGCGAAGCGACGTAAAAAGCCAGTATGGTGCTTGATGCCTTAAGGCAAAACTTTCACTGCAAAATTAATAAGCCTCAAAATAAAAACTGTTTCAAAAAATACGGTAAGTTTGACACATTTTTCCGAAAAATGTAATTTTTATCTTTATCTTTTATTGAAATTAAATCACCAGCCTTTAAGAATGATCTTTCTCGATGGGGGTGGGAAAGCTATATCAAGTTCTTTCAAATCTTCAGGAGTCAATTCTATTGAAAGACTTTTGAAGTTGTCTTCCACATGACTAATATTTCCTGCTTTAGGAATGGAAATGATATCGGGCAATCTCAATATCCATGCCAACGCTATCTGTGCAGGAGAAGCTGAATGTTTTTCTGCAACTTTTCTTAAAGTCTTATCATTCAACATAGAACCTTCACCAAGGGGAGAATAAGCCATAACAGGTATATTTCTTTCAGCACACCAAGGTATAAGATCAAATTCAACTCCTCTTTCCTTTAAGTTATATAGAACCTGATCAGTTGTACATTCTCCGGGAGAAGAAATTCTCTCTATATGTTCCATGTGCCTGACATCAAGATTGCTTACACCCCATGCACCTATTTTACCTTCCTTTTCTAATTCTTGAAATGCTTTTACTGTTTCTTCAAATGGATATTTTCCTATCCAATGAAGAAGAAAAAGATCTATTTTATCAATTTTTAATCTACGCAGGCTTTGTTCACACGCTCTTTTCGTTCCTTTGTAATCAGCATTTGAAGGCATAACCTTACTTACTATAAAAACTCTATCGCGGTATCCTTTTATTGCTTCTCCCACCAATTCTTCATTTTCATAGAGTTCAGCCGTATCAATCAGATTCATACCCAGTTCTATGCCATGTTGCAAAGCTGCAATCTCATCATTTCGTTTTGATTTATTCCGACCCATCATCCAAGTGCCTTGACCAAGACGACATACTTTAGAACCATTTGGGAATTTTATATATTTTTCCATTTTTATTGAATTTAGCCAATTAAGAAATGCAATATAGAAAATTTTATAGATACTTCCTAATAATAGAGATACGTCTCCCTTCAGGTCAACGTATCTCATCGAAAGCACCGATTTTTATAAAACGGCAGTTAGTTTGTAATAAACCTAAGACAATCTTCTTTACCTGATTTTGATTATCTGTAACCAACATTTTGATCTGCAGTGGTCATATCTTCATTTTGTTCTATTTCCTCATTGGGAATAGGATATCTCATGTTGTGCTCATCTATGGTACCGGAACGTTTCGCCCATTTGTTACGTTCCTTCACATATTCAACGAACTTTCCGGTTCTAATCAAGTCAAATCTTCTCCAGTTTTCTCCTAAAAGTTCACGCATACGTTCATCAAGGATTTTCACACGGAATTCATCTTGCCCCATAGTATTCCACTTCTTGTCAGCCGGTAACTGAAAACCCCATGCACGATTCCTTACTTCATTGACAATTTCCACAGCTTCAGATGTTCTATTGATTTCATTCAAACATTCTGCGTAACTGAGAAGGACATCAGCATATCTAAGAACCGGGATGTTTTTGCCTGAGTTCCACATATTGTTTATTCCAAGGTCGGTATGCTGGTCTGTGCGGAAATCTTCATATTTCTTTACATGAGGCTTTA
>JAFLTO010000041.1 GCA_022510425.1 Muribaculaceae bacterium
TATGTAAATATTTAGGATTTATTGAATCAGGATCTTTCAAATATGTTGCCTACACAAAAAAAGGAGAAGAGAAAACCGTTGGACTTGAAACTGTGAGTGGTTTTGTGGCTAACTGGCCATATTGTCTCCAAAAGTTGTCTTCGCCAGTTGCTATAATAGCCAATACAGATTCAGTGATTTCAAGTCTCTCCATTTCTAAGATAATAAAGAGGATGGATGAAGAGCTTGACTTTGATAAATTAGTCAATCTTGCTACCAAAGAAATGTTCTATACTATCTATGATAGGATGATTGATTTATACACTAAGACACCAAAAGAAAGATATGATAAAATGTTGAATAGATGTCCTCAAATGTTTGAAATATTCTCCTTGAAAGACATTGCCTCTTATCTAGACATCACTCCCACACATTTAAGTAGGTTACGTAAGAAATAACAGGATTATTCATAATTATATTAGGACTCTCAACATTTGTTGAGAGTTTTTTCATTTTTAAATCCGAACTTTGTCAAATTAAAATCATTTGTAAATGAAATTCACTAAAGTCATAATATTATGTATATTCCTTTTCTTTGCTATAGTATGTTATGGGAAGAATAAGGAATATCCCAAAGCGGAAATAAAGGTCAGTTATGATTATCATAATGTTTTTCTTAGAGGTGATGATATAATCACTGAAAGAGATATACCTTTCATATTGTTGGCTAATCAAAAAGAATCAAAATTTTATTGTCCCGATACGGAATATAAAGATTCTCTTCGTTCAACATCCCAAGGGAAACACTTATCTCGTCAAAAGCTTACACAGGCGATTAATCATTATATGAATACTAAAGATGAGAGTCTTATGTCAGCAGTTGTTTTTAAGACTCAACTCTATGTTTTTAAATCTATTATAGAAAATCAGTATGAGGTTTTTGATAAGGCTGGACTGATTGATAGATACTATTATAAAGAACCTTTGGATAAAATTGATTGGAATATTTCTGACTCAACAAAAAATATATTAGGATATGACTGCTTTATGGCTAAGACAGATTATCACGGAAGACCTTGGACAGTATGGTTTACACCGGAGATACCCATTATGGATGGTCCGTGGAAATTACAGGGATTACCGGGATTGATTTTGGAAGCTTATGAACCTACAGGCCAACACACATTTATTGCAACCGGTATTGAGAATAGTAACAAGGAAATGTTACCTGTTTATAACTTTAAGCAATATGATAAATCAAATAGGATAGATATGCTCAAAATGGAAAGGAATTTCAGAGATAACCAGAATTCAATGATAAAAGCTCAGATAGATTTGGATTTAGGTACTGATTCTTATCCTTCAGAAGAAGCCAAGAAATATGATTTCCTTGAAACAGATTATCATTGATTGTTATAAGATGAAAGCGTTACAAAGCTGATGAAACTTAAGATATTTATAGTCTTGACAATCTTACATATTTTGTCTGTTGATATCAATGCAAGAAAAATAATTGAGGAAATTATTGAGCCTGCATTAATTGAAGTCGTTTATGAACGTCGTAAGGTGCTTGATACTCTTGATTGTGACAATGATTTTAAGAAAGACCTTCTAACGTTAAAGGTAGGAAAATCTGTGAGTGCATTTTATTCTGCAAGATTAAAAACAACTGACTCTTTAGAACTAAGACATAAAGAATATTTTCATGCACGATATGATAATAAAGATCTATTCAGTTCCATTGCTAACTTACCCCGAGAAACAGTTTTCAAAAATTATCCCGAAAATAAAATCCGAGTGCACGATCGTTTTGACTTATGTAACTGGATAATAGACGAGGATTGGGAAAAACCGAACTGGAATATCACTGATTCAACCAAAAATATTTTCGGTTTTGAATGTTTTCTTGCAAAAACTGATTTTCGAGGCAGGAAATGGCTCGTATGGTTTTCTCCGGAAATTCCTATTTCGGATGGACCTTGGAAACTTTGTGGATTGCCAGGTTTGATCTTAAAGGCTCAAGATTCCAAAGGCCATTATATCTATGAACCGGTCTCAATTAGAACACAAGGGGTTGGTAACGTAGAATATTATGACTATGATGCAGGAAACAGATTTATCACAACCCGTCTGAAAGCGTTGCCTCGGAAGCAGAAATATATTCATGAGGATTTACGATATACAATAGGAGCAATGGGCATTGGGGGTGTGACTAATGAAGGATATGTTAAAAGGGATGTGATACCTCACACCAACTATGATTTTGAAGAAACAGACTACCATTGATTATGAAAAGAATAATATTATATTTCATATTAGGGTTATCATTGCCATTAATAGCTGAAGATAAACCTTTAGCCACTTTGAAAGCAGAGTATAAGGCCATCAGTCATGAATTGAATAATGAGGGTGATACTTTGCAAAATATCAATAAATTTATCCTTCAAATAGCACCCGAGAAGTCCTATTTTTATAATACTCAAACTTATTATGTTGATTCAATGGAGAATGACCCACAAGGACGAATCTTATATGAAGAAGCCCTTAAAGCTTCTATAAGTAAAGGAAAAGAAATGTTTAAGTTTTTATCTCAACAAGGATTTATGCCGGAATCAAGATATAGATGTCTTAAGGATTTCAACAACAACAATATGAGGATTTGGGATTCCAATATGGGAAGTAAATACCGTTATGACATCGATATGGCTGATCTTATATGGGAATTAGGAGACTCTATAAAGACCGTGGTAGGTTATGAATGTCAAAACGCTTATGCTGATTATCATGGCAGGAAATGGGAAGTTTGGTTTGCCCCTGACATTCCTATCAAAGACGGTCCGTGGCAATTATTTGGACTCCCGGGGCTAATAATGGAAGCAACAACTGATGATGGTTTATATTCTTTTGAAATAATAGGAATTCAAGAATGTAATGAACCATTTAAGCCAACTTTTGAAGATGAAAGATATTTTATAACCAAACGGAAATCTTTTCTTAAACAAAAAGATTATTCCATAAAAAACCGTGCAGCAATGGTAAATGCCATGACAAATGGGAAGGTTAATCTATCCAATTCTATTAACTCTTCAGAAAATAATATAGATTTCATTGAAACGGATTACAAAGAGTGAAATTTTTCTTTTCATATCTACTATTGTTTTTTAGTTCTTTGATAGCTGTTGCTCATACAGATGTCAAAGGAAGAGTGGTTGATGCTGAAACTAAAGAGGGATTGGTTGGAGCTTCAGTTATTATCAAAGGAATTTTTGGCATTCTAATTTTGCATCATGAAATTTTAAAAAGACAGAATATGAAACAAATTTTGATTATTTTATTTCTCATAAGTATTTCGGTTAATTCTTTTGCACAAAACGCAGTTAAAGCAGAATATAATTATCATTATTATAATCGTAGTGGAAAGGAAATAAACAAACCTATGATTTTGACAGCGTCACATGAGAAATCAAAGTTTTATAATCCAGATACAAATAGGATTGATTCTATGTGTAATACACCGGAGGGTAAAGCCCAAGTGGAGGCATATAACAACAGTATTCCTCATACATTTGAAAACCTCTCCAAGCTTATAACACGATTGGAAAAAATGTATGTGGAGAAAAATAGAAATGACAATGAGATGAAAGAATATGACACCGTTGCCGGTGAAGATCGGTATTATTATACGGAAACTTTGGGAGAAATGTCTTGGGAGATTTCTGATTCCACCTTTAATGTTTTGGGTTATGAATGTATAATGGCAGAAACAGACTATCATGGCAGACATTGGAATGTATGGTTTGCTCCTGAAATTCCAATTTCTGATGGCCCCTGGAAACTACATGGTCTACCGGGTCTTATTTTAAAAGCCAAAGCAGATGCCGGTCAATATGAATTTACTGCTACAGCAATAGAAAATTATGGTAAAGAAATAGAACCTGTGTATGAGAAAGGCCTTTATGAAGTAATTGACAGAAAGGAATTGTTACGCACAAAACAACTCATATATGGAAATATGGCAGGATACATTTCTGCACAAACCGGGACTAATCATCCGAAAAATATGAAATCACTGCAAATTAAAAAGGAATTTGACTATCTCGAGACAGATTATCGCTAATGATGAAGTTCTTTCTGGTATACCTTTTATTGATCTTTTGTTCTTTGATAGCTGTTGCTCAGATAGATGTCAAAGGAAGGGTCATTGATGCAGAAACTAAAGAGGTATTGGTAGGAGCTTCAGTTATTATCAAAGGAGCAGACGGCAAGATAAAGAAATATTCCTCATCTAAAGCCAACGGAGATTTTACAATGACGGTTCCGTCCATAGATGACTGCCGGTTAGATGTCACGATGATGGGATTTGAAAAGCTATCAATTCCTCTTGACAGCGTTACATTTCCTTTGGAAGTAATGTTGTTTCCCGGTTCAACTTTGCTAAAGGAGGTTACGGTGAAAGCTGACAGAATAAGGGAGCAGGGTGATACAATAACTTATAACGTCGGTTCATTTGCACAGGCACAAGACAGGTCAATAGGGGATGTGCTGAAGAGGATGCCCGGAATTACTGTGGAAAATACAGGCAAGATCCAATACCAAGGTGAGGATATCAACAAGTTCTATATCGAGGGCTCTGACCTATTAGGTGGTAAATATGGAATAGCCACAAATGGTATTAATCATGATGATGTGGGAGCGGTTGAGGTAATGGAGAACCATCAGCCGATGCAGGTGCTTTCCGGTATATCCTTCTCAGACAGGGCTGCCATCAATCTCAAACTGAAAAACAAGGCAAAGGCGACGTGGACAGTTCACGGAGATGCCGGCGGAGGTTATTCGCGGCAACCTGAAGGAGCAGTCTGGGATGGAGAAATATTCGCCATGGCTGTCATGCCAGGATTTCAGAATATAACGACTGTCAAGACAAACAATATCGGGGAGGATCTTTCATCACAAAAAACAGACTTTTTCTCCTCTTCAAGAGGCACCGCACTGAATGATTATGTGAATATATCTTTACCCGGAGTTCCTAATCTCAGCCGTAAAAGGACCCTTTTCAATCGTTCGGTCTTGGCTTCGCTCAATAGTCTTTGGAAACTTAAAAATGGTGAATTCAAATCACAGATCGATTATTCATTCAACAGAATCACGGCAGACGCTATCAATATAACCACATATTTCCTTGATGAAGCCAACAGGATAATTGCCGAAGACAGGAACGGGAAGGATAAGACACATTCACTGTCGGCTAAATTCATCTATGAACTGAATCAAAAGACAGCTTTCATAAACAATACACTAAAGACTAACCTTGACTGGGACAATCTCAGTCTTGGAATGACAGGGACATTGCCAAACGACCAGTCAGCATATCTTCCCGATTATTATGTTGCCAATGATTTCAAGCTTATAAAGAGATTTAAGGGAAAGCATTTGGTAACTTTCAAAAGCATGATTGAATGGGAATCTTTGCCACAGAATCTTTCTGTTAATATGTTTGATTTTATGGCAAGACAAAAGATCAGGGACCATTCATTCTTCACTGATGAAAGTGCAGCTTATACTTTTTCCTTGAAAGGCGTAACACTTAGCCTTGAAGGAGGCGTAAAGGGTTATGTTCGTTCCATGAATTCTGAAATTACAGGAATACTTGAAGAAATTCCCGGTGATTTCATAAATACGGTCAGCACAAATTATTTTACAGTCTATGCCGTACCCAAATTTGAATATTGGGTGAACAGATTCAATTTCACCTTCAATGTTCCATTGAGTTATTCATATTACAGGTTTGACAAAGCGATAGCGGACAGGAATGAATTTTATTTCTCACCCTCTTTATCGGTGAACTGGAAACCGAACAACAAACTTTCATTGACTTTGAGAGGTGGAACAGGTCGTTCACCTATGAGTCTAAATCTGATACAGCCAGGTTTGATAATGACGGATTACCGTTCTTTCCGTATCGGAACAGACAATTTTTATAATTCATCATCGCAGAATATTTCTGCAAGTGTAACATATAGACACACCCGTCATGGCTTGTTTGCAAATGCTTATGTAATGCAGTCGTGGAGTCATCTTCCTTATGCATTGTCTCAACAACTTTTAGGGGATTATATACTCTATTCCTATGCAGATGCGAAGAGCTCAGGAAAGATATTCATGGGTATGGGAAGCGTCGGCAAGACACTTGATTTTATAAGAGGCAGTTTGAATTTAAATGGTTCTTACAGTAGAAATGAATCTCATCTTCTTTCACAGAATGAGGAAATCAATTCAATCGGAACTTCATGGTCAGCCGGATTAAAGATAAATGGCACACCAGTGAAATGGTTTGGCATAGACTATAAGTTCAATTATACGTCCAGTCGGTTGGAGATGAATTCTATTAAGGAAGATTGGTTAGGAAGTATGGAGAATGAGCTTCTATTCAACATCATGCCTCACAAAAAATGGGAATGGCATATTAGCGGTGAATATTACAGGAATGAACTGACTACGGATTTTTTTAAGAATGTTTTTCTTCTTGATACCAAAGTCATCTTCAAACTGAACAAGAAGATTGAATTTTCCGGTTCATTGACAAACATTCTCAATCAAAAGACTTATAACTATATTACCTATAATCAACTCAATTCCTTTGAAAGTCAGCGTTGGCTCAGAGGAAGGGAGTTATTATTCACAATAACATTAAGAAAATGAAAAAACTAACAACATTATTGGTGTGTCTTATGGCAATAACTGTTTCAGCACAAGAGAATCCCAATATTAAAGTTGAATATGTGGAAAAATATAAAAATTGGACCGGATCCAATAGTCAAAATGACATGTTGCTATTGGCAAACCAGAATACCTCACATTATTATAATCCCATGACTATGTTGGTAGATTCAATGTTGTCGACACAACAAGGGACTGCACAATATAATGATATGGTAGAAGCCGCGAATGCGGCCGGACAAAGACCTACATTACTGCCGGTTTCAAGAACATATGTGATAAAGTCATTCCCGACGGATGAAATCAAATATTATGGAGAATCTGCTGGTGAACTTGGACACTATACTGAACATATGTCAGAGCAGAATTGGAATATTTCTGATACTACTACTACAATTCTTGGTTATGAATGTATTCTTGCAGAAACTAATTATCATGGTAGAAAATGGATAGTGTGGTTCACTCCTGAAATCCCTATTCAAGATGGTCCATGGAAATTATGTGGATTGCCGGGGTTAATATTGAAAGCTGAAGCTAACGGAGGCCAATATAGTTTTGAAGCAACCGGTATTGAGAATACTGATGAACCATTCCCACAACAAATGTTTGGTCATGCATTATCTGAACCCATGAAACGTAAAGAAATGCTACAGCTCCAATGGACCTTTTACAATAATTCAGCAGCTCAAATGAATGCCATGTTCGGGATTACAATGACAGATAATCCGCTACCGGAGGGTTTTGATCTAATAGAAACTGATTATAAGAAATAATATTAAATTAATGAATTAAAGGCTATAAAAAATTCTTGGAGACTAGAATCCTGAAAAAATGGTTAATTTTATCAATTCAAAAATCAAATCTTAAGATGGAGAAAGACAAAATAGAAAATAGAAGACTATACGCATTTCTAAGAAGCCAAACATTAACTATACTTATGGATATGGCGTTTTCCTGTCTTTTCTTGATGCCGTATTTGAATGATTTAATCATTCCCGCAATCATTGGAGGCGTAATATTTAGTGTGGCTATCGGATATTCTATATGGTTTTGGATAAAAAAGCCAAAAGAAATTATAATAAATAACTGGCTATCAAACATAAGTTCTGTGTTTCTTTTCTATTGGTTCATAGTCAATGCAATGGATAATCCTAATAAAATCTTATAAATTGTCCCTAAAATCTGCATGGTGGCATTATTTGTAATTGTTTTGGTAAAACAAAGAGGTTTTGAATTTAAAATATAAAAAGTTAATTCCTTACCGGTTATTTGGTCCATACCGATCTTATATTCAGTTCACCATTAAATAGGAACTATAAAAATTTTAGAAAGGAAGATTAGAAAACTCATTCCGAAAACCGTTACATCCTCGCAGACTATTTATCCTATTGCCATTACAAAGGCAAATTCCATTCCGGCCTTTACCTTCGTCGATACGTTGAATACCATCTCCTTTATAATAAATAACCCGGATAATTAGTAATTTTGCGGTATAGACTTCAAAGCAGTTACAATGATTAAGGAATTTAATACATATATAGGTGGAATACCTTTTGAATTTTGGAGGGATTTATGTCGGGAAGAAGGAGAACTTAAACAATTTAAAAAGGGAGAATACTTTCTCACATCTGGAGA
>JAFLTO010000042.1 GCA_022510425.1 Muribaculaceae bacterium
AGTTGCCGTAGAAAGTTCAATATCCATAAGACAGGTATCCGGATTCTCTATAATTCTATCTTCAAATCCTATGGAAGACAGTTTCAGAAAAACAGGTTTGTTTTGTTTCCCTAATTCAAAATAACCGGCCTTATCAGTCACAGTACCGTTTATAAAAATGGAATCATTCAAAGAATGAAGTGTTACATTTACAAATTCCAAGGCATTCCCGGAATCATCCTTTACAAAACCTTTATAGGAACTTCCATGAATAAAAGAATTAAAACAAAGGCACAACAATAGCCCTGTCACAAGTTTTTTAAGTGACATAATAATAAGTTTTTATGAGATTTTAAATTAAATTCCTCCGGTCACAATCCAGCCTCCGGAATTTGTCTTCTGTAGGGCTATATTGTGACGCTGAACAGTACCGTCAGATAATTCCAATGTGTAAGGAACAAAGACTGAACTTCCGATCCCGGAAGAAAATGCATTTCCGATTGATATAAGTTTTGACTCCCTAAACTTTTCTTTATGAAGGTTCTCCCATAATTCGGGAAGCATAACCTGATGAAGTATTTTTTCATTCCAAGTTTCAAAAGCATTCAATATAGTGCTTGCCGCTTCCTCGGCACTGAGTCCGGTTAAGCCTCCGGTTTGACTCTCTATTTCTACAAATTTTATATCTTCAATGGGAACAAAGAAATTTTTTTTACCATTTCCATAAATTATTGAATCCACCTTAAGGACTTCTGTTTCACTTTTTCCGGAGATCACATTCACTGCGACACTTATAAGCCTTTTGGTTTTAGCATCAATAACATATTTCCTTATATTTTCTGATTCAGTTATTGATCTGTTAAGCGAATAGGGATTTTCAAAATTTCCCTGTGCCGGTGTGTGAACCGTTAAAATTATATCTTCTCCGTTTTGTGTGACTTTATATTCAGATCCATTGTTTATTTGGCAGTTCCTTAGTTCTGTTTCAAGAATGTCACGCGGATTAAGCAAACTCGCAAGATACCCTAATACATTTTCACTGTCTGGATTATCAATACGCCATCCTAATCCCAAATTCGGAATCCACGTATAAATTTCATGGCCGGTATTCATCGCGGTACGGCCCCCCTTATTTATACTCCACTTCAAAGTAGAATCATTCCTTACAATTTCAATCTTATGTTTTATGAAATTCTCTTCAAGATCTATGTATCTGAAGTTTTCCATAGGACGTGTCCTTATTTCAGCCACCATCTCTATATTCTCTGTATTTTCTAATGCATATATGGCCTCAGAAAGTATTTGTTTGGCTGACAAACCGGAGGGTATCAAAATAATCAGTAATATTGCGGCTACAGCACTCAGACTTATTCCACCGAATATCCATGCACTTAAATTTCTGTTTTTATGCTTTTTATATAGGACGGTATGAACTTTCTTACGGAGTTTCACTGACGCCTTCAAGTCACCTTTGGGTTGTAACAATTCCTTTATATCATTATAATCTTCCATGTTATGACTCTTTTTTTTCAGTGAATAATTTGCGTAATTTTATCATTCCGGACTTAAACCTTGATTTGGCTGTAGATTGTGGTATCGACAGGATTTTACTGATTTCCACAAAAGAAAGATCACCCATTATTTTCATTCTTATGATATCGGCCTCCCGAGGCTCAATATTTTTCAAATAATTATCAATTCTTTCAAATTCGAGCTTTTCAACAATATCAATAGTATCATCTTCAATATCTATTTCATCTATTAAAACTCGGTGAAAATCTTGGGTTCTTTGTTTATCAATACATAAATTGAAGACTATTCTAAAAAGATAAAAACGAACACTTTCAAGCTTGATTTCCTTAGCATCCTTTTCTAATAATTTTAGAATAGCTTCATATACTATATCCTCCGCCTCCTCTCGGTTACCGATCCTGTAAAATGCAAAACGAAATAAATAATCAAGGTTTTCTTCGACTATTTTGCTAATTGTATTTCGTTTCTTGCTTTTGAACATTTTTACAATTGTCTTTCATATAATAAGACGGAATTATCTAAAAAACGACGAGATCGAATAGTTAAAAAATGTAAATATACGAATTTTAAAATTAAATTGCATGACTTTCTTACAACCCACTCTTATACCCTTGCTTAAGATTTTCCTAAAATAGAGGCACTTTATAAAAGATGGGAAGATAAAGGGGTAGGTCATTATATAACAATAAGACACGGCGAATACACCGTGTCTTACTGCCATTTATCTGAAATACTTGTCAAAAAGGGTCAGGTAATTGCTCCCGGAGAACCTGTCGCTGTCTCCGGCAATACCGGTCGCTCAACTGCTCCACATCTACATATCACTCTCAAATATAAACGCAAACTCATTAACTCCATTATTATCCTCGATTATATACACCAAATCCAACAAGAATGTTTGGAAATATTAAATTTAACAAGTTAGATTTTATACATGACCAATACATGAGACATATATATCTTATGTTAAGATAAAATGCTGCTATTCAATAATATATTAATTATATAAGACTTTTTTATTGAGAAAGTTAATAGCATTTATACATGAAATTACATGAAACTATCCCCAACTTGGAATATAAGCAATATCACGTCTATTTGTTCCTTGGGGGGTTCCTATCTTAATAAGTCCTTGCGATAAAGCTTCTTTTATTATAATTCCAAGCTTGCTTTATAACCCTTTAGGAATCCTATCCATACCCAGATTGGGAATAAGGAAAAAATACATGAACTTATTAAATCCCGGGTTAAAAATATATAGGTAATGAAAAATATACAAATGAATGAAATATATATTAATTTTCTTTTTGCACCCAATGGATTTAAGGATTTATTTGTAGCAAGTATCACTGTTGCCCAGATTAGATAGGAAAAGAGTATCACACCAAGAATAATACCTATTATGATTTCTATCTCAAAATTAGTTGGACTAACTTTTTCAAAAACAGCAATAGTCAGTAACCCTAAAAATATTATTAGTATAGTGATTAAACTGACTGGGCTCTCCAACAAATTTTTTATTCTGTTATTCATACCTTGATATATTTTCTTAGAATTGCAGTGATAAAAATTACTCCTGCTAAGATTAGACCACTCCAGGGAAGTTTTTGACTGATATCTACACCGCACAGCAACAGGATGGTAAGACTTACGAAAGTAATGCCAATAAATATCAATAGTCTTATTAAAGTCGATTTATTCACTCTAAAGATTTGATTTTTGAATTGATATATTCTGCTTTGCCCCATAAATTACAAGGCAAAGCAATCCTTTGTAAATATAAGAAACTGTTTATTTCGGACCTTCAATCACAATTTCATTAATTCCTCCAACATATATCGTGTCCGTGCGATTTGGAAGTACAACTAAATTAGCATTTTGCATTCTGACAGATGCTTCTTGAAGTGATTGCAGAGTCGCTTCATTTATTGTATTATAAATGATATTCACATCTCCCCAATAACCACTTATAGTAACCATAAGCATTTCATAGAGCTCCTGACCTTTTGGAGTAGCATAAATGAAAATGCCTACCTGTTTATTATAGCTGCAAATAATCCTATCCGTTAAAGCAACTTTGTCAAGAATATTCATGACGCAATCTCCGGTAGCTTTTATTTCTTTTGCATCAAGTTTTGAGGCTTTAGCAATTTCAAGCCATCCTGTGTCATATGTTTTATTATCGAAAACTATCGTTTCCGGTGGTTCCTTATCTGTTATTTCTATGTTCGGCACTTTTGAAAGTTCATTAAAAACATCTTTCAATGAAATTGGAAAAGCTCCAAAACAACAAAATACTAAACTAACGGTAATTAAGATTAATTTTTTCATTGTTAATTAATTTTGAATGTGATTGTTATATCCATGCATATTCACTTGAATTCGGTTTTTACCATCATAGAGATGTCGCATGAAGTCATTAAAATCTTCTAATGAAAGGTTTTCTATGGCTGCTTTATGATTAGAAATATAATCTTTCCCTAATAAATTGTATAATCTTATATTATTATGCCAATAGGCATTAGTCTGAATCATATTTTCATATTGGGAATGCACCGCTTCTTTCACCCTTTGGAATTGTTCGGATGTGGCACCGTCTTGAAGTAGTTTTAAAAATAAATCTTCCGCAAGTTCCAACATCCTGGGAGCCTGTTCTTCATTAGTTTGAAGGAAGTAAATTAAATTCCATTTCCCATTTGTAACATCATATGAAGAATAAACCTGGGGAGTATATACTCCTCCTTCTTTTTCTCTTAATATTTCAGTGTAAATAAGGGAAAGAATATCTCCGACTAAAGATACTTTTACCTGATTTTCTATTTCATCATTTACATTTTCACCACTATATAGCCCATATAACCAGTCAGCCGGAGCACTCATTTCTACTGTAAAATTATCTGTTATTCTACCTTCAGTAATGTTCACGGAAGATACAGTTTCTTTCCTTTTCTTTTCAGTAGTTGGGAGCGAGGCGATATAAGTTTCTAATAAAGGCTTTATAGTTTCTATATCTATGTGCCCGGTAAAGAGAAATGTGTAATCACCTGGATTTGAAACAGACTCCTTATAAATTTCAATCATCTTGTCATAATCAGCATTTTTAAGAACATCTGCATCTATTGCCTTCAACATAGGGTTATTTCCGGAAGTGGCATTTTTCTTATGCTGTTCAAAAATAAACTCCGGTGATTTTTCTGCAGCTTCAAATTGTGGTATAATCCTTGAAAGGGCTGCTGAATAAACTTCCTTATTTGGATTAATATCTGTGAAAGCAGTGTAAATGAGTTCAAAGAGAGTTTGAAGATCCTTGACAGTTGAGGTTCCGCTATAATTTTCAGAAAAGTCTCCTATGCTGTAATCAAGACTTACATTTTTACCATTTAGGTAACGTGATAAAGTTTTATTATCAAAATTTCCGAAATTGGATAAACTGAAAGCATCACCAATTAAGAGAATATTATCAGCCTCACTTTCCGGGAAAGTTTGTTTTCCTCCTTCCTTGAAGGCTTGAAACATAATTTCATCATCCTTTAAGTTGGTTGGTTTTAATATAACTTTAATACCATTTGAAAGAACCAACTCGGTTGTCCCGAATTTACCCTCTTCAATATTTTGAATTTTACCTTTTGTTGGCAATTTTGAAATAAGTGGTTTTACCGGTATATCATCAATGTATGCATCATAACTTCGGTTTAAGACATCATTAACTATAGCAAAAGCCTCAATTTCTGATGGTAAGGTTTTATCCTCCCTCTTTTGTTGTTGTATGAGTAAAACCTGATTGTCAGGTGTGATTATTTGAGAAACTACCTGATTAAAAGCTTCTATCGGGAGCAATGGAATTAAAGAGTTAAAAAATTCACGTTCTGCCTCTATGCCCATTGCAGGTTCATTTTCTGTAAAAGCGTTTATCAGTTCCTTTGCGAGTGTGGCGTTATTTGTATTGTTCCTTTCGTTATATCGCTTATCATACTTAGACCTCTGATTCTCTATTGCCCGGTCAAGTTCTGATTGCGTGAACCCTGCTTTACATGCTCTTGCCACAATTCCTAAAGCATCTTCAAGAGCCTCAAGTTCATTTTCTTTTGCGATTGCAGTAACATTGAAAACTCCTTTTGTTTTGGAGGGATACATATCCCCAAAATAAACCCCTGCATTGGCATATTTACAATCAGCATCAAGAGAATGTTCATAAAGCCGATTGTTTATCATTTCTGATATAATATCATGTGTAAGGTTATTGACAAAAGAAATGTCCGTATTTTGAAATTCCAACGGAATCTTGTCATACTTTATCTGAAAATCAATCCTGCCATTGGTCAACTCCGGGTCTTCAAATGCAAAGAATAGGGGTTCTTTATTGTCACTTACCCTCACATACTCTCTTATAGGAACATTTTCAGGCATTGGAATATCTGAAAACATTTCTTTCACTTTTCTTTCCATTTCATCTGCATCGAAATCACCCACAATAACAATTCCTTGTTGATCAGGTCTGTACCACTTGTGATAATAATCCCTGAGTGCTTCGTATGGAAAGTTCATAACCACTTCCATTGTACCGATAGGGGTAAGATGATATTGTGGTTCGGAAAAAATAACCGGGGCCATAGCCACTCTGAAACGTTGACGAGGATCATTTCTCATTCGCCATTCCTCCTGAATAACTTTTCTTTCTGCATCTATTTCTTCGTCTTCCAACAATAAATCGCAACTCCAGTCACGGATAGCAAGGAGTACACTATCCATCAGTGCCAAGTTGTCTGTTGGCACGTTATCGATATTATATACCGTTTCTTCATAGTCGGTGTAAGCATTGATATCTGCTCCGAAACGAATACCTTTTGATTCAAGATAACGCAACATTGAGTCGCCTGGATAGTGTTTTGTACCATTGAATGCCATGTGTTCCAAGAAATGAGCCAGTCCATATTGTTCCGGTGTTTCAAGTGCTGATCCCACTTTCTGGGCGATGTAGAAATTAGCTCTGTTTTTGGGCATTTCATTATGAAGAATGTAATATGTAAGTCCATTATCAAGCACCCCGTATTTAACCTCCGGATTGAGTGGTAATGGTTGTTGTGCATATAAAAATACGACACATAAAAGAAATAATGAAATGGATAATATTCTTCTGATCATTGCGACTTTTTTTTCATACAAAAATACATTGGGATAGCCTGTTTTCAAACTACAACACCTTACATCTTGAAATGTAAGGTGTTGATAGTCAGAATATATGAAAAATATTTTCTTACAATGCCTAACTTACAGCGGTTTTATTCAAAAAACTTTAAGTATTCCTCTTTATTCGGCGACTCACTATGGGAAATAAGAGATTTCAATCTTGACTTGTAAACATAAATATTTTTTAATTCTGTGTCTGTGAAGAAACTTATTGACGGAAGTGAAAATCCGCAGAAAAGAAACACAGCGAGCCGATATTGTGATTTGGAAAGCTTAGGGAAATCAGTTTTAAATTTCGTCATTAAATTATTATGATACCCGTTAAGAATCTCGGTTAATTCATGGATAGATTTATCATTATTGAAATTGTTTAATACCTCTTTTACTTCGTTATATATCCTTTTTTGCTCATTCCCCGTATCTTTACATTCAAAATATGTGGCAGCAAGATCATCTAAAACCTTGAATCGGGATTGAAATAAGGATGTTATTTTGGAATTTATCTCTTTATTTTGATTATCACTCAAAAAAAGGTTTTGTTCTAAATTTTGTATTTTCAAGATGTCATTCTCATGTTCAAGCTTAAGCAATTTGTTCCGTTTTCTGTAGATTAGCCATATTATTACCAAAGCCATACAACTTA
>JAFLTO010000043.1 GCA_022510425.1 Muribaculaceae bacterium
AAGTTTCAATATGAGATATTATTTGATAGGGTCTGAAGACGGTTATAACGGGTTACGTTTTAGGAATGTAGCAGATTGGCAAAAATATTTTGGATTCAATTCCTCTATTGCCGAAAGCTGGACTGCACCCGATTTGGAATATATACACCGAACCACCCATAGGAAATTCGATATATCAACGGCCGTCAGTCCTCTTTATGCAATGAGTCATTATGCAGTCGAATGTATTGGCGAGATGTTATTGAGGTATGGAGTTCTTCTGCCAATAACATTCCCATCGGGATATACATTCTTTTATTGTACCAATATTATCGATGCCTTGATAGCAGAAGACTCGGTTTTCAATTATTTGGATGATAATAAGAAATGGATAATCAGCATTGATAAATTTACTTTATCTGAAAAAGCAATTAAGGGGCAGGATATCTTTCGTATTCCTCAAGCCAATTATAGATATTCCTTTTTCAGTGAACGATTCAGGGAACTTGTTGAAAAGTATTCGTTATAAGCGATTCATTTTAACAGAATAGAAACTATAGAATTAAAATGATGGAAAGGCTAAGCGATTTAACAGCTAAAGGATAAATGGAAAAGATGAACGAGATCATAATACAAGCCTGGATATATGGAATTGTAATTCTATCAAATTCAAAATTTGTAGAATTACGTAAGCAGTATAAAATTAAGGCAAGAAAAATGCTTTCTTATTTTGCCAAACATAACGACATTGGGTATAAATTCACACAAGAAGGAAGTGTCATCCCTATACATGGAATCAATAACTATCAATTTACCTTATATTATGGGAATGAGCTAACAAATGAGGTTCTCGAAGAATGGGATTTAGTTTATTCTCAAGGGCCTTTCAACCTTTCGATTGGGTCAGATAATTGTTTTTGGGTAACTCAACTAAATGAATTGGAGGAGTGGAATGATTTAAAATTAAAAGATGTAGGGTATAGATTTCGTGAGGTTTACAATTATAAGAACGAATTGGAAAAAGAAAAGACTGCAATCAGGATTACTTATCCGGAGGGCAAATACGAAATCAGAATAATAGGTCTCAAAAGAAAACATGATGAAATTATAGATTCCAGAATAAACAGGAATTATGGATTCTTCATCGAGTTATCTTCAGTATCCGAATTTGGTGAATCAATTGATCCTACCATAGTTGATTTTAATTTTAAAGAAAAATAAATAGCAAATTATCAATGGAAAGGCTGAAAGAAATAAGTAGGATAATCGATAAAGTTTTTAATGCCTCTTTAGATTTTTTCCAAAGTAAGGACTCAACGAAGAAAATTTTATTGACAACAGATCGTGTTACCTCTAATTCAACGGACACAAAACATCTGGAAATCTTACTCAAGGAGGAATTGTTGAATGAAAATGATATTGACTTACTGACAATTGAAATAAGCTATCAATTAATTAAAGGCAGGATAGACATCAAGGGTGAGTTTTACGGTAGTGATGGAATTATTCTGAATGAATTTAATAAACGTGCCGATATTAAGGCTTTAGACGATATTGAACAAACCGTGACATCTTTTCTCGAAGAAATAAAGGGTCAATATGATGAGATTCTTAAAAAGTTCCTACAACAGTTTTAACTACCATATGAAAGAGCCAATCGAAAAGGAATTGAATGAAGTCGGCCATTGCTTCTCGGTATCAGAAAATAGTTTTGACGAGTTATATGGCAAATGTTTAGAAGAAGTTTCACAGGTTCAATTCTCAAAGAACAGATATTATTACATCTATCCTTTTGAAAATGAACTCAACGGCCAAAAGAGAGGCAGACTTCTTAAGACCAAACCTTCAATCTTTAAGAATGTATTTGAGTATGGATTAAATAATGACGGCAAAATTCTCTATGTAATAGAACATATTTCAGACACAATTAAAAAAGTCGTACTCATAAAGCACACAAAGGAGTATTTGACTGCCTTTACATATGTAGGTAAAACCCATAATTTACAGAATGTCACACGTGTTTTCAATTATGAAAATAATCAAGTTTCTTATGTAATTAACTGGGGCACGTATGGTTGGCGGATAGACAGATTTATATATGATGAGACGGGACAACTGAAGCAAGTTGAAAGGATTGCCAAAGAACACCAAAAAGAAAGAGCCACAAATAGTGTCTTCGAATTGAGTTATGACAACGGCAAATTAAATGCTATTGTACAACAATTCACAAACGGTTACGCCCAAAGAATTTTTCCTTAATACAAAATAATGGAAAGGCTGAAAGAAATAGGAAATAAGCAGCGAAAGATTTGGAATATTCTAATTTTGCAAGCGAAGGAAATAAACTTAAAGCATGTATGTGATGACAATTGTAACATCTACGCTTCTTTCGACAATTGATATTGATGAGCGACTGAAGAATGAATTGTTCGTTAAATCTATCTGTGATGATGTATGTCATTCTCAAAATGGCACTGTTTATCTTATAAGATATGGATATTATAAGCTCGAATTTTGTTTCTCCAAAGAACATGATTTTATCTATTTCATGGTTGAAATGTATGATAGTATGCAGCAACAAAACAAGTATTTGTCTTTTATTGATGATTTGAATCTTTTTAATGATATAAATGCCATTAATAAGTTTGTCAGTGGAAAAATACATGATGATAGAGTAACGATTCAAAATATAGAAATATATATGGATGAAGGGAAAATAGATAGTATTTATCTATTATCATCCAGAGAAAAATCATGACATTGTATTTATTAACAAGGATTTCAAAAATTGATAAACAATAAAATAGAAATATGCTGTTTGGGAAAAAAGATACATTTGCTATAGAAGTCTATTTGAGTCAAGTAGACAGATATATTTTTGCAAATTACTGTTTATGGATAAAAAATTCAAGAATTGGAGACTCGAGTCAGTTCACTTTACTTAGTTCAATTTTTGACTTGATTGAACTTTTCTTTTCAGCTGAAGGAAAACGAAAGAATTATAACATTAATGAATCAAATAATTGTGATATAACCGAACGATTAATAATAGAATACATTAATGATATGAACAACTATAAATTCAATTTAGGTTCGTTTCATGATGAATGTTTGCAAGGGTATTATATATTTTTAATAGAGAATACAGGATATGATTTATTATTGATAAAGGAAGAGAGGGAAAAGATTTATTTGGATGCCAAAATACCAAAGAATATTATTTCTAAATGTTTTAAAGAACTTAAAAACTGGATAAATGAATCAACAGTTTTAGTGTTAAAAAGTTATATAGATAATCTGGAACAAAATGATAAAGGAAAACTCGAGAAATAAATTGGGTTCAACATGAAAGAAAGATAAATTGCGATAAATATCGTTCCGGTAGTTTGCGACACTAATGGAATGATTTTAATTCTTATTAGAACGGTTCTTTGAACTTTGAAAATGAAAAATGAAACTGTTTCAATTGAGAACAATAAGTAATCCCCTTTATGCCCATATCCATGCTCAGATGGGACAAGACACGTCCATTGATAAGAAATTGAAAGTCACATGGGATAACTATTTAGCAAGGGGTAATTTGATCTCGGATTTCTGCTATTCTTCGTATCTGGTATGCTTGCGTAGTATTGCAGAAAAATTGACAGAGAAATATACCGGACTATCTTACATAGAGCTTTTGTGGGAGAAAAATCCTAAGGAACTTATTTCAAACAATACCAAAAAATTGAAATGGTTACCTCAGAATTATGTGGATTATGTGCATCTCCTCTCTTACGACAACGTTCCTTTTTTGGATATCAGTACAATAAGAATGGCCCCCAATTATTTTCTAAGCTACCTGCTATAAGTGAGATTATAGGAAGCAGCTATTTTTCTATTCCTGAAAAAAGAATAATTCCAAGAGAAGAAGGATATGGACTTTTTATTTCAGAAAAGACTACTGAGCATCTTGATTTCTTTTGTCCTTTGAATACGCCAATTTTGCTCTGTAAAGAGAATGTTAAAGATGAAATAGAGAAAGAAAACTATACCGGATTAATTTTTCTGGAAGTCGGTGAAACTATTTGAATTTATTGTCGGAGGGAACAAATGTTCTCTCCGATTTCATTTATAATGACGAACTTTGTAAATTCTAATTTTAAAGCAATATGGCCAAGACAATGATTTGGGTCGGATATTTCGGCACCGAAGAAGAATTTGAGAAATATATGAATCAGGATGCTTTCTACAACTGGTGGAAAGAATATGACGAGGATGACAAAGAGCTGAGCTGTCAGTTCTGCAAGGAACTCGGCATAATGAGTTATGACGAGGATTTCCTCATTATGAAATATGCTCCGGAAGGTATGAACGAACTTCTGAATCTCATTCCGGCCGACACGGAGAAAATCAAGGAAGCAATGGAGGCAGAGGGAGTAAAAGACTGTAATGCCTTTGTAAGTTACGAGTGTTGTTCCGGAATATCTCCAAAGAAAGCCTTGAACACTACCTCAATGAAATATCTCGGTTCGTTCAAATTCGAGCTTGATCCGGCTGGGACAGTAAGATCCCTGGCTGGTTTGAGGTATCTGATATGGTTAGGCACTACCGACAAGAGCCGTGAGGAGTTTATGGAATATTTCAACCAAGAGGAGTATATGAAGCAACTGGAAGCCTACGAATCGGGACAGACCAAGAAACGGCCTGACCCCGAATTGCGTTGCCGGTTCTGCAAGGATGTTGACCTCAAATACTATTATCCTGAATTTCTTACCGTGAAAATCCTCGACCATCGCGAGGCCAGCTTCAAGTTGGTAAGGGACATGATACAGAACAAATTGATTTCAGACAGGTTTATCCAAACCCGTATAGACGAGAGCAATATTAAGTCGGCCAACTGTATTTTCTGCTATATTCCTAATGGCTACAAGGACAAGAAGAAAGACCAAAAACTATTCATAAAGAAAAAGAGTTATGGAGAGTTTGAGACCCCTAAGAAATATGTAGATGAATTGCCTTTTTACAATGGCATAAAGTTTTTGGGAGGATTCCAAGCCGGATAAAGTAAATATGACCACAAATTGTAACATTCCGCATATAAATGAATAGTAAAACCAATAAATTAAAATATATGTATAAATTTTATTTACCAATAAAGAAAATAGGTGAGAAAGATTGGGTTGGGAAACTAACAGACTTCTTGGAAGAATACGATATAGAACCGGAACCTTTGGAAGATAAGGAACTTATTAAAGAAACTGAAGAAAGATTCAGCTGGAAAATGCCGGAAGACATGAAAATGTTTTATCTGAAATTCGGAGCAACTGAGAGTGATGATTTTTTATATAATCTTAAACCACTCGAAGAATTCAGTGAGTTATCAGATCTTGAATGGGAGTATGTAACCGAGTATTTAGATAAAGATTGGATTTCCAATTACATAGTATTCGCTGAAAGTCTAAGCAACGACCCAATAGCTATCAACAAAGAGACAAATGAGATTTATCTATTCTCACACGATCCATTAATATATGCCAAGATTTATAATGATTTTAATGATTATATCTTAGCAAATCTCATTGACCTTCAAGAGTTGTTGGGAGATTTGGAGTTCAACTCGGAAGAAGATAAACTTAATTTTATGTCTGAAATGTTTTCCGGGGATAATATTGATTATCAATTTAGAAATCAGAAACTCTGATGGAAATGTCTAATTGTAAATGTCCGCATGACAGTAGTATTGATGAATTGTTTCTTCAATACGACAAATGCCGGAATGAAAAAGACAAGATAGTTTCTTTCTTTTTGGCAAGTCTATCTACACATAATTTGTTGTGGAGAAGTTTTCTCCCTGCATTTGTAATAACAAGGACATATCCAAGGCATCATTTTGAACCAAAAAACGGTGAATCAGATCCTTATAAAGAACAATGTGCAATTTGCGGAAGCAGGTCGTATATTGGTTTAGACAATGAGCGGTATAATATTTTATTAAATTTATCCGTGAAGTTTGGAGGCTTGGGAGTGTTTATAGGTATCGAGGAATGTATTGTACTGCTAACCGAATTCAATAAGCTGTCAAACGAATAAGTGCGGCCGGTTGATGAGGATTTCAGAATTTTTTCAGATATAATGACCATTCTAACAACTTCCCCGACATCAGACAATATCAAGAAAGAAATTATTCAAAAGATAAAGAGAATAAAGAATTTCAAGACAAATAAATATCTGACGAAAACCATATTGGAAACATTAGGCTTCTGCGGTATTTTGGAGACAGAGGAATACAAAAGCCCGTTTCATCAATATGTGAACTTAGGACTCGCTCCTAAAAAGTCGTATAATTCAGAGTGGGAATACCCGGTTGATTTCTGGACACCGGCAGACGGTATGAATCGGGAAGCTTTCAGATTCTGGTTCGGCAGTTATCCCCAGTTAAAACAATTCTTCTGATTTCTATTGCAGACTTAAATGATTAAAAGTATAGGATGAATGAAGTGACTGACAAAATAGAAGGAGCTTACAGGCATACGATAGACTATGCTCATTCCAATCCCAAAATTGGATTGTTGATAGTCGTTGGTCTGTTGGTGTTTTGGCTTCTTGGAATAATCCTTAATTGGGAGTGGACTTATAGACGCCCGGGCACTTGGGGTGGTAACTTCTTCCTGAATCTGTTCGGCCCTACAGCATTCCGTTTCTGGCTTGGAGTAGTCATTGTCATTGCCATTGCAGGTGCCTTAATATATTACTTCACATTATAATCTGACCAAATGAATTTTAATATATTTAAATTATATATGATATGCAGAACGATATAGAAAACAAAATCAAAGCTTTGTGTGACGAAGACAAAGACGACGAGGCTGTAAAACTGATTACTGCCCTGTCTGCGGAAGAACAGACCGACGAAATCAAGACTCTGTTAGGGCGAGCCTACAACAGCTTGGAGCGATATGAGGAGGCACTGAGCGTACTGATGTCGGTAAAGGAAAGTCAGGCAGGCACGGCATTGTGGAACTTCAGGGTGGGCTATGCCTATTACTTCCTAAAGAACTACAC
This sequence comes from Muribaculaceae bacterium, assembly GCA_022510425.1. Taxonomy (GTDB): domain Bacteria; phylum Bacteroidota; class Bacteroidia; order Bacteroidales; family Muribaculaceae; genus Lepagella. Next base: position 7,024 of record JAFLTO010000043.1, read on the forward strand.
CGAGGCATTGCGGTATTTCCGTGAAGCCTCGGTGTTAGACCCAGAGGATGATGGTGCGCGGGATTGCATAGCACAATGTGAACTTGAGCGGCCATTTACTCTGCGTGTGTCAGAGTTTTGGAATTGGTTCAGAGACCATGCTGAGGAAATAGAAATTCAGGCACAACCTGAAGTTATTAAGCATAGCAAGAAAAAATTTGGGG
>JAFLTO010000044.1 GCA_022510425.1 Muribaculaceae bacterium
AATAAATTGGATATACCAATACAAGTTGGTGATTCAGCATCATCAATAGTTTCAAGATTAGGGAATCCGGTAAATAAAGATTCCATATTAGAAAGCATAACAAGAATGTACTTCCTCAAAGATGATATATGCATTGGGGTGAATGATAAGCATGGAGTTGTAAGCTTTGAGGTTATATCTGATAAGGATATAATTAAAGAGCGTATTATGTCTTTTTAAAAATTAAAAGGGAATGTCATTAATAAGTAATTAACAATTATAGGATAATTTAACAACGGACTGCAAGGACTGCCAAAACGTGTCAGAGATATTCATTATTTTTGTACGATGAATGAAGTAGAGATATTTAGCGGAGAGTTCAATACCAAACTGTCACTGGAGTATGCTGACGGTGGTATTTTTGCAGGATTTCCCAGTCCTGCACAGGATTATAGACCTGTACTTAGAAAAAAGTTCGGTATGTAAGGGTTGTCGATGAAGATAGATTTGTGGATAATCTTTAATGATTTGGGGTTAAAATTAAAACCTTAATGGAGAAAGAATAATGATCCTTATAAACGATAGTTCCATTATAATAAGACCCGGAAGAAGGGATGATGCTCCATTTATCGGTAAGACTATAACGGAGGCAATGGGTCATGAACTTTGTGTTGGATTGGCCGAAGGCGAAGAAAATCTCATTAATGTATTGAAATTGTTTACAGATTTGGCCTCAACAGAAACTGCCCAATATAGTTATAGGAATACCTTAGTCGCCGTTGATAAGGAAGATAAAAGAATAGGTGCAATCATAGGCTATGATGGCGCCGGCTTGAGAGAAATGAGAAAGGATTTCATTGCAAAAGCAAATGAATTACTCGGCTGGAATGTCACTGTTGAAGAAGCTGACGGCTGGGAACCGGAGACGACTTCCAATGAAATATATCTCGACTCCTTGTATGTTATTCCTGAATATAGGAACCGAGGAATAGGTGGAGCCTTAATAAAAGCAGCCATTGAAAAGTATAAAAATAATGGCAAACCTTTCGGTCTACTGGTAGAGCCTAATAACACAAAAGCACATAAATTATATAAAGAATTAGGCTTTATAGAGGATGGTGTAAATAACTTCTGCGGAGAACCGATGATTCATTTAAGCTATAATTGCAATAAAAAATGAACATAAATACCACATATTACAAGCCTAAAATAGATGGATGGTTCTGGATCTTAATCTTTGTCTTGACGTTCACCCTCCTTATGGTTTGCTCTATATCTGAAGATGGTTTGAATTGGCCAGGAATAATTGTAATATGTGTTTTTCTTTTTATAGTTTTGCTTTTGATATGGATAATCACAACAGTGAAATATGCCATTAAAGGAAACGAATTAGGGGTGAGAAATTTAGTCTATAAATGGGAGTGGTTGCCGATAGATAAGATAGAATCTGTTAAACCTGTGAAAAGCGTATTAGCCGGTGCAGCATTGTCTTTTAATAGGCTTTCAATAAAATTTTCAGATAGGAAAGTGTTAAAAAGTACGATGCCACTTGAGATTGCTCCAAAGGATGAAAAAGTTTTTATTGAAAAATTGAAAGAGATAAATCCAGAAATTAATGTTATAACTTGAATAGGATACTTGTAATAGGAAGTCCGGGAGCCCGGAAAAGCACCTTTGCTAAGGAATTGGCAAAGAGAACCGGAATACCCTTATACCATCTCGATCTGATATGGTTTCATGATAATGGGGACATTGAATCAATAAAAATTTTCAACTTCATAGACTTTACGGGAAGAAAAGAGTTCTTTAGCCTTTTCTATACTTAGTTTATCAATCTCGTATGGCTTCATTAAAAAAGAAAACGTATAAAATAAAAATATTGAAGCCATTTTTGACTTCAATATTTTTATTAACATAGGGTATATTATTCTTCTATTGCTGCTTGGGCCGCTGATATTTAAGACTGATACTGAAGCCGTTGTAACGTTGGTGTATGCAGGGAATTCCACATATTGAGCCAGAATATTTTAATCCTTTTCTTTCAACATTTTTATTATATAATCTTTATCATTAATTATGTTATCTTTACTCATAAGAGTAGATTCTAAAAGTTTAACTTGAGATTTTAATGTTTCAATTTGGTCTTTTAGAATTTCCTTATTTTCTGCCATGTCTTCAATTTTTTGCTTTTGCAATTCTAGTTGCGAAGCAATAGCTGTGTCACCTATTATATTTTGTGCATTTCCATCTCCTAAGGCAATGGAAGAAAGATTTGCAGAAACATTAGGCAGATTACAATATAGGGTAAAGAAATTAAAATTAAGAATATGACAAATCTTAACTAGTTTGCCTGTTTCTATAGATTCGTTTTCAAAAATCTTATTGACATGTTGTTGGCGAATTCCAATTTGACGACCAAATTCAGTTTTGGTCATATTGAGGTCTTCCCGACGTTTGTCAATAGCCTTCCCAATGTGAATTTCTTTGAGACCTATATCAAACATTAAACATTAAACAGTTATTAATTCTTAAAAATTATCCCAAATATTGTTTATAATACGCGTTATATTTTTAACTTTGCACAATAATAACAAATATAAGGATATTACAAAATTAAACATTAAACATTAAATAAGCAATTTTTTTATAATAAAAGTTTAAGCCATGATTGACAATCAGCAAAAAATCAGACCCATTTTACAGGGTTTAAAAGTTGGGGAAGAAATTTCTTTTCCTATAATAAGGCTAAAGAGCGTAAGGACACAAGCTTCTGAGCTAGGAGCCATTTATAATAAACAGTTCACTACTAAAGTGAATAGGAATAAACAAACAATTGATGTGCGTAGATTAAGTTAAGTTTTTTCTTATACAATGGTTTTACTTCAATTTTTGGATTGTATGATTTCTTATGAAACTTTCCTTAATGACGTTTCAGCTAGAATAGTTAAGCTATTAAAGTCAGATAAAGAGGATCCAGAATATGTAAGTCAAAGAAAAGCCTTTGAAATGTTTGGAAGAAGAAATGTCGAAAGATGGCGAAAACAAGGAAAAGTTATCCCATGTAAAAGGCCTGGAAAAGTAGAATACAATACTTCGGAACTAAGATTACTGCAGAGAACTATTCAAGATTATTTTGATTAGTATAAAAATTGATGAAAGAAATTAAACCAACTTGTCATCCGGAAGGTGTATATTCCGGGAAGAGAGTCTGTTATGAATTAGGGATTTGTTATAAAACTCTCAGAAAATATAAAAAAATAGGCCTTATTAAACCTTTAAATCCAGAAAATCGATTAAGGTCAAAATATTCAGGAGAATCAATAATAAATTGTTGGCTTTCTTTATCATATATATGATTAATGAACAAACCCTCTTAAAGGTAAAAGATCTGAATATTCTTGAAGTTATTAATCCGTATGTAAAATTAACTAAAAAAGGTAGTAATTATACGGGTCTCTGTCCGTTTCATTCTGAACGGACAGCTTCTTTTACTGTCAATCCTATCAAAAATTTTTATTATTGTTTTAGCTGTCATAGAGGAGGCGATGGAATACATTTTATAAGGGAGAAAGAGAATTTAGGTTTTAGTGATGCAGTTGAATTACTTGCTAAAGAACATAATATTCCTATTGAGAGAGTAAATTCTGATAAAAATGAAGATGAAGTAAAGGAAATAAAACACCGTGAGTCTTTATTGGTGACTCTGGAAATTATTCATAGTTTTTATTCGGATTGTTTGAAGAAGACTTTTGATAAAGAAACTGATATAGCAAGGAATTATACTTATAACAGGTGGCCTGAAGATTTCTGTGATATTAATGGAATCGGATATGCACCTGCGGATTCAAAAAAATTATTTGAGTTTATAAAACAGAAATCTTTATCGGAAACAATATTATTAGAATTAGGCATATTGAAAAAGGCCGATAATGGTAATATTTATCCTTTATTCAGAGAAAGGATAATGATACCAATAAGAGACAAATGGGGTCGTACAATTGGTTTTACCGGAAGATATATAGGAGATAATAAAAAGACTGCAAAATATATAAACTCTACAAACTCAACTATTTATCTGAAAAGAGACTCATTATTTGGTATAAATAAGTTATCAAGGAATAAAGAAGATTATGTCATAATTGTTGAAGGTGCTCCGGACGTATTACGTCTCCAATCGATAGGATTTAATAATGTAGTAGCTTCTTTGGGCACAATATGGAATGAACTACAGTTTGATCAACTTAAAAAATATACAAGCGATATTTGTTTTATCCCTGATTCGGATTTCGTAGAAGGCGAACCTTTTGGACCTGGATTCAAAGCTGTAATGAAGAATGGTTCTCTTGCAATTAGAAAGGGATTCAATGTTACTGTTCGTGAAATACCCTTTTTAAAAGAAGTAATAGAAATGACTTCCGGAGAAGAAGGAAAAGATATTGATAACAAATCAAAGGAGAAGAACATTATATTTAGTAAAAATGATCCAGATAGTTTTATAATTGATAAGGAAAATTTTTTTAATCTTGAAGAAAAGTTATTTATAATATGGCTCGCTGACAAAAAATTCAGTACAGCTGATTCTTTGATAAAGGAACGTCAATATATTACTGAAATAGCGAATTTATTACGTTATGTCAATGACCAACTTATATATGATCAATGTATAGAGCGACTTTCAAAAATTCATGGTAGACAGAAACTATGGAAAGATGCAGTAACTCAAGCACGTATCGAGGCGAGAAAAAATTCTGATGGTAAATCTTTGATGGATGAAAGGCAGAAGGATGTTGAGTTACTTCGTCAGTTTAATCTTTTTATTCGAGATAACTGCTATTATATAAACCCTAAAGATGATGAAGATCCATTAAGAATATCCAATTTTATAATGGAACCTCTCTTTCATATAGAGGATGATAATAACGGTTCGAGGATATTCAGGTTAAAGAATATAAACAACGAGAGCCGAGTTATCGAGTTGAGGGAATCGGAGATGTGTTCGTTAAATGCCTTTCAGCAAAGAGTCGGCTCATTAGGTAATTTTGTTTGGCCATCAAAGATAGATAAACTTAACCGTGTTAAGGAATATCTTTATTCCAAGACAAGGACTGCAGAAAGAATAAGGAAATTAGGTTGGGATGATAAAAATGATTTTTTTGCATTTGGAAATGGAATCTTTCAAGCCGGGAAATTCAAGGAAACAAATGAACTTGGGATAGTGGAAGATGATAATGGAAATTTTTATTATTTACCAGCCACATCAAATATGTATAAAAATAATCTGGAGGTTTATCAATTTGAAAGACTGATGGTTCATGAGAACCGTAATGGAATCAAGCTAGAAGAATATATTAAGATGATGTCTAAGGTTTTTGGAGAAAATGCAAATGTAGCAGTGTGCTATTTGATTTCAACTATATTCCGGGATATTATCTTTCGTAAAACAAGACATTTCCCTATTCTAAATCTATTCGGAGAAAAGGGAACCGGTAAAACCACACTTGCGACATGTCTCCAGTCTTTTTTCTTACATGGAATAGATCCGCCTAATCTTGGGGTTACTTCTGTCCCTGCAATGAATGACAAGATTTCTCAAGCAATCAATACTCTTGTTATTTTCGATGAATACAAGAATGACTTGGATTTAAAAAAAATAGCGTACTTAAAAGGGATATGGGGTGGTGGTGGCCAAACCAAGAAAAATACTAATAATGATGGGAAAGCAGTTCAGACATTGGTTTCAACAGGTGTAGTTTTATGTGGTCAAGACAAACCGACTCAGGATATGGCTCTCTTCACTCGACTTGTCTATCTACCCTTTTCAAAAACCTCTTTTAATTCTGTGGAAAGGAAACAATATGAAGATTTGGTTTCTATTTGTAACCTTGGTATGACACATCTAACTCTTGATATTATAAACCAAAGGACTATATTTGAAAAGAATTTTTCAAAGACTTATTCAATAGTAAAACAAGAATTATCGGAGAAAACCAAGAATGAGGAGATACATGATAGAGTCTTTGGGAATTGGGTTATAATCCTTGCAACATTCCGCACTCTTGAAGCAATATTGGATTTTCCCTTCAGTTACAATGAATTGTTTGAGACTTCAATTAAAGGATTACGTTTACAGAATGAAATGACCCAGGAAAGCTCGGAGATTGCAGACTTTTGGAGCAATTTACAAGGAATGCAGGCATCTGGGAGGTGTGTAGATGGTACTCACTTTAAAATAAAATATCTCACAGCATTTAAACCAATTGGGGTAAATGAGGATATAGTTTTCATGAAAGCTCGGCCGATTTTATATCTAAATGCTGATGCAGTTGCTGCACTATTTAGTAATCGAACCAATAATATAACTTCTAACCGGTCCAATTGGTCAACAATTCTAACATATTTAAAAACTAATGACTCATATCTGGGTTTAAAACAAGAAAGATTTACAATATTAAACTCTAACGGTTCCCCAGATTATTTTTATGAACAGGTTGGAGATATAACTTATAAAAGAAAAAGAGTTCATCGTCCAAAGGCTCTGTGTTTTGATTATAATCTTTTGAAAGATAAATTCGGACTAGAGTTAGAAACTGAATATGTAACTGATAATGAGTAAACATTAATTTTTTAACTTTTAATCATTTATCAAATTTGAGTAGAGTATTACTTTCTTTGGAGATTTCCTTTCTGAGATAATATGAAGTCTGACGTTGACCCAGTACAATGGTCAATAAGAGGATATAATATTTCAAAAGATATTAATTGTTAAATAATTTAAATAATAAACATACTTCATTTTAATTCTTTCTACGAAAGGGTCTTTTTAATTCCGAAAAACCACCGTTCTAATGAATACGAAGATTATATATATATATCACAGAGGATTAGATACTTATGAAATGTGAGATAATTAGGAGGAAAGCAAAAATAATTAGAAGTTATGTTCGAGATTAAAAGCGAATGCCATAAGTTTAAGGTAAGCATTAACTGAAGTACACCTTTTTAAGGATTTCAGGGATTTGTACTTTTGTAGATTTATAAAGACCGGTTCAACTGTTACAGCAGAATCGGTCTTTAGTATTTTTGTAATGCAGCGGTTACAT
>JAFLTO010000045.1 GCA_022510425.1 Muribaculaceae bacterium
TAATTAAAACACCTAATACACTTAACACTGAATTAAGGATATGCAGTCTGATAAGATTAGGTGTAAAAGACAGTTCAGAAATGGCAGATCTTTTATTTGCATCCTCTCAAACAATTTATAATAACAGAACAAAATTGAGAAACAAGTCTAAAGAAAAAGAGGGATTTGAAGAAAAAATTAGAGAATTAAGCACCGGGAAATGATGATGAAATAAAAAAAATATTCTTTAAAAATCCTTTCTCTAACCCATAGCAGGTTTATCCTAATTCTACCTCATACCAATTAAAGATTTCAACAATTATCTAATTATTAATCTTTTAGAATATATGTCCAAATTGATAATATCTACCTCATTAATACTTTCTATTGAAATCACTAATTTCTCCTTATAATTTTGCGGTGCAATCTTCCTTCGAAGGGATCGCAATGAAAGCACCAATTAATTTTTAAAATTTATGTCCATGAAAATTCTATTGACGGCATTAGCGTGTCTGTTTCCGACAATCGGAATCATGGCGGAAAATAAAATTATATCCGTCGACACAGACAAGACATCGATGGTCATGCAAGTAAATCCGGATGGTAAACTTATTCATGACTATTATGGAAAGAAATTTAATGGTATAGAACCCTTCCTTATTAAGCAATATAAGGAACAACCTGACAATGGAGCCGGATATGCTCCCATGGCCTATCCCGCTTATGGCGGTCTGGTATCAATCCAGCCGGCTTTAAAATTAACACATAAAGATGGTGTTCAAACCACTGATCTCCGTTACGATTCACATAAGGTAACTCAAATCGATGATAATCGTGAGAAGACTGAAATTGTTTTGACCGACCCTCAATATGATATTAAGGTTATTCTCTATTATACCGCCTATAAAAAAGAGGATATCATTACGGAATCTGTAACCGTACTCAATAACGAAACCGGAAAGATAGCTGTAGAGAATATTGCCGCATCCTATCTGCCCCTGCATGCGGATGATTACTATCTCACACATTTCAATGGCATCTGGGCTGCCGAAATGCAACTAAAAGAGGATAAACTTACCCCCGGAATCAAAAGCATAGAAAGTAAAAAGGGATTACAGACTACAGCAGCCTCCAACCCGGCTTTCATGGTTTCACTTAATCAACCATTAAATGAAAACAACGGTGAAGTTTACGCTGGAGCCTTGGCATGGTCCGGTAATTTTAAGAATACTTTTGAAATAGATGAATGTGACAGACTACATATTGTCGCAGGCCCCAATGATTTTGCCTCCACATATTATCTTGAACCGGGTGAATCTTTAACTACTCCGGAAATGATATGGGCATACAGTAATACCGGTTCCGGAACTGCAAGTCGTAATTTCCATGACTGGGTAAGAAATTACAATATCGCACATCCTGAGGAAGAGAGGGCTATCGTATTAAATTCATGGGAAGGAGCATACTTCGACTTTAATGAAAAAACCATCACTGATATGATAGATGATGCTGCAGCTATAGGAGTCGAAATGTTTGTCCTCGATGACGGATGGTTTGGAAATGGAGAATATGCAAGGAACAGTGATCATGCAGGTCTTGGTGACTGGCAGGTAAATACAGAAAAATTACCGAAAGGCATTGATTATCTGGCAAAATACGCAAAAAATAAAGGTTTAAAATTTGGAATATGGATTGAACCCGAGATGGTTAATCCACAAAGTGAACTCGCCCAGGCACATCCTGAATGGATTGTTAAAAGCGGGAAAAGAGACAAAATAGAGATGCGTAACCAATTGGTTCTTGATCTCTCTAATCCTGAAGTGCAGGATTTCATAGTAACCACTTTCGATAACGTCTTGAAACAGAGCCCTGATATTTCTTATGTGAAATGGGATGCAAACAGATATATAAGTGATTTCGGTTCTGAATATCTTCCTGAAGATAAGCAATCTCATTTTTGGATTGACTATATAAACGGACTTTACTCAGTTTATGACAGAATAAGGGAAATGTACCCGGATGTAACCATCCAGCTGTGTTCTTCCGGAGGTGCAAGACTTGATATGGGTGCATTGAAATATCATGACGAATTCTGGACATCCGATAACACTAATGCAATGGACAGGATTTTCATCCAATACAGCACAAATTTATTTTATCCGTCATTAGCTACAGCTGCTCATGTTTCAACCGCACCCAATCATCAGACTGGACTCATTGCTCCATTGAAATTCAGGTTTGACGTGGCTTCTTCCGGAAGACTGGGACTTGAGTTACAACCTAAAGATCTGAAAGGGAAAGAAAGAGAGTTTGCTGAAAATGCAATCAAGACATACAAACAGATACGCCCCATCGTGCACCACGGAGATCTTTATAGGCTAAAAAATCCATACGATGGCAAAGGTTGGGCTTCCCATCAATATGTCAGCAAGGATAAATCCAAGGCAGTTTTCTTTGCATACAGCTTAAAATATCATGGAAGGACCACTTATTTCGATACCAAGCTACAAGGTCTGGATCCGGATAAGAATTATAGAATAACTGAATTGAATCCTCAGGGATGGAACAGATTCTATGGTGACGGCCAGGTGTTCCCCGGTGACTATCTTATGAATGCAGGCATCTCTTTGAATATAGGGAACCCTATGGAAAGCACAGTTCTTTTATTGGAAGAAATTTGAATAATCTTAAAATCTAAATATTATGATTAAGAAAATAACATTCTTTCTGATGTCGATGATGTTCATGCTGCCGGCATTAGCTCAAGAAATGATTACCGTAAGCGGAGTGGTAGTGGATTCCGCTACTCAGGAACCCCTTATCGGAGCTACGATACTTGTAAAAGGGACAACAACAGGAACTGCTACGGGTATAGACGGAGATTTCAGTATAAAAGCTCCTGTTGGAAGCACATTGCAGGTTTCTTATGTAGGATATACTACTGAAGAATTCAAAGTACCTGCAAACGGACAAATGAACATATCTCTGAAAGAGAACAGTTCAATTCTTGACGAAGTTATCGTTGTTGGTGCAGCGATGAAAAAAGCTGACCTGACAGGTGCGGTAGGATACTTGGATTCAGAACAACTTACCGAGACCCCTTCTACTACCATAGCAGGTGCATTACAGGGCAAGATGGCGGGTCTTATGATAACCCCAAGTAACAAACCCGGTGAAGATGCGTCAGTAAGAGTGCGTGGTATCAACACCATTAACTCAGGTGCCTCTCCTATATATGTTGTGGATGGTTTGGTAATGGACGGTGATTTTGGTTCATTTAATTCTCTTAACCCGGAAGATGTTGAATCAATCCAGGTTTTAAAAGATGCATCCGCTACTGCCATTTATGGTTCAAGAGGTGCAAACGGAGTTATTCTTGTCACAACCAAGAAAGGGAGAAAAGGTGACGGCGGTAATGGTAGAGTCACTTATGATGGTTGGGTCCAGACATCATATATCGCACACAGACCCAAGACAATGAACGCCCGTCAATTAGGAGACCTTCGAATCGATGCTTTCGCCAATGGTTATATGTATTCAAATCCGGGAGAAAACCGTGAGGCATATATCAAAAATACACTTCTCGGAACCAACACGGCTTTTTCTGAAGAAGAACTCGCAACTTATCTTTCCGGGGATTCTTATGACTGGCTTGACAGGTTTACCCAGACGGGAGTAACTCAAAGTCACACACTCAATTTCTCAACCGGAGGTGAAAAATACAATATCTTTGCAAGTTTCAATTATAGCGGTATAAAAGGCATAACCATCGGCACCAAGAACAATAGATATTCCGGCAGATTTAATGCCGATACTGAAATCAAATCATGGTTAAAAATCGGTACCAACACCCAATTTTCAAGGACAGAAGATAAAATGCCAGTTGATGACGTATTTAACCAGGCGATGAAAGCCAATCCAATGCTAAACCCTGCTCCTTATGAAAATCCGGAAACACGTTACACTTATGATTATCTGACGCTTTATTACAGAGCTCATACTGAAGGTAACAACAATGATTACAATCCTTTCAATTCAATGGAAATTGATCAGAAACGTGTCAGAGACCGTCTTTTGACTTCCAACTATATCAATATTAATCCTATTGAAGGATTGAATATCCGTTCTACCTTCGCTGTTGACCTTGCCAACCAGACCTGGTTTGAATATACACCTGATTATATCCAGCAATCAATCCGCCATTATAACGGAGACGGACGTGCAAAACATGAAAGATGGACCAAACTTTCATGGCAATGGGACAATACAATAACATACAGGCACACATTTGCAGAAAAACACAACACAGACTTCCTTTTGGGCCAATCTGCATCACGCACAACATTCAACTATACAAAAGCTCAGGGTGACAGATATGCTTCAAATGACCTGGGATATCATGATCTTGGTGGAGCTGCAGCTAATGATAAGAAAGAGATAGGCTCTAACTTCTACGCCAATTCACTTCTTTCTTTCCTCGCAAGAGCTAATTATAATTATGACAGCCGTTATTTCCTTACAGTCACCGGCCGTTTCGACGGATCATCAAGATTTGCAAAAGGACATAAATGGGGTTTCTTCCCCTCTTTCTCAGCTAACTGGGCAGTTACAAATGAGAAATTTATGGAAGAACAACAGATCTTTGATAACCTTAGACTTCGTGTAGGTTATGGTGTTGTTGGTAACCAGGATATCGAGAATTATGCTTACCTGACAATGTATTATTCTTCTGTAAGTAACGGACACGCTTCATACGCAACCAGTGGGTTGCTTGGTAATCCAATTCTTACTTGGGAAAAACAAAAACAGACTAATATAGGTCTTGACATGGCCTTCCTTAACAATAGATTACGTCTTTCACTTGACGGGTTCTTCATTAATAACGACAACCTTTTAATGAAACATGCTCTTGCCTTTACTTCAGGATATAAGGAAGAGTGGGAAAACATCGGTTCTGTAGTGAACAGGGGATTTGAGGCAACTATCAGTGCCACTCCAATTGACACCAAAGATTTCACTTGGAATATATCAGCCAATATCTCAGTTGACCATAATAAGGTTACAAAACTTCATGGCAATGTTGAAAGAATCCTTAACGGTACTGAAAGAACCGGTAACATATTCCTTAATGAATCCTTGAATTCGATATATGCTCTCAAAAGTGGTGGCATAGCCACAGAAGAAAACAGAGCCCAATGGCAAGGTTTAAATTATAATGGTAAAAATGTTGAATTGGGAGATTTATTCGCCCTTGACCAAAATGGTGACGGTGTGGTAGATCAAAATGACAGGGTAATTGTAGGTTACATGGATCCCAAAGCCTATGGAGGTTTTTCCACTGATTTCACTTGGAAAGGTATCACACTCAATGCAATATTCAATTATTCAATTGGTGGCAAAAAGATAAGTGATTATTATGAATCGCTGATTTCATCAACCGGCACATCCATGGCTTCGGTAGATCTTCTTGACCGTTGGAGTCCCCAAAATCCAACTGCAGCTTTCCCAAGAGTTATTACAAACACATCAAACGGATATAACCCTTATTATGCATGGGATACTGATTTCGCTTTGCAAAGCACATCTTATCTGAGACTCGCTACCCTGACACTTAGCTATAATCTTCCGAAGAAATGGATGAAAGCCATACATTTTGACAATATCAGAGTGTATGCTACCGGTTCTAACTTGTTCACCGTAACTAAATACAAAGGGTTCGATCCTGAAACAGGAGATTTTGGATACCCTGCAACTCGTTCATTTACTTTCGGTTTAAATCTTACTTTCTAAAACAAGCTCATCATGAAAACTATTATAAAATCATACATATTATCAGCCTTTGCAATCGGCATGATGACAACATCTTGCTCTGATTTCCTGGATGAAGAAAATCAGATGGGATTATCAGAGGAACAGATTTACAGCGACCTCTCATATATCGAAACCAATCTGAATGGTATATATACCACTATGGGAAACGATACTCGAACAGATGAAAGAGCCTGGTTTCTTATGACCGGAACTGACGAGATTCAACGTGGTGCGTTACAAATGAAAGACGGGGGTGAAAATGCCAGTTTGGATAATTATGATGCAAATCTTAATTCTCTTGTTGGTCGGGTTAAAGATCAGTGGAATGCACGTTTCCCGGTTGTGACGGCAGCTGCCAAGATTATTCGTGCTCTTGACAATGAAAATATTCAACCCGGCTCTAAAGAGGCTCAGCTTCTTGGTGAGGCTTGTTTCCTTCGTGGTTTCATGGATTTGGAACTGGCAATGTATTGGGGTGAGATACCATTGATCGACCTGAATAAAGTTTCAGAGACAGGATATGGAAGACAATCTCTTGTGGATACATGGAATTTTGTGATAGCAGACCTTGAAAAGGCTGCCAAATTTGCTCCGGAGACTAACAGTGCGGGGAGAGCAACCTCAGGTGCAGGGTATGCTTTGTTAGGTAAAGCATATATGTCAGCACCGATCGAAACCGGACTGCGTGATTTCGCAAAAGCAGCTGAATGTTTTGAGAAAGTAAGGTCAATGAACTATTCATTGGTGAATTATGCAGACCTTTTCGATTATAATACACCAAATACTGCAGAATCTTTATTTGAACTTCAGTTCAACAACAATCCCAACCAAAATAAAATTCAGTTCCAGATTGGAAGCCGTGTGGCTCAGAACTGGTGGAGTGACGGATGTTATTTTGCAGGGTATGACCATGTAGTTGTTACAGAATATGCTTATAGCAATATTGAGGATGGTGGAATCTGGGAAGACGGTGACTTGAGAAAAGATGTTTCAATACGTTATGACTTCACTTATTATGGTGAAACTCCTGACTTGGATTGTGTATCTTGGGAAGACCTGGGAGAGGATCATGATGAATTAAAGCCTCATGTAAAGAAATATGAAGATTTCCGCACAGACCAGCATACCGACCTTGGAATAAACAATATGTGGAACTCAGGCAAAAACATCCCGGTTCTTAGATATGCTGATGTCCTTCTCAGTTA
>JAFLTO010000046.1 GCA_022510425.1 Muribaculaceae bacterium
ATCCTATGGAAATATTTGCACCAAATCCTGCAACATCGCTAATTTTTAAATTTAAATCACCTCCCGTGCTTAAGCCTTTTTTAATATTATTACTTTGTTGCAGAAACAATCCTTCTCCAATATAATATGTTTCATCAATCACCTGATTATTTACGGTTCTATAACCCAAAAGCAGAGAAGCATAGAATTTTTTATATTGGAATGAAGGCATAATTTGGTATCTCATTGTCTCGGAAACCTTCAAATCAGGATTACCGTTAACTATAAGATAAGGAGTCTTTTGTTGTGGATAATCAGTAAGAGATGTTAAAGATGGAATGCCGGGAGTATATGTAAAATTACCAACAATACTCCACGAATTTGAGATATTCCATGAAAGATAAATTGAAGAAAGATTTCTTATGAAATGTCTTTTGTTTAAATCGTTCTCAATCCAAAATAATTTTGCTCCTGTAGACAAAGAGAAATACACCTTTCCAATGGTTTGACCATATTTTGCATAAACATAGTTGTTATTTTCTTTCAGTATTGGTGTATAATCACTTGATAAGTATTTATTTTTGCTATATGAATATGTATTTTGATAACCTACCGACAAGGATGATTTGTCATTGAAATTATGAACATAACTTATTTCACTGATAAGTGAACTTCGGTTACTATTGGCATCCATAGAATAATCTTCATCATAATTTCCAAAGTCATAAATACTGTTATATCTGTATTTAGAATGGTTAATTGTTCCTACTTCCTCGATTTCCAATGAGTTATTATCATTGAAATCATAACGGAAGAATAAATCAAGTGAAGGGTTGAACCCATCATTTGTAGTTTTATTTATATATGAATATTCTCCTAATTCTGAATCTTTTACATTACCATAAGATTTACTGGTATTATAATTTGGCATAGCCCTCAATGTAGCTGAAAACAACGTTTTGGAGTTTGGAGTAAAATCATATTTAAAACGCATGTTGTGATAATGATAATTGAAAGGATTGTTATCATGGTCTTCAAGGTCAACCTTAAAATCCGGAGCGATCAAACTTTCCCAAGTATTGTCAAACACATCATGATAATTTCTCCATGAAGGGCTATAACCTATTGTAAATTGTGATGGTCCCTGATGATATGAGAAATTGAAGTTCCCATCCATAAAAGCAGTATTTAATGCACTTCTTCCCCAAAGATATACAGTCCCACCGTCAGTTCTTTCTTTAAGTGTAATATTCAAGAAACCGAAATACCCCTGGTCAGCATAACGAGCCGGGGTTACTCGTGAAAACTCGATCTTCGTTATATCTTTTGCCTGTAATCCTTGGATATCCTCAATAGTAGAGGGTATGCCATTTATAAGTATCATGGGTCTACCGCCATCAACAGTGACAGTTCGGTTTATTGGATTTGATTCCAGACCTGCCAAAGGCAGTTTTTGAAAAAGACTTATAGCTGTTGAGGAAGCCTTGATATCTGCCTGTGTGGGATATACAATGGTTCTTCCATTTGTATTTACAATTGACTGTCCTGTTACAACCACTTCTTGAAGAGCAACCCCTTCATTTAGGTAAATAGTTCCTAAACCCACATTCCCGGAACCTTCCTCAATTAATATCTCCGTGGGATTATATCCAACCATAGAAATTTCGACCTCTAATTTTGTTTTGAGATCTGTGGTTAATTCAAATTCACCATTCAGGCCTGAAGAAGTAGATGTGACAATTTTGCCCTCAGATAATAATTTACATGTAGCTCCTACAACTTCAGTAGAATCATTGTCTGAAAGAACTATACCGGTTATATTCCTTGCATTCACTAAGATTCCAACGAATATGAAAAAGAACGTTATAATCTGTTTCATCGTTAAATCATAAAACTTTATGAAAATTCATTTCTTTTACAAAGTTCAGCAATAAAAATCTTTTTATGCTTAAACTAAGTTTATTCTATAGATAAATGATAGCAAAAATAGTCCTATTTAAATTTCCAAGAAAATAAAAAGTTTAACGTTTGGACTTATAATATGCTGATTTACAATAGAAATAAATTTAAATTAAAGTAAAAGTCTAACTGAGGCCTCTAAAGTTTAACAAATGGAAATCTCTTGGTTGTGATTATCTAAAAAAGGAGCGCCCCTGCTGGCCTCCTCAAGGACTTCAATCTTTAAATTCAGTGGTCTAATTCTTTCATCAATTTCCGTATATAGATTCCTAAATTAGTTTCATGTTCATCGATGTTCAGTTTCTTTCGGATATCACTGCTTATATTATAATGTCGCTTCAACTGGATATATTCCCCCACCTCTTTACCTCCTAATCCTAAAGCATAAAGGCATACATAATTAATTTCAGAAATTGTCAATCCATGATCTTTGAAATATTTAATAAAACATGGATGAGAAGCTTCGAATGCAAGCCTATTAGAATTCATGAACTCTTTTGTGTTTTCTTTAACCTCCTTTATCCATTCTTCGTATGGCTTTTCAAATTTATCGTTATCAGTGATATATCCTGCTACCAATGAGTTCAAAATTTCTATTCTGAATTTTAAAGCATTTTGAACTTCTTCTGGTAGTTCTTTATGTTTATTGATAATATCTTTTAATATATCACGCTCTTCTTCTAGGGTAGATATTCGATGAGACATATTTTCTGCTTCCAGCATTAATTTTTCTTTTTCTGTCTTTAACCTTGAATTTTCACTTTCACTAATTTGAGCTCTTTGTAGTGCCAGTTCTTTCTGTGTTTTATGATTTCTTATTAATAACAACAATATAAAAATTGCGAAACCAAATATTATGAGTCCAAAAATTAATACTGATTCTGCATTTTTTCTTTTATTTACCTCTTGTTGAGCAAGTAATTCCAATTTATATTTTTCTTCGATATCCCTGGATTTCTGATCAAATTTTATAGTATTTAAAGAATCTAATCTATGATTTAATTCAAAATATGCATCCAGAGCCTCTCCTTTTTTCCCTCCGTCTCTTAAAACTATAATTTTTACTGCCTCATATCTTATGGTATCGTAACTGAGACCGCTTGTGCTTATTTTATTAATAATATCAATTGCTTTATCTGTCTCCCCTATTTTATTAAATGCCAAAGCTAAGCTTATATAACCATTTATACTAAATCTTTTTATATCATCATTTACAAGTTTATTAATTTCTTCCTTACTGTCGAATTGAATCGCCTTTGTCAATTTTAATTCCTCTACAACTTTAAGTTCATTCTCATTTAAGGATTGTATGTTATCAATTATCTGTTCTATACTGTCCGCTTTTTCTTTTTCATTTAATAATATATATCCATTCAACGTGTTTATCAAACAGTGAAACATCTGTTTATCTTTGCCAAGATTTCTGTATAGCAGAGCGGCCCGCGAATAATTGTCCGTGTAAGATTTATAATCATGGAATTCTTTATATAACAAAGCTTGGGCATCCAAAGTTCGAGCCAATACAAGAGTATCCTTTATCTCTGGTGCAAGGACTATACCTTTTAAAAATGAATTTATAGATTTATCTCTTTCACCTCGATTTTGATATATAACACCTTGGTAATAATAGGTACGAAGTTTTTCATCGGGCGTACCTTTCTTCAAATAATAGTCAATGGCGGGTTGCAATATATCAAATGTGGTAGTGTCAATATAATTCTTATCAAGAGCCATTGACATTAAAAGGGCATATCGAGCTTTTTCCTCTTTTGTTTTAAGCTTATCCTTCGACAAAGATTCTAATATGATAAGCGAAGAATTCGGCTGAGATTCTATTAGATTGTCAGCCGACTCAAGTTTATCCCATACTTCCTGATTTTCAGTACAACCGACAAAAAGTAGAATGAGAATTATTATGGGTATAAAGCTGATTCTATGACTAAACATATATTATTAATTCATGAGTCTTCAATAAAGTTTATTTTATAGATGCATGAAAGTAAAATTAGCCCAATAAAAGTTTCCAAGAAAATAAAAAGTTTAACGTCGGAACTTATAATTTTCTGATATACAATTGAAATAAATGTTGATATTTGTAAAAGTTTAACAGGTGAATCAAAAGTTTAACAGTTGGATATTTCCTGCGTAATTTTCTCTTGAAAAAGGAGAACAATTGTTATGACGGTACAGAACCATCTTTTAATTTTTTGCGGATTCGGCTTAGATAGATAGGTGTAATATTCAGGAAGGAGGCTATGTCTTTCAAGGAGAATATTTCAAACATTTGAGGACACCTTTCCAACATTTTCTCATATCTTTCTTTCGGTGTCTTGGTGTATAAATCAATCATTCTATCATAGATAGTATAGAACATTTCTTTAGTAGCCAGATTGACTAATTTATCAAGTCAAGCTCTTCATCCATCCTCTTTATTATCTTAGAAACAGAGAGACTTGAAATCTTTGAATCCGTATTGGCAATTATAGCAACTGGCGAAGACAACTTTTGGAGACAATATGGCCAGTTAGCTACAAATCCTCCAACAGTTTCCAATCCTACGATTTTCTCTTCCCCCTTTTTTGTATAGGCGACATACTTGAATGAACCCGACTCAATATATCCTAAATATTTGCATACTTCACCAGTTGTGAGAAAGTATTCTCCCTTTTTTAATTGTTTAAGTTCTCCTTCCACACGACATAAATCCCTCCAAAATTCAAGAGGAATGCCATCTATATATGTATTGAATTCCTTAATCATTTATACAATCTTTATTACAATTCCTATTGCAAAATTACAGATTTTTAAAAAATGATAATATAAATCAAGGGAAGGGTCAGGGATTCTGTTTATTTCCTTTCCCTCCATTTTTATTAATTTTGCAACATGAAAGCAAAGGATTTACCTCAGTCTATAGATTTACCATTCGGCTATAAGGAATGGCGCGAGAAAATTGAAAGAATGATCGAGACGGCAAAATTTAATGCTGCTCTTCATGTCAATACTGATTTACTCCAGTTATACTGGAATATTGGCAATGACATCCTTATAAAACAAAAGAATGAAGGCTGGGGTAGTCTGGTAGTAGACCAACTTTCAGCAGATCTAGGTAGAAAGTTCCCGGATGACAAAGGTTATTCAGTGAGAAACCTATATTATATGAGGCGTTTTGCAGAAGCATATCCAGATTTTCCAATTCTGCAAGTGCCACTTGCAGAATTTCAAGACAAACCGATTTTGCCTTCCACTCTGAAAGAATTAACTACCGAGGATAAAACAGTTAACATTCCGCTTACAGTAATCAGTTGGTTTCACCATATATCTTTATTACCCAAAATAGTGGATATAAGTGAAAGAGCCTTTTATATTCTCGAGGCCAGCCGGAATGGGTGGAGTCGAGATGTCATGCTTAACAAATATGCCACTGATTACATGAACTCTGTTGGGAAAACCATTTCTAATTTTAAAACAACATTGCCGTCTCCTCAATCCGACCTTGCCAAATATTCATTCAGGGATCCTTATGTCTTTAATTTCTTGGGGACGATGGCGCTTCAGCATGAAAAAGACATTGAGAACCGTTTAGCTGAAAAAGTAACTGAATTCCTTTTGGAGATGGGACGGGGTTTTTCTTATATCGGGCGACAATATAAAATTGTTGTGGATGGAGAATACTATTACATGGATATTTTGATGTACCACGTCCGGCTACATTGTTATGTGGTTGTGGAGCTTAAGGCGGTTGAGTTCATTCCAGAATTCGTTAGCAAATTAAATTTCTATATTTCAGCTGTTGATGAATATATAAAGGGACCCGATGATAACCCAACAATCGGGCTTCTATTATGCAGAGACAAAAGCAATACAAAAGCAGAATTTGCATTACGTGGTATAACTCAACCCATGGGAATAGCAAAATATGAAACAGAGAAATTATTTAATGAAGTTGCCTCAGCATTACCTACTATTGAGGATATTGAAAAGATCATAGAAGATTCAGAAAATATTCCTGAAAAAGATTAATATGGCAAGCAAGGCAATAGATTTTTTAGAATCACATAAAAGTGAGACACTATCCCAATTCATGGAGGATGTGAAATGGAGAAAAGAGAATGAAAGTTGGTTGCGTTGGTCACGCCAGCTTGCAA
>JAFLTO010000047.1 GCA_022510425.1 Muribaculaceae bacterium
TTGATTTATCTGTTTTAAGTGTCAGCTCTGTTTTTGCAGAATCAATGGCTTTGTTCACTGACTCCATGAATTTTTCAAGAATATCTTTAGTATTGTCTCCAAAAGTCAAGCCACTGCACCTATCTACTGCATAATCAAGACAGAAAAGAATCAATAGCCAAAATTTATCAGGGTCAAGCTTCAAGCCTTCCAAGACAGTCTGCAATTCTTCATCATTAATATATTTTTCGTATGTATAGCGAGTTGGAATCTCATTGTTGTTATAACGTGATTCAAAGTTTTCAACTGCAATGCCATAGTCAGCATGTATTATACTGTCATAAAAAGTCATACCGTTTTTACGGATTGGTTCTGAATTACCTGTTATAATGGAATCTATATAGTCAAATGCTTCACTGTCGCAATCTATTGGCTTCTGCATATCTCTAAATTTAGAAGGAGTAAAGATAAAGAAAAACCGCCTATAGGTTATTATAAGCGGTCTTAGAATCGGTTGGAATATTAATTATAGTAGATTTTTCATTGCATTGTCAATTTGTTCATTATCAAAGGAGTCAAGATATATTTGTGTAACTCTTTCTGAGCTATGTCCCATTATCTCTTTTATCACTGCCGTTGATACCCCTGCCTTCTTCATTACTGTTGCCTGAGAGTGCCTTGCCACATAGGTTGTCAAGGTTAGTGGCAGTTTCAATTCTTCTCCAATCTCTCTGAGCCTTTTATTCACTTTGGACATTACTTTATGGATTCTGTTTGCCTTCTGTACTTCTGTTTCATGGAATACTGAGAGAATAGGAAAGAGGTACGGAGAGCTTCTTTTGCTGTATTTCTTTATAAGCTGAACTGCCTGTGGTTGAAGCGGAATCTTAATCAGTTTGCCTGTCTTGTGCCTTTTATAGACTATCTTATTTTCAATGATATTAGCCGTTGTAAGGTTGGCTATATCTATGAAGTTTATGCCACCGCAGTAATAAGTAAAAGCGAAAATATCTATTGGAAAGTGCATTAGATTATTTTTTGGCTTAAATGATAACACCCTTTCAATATCAGTCTTTGTTAGAGACCGTTTAGCTGTTTCCTCATGAAGCCGAGAGACCTTATATTTTCTGAAAGGATAGTTTTCAGGTTTTACTACATTTTCATTTATTGCCACATTATAAATGGCTCTTAAAGTACGAAAATGTATGCCAATAGTATTTTCAGCTACTTTCTTTTTACGAAGCCAAGTCTCATATTTTCTAAGAAAAGTGGAATCTATCTCAGTAAAATAGATGTCAAGATGTTTGTTAAAGGCTATAAGACTGTTATAAATGTATCTTATTGACAACATATACTTTCTTCTTCCTTCATCTGAAAGTCTATCCATGTGAGAAAGAAATACATCATTGACAGTTTGCCTTACAGTTTTAGAATTAACTTTGTCTATCAAAGACTGAGCCGTAAAGTCCTGTTGTTCAATTTTCAATTCAACAATCTTTTCTTTTAGATTGCTAATTGTGTGAGTTATAAGATTTTCCACTTCCTCTTTATGAGGGTGAGAATCCTTTAGTCTGTTATTAAGAAAGTCCCAATCTTCAATTTTGGTAGAAACACCAAGATTGATATAACGAGATTTTCTGTCTTTACAAATTCTCACTTTTAACGGTAATTCTCCGTTTTTCAATGGTTTGTACTTGTAACATACCAATTCTACTGTTGTCATTTTGGTAAAAACATTGTAGAAAACAGAGTATGCTTTTCAAGGCGTTTCAGACCGATTTTGACGGTAAAACCAATAAAAAAGCAGCTACTTGGTTGAAGTAACTGCTTGATTTTTAGGTGGTCCCACTTGGGCTTGAACCAAGGACTCCCTGATTATGAGTCAGGTGCTCTAACCAACTGAGCTATGGGACCTCCTTTGTTTGCGAGTGCAAATTTAATGAATAAACTTGGAACTGCCAACAAAAGTAGCAAAAGTTTTCAGAAAGTTTTAATTAATTTGTGTTTTTAGAATGTTAAGTATGGTTTTTTGGAAAAAATTATTAATTTTGCGATTAGTGTATATAAGAATGTTTAGGATTGGAATAAACATTCTGTCATAGAAATAGTCAAATAAGAAAGTAATACTAAAATAATATTATAATGAAGCTTAACCTCATTTTAACAGCGGCATTAATAGCCGGTTCATCATTCTTCTCATATGCACAGACACATCAGGAAGGAGTGGAGTATTATCGCGCTGATCAGTTCAATAATGCTAAGGAACTTCTGCAACGTAATTACAACAATTCAGGTACAGACAAGGCCATAAGTGAATATTACCTTGGGTTGATTTCACTTCATGATGGCAACACTTCTGAAGCTAAGGAACATTTTGACAAAGGTATATCCACCAATCCTTCATATCCATATAATTATGTTGGATTAGGAGAATTAGCTCTTAAAAACGGAGATAAAAAAGCTGCCGAAGACTATTTCAAGACAGCAAAGAATAATGTTGGTAAAGAAAAAGACGAAAAAGCTTCGTTGGATATCGCAATTGCAAGAGCTTATTATAATGTAGATCCTTCATTATATGCAAAAGAGATCGACAAAAATGTAGCTCAAGCTGTGAAGGACAGCCCAAAGGAAGGTCCGGCTGCAACCAATGTTGACATTTATCTTTTTGATGGCGACCGTAAGAACGACATCAAAGACTTCGGAGGTGCTGGTAATCAATATGAAATGGCCACTACCTACAACCCGAACGCTACGGAAGCTTATGTAAAATATGCAGAACTTTTCACTCAGGTGAATCCACAGTATGCAATCAACATGCTTAATAAGCTTCTTTCGGTTAACCCGCAATCCGCACTTGGTCAAAGAGAACTTGCAAAGGCGTATTTGAATGCCAAAGATTATAAAAATGCAGTGGCTCAATACGAAAAGTATGTTAAAAACCCTAACCATTTCAAAGATGATGAGGTGCAGCTTTCTTATCTGCTCTTTGTAGACGGAGATTTCCAACAGGGTTATGATTTTGCCTCCAATTTGTTGAAGGCTAATCCTAATGATTTCACAGCACAAAGATTTCAATTCCTAAATGCTGCAAATATTGAGTCTCTTTCAGATCAAATGTTACCGATGGCAGAAGCGCTAATAGCAGCCAATAAAGCAAATCCGGCAAATAAATTTGCGCAGATTGACTACATTCTTATAACTCCTGAACTTTTGTCAGCAGGAAGACCAGAAGAGGCACAAGCTTTGGTGGAGCAAGCTATCGAAAATGATCCTGAAAACCCCGAATATTATAGATTAATGGCAACAGTTTATACAAAAGAAAAAGACTTTGTGAAAACTGCTCAAGCCTATGACCAATACATTGCTAAAAAAGAAAAACCGGGATATAATGATATCGTTCAACAAGCTCGTTATGATTATTATGCGGGAGCAAGCCAGCTAATAGATAATCCTGAATTATCCAAGCAATTCCTTACAACGGCTACAGAAGTAGCGGATCAAGCTCTTGCTATTTCAGCAGATTATCCAACTCCTTATATAATAAAAGGACAGGCAGCTATTGCCTTAGCTCCAACTGATGATGACAGATTATCAGCTGCCGTGCCTTATTATACAAAAGCTATTGAAATAATTGAAGGCGGCAGTGATCCTTCTAGATATGCAAGTGACTTGCGTGACCTTTATACCTATGTGGGCAATTATTATTTGCAAAAGGAGAATGATGTTGAATCCGCCATACCGTATTTTGAAAAATATGTGGAACTCACTCCGAATGACCAAGACACAAAGGCATATATTGAGACTTTGAAAAGCAAACTGAAATGATATAATCAACCTTCAAAATAATAAAGCCGGGTCTACAAATCCCGGCTTTATCCACTTTCATTTCTAACTAATGCTTTAATACCTGATATGTCAGAAAAAATCCGTTTGAAAAAAGGACTGGACATTCCTTTGGGTGGAAAGCCTTCAAATGAAGTCACAATAGATTCTTCTTCACATTTATTTGCCATATATCCTGACGATTTTCCCGGGCCAGTCTGGAAGACCACTCTTAAAGTCGGAGATAAAATAAAAGCAGGAGATATTCTGTTCACAGATAAATCTTCAGGGAAAATATGTCTTGTTTCCCCAGTTTCAGGCGAAATAAAAGAAATCAACAGGGGAGAACGTCGTCATATTAATTTCATAAGTATTGAAAAGGGGGAAGAGAATCAGCCTGTTCCTTCAAAGGATGAACATGCAAAGGATACTGAAACTATCAAGGATTTATTGAAGAGATCAGGTCTATGGGCAATGATGCGTCAGCGTCCATATGATATAGTACCCGAATCTGATATCCAACCTCGCGATATCTTTGTCACTGCATTTGATACAGCCCCTTTGGCAGGTGAAATTATTGCGGAAGAAGATAAAGAGTGGCTTGAAAAAGGACTTAATGTTCTATCAAAACTAACAAATGGAAATGTTTATTTGGCAATCCGTTATGGCCAAGAATTAAATTCCAAAATTGCGAAAGTATTTGAATTTGAAGGTCCACATCCGGCTGGTAACGTAGGCCCTCAGATAGCTGCTATTAAACCTGTCAACAAAGGAGAAATAGTATGGACTTTGGATGCAAGAACCGTTGTTAGAATAGGAAAACTGATAGATGCAGGGATTCATGATTTTGAAACCCTTGTGGCTATATCAGGTCCAGAAGTTAAAAATCCTCATTTGGTAAAAGCCATTGTTGGGGCTTCAATTGAGGGGATTTTACAAAGTTTTTTAGACTCTTACTTAGGGAAAAGAGTTATTTCCGGAAATGTATTGACCGGTCAAAAGGTCAATAAAGCTGGTTTCCTTCATTATCCCTATAGACAGATAACTGTGATAGAGGAGGGAGATACTGCCGATGAATTTATGGGATGGGCCTCGATGAATCCCGGAAAATTCAGTGTGAAAAGAAATTTTCCGGCTTTCCTGGAAGGACTTTCAAAACCGTTTGATTTTGATGCCCGTATAAAAGGAGGCAAAAGAGCTATGATCTTAAGCGGAGAATATGACAAAGTATTTCCTTTCGATATCTATCCTGAATATTTATTGAAAGCCATTATGGCCAATGATATTGACAGGATGGAAAAACTTGGAATATATGAAGTGGCCCCAGAGGATTTTGCATTGCCTGAATTTGTAGACACATCCAAACAAGAACTTCAGAAAACAGTGAGGGATGGGCTCGACTATCTAAGGAAAGAGCTAAGTTAAAGAATTAGTTACGGTTGTAAAAAACCGAGAAGCAAATCTAAAGAGCACGGAGAAAAGTGCAGAGATAAGAGAACAGAGAGCCGAGTAAAATATGCTAAATATAAGTTTTGTGTAATAAAACTAAGCTTTCAAACCGATCCAGATGAAAGGATTAAAGAAAAAAATAGATAATGTAAAACCGCATTTCGAAAAGGGAGGTAAATATTCTAAGCTCCATTCTGTTTTCGATGGGTTTTATACATTCCTTTTTACCCCAAACGACACTTCTAAAAGCGGGGTTCATATTCATGATTCCAACGATTCGAAGCGAACGATGATCACAGTTGTGATCGCTCTTCTTCCTTGTGTATTGTTTGGAATGTGGAATATCGGATTGCAACATAATTTGGCTATAGGAGATCCTGATAGAGCCTTCTTCAGAATGTTCTTTTATGGATTTTTTGCGGTATTACCTCAAATCCTTACGGCCTATATTGTAGGATTGGGAATAGAGTTTATAGTGGCTCAAATAAGAGGGCATGAAATACAGGAGGGATTTTTAGTATCCGGTATTCT
>JAFLTO010000048.1 GCA_022510425.1 Muribaculaceae bacterium
TGGCACCTATTTCATCTGCAAGTTTCCTCATTCTGGCATAATCCCATTCACGGCTATAGGCACTGGCACCGGCTATTATGAGTTTGGGCTTGTGCTCGCGTGCTTTTTGCTCCATTTCTTCATAATTAACACGTCCCGTTTCAGCATCAACTGAATAACTTATTGGATTGAATTGTAAGCCGGAAAAGTTAACAGGACTTCCATGACTCAGATGGCCCCCGTGACTCAGATCCATGCCCATGAAAGTATCTCCGGGTTGAAGACATGCTAAAAA
Source organism: Muribaculaceae bacterium (assembly GCA_022510425.1). Taxonomy (GTDB): domain Bacteria; phylum Bacteroidota; class Bacteroidia; order Bacteroidales; family Muribaculaceae; genus Lepagella. The sequence goes on from JAFLTO010000048.1 coordinate 275, forward strand.
TACAGCCATATTTGCTTGGGCGCCACTGTGAGGTTGCACATTAACCCATTCTGCATCAAAAAGCTTCTTTGCTCGGTCAATGGCTAAATTTTCAGCTTCATCCACTACCTGACAGCCTCCATAGTAACGATGACCGGGGTATCCTTCTGCATATTTGTTGGTGAGACAAGAACCCATGGCTCTCATTACCTCGTCACTTACAAAATTTTCACTTGCGATTAGTTCTATTCCCCTTCTTTGACGCAAGTGTTCTCTATCAATAATATCAAATACTTCGTTGTCTCTTTTCATGATTTCTATTTAAGGATTTATTTATAAAATTAATATTTATCTCTCTCATTCTTGATCCCTTTACCACATTCCTTATCCCTTTACCACATTCTTTATCCCTTATCCCTAATACCTAATACCTTATACCTAATCCCTTATTCTATCCCCCAAAGTTATCGTAATGGATAGATTCGGGTTCTACACCCAAGTTGTATAACATATTATTTACAGCATTACTCATGGGACCAGGTCCACACATGTAATATTCAATATCCTCCGGATTCTCATGATCCTTCAGATATTTTTCATACATCACTTGGTGCACAAAGCCCGGTGTATATTCCACCCCGGCCGCATCAGCGGCAGGATCAGGTCGGTCAAGGGCAAGATAGAACTTGAAATTGGGGAATTCTTTCTCGAGAGCTAAGAAATCCTCAAGATAAAATACTTCGTTCAAGGCTCGGGCTCCATAAAAGTAGCTCATCTTTCTATCTGTGCAATGACGTGTTTTTGTCATCCACATTATCTGTGCTCTCAAAGGGGCCATACCTGCTCCTCCTCCAACCCATATCATTTCTGCTTTGGAATTAATTATGGGATGGAAATCTCCATAGGGTCCGCTCATCAATACTTTATCTCCCGGTTTCAATGAAAAAATATATGAAGACGCTATTCCGGGTGGTACATCCATAAACCCTACTTGAGGCTTTGGTTTAAATGGAGGAGTGGCTATTCTCACTGTCAACATAAATCTATCTCCCTCTTCAGGATAATTAGCCATGGAATATGCTCTCACAGTTTCTTCTGTATTTTTAGCTTTTAATCCAAAAAGACCGAATTTCTCCCATGAGTGTAAATATTCTTCTCCAATCAACTCCTTGTCTATATCTTTATCATAATCTATTTCATATTTGGGAATTCGGATTTGTGAGTAGGAACCTGGTATAAAATTCATATGTTCTCCGGCAGGTAGTTGCACTATGAATTCCTTCATGAATGTTGCAACGTTCTTATTGGAAATTACTTCACATTCGTATTCTTTAACGTCTAAGGCTGCCTCATCAATTTCTATATGTAAATCATTTTTTACTTTCACCTGGCATCCAAGTCTCCAATTATCCTTTATCTGTTTTCGTGTAAAATGAACAGCCTCCGTAGGCAACATATCTCCTCCACCTTCGGTCACTTGAAGTTTACATTGACCACAACTTCCCTTACCTCCACATGCTGAAGATAAATGCACACCTCCTTCTGCCAAAGTAGCCAACAGGGTCTTTCCAGCCTGAGCCGGTAGTTCTTTCTTGCCACCGTTTATGGTAATCATAACATCGCCTCCTGCCACAAGAAATTTTTTGGCAAAGAGTAATATCACTACCAGCACTATCACTATTGATAGAAAAATGAGTGCTGCAACTACCACTCCGTTCCAATGAACCATATTTATTATAGTCATATCTTCCGGTTGTTAAATTTTTATACCCAGGAAACTCATGAAGGCTATGCCCATTAGCCCGGTAATTATAAATGTAATTCCTATTCCTCTTAAAGGAGCTGGAATTTTACTGTAAGTCAATCTTTCTCTTATGGCTGCAAGACATGTTATAGCCATCAACCATCCAACTCCGGAACCTGCTCCATATACTGTCGCGGTCCAAGGATTTGGGAAGTTTCTTTGCTGCATGAAAAGTACCGCTCCTAAAATTGCACAGTTTACTGCTATCAAGGGGAGAAAAATACCTAAAGATGCATATAATGAAGGTGAGTATTTTTCTATAACCATTTCCACAATCTGCACTAATGCAGCAATTACCGAAATAAACAATATCAGACCTAAAAAACTTAAATCGGCATCTTGATAATGTTCCCCGAGCCAGGATAGTGCGCCGGGTATTAATATATACTGATTTATACACCAAGTAACAGGTAATGCTATTATTAAAACAAAGCTTACTGCAATTCCTAAACCAAATGAAGTCTTTACATTCTTAGATACCGCCAAGAAGGAACACATGCCCAAAAAATAGGCGAATATCATATTGTCGACAAATATCGATCTTATGAAAATATTTAGATTTTCCATTTTTCACTTCACTTATGGTTATTTTTCTTGTAGATCTTTATTTTTTGCTCTATGTACCCATATGATACATGCTACTGTTATCAGAGCCATAGGAGGTAATATCATCATACCATTGTTTTGGTAACCTGCATCATACCACCATTGAGGTATTACTTGATATCCAAAAATAGATCCACTTCCGAATAGTTCTCTTATAAAGGCAACGATTATAAGTATTATTCCATATCCAAGTGCATTCCCTACACCATCAAGAAATGCCGGCCAAGGACGGTTGCTCATAGCAAAAGCTTCGAGACGGCCCATTATAATACAATTGGTTATTATGAGTCCTATAAACACTGATAAAGCCTTGCTTACTTCATAATTCCATGCTTTTAAAACTTGGTCAACTATAACCACTAATGCTGCTACAACCACCAGTTGTACTATAATTCTTATCGAGTTAGGAATGGTGTTTCGAATTAACGAAATAATAACATTCGCCAATGCAAGCACAGCGGTTACAGATATGGTCATCACAACAGCTGGTTCAAGTTTGGCAGTCACTGCAAGAGCTGAACAAATTCCAAGTACTTGCACTATCACCGGATTGTCTTTCGACAATGGGTTAACTAAAGGTAGCCATGATTTACTTATCTTCATATCTTCAAGGCTTAAAGTTCTTGTGGTTGTAGTTGTAATCCTTCGGAGGTATCTTCTTCGCCTGTGAAACCTTCCGGGATCTCATCGTTGCCTCCTTCTTTTAACACCACTGATTCTCCGTCAGCTAAATTTGAAAAAAAGGCTGTATATGGTTCTAATGAGTCATAAAGCATTTTTTGTACTCCTTGGCTCGTGATGGTACCACCACTAACGGCATGAACCCATGCTTTTCCTTGAGGTTCCTTTCCTGTTTTGACCACAGCAATTGAAGTGAATTCTCCATTTGAGGCAAAAATATCCTTTCCTTCAAATTGATTTTGAAAAGTTGGTTTTTCTATTTCTGCGCCAAGTCCCGGTGTCTCTCCTTCATGACTGAAATAGGCCCCGTATATAGTGTTACCATTATTGTCGAATGCAATATATCCCCAAATAGGACCCCACAAACCTGCCCCATACACCGGAACGATATATTTTAAACCATTGTCCGTACTACATTCAAACACCGGTAAAAGTCTTTCATCCACAGGTTTCTTGAACTCTATGGCTATGTTTATATCGAAAGGGTTTTCTGTATTGTCCACTCGGTTTCCTGAAGCATCTACTAAATAACTAGACACTATGTGGTGATCAAACAATGCCGAAACTGACTCTCCTTTCTCAGGAGAGAGGCGTGCTGACATTAATATTTGTTTTTTTGTGTCATTAGCTATATTCTCAAGTTGTTTTGGCCTTAATGCCTGATACACTACAGAAAGTGCCACTCCTACCACAGCTACCAACACAATTGAATAAATGATAGTGTATGTATTGCTATTTCTATTCATCCCCTGAAGTTTTAGTCATTACTGTTTGCCAGCCTTTTCATTCTTCGGTTGATATTACTGTTAACTACTATATAGTCAATCAATGGCGCGAAACAATTCATCAACAAAACAGCAAGCATGGCTCCTTCCGGATACCCCGTATTATAACAACGTATTAAAATTGCTATGGCTCCTATCAAAAAACCATATATATATTTCCCGGTTTCGGTTCTACAAGCTGTCACCGGATCTGTAGCCATAAATGTGACAGCAAATGCAAATCCGCCAAGACTAAATTGCTCCCAGGGAAGTAAAAAAGTTACTGGATATAGATCACTGGCAAAATGATGTGCCACGACACCCATAAAGAAACCACCAAACACGGCAGAAAATATTATCTTCCATGAAGCAATACCGGTTACCAACAAAATAGCAAGTCCTATCAAAATACAAAATGTGGAAGTTTCTCCCCAAGATCCTGGATAAAATCCAAAAAACATATCAGTAAAAGATAGTGGATCCCCGACTATATTCAAAACTTGGGAGTCTCCACCGGAGGCGGATGCCAATTGCCCCAAAGGTGTTGCTCCCGAATAACCGTCTACTGCAGGTTGATTCCCAAGAGAGACAAAGACATTATCACCGCTCATTTTTGATGGATAGGCAAAAAAGAGGAAAGCTCGGGTCACCAAAGCTACATTAAGGAAATTATAACCTGTGCCCCCGAACACTTCTTTTGCAAATATCACAGCGAAAGCCACCGACACTGCAAGCATCCAGCAAGGAGTATCTACAGGGCAAATCATAGGTATAAGAATACCGGATACTAAAAATCCCTCCTGTATTTCATGCCCTCTTATTTGAGCCACTATAAACTCTATTCCCAATCCTACAATATAGGCCGTAAGGATTTGAGGTAATACCGCAAAAAATCCATAAA
>JAFLTO010000049.1 GCA_022510425.1 Muribaculaceae bacterium
CATAGCCACTCTGAAACGTTGACGAGGATCATTTCTCATTCGCCATTCCTCCTGAATAACTTTTCTTTCTGCATCTATTTCTTCGTCTTCCAACAATAAATCGCAACTCCAGTCACGGATAGCAAGAAGTACACTATCCATCAGTGCCACGTTGTCTGTTGGCACATTATCGATATTATATACCGTTTCTTCATAGTCGGTGTAAGCATTGATATCTGCTCCGAAACGAATACCTTTTGATTCGAGATAACGCAACATTGAGTCGCCGGGATAGTGTTTTGTGCCATTGAATGCCATGTGTTCCAAGAAATGAGCCAGTCCATATTGTTCCGGTGTTTCAAGTGCTGATCCCACTTTCTGTGCGATGTAGAAATTAGCTCTGTTTTTTGGCATTTCATTATGAAGAATGTAATATGTAAGTCCATTATCAAGCACTCCATATTTAACCTCCGGATTAAGAGGTAATGGTTGTTGCGCATATGAAAATACGACACATAAAAGAAATAATGAAAGGGATAATATTCTTCTGATCATTGCGACTTTTTTCATACAAAAATACATTGGGATAGCCTGTTTTCAAACTACAACACCTTACATTTTGAAATGTAAGGTGTTGATAGTCAGACTATATGAAAAATATTTTCTTACAATGCCTAACTTAAATCGGTTTTATTCAAAAAACTTTAAATATTCCTCTTTATTCGGCGACTCACTATGGGAAATAAGAGATTTCAATCGGGATTTGTAAACATAAATATTTTTTAATTCTGTGTCGGTGAAGAAACTTATTGACGGAAGTGAAAATCCGCAGAAAAGAAACACAGAAAGCCGATATTGTGATTTGGAAAGCTTAGGGAAATCAGATTTAAATTTCATCATTAAATTATTATGATACCCGTTAAGAATCTCGGTTAATTCATGGATAGATTTATCATTATTGAAATTGTTTAATACCACTTTTACTTCGTTATATATCCTTTTCTGCTCATTCCCTGTATCTTTACATTCAAAATATGTGGCAGCAAGATCATCTAAAACCTTGAATCGAGATTGAAATAAAGATGTTATTTTGTAATTCATCTCTTTATTTTGGTTATCACTCAAAAAAAGGTTTTGTTCTAAATTTTGTATTTTCAAGATGTCATTCTCATGTTCAAGCTTAAGCAATTTGTTCCGTTTTCTGTAGATTAGCCATATTATTACCAAAGCCATACAACTTATGATCGAAACAAAAATAGCAATAAGGGTGTGAGCTTTTGCATTATTGACTTTTATCCATGCATCTCTGGTGGTGGAATCATATTTAATATTCAAAGAGAGACTAACATCCTCCAATTTCTTTTCTTCTCCTATCCTTACACTGGCAATATTCCTTAAACTGTCTATTTGTGGTAATTTATCTTTTTGTCCTGCCTTTTCAAGTATCTGATATTGCACATTTCGACAAAGATATTCATCTGTATTATTATGAGGCAACTCAATCGCCTCGTTAATAAGGATAAGGGCAGAATCAAATTTGTTAATATGGAGATATGCATTTGCCCAATGAGCGAGAGTATTTGAAGAAATCGGTTTATCGGCATATATACTTTGCCAGATGGAGATGGCCTTATCTGTCATCTCATTTTCATCATAGGTTCTTGCAAGTTGGTCAAGAAAAAATACTTTATAGCTTTCCGTTGCATTATTCATAACTTCGGGCGTCATTGCCTCCATTGAATCAAGAGCTGTCTTGTAATCACCTTGCACAATAATAGATCCGATAACCGACATTCGCGCATCCTTAAGATGAGCGGGAAAATTCAATTCCTTGAAAATCTTTGCTGCCTTCTCGGCATAATATCTTCCTACCGTTCCGTTAAATCCCTGCTGATAAACTTTCGAAAGATAAAGATAAATAAAACCAAGTTCTGCTTTTCGGTCAAGTTGAATAGCAAGAAATTCAGCGTCTTTGAGGTTTTCCAACCATCCTACTGGATCACCTTTCTGTTTTGCGTCAATCGACTTGACTATATACCATTTAATTTCATCAGAATCTAATTTACCTGAAAAGTATGAATCCCCTTCTTTTATATCCTCATCAAATAAGTATATAGGATTTGCATAAATTCCTTTTAAATACGCAGCATTTAGGAATAACTGCATTTTTTGCTTTTCAGTAAGTTTAGTGGTATCAATTTCAGTCAGGATTTTCCAGGCAGAGTCTCCTTCTATATAGCTTAACTTTTCTGCAAGATCAATATTTCTATCAAATTTGTTCCTGCAAGAAAAGCAACCTAAAAGAACAAAGGTTATAAGAATTATATATGTGAATTTTCGCATTTGCTTAAATAATGTTATCATTTCTTCCGGATTCTCACATCCCAGTACTTATTTATCCCCATTTTTTCATGAGAATAAGAAAAACAACCGAAGCCTTTCCATAAATGCGCCATTTCGGGGCAAAGTGCGATTCTTAATCGAATTTATGTTTTTTCATGGATTTATCCCTATATATGGCAGACTTCTTCAAAAATATTCATTATTGAACAAAAGTTGCCCCTCCATACCCCTTTTCAAGTTTTCTATCAAAAAGCAATTGTCCAATTTCCCAATGCATTTCATTAAGATTTGATACAACTGCCACAGCTATTTTTGAACGAGCGTTTTCAATTACTGCGACAGCCTGTCGCAGTATTTCTTGATACTCTGAATCTTTGATGTGAATATTGATGAGTTCCATATAATTGCAAAGTTAATAATTTATTTATAGTAATTCAGATGATTGAGTTAACTCTCCATAATTAGTGGATATTACATCTTTTCTATATTGAAATCTGTACGATTAATTTGTTAAAAAAACCTTCTTATCGGATAAAGTGTTAATTATAAAAGAAATGTCTATGGAACTTTATAAGGTAGGAAGCACCTTACTTGACATAAGTTTAGGATTTTTATTACTTGGAGCATTACTAAGAATGATCCTTACATTTACTTATTTTAAGCGTAATGGTAGCAAGACGTTAACAGATGAACAAAGGAAGAAAATAAAGAATTGGATAATCCCCACAGCGGTGATTGCAATATTATTCGGTATCGCGTCCATAATTTTATTCAGTATTTGTTTTTAAAAGAAAAGAGGATCAATCTCTAAACTTAATTAAGTATTAGGAAAACTGATTGGTTCTATTTAAGTGATTCCATTTCGTTGAAGACTTTTCTTAGTTTTGGCAAATAGAAAGTCAGTGTGAATGGAATACCACAGTCCCTTTCATTGAATAAAGCTAATGTACTTCTTTTGAAAAGTTAAGATAATATTTATTAGAAATATAGTAAAATTTATAGGGGAGTTATTCTCTTTCCCCTACTTAAACTTTCAAATCCAAGTAAATTTAACTCAACTTCTCAATAATATTCTCATTTTTCTAATGGATTGTAATATTGAGACCAATCTTCATTTAGTCGATGAAAGCCTTGTTCACTATTATCCATAATTATAATCCTGGCACCGGTATTTCTGACAAAGGCTCCTGCGTTTTTATACATTTCTTGTTCAAATTGTTTCCAATCTTCCTTATTCATTTTCTTTCGGTTCCAATCATAACGGATGATGGGTTGGGGATTTTGCGTCAATCCTTCTGCCTCAAAGATGAAATTCCGGTCTGCATCCTCTGCTTTTAGAACCAATGCCTTTACTCCGTTAAGCTTCCAAGGTCCGTAAGGTAACGGGATATCATTTGTATAATAGACTTTCCATTCCCTACCTCCATAGTCACATGTGGCGACATCGCAGTGGTAACCCATGATGGTGGCTGTTTCATCCGAGTTATATTTCCATTCGGGTAAAGGAGTATTCTCTGTATATTCAATTACTTGTGATGTGTATGGTATACGATTGGTGACAATCATAGTGGAATCTCCATGATTTAGAAGAATATCAAAACCTATGTATTCTTCAGGAACGGTCTCAAACTGCATAGTTGTCTTCAGTTCCTTGGTGTTTTGAATATCAAGGTCACGTAGATTCCTGCTGAAGAAAGCATTATTCTTTCTTCCAAGTTGCAGATCCATAAGATCGTCATAACTTAGTGAGTCGTCTTTTTCGTTGGCTTTATATTTAAACCGATATGTAATAGTCAGGTAACACGTATCAAGCGTCTGATATTTATCCGTATCTTCATGTGCGAGGGTGAAAGTGGGAGTATCCATTGCATAGGTCACCGTCATTTGAGCTGAGACATCTAGGTATGGAAATATCACGAGAGATGTCAATAAACTTAGAAATTTGTTCATATTGATATTATTTTAAGTATTTGGTAATTATTTATTTTATATTGAATCTGACGCCCAACATGATTGTACGGCCTCGTAATCGATATTCACTTGAATACTGAATGATTCCATTATCATTGTATCTACGAAAGATTTTGCTATCCAATAGATTACTACCTTTAAGAAATAATGTGAAATCATTGAAAGAATATTCAATATCGCAATTCATGAAAACGTTGTTTCTATAATCAGTTGAATAGTCGTTATAGTAATACATTACCGCCGGTGCCAGGGTCAAACTTTTATATGGCCTGACTATGAAAGAAGTTGAATTGGAAAAAGTATGTTTGGCTCTTCCGTTTGATTTTCCATTTGTAAATGTCTTCGATAACGCAAATTCATTCGATGTACTAAAAGTAAGCCATCTGGTAAAAGAGGCATTGTATAAAATATTAAGTCTCAAATAATTACTTCTACCAGTCTGCATTACATCATCAACATAAAACTCATTTTTACTTGTACCTATTGAAAAAGATTCACTTACCTTTGAGTTCCATTTAAAAAATCCTTTGGAAAATGTCTGGTCACCTTGCCATATATTGCCCCTTGTTGT
>JAFLTO010000005.1 GCA_022510425.1 Muribaculaceae bacterium
GTTTTTTGCTCCCTTTCGTTGGTTGAAAGTTCAAAATAAGTCTTACGGATAGGAAGATAATCATTGGCTCTGTCTGTGTTCAGATCCAGATTATTCTTGAAATCGTCTGCCATAGGCACGAAATCAACTGCGGTTTCATCGTAATGGCTTGACTTGCGGAATTTGAGGAAGCCTAACTGACCCTCAAAGAGTATCATCGCTCCGTCCTTGTGCCAAAACTCCATTTTGTCTGTATAGGCTCTTTTTCCTTTGTTCTGCGGAGTGGTCGGGGTGTCAAGGTCTTCTCCAAAAAGGTCAAAGAGAGACATCTGCACCTGTGGTGCCTGTGTCGGTTCGGTAAAAAGTCTTTTACTGAAATATCGGTCAAAATCATTCCGGAGATACTTTGAGAGATAATCAGCCAATGCGGTTTCTCCATTCTCCCATTTGTATTTCCTAACATATTTGCCGTATTGGTTTTTAACGATACTGCTTGAAGTGGAAAGAGCTGTTCTCGGCTGGGTAAAAAGTTTGTTGGCATACTCGGTCATAGTGCCGGACATATCAACCATTTCTTTAGATGTTTGAAGAAACATCTTCTCACGGCTTGTAGGGGTCGCCTTGTGGGTGTTCTTTTGGAATATCAGTAAGTCGGAACCTACCTCAATGCCACCGGTATTGAGGAAAAGGTTGTCGGGAAGCCTTAATGCGGATATAAGGTTGGCATTGTTAATAAGATACTCACGGACAAACTTGTTTCCGGAAGTATCAGCTATTCCTCTTGTAGTGATGAATGCCAATAGACCTCCCTCGTTAAGAAGCTCCATTGACTTGATAAAAAAGTAATTGTGAATGGTCTTGGTGCTTTGTTCATAGACACCGCCTTTCTTCCACATTTCGGAGTCAAAAACACGGAAATTGCCATAAGGAATGTTGGAAGCAATAACATCAAAAGTCTTGTGGGTCAAGTCTTGGCTTGAAATTGTCTCAAAACCGCCAATAACGGTTTCGGTATCGTCATTGAGCAAAGAAAGGATAAGTCCGGTCAGGGGGTCTTTCTCAAAGGCATAGGTTTGGGTTTCAGGCATAGCAACAGGCAAAAAACCGCCTGTTCCGGCACTCGGTTCAAGTAAAGACCTCATGAAGATGCCGTTTCTTCTGAAAAGGGATTGTATCTCATTGGCTATGGTGTCAATGACATATTTAGGGGTATAGAAAGCGGTCAACACCGAAGCCTTAATGCCCTCGATAACTTCTTTCCGTTGTTGGTCGGTAAAATTGGGATAGGTGGAGACAAGGTTTTCAAGCCTTTTTATCTGTTCAGCCATATCTCCGGAAACAGTTCTCTCGCTACCGATTTCAAGGATTTCCTTTATTCCACCGAAGCCCGAATAAAGGGAAAGGGTCTCTTTTTCGGTCGGTGTGGCTTTCCGTTTCTCCAGACGGACAGCCATTGCCGTTTCTATCGCATTAACATTGGCGATAAGTGATTTCAATTTGTCGTAACTCATATATTTAACCTTTCTGAACTCTGTTCGTTTTCCCTTTCTTCGGTCTGATTTGCGACCGCAGGGAAAATCGTTTTTCTGCATACAGAAGGTTGCCGGCTCAATGATGCCAAGGCCGGGACGTGAAATACGCTCGAGCCTGGGAGAGGAAGATTTCATGGATCCGAAGCCGAAGGCGGCATTGGTAATCATCAGAGACGGCGAATTACCTTCGCAGAAAAATGATTACCCGGATAAGGTCGCCCGGAAAAAGAAGAATAAACTTTCTATAAATGGCTATAAACGAATTATAAATGGGTATAAATGGAGGGAAAGAAAATTATAATTGAACTTAGAAAATCTTAAAAATGAGATCAATCCTTATAAAAGGAAAGTTTTTTAAACGTGATATTTTTATAAAAGGTTAATTTAAAGTATTTTAATGGGTAATATCACGGTGATTATCACCGTGTATCTCTTGGAAATTTGAAAAACTTTTATAAATGGAAATGCCGTCGGCAGACCCGATTTGAAAAAGAGCCGTATCAGTCAATGAGACATCAACGGCTCTTCAAACTATGAAAGGAACTATATCTTTATGCCGACATTCGGCTTGTTATCTGGTGCATATTATCTCTCATAAGGCTCAAAATCCTTTCGTGATATTCCGTGTTCTGATTGTGTCTTCCACGGCACTGAACAATCTGCATAGTTTCAAGTGAGACCTCGATTGTCTCTACCGGCTTGTTGTCAATCTCTGCTGATAGGATAAGGGATTTAGGTTTGTTGTAATATTTGTTGGTTGCCACACAATGATGTAAAATCGCCCCAATATCATAGAAAGACTTGACATTCTTTAATACACGGATTGAAATTTCTCCGTCAGTTATGGCTATGCCAAAGAATTTTTTCTTTGCTTTCTTATAGGCATTTTCATCCTTCTTTTGTTGCTTGAGGTCAGCAAAATATCTCTCCCTGTCTCTCTGCAACCTTTCCTGTGCCAACTTTTGTTCTTTCTTCTCATACCATCTGTCATGTTCAGCTTTGAGGTCAGCCGGACAGATATACTTGGCATTATGAAGGTCTTTGCCAAAATATTCAAGCAAAGAGAGTAAATCCCACCACATCGAAGGGTCTTCAATCTGATACCCGTTCCGGATACATACTTTGACGGACTGCCAATATTTGGTAAAATCCCTCTTTTCATTCTGCAATATGTATCTCAACAACTCCGTATATCCGGATTTCAAAAGGGTCTCACAACGGCTGTCACTCAAAATCTCCTTGAAAAGTCTGCTTGGATTTATGTTGTGAAAATCTTTTTTGAAGCCGTTTCGCTTAATCTCATTGATAAGAGACATTTTGGGATAAACGCAGTCGGAATAGATTGTGTGAACATTATGTTCCTTCCGGATTTCCATAGGGTCTGAAAATACCCATTGGTCAATGTAATAGGACATACATCTTCTTTTTGCAACCAAAGTGGTTCTGCCATTTGGATCTATCCATTTTTGAAAGACTTCGGAAATGAAATATTCTGCCTTTTGCCTTTGACGGATTTTTGACTCAATGTAAAAGGTTCTTACCACTTGCACACCGGCTCTTTGAGTTATCGTGATGAAATAATCTTTGAAAAGAAAAGAACGTTTTGTGGAATTATCCAAAGTCAGTTCCATACCGCAATGGGGACAGACAACCTTTTCCGGAACATCATCAGACTTGACTTTCCACTCGTGATTACATTCCAGACACCGGAACACACCTTTGCTTGAACGCTTTGCGATATGGGGCATTGCGTTCAGTATGGCATATTTCCTTTGTGGGGTGGTCAAGGGTCGGAGGGTCTTGCTCAATGCAATAATCCCTTTCTCATATTTGTTTCTCGGTTTCATAGGTCAAAAATCATCAAAGAGTGAAGCCTGGGGTTGTTTCTCTACTTGTGGTTTAACTTTAGGTTTGTTGCGTTGTTCCAATTTCCTATATTCCTCATCTTGGAAACGTTTCAATGCAAGTGCCTTTTGTTCTGCCTTTTCTTGGTCAGTCAACTCAATGTGCCTATTTATTACCACACTACAATTAGTTGATTTACCTATTTCAAGGTTCTCGGTTTCTGCTGCATGGATTGCGAGACCGAATATTTCTTCATCGGCAAACCCACATCTGCCGGATTTCTTTACCTCGTTTATAATGAAAGTAGTTATTTCCTCAATGGGGCGATTTACCTTTTCATACATCGCCTTGAATAGTTCATCGTTCTTGGCTCTCTCATCAAGATAAGTCTTGATGGTCTGATTAAATTGTTCCGTTCCTTTCATAGTTCATTAGTATCTATCGTGTTATTACTATGCAATCTTCAACCTCCGTCGGTTTACCGAACATCGGGAACCGGCTGAAATAAGGTTGAGTGCCACCTTCAACGCTATCCGACATAGGGCATACAAGTTCAATCTTCCTTGTTTTGAGGATAGTGTCAATCTCGTTAATTTCCTCTTGGTTAAGGTTGGTGTTGTCTCCATTTACAAGATAAGGGAGAGCATAAGTCGGGATTTGTTCTACTGATTTTTCCATTGGTTATTACATTTATAGGGTTAGTTAGTCAAATTCGATTTCATCTTCTGTTACCTCAATCTCGGCACCGGAGCTGACTTGCACCATAAAACCTCTTGGGGTCTGGTCTATGACTGTGGCTCTGTCATAACCACGCCACTTTTCTTTCAACTCTACTTGTCTTCCGTATTCCGGAAAGTCGGGATAATTTTCTTCCATAATCATTGATTTTTAATAGTGAAGTGGATTGTTTCCCTATCCTTGAAATGGATTCCGGGACGGACAATCCGTTTTACAGGCAATTCAGAGGGATGTCTTGAAATGACACTAATGCAAGCCCGAAGAACGGAGTGAGGCTTGCAGACTGGCATTGACATCCCAATTTCGCCGTCGTAAAACGGATAGCGGGATCGATTTGGGTCTTATTGTTGAGGACCCGATATAATTGGTATTCAATTAAAAGTGGTTAAAACTATTTCATTATTTTTGCAAAAAATAAGAGGACAAATGGCCAATGAAATCACTTATGAGAGAAATCTTGAATTTCTGATGGAAAATGGGTTGATTGAACCGATGATAAAGGCAGATCTTTTAACCAAAAGATTGAATAATTTGCCGATAAGTGAACAAGAAGATATATTGAAAACTATAAAAGAACTATTCGGTTCCGTCGGAAAGAACCCCTCTATATCTTCAGGATTTCATTGTGACCTGGGATATAATATTCATGTCGGGGATAATTTTTATGCCGGTTATAATTGTGTGATGCTTGATTATGCTGAAATTAAAATTGGAGATAATTGTTTAATCGGACCCAATGTTGGGATATATACAACAGGGCATAATCTGAATCCGGTTGAAAGATATAAAACAGGATTTGCTAAGCCAATTAAAATCGGAAATAATGTTTGGATTGGGGGTAATACATGTATAATGCCAGGAGTAAGAATTGGAGATAATTCTGTTATAGGAGCTGGCAGTGTTGTTATAAAAGACGTTTTACCCAATACAATGGTAGCAGGGAATCCTGCCAGATTCATCAAAGACATAATGGACTGAGCAAAGAAAAAGCGGCCGGAGCCGCTTTTATGAGGGAGAAGACTGTGTCAGGCAGCCTTCTTTGTTTTCGATTTGCCCTGTGGCTTTTCTTTCTTTTCCGGTCTCTCCACCGGTTCGTAGAACTTGGTGGCCACGAACACCACGCGGTTATGTTTCTTGCCCTCTTTATCGGTCCATTCTTCGGGCTTGAAGTAGCCTTCGACCGTGATCATCGTTTTCTTCTTGAGAAGCTCGAATGAGGCACTTTCGTTCTTTCTCCAGGCCTCTACGTTGATGAAGGCTGAGGTACGGGTTTCTTCCTGGTCTTCACCGCGTTTTTCAGTGCGGGAGATTGCGAGTGGGAAACGGGCCACGCTTGAAGTGGCGAAATTGCGGATTTCTGCATCCTTACCGATGAAACCTGTTACTGCGAATGTGTTTTCTACCTTTTTCATGACTGAACTGTGTTAGAAGTTAAACAATTTAATTTTTACGATGCAGACAAGTTTCGTGGGTACAGGGCAGCACCAAGGCCGGCAAGAACAATACGCAACATTTTTGTGAGCGAAGCGAGTACAAAAATGTCGGAAGATTTTCTTGTATAGTGCCATTGGTCAGAGGTCATGAAGACCGTCCCGGAGAGCCAAACACAGGCTCGCCACGATATAACTTCGCATCAGGAAAAATAGTTGTTGCGGCTTCGGGAGGACACAGCAGTCGGATGAAAGAGGTATGGAGGGAAACACCGCTGACGGGTTCGGCATGGACGGCAGAGAAAAAATCCGGTTTGCCATCATAAGTTGGCACCATCTAGTTTCACACAATCCACTGCCTGTAGCGAAATAGAGAAGACCTGAAACCCATGGGAACCGAGGTGTCGATGTAGAAGGCGAAAGGACAAAGCATGATGCCGAATTTTCTCAATGAAGAAGACATAGGGATGATAGCCGATGGCACAAGCTGTTGAAGAAAGATGACAGAGGTTAAGGTTGAAAACAGACCCGATTTGTTCAGCCGATTTCCAAGTGAATCGCTGGAGTGATAAAGAGAGGGAAAGAAGAAAATATCGGAAACAAGGCTCTTCCTGACATTCTCCCTAAAAAAGTAGATCCTTCGCTATATAGGGCGAAAGAGGTAAGGGAATCATAAAACAGGTATATTTACTATAAAAGGGATTTCTTAAATTTATAAGAGGTAATGGGTGGGTAACTCTGGATATAGATCTCTGATATAGATACAGAGTGGGCGGGTGATTTTTATACCGGTTTATATAAAAAAGGATTTTCCTTATAAAAGAAAAAATAAGGATAATAAAAAGTGAATGCTGCCGAAAGGCAGCCGGACTTTTTTCAAGTCCGAGCTGCACACTTCAACATTTCAGTCATATATCAAGACTTCATCTCGACTTAAAAGGATATTATTTCCGTTAGCCAATTCAACGACCACATCTCTGCCATAATTACAAACAATTCTACCGGTACTACAATCTTCCGGATTACATAAAAGTGAGCAAAAGCAACCAATTATTTCAGTAAGTTCTTCCATAGTTTTCAGTTTTTAGCGGTTATTGACTTCAATTATTTCCTCAATCCTGCCATAGATAAAGTTTCTTAAAGAGGTTTTGTCAACGGCATAATATTCGTGGATATATCCGTGTTGTTTTACAAAAAAGCGTTTTAGAATATCGGAGAAATCAAATCTCCACCCCATAAGTGGCACACTTTTCTTGAAGTATGTGTTGGAATTGATTTTTTCTGTCAGCCAATTTTTCTCTGAACGATTGAGTTTGCCACCGTTATTGAGCATAAGCCTTAACTTATAGACTTTACTTTCGTTAAGTGTATCGAGTTCGGGAACTTCCCAAGTCACGAATTTTGTCGCTATCCTGTTCATAGTTGATTTAATTATTTCCCTTTCTTTTTATCGCTGTTGCGAATTATGTGGGGAAGGTGAATATTATAGTGCCGGAATAAGGTGATGAAAGGATATAAGGCAAGGTTTTGAGTCGAAAGATAGAGTCATGCGAAATCTTGCAGACCCAAACCTCAGGCTTGACCTTGACATTATCCTGCCGACATCTACCTTTGCACTTTTAATATCCACTCCCACACATCGCTCCAAGCTAGGAATTGAATAACCAAATTCATCCTAAAAGAGGATGACCTTTAACCTTTATAAATGAAGAAGAGCGACCAAAGTCGCTCTGTCTATAATTGGAATTATTATGAAAAGTGGGAGAGTGGTTCCGCTTTAGAATCCTTTACCTTTAGTTCTTTCATATATAACTTCCTTTTGTGAGTCCACATTCTTCAAACGGAAGTGAACAGTACAACCATCAGGGATTGTGTCTGGCAATTGAGGAAGCATTCTTTTAATTACATCTTCTACGGTTCTGAAACCAATATCTGTTACCTCCGCAATAAGATTGCCTTTAAAATAGGTTCGACCATAAATCATCATCTTTGGTGTAATTCTAAATTGGGAATCTTTAGTTTCTTCAAGATCTTTTGCTTTACCTTGTTTACTCTTCTTATTTGAGAAGAATACAAACTCTATGATCTTTGCATTTAGTTCCCATGCAGGACTAAAGTCTACTCTGACATAGCCTCTAGTAATATTATAACCATGGCTATGATTAAGACCAAAAGCCACGTCTGCTAATGTGGCACCACAGTCATTTTGGGCAATAGTAGCCCAGGTGTGACGGAAAGTATAGCAACAATAATATTTGTCTTCAGACATTTTCATATCCTTACAAATCTTCTTTATTCCATTATTCGCATTGGCACAAAAACTATCCCAATTACTATAACGCTGGTAAAAATTGAATAAATGCTCATCATTAGTTGTATCAAGATATTTTTCGAAAATTGGTTTTATAAAAGGTTCTACTCGTATTTCCATATATGCTTCATCTGAACGACTATTGCGTGTTTTAGCTCTTTTATAACTAATAATACCATCTTTATAATCAGTTTTTTTTAATTGATAAATGTCAGCAGTATTCATGCCCCCCAAGCATAAAACCAATAGGGCAACATCTCTGCCGAGTTCAGGTAGAGAAGAAATCATTTTAGTATGAGGAAGGGGTCTATTGAAAAATTCTCTACATGCTTCAGCACTTATGGATTTATGAATTCCTTTATCAGCCTTTGGAATCTGTATTTTGAGCCATGGATTGAACTTGATTCTGTATATATTTCTTTCCTCATCATTTAATTCTAATAGTGCTGATTTAAAAATTTGCCGAACGCAAACTGGATACATTTCTTTTGCTCGATTTGTTTGAGACATTGTTTCAATCCATCTTTTAAGAACTGTAGAAGTCAATTGTGAAAACAGGATTCTTGTGGTTCCACAATAACGTTCCAGGTGCTGAACTGCCATTTTATAATTTTTTGCAGTTCTTTCATGTCCTGTATTTATTAGGTTATTGATATGCTTTTGAGCATATTCACTGAAATATACTTCAGACTGTTCAGTTGTCAAGTAAT
This sequence comes from Muribaculaceae bacterium, assembly GCA_022510425.1. Classification (GTDB taxonomy): domain Bacteria; phylum Bacteroidota; class Bacteroidia; order Bacteroidales; family Muribaculaceae; genus Lepagella. Next base: position 8,546 of record JAFLTO010000005.1, read on the forward strand.
CGATCAATTCTTGGATAGAATATTGAGATACGTTTTTTTGATTTATTAAGTTATTATATCTCAAAATCTCTCTTGAACAATATTCATTTACAACCGGATCCTTAATTTCTCCCGCTTTAATTTGTTTTGAGGAAACTACTTTATCGGTCTTTATGTACCCCATTTGACGCTTGTGACCTACACGTATATAAACGGCGTAAAGACCATCCACTCTTTTCTTCCTTACAACTGCCTTAAATGTAGCCATATACTATTATTTTTTTTGTGTATACTTTGGTGTATGCTTTGGTGTATGCTCAATTTTAATTTGGTGTATGCATAGTGTATGCTTTTCCCGTTAATATGGCTCATTTATTGCGGTCGAATGAACGAACCCTCTAAGAACAACTTAGGCTGTAACGTCTGCAATACCAGTACGTTACAGCCTAAGGCTATGATATTCTTAATTATACGCTTAGTCCTCTATGGCAGCCTGGGCGGCAAATTTTTAGCTTTTAAAATCAAACACTTATTTGTTTAGTGTTTGCTATTTGTATGCTAAAAAGAGGTTTTTCAACAAAAATTGGTGTTTATTCCTCTATTGCTGCTTGGGCGGCTGCTACGCGGGCGATGGGCACGCGATAAGGAGAACAGGAAACGTAGTTCATGCCAAGTTTGGCACAGAATTTAACACTTGAAGGTTCACCACCATGTTCTCCGCAGATACCGACTTTAAGGTCTGGATTAGTGGCGCGTCCTTTCTTTACACCCATTTCAACGAGTTGTCCCACACCTTCTTGATCAAGCACTTCGAATGGATCTACTTTGATAATGCCGTGTTCCTTGTAGAATTTGAGGAACTTAGGAGCATCGTCGCGAGAGTAACCGAATGTCATCTGAGTAAGGTCATTGGTACCAAATGAGAAGAAGTCTGCAACTTCTGCAATCTTATTTGCAGTGAGTGCAGCACGAGGCACTTCAATCATTGTTCCAACCTTATAATGGAGGGAATCTCCCTTTTCTTCAAATACTTTTGCTGCAGTTGTGTTGATAACGTCAGCTTGATTCTGAAGTTCTTTGAGAGTGCCAACGAGAGGCACCATGATTTCCGGTTCTACCTTAAATCCACGAGCCTTGCAAGCCAGTGCGGCTTCTATGATAGCTCGTGTTTGCATTTCAGTGATTTCAGGGTAGGTTATTCCAAGACGGCAACCACGATGACCGAGCATAGGGTTGAATTCTTCGAGTTCATCAACCTTAGCCTTCACTTCAGCAAGAGATAATCCCATTTCGTCAGCAAGTTCTTTTTGAGTAGCGGTCTGATGAGGAACGAACTCATGTAACGGTGGATCAAGCAGACGGATAGTCACACCGTATCCATCCATAGCTTCGAAAATACCTTCGAAGTCGCCTCTTTGGATCGGAAGGAGCTTCTTAAGAGCTTCACGGCGACCTTTTTCATCTGATGCAAGAATCATTTCACGAACTGCCTTAATACGATCGCCCTCGAAGAACATGTGTTCTGTGCGGCAAAGACCAATACCTTGAGCACCGAAGTTACGAGCTTGTTTAGCATCACGAGGTGTGTCAGCATTAGTGCGAACATAAGTTTTTGCAAACTTATCGGAAAGTTTCATTATAGCACCGAAGTCACCATCGAGTTCCGGTTCGCGAGTAGGTACCTGACCATCATAAACTTCTCCGGTGGAACCATTTAGAGAGATCCAGTCACCTTCATGGTAAACCTTTCCACCCATTTCAACAGTTTTTTCCTTATAGTCAACCTTTATGTCGCCTGCTCCGGAAACACAGCATTTACCCATACCACGTGCAACTACAGCAGCGTGAGAAGTCATACCACCACGCATTGTGAGGATACCTTGAGCTACAGCCATTCCACGGAGGTCTTCAGGTGAAGTCTCGATACGGACTAGAACAACTTTCTTTTTCTTCTCGGCCCAAGCTTCTGCATCATCAGCCTGGAAAACTATTTGACCGGCAGCGGCACCTGGAGAAGCAGGAAGACCTTTTGCTACAACCTTAGCTTTCTTGATGTCAGACTTATCAAATATAGGGTGAAGAAGTTCATCGAGTTTCTGAGGTTCCATTCGCAGAAGCACTGTTTTTTCATCGATCATACCTTCACGCAAAAGATCCATGGCAATACGTACCATAGCAGCACCTGTGCGTTTACCGTTACGAGTCTGGAGCATCCATAGTTTACCATCCTGGATAGTGAACTCCATATCCTGCATATCTTTATAGTAATCTTCGAGTTTGTGAGCTATAGCAATCAATTCAGCTGCACAATCAGGCATAGATTCTTGAAGAGAGGGGTACTTAGCTTTACGCACTTCTTCAGATATACCTTGAAGGGCAGCCCAGCGACGAGAACCTTCGATTGTGATTTGCTGTGGTGTACGGATACCGGCCACTACGTCTTCACCTTGTGCATTGATAAGATATTCACCATTGAAAATGTTTTCACCTGTAGCAGCATCACGGCTGAAAGCAACACCCGTTGCAGAATTGTCACCCATGTTACCATAAACCATAGCCTGAACATTAACAGCTGTTCCCCATTCTTCAGGAATCTGGTTCATTCTACGGTAAAGGATTGCACGTTCGTTCATCCAGCTATCGAACACAGCACAAATACCTCCCCATAGTTGTTCCCAAGCGGATTCAGGGAATTCTTTACCTGTGTATTCCAGGACGGCTTGTTTGAATTGAGTTACAAGAAGTTTTAGGTCTTCTACATCGAGTTCGGTATCAAGTTTCACACCCTTAGCTTCTTTCATTCGGTCGATGATAACTTCAAAAGGATCTTCATCACTTTTGCTCTTAGGCTTCATACCAAGAACCACGTCACCGTACATTTGGACGAAACGACGATAGCTATCCCATGCGAAACGAGGGTTGCCGCTTTTTTCGGCCATAGTGGCTACAGTTGCATCGTTCATACCAAGATTAAGCACAGTGTCCATCATGCCGGGCATAGAAGCACGGGCTCCAGAACGAACAGAAACAAGCAAAGGATTGGAAGGATCGTCAAACTTTTTACCAGTAAGTTTTTCAACGTGTGCGATAGCCTCCTTTACTTCAGGAGTGATATCTTTTACAACTTTATCACGACCCCATTGGGTATATTCAGAACAAATTTCAGTAGTGATCGTAAATCCAGGAGGAACCGGCATACCGAGGAGATTCATCTCTGCCAAGTTTGCACCCTTACCACCGAGAAGGTTTCTCATCCCGGCATTACCTTCGGCCTTACCGTCGCCGAACGTGTAAATTGCTTTAGCCATTGGAAATATTAATTTGAATTAAGGTTTTTCATTTGTTTTAAATGAAGAAATGCATAAGTTGCACCCACAAATGCAAAATTAACAAAAAATTTCTTAGAATTCCGTAAATTTGCAATGGAAAAGAAAATAAAATGGCAAGAAAAAGGAAAGAACTTCCCGAAATAGAAAAAGTTGAAATTACGGGTATAGCCGCTGAGGGTAAATCATTGTCAAGAATTAAGCTTAAAGACACTGATGAGACCCCTATAGTGGTTTTTATTCCATTCGGAGCACCGGGAGATATTGTTGATATCAAATTAGACAAGAAGAAGCATAGTTATGCCGAAGCCCATATTACTAAGTTATTGAAATCATCTCCAATAAGAATAAAACCCAGATGTGATTATTTCGGAGTGTGCGGAGGATGTAAATGGCAACATATACCTTACGAAGACCAATTGAACTTCAAACGCCAACAAGTCGAGGATGCCCTCATAAGGATTGGGAAGATTGAAGTACCTGAAATTCCAATGACAATAGGATCAAAAAATATATGGGGTTACAGAAATAAAATGGAATATACCTTCTCCAATAAAAGATGGAAAAGTTGGGAAGAAATCCGTGGAGAGGTTCCAGGTTCGGAAGAAACCAATGCATTGGGTTTTCATATTCCGGGGTCGTTCGACAAGGTGTTGCAAATCAACAAGTGTTATTTACAAGAAAGTATAGGAGATAGAATAAGGAACAGTATTTATGAATTTGCAAACAAAAATAATTATTCCTTTTATGACATTAAAGGTAACAAAGGACTGTTACGGACTTTGATGATTAGGCCTACAATAAGTGGAGAACTCATGGTTTGCCTGACATTTGGAGAAGAAGACAAAGATAAGATGAACCAATTAATGTCTTACTTAATTAAAGAATTTCCTGAAATCAGCACACTGGTATATGTTGTAAACCTCAAAATGAATGATTCGATATCGGATCAAGAAGTTAAAATATTTTCTGGAACGGGCTTTATTGAAGAAAAGATGGGAGATTTGAAATTCCGAATAAGCGCGAAAAGCTTTTATCAAACTAATTCATTACAGGCTCAGGAATTATATAATAAGGCGGCCGAATTTGCCGGATTACTAGAAGAAAAAGTGGATAAGCCATTGGTTTATGATTTATATACAGGTGCCGGCACGATTGCCAATTATATTGCAAGGAATGCTTCGAAAGTTATTGGCATAGAATATGTAGAAGATGCAATAGAAGATGCGAAGGAAAATTCTTCGATTAATGGAATCACCAATACGGAATTTTATGCTGGCGATATGAAAGATGTACTTACGCAAGATTTCATAGAAACTCATGGAAGACCGGATGTAATGATAGTAGATCCACCGAGAGCAGGGATGCATGAGGATGTGGTGAAAGTGATTTTGAATGCAGCACCTCAGACCATTGTATATGTAAGCTGCAACCCGGCAACCCAAGCGAGAGATTTAGCATTGATGGAAAGCAAATATACTGTAACAAAAGTTCAACCTGTGGATATGTTTCCTCATACACATCATGTTGAGAATGTAGTTAAGTTGGAGAGGAGGGTTTAAGGGTAATATTAAAGAGATATGGTATTAGGGATTAGATTAAAGTATAATTTATAGAAGTATGATAACAGCATCCATAAAGAAGAAAGAGAATATAGCAGAATATTTGCTTTATATGTGGCAAATAGAAGATTTGATACGCGCCAATCAATTGGACATAGATAAGATTCAAAAAACTATCATAGATCAATACCAAGATCTCAGTGACAATCAGAGGAAAGACATGAAAGAATGGTATGAGTCATTAATTGATATGATGAGAAGGGAAGGGGTTGTCGAGAAAGGTCATCTTCAAATCAATAAGAATGTTATTATACAATTAGAAGATTTGCACAGGCAGTTATTGAATGACCAGAAATTTGCAACCTATTCAGCTCAGTTTTATCATACTCTACCAATAATTGTGGAATTGAGAGCCAAATCCGGCGACAATAAGTCAGGAGAAATAGAAACCTGTTTCAATGTATTATATGGGATTCTTCTATTGAGACTACAAGGGAAAGAGATTTCGGAAGAAACCTCCCAAGCCGTTGCCCAGGTTTCAAAATTTTTGGCAGTATTGGCAATGTATTATAAGAAAGATTATAACAATGAACTTTTTGAGGAATAATTATCCATAAATTATAAATATAGAAAAACAGCCATTGAATGTCTAATCGATTAATATGAGTGAAGAATTAGTAAAAGAGATACAAAAGAGACGAACCTTTGCGATAATATCGCATCCGGATGCAGGGAAAACTACCCTTACAGAGAAGTTACTTTTATTTGGAGGGGCCATACATGTAGCCGGCGCGGTGAAAAGCAACAAAATAAAAAAGACAGCGACATCAGACTGGATGGAAATAGAGAAACAAAGGGGAATCTCTGTTGCGACTTCCGTAATGGGATTTGATTACGATGGATATAAGATAAATATTCTTGATACCCCGGGTCACCAAGACTTTGCAGAAGATACCTTCAGAACATTAACCGCTGTAGATTCTGTAATCATTGTTGTGGATGTAGCTAAAGGAGTAGAGACACAAACAAGGAGATTGATGGAAGTATGTCGCATGAGGAATACTCCGGTTATCATCTTTGTAAATAAATTAGACCGGGAGGGAAGAGATCCCTTTGATATTTTGGATGAGCTGGAAAATGAACTGAAAATAAAGGTTGTACCTTTGTCGTGGCCTATTAATATAGGATCTAAGTTTAAGGGTGTATATAATTTATATGAACATGGTTTAGATTTATTTACACCATCCAAGCAAACCATAAGTGAGAGGGTAGAGATTGACGATGTTAACAGTCCGCTTGTAGATGAATTAGTAGGAAAAGATGATTCTACTAAGCTAAGAGAAGATATAGAATTAATCGACGGAGTTTACCCTGAATTCAATGTAAAGGAATATCTGGAGGGTAAAGTAGCTCCCGTGTTTTTCGGATCAGCGCTCAATACATTCGGGGTTAAAGAATTATTGGATTGTTTCGTCAAGATAGCACCATCTCCAAAACCAATAAATGCAGAAGAGAGAACCGTCAAACCTGAAGAGGAAGATTTTTCCGGGTTTGTATTTAAAATACATGCTAATATGGATCCCAATCACCGTTCATGTATAGCATTTGTAAAGGTTTGTTCCGGTAAATTCGAAAGAAATGTAGGATACAAACATGTGAGAAGTGATAAAGTGATGAAATTTGCTGCTCCTACAGCTTTTATGGCACAAAAAAAGAATATTGTGGAGGAGGCATTTCCCGGTGATATAGTAGGCATTCCCGACACGGGAAATTTCAAAATAGGAGATACCTTAACATCCGGGGAGAATATACATTTCAAGGGGTTACCCTCTTTTTCGCCGGAAATGTTTAAATATATAGAGAATGCAGATCCGATGAAATCCAAACAATTGGAAAAAGGTATAAAACAATTGATGGATGAAGGAGTAGCCCAATTATTCACGAGTTCATTTAATGGAAGGAAGATAATAGGGACAGTTGGTCAACTTCAATTTGAAGTAATCCAATACAGATTACTCCACGAATATGGGGCACAATGTAGATGGGAACCAATGAGTATGTACAAAGCATGCTGGATAGAGAGTGAAGATGAGGAGGCATTGGAATCATTCAAAAAAAGGAAGCATCAATTTATGGCTACAGATAAAGATGGCAGAGATATTTTCATGGCAGATTCTAATTATGTATTGCAAATGGCACAAAATGATTTCCCAAAAATAAAGTTCCACTTTTCGAGTGAGTTTTAATAATCTTAACTAAAAAATAAGAGCGTGCCGAATATAGGACACGCTCTTAATTAAATATAATTGTAATATCAATTCAACTGGATAATGAGATAGTCGGTATAATTCCAGAATTCTTTAGGATTAGTGATTTTAAGAGTGATTGTGTTATCTGCATTTTTCACTTCCTCATAAGAACCTTCCGGCATATTAGTCCAAATCTTGATTTTCTTAGCACCGGTAGGTATTGAAGTAAGAGTACGTTTGTCAGCTTTTGTGAAATAAGAATTATTCACGTCCCCCTTAAGCACTTTAGTCTGACCGAGAAATTTCTTTTCAAGTAAGCCATTTTCCTTAAGTTCTTTGTTAGTTCCCATAGCATAGTATACAGTGTTCAATTCACTATCAGCTTGTTGATAAGCATTGAAAGCTGCATCTTTTGCTTCAGTCTGGATTTGAACTTGTTGTTCGGTAGCTGCAACTTGTTCATTGAGATTAGCAATAGAATCATTAGCTACTGACAATTGATTTTCCAGGAAAACAAGACGAGATTCCTGTTGCTCAAGACGCTGTTTCATTTGATCAATAGTTTTAGTAAGGATAGCGTTTTGATTGCCTGAATCTTTCATTCTTTTTTCCATCTGAGCGAGCAATGCATGGTTGTTGGCCAAACGTTCTTTGATAGCCGAGAGATTACGACGCACCTCGGCTCTTCGATCAGTTTCACCATTAGAGGTGTTATAGAGAAGCCCTTCTTGCATATTAATAGAATCAAGGCCATTATATATATCGGCCATAAGAAGCATCAAAGAATCATTGAAAGTGGAAGCTTCCTGATAATTTGTCTGTAATTCTACGATTTTTAAAGAGTCTTGTTCAGCCTTTTCCTTGTAAGCATTGTTACAAGCTCCTAAAATAAGGAGTGTCACAGAGCTAAGTGCGAGTACGGTTTTTTTCATATCAAAGATAATTAAATGGTTAAAATTATACTTCTTGCTTATGATCTATATTTTTGGATGATTCATGATTTCCATCCACAATTATAACAATTTCACCTTTAGCTTGGTTTTCAGAATAATAATTAAATAAATCGTTTAAAGAAGATAATTTTATAGATTCATGTAATTTGGATATTTCTCTACATACAGCTGCCTGCCTTGAGGGACCGAAATATTGAGAAAGATCTTTTAAGGTTCTTGATAACCTTTTGGGAGATTCATAAAAAATAATCGTTCTTTGTTCGAGTGCCAGATTAGCCAACCGAGTAGCTCTTCCTTTTTTAGGAGGAAGAAAACCTTCAAAAACAAATTTATCGCATGGAATACCTGATGCTACGAGAGCAGGCACAAAAGCAGTTGGACCAGGCAGACAAACGACTTCAGCCCCAATTTTTCTACATTCCCTAACAAGCAAGAATCCGGGATCAGAAATTCCCGGTGTTCCGGCATCTGAGATCAGGGCAATCTTTTCACCATCCAGTATTCTTTGAGCAATTTTAGGGGCAGTTTCATGTTCATTAAATTTATGATGACTCTTCATAGGCGTAGAAATTTCAAAATGCTTTAACAAGTTTCCTGAATTCCTCGTGTCTTCCGCCAATATAAGATCAACATCTTTCAGGACTTTAATCGCCCTAAAAGTCATATCTTCAAGATTACCTACCGGAGTAGGCACAATAAACAAACAACCCTCCGTCATTTAAAATATTTTTTTATAATGTTCATAAATTCCTTCACTACAGGATTATTTGTATCAAAACCCTCCTCATTAATAAAATAATCTTCTGCCTCTTCAAAATTGTCCATCGATGCCACCAGGGCCAAAGATGTATTGAAATCAGCATCAGAATTATCAAAGAGTTCTTTTCGGAATCTAAACCGTTCGTTGATAGAAAAGACCAGTTTGCCTTTTTGAGGCTCATTTATTCTATCGATTTTTTTTTCAGTTGTCTCAGCAGTGACAATATCCTTTTTTTCTGCCTTATCAAGAGAGGATTCAGGAGCTATCGTATCTTCATCTAAAGCATATTCTTCCAGTATAAAATTAGTTATGGATGTCGGCACTACTTCAGAAGGTTCATCATTAATAAGTTCAAAAGAATTGATAAGTTCCGCGATTTCATTACCTTTTTTTGAAATCAATCTCAAGAAATCTTTTCTGTCTTCATCTCTTTTAATAGCAAGATGAATAAGGCCCTCTAGTTCGTAAGTTTTATCAAGAAGATTTTGAAGATAAGATTGCATTACTGAATATTTTAAAATTTTATTGATTAAAGATAGAGAGGAGCATAGTTTCTGCTGCTTTGACAGCTTTATCTCTGCTTTTGGTAATATCATTCATAATTATAACAATCACATGAGTAGGAATATAATCATCGTCGAGTTTATATCCGGCGTAACATTGTATTCCCCTCATGCTACCTGTTTTCATTGCAATATAACTATCGAGAGGAGAACCGGCAAGAAATTTTTTTAGAGTACCTTCCTGTCCGGCCAAAGGAAAAAAAGATGCATAATGAGGGTTTATGCTCATATTTTTCAACAGTTCGGACATAAAATCAGCTGTAACCCTATTTTCACGCGAAAGTCCGGACCCATCAATGATTCTAACACCCTCCAAAGGAAGATTTTTCTGTTGCCATAAAATCATTTCTTTTTTTACTGCCTGTTCAGTTGATCCATCGGCTCCTTCCATTTTACCAAAAGTTCGTAGCATGGATTCAGCAAAAAGATTATCACTTCTCATCATACATGACCTCATTATTTCATCCACAGGCGCGGATAGGTGGTCATAAATCTGAATTCTTCTCCCTTCCGGCATATCTTTATTTTCAAATTCTATACCATTATCGGAAAGTTTTTTATAGAGCAGTGTCAGGAAAGAAGAAGAGGGATCGTTTACTGCAAAATCACCCCGGGCATTATCAGAATAATTAAGAGCATGACTACCGGTGCCATAATATTTAGCACAATCTTCTTTCGCCCAGGAAGCAGGACGAGGATTGCCGGTAAAATTATTTTCATCAATAATTATATTCCCCTCAATCCTATTAATTAACTGGGACGCCAAAGCCCTACTTATTTCTTCCAAAATATCTTCGGAATAAGGTTCTTTTTCAGAATTTAAAGTTGGATCGCAGGCTCCTTCAACAATAACATTACCTCTAAGATAACCAAAATCATTATTACCATCAATATAAATGCGAGTATGATATCTCCAATCGGGCCCTGCAGACTCCAACAAAGCAGCAGTAGTGAGCGACTTCATTATAGAAGCGGGCACAAGAGGCAAGTTTGGATTGTGTTCAGTAAGTACCGAACCATCCTCCAAATCAATAATTTTCACAGAAACGGAATTTGGATTTATGCCATTAGATTTAATAAATTGCGCCAATGCCTCATCTCCTATTCCTGCAAAAGAATATAAAGAGACAAGAAGAAGCATTAAGGATAAAACGGACCGATAAAATTTCATTATTGTTTCATTTTTTAGAAAAGAACTACAAATTTACTAAAAGTTTTGGTCAAAGTGGGAAATAGTGAGTAAATTTGTAGAATGTATAAGGAAAGATATCCCCAGCGTCAACCCTACACCTTTGATAGAGTAGTGAGGATTTCCTTTAGTGTGTTGGGTATCATAGCAGTGCTTTATTTACTCGATGCCTTAAAAGGAGTCTTGCTACCTTTTTTTGTTGCATGCTTGATTTCTTATATGTTAGAACCCATTGTGAAATGGAACATGAAAATTTTGCGGATAAAATCACGTTTTTTACCCGTTATAGTTACCTTGCTTGAGGGATGTCTTTTAATAAGCATATTTTCCATAATCTTTTTCCCATATTTGGTGGCAGAAGCGGAACAAATGGCGGAAATGATAAAAAATTATGCCACAGCCAAAGTAGAGATCCCTTACATATCCGGGCCCATTTACGATTTTATAAAAGAAAATCTCGACATTGAAAGTATATCAAGAATACTGACACCACAAGAATGGAAAGAATTGCTAAGGACGGCACTAACATCATCTTGGAACTTTCTTAGCAGCGGCCTTTCTTTTGTAGTAGGAGCGGTGAGCTGGTTAATAGTTATTTTATATGTTCTATTCATAATGCTCGATTATGAAAGAATTATGTTAAGTTTCAAACAATTGGTGCCTTATCCTCATAGGCGACAAATTTTCCAAATCGGGAAAGATATAGAACATGCCATGAATCGATATTTCCGGAATCAATTTTTCATATCAATGATAGTAGGGATATTGTTTGCGATAGGTTTTTTAATTGTAGGCTTGCCAATGGGAGTTGTATTGGGAATCTTTATAGGATTTCTCAATATGGTTCCTTATCTGCAATTGATATCCCTTCCAATCACAGCCTTATTATGCTTGGTTTGCACGGCAAGCACGGGAGTAAGTTTTTGGGCTATTTTCTGGGAATGTATGGCTGTATATATAATAGTGCAATGTATTCAGGATCTATTACTGACACCAAAGATAATGGGCAAAGCTATGGGGCTTAATCCGGCCATTATCTTGCTCTCACTTTCCATTTGGGGAGCCTTATTAGGTTTTATGGGCCTTATAATTGCCTTACCATTGACCACATTACTGTTATCTTATTATAACATCTATATAGTCAACCGATATGCCCGTTATGAAGTGGAATTAGCCGAATCCGATCCTCTTGACGGGCCAGAGTAGTTTACAATCAGATATATGATAACACTTCCAAGCTCAATCACATCTCAAGAAGATGTTAACTTAGGAGAGAATACAGAAGCCATCATCAAAAATACATATACAGAAATCAACGATGAGGCACCGGCAGAGACAGATAAGGAAGCAATAAATAATGGTTTGATAGCCGACCTGGCCTTGATACTACTACTCGGGGCCGTGGTTACTTTATTGTTTAAAAAACTAAAACAGCCTGTTGTATTGGGATATATTTTGGCCGGTTTTTTAGCGAGTCCCAATTTCACCTATCTTCCAACAATATCCAATCTTGAAAACATAGAATTTTGGGCAGATTTAGGAATAGTGGTATTAATGTTCACATTAGGATTGGAATTTAGTTTTCGAAAGTTAATGAATTCCGGTTCATCTGCAATAATCACTGCTTTGATAATAATCACGGGAATGACCTTTGCCGGATTTGGAGTTGGTAAAATTCTTGATTTGAATCCCATCAACTGTATCTTTTTAGGAGGTATGATCTCCATGTCGAGTACTACAATAATACTCAAGACTTTGACTGACTTAGGCATGCGACAGAAGAAATTCGCCTCCCTGGTTTTGGCAGTGTTGATAATAGAAGATCTGTTCGCTGTGTTGATGTTGGTTTTGTTGTCATCAATCGCAGTTGGGAATGTGGAAGGTAAAGCATTATTATTTTCAATAGGTAAATTGCTTTTCTTTCTAATCATTTGGTTTTTGGTCGGCGTATATGTGCTTCCGTCATTTCTTGCCAAGGTAAAGCACTTTCTAAATGATGAGACATTGTTGGTGGTGGCGATGGGATTGTGCTTTTCAATGGCTATCTTCTCTGTGATCTGTGGATTCTCGTTGGAACTGGGAGCTTTTGTGATGGGTTCGATATTGGCAGGGACCATGGTGGCAGAAAGGATGGAAAAAGTTGTAAAACCTGTAAAAGATTTGTTTGGAGCAGTCTTCTTTATTTCCGTAGGAATGATGGTAGATCCTTCTGTACTGGTTAATTACTGGTGGGAAATCTTGATTCTGGCAGGAGTAGTGATTTGTGGCATGATTTTCTTTGGCACTTTTGGAATGTTGATGACAGGTCAAACACTCAGGGTTGCAATTGAAAGCGGTTTTACGTTGACACAAGTGGGAGAGTTTTCTTTTATCATAGCTGCATTGGGTATGAGTTTAGGAGTATTGGAGCATTCAATTTATCCTATCATAGTGGCAGTGTCTGTGATAACAATATTTACCACCCCTTATTTTGTAAAATTGTCACAACCGGCATATAGATTTGTGGAATCAAAACTTCCGGAAAATTTACGTTTCCTTATAGACAGATATTCCAAACAGGTAGTAGACACTAATACCACAAAGCAGCTTTGGAAAGACATTTTAAGCCGGTATTTGGGTCGAATGGTGATATTTTCAGTAATCTTGATAGCCATAATACTTGTGAGTCGACAATTTCTTTTCCCATTATTGGAAGAATATATGTCAGACTGGGGAAGATTTCTCGCAACAGTTATAACACTGTCTGCAATGATGCCTTTTTTATTTGCCTTGTCTTTCAGTTCAATCAAACCTGATGAAAGGATGAAACTACATGCTTCTGCAAGCTTTTATGATGTGCCGTTAGTGGCATTGCGAATCATTCGTTATTTTGTGGCTCTTTTATTTATTGTGTATCTTTTGACTTTAGCCTATGATGCCACTGTGGCGTGGATAGCGGGTATTATATGTCTGGCTTTCATTATAGTTTTCGCATCACAAAAGATCAGTGCAAGATATGCCTTCATAGAAAAGAAATTTATAGATAATCTGAATATAAGGGAAAACACGAGAAGCGGAGTTAACAATAAATTAATAGACGACCTTCATATGGCCTATATTGAAGTGGGAGCTTATTGTCCTTTTGTAGGTGACAAGTTAAAAGATTCGGGATTAAGGAATGAATATGGAGTAAGTATAGCAAGCATACAAAGAGGAGAGAGAACAATGCCATTGCCCTCTGTGGATGCAAGAATTTTTCCGGGTGACATTCTTGGAGTAATTGGAAACGACGAGCAAATAAAACGCCTGAATGATGATATAGAAAGGGATGAAAAAGCCTATAGATCGGTAGAAGTATTTAACTCAAAAGTTGAATTAAGAAGCCTTACCTTATCAGATAAATCTCCTGTTATAAATGTTCCATTGGGAGAAACAGATATTCGTAAAGATTTTTATTGCATGATAGTGAAAGTGCAAAGAGGTGAGGATGTATTTGAACAACCCGGAGCAGATACAATATTGCGTGACGGGGATATAGTATGGGTGGTAGGAGACCCGGAAAAAATGGAGGAAATGAAGTAGAGAAAAGGTCAGTGATTAGAAAGTGGAGGAGCCACCGAATTGCTCAGGGTAGATTAAGAGAAGGTTGTTGTGAGCATGATTTTTTTGTAAATAGGTGGGAAGACCTTCAAGATCGGAATTATGAGAAACTGAACCTTTTCTTGCTCCTATTATTATAAAAATATCATCTTCATTAATATCTTGAGAGTTTAAAATGAAATCATCCCAAGAATTAAGATTACGGTATTCATGCCTAATGGCATATCCTTCAGAAATGATTATGTTTCTAATAAAATTAGAAGTTGTTTCATATGACAGGAAGATAGCTTTAGCTGCAAGTTGAGACGCAAGATTACAAATACGTTCCACCCATGTCTGAAACCCCGTTTCATATTCAGCTTTATCGGGCACAAGAATAATTAATCTTGCCATAGTATTAGCCGGAGTGAAACATCTGCTAATAAATATCATTTTATTAGAAGCATTTAATAACTGTTCGGTCATGCTACCAAAGAAAGAGTCAACAATGTTAGACCTCCTATGAAGACCAATCATTATATCTGTAGCCTGATTTTGCTTAGCTTCATTAGTCAGACCTGCCACAACATTGATATCGTACCGCTCTATATCATTTACCTCAATATCGACCGCTTGGGCTGCAGAGACAGCAATTTCCAAAGAATTTCTACCTGCTTGCACGCGTCTTGCGTCATCTGAATTTCTTACAAATAATGCAGTGACAGGATTTTTATTATTTCTGTGACGCATCAATAAAGCAAGCTTCATTAAGTTTTCAGCTGTTACCGGATTTGCCACAGCCACCAATTGACGGGCATATTCCCCCGGTTCTGTTTCAGTATCTTTCTTAAATTCAGCTTCTGTCAATTCGATTCGCAGCCCTTTAGCAGCAGTCTGAGTGGAAATGGAAGCAATCACACAGCTCACCAATATCATTAAAACCGCTCCATTAAGCATATCCTCGGTTAAAATGCCATGTTGAAAACCAATCAAGGCTGCTGCAATAGTAGCTGCAGCCTTCCCAGAAGTTAAACCGAACATCAATCGTCTGCCATTTTCTTTGAGCCCATATATTTTTGATGCTATGAAAGCTGCGAGCCATTTAGCAACCATAGCAACCACGACCATGTTCAGAGCAACCCAACCAACGTTCCAGCTTTTAAAAATGACATGTACATTGATTAACATGCCGACTCCAATCAAGAAATAAGGAATAAAAATAGCATTTCCCACAAACTTTATTCTTCCCATAAGACCTGAACGGTCAGGAATAAATCTATTTAGAATCAATCCCGCATAAAAAGCTCCTAAAATAGCCTCCAATCCAATAATTTTTGCCATTAAAGAAGACAAAAAGACCATAGCCAATACATAAATAAATTGGACTACCTGATCACTTATTTTCCTAAAAAAATACTTGGTGAAATAATGAATCAGAAATCCCATTCCAACAGCATAAAATGACATCAATGCGACCAAACGGAAAAAACGTTCAAATCTAAAACCGCCAGATTCAGAAGCATCAACCACCCCTGCTAAAACCAACAAAGCCAAAAGAACAGTAACGATGGTGGAACACACTGCTATTACAGCAGGTTTTGAATTCTGAAGTCCGAACCTGCTTACTATAGGGTAAGAAATTAGAGTGTGGGCAGCGTACATTGTTGAGATTAAAGTACATGTCGCCCAAGAAGCCCCAAAAGCAAATCTGGATCCAAATATTCCCAAAAGAGTAGGAATGCTGAAAGTTATTAACCCGAAAACAATACCTTTTCCCAAGTTTTTTTGCAAATGAAACATATTGATCTCCACAGCTGCCATAAACATGATGTAGAGTATGCCAACTTCGCCGAAAATTTCAAAACTTGCATCTCTTGAAAGAATGTCGAATCCATAAGGTCCTACTATAATACCTGCTATAATCAAACCCACTATATGAGGAATTCCAATCCGTCGAAAAAGTATGGGGCATATCAAAATTATAAGGAGGACCAAAAGAAATATTTCTATTGGTCCGGTAAGGGGATAGCTTAAGGCATATAGTAAAGTCATATTCTGAAAACTTTACGTGCGGTTTGATCAGTTATCCTTTCCACTTCTTGAGGAGTTATTTCCAAGGCTTCAGCAATTTTGTCTCTTATAAAGGGAAGATAAGAAGATTCGTTTCTTTTACCACGATGAGGTATAGGAGTCAAATAAGGAGAATCAGTTTCCAAAATGATCTTATCAATACCAATTATGGCAAGAGCCTCTCTAAGTTTAGGAGCATTCTTATATGTCACAACCCCGTTGATTCCAAAATAAGGATCACATCCTTTACGTATTCTTTCTACATCGGCAATGTCTCCAGTGAAACTATGGAAAATCAGTGGAACAGTCGGTTTCGTTTTCTCTATAACTTCCATGGTTTCTTCAAATGCATCCCTAGAGTGAATAATCACAGGGAGATTATATTTTTGAGCAAGTTGTAGCTGCTGAGCAAATGCCTTTTTCTGTTCTTCAATTTTAGTTTTATCCCAATAAAGATCGATCCCTATTTCACCCACAGCAACATAGTTGCCTGTTGAAAGTTCTTTTTCTACTATATGAAGAAAGTTGTTCCAATCATCTTTTATTTCAGTGGGATGTAAACCGATAGCCATGTGCATCACCTCAGGATATAGTGAATGAAGTTTCTTAACCTGTGGTAGAGACCGGGCATCTACGTTAGGGAGTATAAAATCCGACACCCCAGCATCTTTGCAGCGTTTTAACAAATTGCTGATTTCCTCTTCAAATTCAGGGAAATAAATATGAGAGTGGGTGTCGATCATAAAAAGTATTATTATGATTATTTTTTTCTACCGATTAGTTTTTCTGCAAATTTTCTAAACACTTCTTTTTTCTCATCTGATAAATCAGTGGAGTTAAGAGCTTTAAGAGCCAAAGAAGAGTAATGGTTTACAGCTTTCTTAGATGATTCTGCAATACCAAGTTTTTCATACAACCGAGTTACTGCTTTTACTCTCAATTCTCCTGCCGGAATCTTAAATGCGTCACGCAGAGCCTCAGCTGTCTGGGTATCCGATTGCAATGCAGAAACATAGAGATAAGTTTTCTTTTCATTATTTATGTCACCACCAATATTCTTACCGAAAGTGGAAGAATCCCCAAAAGTGTCGAGCCAATCATCCTGAATTTGAAAAGCCACTCCCGTCATCATACCAAATTCATACATTTTCTGGACATCTGATTGAGAAGCACCTCCAATAATTGCTCCAATTTTAGCACAGGTACCAATCAAAGAACCGGTTTTACATTGAATCATTTCAATATAATCATCAAGTTTTATTTGAGATTGCTTTTCAAAATCCATATCCAGTTGCTGCCCTTCATACACTTTAATAGCCATGGAATTGAAAGAGTCTAAAACGCTTCTTAGAATACTATCATTCACCTCACTTATGAATTGTGACGCAAGAGTTAGCATAGTGTCGCCGGATAATATAGCTGTGTTTTCGTCATATTTTTTATGGACCGTCAATCTTCCTCTTCTCAATTCGGATTTATCCATAACATCATCATGAAGAAGAGTAAAATTATGAAAAGTTTCAAGACCAAGTGCCGGGATAATGGCCATTTCAGCTTTATCACCAAAAGCATCAGCGGTCATTAAAGTAAGCACAGGTCTTATTCTTTTACCTCCGGCAGAAAGGGCGTATTTGATAGGACTATATAAAGACTCAAGTTTACCTTCAGGAAATTGCAAGTTCTTAATTGCAGTTTCAATAAGAACTCGGTAGTCATCGATGGTTTGCATATTTATTAGAATTAATTTATGCAAAGTTACTAAAAAATCATATTAGTAAAATTGGATAACCTTATTCTAACATTTTGAAGAGTTGAAATTATTTAGTAAATTCGCATTCAAACGCAAACGCATAAAAGATTCAAACAAAGAGAATAATGGATTTCGAAGGAAAAGTAATTCAGTTTCTTGGGGAAACCACCGGGACAGCAAAATCGGGGAATCCCTGGAAAAAGAAAGAATGGATAGTAGAGACCTTTGGTCAATACCCAAAAAAGGTAAAAATTCAATGTATGAATGCCCGGGCAGATGCATTAAACTTGGAGCCGGGAAGAGATTATATATATTCTGTAGATCTCGAAAGCCGAGAATTTAATGGGAAATGGTATACTGACGTGAATGTATTCCGAGTACAAGAATATCAACCCCAACAGAATTTCGGTGGTCAACAACCATCATATCCGGGAGGAGGATATCAAAACCAACAGACTCAACAAGGATATCAAACTCAACCCTATCCAAACCAAGGCTTTGGAGGAGCCTCACAATCTTTCGCAACAAATGAAGGGGACAGTGACGAAGATTTACCTTTTTAAAAAATATAAGATAACAAATAACAAAGAGGTGATGGAGAGTAAATCCTTCACCTTTTTTATTTCACACTACCGGGAAAGGCGAGTTAACAAAATATACTCTTTGTGTAGCCCGGGTTATAGCAGTATAAAGCCAACGAAAGAAATCTACGGATGAGAAATCAGGGGGCAGACCGCCTAAGTCAATATAAACATGTTTCCATTGTCCTCCCTGAGCCTTATGACAAGTGATACAATAACCATATTTCACTTGAAGAGCATTATAATAAGGATCCTCTTGTACAGCTTTTATTTTTTGAGAAAGTTCACCTTCTTTAGAAGTGAGGACCCTATTATAAAAACGTTCCATTTCATCTTTAGGGATCTGAGGTCCTTCCGCCACTAAGCTTCTGAGCATTATTTGTGTTTGCAATATCTGATCATTTCCCGGTATCTGAAGTTGGGTTGATGCGAACCATCTTCCATATTTTTTTGTTTTTTCACCCACATTTATGACTTCTACGATTTCACCGTTAGCCAAAAGAGTGGGAATTTTGTTTTCCCTGCTCCAATAATAATCATTTTTAGAAATAACTATTCTTTCTCCTTTGATAAGAGGAGATTCTGCATCAAGAAGGAATTTTCGAATTGTATTATTAATGATATTAGCACGAAAATTTGAACGAGTGATTACAATAGTTTCATCTTTTCCTACATTAAACCAGGAAGAAGCCAAATCATCCAACATTTCATTAGTTTCAACAATACGTATATCGTTAAATCCATTTTTATTAATATAAAAGTCGTTGATCGTGGAATTGTTAAATAATAGATTCCTTATAAAAGTAGCATTATAAAGAATACCACTATCCTCGGCATGACGGCCGATTTCATCAAGACTGAAAAAATAAGGATTAAGGCCTAAAGATTTTAATCTATCCGGATCCAATGCATAAGAAGCTGACTGTCCTACAGGAGGTAATTGAGCTGAGTCTCCCACCAAAATCATTGAACAACCGGACCCACTATACACAAAATGAATCAGTTGACGTAACAAAGAGTTATTTAAAGAGGAGCCATCAGTAATTAATGAGGCTTCATCAACAATAAAAATAGTATCTGATTCATTGTTTTGTGCCAGGAAGAAAGTAGAATTAGAAGGGTCGGAAGAATTTCCTTTAAAAAGCCGTTTATGAATAGTTGAAGCTTTTCCGAAAGCTAAACCGGCGGCTACTTTGGCAGCTCTACCGGTTGGAGCTAAAACCACAGTCTTTTTCTTTATATCATTAAGAGCCTTGACTAATGCACCCATTACAGAAGTTTTACCCGTACCGGCATAACCATTAATCACAAAGACATCATTAGGACCTTTTTGATCGATAAAATAAGATAAAGCATACACAAGAGAAATTTGTTGGGCATTAGGAGAGAATGGGAGGTGATTAAGAATAAGGGTCCTTATATGATTTATTTCTGACATGTGATTATTTTATCTTTTGAAAAAGGGATTTAGATAGCAAAATTTTAGTATATTTGCAAAGTTAAGGCTAATTGGCAAATAAACTAACGATAAGTTATCCAAATAAAACAAAAGCGATGAAAATTGAACAGATTATCGGCCGCGAGGTGCTTGATTCCCGTGGCAATCCAACCGTAGAGGTTGACGTGTATCTTGAAAGCGGAGCCTTTGGTCGTGCTGCAGTTCCGTCAGGAGCCTCTACAGGAGAAAATGAAGCATTAGAACTCCGCGACGGCGACAAGAGCCGTTATCTTGGCAAAGGAGTTCAGAAAGCTGTGGCTAATGTAAACGGCCCCATTGCAAAAGCCTTGAAGGGCATGAATGCACTTGATCAGATATCAATTGACGAGGCCATGATAGCTCTTGATGGCACTCCGACTAAATCCAACCTTGGAGCCAACGCTATTCTTGGTGTATCTCTTGCAGTAGCAAAGGCAGCTGCCGATTATCTTGGTCAACCTCTTTACAAATATATAGGTGGCGTTAACAGTTATGTGCTTCCTGTTCCAATGATGAATATCATCAACGGTGGAGCACACTCAGATGCACCGATCTGTTTCCAAGAATTCATGATCCGTCCAGTGGGTGCACCTTCATTCAAAGAGGGTATCCGTATGGGAGCTGAAGTTTTCCATGCATTGAAATCAGTTCTCAAAAAACGTGGTCTTACTACAGCAGTTGGAGATGAAGGTGGTTTCGCTCCAAAACTTGACGGGACTGAAGATGCTCTTAATGTAATCATGGATGCAATCAAGGCAGCGGGATACGAACCCGGAAAGGATGTTACAATCGGTCTTGACGTGGCTTCATCAGAATTCTATGTTGACGGATATTATGATTACCATCAGTTGAAGGACGGTCAGATTAAAGAACCAAACGGTAAGAAACTCACTTCAAAGGAACAGGCAGAATATCTCGAATCTCTCATCAACAAATACCCCATTGATTCAATTGAAGACGGTATGGCAGAAAATGACTGGGAAGGTTGGAAACTTCTTACAGATTTGATTGGTAGCCGTTGTCAGCTCGTGGGTGATGACTTATTTGTAACTAATGTTAAATATCTTGAAAAAGGTATATCTGAGGGTTGTGCTAACTCAATCCTTGTTAAAGTTAACCAGATAGGATCTCTTACTGAAACCTTGAGAGCAGTTGAAATGGCTCAACGTAACAATTATACAGCAGTTATTTCACATCGTTCAGGTGAAACTGAAGATTCAACTATTGCAGACATAGCCGTAGCTACAAATGCCGGTCAGATCAAGACTGGTTCTGCAAGTCGTTCCGACCGTATGGCTAAATATAACCAGCTTCTCCGCATAGAAGAAGAACTCGGTAAAGACGCACAATATGGTTACAAGAAAATTGCGAAGAAATAAGAATTAAGAACCTTGAATCAAGAAAGGGAATGGTGAAATCAACACTATTCCCTTTTTTCATCAATTAAACTTTGGGTGAAGCTGACATGTTTTGATCATGCCCTTCTTGTTATTTTTCCTGTTTCTTAATTTGGCGGTCAGTCACCATAATATATGCCAAAGCGAATAATCCGAGAACAACATAAGTAAATGCTTGGAATGACCAAACCACCACACTGAACGCTGTGCCTTGAGTGCTGCTTATTCCAAATAAAGATAATGCAAACATTATGGCCAGATTCCATGGTCCAAGACCACCGTTGGATGGAATACCCATAGAGAGGGAACCAAAGACGAAAGCCACTAAACCGGGTAATAGTCCATAGGCCAAACCAGTCTCATGAATCAATTCTTTTGTATAACTAAAAGAAAAGAAGGAGATGTAAATTTCTATGAAATAGAGTACCCAAGTCAAAATAGATAACAGGAGATATAACCACCAAAGTTTCATACGGAAAATTATGCTAAAACCTTGCCACATTCTTTTGATATTTCCTGTGATCGCCTGAGCCCATTTTTTTTTACGAAAAAAATAAAGTAAAGCAACGAAGAAAGCTATACAGCCCCCAAGAGAGAGCCATAGAGTGGCGTTATCCACTACTTTTTTAACCTCCCGTCCTATTTCATAATGGTCCATGAAATCCATGATATAAGGATGAGCACACACCAATGCAACTATGAACAGAATCATTATTATGACCCAATCAATAAAACGGTCGCCGATATCGGTACCGATAACGGTTGATAAGGGAGCCTTCTGTCTTTTGCTTACGAAAACGCATCTCCAAGCTTCTCCCATCTGTGGAAAAACCAAATTGAGGGCATAAGCCCCGAAAAGAGTTACCCATTCACAAACAACTGTCATAGGTTTGACACCGGCCGCTTTCAATTGTAAACCCCATCTGACTCCCCTCACCATTAAAGACAAGACTGTGGCCAACATCATTATGCCTATAAACCAATAGTTACAACCTTTATGCACTATTTCCATTACATTATGGAAATTGACCTTATGAAAGAGCCAAAGGATTAAAAATACTGAAACTGCCAAGGGGAAACCATAGCGGAAGATATCTCCAGCAATTTTTTTTATTAGCTGAAAAGACTTATTTTTTTCTAAATCTTTTAATTTCTGCCTAAAAGATTTTTTCGGTGAATCCGGTTGCAGTTGAGGTTTTGTTTTGTTTATGTCTGCCATAAATACAAATCGGACAGGCGTGTTTTATGGTTATAACGTAAAGAATGATATTAGAGTTTAAAATGTTTTGTCACCACGCAGATATTGGTTAAATTCGCAGTGCAAATATATAAATAAAATTTGCAACTAAACCTATAATCTAATTTCAAAAACAACACATATGAGATTTCCGATTATAACTCCCGAAGAAGCAGCCGAATACGTGCATAATGGAGATAATGTGGGATTTTCCGGATTTACTGCTGCGGGAACTCCGAAAGTTGTCCCGGGTGCAATAGCAGCCAAAGCCGAAAGACTGCATGCCGAAGGTAAACCATTTCAGATTAATGTATACACAGGAGCATCTACGAGCGATCTGTGTGACGGAGTATTGGTAAGAGCGGATGCTGTTAATAAAAGAACTCCCTACCAAAGTCATGGTGATTTGAGAAAAAACTTAAATTCGCATAAAGTTCATTATTTTGATCTTCATTTGTCAGAGCTTGCTCAAAAAGTTCGTTACGGCTTTTTCGGAGATATAGATGTGGCAATAGTGGAAGTGGCAGAAATACTTGATGACGGATCAGTAGTGCTTGGAACCGGAGTAGGGAATACTCCAACCTTTACTAATTGTGCTAAGAAAGTAATCATTGAATTAAATGAAAAGCTACCAAAATCGCTAAGAGGTATACATGATATTTATGTGCCTTTAGATCCTCCGGTGAGAAGCGAAATCCCGGTATTTAAACCGAGCGATAGAGTGGGATCTCCTTTGTTAAAAATTGATCCCGAAAAAATAGTAGGTGTAGTTAAAACATCCAAAATGGATGATATCAAGCCCTTCACAGAACCAGATGAAGTAACGAAACATATTGGTGCTAATGTATGTAATTTCTTGATAGATGAACTTCACAAAGGAATTATACCTGCATCTTTCCTGCCTTTGCAAAGCGGAGTTGGAAATGTAGCTAACGCAGTGCTCTATGGTCTTGCAGATGCAAAAGAAATACCAGCCTTCGAGATGTATACTGAGGTTATTCAGGATGCGGTTCTTGATCTTATGAAAAAGGGAAGGTGTAAATTCGGCAGCACATGTTCTTTAACAATCTCAGAACATGTGGAGGAAGAATTTCTTGAGAATCTTGATTTCTACAAAGATAAAATATGTTTACGACCGGCCGAAATTTCAAACAATCCGGAAGTGATCAGAAGACTTGGAGTTATCACCATGAATACTGCTCTTGAAGCAGATATATTTGGTAATATCAATTCCACACACGTCACAGGAACAAAGATGATGAATGGAATAGGAGGATCGGGCGACTTTACTCGAAACGCATATATATCCATCTTCTCATGTCCTTCAGTGACCAAGGGCGGAAAGATTTCCAATATTGTGCCTATGGTTTCTCATGTGGATCATTCGGAACATTCTGTTGATATTTTGATCACCGATCAAGGTATCGCTGATTTGCGAGGGAAGGATCCTGTGGAAAGAGCACATGAAATAATAGATCATTGTGTTGCACCTGAATATAAGGAATTACTACGTGACTACCTTAAAATGTCGGAAGAAGTAGGAGGTCAAACACCTCATAACTTGGAAGCATCTCTTTCATTCCATACTGAATTTCTCAATTCAGGCGACATGAGGAATGTAGATTATTCAAAATATAGATGATTATAGGTTTATATTTGAAAAATTCAATAAAAGGGCATCCTAAGGGGGTGCCCTATTCTATTAAGAGGAGGTAAGAATATTATTAGAGAATAAAAGAATAAGGTAGGTTAACATGAATTTATTAAATTTGCAATAGAGAAAATATGCATATATAAATGAGCTTTCAAAATATTATTTCAAAAGGTGTTAAGATTTCCATCATAGGTTGCCTATTGTCTATGGGATTATCTACGAGTGCGGATAATCGTTCAAAACTTCCTACCACAGAAATCTTGGGAAAGGAGTATTATATCTATATTGTGAAAAAGGGAGAATCAGCCTATGGTATAGCAAAAAAGAATGGATGGGATTTAGAAGAGTTGTTGCGTTTGAATCCGGAGGCAAAAGGAAATATGGAAAAAGGAGAAAGGCTTTATTATCCTACCGGCCAGATATCCATAGTAACAGAAATGCAGGAACCTATAGAAATAGATTATTCATCTCTTGAACCAATAAAACATAAAGTGAAAAAAGGAGAGACTGTGTATAGTATTTCCCGACAATATAATGTGCCTTTGGAAATAATTTACAAGTATAATCCTGAGTCAAAAAGAGGAGTCAAAACAGGTGAAGTTATCCAGATTCCTCAAAATGGTACAACGCAATATTATTATTATACTTTAAAATCCGGAGACTCACTTACAAGTCTAGCACAAACATACAATACTTCTGTAGAGGATTTATTAAAGAACAATGCAGGGCTAACTGTCAATAATCTACCAAAAGGGGAGATTATAAGAATCTCTATCAATTCTAATTTAAGTAAAATTAAAACTGAGTTGGTTACTGAAGAAAGAGTGTCAAAAATTTCAGATTATAAAGTTGAAAAGAATGAATCCTGGGAAGATATTTCGGAAAAGACCGGTGTGGAAGTAGAAGTGCTTAAAGAAGCCAACTTCGAATCTGAAAAGCCTAAAGAGCATTCCGTGGTTACAGTGCCGGTTATTGAGACAGTGGAAGTGGAACAAACAGTACCTATTGAAGAATCCTCGAATCTTACATCAGAGGAGGTACAAGAAATTTATGATAACGTTAAAGGCGTAAATGCTGATACAACGAATTTTGATGGAGTTAGAATGGCTTTGATTATGGATGAGCCAAGTTCAAAGAAAGATATAGATTTCACCAGAGGATTATTAATAGGTATGTCTGAATTTAAAAATGCCACTTACAAACTCGACTTGAAAGTTATGGATGGCAGGGTATCGACAGCAGACTTAATAGGAGAGCTGGATAATTATGAACCCAACCTTATAATTTCCACGGCAGATAGAGCCTTCCCTTTATTTCTTGCTGATTATGGTAACACCAATAATGTGCAGATTGTGAATGTTTTCGATTTAAAGAATGATTTATACGAAGATAATTCATCAATGGTGCAGCTACTTCCTCCATCGGGATATTTTTATGACAGGTTGGCTACAAAGATATATAAAGATAACAGGCATCGTAGACTAATAGCGGTAGGAGAGGAAGATGAAAGCGATGGAATGGCAATAGAACTTTTTAATCTATTTGAAAATGGGGATAAGATAACATTAGAAGAATTTGGTGCTTTTGAGCCAGATGTACTTGAACCGATATTAATTTATTCTTATGCATCAAAAAAAGAAGATGTTGATGATTTTTTCAAAAATGTAGGTAATCTTTCGGAAAATAATCCTGAATTGGATTTTAAAATAATCGGCAGGACGAGTTGGATAGCAATGACAGATGATTATGAAGATCAATTTGAAGAATATTCAGTTTATGTGCCGTCACGAGTGTGGTTGAATGAGAAGTCGAGGAATTGGGAAAAATTTACCAATGTATACGAAGAAATGTATGAAGGTTCACCAGTGAGATCAATTCCAAATTTTGCAGCCAGTGGATATGATGTTGCCAAATATTTCATACCTTTAGTTGCAGTTAACCATGGAGATTTTAATCAAGGATTAAAGAATTATTCAGAGGTTTCGCTTCAAAACGAAATAGATCTCTCAAGGGTAAACAACTGGGGAGGATTTATTAACGGAACAAGTTATCTAATAAGATTCAGACCGGGAGGAGAAACCGAAGGAATAACGGTGAAATAAACATATTAATGACTATTTGTGGGGGGTTGTAAATATGGATAAAAAGAAAAAGATATTAATCATAAGTTATATTGTTTCTTTATTTACCTTGATATTACTTAGCGGGAATCCGACAAAAGCTCAGACTCATTATCAGTCTAATGTTGCCATTGGATTGAAAGGAGGCATGGATTTCTCAGAAGTATTCTTTAATCCTCATGTAAAACAAACCTTCCAACCCGGATACACTGCAGGAGTTATGGTAAGATATATTGAGGAAAATCACTTTGGACTTATAGGAGAATTGAATTTTGCGCAACGTGGATGGAAGGAAAATTTTGAAGACGATCCATTTCATTATAGTCGTGATTTAGATTACATAGATTTATGTTTTCTGGCTCATATTTATTTCGGGAAAAGGGGAAGGTTTTTTTTCAATGCCGGTCCTCAGGTAGGCTACTATTTAGGAGAACATATTAAGGCAAATTTTGATCCTAAGGATATTGCCAATATCCCGGGATTCCCGATAATCAACCGTATTAACCAACAAATGACTGAACCAATAAATATAAAAGTTGATTATGGAATATCAGCGGGACTTGGAGGGGAATTCAACATAAATAAAAGGAACTCCATTTGTTTGGAATGTAGATTCTATTTTGGACTCGCCAATATTTTTTCTACTAAAAGAGCTGATTATTTTAATGCCTCGAATCAGATGAGTCTTTCAGCAACCATTGGGTACTGGTTAAGAGTGAAATAATATCAGGGAAAATTCTAAAGGTAAGGGTAAAGGATTAAGGAGAAAAAGGGGAGATTAAAAAAAGAATGAGAATTCGGGGAAAAGTGTATAATAAATAACCAAGAAAATAAAAGAAGCAGGCATTACCAGCAGAAGAGAGTCGATTCTATCGAGAATTCCTCCATGCCCTGGCATAATATTACCGGAATCTTTTATATTCAAGCTTCTTTTCATAAGAGATTCCACCAGGTCTCCCCAGGTTGAAAAAGCTGTGACTACAAGAGCAAAAATAAGCCAAGTTATAACATTCCATTTGACATCCCAGAAAAAGCCTCCTCCAATAGCAAAAAGCCATCCGGCTATTAAATTGAAACCCAAACCTCCCACAAAACCTTCCCATGATTTTTTGGGAGAAATTCTTTCAAAAAGTCTTCTTTTCCCGAAAAGAGATCCTACTACAAAGGCACCGGTATCATTAATCCATATCATTAGGAAAATTGCCAGGATGAAATGTAATCCCAGATATTTCCCAATAAAAGTCATACATGCTAATGGAATGCCGATATAAATCTGGCTCATCAAGGATATGGCAAGGCATCTTATGGGAGTGTCACTTTTAAGATAAAGTTCCAAAATCATTCTGCAAAGGTACACCACTATCCAACCAAGTAAAGGATAACCCAACCATCCAAATGATAAGAAAACAATACCTGTTGCATCTAAAATTGTTATAGGTAAAGAAGAGATACTTATACCTTCACAAACTTTTTCAAATTCCACAATGGCCAAAACCCCAAGAACAGCAGTAAGAATAGAAAATGGTACAGGTCCCCAGAATATAAATCCTACAATTATTCCGATATACACGATACCGGAAATGGAACGAAGCAACCAACTTTTGAATTTCATTTTTGGAATAGAGGAGGAGAGGAACAAGTGTTATTTAAAAATATTTAAATTAGTCAAAAATATCATTCAAAGGGATAGCTGCTAATTTCATATCATGACTTTCAATGAATAGAATGATAGCGTCTCTTTCCGGAGAAGGTTCCACGTCATCTTTGATACGACGTAGTGCATTATATGTGGAAGTGCTACTTTGATACACATGTCTATAACACTTGGCAATATCATCTATAATATGATCCGATTTATTTGCTTTTTTCAATACATAAGCATTGACCCCAAAGTAACTGATAGGATTATGAGCCATAGTAGCAAAAGGAGGAATATTGCCATTAACCCTTGTGCCACCTTTAATCAGACACCAATCTCCGACATGACATTTTTCATGTACAATAACTCCTGAAGATAAGATGGAGTAATTACCAATAATTACATTACCGGCAATCTTGACCCCATTACCCAATACACAGTAGTTGCCAATTTGAGAATCATGGCCAATATGAGTCTGAGCTAAAATAAAAGAATTATTACCAATAACTGTTTTACCGTCTTTTTCGATACCTCTATTAATAATTACCTGTTCTCTGATTTTATTATTATCTCCTATTACCACAAAAGAATTTTCTCCTTTCCAGCGGAAATCTTGTGGAGTGGCTGATATTATAGCTCCCTCAAAAATTTCATTATTCTTTCCTATTCGGGCCCCGGAGAGAATACTGGCATGAGGATGGATATGTGTTCCATCTCCTATTTCCACATTTTTATCAATGAAAGCGAAAGCGTCAATAATTACGTCGTTTCCTATTTTTGCATCAGGATGTATGTATGCTAAGTTACTAAGAATTGACATGGCTTTTTTTGAATTTTGAGTTTAGAATTTAGGGTTAAGCGAGGAGTTTGTGGTTTTAGAGCAAACTTGTTTTAAGCTTATTATGAAATTAGGTTATAAAGTTAATAAATAACTTTATAACCCAATAACATTTTATAAGAAATACTAAAATTTTTTATCTACCACCACCCACGGCTTGATAAAGACTAATCAAAGCGGCCGCTCTACTATGCCAATTTGCAATGCAGCTTAATTGTGCAGAAAGCAAACTTGATCTTGCTGTAAGCACTTCAAGATAAGTTGTGCTTTGGTTATACATAAATAATTCATTGGTATAATCCACTGATTTCTCCAATTGATCTACCTGGAGTTGTAGATACTTATTTTGCTCTACGCATTTGTTATAGTCTACAAGAGCATCACTGACATCAGCACTTGCAGCCAAAACGGAATATTCAAAGTTGTTGAGTGCTTGTTGTTGTTGAGCCATTGCAGCTTTCAAAGTTGCAATATTTGCACCTCTTGAAAATAGAGGTGCTGCCAAAGAACCGGCCAACTGAATAAACCAGTCTCCAGGGTTTTTGATAATAGAACCAAGAAGATTCGTGAAACCTCCCTGTGCCGAAATCACAATGTTAGGGTAGAAATTAGCTCTTGCTGAATTAGTGGAATAGTAGGCCATAGCCAGAGCTCTTTCAGTAGCTCTTACATCAGGACGGGTGGCAAGATAGGAGATTGGAATGCCATTAATCAATTCATCAGGAATTGTGAAAGTAAGATCACCTGTCACATTCCAATCATGAGGATACTCATTTAAAAGCAGCGACATAGTGTTTTGAAGTTGATTAATGGAGTTTTCCAATGCAGGGATCGTGCTCTTTATATTATAATAATTAGCACGGCTCTGTACAACTGCCGCCTCATTAGTACGGCCTGCAGCTTTAAGGAGTTCCATAGAAGCAACTTGTTCTTCCCAAATTTCTGAAGTCCTTTGAGTAAGCCCTAATTGTTGATGAAGCATTACTAAAGAATAATACACATTAGCAACCCCACAAACAATCTGAGAATGTACAGCTTGTTCATAATCCTGCATTTCCTGTACATAAGTTTTAGCACCTCTCTTCTTGTTAAGGATTTTAGCGAATATATCCACTTCCCAAGAAGCAGCCAAAGGAATTGAATAGCTCCAAGCCATGTGACTTCCGGCATAACTTGCTCCTGCTCCATTAGGATTTAATGCAAGAGAAGGGAAATAGCTTAATTTGGCACCCAACAATTGAGCATTGGCTATGTCAACATTGAGTTTTGCGTTCTTGAGATCCTTATTGTTTTCGAGAGCTCTTTCTATATAACCCTGAAGAATAGGGTCGGTAAAAATATCACGCCATCCTAAATAAGGAAGTGAAGCAGAATCGACTTTCTCATCAAGAGCCTTAGCGAAATCCTCAACTACAGGACTCTTATCTGTGGGTAATTCATATTTTTTATAAATATGACAACTTGAAAAGGTGAAGGCTAATACAGCCACCGCACCATATCCTAATATTTTTTTCATTAAACCCAAGGTTAATGTGATAAACAATTAATGTATGATAGAATATTGTTCCAATTCTGAGGATATACCTGAATGATCGGTATCTTTCCATTTTGGAGGAGAAAGTTTTTCCTGCAAAGTCTGGAACGCAATAAAGAGAGCCGGCACGATCAATACTTGAAGAATCATACCTATCAACATACCACCAATGGCCCCTGAACCCAAGGCCTGGTTACCATTTCTACCTGCACCATGGGCAAACATCATTGGAAGCAAACCGATAATCATAGCTAAAGAAGTCATAAGAATAGGACGCAGACGAGCCACAGCACCTGCAATAGCTGCCTTGGTGATACCCATACCGGTTTTTCGACGATCAAGTGCAAATTCCACAATAAGGATAGCATTCTTAGCTAAAAGACCGATAAGCATGATAAGAGCAATCTGAAGGTAGATGTTGTTTACAATATCCATCATATGTGCAAAAACGAATGTTCCCATCAATCCGAAAGGCACAGAAAGGATAACTGCCCAGGGGAGCAAATAACTTTCATATTGAGCGGAAAGGATAAGGTAGACGAACAATAGAACAAGCACGAATACATAACCGGTGTTTCCACTGCTTCCTGAGGCTTCTTCTCTGGTCATACCGGCATATTCATATCCGTAACCTTGAGGAAGGACTTGTTGAGCAATTTCATTGATAGTTTCAATGGCCATACCGGAAGAAACACCCGGAGCCGGAGTACCAGTGATAGAAATAGCGGTAAACATATTGAACCTGTCAATCATGTCGGGACCATACACACGAGTCAACTTAACAAAGTTGTCGATAGGAGCCATTTCTTCTCCATTCCTTATTTTGATTTTCCTTAGAGTTTCCGGAGAAACACGAGCCTCAGGTTCTGCTTGCATCATCACACGATAAAGCTTACCGAAACTATTGAAGTTAGAGATATACATACCTCCATAGTAACCTTGCAATGCATTAAGAATAGCATTCTGAGTCAGACCGGCTTGTTTAACTTTAGCAACATCAATTTCTACCAAATATTGAGGGAATGTGGGATTAAAGTTAGAATAGGCCATCTGAATATTTGGAGAAGCATTCAGAGCTCCAATAAATTGTTGATAAACTTGGAAGAATTTATCAAGGTCACCACCGGTTTTATCCTGCAGTTTAATTTCAAAACCATTAGTGGCTGAATAACCGGAAATCATAGGAGGCTGGAAGAACATTATTCGAGCATCCTTAACCATACCGGTTTTCATGAAAAGCTGACCTATAATTGCTGAAGCACTTTCCGTGTTTTCATCACGTTGATCCCATGGTTTGAGCTTTATAATGAAGGAACCATAAGTATTACCTTGTCCACCTACAAAGCTATAGCCCGTGATGGCTGTACGACTTTTAATTGCCGGGATAGAACCGATTATGCTATCGACTTCTTCCATAATACTTTGAGTTTTTTCTTGTGAAGTGGCGGGAGGAAGGGTGACAGCGCCCATAATAGTACCCGTATCTTCTGTTGGAACCAAAGCGGTGGGAGTCAATGCCATTAATATCACAAGGCCTCCAATAGACAAGGCAACAATGACAAAGCTTATTACTATATGAGAAGAAAACCAATTTACAGCTTTCCTATAAACATGCAGCAATTTTTCAAAATTTTTATTGAATGAATCAATAAATGATCTTGTAAACACACCAATAAGGGCCACTACAGCTGTACATACTGCAATCACTCCTTCAGCTACATTTTCAAACATATACCAACCGAGAACGAGAAATACAATAGCAGCACAAAGGAAAACAACGGTAACAATCGGGGGCAATGTAAAACGTTTCTTATAAGTTTCCACCACTGTTTTGCCGGCTTCTTTATAGGCTTCGCCCATTCTTTCTTTCAACGTTGAATTATCATCGTGCCCTTTTAGGAAAAGAGCACAAAGAGCAGGCGAAAGGGTCAAGGCATTGATAGCAGAAAGACCGATAGCCATTGCCATAGTAAGACCGAATTGGCGATAGAAAATACCAGAAGTTCCGCCTAAGAAAGATACCGGGATAAACACAAGCATCATTACCAGGGTGATTGAAATAAGCGCGCCTGCTATTTCGTTCATAGCATCGATTGAAGCTTTTCTTGCAGATTTATAACCTTGGTCAAGTTTAGCATGCACCGCTTCAACCACCACTATGGCATCGTCGACAACAATTGCGATAGCCAGGACAAGAGCTGAAAGGGTTAGCAAATTGAGGGTAAATCCGAATATATAGAGTAAGAAGAAAGTACCCACCAAAGCTACCGGAATGGCAATCATCGGGATGAGTGTGGAACGGAAATCCTGAAGGAAGATAAATACTACAAGGAAAACGAGAATAAAGGCCTCAATAAGTGTCTTGATAACTTCATGTATTGACGCATAAAGGAATTCATTAACACTCATGGTGGTGATTAATTGCATTCCTGCAGGAAGATTCTTCCTTTCCTCATCCAATAATTTTTCTATATCCTTGATAACCTGTGTGGCATTAGAACCTGCCGACTGGAATATGATAGCTGAACTTCCGATATGGCCATCATTCAGGTTTTGGAAACTATAGGTTAATCTACCTAATTCCACATCTGCTACATCCTTAAGGCGAAGAACCTCCCCATTAGAATTTGCTCTAAGAATAATATTTTCAAACTCGGAGCTCTCTTGGAGACGTCCTTTGTAACGAAGTACATACTGGAAACTCTGATTACCTTGTTCACCAAACTGTCCGGGAGCTGCTTCCACGTTTTGTTCGGCAAGAGCCGCCGAAATATCTGAAGGCTGAAGTTTATACTGAGCCATTACGTCCGGCTTAAGCCATATACGCATTGAATAGTCTGCACCAAAAGCCATAGCTTCACCCACACCTGCCACACGTTTAATCTGAGGAAGGATATTAATAGACATATAATTGTCGATGAATTGGGTAGTATAACGGTCTTCAGGGTCATACATACCTATTACCATCAACATAGAAGTTTGGCGCTTCTGGGTAATCACACCCACCTGATTAACCTCGGTGGGAAGGAAAGAAGCTGCTTTTGCCACACGGTTCTGAACATCTACAGCTGCAATATCGGGATCCATTCCTTGTTTAAAATGGACTTCTATAGTGGCACTACCATTATTGGCAGCAGAAGAAAGCATGTAGTCCATGTTTTCTGCTCCATTAATTTGTTCCTCAAGTGGAGCTATCACAGAATTGAGCACAGTCTGTGCATTAGCACCTGTGTAGGTTGTTGTTACCCTGACCGTAGGAGGAGCAATATCAGGGTATTGTTCTATAGGGAGACTGAACAAACCGAGCAAACCGAAAATCACGATAAAAATCGAGATAACGGTTGAAAGCACCGGTCTGTTAATAAAATTATCAAGTTTCATGATTGTTCTTGAAAGTTATAATCAAAGAAAGATTAATGAAATTATTGTTCCTGTTGAGTTTGTGTTGATTGAGAAGCAGCGGTGACATCTTTGGGAGTTATAGTCATGCCATCAGCTACTGAAATCCCAATACCTTCAGTGACAATTACATCCCCCGGTTTTAATCCTGAAGTGATGATATATTTTTTACCATCGTTAAGAGGAGCAACAGTTATAGGACGAGAATGAACTTTTGCTGAATCGCCCACAACAAATACAAACTTCATGTCTTGAACTTCATATGTGGCATTCTGAGGAATTTCAATTATACCGTCATGCTCAACAGGGATTAGAATATTACCCGTGTTGCCACTGTGAAGCATTCCGTCGGGATTTGGGAACACTGCTTTAGCTTGAGCACTACCTGTTGCAGGATCTATAACCCCGGAAATTGCTGTAACCTTACCTTTATACGGATATATAGAGCCAGTGGCCAATTGTAAAGTAACCGGAGGCATAGAATCTACTGCTTGACGAAGAGTTCGTTTCCCATCATCTGTGAGTTCCAACAATGTTTTCTCATTTAATGAAAAGTAAGCCAACATATCAGAATTGTTAGACAGGATAGTGAGAAGGGTAGAAGGAGATACCAAAGTACCTTCTTTATAGGGGATGGCACCTACAATACCTGACACAGGAGCTGTAACTGTGGTGTAAGAAAGATTTTTCTGTGCAGAGACCAATGCAGCCTTCGCCTGGTTTAATTGAGCTTTAGCGGCATTTAATCCATCTACGGAAGTTTGATAAGCAGAAGCACTAATAATATTTTTATCGAGAAGAATTTTATTGTTGTCAGCATTAGTTTGAGCTGTATTGACATTGGCCTGTGCTACAGCAACTGCGGCTTTAGCTTGTTCTACAGCTGCTTCCAATTGAACTTGGTCGATAGTGAACAAGACCTGTCCTTTTTGTACTCTTTGGCCGTCGTCAACATGTACTTTTGTTAGAAACCCGGATACCTGAGGACGGATTTCCACGTCATTTTCGCCTTCGAGAGTAGTAGGAATTGCAGAATCAAGAGTAGAATTAGACTCAGTTACAGTCATAACAGAAAGTACCGGTGCCATCTGTCCTTGTTGTGATTGAGATTTATCTCCACAAGAAGTCAATGCAAAAGCACAACCTAAGACAGAGAAGGCAATTGCAGGGAAATAATATAATTTCATATTAAAAATATTTGATTTCTAATTAGAAAATGTAAAATAACGTTATTTTGGATTGATGGATATTCTCATATATTCAAACCAAATGCAAAATTAATGAAAAAAATGCAAGGATTATTTATTGAAAAATTTTATTAAGAATATATAACTCACGTTTAATTAAATGAAAAACAATTATTAGAGATAGAATTCAATGGAATCGGTATATAAAGCAAAAACCGAATGAAACTTTTTACAAGGTTTTCATCCGGTTGATCTCTTAATTTAAGTTAAAAGGAGGAGGAGTATCTTCGTCTCCCTTATCATTATTTTTTTGAGATTCTGAATTCTTTGGAGGTTCTAAAGTATCAGTGATGGTTTCAGAATCAACAGACTTAGCAACCTCGACGTTGTTTTCAGCCTTATTTTTTTTGGAAATTTTTTCAGTTTTTTCTTTTTCTTCTTTTTCAAGTTTACGTTTTTCCTCTTCCTTTCGGTTAATTTCCATTATTTCATCTGTGCGTGATCTCCATTTTCTTGGACCAAGGATTATCTCCACATCATCATGGAAAATAACTTCTCGTTCCACTAAGAGATCTCGGATCTTGTTGTGTTCCTTAGCATATTCACGAAGGATTTGTTTTGCCCTTTCGTATTGCTCATTGACGATTCTCTTTACTTCTTCGTCGATGATTTGAGCGGTTTCATCTGAATAGGGTTTAGTGAAACCATAATCTTGACCGGAAGAATCATTATAATTAATATTTGGCAAACGATCGCTCATGCCATAAACAAGGACAAGAGAACGTGCTATTTTTGTACATTTTTCGAGGTCATCACTGGCACCAGTACCTACTTGACCTGTGAACACATCCTCAGCTGCACGACCACCTAAAAGTCCGCACATTGTATCCAGAAGAGCTTGTGTGGGGATAATTTGACGTGCTTCCGGTGCATACCAAGCAGCTCCCAAGGCACGACCACGTGGCACAATTGTTACTTTAACAAGAGGATTACCATATTGGGTTAACCAACCAATTACAGCATGCCCGGCTTCATGCGTTGCTATCGCATGTTTCTCTTCATCTGTGATGATTCTTGATCTCTTTTCGAGACCACCCACAATACGGTCGATAGCCGCCATAAAGTCACTCCAATCAACAGCAGGTTTATTATTTCGAGCAGCAATCAAAGCAGCTTCGTTACAAACATTAGCAATATCGGCACCAGAGAAACCTTGAGTCTGGCGAGCCAATTGCTCTATATCCAATTTGCTGTTAACCTTTATGTGACGAAGATGAACATTAAAAATCTCCATCCTGTCTGTAAGTTCGGGAAGATCTACAAAAATCTGACGGTCAAAACGACCCGGACGAAGCAATGCCTTATCAAGCATGTCAGCACGGTTCGTTGCAGCAAGAATGATTACTCCATTGTTAGATCCGAATCCGTCCATTTCTGTCAGCATTTGATTTAGAGTGCTTTCTCTTTCATCATTAGAGCCCATATTTGGATTTTTACCACGTGCTCTACCCACTGCATCTATTTCGTCGATAAAGACAATACAAGGTGCTTTTTCTTTTGCTTGCTTGAAAAGGTCACGCACACGAGCTGCACCTACACCGACAAACATTTCCACGAAATCGGAACCAGACATAGAAAGGAAAGGAACGTTTGCTTCGCCTGCCACAGCTTTTGCAAGGAGGGTTTTACCCGTTCCCGGAGGGCCAACAAGAAGTGCCCCCTTGGGAATTTTAGCTCCAAGTTCTGTATATTTTTGAGGATTTTTCAAGAATTCAACAATTTCTTCTATCTCTACTTTAGCTTCGGCAAGACCGGCAACATCCTTGAAAGTTACTGAGGATCCATTATTTTTGTCAAAGACGGTAGCTCGTGACTTTCCTACATTAAAAATTCCACCTCCGCCACCACCGCTGTTAACGCGCCGGGACATATAAACCATAAATAGTACAAGAATCAGGATTGGTCCGAAATACCAGAAAAGTTTCATAAAATCAGAACTTTTCTCGTAATTGACTTTAATCTGAGGCTTGCCTTGTGCAGCAAGAGCTGCGTTCCATTCGTCGATTTTATCTTGTATTTTATCAGGCGAAGGAATACGAGTTCTTATGATTTTTTCTCCGGAGAAAGAGTCTGTGTTATCAAAATTATGTTTTTCGGCTCCTGAACTCGTTACGAAACCTTCGGCAAGACGATCTTCCGGAATAACCATAATTTTATCAATATCTCCTGCTTGAGCAGACTCTTCGAATTGAGTCCAATCCACTTCTTTAGTTTGGGATGCGTCTTGGAAATAGAATAAAGCAAAAAGGGAAATTAATATTATTCCATACATCCAATACATATTGAACGATGGTTTTTTATTTTGGTTTCCCTGGCGATTGGGCTTGGGGTATTTTAACATCTTATGAAAAATAGTTTATAGTTTGTAGATGGAAAGTTACTACAAGAAATGATAACTTTACCAAAAATGACAAAATTTTCTACAAAGATAATCCAAATTTATTAAAATTAATCTAAATCGGGCAAATTTGTAATTGAAGCATCATTCCAAAGTTCTTCAAGATTATAAAAATCTCTGAATTCAGGTAAGAAAACATGCACCATCACATCGCCATAATCTATAATAATCCACTGAGAATTCTTGTATCCGTCGTAGTTATATGGTTTTGTGTCAAGATTTTTTTGGAGCCTTTCCCTAATAGAATCAGCGATTGAAGAAACTTGAGAAGTGCTTGAGCCTTGACAAATAACAAAAGAATTTGCAGGCGCAGATTCTATTTTTTGTAAGTCAAGAAGAGATATTTTTTTACCCTTACGATCGGTTATAGCTTCGATTATTTCATCGATTTTATTGTTGGAAACTTCAGTCATGAAAAATTAAATTTTGTTTTTGTTCATATATATAACAAAATTTATGCCAAAAAGTCTAAACAAGAATAACAGAAGGTTATAACTATGTAAAACCGGGGAATAAATTGGGGATTCTTCAATAGATAAAGTTAATTTAGTCAAAAAAGTTAGCCGTCTGTTAATCGATTGAATTTCAGACGGCTAATTATTAAGAAATTTTTAAATCTTATAGTTTCTTATTTAAAGAAATAACAGATCAATTTTCATAACGCATCTCAATGATTGACCAATCAACGATGTCCCAAAGTTTATGCAGGTAAGAAGCGCGTAAATTTTGGTAATCTAAATAGTAAGCATGTTCCCAAACATCGAAAGTAAGGATGGGTTTTAGCCCTTGAGTCATTGGATTGGAGGCGTTACTAGCCTGAGTGATGAAAAGTTCACCATTGTCATCACGTGATACCCATACATAACCGGAACCGAAAACCGCAACACCGGCTTCTTCTACTTGTTTTTTAAATTCATCTAAACTGCCAAATTGTTTTTCAATCTGAGAATGAAGAGTACCGGATGGTTCTTTATAACCTTCAGGATTGAACTGGAAGAAATAGAAGATATGATTCCAAGCTTGGGAAGCTTGATTAAAAAGTTTTCCATCGCTCTTGCAGATAATATCTTCGAGAGCCATGTTTTCATAATCAGTTCCTTCAATAAGTTTATTAAGCGTATCAATATAAGCCTTTTCATGTTTTCCATAATGGAATTCAATAGTTCTGGCTGAGATTACTGGTTCCAAAGCATCTTGAGCATAAGGAAGTTTTGGTTGTGTAAATTTCATAGTTTATAAATTTTAGATAATTCTAAATTTATAACAAAATTTGAGGGGATGTTGTTGAGCTAATTATTGATTTTGTTGTAGTTAATATTATTCAATCGAAGAGAGCATCCCAGTCTTTCCAAACAGGATCATAACCATGAGACCGTATAGACTCCTGTATTTCCTGGGGTGATCGGGAGTCGGAAACTTCGAATTGCTCAAGGGCATTATGAGGATGACTATATCCGCCTGGTTCCGTTTTACTACCGGCACTTAATGATGTGACACCGAGCCCAATGATTGAATCACGAAAATTAGGATCCTCCCTTGTAGAAAAAGAGATATCAATATCCGGATCGAAAATACGGAATGCACAACTTAACTGGACGATGTCACGATCGGTCACAATGAAATTAGGTTTAAATCCACTTTCTGACGGACGAAGGCGAGGGAAATTTATAGAAAACCGGCTTCTCCAATATTTTTTTTGAAGATAACGTAAGTGATGACCAAGCATTACAGCTTCACCGTGCCAATCTTCCAATCCAAGAAGTGCCCCCAGACCGATTTTATGAAGACCCGCTTCGCCCATACGGTCAAAGCCATTGATGCGCCAATCGAAATGACTTTTCATTCCTTTAGGATGGTATCTTGGATAGGCTTTCTTATTGTAGGTCTCCTGAAAGCACACCACACCATTGAGACCATTTTCCGTTAACCTTTTATAGTCAACTGCTTTCATAGGTTGCACCTCAAGAGTGAGATTATGAAAATAAGGGCGGCAAGTTTCCAATACTTTGGCAAGGTAGTCAACCCCACATAAAGCCGGATATTCTCCTGCAACTAAAAGCAGATTTTGAAAAGGTCCCAATTTTTTTATTGACCTGCATTCTTGCTCTATTTGTTCCTGACTCAAGACAGTCCGGGAGAATTCGTTGTCGTGATTAAAACCACAATAAACACACTTATTTGTGCATGCATTGCCTACATACATAGGAATATAAAGAGATATGGTCTTCCCAAATCTTCTATCTGTGATAGATTTGGCTAATTGAGCCATCTCTTCAAGGCGTAAAATTGCTGCGGAAGATATAAGAACACCTAAATCAGAGGGAGACAGAAGACTATTGGATGTAGCTGCCTTTTTCAAGACAGTATCTACATCCTCAATTGTGGCTCCATTGACATCTTCAATAATCTTATCCCAGTCATAATTATCAATTTCATCCGCAAAACCGTGACCGAAGATAGCATCAGACGTGGGATCCGATTTCATTCTGGACATGATTCTGCAATATTTTGAGATATTCTCATTGCACAGAAATTGGGTCCACACATAGTGCAGAACTTATCATCTGCTTCCGGTGCATTACGACGTGATTCAAGATAGTATTGCATAGCTCTTTCAGGATCCAGTGAAAGGTTGAACTGATCTTTCCAACGGAATTCATAGCGGGCCTTGCTCAAAGCGTCATCTCTTACATCCGCTCCCGGTAATTGTTTAGCTAAGTCTGCTGCATGAGCGGCAACTTTATAAGCGATCACTCCATCTCTCACATCATTAAGATTAGGAAGCGATAGATGTTCCTTTGGAGTGACATAGCAAATCATAGCTGTGCCATACCAAGAAATCATCGCAGCTCCGATAGCGGAAGTTATATGGTCATAACCAGGAGCAATATCAGTTGTCAATGGACCGAGAGTATAGAAAGGAGCTCCATGACAAGCTTCTATTTGCTTATCCATATTTATTTTGATCTTATGCATAGGGACATGTCCCGGGCCCTCTATAATTACTTGCACTTCATGTTTCCATGCTATTTCAGTAAGTTTACCAAGCACTTCCAATTCCAAGAATTGTGCACGGTCGTTTGCATCATGTGTGGAACCCGGTCTCATACCATCACCTAAAGAAACCGCAACATCATATTTGTTAAGGATCTCACAGATTTCTTCAAAATGTTCAAAAAGGAAAGATTCCTGATTATGCTCAACACACCATTGAGTCATGATGGAACCACCGCGCGATACACAACCGGTAAGCCTTTCTTGCACTAATTTTGCATGTTCTTTAAGAACTCCAGCATGTATTGTGAAATAATCCACACCTTGTTCACACTGCTCAATAAGCGTATCACGATATATTTCCCAAGTAAGATCTTTTACCTTGCCGTTTACTTTTTCCAGTGCTTGATAAATGGGAACAGTTCCAACGGGAACAGGACAATTTCTTATAATCCATTCACGTGTTTCGTGGATATTGTCGCCGGTGGAAAGGTCCATCAATGTATCGCCTCCCCAATAACAACTCCAAACTGCTTTGGCTACCTCTTCCTCAATTCCGGAAGATAGGGCAGAGTTACCAATGTTTGTATTTAATTTAACCGCAAAAGCTCTTCCGATAATCATTGGTTCCGCTTCGGGATGATTAATATTCGCAGCTATTATTGCCCTTCCGGAAGCCACTTCATCCCTGACGAATTCAGGTGTGATATAAGTCTTGATACCCCTTGATTCATTATCAAGATTTTCACGAATTGCCACATATTCCATTTCCGGAGTAATTATTCCTTTTCGCGCATAATGAAGTTGAGTGACGCGATGCCCTTCTTTAGCTACACGAGGTTTATGAAAGATCGGGAAACGTATGATGTCAAGATTACTATTGTCTCTTCTGGCTTTACCATACTGGCTTGTGATATCCTCAAGGATTACCGTATCATTCCTTTCCTCAATCCATTTTTCTCTATTCCTGGGCAAACCTTTGTTGATATCTATTTTGATTGAAGGATCTGTGTAAGGACCACTTGTGTCGTAAATGGTTATTGGTTCATTAGGTGTTTCAATTCTTTTACCGTTTTCTATCTTTACCGTGGGATGTTGATGAACTTCACGCATGGCAACCTTAATAGGATGAAGTTTCCCTTCAACATATTTTTTTGTAGAACCGGGGTATTGAGAGAGGTTTATGTTTTCGATTTGCATTTGTTGAGATTATTGTGTAGATGTTGGAGAGTGAAGTATTTATTGATTTAAAAAAGAGGTGAGTGGAGATGATGCAACTGCAGTTTTAGATTGAGATCCTAATTGTGCAATACGGGCTTTACGTCCGGCAATAACAGCAAGTTTGAAGGCTTCAGCCATCTCCACAGGATTGCCGGCAATGGCAATAGCAGTGTTAACCAAAACAGCATCGGCACCCATTTCCAAAGCTTGAGCAGCATGAGAAGGAGCACCAAGTCCCGCATCTATCACAACAGGAAGATTAGATTGTTCAATAATTATTTCCAGAAGATCTTTTGTGACCAGACCTCGGTTGGAACCTATGGGAGCTCCCAAAGGCATAACAGCAGAAGCCCCGGCTTCTTCAAGCAATTTACATAGTACAGGATCTGCCTGAATGTATGGTAACACCACAAATCCATGCGCTGCAAGGGTTTCGGTTGCTTTCAAAGTTTCAATAGGATCCGGCATCAAATATTTAGGGTCCGGATGAATTTCCAATTTAATAAAGTCAGTATTGAAAATCTCACGACTCATTTGAGCGGCCAAAATGGCTTCTTTAGCATTCCTAACACCCGAGGTGTTTGGCAAAAGCTGCACATGATCACGATTAATATGTGTAAGCATCTCATCAGTGGCTTCGTTCATAAGGTTAACCCTCTTCATTGCCACAGTAATCATTTCTGAGCCTGATGCAATTACACTTTGTAGCATTGTTTCAGGAGAAGGAAATTTTCCTGTACCTACAAATAGTCGAGAGGAAAATTCCCGGGGCCCAATTTTTAAAATATCTTTTTCCATTAGTCAATTTCAGTGTGGGGAAGAACTTTCAGAAAGTCTTTGGTAGCTTTCACGATATCGTCTGCATTGGCGATAGCACCGCTGACTGCAATTCCGTTAACCCCAGCTTCGAGAAGGGGAAGAACATCCTCTAAAGTTATACCTCCCACCGCTACATGAGGTTTGTTTATCTCATTTTTTTCCATTTCATAACAAATGTCACGAATGCCTTCTAAGCCAAGCACAGGGGCCAGATTTTCCTTTGTGATAGTTTCTGCATAAGGTCCTATACCGTAATAATCTATATCTAACTGACTTACGGCAGCCACATCGGCATAAGTATTGGCCGTAACACCAATTACCGCGGCCGGCCCAAGAACCATTCGGGCTTTACTTGCAGGCATATCTTCCTTACCAAGATGTACTCCTCCGACATTAAGTTCCTTAGCAAGTTCAACTCGGTCGTTTAAAATCAGAAAAGCACCGGTTTCAATACATTTAGGTTTCACGGCATCTACTACTTTTTTGATTTCTTCGTCGGAAGCATCTTTCATACGTATTTGGATCCAACGACAGCCTCCTTCGAGAACTGCAAATATTTGATCAGTTACGGGTGTTTTTGAATTGGTGTTAGTGATGAATTGTAGCATGGTAATATTATTAATTTGGTTATTGTATATGGTGTAAAGGGAAGAAGTGTCCCAGGAGGGCTGCTCCTTTAAAACCTAGGGATTTAAGGAGTTCAAATTTATCGGGAGTCACCCCTCCCAAGGCAATAGCATTTCTTCCTTGAATATGCTTTGATAGTTCTTTCAGATCAAAAGCCGCCCTATATCCCTCTTTAGATATTGAATCGAAAACAGGAGAGATGAAGAAATAATCGTACCCCTCTTTATTTTCCATTTCTTTCAAGGAATGAATAGATATGCTTATGGATTTTGCATTAACAGGAACAATATAGTTTCTACTATTCAAGTGCACGCCTCCTAAGTCATATTTTTGCAAAAGCTCAAAATGGTCATGGATTTTTAATCGATGTAAGAATTCTGTTTTGATACCTTTAACGAGAATTTCTATATCTTCAAAAGAGTAAGAAGGTTTGCGAATATGAACAAAGTCAACGAAACCACCTGAAAGAAGAAAGTTGATTCTTTCAGCCTCTTCGGGATATCTTTCAGGAGGAGTGACGGCTATGATAATGAAATCATTCATATATTAGCCATTAGCCCCCAAAAGCCGCTGATATAACTGTGACCTGATCATTTTCTTTAAGATTTGTCACGGGCCATTGTTCTTGTTTTACTAATTTATTATTTAAAGCAATTGCTGTGCCTTGGCTTGGAATTTCTTTCCATTTCACAAAGTCAGCAAGTGTCATATAATCATTCGGCAGTTTCACCGGATTATCGTTAACAGTGATATTCATATGTTATATTTATTTATATTTAAAGGTCCGTTGTTTGAAGTTCCCAAATTATATTGACAACTATTATTAATAATTTCCATCATCTTTTTATTGGTGGACATATAAGCTTCATACATATTATTTCCCAAAGCTAAATAGCATGCCAAAAGGGTAGAGTAGGTGCATCCGGTACCATGAAGATTTTTACATTTCACTTTAGGATGTGAAAAAGTGGTTACTCCTTGATAAGTTATCAGATTATCATTTATCACTTTGTTTAATTGATCACCTCCTTTAACAATCAAATTGTTTATGTCACAAGCTTTTAATATTTCCTTATAATCTTCAAAGTTAATCCTCTTTTTATTTAAGAGAGCTTTTAATTCAGAGTTATTAGGAGTAGCTACAGTAGAATGGGGGAATATATATTTTTTATATAGAATTGCAATTTCTCCCCGGGAGGATCCGGTGAACAATGGACCACCATCAGCAGAAACTGATAGAACAGGATCTATTACTACCGGTATTTCAGCATGGACATTAGAAAGAAAATTACCGACTTCAATAAAATTACTTACATTTCCTATCATTCCTATTTTAATGGCATCGGGATGGCAGTCTTCCAGTATTTTATCTAAT
Source organism: Muribaculaceae bacterium (assembly GCA_022510425.1). Classification (GTDB taxonomy): domain Bacteria; phylum Bacteroidota; class Bacteroidia; order Bacteroidales; family Muribaculaceae; genus Lepagella. The sequence continues at coordinate 53,062 of JAFLTO010000005.1, forward strand.
TGAGCTTTTAAAATATGAGTTTCAATGGGGGTAACATTAAAGATTCCTTTCGAATTTTGTACAGTAATAGCTGTGACGCCAGTGACAACATGAAACCCCATTGCGTTACCGGCTCTAATATCTGCTTGAATTCCTGCTCCCCCCATGGGGTCTGAACCCGCAATAGACAGAAGAGATTTTATTTTTTTAGTCATAAAAAAATCCGCATCATCACTTACAAACGATACGGAAAAATAACATAGACCTCCAAATTAAAAGAAGCTCCCTACGTCGGCATTGTCCGCATCAGGTTAACAGGGTATAATCTCAGCGAATAACCGCACCCCTGCTTCTAAAGGCAAAGATAGGGAATTTTTTTGAAAATCTAAAGTTGTTATTTTAAAGTTTATAATTTAAAGTTGTTATGCGAGCATTTTGAGGAAATCATCTTCCGATATCATTGGAATCCCAAGTTTTTCGCATTTTTCCTTTTTAGCAGGTCCCATATTTTCACCTATGAGGACAAAAGAAGTGCTCTTTGAAATATTTCCAGAATTCTTTCCTCCTTCCCTTTCAATAATTTCTTTATATTCATCCCGTGAATGATGAGTGAAAGTACCAGAAATAACTATTGTTTTACCTTCTAACTTATCTCCTTTAGGCGCCAATTTATCTTCTGAAAGCTGCATCTGCACTCCAGCCGCTTTAAGACGTGAGATATTATCTATATTAACAGGATCGCGCAAGAAATCATAAATACATTTAGCAATTACCGGGCCTATATCTTGTACTGAATTTATTTCCTCTTCATTCATTTTTTGAAGATTATCCATTGATTTAACACCTAAGGCTAATCGTTTTGCTGTAGTCTCTCCAACATTAGGAATCGAGAGAGCGTAAACCACTCTTTCAAAGGGTACTGATTTAGAATCCTCTATACCTTTAATTATTTTGGCAGCGGTTTTAGGCCCGATTCTATCCAATGCCTCAAGTTGTTCCTGTTTGAGATCATAAAGATCGGCAATACGTTCAACCAGTCCACAATCAAATAAAAGCTCTGCAGTTTCTTCCCCTATACCGTCAATGTTCATCATTCTCCTGGCACAGAAATGTTCAATTTTGCCAGTGATTTGAGGACGACACCCGTATTTATTGGGACAGAACCAAGCGGCATCACCGTAAATTCTTACAAGTTTAGTTCCACAAACCGGACAATTTGTTACAAAACGTACCTTTTCTGCATTTGGTTTTCTTTGTGATTCGTCAACACCCGTGATTTTAGGAATTATTTCTCCTCCTTTTTCCACATAAAGCCAGTCACCTTGATGAATGTCAAGTTCTTGAATGATGTCATCGTTATGAAGAGATGCCCGTTTTACAATAGTACCTGATAAGAGAACTGGTTCCAGATTTGCAACAGGAGTGACAATACCCATTCTTCCGGTTTCGAAAGAAACGAAACGCAATTGTGTGCATGCATTCTCAGGATTAAATTTATAAGCTATGGCCCATCGTGGAGATTTAGCCGTATATCCCAAATTAAGTTGCTGACGGAATGAATTAATCTTGAAAACAAGACCGTCTGTTGCCACCGGTAGTTCTTTTCGATGCACATCCCAATAATTTACATATTCATCAACTTCTTGTAAAGAATTGAGAGTTTTCATTGCCGTTGACACCTTGAAACCCCATGCTCTTGCTGCAATCATATTGTCGTAATGATTGTCAAAAGGCAGATTATCACCCAAAAGATAATAGAACCTTGCATCGAGATGTCTTTTGGCGACTTCCCCTGATTTACGCATTTTGAGTGTGCCGGAAGCGGCATTTCTGGGATTAGCAAAAAGTGGTTCCTCATTATAAGCTCTCTCAGCATTTAATTTTTCAAAAACTTGCCAAGGCATAAGAATCTCTCCACGTATTTCGAAATAATCCGGCCAATCCCCGGGTTGCAATTCCAATGGGATACTTTTAATCGTCTTCACATTAGCCGTGACATCATCACCCTGTGTTCCGTCGCCTCTCGTTACAGCCTTTTCTAATCTTCCATTTCTATAGGTTATTGAAATAGACACGCCGTCAAATTTCATTTCACCGACTATTGAGAAATCTTCTCCTTCAAGAGTTTTTTTAACACGGTCAAACCATTCATCCACTTCTTGCAAAGAATAAGAATTTGAAAGAGACATCATCGGTCGTTCGTGAACCACATGTTCGAAATCTTTACTTAAATCAGAGCCGACTCTTTGGGTAGGGGAAAGTGGGTCGAAAAACTGAGGAAAATCATCTTCCAATTTTTCGAGTTCCTTCATCAACATATCAAAATCTTTATCTGAGATTTCGGGTTGGTTCAATATATAGTAATTATTATTATGCCTATGAAGTTCTTTACGAAGATTCTCAATATGTTCTTTGGCTTGTTCGGGAGTCATGGCTTTAGAATGATTATTTAATTATGCTATAATAACATTTAAATTGATTTTAAGGTTTTATCCGGATAAGAAATCTTCCATAAGAAAAGGGCGTTAGCAGGCATAGAAATGCCTGCAGCACATCTATTCTGCTTATTAATTATGTCTCTGAATAATTCAATTGATATTTTATGTCGGCCTACATCCACGAGTGTGCCTACAACAGCACGTACCATGTTACGAAGAAATCTATCTGCAGAAATAGTGAAGACGATTCCTTTATCAAGAGAACCTAAAAAATCCAATGCTTCTTTATCTTCATCAAGAGAGCACCAAAAAGCCTCCCTGACATCACAAATATTTGTTTTAGAGTCAGAATGAAGTTTAGCAAAAGAGGTGAAATCTTTAGTTTGCAATAATATGTCTGAAGCCTTATTCATCGCTTCCATATCAAGACGTGTGGGGGAGAGCCATGAATAATCTTTCAAGAAAGGATTCTTTTTATAGGAAACAAAATACTTATATGTTCTTTCAGTAGCGTCAAACCTTGCATGAATGGAATCAGAAACCTCAAAAACATTGTTAATAGAAATGTATTTCCCGACAAGGCTATTTAAAGACAACAAAAATCTCTTAACATCACTGACAGGTGTATCAATATCAAAATGTGCAAACATTTGCCGGGCGTGGACACCGGTATCCGTACGCCCGGCTCCCGTGATATGAATATTTTGTCTAAAAATTTTAGATAAAGCTTCCTCTATTGAGGATTGAACACTCTGAGCGTTAGGTTGGGATTGCCAACCATGAAAAGAGGCTCCATTGTAGGAGAGTTCAATGAAATAACGCATCAGTCGCGTTCAAGATAAGTGATACCGTAAAGACCCGATTTATAATTGCTTAGGAATTGGCGACCTTCCTCAGGAGAAATCACCCCGTCTTTAACTTTTGCTGTGACCCATGTTTCAAGATTTCTAACCAATTTTTTAGGATTATATTCTACATAATCCAAAACGTCGGCCACCGGTTCCCCGTCAATTATTTGCTCTATCTCATATCCATTCTTATCAACTGAAATATGGACTGCAGAAGTATCACCAAAAAGATTATGCAAGTCTCCGAGTATTTCCTGGTAAGCACCTACAAGGAAAACACCGATATAATAATGATCCGAACCTTTCAAAGAATGTACAGGTAGAGAATGAGAGACACCTTGAGGAGACACGAACATGTTTATTTTTCCATCAGAATCACAAGTGATATCCTGGATTGTACAACGATGTGAAGGTTTCTCATCCAATCTTTGAATCGGCATAATAGGAAAGACTTGATCGATGGCCCATGAATCGGGCAGGCTTTGGAAAAGCGAGAAATTACAGAAATATTTTTCCGGCAACATTCTATCAACTTTCTTCAATTCCTCGGGAGGATGCTTCATGGAACGTGTCAGATCATTAACATCACGTGCCACAGACCAAAAAAGTTTTTCAATCTGAGCACGGGTCTTTAAATCGAGCAAACCCAAGCTGAAAAGTTCTAAAGCTTCATCACGAATCTGGAGCGCATCATGCCAATCTTCAAACATAGAAGTAGGATTTATTCTATCCCAAATATTATAAAGTTCTTTGGCCAATTCATGAGCATCGTCACCCACTGTTTCATTGTCATTCCAAATTGGAAGCTGTGTGGTTTCCAACACCTCTATAATCAACACAGAATGATGAGCAGTGAGAGATCTGCCACTTTCGGTGATAATATTAGGTTGAGGAAGGTCGTTTTTGTTGCAAACATCCACCAAAGCAGAAACTGAGTCATTGACGTATTCCTGTATTGAATAGTTCATAGAATGTTCACCAACTGAAGAACGGGTTCCATCATAGTCAACACCCAGACCCCCGCCTATATCTACAAATTCTATTCCGAAGTCCATTTTAGAGAGCTGTACATAGAATTGCATTGCCTCTCTAAGAGCGTTTTTAATTTTACGAATCTTAGTTATTTGACTACCAATATGAAAATGAATAAGTTTTAATGCTTGTTTTAGTCCATGTTTTTCAAGGAAAGATAGGGCATCAAGTAGTTCGGAAGAATTTAAACCGAATTTACTTACATCACCACCAGATTCTTCCCATTTTCCACTCCCTGAAGAAGTGAGCTTTATACGTATGCCGAGGTTAGGAGTTATATTCAATCTTTTAGCAACGTCGGCAATGAGTTTTAATTCATTGATCTTTTCGACGACAATATAAATTCTCCTCCCCATTTTTTGTGCAAGAAGTGCAAGTTCGACGTAATCTTCGTCTTTATATCCATTGCAAATAATGAGAGAATTGGCAACAGGATTAACTGCGAGAACTGCGTGCAATTCAGGTTTAGATCCCGCCTCAAGTCCTACATTATATTTATTTCCATGACTCACAATCTCTTCTACAACCTGACGCATTTGATTCACCTTTATAGGGTAAACAATAAAGTTTTGACCCTTATAAGAATATTCATCAGCCGCCTTTTTAAAGCATATGGATATTTTCCGGATTCTATCATCAAGGATATCAGGGAATCGAAGCAAAACTGGAGCCGATACATCTCTTACTAAAAGATGATCCATCACTTCCTTTAAATCTACCGGGGCACAATTTTCACGGGGGGTTACTTGAACATGTCCTTTTTCATTTATGGAGAAATATTTCAATCCCCAGCCACTCACATTATATATTTCAGCTGAGTCTTCAATACGCCATTTTCTCATTTTCCAAGCGGGGTTTAATAGAGAGTTAAAAAATTATTAATCAGGACGTCTGCCTACAATTTCAAAGAAAGAAACAATAATCTCTGTTCTTTTCCTTGTAATTTTCATTCTGTCTTGATATTCTCGAGTTGAAAGCTTTCCCTCGACATATAGTTGTGTGCCTTTTTTGACATATCTTTCTACAATCTTAGCAGTTTCACCAAAAAAGACAAGTCGATGCCATTCAGTTATTTCTACACCATTTCCTGATGTTTCATTGGTAGCAAGGGATAGGAAAGCCACCGGTTTATCTTTTTCCGGGTATCTAACCTCCGGGTCATTACCCACATATCCTAAAAGAATTACTCGATTTACAGACATTTTAAATTCTAATTAATCCAAATATTTTTGTAATTAAAAACGGGAAGGTTTTAAATGAAGACCGGTTTTTTCATGTAAACCAAAGAAAAGATTCATTACATGTACCACGTCACCGGCTCCACCACGAAGTCTCGCATCTGATACAGTTTCAATAATAAGTGTATCGGAATCCGGTTTATTAAGGTTTATTACAGTTTTTTGAGTGCCCTCAACTTCAGCAGTATTAACTGCATTTCGTGTTAAAAAAGTGAAATTGTGGTCGTCATAAATCTGTTCATAAATTTTTTCTATTTCGTCTAAAGGAAGTGAACATGCTAAAGATATCAAGGTTTTTTGAGCTCTATCAGAAAGATGATCACTGCTAATCTTTAATTTAACCTTTCCGTTGAAACTATTTTGTTTTTCCTTGAGTTGGTTTTCAATTAATTTTGCTTCTTTATCTTCATTGAATTTATCTGACATATCAGCCGGAAGAGAAACTTGTATATTAATATCAGAGTTCAACAATAGAAAATTAGCCAATGGCACTAAAGAAATAAGAGGAGGAACGGCTACAGGTGACGGTATAAAAGCCATCTTTGCTCCTCTTACCAAAGCTTTTCTGTTTATTTCTGAAAGCCCTATTTCAGAATTTTCATTGATTGTTTGTTGAGGAAAATCATCTTCAAAAAATGTCAATTTCAGATTTTCCTTTTCTAATACTTTATCAATAATATTTTGAGCTATTTCGTTAGGTTGCGTAATGGCAAGAAAATCCACTTCCTCGAGGTTTATTTTATCAGAAAAATAAAGAGGATTTTCGCCAATCAGACCATGATGAACGGAAGAGATATTACGCCCTAAAAGATTAGGAGCGAACAGGGAAACAATGTCAACTTCAGGATGATTAATAAGAATCCTGATTATTTCGCCAGCCATTGGAGAATCTGCACCTATTATTCCAACATTCACCATTAAGAAAGGAATTAGGAGTTTATTTTTTCTATAATTAAAAAAGAATCACGAATCTTCATTATTGTGTCTCTTATCGATTTCAGCTTTAATTCTTGCCGCTTCTTCGTAGTCTTCATCAGAAGATGCTTTCTCCATGGCTTTAGTGAGTTGCTCAAGCGACAGACTTTCCAAACCTGAAGATTTAACTACTTTAACTTTAGGTGCATTAGGAGCCGGTTTTGGAGTCAAACCGGGTTTACGTTTTTCAGTAGGATCAAAACTTGCTTCCTTGATCACATCTTCGGTTGTAAAAATTGGAGCATTAGCTCTAATAGCCAAAGCAACGGCATCAGAAGAACGAGCATCCACAATTTTTTCCGAGATCCCGTCTGATAAATGTAGATCAGCTGCAAACACACCATTTTTAAGCCTCTTTATCAAAACATATTTAAGCGATACATTAAATTCATTGAGAGCAGACATCATAATGTCGTGAGTGAGAGGTCGGGGAGTTTTTATTTCCTGTAATTTACATTCAATAGCTTGTGCTTCAGGGAAACCGATAATTATAGGAATACGACGGTTAGTGCCCGATTGTTGAAGAATTAGAGCATAGACGCCTGATTCTATTTGATTGTAGGTTATACCAATTAATTCAAGCCTGTATTTATCTTCCATTCGTAAATAATTTCTATTATACAGTTAAGATTCTAAGGTTATTAAAGCTGAACCAAGACATATTGATTTATCCGGTGTGTAAATTATAGCATATTGGCCAGGTGCAATACCTTGAACGTCTTGGTGAGACTCTATCTTTAAAGATGTATGAGAATCATTTTTAGACAAAATACCTGTATGAAAATCCGGCACATGTCGAATCTTGAATGCAACTTCCAAATTATCATTTAAGTTTAGAGGGTCGTATGTAATCCAATTAGGTTCAGTCAAAAAAATATCCCTTCCATATTGTAACGGAGTATCATATCCTTTAGATACATAAATGATATTTTTTTGTATATCTTTTTTTACAACAAACCATGGCCCTCCTCCGAGCCCAAGCCCTTTTCTCTGTCCTATAGTATAGAACCAATATCCCGAATGATCGCCTATTTTTTTCCCGGTTTCAATTTCTACCACATCTCCCGGTTTTTCGCCTAAGTGTCTTTTTACGAAATCCTTGTAATTTATTTTTCCAAGGAAACAAATACCTTGTGAGTCCTTTCTGGAAGCATTAGGAAGATTAGACTCCCTTGCCAACTCTCTAACCTTAGTTTTTGGAAGTTCCCCTAATGGAAATAAAAGATGCGATAGTTGTTTCTGACTAAGCTGCGCCAAGAAATCTGTCTGGTCTTTAACAGGATCACAAGCTGTGGCAAGATAATAACCCTTGGAATCTTGTTTTATTGAAGCATAGTGTCCTGTAGCTGTTTTATCGAAATCTTTACCCCACCTCTCCTCAAAAAAACCGAATTTAATAATCTTATTGCACATCATATCGGGGTGAGGAGTCAAACCGGCTTTCACAGTTTTAAGAGCATAATCCATCACATAATCCCAATATTCTTGATGAAGAGAAACTTCAGTGAGAGGAAGATTATATTTTTGGGCTATAAGTGTACACATTTCCATGTCTTCTTCATATGAGCATTCCCCTTCGCCATTATCATTGGAAATGCGAATATAAAACAGATGCAAGTCATGACCTTCATTGAAAAGTTTATGAACCACAACTGCACTATCGACACCACCTGAAACCAAAACAGCAATTTTCATACCTCTTCCAGTTCTCCTTCACTTTTGTTTTCAGTGTGAATTATATGTAAAGACAAGAAGTAATCTACAGAGATCTTTCCCGGACCGACCAATAACAGGAAAAAGTAAATACCCATAAAAAGGATAGGGACATAACCTAAATTTTGCCAATCCAAAAGATAGGGAGCCTCAGTGACATAATCATGGAGCAAATAATATTCCGCTAATATCATTGATACAAAAGGAGGAATAATCATCACTCTTGTAAGGAATCCGAACATAATAAAAGTGGAGCATACTATTTCAATACATATCATGACAATAAGAGATGCATGACTTGTCATGCCAATCACTCCGGGGAAAACATCTTTAAGCATATTGAAATTATCAATCTGCCTGACACCGAACTGCATTAACATTATGCCAATAAAGAGGCGAAGAAAGAGTCTACCCATATTGGCATATGAATAGCCGGTGACCTTAAAATAAATCCATTTGAGTCTACCTGAAAGACCTATTACTCGCATTATTGAAGTATCCTTTTTAATTCAAAGATTCTAAAACTACCATCATCGCCTCATCAAGGAGAGGGAATTTCTTCTTGATAATTCCATCCTGACCAACAATATAAATAGACGGATTCAAGCGAGTGTCATAAATATTGTTCACAGAAGGTGAAATTCCAATTGTCCAATGTGAATTATAATTTAGAACATTCTTTTGCCAATTGTCAGATTCATGTGGAATGATATATAAGACATTAATTTTTCCTTTATCCACAGCATCCTTAAATTTCAAATTAGATTCCATTTTTAAGCGAGCGATACGCCAGTCTGTATCTGACGGATCTCCGAAAATTAACATGGTAGGAGTGGACATAGGAAAATAATTCTTGGTCAAATTTTCTTTATCTTTAAACTCAAAGGTTGGTGCTACATTACCTTCACCACTCTCTCTTATTGATTTAGCCTGGCTTATATATTTTGTTTTTCTTGCCTCATTAATTTTTTTATTTTTAATCAAAGCATCTAAAAACTTTAAATATAAACTGTCACTCCAAAAATCAGCCCTTGGGCCATATAGATTTTCCTCTGCTGCTTTTGTGAACTGAAGTTGTAATCCCGGATTTCCAGATAACTTGCCATTAAGTTTATCCACAGATTGATCCACAACTTTTCCGGACGCATATCTTATAGCTGAAACATAAACTCCAAAAGCTTCGTTAAGTGCATACTGATCTACTGGATCTTTCCTTTTAAAATCAAATTTATCCCAGAAATTCTTTACAACATAATTACATTTCTCCTCCAAAGACACTATCTCATCCGGAGCAACCGGATAATCAAACAAAGGTGTGATTTCAATCACTGTCTGGGAATGCATTGAATTTGAGAAAAATGCCAGAACAAAAAGAAATATATATATTAATTTTTTCATTCAGAGATTTTATGTAGATAAAAAGATTCCAGAGCAGGCATGGGATCTTTTAATATTTTTTCAATTTTTATGCCAAATTTAGCTGCACTTTGAGATAAAATTTCTTGATAGTTATAAGCTATTGAACCTACAATTCCTACATTGAAATTCTGAAAATTTTCATAAGGAAGGATATTTTTGATAAAATAATTTTCAAATTCTTTTATCACCAATATTCTAATTTCTTCTTCTTCAATATTCTCCAAAAGAAATGGAGAAAATGAAGCAATGTAGCGAGCCGGTTTCGTTTCCCGATAAACTTTTTCTATAAGTTCAGAAACATTTAATTTATATCGGTCTTGAAATTTATGTATTAAATTGCAGGAAAGTTGTTTTTTAAAAACAGAGTTCAATAAACTTTTTCCGAGAGCAACGCCACTACCTTCATCTCCAAGAATGTAACCTAAAGAAGGAGTCTGTTGCTTAATTTCACCTTTAGAAATGAGGGCAGAAGCAGAACCGGTACCTAATATACAAGCAATACCATCAGAATCACCGAATAAAGCAATTGAGGCACCCATTAAATCACTCCTTACTGAAATTTTTTCCGCACCGAAAACTTTTGTTAAAGCGTATTCTACAGGAAGTGACATAAATTGATTTGCACAACCGGCTCCGTAATAATATATTTCGGATAATACATTATTTTTAATTCTATCTTTTACTTCATATAATGTTGTGATTATCGATGAAATATCTTCATGTGCCGGATTAATACCAATTGTTTGTATCCGCGTATACTCCCGGGTCTCTCCATTAAGAAAAGACCAATTGGTTTTTGAAGAGCCGGCATCTGCCAAGAGTATATTTCTCATTAAGAATACATCTGGATACTAAGTACAAATTTATATATATTCGGCTATATATGCAAAGATAAGTTATGTATCTGATTTGAAAACCTTGAGAAGTTTTAGTTAGTAATTGTAAGTCCAATCCAAACGGCAATCAAACCTGCTATAACACTCGCTGCTATATATAGAAGGGATACCATCAATTCTCCATTTATACCAAGATTATAAGCTTCTGAAGAAAAAGTAGAAAATGTAGTAAAACCTCCACAGAATCCGACCATTAAAAGAGCATTGAGTTTTGGGGACAAGATGCCATTTTTATTTAAAATTCCGGCGATTAAACCAAAAATAAAACAACCTAAAACGTTAATTGTAAAAGTGGCGAAAGGGAAGGGATATTTACAAATACCCAGAAAAAAACGATTAATCAAGAATCTGCAGCAAGTACCCACAAATCCTCCTGCCCCCGCCAGTAACATCAACTTCCACATAATATACAAATGATAAAAAAGATCTCAATTATCTGAAAAATTGGATAGTATCATCAAGGATTCAAAATTACAAAAAAAGCCGGACCTTTACGGACCGGCTGCTTCAATAATTACAAATTTAAATACTAATTAATCTATTATCTGAAATCTTGAAGCTGATCACGAAGTCTTTTACGAGCGAAGAAGATGCGACTTTTAACAGTGCCAAGAGGAAGACCCATCTTCTCAGCTATTTCATTATATTTATAACCTGCTACATACATATTGAAAGGAATACGATAATCGTCGGAAAAACCTTCCAGTGCATGAGTTATTTCTTTAACTGCATAAGAACCTTCAGGAGAAGTTAAACCGGAATCTTGAGAAATATTAAGATGGTAAAGGTCTTCTGTTTGGTCTATTACAGTGGCTTTTCTAACTGTTTGACGATAATTGTTAATAAAGATATTACGCATTATCGTAAAGATCCAGCCTTTAAAGTTTACATTATCAACATATTTTTCTTCATTATCAAGCGCTTTAAGAGTAGTATCTTGTAGTAAGTCTCGTGCTTGATCTTTATCTGTAGTTAATTGATATGCAAAACTTAATAAATTAGACTGTAGTCCTAAAACTCTCTGCTTAAATGTTTCGTTAGATTTCATAGTTGTGTTGAATTTAATTGTTTTTAAACATATAACCACTCCAAGCTCCGAATTGTTTCAAAAAAGTGATTTTTTAAATGTTAAAAAATGTAAATTCAAGATAACTATTTGCTACACAATAAAATATATGTGATAAAAACTTTAAACTGAGGGTTTCAGCATTTCCATTTTAGTTTGATGCCTCATCAATTGCCATGAATTTATAAGGTTCTGCCACGCAACATATGCTGCCGGTGCTATGGAAGCCATAGGATTTAAATATGCAAGAGCAAGCCAAACAGCCAATACTGTATTCTTTTGGCCTAAAGATTGACCTCCGGAAACTGTTTCTCCATACCTATGACCAATTTTTCGACCTATCTTAAATTGTAACAAACACACCACTAATGCACCTAATGCCAACATAATCATGGTGACAGTTTTTTCAGGAGTCCAATTTTGAATGGCAAAACTAGTGCAACTACCCACAACAATCAATAGAGAAACAACCCAAAGATAGAAAGACAATTGTTGCATACCCATTACTTTCTCATGGATTTTAGGGGTAAACCTCCTCATCAACATTGCCAAGGCAAGAGGTGCCAAAATCAAAGGAAAAACCTGTTTTAGAATCAAAAGGAAAGATTCGCCAAATGTGATTTCAGGATGATCGCCAATAGCAGCTAAAACAATAGGACCAATTATCGCTACTGTTGCATTACACAAGAGTGAATAAGTTGCCACTTTTGATATACTTCCTCCCAGCATGGACGTAATAACCGGGGCTGCGGTAGCTGTTGGTATGAATACACATATAAAAACTCCTTCAGCAAGAGTACGGTTCCAGAAAAATGTGAGCGCATAAACTAAACCCGCAAGTCCCATTTGAACAATCAAAAGACTTAATTCAAATTTAGAAGGTTTGAAATCATGAGGAGTGAGTTTACAATAAGTGATGAAAAGCATCAGAAAAATGAGATATGGAGAAAGAAACGTTATATATCCCATCCAAGGATAAAATATAGCCCCAAACACCATTGCTAGGGGCATCATAATAGATTTTATATTAGACCGTCGAATAGTAAGTTTCATTACAGCTTTTCTAATATTTTTGAAAGGACCATAAATGTTTTTTGAGGAACAGTCTCCCAGAAATCTTTATATTGATTAATATTTTCTCCTATACCGGGGGTATCACTCACTACTCTGATTATAGCAAAAGGAATGCCACAAACAATACAAGTCTGAGCTACTGCAGCCGATTCCATATCCACAGCTTTTACTTCAGGAAATTTAGTCTTAATAAAGTTAATCTCCTCAGGAGATGAAATAAATTTATCTCCACTACAAATCAATCCTTGTTCCATTTCAGAACCGGCTGTTATATCAAGAATTTTGGAATAAGGTTCCATAAACAAAGGCATTCCGTCGGCTTGTCCATACTCAGTTCCAGGGCCGCACCACACATCATGATAAGCCACTTTATTGGCTACCAGGATAGTGCCAATCGGAACCCCTGCCCCTCCTGCAACACCGGAATTAATCAACAAATCAGGTTGGATCAATTGAAGAAATCTCAATGTGTTCAGTGCAGAATTCACTTTTCCTATTCCACACCTGGATATATCCACAGAATGTTGACCGATAGTTCCCCTCCATGTTTTGGAGCCCGCTATTATTCTCATTTCCGGGTTTTCCAAAAGATTTATAAGGAGATCCGTCTCCTTATCCATTGCTGCCAGTATCAGAATTTTCATAATCTATAATTTATATCATAGCCACGGCTGTTTGATATTTAGAAAGGTTGGAAGCCTTCTTAATGGCTTTCCATGCTTTTCTGCCGATTTCCTCTTCAGCATATTCCCAAAATGGTTGAATTTTAGAGATAACTTGTGCATTGCCGCAGAGCACCATAGAATAATGTGCGAATAAAAGTCTATGAAACTCCAACATCTTAGTTTTCCTAACTTCTTCATCCCATTCGCTTTCTTCTTTATATTCATCAATTAAAGAAGGGCGTCCCAATAGACCTCTTCCCAACATTATCCCCGAAATGTCGGGAAATTTTTCTACAACCGAATTAATATCTTCAATTGATTTTATATCTCCGTTATATATCACAGGATTTTTGCTTGCTTTTAAAAAATTGCCGAACTGATTTAAATCTACATCTCCACTATATTGTTGTTTAGCAATTCTTGGATGTAGAGCAATATGTTTCAGGTTTATTTGATTTAAATAGGGTATCAAAATCTTCCATTCCTCTGAATCTTGCATTCCTAATCTCATTTTAATTGAAAATGAGATTTCAGGGTTTGCGGTGACACACTTAACCACTTCTTTGGCTAATTCGTCATTCTTAATTGTAGCTGCACCTCTTCCATGTCCGGTTTGCAAAGGAAAAGGACAACCCATATTCAGATCGATTTCTTTAATTCCCAATTCCTTAAGTTTATTTACTAAAGAATTTAATTCATTAGCATCCCGAAATATAATCTGTGGCACGAGATGAGTCCCATTATTTAATTCTGAAGTAATATCCTTTATATCTCTTGGTCTGATGCCGTCTTTTTCCCATCTAATAAAAGGTGTATAATAAATGAGGTCGCCTCCGTAAATCTTAGAATGGAAGTGCCTATACGCAGCATCAGTATGACCTTGCACAGGTGCAAAATGATAAGACAACATAAAATCAATCTTTAGGAAGGAAGGTGAAACATACAGCACCTATTAAACAAAGGAATGCAGCAATGTGATTCCAATGAAGTTTTTCACCTTGAAAAAGGAACATAGCTACAATTGTAAATACTGTTAGAGTTATAACTTCCTGAATTATTTTTAATTGGAAAAGAGAAAAAGGACCACCGTTTTCTTGGAATCCCATTCTGTTAGCTGGCACCTGGAAACTATATTCAAAAAGAGCTATACCCCAAGAAACCAAAATCACCACAAACAAAGGCCAGTTTTTTGATATTCCCGTACTTTGAAGTTTTAAATGACCGTACCATGCGAAAGTCATGAAGACATTCGAAACTATCAATAACAGAATGGTCACAATATATCCTTTCATTTTAATAACGAAAGATTAGAGTTTATAAAATTTTCGCAAAATTAATAAAAATCCTATTATGTTTTAAGGCCGAAGAAGAAATTAGAGAACATTGAAAAGGGGAGGGCTTTATGAGCTCTCCCCTATACATATGGAAAAAATTATATTAATTAAAGAATGTTGTCACAGCATAGTCAATGCTGTCGAGAATATTTTGGATATAAGAATCTCCCGGTTGCATTTCATTAGCTTGTTGAGCGTATTTCTGAGCTTGGAGGAAATAATTGTTTTTGATATTTTCACGTGCTGCAGCATCAGCTGAAGTTCCTTCAAGAGCATTCAACTTAGCGGTGCCCACACGATAAAGTTTGTTACTTGCATTTTTAAGAGTTTCGAAATCAGCAGTAGGAAGATCGGCAGCTTTGCGATAATCAGCTTCAGAAAGGTCATCATTTTCAAGACGATCGTAGACATAACCTCTCAGACCATAAAGATTAGGTGAATCAGGATTTTGAGCAATGAGGTCATTGAGTTTAGCGATTGCAGCATCGCTCTGGTTTTCATTCACCAATGAATTGATGAGATTATTTATAAAGATAGACTGCTCAATACCAAATTGGTCAATACCTGCCTGAGCGGCTTCAAGAATATGATTTTGAGCCTCTTCAGCTCTGTTTTCATCTTGCTGAGCTATAGTCTGCCAGCATGCTATCTCATATATAGTGGCTTCTGGCTGAGCATAGCCGGCAAGACGAGCTTTCTTGAAAGCTTCAGCACTTGCTTCAGTTGCACCACCTTGAGAAGCAGCCAAACCAGCGTTGAAATATGAAGTGGCAATTTGTTCTTGATTTACTATAGAAGGATCGTTTGTAATCAAAAGTGTCGGAATATCACTATAAATCAAGAAACCTTGATAAGCCTGAGGGTAATATTCTTTATTATTGTAATAGTCAGCACCAATAGTGAAGAAATCACCGAGGTGACCCTTTAACTTATTATAAATATCCTTACTATATTTGGGTTTAATCTGTCCTTTTTCATTTGGGAGAGAATCCAAGGGGAGTGCCTGGAGGAAATAATTGTAAGCATTATAAAGAGCCTCGCCCAAAGCATCCACAGAAGCAGAAGGATCATCAGGATTGATCATTTTGGTTTTGTAACCATTATCATAAGCATTAAGCTCTATTTCTCCGGCTACATAATATGTCTCTGCCTGTTGATTGTATTGAGGATCATTGATAGCCTGTTTAATAAGACTACGGGCTTCAGATAAGTCTTTAGACTTCTTAGCCAAAGTAACCGGAGTATTAGGGGCAGCGAATAAAGGTGCAGACACTCCGATAGCGAGCAAAAGAGATACTAATTTTTTCATGATAAGTATGTTGTTATTGATGTTGTTATTCTTCTTGAGAAGCTTCTTGATTTTCTTCTTCCTGGATTTCTTCTTGAGGATCGCTGTCGACTTTGCAAACCGATGCGATAGTGTCGCCTCTTTTTGCCAGGTCGATAAGTTTAACACCCTGAGTGTTTCTTCCCATTACACGAATATCAGCTACTGACATGCGAAGTGTGATGCCACTTTGATTGATAATCATCAAGTCGTTGGAATCGTTTACACTTTTAATAGCTACGAGGGAGCCGGTTTTTTCTGTAATATTCATAGTCTTAACACCCTTTCCTCCACGATTTGTGATTCGATAATCATCAAGTGCAGAACGTTTGCCATAACCATTTTCGGAGACTACCATAACAGTATCTTGAGTACCTTCTACCATAGTAATCATTCCTATTACTTCATCACCCTCTTCTCCTAATGTCATACCTCTAACTCCGGTGGACATACGTCCCATTTCTCGCACTTTACTTTCATGGAATCTTATTGCCCGTCCTTCCTTATCCGCAATAATAACCTCAGAATTTCCATCTGTCAGTCTCACCTGGATCACTTGGTCGTCCTCCCGAATAATAATAGCATTAACACCATTTGCACGTGGGCGTGAATAAGCTTCGAGAGAAGTCTTTTTTATAACTCCTTGTTTAGTACAGAATATTAAATTATGAGTCTTATTGAACTCAGGATCATCAAAACTTTTAATGCGGATGAATGCATTGACCTCATCATCAGAGTCAAGGTTCAAAAGGTTTTGTATAGCCCTTCCTTTAGTGTTTTTAGCCCCTTCGGGAATTTCATAAACCTTAAGCCAATAACATCTACCTTTCTTTGTAAAGAAAAGCATATAGTTATGATTTGAAGCCGGATAAATATATTCTATGAAATCAGAGTCTCGTGTATCACTACCTTTAGAACCAACTCCACCACGATTTTGAGCTCTGAAATCACTGAGAGGAGTGCGTTTAATATAACCAAGATGAGAAATAGTGATTATCATTTCATCATCGGCATAGAAATCTTCTGCATTAAGATCACCTGCGAAAGGATTAATCTTAGTGCGTCTTTCATCTCCATATTTATCACGTATTTCGATGAGTTCATCCTTCATTACTTGTTTACAAACCTCATCGTTGTTAAGGATATCGTTCAAATGAGCTATAAGTTTCATCAACTCATCATATTCCTTTCTCAACTTCTCCATTTCGAGCCCGGTGAGCTGCCTTAGACGCATCTCCACAATAGCTCTTGTCTGAATTTCATCGAGCTCGAATTTTTCTGATAGACGTTGGCGCGCCTCATCAGTGGTTCGAGAAGAACGAATTATTGCGATAACTTCATCAATATTATCGCATGCAATCATTAAACCGCGAAGTATATGGGCTCTTTCCTCCGCTTTTCTCAACTCATAACGAGTTCTACGAATCACCACTTCATGTCTATGTTCCACGAACGCTTCAAGAAGTTCTTTTAAATTAAGTGTCTTAGGGCGTCCATTAACTAAAGCCACATTATTGACACTAAAAGTGGTTTGGAGTTGAGTAAGTTTAAAAAGTTTGTTTAAAACTACATTAGCATTAGCATCGCGTTTGATTTCAATGGCGATGTGCATAACGCCACGAGCAGATGTATCTTTAATGTCAGCAATGCCATCCACTTTTTTCTCTATAGCCAGATCAGCAATGCTTTTTACAAGGTCATTTTTAATTACTCCATAAGGTATCTCAGAGATCACGATCTGTTCGTGAGTACCTGTATTTTTTATTTCAGCCTTAGCACGAATCACGATACGTCCTTTACCCGTGAGGAAAGCATCCTTCACCCCCTGGAGCCCGAAAATTTCACCTCCTGTTGGAAAATCCGGAGCCTTGATATATTGCATCAATCCATCAATATCAATTTCGGGATTATCTATGAGAGCGATACATGCGTTTAGGGATTCTGTCAGATTATGAGGAGGCATGTTAGTTGCCATACCAACCGCGATACCTGAAGCACCATTAACGAGTAGGTTTGGTATACGAGTGGGTAGAACGGAAGGTTCTTCGAGAGTATTATCGAAATTTGGAACGAAGTCAACAGTTTCCCGATCTATATCACGAAGCATTTCTTCGCCCATTCGATCGAGTTTAACCTCAGTGTATCGCATAGCGGCAGGAGAGTCGCCATCGATAGAACCGAAATTCCCCTGACCAAAAACGAGGGGATATCTGAGCGACCATTCCTGAGCCATACGCACCATAGTCATATAGATGGAGCTATCGCCATGGGGATGGTATTTACCCATCACTTCTCCAACAATACGCGCAGATTTCTTAGTATCGCCGGAAAAGAAATTTCCAAGTTCATTCATTCCGTAAAGCACCCTGCGATGTACGGGTTTGAATCCATCACGCACATCCGGAAGGGCACGAGAGACTATTACCGACATCGAATAATCGATATAGGCACTTTTCATTTCCGATTCTATATTAATCGGAATAATCTTATCATCACCTTGCATTATAATTACATTTAAGACTCAAAAGACACAAAATTGCCTATTTAAGCCATAGGCAAAGTTACAAAAATTTACTGAATACCGCAAACCTTGAAAAAGATAGAAAATTGGTTTAAATAATATTGGCACATAATTTGCTATTATAATAATCAGAAATATAAACAGGTAAAAAACCAAGGAAAATATTAATGAAAAATGACTATTCAAAGCAGTTCCGACCCATATTGGAAACTGCATACCAAGAAGCCAGGAAATTCAATTCGCCGGTGATTCTAAGCGAACATTTTGTCTTGTGTGCATTACATAACCAAGAAGGATATGCTTTCAGAATCTTGAGCCATTTGAATATTCCTGTTTCAGAGATAGCTCAAGAATTGGAGGATTATCTCCAATCAGTAGAAGCTCCTAAAGAGAGCACCACTTTATTTGAACAACATTTCAAGATATCATTGTCTGCCATCAGACATCTGCATCTTGCCGTTTCTGAAGCTCGAAAAATGAATGCAAATGTAGTTTCTGGTGAACATATATTATTAGCATTGATACATGACCAGAGAGGAATGGATAGTGAAATTTTAAAGAAAATAAAGGAAAAATATCTCAATTTCGACATCACTATACAAAATATCAGTGATATGCAATTACCGAAAGGAGGAAAGAATTTCGGTGACGACGAAGAAGATGAAGAAGAGATGTCACCATTTGGACAATTTGGCGGCAATGCTCCTAAAGGACAAGGTAACCCACAAAAAGGGAACGGCAAGAAATCAGATACTCCAGCCCTTGATAAGTTTGGATATGACATGACAAAAGCCGCTTCAGATGGTTCTCTTGATCCTGTTGTGGGACGTGAGACGGAAATTGAGCGACTCGCACAGATTCTTTCCAGGCGGAAAAAAAACAATCCCGTTTTGATAGGGGAGCCCGGTGTTGGTAAGTCAGCTATTGTAGAAGGTCTTGCATTAAGAATTGTGCAACATCAAGTGCCCAGAGTTCTGTTCAATAAGAGAGTTATTGGTCTGGATATGGCAGGCATGGTGGCAGGCACAAAATATCGCGGACAATTTGAAGAGAGAATTAAAGCTGTTTTGGACGAACTTCAAAAGAATCCGGATATAATTCTCTTTATAGATGAGATTCATACTATAGTTGGAGCTGGAGGAGCGGCCGGTTCGATGGACGCAGCAAATATGTTGAAACCGGCATTGGCCAGAGGTGAAATCCAATGTGTGGGAGCCACCACACTTGATGAGTACCGTCAGAATATTGAAAAAGACGGTGCTTTAGAAAGAAGGTTCCAGAAAGTGATGGTTGAACCAACCAGTCCGGAAGAAACATTGGAAATCCTTCGGAAAGTAAAAGACAAATACGAATCACATCATAATGTGAATTACACAGATGAAGCCTTACAAGCTTGCGTGGACCTGACACAAAGGTATGTAAGCGACCGTAATTTTCCGGACAAAGCATTGGATGCCCTCGACGAGGCGGGTTCACGAGTGCATATTTCCAATATAGTTGTCCCCGAAGAGATAGAAAAACTGGAGAAGGAAGTTGAGGAAGTAACGGAACAAAAATTGGCAGCTGCTAAAGCCCAGAACTTTGAATTGGCTGCTCAGCTTAGAGATTCAGAAACTAAGAAAAAAGCCGAGCTTGAAAAAGCTAAGCAAGAATGGGAAAAAAGGATCGACAGCGAAAGGCAACAGGTTGATGAGGAAAATGTGGCACAGGTTGTTGCAATGATGACCGGAGTTCCTACCCAAAGGATTGCCCAAGCAGAAGGCACACGTCTTCTCAAAATGGGAGATATTCTTGAAGGTGCTGTTATTGGCCAAGATGATGCCATCAAGAAAGTGGTGAAAGCTATTCAAAGGAACAGGATAGGATTGAAGAATCCGGATAAACCTATAGGTGTGTTCATGTTCTTAGGTCCTACAGGAGTCGGGAAGACACATCTTGCTAAGAAGATAGCTGAATATCTTTTTGATTCAAAGGATGCATTGATAAGGATGGATATGAGTGAATTTATGGAAAAATTCACTGTATCGAGGCTTGTTGGAGCTCCTCCGGGTTACGTTGGCTATGAAGAAGGTGGACAATTGACAGAAAAAGTGAGAAGACATCCATATTCTGTTGTGTTACTGGATGAAATTGAGAAAGCTCATCCCGATGTGTTTAATCTTCTTCTTCAAGTGATGGATGAAGGAAGGCTTACTGACTCATTAGGAAGGAAAATAGATTTCAAAAATACTATCCTTATAATGACAAGTAATGTTGGTTCACGACAATTAAAGGAATTTGGTGGCGGAGTAGGTTTCAATACTGAAGAAATTTCCAAGCAACAGGCACATGGAGTTATTTCTAAAGCCCTGAACCGAGCCTTCTCGCCGGAGTTCTTAAACCGTGTGGATGATATAATAATGTTTGATCAGCTTGAAAAAGAAGCTATAATCAAGATAATTGATATCGAGTTGAAAGATTATTTTTCACGAGTTGAGAAATTAGGCTTTACTCTAACAATCAGTGATTCTGCCAAGAATTTCATGGCCGAGAAAGGTTATGACAGAAATTTCGGAGCGAGACCATTGAAAAGATCCATCCAAAAATATCTTGAAGATGAGTTGGCCGAGCTAATGTTAAAATTGAATTCTGAATGTCAAATTGGCGGAACTATCAACGTCACATATAATGATGGAGATGAGAAACCCACATTAGAATATCAACCTTTAGCAGGAATTGAATAAAGTTTAATAATATATTTATAAAGATGTCCGGATTCATATTCGGACATTTTTTTTGTCTCGTATAAATTTGTGATTAAAATTTAAAAAAGGAGAGCTATGCGGAAAGTGATCCAAGCTAAACCCCATGCAATCGAGGTGTTATAAAGAACCGAAAACAGTCCCCATTTCCAAGTTCCGGTTTCCTTCACTATTGCTGTTATTGTGGCAACACAAGGGAAATATAAAAGGACAAAAACAAGAAAACCTAAAGCTGAGGCCGGTGTAAATGGTGCCTTTCCGGTAATTTTTGAAGGAGTCTTCAGTCTCACAGATAGTAATTCGGCATCATCATCACCCACATATAACACACCGAGAGTTGACACCACCACCTCTTTAGCTGCACATCCTGCAAGTAGAGCACAACAGGCTTTCCAACTTAAATCAAGAGGTTCCATAACAGGTTGCACGAACCTCCCTATATAACTTAAGATTGAATGACTCTCCTGATATTCATTTAAAATCACTTCGGATAGTTTTTCTTCATCAGCATTAATCAATATTTCTTCCGGTAGTTCAGCCATTGTATTGTTTCCGAAATCCTTCGGAACATCATTTTCATTGTATCGAGGGAAATATGAAAGTGCCCAAATTATTATAGAAGCAACCAAAATAAGACCTCCCATTTTTTTAATATATTGGTCAGCTTTCGACCACATATTTCTAATTGTTGCTTTCCATGTGGGCACCCGATAGGGAGGTAACTCCATCACGAAAGGAGTTTCATCTGTTTTAAACCAGAAACGTCTCATTAATCGAGCAGTTATAACTGCCACCACTATACCTAAGAGATAAAGCCCTACAAATATCCACGCACCATAATTAGGGAAAAAAGCACCGGCAAGAAGAACGTAAATAGGTATACGGGCAGAGCAACTGATGAAAGGATTTATAAGAATAGTTATCAATCTGCTGGAATGGCTTTCAATAATTCTTGTAGACATTATTGCCGGCACATTGCATCCGAATCCCATAACCATTGGAATAAATGATTTACCATGTAGTCCCATCTTATGCATAAGTTTATCCATAATAAATGCAACCCTGGCCATGTACCCCGAGTCTTCCATAAAAGAAATGAAAGTATAAAGAATCAAGATGTTAGGGAGAAAAACAATCACTGAGCCTACTCCTCCAATAATTCCATCAAGGATTAAATCTTTAAGAGGTCCCTCCGGCATATAATGACCTATCAATTCGGAAAACCAAGAAATCAGATATTCAATCCATTCCATCGGATAAGAGCCGATTTGGAAAGTAGCCCAAAACATCAGCCACATTATCAAGAGGAAAATAGGAAAACCAAATAACTTATTGGTGACAAATGCATCTATAATTTTTGTGGAATTATCCACTTTTTGGCCTTCGGAAAACATAGTTTCAGCCAAGGCACCTTGGATGAATCCAAATTTTTCCGCTGAAATTAGAGCCCCGGCATCTTCCCCAAGATTTTTCTCAAGTCGAGCATTTTGATTATCTCTAATTTTTTCCCAATTAGAATAATTTGGATATTTCTCAAGCATTCTCTTCATTTCAGGATCTTTTTCCAGCAATTTGATTGCAAGAAAACGAGGAGAAAACCTCTGAGGAAGATCAGTATCTTCTTTAAGAGCATCTACGAGTTTCCTAACCGATTCCTCGATTTCGGGCCTCAAAGTGATATGAATATGACGAGTATCCGGGTTTTGAAGTTCGTAAACCTGTATTATAGTATCCAGAAGATCATTGATTCCCCACCCTGTGGCTGCTATGGTGGGAACAATTGGAACACCTAACATTTTACCGAGCATCTCATGCTCAAGTTTTATATTTTTCTTTTCCAATTCATCGAACATGTTGAGAGCAATTACCATACTTCGGTTCATATCGATAAGTTCGGTAGTGAGGAAAAGATTCCGTTCCAAATTTGAAGCGACTACTACATTCACAATTATATCCGGAGTCTCTTCTTTAAGATAACGCATCACATAAAGTTCTTCCGGAGAATAAGCAGATAGGGAATATGTTCCGGGGAGATCAACAACGTTAAACATATATCCTTTATACTTCATTTTTCCTTCCTTTGCACCTACTGTGACGCCCGCATAATTGCCAACATGTTCATGAGCTCCGGAAACGATGTTGAAAAGAGAAGTCTTACCACAGTTAGGATTCCCTACAAGAGCAATATTAATAGTTTTTGCTTTACTGACCTTAAGAGAATCATTAGTTTCCGTAATAGGTGTGACATGAATTTTTTCTTCCAATTGATGTTCCCACTCATCAATTGGTTCTATTTCTATCATATTCGCCTCCGATTTACGCAGAGACACTTCATAATCCATAAGATGGAATTTTATTGGATCTTGTAAAGGTGCGTTCAGGACAAGTGTTATTTCTCTTCCTTTTACAAAACCCATTTCCATGACCCTTTTACGGAAAGCGCCATGCCCCAAGATTTTCACTATGACACCGGTTTCACCCGGTTTTAAGTCTGAGAGTCTCATAAAGTATAAATACGGAAAACCAATTACAAAATTAAATAAATAAGAAATGCAAAAACGATTGTAATCTTAAAATACCTAATAATAGGTAGCAAGGATAAGTGGCAGATGGATAAAATAATAGGGCTGATGAAATTTGATTTCATCAGCCCTAAATAGAGTATAGGTAACTTATTGTTTAAGGTATTTATCCAGGAAACGGAAGAAAACTCGTTGCCATAGGATTGCGTTTTGTGGTTTAAGAACCCAATGGTTTTCATCAGGGAAAACGAGCATTTCACATTCGAGACCATGCATCTTTGCGGCATTGAACGCCATCATACCTTGAGAAGCCAGAATACGATAATCCAGTTCACCGACTGTGACTAAGATTGGAGCAGTCCAATCATTTACAAAGAGATGGGGTGAATTGGAATAAGTTTTTTTAGCGATTTCATTTGTCTTATCCCAGTAAGGACCTCCCAAATCGAAATCAGCGAACCACATTTCTTCAGTTTCAAGATATTGGGCTTCAAGATTGAAGATACCGGCGTGAGCTATCAGAGCTGCGAATCTTCCTTCATGATGACCAGCCAACCAATAAACGGAAAAACCTCCGTAACTTGCACCGATAGCACCGATTTTAGACTTGTCAACATATGGTTGGGCTGCAATATAGTCAGCGGCTGAAAGATAGTCTTTCATATTCTGTCCTCCATAATCTCCGGAAATCTGGCGATTCCATTCTTCACCAAACCCAGGTACCCCTCGACGGTTGGGTGCTATGACTACATAACCATTTGCTGCCATAATCATAAAATTCCAGCGGTAGCTCCAGAATTGACTTACAGCACTTTGCGGCCCTCCCTGACAATAAAGGATTGCAGGATATTTCTTGTTTGGATCAAAATCAGGAGGAAGAATCAACCATGAAAGCATTTCCTTGCCATCTGTTGTTGGAACCATCACCTTTTGAACTTCTCCCAGTTTTAATTGGGCAAGAAGTTCTGTATTGACTGATGTCAATTGTTTTACTTCTTGGCCTTGAGTAATGCAGAAAATTTCATTTGGTTCTCTCATAGAATGTCGTAGTGATATGGCCGCAGAATCAGAAATTGGAGCCACTGAAGCATAATCACAGATTCCTTCAGCAATTGTTTCAATGTTAGAATCGGCTAAATTAATTTTGAAAACCGGTTCTGTACCTTGATAATAAGCCACAAACCATATTGCTTCTCCGTTGGGACTCCAGGCGATTTGTTCCGGCCAATAATCCCAATTGGCTGTGAGATCGGTCATCTCGCCTGATTGCATATTAAGAATCATTAAACGTTTCTTATCACTTTCATATTTAGGAGTAGCCATCGACATCCATGCAAGTTTAGAGCCATCGGGAGAGAAAACGGGATCCGTGTCATAACCCGGCATTCCTTCTGTAAGACATTTTGTACTTCCATTCTCAATATTGTAAAGATAAAGATTACTATCAGTGGAAAAAGAATAGTCTTTACCTTTTAGTTTCCGGCTGACATATACAAGAGATTTTCCGTCAGGAGCCCATGCAAAAGCATCGGAACCACCGAAGGGCCGCATAGGACATTCATAAGGTTCGCCTTCCATAATATCTTTGGCATTGGAAATGCCATCTAAAGTAAAGTCAGCCACGAAAGGATGAGGTATTTGAGTAACCCATTCATCCCAATGTTTATACATTAGATCATCTACCACGCGACCGGTAGTTTTTGGAAGGTCCTTGAATAATTCATCATCTTTTTTGTTGAAATCGTCAATTGGAGATCCATAAACTATTTTCTTTCCATCGGGAGATATTTCAAAACATTCAATACCATTCTTAACGTCAGACAGTCTCTTCACACCTGTGCCATCCGCATTCATAACAAAGACCTGTAATGAATTCAGTTCGTCATCTTTACGTAAAAATGCTATTTTTTCCCCATTTTCAATCCAGCGAATGTTTGACTCCGAAGATGCTGTAGTAGTGAGTCTGGTCATTTCGGAACCATCGATATTCATTTTGTAGATTTCCGCATTCGACTTGTTTTCCTGAATGTCTTCATAGGAAAGAGTGAAAATGATAGAAGAACCATCGGGTGAAGGGGTTGCCTGAGAGATTCGACCGAAAGCTTCAAGCACTTCCGGTGTCAGCATACCATTTTTTACTTCGATGCTTGGTTTTTCTATAATTTTTTGTTCATTTTTCTCTTCATGGCCACAGGAGGCAAGAAGGGGAAGAACCAAAGAACCCATGATAATAGAAGTTTTGTTCATCGAGAGGTTATTTAAAAGTGTTATTTTTATATTTTTTCAAATTTAATGGAAATAATTTTTTAAGGATGTCAAAACGATTGATTTTTTTCAAATCTTGTTTAATAGCATTGATTTCTTCCGGTTTATACCAAAAGAACATTCTTCTTTGGGCAAGTTTTTCTTTCTCTTGAGTAGCAGTATAAACTTTCTCCCCGGTATATGGATGTATACCTGAATAAAATATTTCTGAAGCCAGTGTCATTGGAGTAGGAGTGAAGTCCTGAACCTGTTCAAGATGAAAATTCAGATCTTTAGTATCAGCGGCCAATTCAGCCATATCATTAAGATCACAACCGGGATGAGAAGAAATGAAATATGGTATAAGTTGCTGATTTAGGTTATATTTTTTATTGATACCATCAAATATTCCCTTGAACTTTTTGAAAAGAGAGAATGATGGTTTTCTCATTATATTAAGAACTTTATCAGAGGTATGTTCCGGGGCCACCTTTAATCTACCGCTAACATGATTTTTTATAAGTTCTGAAATATACTCTTGATTTGCCGCTTGTATCTTTGGATTATTAGTAGGTGCCATTGCAAGGTCATAACGAACACCACTACCTATAAAGGCTTTCTTGATTTTTTTATTAGCATCTACAGATTTATAAATATCAAGAAGTTTTGAATGATCTAAATCAAGATTCCGGCAAATAACAGGATGCAGACAAGAGGGTTTTACACATTTCTTACATAATTCTTTATTTTGACCTTCGAGAGCATACATATTAGCAGATGGACCACCCAAATCAGAGATATAACCTTTAAAATCGTTCATTTTAGTGATTTGATCCACCTCCTTTAAAATAGATTTTTTAGAGCGAGAAGAAATAAATTTACCCTGGTGAGCCGATATAGTGCAAAAAGCACATCCACCGAAACAACCGCGATGAAGAGTAACGGAATGTCTTATCATCTCATAGGCCGGAATGACTTTTCCCTTGTAACGAGGATGCGGTATGCGAGTGAATGGAAGAGAATAGATTGCATCAATTTCTTCCTGCGACATGGGCGGATGCATGGGATTAATTTTTACCATCCTGTCACCATGTTGTTGCCAAATAACCTTACCATTATATTTATTTGATTCTTCCTCTACTTTTCTAAAATTCTGAGATTGAAGCGTTTTATCTTTAAGACAATTTTCATAACTGTTTAAGACTATATCTTCTGAAGAGGGTATTTCATTTGAGAAAAAAACTGTTTGTGGTATATTTGTAATTTCATTGATATTTTCTCCGGCAGCCAATCTATCTGCCAATTCAAGCATAGTTTTTTCTCCCATGCCATAGCAAAGCATGTCAGCTTTACTTTCCAAGAGTATAGATGGTTTTAATTTATTTTGCCAATAATCATAATGTGAAACCCTTCTTAGTGAAGCTTCTATACCCCCTGCAATTACCGGTATATCCGGGAATAATTCTTTTAAAATAGTAGAATAAACTATTGTGGGATAGTCAGGACGCATTCCATGCTTATTTCCGGGAGTGTAAGCATCTGTGTGTCGTAGTCTTCTATTGGCTGTGTAGTGATTCACCATGGAATCCATTGCTCCGGCAGAAACCCCGAAGAAAAGGCGAGGAACTCCCAGTTTTTTGAAATCCCTGAGATCATCTCGCCAGTTAGGTTGGGGAACCAATGCAACTTTATATCCTGCATTCTGTAAAACTCGACCAATTACGGCAGCTCCGAATGAAGGGTGATCTACATATGCGTCACCTGTGAAGAGGATGA
The DNA here is from genome assembly GCA_022510425.1 of Muribaculaceae bacterium. Lineage (GTDB taxonomy): Bacteria > Bacteroidota > Bacteroidia > Bacteroidales > Muribaculaceae > Lepagella. Next base: position 80,870 of record JAFLTO010000005.1, read on the forward strand.
TATCCGGTTGCTCCCAACCTAATTTTTCTATTTCATCCTTTGTTGTGGGAAGAAAATATTTTTTACTGATCTCCATTGAAGTTTACTCCTTTATGGTTCATGAGTCCTTGTGTCCAGAATTTCCTTTAATTCAATAAGTTCATTACGGAATTTGGCAGCTTCCAAGAAATCAGTACGTTTTGCGGCCTTAAGCATTTCTTCATTTACTTTTTCTATTCTTAGCTTCAGTTCGTCAATCGACATGTATTCAATTACAGGATCCGCTGCCATACCTAATTCATGTTCCTCTTCAACATATGGTCTCGGGATATTGATAGGCTTCTTGAATTTATCTTTGCTGGAAATAGGTTCAATTTCAGGCGAATCACCTCCATATAAAGTAATTAACTCTCTGGCTGAAGATTTCTTAATGATAGGAGAGGGGATAATACCGTTTTTCTCATTATATAGAATTTGTTTTGCTCTTCTTCGTTCAGTTTCATCAATAGTACGTTGCATACTATCGGTGATTTTGTCGGCATACATAATAACCTTTCCATTTACATTACGAGCCGCACGGCCGGCAGTTTGTGTAAGCGATCTGTGATTACGAAGAAATCCTTCTTTGTCAGCATCCAGAATCACCACAAGGCTCACTTGAGGGAGATCGAGTCCTTCCCTAAGAAGGTTAACACCTACTAAAACATCATATACTCCATCTCGAAGATCTTCAAGAATACGAATTCTTTCAAGGGTGTCGACATCACTATGAATATAAGCGCTATTTACTCCCCATTTTCTAAGATGAGAATCCAATTCCTCTGCCATTCGTTTGGTGAGAGTGGTGATTAATACTCTTTCATTTCTTTCAATTCGAATACGCACTTCTTCCATAAGATCATCTATTTGATTCATGGTGGGACGCACATCAATTTCAGGATCAAGTAGTCCGGTAGGACGAATTACCTGTTCGGTGAAGACACCTTCACTTTTAATTAATTCGTAATCACCTGGAGTAGCACTAACATAAATTTTTTGGGGAGTAAGAGCCTCAAACTCCTCGAATTTGAGAGGTCGATTATCAATAGCAGCAGGGAGGCGAAACCCATATTCTACAAGATTCATTTTGCGAGAAAGATCACCACCGTTCATGCCTCTTAGTTGAGGAATAGTTACATGACTTTCATCAATAATAGTAATAAAATCACGTGGGAAATAATCAAGCAGACAGAAAGGTCTCATACCAGGCTCACGACCATCAAAATAGCGGGAATAGTTTTCGATTCCTGAGCAATGACCGATAGATTTCATCATTTCAAGATCGTAAGAAACTCTTTCACGAAGACGATCAGCTTCAAGCATTCTTCCTTCCTTAGCAAAGAAATCGCACTGTTTGCCAAGGTCGATTGAAATCTGATCGATTGCGTTGCCCATTCTTTCTTGAGTTGTGACGAATATATTGGCCGGATAAATCTTGAACCCTTCAAGATTGGATAAAGTAAGACCTGAAAGAGGGTCAACAGTTTGTATTTTTTCAATTTCATCACCCCAAAATAACACTCTTAATTGAATTTCCTCAAAAGAAAGCATAATATCAAGGGTATCACCTTTCACTCGAAATTCACCCGGAGCAAGAGTTATTTCACTTCTGGAATACAAAGCATCTACAAGGCGACGCATTAAAGTGTTTCGATTGATCTTTTGTCCCACCTTAATTTCGATCACACTTTGAGAGAAATCTTCAGGATTTCCCATACCATATATACAACTGACACTTGAGACAACTACTAAGTCACGTCGTCCTGAAAGAAGAGAAGCAACAGTTGAAAGTCTTAGGCGCTCAATTTGATCATTGATCATTAAGTCTTTTTCAATATATTTATCGCTTGTGGGTATATAAGCTTCCGGTTGATAATAATCGTAATAACTCACGAAATACTGAACGGAATTTTCCGGGAAGAAAGTTTTGAACTCAGAATACAACTGAGCAGCAAGAGTTTTATTATGGGAAAGAATAAGAGCTGGACGTTTTACCTGTTGAATGACATTAGCCATTGTAAAGGTCTTACCCGAACCGGTGACACCTAAAAGTGTTTGATGAGGATTTCCGCCTTCAATGCCTTTAACAAGTTCTGCTATTGCTTCTGGTTGGTCGCCTGTGGGTTTATAATCTGATGTGAGTTTATATTCCATTGTTGAAAGTGTATTCTGCAAAGTTAGTAAAGATGGATAAAATAAATAAGCAAGATATGTGCCAAATAAAAAATAATGATAATAATCAGTAGAAATAGGTTAAAAAAAGTTACCTTTGCAAAAGGAAATAAACTCAATAAAATATTTTGATAATGAGAAAGAATATTGTTGCGGGAAACTGGAAAATGAATACGGTTCTCGAAGAAGGAGTTGAGCTTGCAAGCCAAGTAAATGATTTATTAAGAGAAAAACCCGCTAAATGCGAAGTTGTGATATGTGTTCCCTTCACCCATCTTGTATCAGTGAAGGGAGTTATTGACGAGCCTCTTAAATTGGGGGCTGAGAATTGTTCTGAACATGCAAAAGGAGCCTATACAGGTGAGGTTAGTGCTGCAATGGTTCAATCCACAGGAGCATCACATGTGATATTAGGTCACAGTGAAAGACGTCAATATTTTGGAGAAAATAACGAGCAACTTCTTAAGAAGACAAAACTTGCCCTTGAGAATCATCTTATTCCTATTTTTTGTGTAGGTGAAGTTCTTGAGGAAAGAGAAAACGGTACATATAACGAAGTTGTTAAAGGTCAAGTTGAAGCTCTATTTGAACTATCAGCAGAAGATTTCTCGAAAATAGTTATTGCTTATGAACCTGTTTGGGCAATAGGAACAGGCAAGACAGCAACAGCAGATCAGGCACAAGACATGCATGCACATATAAGGAAAGTTATAGCCGATAAATATGGCAAGGAAATAGCAGATAATACATCCATACTATATGGTGGCTCATGCAAACCGGGTAATGCCAAGGAACTATTCAGCAAACCTGATGTAGATGGAGGTCTTATAGGGGGAGCATCTTTAGAAGCTCCATCTTTCATGGGAATTGTAGAAGCATTTAATTAATTCAATGAAAAAAATTTCGTTTTTGCTCTTGTTGACATTTTCATTTGTTTGGGGATTTCCTCAAACAAATGAAAATGTCAATCCAATTGAAAAAATAATGGAGGAATCCAATGGTAATATAACCATTGATATACCTCCTTCTATACTTGAAGCCCTTCTACAAAGTTCTTACGGCAAAAAAAATGGTTCTGAATTAAAAAGCGGAATCAACAAAATAGCCGGTTATAGAATTCAGGTATTCAGCGATGGGAGGAACCAGAGTACACTTGAAAGCAGAGCAAAATCGAGAGGAAACCTGATCTTGTCTAAGTTTCCAAAATACAAAGGTCAGATATATACATTTTCAAGTTCACCGAATTGGTATACGAGAGTAGGAAATTTCCGAACAGCCTCAGAAGCCAACAGTGCCTTGACAGAACTTAAGAAGGCTTTTCCCAATTTATCTAATGAAATGAGAGTTGTGAAAAGCCAGATTGTAGTTATAAAATAATGAGAGAGAATAAGGAAAAAATTATTTCCGAAATAGCCTCTCACTATCGAGATATTTTGAGATTGATAGGAGAGGATCCTGGCCGGGAAGGTTTATTAAAGACTCCTGAAAGAGCTGCGAAAGCTTTGTTTTCAGTGACGGAAGGTTACACCCAATCAGCTTGCGACATAGCCTCTAAAGCCATATTTGAGCATGATGGCTCCGGAATGGTTATAGTGAAGGATATAGAGTTCTATAGCATGTGTGAACATCATATATTGCCCTTTTTCGGCAAAATATGTGTAGGCTATCTTCCAAAAGGAAAAATTCTTGGCTTGTCAAAATTGGCACGTATAGTCGATGTATATGCGAAAAGATTGCAGGTGCAAGAAAGGCTTACAGCACAAATTTGTAGAGAAATTTCCGAAATAATTCCTAATGAGGGGGTGATTGTGGCTTGTGAAGGATCCCATTTATGCATGAAAATGCGTGGTGTGGAAAAACAAGACTCTATGACTGTGACATTTGAATCCAGCGGGAAGTTCAATGAGAACCCTGAACTCAGAAAAGAATTCATGTCGGTATGCGGTATTAAATGAAAAGGATAAATCCAGACAAGATTTTTTCCGTTAAATATACCATTAAAAATTTTAGGCGACCTTTAAGGATCGCCTAAAATTTTATAGTTATTGTTTATTATCGAGCTGAAGAAATAATAGCGTTACGCATTTCTGTATTAAAATCTTTTTGATTAATTAGATCTTCTACAGTGAGGTGCATACGATATCTCCAGTAGTGAGTAGGATTAGATGGTTCGTTAATCTGATCCTCATGAGGATTTTCTCTTCGTAAATTACCATCTGCTGATAACCAGTCGGCCAAAGGAATGATACAGAACATAGAAGGAGAATTTAGCTGAAGATCAAGAATCTTTTTGCAAATCCAGGGTTCAGCATAGTAAGGAGCCTCACCATGTTCATGAAGTGCATTATTAAAGAAACGTTGGGTAACAGCTCTATCGCTTTCCCACCATACACGAATTCCTCCCATGTCATGAGTAGAAGTTGTGCACACAGAGAAATAAGGATATCTCCATGTATCACCGAATTCAAGTTTAGGATCTTTGGGCATTCTTTGAATTTCAAGTGATAGTATTTCGAGCCTTGCCATCACCTCAGGAACGCAATCCGGGATCATTCCCAAATCTTCCGCACAACAAAGCATTCCCGTGCAATCAATGAGTGGTGGAAGTTTCCACATGGCCTTACCATACCAGAAATCATTGTGACGATGATAGAAGAAATCATTGTATAGCCGATTGAAACACCATTTCTCATAATCAGTCAATATTCGGAACTGATAAGTAAATTGTGCCGCAATACGTGGATGGTAATGACCCTTCTTATATGGATCTTCAATAAAGAGCACATCATCTATTAGTCCGAGCAGTGACTGACTTATGCGATAGTTCTTTTCCGAGTGTTCTAATTCGGCAAAATAACGGGCCACTTTGAGTTGAGTGTCAACAAAATCTCTTAATTTATATCTACCATCACCGATATAATCAAGATATAAGTCTTTAGCTTCCTGAGTATTATCTCCAAAGAAATCGGTAAGCATCCATTCCAATATTAAAGGTTTGGTTTGGATATCAGGATTTATCCAGAAATCATAAGAATGTCGCAACTCTTCCGGAGAGAAGGGGAGTGCGGGGTTGAAATAACCCAAAAGACCATGAAGTGCATCCAAAGGAATTTGCCAAATACGGAAGAAACCTAAAATATGGTCGATACGATAAGCATCGAAGTATTCAGCCATCTTCCGGAAACGAGCTTTCCACCATTGGAAACCATTCTTTGACATTTCTTCCCAATTATAGGTCGGGAATCCCCAGTTTTGACCGAGCACTGAGAAATCATCTGGTGGAGCTCCCGCTTGACAATCCATATTGAAGAGTCTGGGAGATTGCCATGCATCCGCACTATATCTACTTATACCTATGGGTACATCCCCTTTTAATACCACGCCTTTAGAATGAGCATAATCACGCACATCGTGGAGTTGTTTGTCAAGATGATATTGAACAAAATAATGGAAGTAGATTTCTTCTTTATGTGCATTGCAATAAGCCGATACTTTGTTATAATCGAACTCAGCATATTCTCCCCATGCATTGTTGTCAGGAGTGTTGAATTGGCTGCATAGCACTCGCCAAGCTGAATAGGGCATCAACCATTCAATGTTCTTATCTACAAATTCTTTGTACTCCCGTGAGTTAAGCACCTCGGGACCCTCCTGGTTATAAATTTCTTTAAGATAATTGACCTTTAGATTATTTACAGCTTCATAATCTACCTCTTTCAGTTCATTGAGACGATTGGATTCTTGTCTGTAATAATCCATTTTAGAAGAGTCGTTCAATACTCCGACTTCTTCAAGTCGAATATACATCGGGTGTAGAGCAAAAGTTGAATTTGCACTATAAGGATATGAATCCACCCATGTATTGGTTTTAGTTGTGTCATTAATAGGAAGAACTTGAAGAATTTTTTGATCCGTAATCACACACCAATCAACCATTTTTTTGAGGTCGAGGAAATCACCGACGCCATTATCTTCCTTTGAACGAATAGAAAAAACAGGTATAGCTGTGCCTGCACCTTTCCAATGATCACGTGGATTAGCAAATCTCAATCCATCAACAAGAATTAGACTTCCGGGTTTTTCATTTACGAAACCACAAATACGATTGTTGACAGTTTCCCACGCCACTGCTTCATGAGTGTCTTTCTTAAGAACTACAAACTTGTATTCGAAGGGTTGTTTACATTCAGAAAGAGGAATATTCACTGTCCACTCGGGATAATTCGCATCATTCATTATTAGAGACTTGGAAGGCAACCAATTTCCGAGTAACTTTCCCTCGCCGCAAATAGCCAATACCTCATCAGGATAAACCATGGGCGCACTAACATGCAGTTGCACACTATCAGGTAAAGTGGGAATTTGTCTATCTCTATTCGAGCGCTTTAGAATACCATCGATGAAAGCAGAAGAATAATAAGGTTTATCTACCGGCATGTCTTTCCAGGAGCTGAATATTTTAACTTCTGATACTCCTTGACAACCACTAAAATGATGGGGTTTACCCCATTCAAACCTCCACTCTTTATCTTTAGATTTCACGACGAAGAAGAAATCGAATGCTGGTGGTGTGTCATCAAAATCCACGTCTACTCTCCAAAGATCGGGGGATACAAGACTCATTTCGAGAGCTTCACGAGGGTCACCTGCACCTAATTGCACTAAATCTCCACAAAGATATAGTGATTCACCCCACTGAGTATGATAATTCAGGTTAAAAGAGATTTTCATGTATTAGTAGTAGTTATTATTGTTATTAATTATATTTTTTTATCCACATCTGGAAGATCCACAGGAAGTGCAAATGAGACAACCTTCTTGATATACCAGAGTCTCATTTCCACAGTTAGGACATTTGTGTCCTTTAGCTTCAGTACCATTTGGAAGATATTTCTTCAAGGCTCTTTCCACTCCATTTTTCCATGTGTTGATATTGGTGGAATCAAGTTCAAGCCCACCTACCAACTTAAGAACCTGATCAATTGGCATTCCATAACGAAGAACGCCGGAAATCAGTTTGGCATAATTCCAAAATTCAGGATTGAATTTCTCGCTAAGACCCTCAATTGTGGTTTTGTAACCACGTTTATTGATGAATTGAAAATCATATCTTTTCTTTCCATTTTCATCCGTAGCCTTAATGATTTTACCATGAGTGACACTTTTCGGACAAAAAATCCCATCTTCATCATCAGCGAGACCGGTAAAAATCTCATAAGGTTTCCCATCAGCAAGTCCTACAAATGCAATCCACTTTTCTTTATTATTCTGGAAACGCACCACATCAGCCTCCAATTCAATAGGCCGTTTCACCTCATGGTCTATAGAATGGATAAGACTTTGTTGTGCATCTACATGATTATCTGAAGATTTTTTCACTGTCTCAAGAACATTAGATCTTGATCCGTCCCGATACACAGTGCAACCTTTACACCCTGAATTCCAAGCCTCAGCATATAAATTTTCCACAAGTTCTTCTGATACATCATTGGGTAGATTTATTGTGACACTTATTGAATGATCCACCCATTTTTGGATAGCCCCTTGCATCCTGACTTTTTCCATCCAATCCACATCATTAGAAGTGGCCTTGTAGTAAGGAGATTTTTTAACAAGTTCATCTATCTCCTCAGAAGTCATATTTTCTTTTGGTTCAATACCGTTTATTTTCATCCAGGTCAAAAATTTATGATGATAAACGATGTATTCCTCAAAAGAATCACCAACTTCATCTATAAAATCAATTCTTACATTTTCATCAGTGGGATTGACTTTTCTACGACGTTTATACACAGGCATAAAAACCGGTTCTATCCCTGAGGTGGTCTGAGTCATTAATGAAGTTGTTCCGGTGGGGGCAATTGTAAGGCAAGCGATATTTCGCCTACCCACTTTTTGCATTTTCTCTACTAAAGCCTGATCTGCTTCTTTAAGACGATTTATAAATGGGTTATTTTTCTCGAGTTCAGCGTTAAACACCGGGAAAGCACCCCTTTGCTCAGCCAGGTCAACGGAGGAACGGAAATAAGCTAAAGCAAGGTCCTTATGAACTTTAACCGAAAAATCTGTTGCCTCTGGTGTTCCATACCTAAGACCTAAGGCTGCCAACATATCCCCTTCACCTGTAGTGCCGCAACCTGTTCGACGTCCAAGTCCCGTTTTATTTTTAATTTTGTGCCAAAGATTAAGCTCTGTACTTTTAACTTCATCGGGTTCCGGGTCTTCTTCAATTTTTCTAATGATTTCTTCAATCTTGAGCATTTCAAGATCTATAATATCATCCATTATCCGTTGAGCTATACCCACATGCTTGCGAAAAAGATCAAAATCAAATTCAGCATTATCAGCAAACGGATTTTTTACATAACTGTAGAGATTGATTGCCAAGAGCCTGCAACTGTCATAAGGGCAAAGAGGTATTTCTCCACATGGATTGGTTGAAATAGTTCTAAACCCTTTATCAGCGTAACAATCTGCAACACTTTCACGGGTTATTGTATCCCAGAAAAGAACACCCGGTTCAGCACTCTTCCAAGCATTATGAATAATTTTCTTCCATAAAGCCTCAGCATCAATTTCTTTAGTGTAATCTGGACTTTCAGAATCCACAGGGAATTTCAAAAGATATTTTTCACCCGATTTAGCACATCTCATAAACTCGTCGTCAATACGAAGAGATACATTAGCTCCGGTTATTTTACCCGGGGTGGTTTTAGCATCAATAAAAGCTTCAGAATCGGGATGTTTTATGGAAAGAGTCAACATGAGAGCTCCTCTTCTTCCATCTTGAGCAACTTCCCTTGTAGAATTGCTGTAGCGCTCCATAAACGGCACTACTCCTGTCGAAGTTAGAGCTGAGTTTTTCACCGGAGAACCTTTTGGACGCAGGTGAGAAAGATCATGCCCAACTCCTCCTCGTCTCTTCATTAATTGCACTTGTTCCTCATCTATTTTGATAATACCACCATAGGAATCAGGAGTTTCGTCTAAACCTATCACGAAACAATTTGATAAAGATCCTACCTGATAATCATTTCCTATACCTGCCATAGGACTACCCTGAGGAACTATATATCTAAACTCCTTAAGCACTTCATAGATTTCTTCTTCACTTAAGGGATTAGGATATTTATTCTCTATCTCAGCCAAAGAACGAGCAATTCGATGATGCATATCATCGGGAGTTTTCTCATAGATGTTTCCAAAAGAATCTTTAAGAGCATATTTCGTGACCCACACTCGGGCAGCCAACTGGTCTCCATTAAAATATTCTAAAGAAGCGTCGTAAGCTTCTTCATATGTATAATTTGGTAAATGAGAATCAGACATTTAAAATATTTTTTACGCCCTAAAAGGGTGGTTTTCTTTCTTGTATATATAATTGCAAATTTAATCAACTATAACTAAATTTGCAAAGATAAGATATAGTGAAAATGAGTGAAAATTATTTTTTAAGAAGAAGAAGTTGTAGGAATTTTAAATCAGACAAAATTGATAGAAATGTATTGGAAGACATAATTTTTCAAGCTTCCAAGGCTCCTACTTGCGGAAATATGCAGCTTTATTCAGTTATAATAACTGAAGACTCTGACAACAAGGTAAAATTGGCCTCATATCATTATAATCAACCGGCTTCAATAAGTGCACCTATTCTATTGACAATATGCGCTGATTTCAATAGATTTACAAGATGGTGTGAAATCAATCACGCCAAATCCGGTTATAACAATTTTCATTCGTTTATCACGGCCCTGACAGATGCCTTGATATTTGCTCAACAGATTGTGACTATTGCTGAGCAAAAGGGTTACGGAACATGTTATCTTGGTACTGTCACCTATAATGCGAAAGAAATTTCTGAGCTGTTAAAATTACCCGAATTAGTGGTTCCGGTTGCTTCGCTTGCAATAGGATTGCCGGCTGAAGATGGGGAATTTACAGAAAGATTGCCTTTAAAGGGGATCATTCATAATGAAATTTATAGTTCACCTTCAGAGGAAGAAATAACAGATATTTTTAATATTCACGATAAAAATCCTGAAAATAAAAAGTTTATAAAAGAAAATCTTAAAGACAATCTGGCACAGGTGTTTGCAGAAGTCAGATATCCCAAAGAAATGAATGAAAAGGTATCGGAAACCTTCTTGAAATTGCTAAAAGAAAAAGGTTTTCTGAATTAATAAAAAATAATCATAGGGATAATCCAAATCAAAGATGGAATTAGGATTGAAGTATAATATTGATTTAGTGGAAGATGTCAATAATATCCTTGCACATGATTTCTGGGTTTATTGCAATTTTACAGGGTCAATGATACCCGAAATCACTGATCCTATTAAATTTACTTCTTCTTGTTCTATTTTTGTAAAAGAGGGGGAGGGAAGGATAGAGATTGACTTATTGCCATGCGAATTTAAAGGTCCTTGTATAGTAAACATAAAGCAGGGTCAAATTATACAGAATGTACAATTCAGTGGTGAATTCAATGCATCTTTTATAGTGCTGTCAAAACGATTTTGTGATAATTTGTTCGTAATGTTAAAAGACTGTAGTTCATATGGTACTGCTACAATCAACCCAATTGTAGGAGTGCCGGAAGAACTGGTTGAAAAATTCGATAAATTTTATTTACACATTAAAGATATTTTTAATGATTCCCAAGGAGCCAACGCCTACCAAGCTATGGTTTTGGCGATAGCTTCGTTCTTCTATGAATGCGGCACCAAGTGCTACTTTCCGGTGTTGGATGCCTCACATAAGCCCATAGGTAGGTTGACAGAGAAATTTCTATCATTAGTGCAACAACATTTTAAGAAAGAACGATTTCTTGAGTTTTACGCTGATAAACTGGAGGTCAGCACCAAACATCTGTCAAGAACGTTGAAAGAAGCCACGGGTTTCAGCGCTGTGGATTGGATAGACCGTTTTGTGATATTAGAAGCCAAAGTATTGTTAAAATCCACCACAATGTCTATCCAACAGATCTCTGACGAATTGAATTTTGCTTCTCAATCCTTTTTCGGGAAGTATTTTAAAAAACATACCGGCAGTTCACCAAAGGACTTCAGGAACAATTGAAAACTGGTGTTATCTGGTTTTAAATTGTATTTTTTCAGAAAAAATAATACCTCCTATTATCAAAAAACACCCAAGATATCCTAAGAAAAATATTCTTTCATCTAAAATAAAATATCCGGCTATTAAAGTGATAAGCGGTTGCATGTAAAGATAATTGTTTGCTTTAATAGGCCCCAATATTTTCATAGCTTCATTCCATACCAGATATGCAAATGCAGAACAGAAAAGTCCCAGGAACAAGAAATTAAGCATAAACTCCGGTTGATTAAAATCGAAAATTAGCCAGAGTCTCAATGGCTGGTCTTGAATCAATAATAGAGGAAGAGCGGTTATAACTCCATAAAAAAACATTTTACGTGATATAAAAAGGGAGGAATAAATAGGAGTCAAACTTTTCACCACTATAGTGTAAATGGCCCAAGAAATTGAGGCGCTCAGAGCTATCATATCTCCAAGAGGGTTAATTTCAAACTCTTCATCGCCACTAAAAATTATACATGCCACTCCAATAAATGCAACGATAGAACCAATTATTACATTAGGCTTTGGCATGAACCTGTATATAAAAGCCATCAGAATTGTTGTGAAAATAGGAGAAATACTCACTAACAACGACACATTTCCGGTGGTTGTGTATTCGAGGGCATAATTTTCAGCAACAAAATATATAGAACCTGCACAAAGACCACAAATCAAGAATAGGAATTCATCTTTAAGGTTATTTGCCTTAATTTTTTTACATGTCATTGCAAGCAAAATACAATAGGCAAAAATAAATCTATAAACGAAAACCTCAACGGGAGAGAAGCCCCCGTTGACCATCAAGACCTTAGAACTAAGGAAGGAAGTTCCCCAAGCAACCATTACCAGTATGGCCCCTATATTGGCTAATATTTTCACTTTATAGACTTAAGGTTTGTAATGCAAATTTACAAAAGAAACGGGTGTCTGTCAAAATTTGTAAAAAAATTAAAAAGGAAAAGATAACCTATTTGATAAGCAAATAATAAAAAAAGCAACCCTCAAAAGAGAGTTGCAAATCAAAATTATATTCAAGACTTAAATTTATTCTTCGGGACTAAATTCACTTTTTGGTGCCTCGCAAACAGGACAAACAAATGTGTCAGGCAAAGATTCGAAATCAATTCCGGGAGCAATATTATCATCTTCAACTCCTTCTGCCGGGTCATAAATCCATCCACAGACATTGCATACATACTTTTTCATAGAAATCTATTTTAATGTTATAACCTTTAAACACTGTAAAAACAGAAAAGTTCAAGAATTTTGTTTAATTCCAATTTAGGGTTTAAATTTGCAAATATTCTTATATCTACATAATCTAATATCATAAAAAATTATCTATTACTATGGCGAAAGTTAAACCTTTCAAAGGAGTGAGACCTCCTAAACATCTGGTAGAAAAGGTAGTATCTCGACCTTATGATGTTTTAAATAGTGATGAGGCACGAAAAGAAGCCGAAGGGAATGAAAAATCTCTTTATAGAATAATCAAACCAGAAATTGATTTTGAACATGGCACAGATGAGCATGATCCCAAAGTATATGAAAGGGCAGCTCAGAATTTCCAAATGTTCCAGGATAAAGGGTGGTTGGTGCAAGATGATAAAGACCATTATTACATTTATTCACAAACTATGAATGGCAGAACCCAGTATGGTTTTGTGATAGCGGCATGGGTAGATGATTACATGGAAGGAAGAATCAAAAAACATGAATTGACCCGAAGAGATAAAGAGGAAGACAGGATGAAACATGTGAGGGTAAATAATGCCAATATAGAACCGGTATTCTTTGCTTTCCCTGATAATGACGTGCTTGCAGAAATCATTGAAAAAGTAACAAAAACTGAACCTGAATATGACTTCGTGGCCCCTGACGGCTTTGGACATACTTTATGGAAGATAGGTGATGAAAAAACTATAAAAACCATTACTGAAGAATTCGAAAAAATCCCTAACCTATATATAGCGGACGGTCATCATAGGTCAGCAGCTGCTGCCTTAGTCGGAGCTGAAAAAGCCAAAAATAATCCTGATCATAAGGGTCATGAAGAATATAATTATTTCATGGCTGTGGCATTCCCAGCATCCCATCTCAATATAATCGATTATAATAGAGTTGTTAAAGATTTAAATGGATTGACACCGGAGCAATTCCTGGATAAATTGAAAGAGAATTTTGATGTGGAAGATAAAGGTACGGAAATATTTCGACCCAACAAACTCCATAATTTCTCACTCTATCTTGACGGAAAATGGTACTCCCTGACTGCTAAACCGGGAACATATAATGATAATGATCCAATAGGAGTACTGGATGTAACTGTATCTTCTGATTTAATTTTGAGAGATATCTTAGGAATACACGACCTAAGAAGCGATAAAAGAATTGACTTTGTTGGAGGAATCAGAGGATTGGAAGAATTAAAGAAAAGAGTAGACAGTGGAGAAATGAAAATGGCCTTGGCTCTATACCCGGTGACTATGGATCAACTTATTGATATTGCAGACAGCGGAAACATTATGCCACCAAAGACCACTTGGTTTGAACCAAAGTTAAGATCCGGTCTAGTTATTCATAAGTTGGATTAATTCTAATATATCAAATACGGGGAATTTTCAAAGAAAATTCCCCGTATTGTTAAAATGACAATGCTAATATTATAGATTCTCTTCATTTACAATAAATAAAGAAGAATCAGGGATTTGCACGGATAAACTTATTAATTTATCTTTTTTTACTGATCTCAACGACTCAATTAACTTAAAGATTGAATCATTTTCTTGCTCTGTCAACTTCATATCTGTTTCGGGAGGGAAGGCAAAATTAATCTCGGTTATTCTTTTTTCAAATAATTGAGAAAGAGAATCAACCTGGATTGAATCTCCAGCGGTTTTGATCCTATCAGTTATATCAATAATAAGATCAGCACTTAGAGAAAACAAATCTCTTGCATCATCAGAAGTATCGTTATCCTCTTTTTTGATACATGAGAATAACATAAAAGACACTAAAGACCATATTAATAAACTCGTAACCTTCATTTTATCTTAATCTTTAAATCTATGAAGTTTCGGTAAGAGATATTTGCCTGTATAAGATTTCGGGCTCTTGACAATATCTTCCGGAATTCCTTGAGCAATGATTTCTCCCCCTTTTTCCCCTCCTTCAGGTCCTATATCAATAATCCAGTCTGCTGATTTTATCATATCAAGGTTATGTTCAATTATAATAACGGAATTTCCCCTATCGATTAATGCATTCAAAGATTTTAAAAGTGTGGCTATATCATTGAAATGTAGACCCGTTGTTGGTTCATCAAAAATAAAGAGATTTTGTCCATGACTCTCTTCAGAAAGGAAATAAGCAAGTTTTACCCGTTGATTTTCTCCACCGGAAAGAGTAGAGGAACTTTGTCCTAATTTAATATATCCTAATCCTACATCTTGAAGCGGCTTTAGTTTTTTAACTATTCGTTTTTCAGCCGTTCCGTTGGTTTCGTTGAAAAAATCAATGGCTTCATTTACAGTCATTTCAAGGACATCATAAATGCTTTTACCTCGGTATTGCACTTCAAGAACTTCCTTTTTGAAACGTTTCCCTTCACACACTTCACATTCCAACTGCATATCAGCCATGAATTGCATAGGCACAAGAATTTTCCCTTCTCCTTTACATTCTTCACATCTTCCACCTTCCGAATTGAAAGAGAAATAGGAAGGAGAGAAACCCAATTGTTTAGAAAGCTGTTGTTCTGAAAAAAGTTTTCTAATTTCATCATAAGCTTTCAAATAAGTTGCAGGATTGGAACGAGTGGAAGTACCTATTGGATTCTGATCTACAAAATAAATATTCTTTATATTTTCGATATCACCCTCAATTTTAGAATGAGATCCCGGCACCATTCCAGGTTCTCCTAATAATCGAGCGATCCCTTTGTAAAGTATTTCCTTCACAAGGGTTGACTTGCCGGAGCCGCTTACTCCTGTAACAACGGTCATGATGCCCAGAGGAAACTTTACATCTAAATTTTTAAGATTATTTTCATTAGCCCCTTTTATTTCAATAAACTTTTTCCAGGGTCTTCTTAATGGAGAATAATCAATTATTTCTTTCCCTTTTAAGTATTTTAAAGTATATGAATCCGGAAATAGGGAAACCTCCGTAACTTCAGATAATTTCCCATTAAAAACTACATTCCCACCAAGGCTTCCGGCATCTTTGCCAATATCTATGAGTTGATCGGCTGCATTCATGATTTCTTCATCATGTTCCACTACCAAAACTGTGTTTCCGGTTTCTTGAAGTTTGCGAAGCACTGATATCAATCTATAGGTATCTCTTGGATGAAGACCAATGCTGGGTTCATCCAGAATATACAATGATCCCACTAATGAAGAACCTAAAGAAGTGGCTAAATTGATCCTTTGACTTTCTCCTCCTGAAAGAGTGGAAGAAAGTCTATCAAGGGTAAGGTAACCAAGCCCAACTTCATAAAGAAAATCAAGTCGGGAAATTATTTCTGTTAGAAGTCTTTTTCCAATTATACGATCTGTTTCTGAAAGATTTAAGTTAATAAATGTTTCTCTTAATTTTTCAATAGGAAGAGTCACTAATTCTTGAATGGTATGTCCATCCACTTTCACAAATGAGGCATCCTCCCTCAATCGATAGCCGTTGCAAACGGGACAAATTGTTTTTCCCCTGTAGCGAGCCTTAAGTACACGATATTGAATCTTGTATTGTTGAGTATCAACCCAATCAAAAAAACCATCAATACCTTCCCAGTCTTTATTTCCATGCCAAAGAAAGTCTTTCTGTTTTTTTGTCAAGGAAGAGTAGGGCGCATGGACAGGAAAGTCATTCTTCTTTGCCAAGTTAATAAAATATCTTTTCCATTCGCTCATTTTCTCACCTCGCCAAGCCTGTACCGCATCTTGATATATAGACAAAGTTTTATCAGGAATTACCAAATCCTCACTAATTCCCATGACTTTACCAAAACCTTCACATTCAGGACAAGCTCCATATGGGTTGTTGAAATTAAACATGAGGTCGGAAGGCTCTCTGAACTCTATTCCGTCCGCTTCAAATTTTTTTGAAAAAGATAGTTCTTTTATACCATCCTCTGTCCAAATCTTTATAATACATTGATCATTACCCTCGTAATATGCCGTTTCCACAGAATCTGTTAGTCGGGATATCTCTTCTTTGTTATAAGAGGCCATAAGCCTGTCAATTAGAAGATTATATTCTGATGGATCTAATTCATTTTCAGAAAGAAGAAGATCCTGAATATCTAAGAAATCTCCATTTTTTTCTAATCTTGAAAACCCTTGTTTTAAAAGCATATCGAGGTGTTGCCTGAAGTCTCTCCCCTCCGGAACATTAAGTTTAACCAAAACAGCTATTCGAGTTCCTTGTGGAAATACATTAACAGCCGCTATAATGTCATCAATAGAATGTTTTTTTACTTCTACACCCGAAATGGGAGAAAAAGTGCGACCAATTTTGGCAAAAAGCATCCTGAGATAATCATATATTTCAGTAGAAGTACCCACTGTGCTTCGAGGATTACGCGTGTTAACCCTTTGTTCAATGGCTATAGAAGGTGGAAGTCCACTTATAAAATCGCACTCCGGCTTAGGCATACGTGTCAGGAATTGTCTTGCATATGCCGATAGTGACTCGACATATCTTCTCTGTCCCTCTGCATATAAAGTATCAAAAGCAAGGGAAGATTTACCGGAACCGCTTACTCCGGTGACAACAATAAATTTATTAAGAGGGATTGAAAGATTGAAATTCTTGAGATTATTAACTCTTACCCCTTTTAATTCAATGGAATTTTTATCCATAGGACCTAAAGAATAATAAGCGAGACAATAATAAAAAAGGTTATCATGAATGATAACCGGGAAGTTGCCTTGGAAAGACTCGAACTCTCACAAACGGAACCAGAATCCGGTGTGCTACCATTACACCACAAGGCAGGAAAATAAAAAGTTGCCTTGGAAAGACTCGAACTCTCACAAACGGAACCAGAATCCGGTGTGCTACCATTACACCACAAGGCAATTCCTGAGGGAGGGGAGAACCCTCCCTTTTGTCAGTGCAAATTTAAATCATTTTTTTTATAATACAAAAAGTGTGCCGAAAAATCTATCAATTATCAACCATAACCGGTTTCAACAATTCCATAATGCGTTCTTCGTCGGAAAGAGTGCCGTCTCCTACAGGCACTGACACTCCATAAAAATTGAAATCCCTATCTATTGCATCTTTCTCAAAGAAGGAAACTTTATCCTGCGACACTATTTCTTGCCTGAGAACTTTATAATTCAGATTACAGAGAGGTTGGGTCTTGCCATTTCCTAAAGAGGAATTTTCTATTTTATCAATTTTATCGAGTCTATAAAACAAAGATTTATTTGGAGACCGGAGCACACTTAAAAGGTAATCTTTATCTCCGCCAATATTTATAGCCAAAAGTTTTTCTTGAGTATCAAATTTTTGTATTTGTTTTGGCGAAGCTGATGCCACCTCCTGAATATGAACCTTCCCGACCGTACCATCCTTTAAAGTATATATCAGATTTGACGTCTTTTCGTTTTCTTTAACCACTAATGCCAATCTACATTCCGAAAGATTGTTGATATGGTCGATATATAAGTCTTCTGTAGATGTATAAAATGAATCATTAGGTTTGAAATAAAGATAGAAAGCCGGGGTAACAAAATTTCCTTCCCAATCATGAAGTACATTCATACGATGTTTTCCTGTGTGTATCACATCGCCGAATGATAAATCATTTTTTTCATAATCATTCCTTTCAAAAATAATTTCACTCGGTTTATTTTCTTCAGGTAAATTATTGAGATTTTCTTCCACCATATCCTCAGAGGGATTATTATTATATTGAATCCCCCAAAGAGCCATAAGAATATTGAAATTATGTTCCCGACTCTTTATAAATTCTTCACGTTCTTCTCCAAGGCGTGGTTTCGTAGTGGAACTGGCCCTAACATAGATTATTCCGTCCAACTCCACAGGCTGTTTCACAGGCTTAATATCAACTATAATAACTCCTTTTTTGGATTCAGGGTCAGAAGAAATTTCCCAATGATCTTTTGCATGGGTTGGAAGTGTTCTATCAAGATGGTTTTGAAGATCTACAATTAGTGCATCTATAGTAGCCTTTTCACCACGGTTTCTTCTATATGTGAGATCATCATCAAGCCCATTTTCATATCCAGAATCATTCACACCTATAAACAATTTTCCTCCACGGGCATTCATGAAACCGCAAATGATATGGGTAATTTCGTGCAGTTGACCTTTTGGGTCAGGACGAGATCCTGATTTTGAAGAAAATATCAAACTACTTTTAAATTCAATAGTTTGAGATTCATCCCCGTAATATTTAGAAGTGGAGATTGCATTATTGATATTAAGAAGAGAAGAAATTTCACCAAGAATCTGCTTACGTGATTCCTCCAATTCCTTTGGAAGCATATTATAAGATAAAACTAAAGAAGCTAACTTTCTTTCAGTCTCGTTTCTTGGATTTTGCCTCAATTCCCAAAGACCCGGAGTGTTATGATTGGAATCGATATCCGAAACAATCTTGATACGAGTATAAAGACGTTCAAGCATAGGTGAATTTTGCACTTGAGACTCAAAAGACTCAACTACATTATAGTCAAGATGGCGGTTACGGCTAAATTCTTGCAAGAATTCCAGAAGTTTCATATGCACGGAAATTTCCCGTTCAAGAGTTTTATTGTCAGCTAAACGACAAAGAAGAGAAGCAAGGCCTAAGAAATTATAAGCTTTGATATACTCTGTTTCAGAAAATGCTCTACGTTGAAGTATATATATAAGTTCTTCAAGTTCTTCTTTCGACATCACCTGGCCTGATTCCATGACTTGATAGGGGAGTTCTTGATCATCCTTTATACCTATTCCTTGCATTAAATTATAGAGACACTCTGATTTTTTTATTATAACCGGAATATTTTGTTGATCTTCAGAAAGTTCACCTATAAAGAATTGTGGGGTTGCCAGTGACCTGTCTTGTTCTATATATTTCACCCTCACTAACATTCCTATTGAAAGGGAATCAGAAGAATCATCGCAAGTCACCTTATAGGTGGCTCCCGTTTCACTCAGACATAACCATGCATTGTTAATACGATCAAGATAAGTGACAATAGCAATAGATTCTTTACCTGGATAGCTATTTTCCAAAAGATATTCTTCGATCTGTCGCTTCATGCTGAATTCCAAAGAACCATCATTTTTTACATGTACCGTAGCTGGGAAGAGAAGGGGTTCTCCTTCAATATCCATGGCAAATTTTAAACTACCATCATAATTGCTTGGAATATCATTATATGACATCCAACCCACCATATGAATAGCATCACATGGCATCCAACCTTCACCGAAAAGTGACTCGTCATGAATGGTGCAATGGAATTGAAGTCTCTGTTTTTCATGACCGGAATCTAAAATTCTTATATCATCGATCACCACCATAGTTTCATCACCCTCATCAGGGAATCTCTTTTCGATTCTTTCCACATTTGAATCGTTGCCACCAAATAGAGACCAGGCAATTTGAGACCAGGCTTCATTAAGTGCCCTCAGATCCTTGGATTTTTTAGTATTAGGGAAATTAATTGTATCTACTGTGGATATAACAGGGTTAAACCAATCAAAAATATTATTGGGAAGCACAGTGGAATCCGGGTCAGCACCGGTTCCGATAAGATGGAACTTATCGGCAGAAAGATGAAGCTCAGCTTTAGAAGTGATATATGATTTGGTAATCATAGATTGCTCTTCGTCAACCTTTAATGGAAAAGAGGATTTAACGAATAGGAGAGTAGGATTTTCGGTATCTGCCCAGGTATATTCATTTTTCCATTCTATACCTAAAAGAGAATAAATGCCCTTATTCAATAAATTATTGACTTCAGCAGGATAAAGGTAAGATATATATCTGTAAAGACTTGCCCTATTAAGATTAAAATCTATGTTATCAGACTCGTTAGCAAGAATCCTTTGAATAGCAATTGCAAGAATCATTCTAACAATCACTTTGCTGTCCTGGCTCGAATCATTGGCCGGAAGATTATTGATTTTACCTGAATTTTCTTCAATAAACAATTGAAGCTGTTGCACAAGAGCACCTCTAAATGGTTCTGCCTCCCAGTTTGAAATATCCCAATTATGAAGTGCCTCAAAAAGTTCACCCATCCGAGCGTTAATAAGTTCAGGACGAAGCTTTAGAATAGTCATCATAATTCGAATTTGGATGGCCGGCATATAAAGATAACCTGAATTTTTAAGACGAGAAAACATTCGGTCTATATATTCCACATGTGTTTTATCAAGAATCATTTTTGCTGCCTGTCTATAATTTTCAAACAGCTCCACATAAGTGGAAATACGTCCTTGGAGCATCAAACGGTGTTCATTGCTACAAGCCCTCAAAAAATCAGATTCCTGCACCATGTAAAGTGCTAAAGTCCTCCCTAATTCAAGTCGTTCGCAAATTTTTCGAAGTTTTTTTAAGTCATCTCTACAAGCCACGAGCCATTCAGTGATATGAGTCGTGCATATTTGTAGCAGGTCTAAAGTCCAGCCCGGCACGTGATTCTCATATTTTAAAAGAGCAGGCTTAAGCTCAGGGATAGATTCCAATAATCTTTTATAGTAACCTGCATGATGAGGCTTTATATTAAGTAAATGTAGCCATTGTTCTATTGAGTGAAAGGCTAAACTGAATTTACTTCCTAAAGAACTGACATATTTAAGATTGACATAGGCATCCTTAATTTTAAGAACACGGCATCTTATCCGTGTACCCTTAGTTAATGGCACGGGGGAATTGGACAATTTAAAACAAAGCCCATGCTCATCTTTAAGTTCATATTGTGAACTGTCTTCACGCAAAAGTTCTTTAACAATGAAACTGTATTCTTCACCTTCATTATAAAAATTTTGAACATGAACAGAAATGTCTTGTGAAAGAGTTAAAGGATAAAGAGATTTAACATAACATTGTATTTCATCCGGTAATGGCTGATTATGTTGAAACTTAAATTTAAGTATTTTAAATTCTTCTCCGTCATCCGTCTTGACCCGAAAGAATTTATTCTGGGATTGTTCCTTAATTAATTTAAATGAATAAGAACCACCTTGTTTTAAATCGGTTGATAACATAAAGATTAAGATTTAGATAATATATGGTCATAAAAAACGAAAAAACACGAAGTTATCCAATTTAAAAACAAAGTTAGTTTAAAATCCTAATAACAACAATAAAAAAGAATGATATTATACTGTAAAAAAGTTATTAAAAATTTATTAGTGGTAATTTAGAATTAAAGATTATTTATTCCAATAAAACTTGATGTATATCTCTAAAATATAAACGAACTAATGAATCAAGCCTCAAACGAATTATTGACGATAAAAAAAATATTGGGCAAAAGCCCAATATCTAAAATATTCATAATAGAGGAGTAGTGATAGGTAGAAAACAAATGGAATATATCCTTAGAAGAAATCTTGATTTCTATTTAACATAATATGGATTATGAAGAATTTGACCTATGTTGATTTTTCTTTTATTCCTGGAAATATAACCACTTGATATCATTCTTTATGATAGTCTATGGGACATTGCTAATTCTTCACGAAGGAATTTACCGGTATATGTATCTGTTTTTGCAATTTCTTCCGGTGTGCCTTCAGCAATTATTTTTCCTCCGTCTTTTCCACCTTCGGGACCCATATCAATGATGTAATCGGCACTTTTAATGAGATCCAGATTATGTTCTATTACTATAAGTGTGTTTCCGCGATCGGCCAATTTGTTGAAAACCCGTAACAGTATTCTAATATCCTCAAAATGGAGTCCCGTTGTAGGTTCATCAAGAATAAACAATGTTTTGCCTGTATCTTTTTTTGCAAGTTCGGTTGCCAATTTAACACGTTGATTTTCACCCCCACTAAGAGTACTTGATGGTTGACCAAGCTTTAAATATCCCAAGCCGATTTCCTGTAAAACCTTTATTTTTCGATAGATGGATGGAACATTCTCAAATAATTCAACTGCCTGGTCTATAGTCATATCCAAAACATCCGAAATAGATTTTCCTTTGAATCTCACTTCCAGAGTTTCTCTATTGTATCTTTTACCGCGGCAGGCTTCACAAGGAACTAAAACATCCGGCAAGAAATTCATTTCAATGGTACGGTAACCATGGCCTTTACATACATCACATCGGCCTCCGGCAACATTGAATGAGAATCTCCCGGGTTTATAACCCCGTATTTTAGAATCAGGTAATTCAACAAATAACTTACGAATATCTGAAAAAACACCGGTATATGTAGCAGGATTTGAACGGGGCGACCTGCCCAACGGGGATTGGTCTACCATAATAATTTTATCTACATTTTCAATTCCTGAAATCTCAACATATGGTAAAGGATTTTCTTTTGAACGATAAAGTTTCTGACTGACAATCTTTTGCAAAGTTCCATTTATTAGCGAAGATTTACCACTTCCGCTTACTCCGGTGATACATATGAATT
Organism: Muribaculaceae bacterium; assembly: GCA_022510425.1. GTDB lineage: Bacteria > Bacteroidota > Bacteroidia > Bacteroidales > Muribaculaceae > Lepagella. Next base: position 103,775 of record JAFLTO010000005.1, read on the forward strand.
TTCCTAAAGGAATATTTAAATCCACGTCTTTGAGATTATTACCTGAAGCACCCTTCAAAGACAAGACTTTTCCATTTCCCTCTCGCCTTTTATCCGGGACTTTAATCTCTTTTTGTCCATTCAAGTAAGAAGCAGTTAAAGTTTTGGATTTCTTAAGAGATTTAAGATCCCCCTGGAAAGAAACCTCTCCTCCGTTCCTTCCGGCACCTGGACCTATATCCACAATATAATCAGCTTCTTTCATTATATCCTTGTCGTGCTCTACCACTACAACTGTGTTGCCGGCATCTCGCAGATCTTTAAGGCTGTTGATAAGTCTTACATTATCTCTTTGGTGAAGCCCGATGGAGGGTTCATCAAGAATATAAAGAACATTAACAAGATTCGAACCGATTTGTGTGGCAAGACGAATACGTTGACTTTCTCCACCACTTAGGGTGGCACTTGCTCTATTTAGTGAAAGGTAATCCAATCCCACATTTAAGAGAAATTTCAATCTGCTTCTTATTTCTTTAAGAATTTCAGAAGCAACAGGTCTCTTTTGTGGGTCAATCTTCTCTTCCACTGATAGTGTCCATTCATATAATTGTGAAATATCCATGCGAGATAGTTCAGCAATATTTCTTCCGTCAATAAAATAATGGAGAGCTATATTATTTAGTCTGTCGCCATGGCATTCCGGACATTTCACCGGTGTGAAAAACTGACCACTCCATTTACCTTTTTCAGCAGATGAATCAGAATCTTCATTCTGCAATTCAATGAATTTCATTATGCCCTCATATCTTGAGTTATCATAATACATAGACATGGTGGCATTATCGATTTCAAGACGTTGGTCAGTTCCAAACATGATATCCTCAATGGCTTCTTCCGGTAGCTGGTTGAGAGGTGTTTTCAAAGTGGCACCATATAATTTACATATTGCCTCTATTTGCCAAAAAAAACGTGAATTCTTATATTTCCCTAAAGGAACTATTCCACCGTCATAAATTGAAATATCCATGTTTGGCATCACCTTTTCTCTATCGATCTTATGTATTATTCCAAGACCTTTACAACGAGGACAATACCCTTGAGGTGAATTAAAAGAAAAATTATGAGGTGCAGGTTCAGGATAAGAAAGTCCATTATCAGGATCCATAAGAAGAAGGCTGAAATGAGAGACCTCATTAGTATCCATATCGATCACAAGCATTTGTCTGTCGCCTTGTTTTAAAGCATCTTCAATGGTTGATCTTAATCTTTGGATATCCTTTTGTTTTACCTTTAATCTATCGATCAATAGTTCTATAGTATGATTTTTGTATCTATCCACCTTCATACCATATACTAACTCCTGAATCCCTCCATCAATCCTTACATTCAAATAACCTTTTTTTCTCAAAGATTCGAAAAGCTCTTTATAATGACCTTTTCTATTTTTCACAACCGGTGCAAGAATTTGAATCCTTCTCCCTTCAAACTTTTTTAAAATTAGGGAAATAATTTTGTCTTTGGAATATTTCACCATGGGTTTGCCCGAGATATAACTCCTGGCTTCACCTATCCGAGCAAATAAAAGCCTAAGAAAATCATATATTTCTGTAGTAGTGCCAATAGTGCTTCGGGGATTCTTATTTATTGTTTTTTGTTCAATACTTATGACAGGATTAAGCCCAGTAATTTTATCAACATCCGGTCGTTCCAAAGAACCCAGCATATTTCTGGCATAAGCTGAGAAAGTTTCTATGTAACGTCTTTGACCCTCGGCAAAGATTGTGTCGAAAGCCAACGAAGATTTCCCACTCCCACTCAAGCCGGTTATAACACTCAAAGAATTATGAGGTATTTTAACATCTATATCTTTCAGATTGTGCACACGAGCCCCCAAAACTTCAATTGCTCCCTGTGCAGACATTTCATTTTTCATTTTATCGTGCATATATTATGAATATTATAGCAAAATATATGCCAAAATAAGTTCTACTTTAATTTATTCGGGAACGAAGGTTTCAAAAGTAGAATCTCCATAATAGACGGTGATTTTACTCACCTTTCTTAAAGAAGAGGGCTCTGAAGTTTTTAGAACTAAATTTTCAAGAGTGCTTATAGTATGGTTAAAAGACTTATTTACAATATCTTTGATTATATTTTCAAGTTGATTAAGGCTTACGAGATTCAATTGTTCATCCAACTGTGAGCTATTATCTTGAAATATTGAATTCTCGGCTATATTTTGATTAATATTGCTTTGATTTTCCTCTTTAGAAAACTTATCTCCCTCACCAAACAGAATCCATAATATTGATACTTCCGGGAAAGCTGAATGTATTTGTGATAACATCACATCACTGATTTTCTTATTTTTACCTGAAAGAATCAAAGAAAGAGTGGAACGAGATATTTCACATTTGTCTGCAAATTGAGAGTCGGATAGCCCCAACGCTTCAATAAGAGTTTTTAGTCGAGATGCAACGGGAAAATCTTCCATTCCTGTAAAAATTTAAGTTTACAATATTGAATTACAAAATTAGTAAATTAAATTTAAAAATCCAAACAATTTGTAAAATAAAACAATAAGAACAATGACATCTGATTGAAAACTTAAATTTAAATATTTAAAATAGTCAGTTATTTATTAAAGAAATGATTTATGGAAGAATTGTAAATAACATAATAACAGCGAATTATATGATAGCATAGAAGTGTAATCCAAGCATTCGCCAAATTTCTGCCATTTTTCTTATAACACCGCTTTAAATTTATGTTTTAACTGATTTATAATCAATTTTTTATTTAATATTAAAAAATTTGTTAATTCTGATTCTAAACAAAATTTTAATAGGAATTTAATTTCTATAAAAATTATATTATTCAAATTATTAAACAAAATCAATATAATTAGTTAATTCCATAATTTAATATTATATATTTATATAACTTAAATATTAATTTTTTTAAATATCAATTGAATAACTTAAATTAAAGAAATAAAACTGCCACTCCCCTCTTATTTTATGTTTTCAAAAGAAAGAATATTCAATTCAATATTTATGGAATAGTTTTCTTTAAGAATTTAAAGTTCAATTAAAAATTATTTGCTGAGAGAAGTTGTTGTCCTGAGTTTTTAAAATTTATGTATTAATGGAGGATAATTGTGGAATATAAGATTCTCAGTCAGGTTAAAAATAAAAAAACAGGATAAGTTCTAACCTATCCTGTTATTACCTAAGCATTTATCAAACCGGCAATAGTCTCATTTGAAGATTAAGACGTGGGATACCGAAAGCTTCCATTATTAGATTGCTTGAATCATTTTTTCTCAATAATAACTCAGAAATTTCTTTTGCAGAAAGATTCAGAATCTGCCGATCTGAATGGATATGTTCTTTAAATTCCAATTCACATTTTCCATTTTTTACTACATAAACTATATTCTTACTGGAGATCTCGCTTTTATTTGTATCATCATTTTTTTGAAGCTGAGAATCAGAATTTTTTATAAAAGCATCACGGATAGATAGCTTAAAATCTACATCACTTCTGGTTGCGGCTATATATTTTATTATATTATGAAAATTCAAAAGTCTCACCATTCCTAAAGGTTGTAGAAGCCGGTTTATATTAAAGGCAATTTCAACGGTACTAAAAGTATTATCCAAATCTCCTCCATTAGGGTTTTCGGAAGCATATGTTTGTTGAATCAAAGAATGAGATTGATATTTAGGTTCAGAGGTATTCACTGAAATAGAAAAGTCCGGATAGTGCCGTTTTATAAAGTCGAGTAAAGCATAATATGAGCAAGTGTCGGATACATAATAAGCAACTACTTTAATTCGTTTCATTTCTTCTTTATGTATGAAAGCTACTCCGGTGATTTTACCATCAGAATCTATAGCTACACATGAAGTTAAATTCCTAATGTTAAGTTCATGAAGTAAGTACTCAAGATCTTTCGTTGTGTGCATTAAATTTACTGCAGACGAGCTTTTCTTTTCTATTGACTGAATGAAATCAACTAACTGGGATTTAGTTAATTCTCTTTCTGATTCAAAAAAATCTACCACAATCCGGTCTATAAGATTTTTTTTAAGATCTCTTATTCTTTCATCCGAATCTGTCAATGATAAAAGGTAATCATTTTTAAAATCATGTAGAGGAGTATATCTTTCTTCTAAAATAAAAAAAGAGCTAAGATATCCTTGCGACCCAAAATAATCTGCCATTAGTTCCGTATGAGGCACTAAAAAAGTAAAATCATAGCAATTTTTAACTCTTTCATTAAAATTATTAAGTAGTTCAGCAAGAAAACCTTTTTTTCTGTAACCTTCTTCAGAAGATAATGAGATTAAGTAAAGACCTTTTAAATTATGCTTGCCATAGCCGAAAGTATAAGGAATTCCAAATAATGCACTTACTACCTTACCTTCCATTTCTTTATATTCGATAAGATCAATATCGAAATAAAAGTCAAATAAAGCAGATATCTGTTCCTTAGAATTATGAGTTGTTTTTTCCCATAAACCCATTAACTTTCTTTTCAGCTCTTCTTGTTCCATTTATTGGACTCTTATTGATGATTCCTTTATTTTGATTTTTTGATTTATCCAACAAAGGTAATTAAATTTATGGGATAATGTTATTTTAATCTTAGAAAACTATATCCAAATCTATCAAAAGCTGCCCTTTCTAATTCTTCGCGAAATTGGGGTGCTGCCAAACCAATTAAACCTTTTGCCCTTTGAGGCAGACTCTTACCTTTCAAATTGACGATTCCATATTCTGTCACGACATATTCAGTTTGGAATCTTGTAGTGACAACTCCTGCACCTTGTGAAAGGAAAGGTTTTATTTTGTTTTCTCCCTTTGATGTTGTTGCAAGCATAGCAAGAAAAGATTTTCCTCCCTTGCTTCTCGAAGCACCATATACAAAATCATGTTGACCACCTATTCCTGAGTAGATACGTGAGCCTATAGAATCAGCACATATCTGACCTGTAAGATCTATTTCCAAACATGAATTTATGGACATTACATCATGGTTTTCTCCTATAATAAAAGGATCATTAGTCCAAGCCACATCTTTAAAAATCATATCCGGATTATAATCCATTTCTTTATAAAGTTCTTTTGAACCTAAAGCCAATGAAGCAACAGATTTACCGGGGTAAACCTTTTTCCTGCTATTGTCTATCACACCTTTCCTTATAAGAGGGAGAACGCCGTCCGTCATAGCTTCAGTGTGCAAACCAAGATGTTGATGTGTTTCCAATGCTCTTAACACTGCATTAGGTATGCCTCCTACACCAATCTGAAGTGTGGCCCCATCCGGTATTTTTTCCGCTATAAAATCTCCTATTTTTATTTCCTTTTCTGTGGGTTCCGGTGTTGAAACTTCCACCAATGGTTGATTCACTTCAACCCACGCAGCCACTTCGGAAAGATTAATAACGCAATCGCCAAAAGAGAAGGGCATATAAGGATTGATTTGTGCAATTATTTTTTTTGCACATTCCACTGCAGAGACAGCCACATCTGCAGACACTCCAAAACTTACATTTCCGTCTTTATCAGGAAGACTACAATTGAGGAATGCATAATCTAAATTCCAATAACCTTCACGAAAAAGGGAAGGGACTTCCCCCAAGAAACAGGGAGTCGTCACCCCATATCCGTCAGAAATCCATTTTCTGACTGAATTATTTACAAAGAAACTGTCAACCAAAAAACTGTCCTTATATTCGGGCTTACATATAGGCGACTCACCCTTCCCCACTGCAAACCCGGAATATATTGTGACATCTTTCAGTTCATTTGCTCTTCGTGATAGAGCCTCTAACAAAACTTCAGGAATCGAAGTACTTCCCTGAACATAAATATGATCTCCACTTTTTATCATTTTAACAGCCTCTTGAGCTGTCATTTTATTGGTGGTCATTGTTGAAATGTTTTAAACGGTTTTCCAATTCGTTGAAAAGGTTCTCTTCGGTCATTAAAGACACACATACCCTCACACCATCTTTTGTACTATTAGTGCTTTTCAGAGAAATAGATGATATGCCATACCTCATCAATTCTTTTTGGAGTTGTTCACCTGAGAGGTTTTTATATCCCACAGTAAAGAAGAAACCGTCTGAAATATCCTGATGACCGTCTTTTTCATAAACTATATGAAACCCATTTGACAAAAAAGCTTCTTTCATCTTAGAAGCTCTTCTTCCATATTCCTTGGTATGTGCTATAAATGGAAGATCTCCCTTTGTGGCCATTTCCATCATTGCAGCCATTGCCCATTGGGCTGAATGAGTAACACCGGATGAGGCTGTGTATAATACCCCATATATATAGCACTCACCGAAATTTGGCATTTCATAAAACTTATCAAGCACAGGATACCTTCTATTAAACACCTCCGGACTCATTGCTACTATAGCTATTCTTTGACCGGCATAACTGAATATTTTGGAAGAAGAAATAAGAAGGATGTAATTATCAGTATATTTCCCCACCGATGGAATGAAAGGCGGTTCATTAGGTACGGAGCAATCTGAACGAAAATCCATTCCCATATAGGCAAGGTCTTCAAGTACAATTACATCATATCGGGTAGCCGCTTCCCCGATATATTTCAATTCCTCTTGAGTAAAATTTGACCAACTTGGATTATTAGGATTGCTGTAAATCATAGCCGTGACATTGCCATCTCTTAAGACTTCGTCAAGCTTTTCTTTTAATTTTTTACCTCTATAATCATAAATATCAAATTCCACACATTTCATTCCGAGCATTTTTGCCTGATGTTTTTGAGCGGGGAAGCCCGGATCGAATATGAGGATTGTATCTTTACCCGGAATTCTTTGTTTCAACAGCGTCATTAAGGTATAACTTGCCTGCATAGAACCAACCGTGGGAATAATACACTTTGAAGGAATTTCCAAATCAAGGAAAGCCTTAATGAAGTCAGAACCGGCCTGTTTGATTTCAGGAATTCCTGCGATATCGGGATATATATTGGCAACACCAGATTGCAAAGCCTTACATTCAGCATCTACTCCAATCTGTTCAGCTACTAATCCCGGATTTCCAATTTCAAGATGAATAAACGGGGTTTCTGATTCTTTTTCCAACGCTTTGGCAAGAGCAACGATTTGTCGTATTGTGGCTGTTGTAATATCTTGGATTTCCAATTCCGATATCACATTATTTAATTCAGTTTCTGTTAACGGGAGCATCTCAAGTTTATCAATTTATGTTTTTTCAATCTTTTGATAATCTGACACATTATGAATTAAGACCTTGATCTGTTATTTAAAAAATTACGAGCCTCTTCATAACCTGCGGTAAAACATTTAAGATTTAAATCAACAATTTTTTCTCCCTTTAATTCAAAGAATTTGGAAATTCCATTTTCAATTAAACCTAAGGGCAATCCTAAGAAAGGAGCTGAAGCTCCTAAAAGCACCATATTGGATGAACGGGGGGATCCCAAATCCTTTGCCATTTTATCCATATCGAATGCAATAAGATTATCCATTTTTTCAAGTTCCTGCATCACATCTTTCATTTCGGGATAATTAGGAATGTTTACAAATGGATTAATATTGGTTACCACCCATCCTGTTTTTCTTAAGTAAAATAAATATCTTAAAGCTTCCATAGGTTCAAGAGAAATTATAATGTCTGCGCAGCCATATGGAATTAAATCGGAAGCTATTGGAGAATCACTGATTCGGAGATTTGATTGAACATCACCTCCTCTTTGGCTCATACCATGAACTTCAGCTTGTTTTAAATGAAGGTTATTTTCAAGAGCTGCAATTCCAATTACATTTGCTATGGAAAGGATACCTTGTCCTCCCACACCGGCCAATATTATATTAGTAGTCATAATTATTTTCCTTTAGCTTTTCTACGGGCAGTCTGAATGCACTCTCTACGTGAAATAATTACAGACAAACCTTTATAATCAATTTCTTCCTTAAACAACTTCTTCATAGCTTCCAAATTGGTGGGATGAGAAGTTATTGTTTTAAGATGATCAGGGTCTACGCCAATTCCAAGGCAGATGGCCTCAAGTTTTCCTGTGCCTTGGGATTCTTGTCCTCCTGTCATTCCTGTGGTTAGGTTATCTGTGATAATAACAGTGACGGGAGAATTTTCATTCACGGCATCTAAAAGTCCGGTCATTCCTGAATGAGTAAAAGTTGAGTCACCTATAACGGCCACCGACGGATGTTGGCCGGCATCGGCCGCTCCTTTAGCCATTGTGATCGAAGCTCCCATATCAACCACCGTGTCAATAGCATTGAAAGGTGAAAGATATCCTAAAGTATAGCAACCGATATCTCCAAACACTTTTGGAGACTCATATTCTGTCAATACTTCATTAAGGGCTTGGAAAACATCTCTATGCCCGCATCCTTGGCATAAAGCTGGCGGACGGTTTACAACAATAGAAGAAATATCTTTTATCTCAGGTTTTTCTATTCCACAATCCTCTCCCATTATTTTAACAATTGCTTCTTTTACCAGGTCAGGAGTTAGTTCTCCCGTCCTCTCTACTTCCCCTGATAGTTTGCCATAAATGGGTTTGAGGTGCTTGTCTAATTCTCCTCTTACTTTTTTTTCTATAAATGGCTGACCTTCTTCCAATATTAATATGCTTTCACATTGTTCCAATAATTCCGAGATAAGTTCTACAGGCAATGGATATTGCGATACCTTTACTAATGGATAAGGCACATTGTTGTTGAAAGCTTCTTTCAGATAGTTATATGCTATCCCACTAACAACAATACCTAAAGAATAATTCTTGCCTGTCTCTTTGAAATTAAAAGGAGATTTTTCAGAAATCTTTTGAAATTCCAAGAAGTCCTTGACTAATTGTTTATTTCTTCTTCTTGATGAGGCCGGCATAAGCACCCACTGTTGCTTATTTTCAGGATAATGAAGAGAATTTCCCGCTTGAGGCTCTTTATCTACTTCCACAACTGCTCTTGAATGACTTAACCTTGTAACAAATCTTATGAGTACAGGAATACCCTCTTTTTCTGAGAGGTCAAATCCATATTTAGCCATATCATAAGCCTCTTGCTGATTAGATGGTTCAAGCAAAGGAATCATTGCAAAATCTGCATAAAATCTGGAATCTTGTTCATTTTGAGAACTATGCATAGAAGGATCGTCAGCTGCTATTACAAGCAATCCACCATTAGCGCCGGTCATTGCTGAATTAACAAAGGGATCTGCCGCAACGTTTAGACCTACATGTTTCATGGAAACAGTCGCCCTTTTACCACAGAAAGACATTCCTAAAGCCTCTTCCATGGCGGTTTTTTCATTAGTTGACCATGCACAATGAATTTTTCTTTCCCTTGCTACCGGATCAGCTTGAATAAATTCTAGAATTTCAGTAGAAGGGGTGCCTGGGTAAGCATATGCACCTGAAAGCCCGGCATTTATGACTCCCAAAGCAAACGCTTCGTCTCCTAAAAGAAGACGTTTTATTTTGTTATTCATGGTAATAAGATGATTTTTGCCCTTTTGGGTTATTTACTTTTGCAAATATAAAATTTTAACCGAATTCTCCCAAAAAATCGACAACTAATTGTTTGGTCTCTCTTATTTTTTATAGACCTTCAAACTGTTGAGTTGCGTGTGCTACCAATATAACAAAAATGAGGAAGTGTTCTTGAAATTAGAATTGCTTTATTAAAATATCATCATTTTTGATTAAATTTGAACATCAAAAATTAAAGATATGAAACTTATTAAAACAATAATATCACTAAGTTTTGCTCTTGGAACCCTTTCAGCTTTTGGATGGGGGCAAAAGGGTCATGATGTTACCGCATTTATAGCTGAAAACAATTTGACTCCTACAACATTATCCAATATAACAGAATTATTAGATGGAAAATCTATAGTATACTGGGCCAATTGGTTAGACAATGCATCTCACACTCCCGAATATGCTTATTCCAAAACTTGGCATTATAAAAATATAGATTCTGGATTGGAATATGAAGAAGCTCCTTTACATCCCGACGGAGATATAGTTCGTGCTATATATGCGCAAGTTGAAGTTCTACAAGATAGCCTGGCCACAAAGGAAGAGCAACAGTTGGCAATGAAAATTTTGGTTCATTTAATGGGAGATATACATCAACCTATGCATATGGGACACGCCAGCGATTTAGGTGGTAACAGATGGACTGTAAATTATTTCGGAAGAGATACAAATCTGCATTCTGTATGGGATTCCTCAGTACCGGAATCAGCACACAAATGGACATATACAGAATGGAATAATCAAATAAATAGAGCCACTGAAGAAGAAAGGAATGAAATTCTTGCCGTTGGTACACCTGAATTATGGGGAGAAGAAACTTTTGATATTTGTAAATCTGTATATGCCTTGACACCCGAAGGAACCAAAATAAGTTATGATTATGTAAGTCAATGGACTCCTGTTGTTGAAAATCAATTTTTGAAAGGTGGTTTAAGGTTGGCCGACATATTAAACTCATTATTTGATCCTGAATATGTTGGCCAAAATAAAATTGTGAAAAAACAATAGAGGCTTCACGATTTGAGAGGTAAAGAATTCCCCCAGATAGATTTCTCCAAATTTTCCTTTCCTCCTGTCGAACTGAAAATCGTCAGGAGGAATGGTGTATTAAAGGTGTTTGACATTTTAAGAAAAAATTATTTCATACTAACTGAGGAAGAACTGGTAAGGCAACTTTTTGTTAACTGGATGATATTCGAATTAGGTTACCCCCAATCTTTAATGGCAAATGAAATAGGAATAAAACTAAATGACACCTTTAAAAGATGTGATACAGTTGTTTTCAAATCCAATGGTTCTCCTTTTATCATAGTTGAGTATAAAGCACCGAAGATATCCATAAATCAAGAGGTTTTTAATCAGATTATAAGATATAATATGAGTTTGAAAGCCGATTATTTAATTGTTACTAACGGCTATGCTTTATATTGTTGCAAAATAAATTATCAAGAGAAAACCTTCGATTTTTTAGGGAATATACCTTATTATCAAGAGATAAAAGAAATTTAAAATGAGTGAATCATCAATATATAATTATTTAGAAGAACTTAATCCACAACAGAGAGCAGCTGTGGAATATCTGGATGGTCCGGCCCTTGTGATCGCAGGTGCCGGCTCTGGAAAGACAAGAGTGCTGACTTATAAAATCGTGCATTTATTGAGACACGGTTTTGAACCTTACAGAATCTTAGCCTTGACTTTCACAAACAAAGCTGCAAGAGAAATGAAGGAAAGAATAAAGAATGTTGTAGGTGAAAAAACCTCCTCCAAACTAATGATGGGTACTTTTCACTCAATATTTCTTAGTATATTAAGACGCCATGCTGATAAGCTTGGTTATAAAACCGGTTTCACAATTTATGACACATCAGATTCTAAATCCTTGATTAAATTGATAATAAAAGATTTGGGACTTGATGAAAAAGTGTATAAACCCTCTACTCTATTATCCATCATTTCAAATGCAAAAAACCGCTTGATGTCGGCAGAGCAATATTTGCTTGATCAGGATATAATGAGCCAGGATAAAAGATCGAAAAGACCTATGACAGGAAGAATTTATCAAGTCTATTGTGAACGATGTAAAATTGCAAATGCAATGGATTTCGATGATATACTGGTGAATATGAATCTTCTTTTAAGAGATAATCCGGATATTTTGAGGCATTACCAGGAATTTTTCCGATATATTCTTGTAGACGAATATCAAGATACAAATTTTGCACAACATCTTATTATTTCCCAGTTGTCCGGTGAAAAGAAAAAGCTCTGTGTAGTTGGTGATGATGCTCAAAGCATTTATTCTTTCCGAGGTGCCGAAATCAGAAATATATTAAGCCTTGAAAAGAAATTACCGGGGCTAAAAATTTTTAAGCTTGAAAGGAATTATCGTTCCACACAAAATATTATTGATGCTGCAGGAAGTCTGATAGACAAAAACACCTATCAGATGAAAAAGAATGTGTATAGTGAAAATGATATAGGAGAAAAGATTGAAGTTGTGTCAGCTTTCAGTGACCTTGAAGAAGCTTTTTTGGTTGCTAATCTTATAAATCAAAGTAAATTGAGTCATCATGACAGTTATGATGAATATGCTATTTTATACCGCACCAATGCTCAGTCTCGTGCCTTGGAAGAATCTTTAAGGAAAAGAAATATACCATACCGCATATTTGGATCCTTGTCGTTCTACCAAAGAAAGGAAGTAAAAGATGCTATAGCCTATTTCAGATTATCAGTCAATCCAAATGATGATGAGTCATTAAGACGTATAATAAACTATCCCGCACGTGGAATTGGAGAAACAACCTTGAAAAAACTTTCAGATGCGGCCATCTCTCAATCCAAAAGTATTTGGGATTTGATTTCGGAAGTGGATTTGAAATCCATTGGACTAAACACGGGAACTATAACCAAAATTAAAAGCTTCAAAACCTTAATTGATGAATTTATTAAAGATAATCAAAATGGAGCCACTGCTTACGAGTTAGGACAATTAATCTATAACCGCACGGGCCTATTGGCTCAATTTGCCTACGAAAGCACTCCGGAGAGCATCAGTCGGCATGAAAATCTAACAGAAATACTTGCAGGATTAAAGGACTTTGTGGAAATACAGCAACAAACAGGGGAAGGTAAACCGGATATGCAATCTTTCCTTTCAGAAGTCATGTTGGCCACAGATCAAGATGAAAAGGAGGATGATCAACAACCAAAAGTGACTATGATGACTGTTCATGCAGCCAAAGGTTTGGAATTCAAACATATTTATATAGTAGGTGTAGAGGAAGATTTATTTCCTGCGGCTATGAGTCAATCCAGTATGGAAGCTGTTGAAGAAGAAAGAAGATTGTTATATGTAGCAATCACAAGAGCGAAGGAATCCTGCACTATCACTCATGCGGGGAGCAGATTTAGAAATGGACAGACGGTTTTATCTAGTCCTTCGCGTTTCATTGCCGATATAAATCCCAAATTTTTGAATATGCAGAATTCCTCAAAAATAGGTAGCAACGAATTCAGTAATGTTAATCCACAAAAGAATTATAAATCCAATAAAATTAATGTTTATGGTGAAAGTTCTTTTGTTAAGAGGACACAGAGAATTTCTTCCGGAAATTTCAAAAGAATTCAAGAAGCCGGATTATCAAATATTGTATCTCAACATACTCCTGATGAACTTAAAATAGGTGATATGATAAGTCACACCAAATTTGGTATTGGAATTATAGAATCAGTTACGGCGATTTCAGGAGAACCCGCTATTACTGTAAATTTTAAAGAAATGGGAGTAAAAAAATTATTATTAAGATTTGCTAAGTTTGATGTATTATAAAGTAAGACTTAATGAACAGATAAAAAGGTTAAGATAAAATTTAAAGGTTTAGAAATGATAAATAAAAATATACCTACTCCCTATTATATTGTTTATGAAGATAAATTGAGGAGGAATCTTCAATTAATCAAAGAAGTGGAAGAAAGAGCTAATGTAAAAATTATAATGGCGTTTAAGGCAAATGCTTTATGGAAAACATTTCCGATAATTTCCCAATATGTCTCAAGTTCAACTGCGAGCTCTTTAAATGAAATGAAATTATCTCTGGAATATTTAGGGAATGATGTTCATACATATTGTCCTGTTTATACAGAGGAAACTTTTGATGAATTTTTAAGCGGTTCAACTCATATCACATTTAACAGTATCGCCCAATTTGATAAATTCCAGTATAAAGTTAAAGCGTATAATGAAAAAAGACATGGAAATAAAGTGAGTTGTGGCCTTAGGGTTAATCCTCAATGTAGTGTAATAAACACCGATATTTATAATCCTTGTCTTCCAGGTTCAAGATTTGGGGTGTCTGCTGATATTCTACCGGAATCTCTTCCTGAAGATTTGGAAGGATTTCATTTCCATGCGTTGTGTGAATCAGACAGCTATGATCTTGAAAAAGTATTAATGGCACTTAAAGTACAATTCGGAAAATGGCTGCCAAAATTAAAATGGCTTAATATGGGAGGTGGCCATCTCATGACGCGCAAAGGCTACGACATTGAACATCTTATTCGATTATTAAACAACTTTCATAAAGAATATCCAAACTTGAGTTTAATTATGGAACCCGGTAGCGCCTTTACATGGCAAACGGGAGATTTGATAACGAAGGTTTTAGATATTGTGGAAAACTCAGGTATTAAAACAGCAATAATAGATGCATCTTTCGCATGTCATATGCCTGATTGTCTTGAGATGCCTTATAAACCGGCGATTGATGGGGAGATTGATGATAGTGAAAATGGATTTCGATATAGAATTGGAGGAAACTCTTGCTTAAGTGGGGACTATGTGGATGGCTGGACCTTTAAGAACGAATTAAAGCCAGGAGACCTTTTGGTCTTAAAGGATATGAACCATTATACAACCGTGAAAACCAATATGTTTAATGGTATTCAACACCCTTCTATTTGGTGGCAACCAATGAATGGAGAACCTGTGAAATTAAGGGAATTCAATTACGAAGATTATAAAAACAGAATGGATTGAACCGGAAGTAATTAAAAAGTTTGGTTAATATTTCATTACATGGGAATTAAAAGGCTATACGCCCTTTCTGAGCTTGTTCTACCATTTTTGTCCCCGGCACAAGATAAATTTCCAGTCTGCGGTTTTGTCTTCTATTCTCCATTGAATCATTGGGTTTCAAGGGCATTTCATCTCCTAATGCATAAGAAAACAGGTATTTTGTATTTACTCCGGAATCCTCAAACCAATCAAAAACAGAATTTACTCTCTCCACAGTCAATCTGTCTCTGTATTCGTCTGAACCCGTATTATCTGTATGCATCACCAACATTACACGAAACATATCCGGTTCTTTTAGATATCTCTTAATTGGCGTAAGATATTCCTGTGCTCCTGATTTCAATTCCGTATCGTTTGGTTCGAATAGAAGATGTGCCGGGATGGTAATTAGCAACACTTCTTTGTTTCTAAAAGCCTCTACTTTACATTCTCCGGCGGGATTGTATTTACCATTCAACAATCTATTTTTACCCTCTTTAGCCTGAAATTTTTGAATAAGAGAAGCTCCAGAACCAGGATCAACGGAATTGAGCATTTCTATAAAATCCAAGTCGTCAAGTTCTGCACTCCTTTCATGAGATTCTTTTTCGTTAGTTTTTCCGTAAACTTCATTGGTGAAACAAAGAAATGTCACCACTATTAAAGAGGAAACGATAAATTTTTTAATCAATATATTAAGTGAAAATAATTTCATTTTGAATTTTTATTATTTGACTCAAAATAAAGGATATGGTTTAGATAGTCTTTTTATTTAGATCTATAAGGCCTTGAGGAAGATTCATTATTATAATTTTGTTTTCATCATCTATATCAACAATAAAGTCTTCATTAGCCGGAATAAAAATTTCTTCTCCGTTTTGGGTCGATACAATGAAAAGTAAATTAGCTGTGGTATCATCCACTCTATCCACTATTCCTACTACTTCATTAGAAGAAGAATCAATGATTTTATACCCTTCCAATTCATTCGAATCTATCAATTCTTCTTGCAACCAATCCTCTGCATCTTTTTTGAGGATATAAATTTCTTTGTTGACAAATTGAGCTGCCTCATCTTCACTATCAATTCCTGAAATTTTAATTAAATAGCTGGAAGAGCCTTTGGGTCTTATTGTTTCAGCATAGTAAGGAACCAATATTCCATCATATTCAATAATCAATGGATTACCATATGAAAAATAATCGGAATCGATATTGGAAATCATGTTTAACTCCCCTTTTAAAGCATGGGTTTTCTGGAATTTTCCAATTTTAATAATTTCTTCTTTTTTAATCATCCGTTCTGATTATATTGGCTCCAAGTGCATTAAGCCGTTCGTCAATTCTTTGATAACCTCTGTCTATTTGACCAATATTTTGAATCACACTTGTGCCATTAGCACTCATGGCTGCTATAAGCATGGCTATACCGGCCCTTATATCGGGAGATACCATATTTGTAGCTCTCAAGAAATTGAATCTTCCTGCACCGATCACTGCAGCTCTATGGGGGTCGCATAAAATGATGCTTGCACCCATTTCTATAAGCTTATCAACAAAGAACAATCTACTTTCAAACATTTTCTGATGAATGAGCACGCTCCCTCTTGCTTGAGTAGCTACCACCAAGAAGATACTCAATAAATCAGGTGAAAGTCCAGGCCATGTAGCATCGGCGAAAGTCATTATAGATCCATCCATAAAACTTTCTATTTCATAGATTTCAACTTGTTTTATGTGGATATCATCTCCTTTGCAAACCATATTCACACCCAATCTTCGAAAGGCTTCCGGCATTATTCCCAAATCTATCATTCCTACATTTTCGAGCAAGATATCACTTTGGGTCATAGCAGCCAATCCTATGAAACTGCCCACCTCTATCATATCCGGAAGAAGTGTATGGGAAGTGCCTTTAAGGAAATTCACTCCTTTTATTCTTAAAAGATTAGACCCTATACCATCTATCTGAGCTCCCATATTTACCAACATTCTGCATAATTGCTGTACATAAGGTTCACATGCAGCATTATAGATAGTGGTCTCCCCTTCAGCTAATACTGAAGCCATGACAATATTGGCAGTGCCGGTGACCGAGGCTTCATCTAAGAGAATGTAGGCTCCTCTTAAACCATTTTGTGCATGAAGATTATAAGTTTTTGTCTCGGAATGGTAATCAAATTCAGCTCCCAGTTTTTTCCAACCTAAAAAATGTGTATCAAGACGCCTTCTTCCAATTCTATCACCTCCCGGACGAGAAAGGACTGCCTTTCCAAAACGAGCAAGAAGTGGGCCGGCCACCATAACCGATCCCCTTAACGAGCGCATCTTTAATCTAAATTCATAACTCTCTAGATAATCAAGATTTATGTCATCCGCCTGAAAAGTTATGGTGTGATGATCTATAGTGGTTATTTTCACTCCTAATTCTGCAAGAAGAGAAACCAGATTTCTAATATCATCTATATCCGGTATATTAGAAATCGTCACTTTTTCCGGGGTTAATAAAGTGGCACAAATCACTTCAAGCGCCTCATTCTTCGCACCTAAAGGTTTTAAAGAGCCCTTAAGCCTTCTTCCTCCTTCTACTATAAAAGAACTCATTAAATACTCAATATGATATTTAACAATTATTTCTTTTTCTTCTTTTTCCCTTCTTGAGGTACGGAAACACCTATATATTCATTCAACCTATAAGATTCAGGATCAATATCAATACCCATACCGGTTATCTCTCGAATATCGTTGAACACTCTTTTGTCTGTGGCACTATCAGCATTAATATTTATCAGTTGTTTCTTCATTTGATTTGCAACTAAAAATATCAAACGATCTTTATCAACTCCACCTTCCATTTTCGATATTTCCTTTATCATGCCTATAAGATTAGAGCCATAAACTCTAAATTTATCTGTTTTATGAGAATAAGGTATTTTTTTTGGTAAAGGACGCATTTCTGCCTCAGTCAAAACTTCACAGGGGAAATCAATATCCATCTTAAAACCCGAAATTAAATTAATATGATCCCAAACTTTTCTTAGATTATGACCATCCCCATTCAGTTCAGGAAAAAGATGCACCATTATTTCAGCAATTGCTATTGCACATTGATTTCTCTCTTCTTTATCTTCTAATGAAGAGCAGTATTCAATCAATTTTTGTATATTTCTGCCATATTCCCTCATTTCGAGTTTTGGCAATGCTGTGTTATATTCAACCATAGTTATAACCTATTTTTTGAAGTAGTAGCTTGGTATTCTTTTAAATAACTTGGTAAAGAATAAGCTACATCCGAAAATCTCTTGTCTCGATAATATTTTTCTGAAAGAGATACCATAAATTTTGCATGAGGCATTCCTTCACCGGCCCAAATGGCATTATTACCATTATATATATCCTTAAATTTTGTAGTGCCATCTCCAATGAAGATGACCTTGTCATCATTCTTTAATTCAGGAAATGAAAACTCATCAAGTATCACAGCTCTTTCCGGAGATATTAAATTTAATCTACTGTCATAGACCCCGGAATAAACTTCCATTCTCCTTGCGTCAATCATGGGTACGATAATTTCATCTCCATTAAAATCAAAATAAGAAAATATTGCTCTCACGGCCATGACTTCAAGTGAAGAAATGGTAATTAACGGTATTTCCAGACCAAATGCTATTCCTTTAGCAAATGATAACCCAATTCTTAACCCTGTATATGAACCTGGACCTGAAGTGACACTTACAGCATCTAATTTCTCCTTTTTATCTCTTAAGAAATTCATACATTTTTCAACAAAAGGAGCCAAAGAGACGGAGTGATCCATCTTTTTAGAAGATTCAAAACCCATGATTATTTCACCATCTTTAGCTAATGCTACACTGCATAAGCTTGAGGAAGTGTCAATATTCAAGATATTAGGCATGCTTGTTAATTTTAGTAAAGTAAGCTTCCACGCAATTCATTCCATCTAAAGCAGAAGATATAATACCTCCCGCATACCCTGCTCCTTCTCCCACCGGATATAAATCTTCAATGGAAGTATGAGATAAGCTATCTGAATTGCGTGGTATTCTAACAGGGCTTGAAGTTCTGGATTCCAGGCCAATCATGACTCCTTCTTCAGATATGAAGTCCGGACATTTTTTCCCTATTTGAAGAAATCCTGATTTTAATCTCTCGCTTATTTCATTAGGGAAAAGTGAATTAAAATCAGAGGAATGTATTCCGGGAGCATAGGAAGTTGGGGGTAAGGATTCTGAAACTTTATTTTTAATAAAATCATTTATTCTTTGTGCCGGCGCATTTAATTTACCATCACTTTCTTGAGAAAATTTTCTTTCCAGAAATTCTTGAAGCTTAAGCATTTCAAAGGGTCCCTCATCATCAAACCCCTTTATATCCCCGGGATGAAGTTCTACTACATAACCGGAATTAGCCCATTTCCCTGATCTCATAGAGGCGGACATGCCATTGACCACAATCTGATCCTTTTCGGAAACAGCAGGCACAATAACCCCTCCGGGACACATACAAAATGAGTAAACCCCTCTCCCATCTACTTGATCTACAAATGAATATTCCGCAGGTGGAAGATATTCGCCTTTCCCTTCCGAAGAATGATATTGCATCTTATCTATTAAAGTTTGCGGGTGTTCAATTCTTACTCCCACCGCTATCCCTTTAGGTTGCATTTCCACACCATTATTTCGCAACCTCTTTAAGGTGTCTCGTGCTGAATGACCTGTAGCCAAGAAAACTGCACCCTCGATTATTTCTCCGTCCGAAGTCTTGATGCCTGTGACCTTATTTTTATGAATTATAACATCTTCCATTTTGGTTTCGAACCTCACTTCCCCGCCACATTCCCTGATTGTCTCTCGAATATTCTTAATAATCCCTGGAAGTTTGTCACTACCTATATGGGGATGAGAACTTATCAGTATTTCTTCAGACGCTCCGAACTGATGTAAAATCTCCAAAACTTCTTTTACACTACCCCTCTTCTTGCTTCTCGTGAAAAGTTTACCATCACTAAATGCTCCGGCTCCACCTTCCCCAAAACAATAATTTGAATCGGGATCAATCTTTCCTTTTCTACTTATATCCGCGATATCAATCCTGCGTGAGTCAACATCTTTACCCCTTTCCACAACTATTGGCTTAATACCCTTTTCTATCGCTTTTAACCCGGCAAATAATCCTGCCGGACCGGCTCCCACAATTACTATTTGGAGAGCATTTTTGTTTAACGGGTTATAAACCTTTTTAGGATATTGGTATGTTATTTCCTCTTGATGAGACGTAAGTAACGTTAAATTTACTTTTACGTTTTTTTTTCGAGCATCTATTGATTTTCGAATTATTTTAAAAGATTTTATGAGTTTGTCTTTTTTCTTTAGTTCTTTTAAAATAAAAGAATGGTCTGACGCCTCTTTCGGCATCAAGGATAAAGTTATTTCTTTAAGATTATTATCTCCCATTTTTAATAACGCAAAAATAACTAAAATTAAGGATTTTTCTTTAGATTTGTAAGAAAATAAATATAATGGAAGAAAATGTGCAAGAAATAGGTTTCCTTTTCGACCTTGATGGTGTTATTATTGACAGTGAAAGTGAATACAGCAGAATTTGGCGCCAAATAAATAAAGAATATCCCACAGGAAAAGAAAATTTAGAATATGTTATCAAAGGCTGCACCTTGTCAAAAATTCTGCAAGAAAATTTTCCCACAGACGAAATAAGAAATAATGTATCAGAACGATTGCACGAACTGGAAAATCAAATGCATTATGAGTATCTCCCCCATGCACGTGATTTTTTAATAGATTTGAACAAAAGGAAATATCCTTGTGCTTTAGTAACCAGCAGTGATAACCAAAAGATGACTCATCTGCATGATGAGATAAAAGAACTTTTTGATTTCTTTGATTTTATAGTAACGGGAGATTTGGTTAAAACCTCCAAACCCTCACCGGAAGGGTATCTTTTAGCAGCCTCTAAATTAAACATTGACCCAAAAAAATGCATTGTCTTTGAAGATTCATTACAAGGAGTAATGGCCGGACAAAATGCCGGGGCATATGTAGTGGGGATAGCTGGTACTTTGCCGTCTGAAAAGATAGAGCCATATTCAGATATAGTAATAAATAATTTCAAAGAACTGCAACTTGAGAACCTAATCCACGAAATAAGAAACAGATGACCAACAACATACCATTAGCCGAAAGATTAAGGCCGTCAACTTTAAATGATTATATTGGACAAAGCCACTTGGTAGGCGACAACGGAATCATCCGTAAAATGATTGAAGGAGGAAGAGTCAATTCCTTCATACTTTGGGGACCTCCGGGAGTTGGGAAAACCACTTTAGCTATGATCATAGCCAAAGCAGTAGAAGCTCCGTTTTATACTTTAAGTGCTGTTTCAGCAGGTGTGAAAGAAGTTAGAGAGGTGATAGAAAAATGCAAAAACGATGTTAATGGCATTTTTACTAAATCAAGGCCAATTCTTTTTATAGATGAAATTCATCGTTTCAGTAAATCTCAACAAGACTCTCTGTTAGGAGCTGTTGAACAAGGTATTGTGACTCTAATCGGTGCCACTACAGAGAATCCTTCTTTTGAAGTGATAAGGCCTCTCCTTTCTCGATGTCAGGTCTATACATTGAAACCTTTGGATATGGACGATCTTGAGGTTTTGTTGAATAGAGCCATAAAAGAAGATCCTATATTAAAGAAACGTAAAGTTAAGATAGAAGAAAAAAAAGCATTATATAGGTTTTCCGGCGGTGATGCACGTAAGCTTTTAAATATTCTTGATTTATTAGAACAGTCTTCATCCTCTGATGAAACTTTATTGATTACTGATCAGAAAGTTACAGAAATCCTACAAGAAAATCCTGCTGCCTACGATAAAAATGGAGAACTTCATTATGACATCATATCAGCATTCATCAAATCAGTGAGGGGAAGTGATCCTGATGCAGCTGTATATTGGTTGGCAAGAATGGTAGCCGGGGGTGAAGATCCCGAGTTCATTGCAAGAAGGCTTGTTATTCTTGCGGCCGAAGACATCGGACTCGCTAATCCCAATGCTTTGTTGCTTGCCAATGCCACTTTCGATGCCTTGAAAAAAATTGGTTGGCCTGAAGGAAGAATAATCCTTTCTGAATGTACATTATATCTCGCCACCTCTCCAAAGAGTAACTCTTCATATTTAGCAATAGACAGAGCCCTGGAAGAAGTAAGAAACAGTGGTAACCTGCCTGTGCCTTTACATTTAAGAAATGCACCTACAAAACTAATGGAAGATTTAGGTTATCATCAAGGTTATAAATACGCACATGATTTTGAAAATCATTATGTCTATCAGCAATATCTTCCCGATGGCCTTCAGGGAGTCAGATTCTGGCAACCTGCTATTAACCCCCATGAAAAGAAAATGACCGAATATTTGAATTCAATAAAAAAACAAAATTCCTAAAATATGTTAAAAATATATTATTATCCTTCGGAACAAAGATATGATGGAGATATGCCATACAGGCGATGTGGGAAAAGTGGTATACTACTCCCTGCCATATCTTTAGGTTTATGGCATAATTTCGGTGGAGTGGATACTTTGGAAAATTCCAAAAAGAAAATTCACTATGCCTTCGATCATGGTATCACTCACTTTGATTTGGCTAACAATTATGGTCCACCTTACGGCAGTGCTGAAGAAACTTTTGGCATCATTATGAAAAACTCATTGAAACCTTATCGTGACGAACTCTTTATATCCACTAAGGCGGGACATGATATGTGGGATGGACCTTATGGAGAATGGGGTTCAAGGAAACATTTGATTAGTAGCTTAGATCAAAGCCTAAAAAGAATGAATCTTGATTATGTTGATATTTTTTATTCACATAGATATGATCCCCATACCCCTATGGAAGAAACTCTCCAAGCTCTAACAGATATAGTTAGAGCAGGGAAAGCTTTATATGTGGGAATTTCTAAATATCCCCCTGAAGCTGCTCAATTTGCCTATAATTATCTTAGAGAAAATAAAACCCCTTGTCTTCTTTATCAAGGGAAATACAATATTTTCGATAGAGAACCTGAATGTAATGGAATCTTGAATGGATGTGAACAAAATGGAGTTGGATTCATAGCATTTTCTCCATTGGCACAAGGGCTTTTAACTGATAGATACCTTTATGGTATTCCTGATGATTCCAGAATTGGCAGAGGAGGTTATTTGAAAAAGGAATCTTTGACTGATGAAACCCTTACAAGAATAAAAAAACTTGATGAAATTGCTAAAAGAAGAAATCAGACCTTGGCTCAAATGGCGATAAGCTGGATTTTAAAAGATCAAAGAGTTTCAAGTGTAATTGTTGGAGCGAGTAGCGTGGAGCAACTTTCCGGTAATATTGACGCCCTCAAGAACTTGAACTTTTCTCCCGAAGAAATTGATGTAATTAATAAAATTTAAAAATATGAGAATTTTAACTAAATCATCTTCAAAATTTATTGTTTCATTTATCTTTATTACATTTCTTTTCACATCCTTACCGTCTTTTGCAAAAATACAACTTGATAAAATCATAAGTGGTGCCACCAAAGCGTACTCTGCTTTTACTCTTTCAGATGAGGATATCAAAAATTATGTGCATGAATATGTGGTTTATTCAGATGCGAACAACAAGATTGCTCCGGATAACAGCGAGTATACCCTACGACTTATCAAACTCACAGATGGTCTTAAAGAAGTTGATGGTCAACCATTGAATTTCAAAGTATATATTACCAATGAAGTAAATGCTTTCGCCTGTGCAGACGGAAGTGTGAGAGTTTATTCAAGTTTAATGGATCTAATGAATGATGATGAAGTGCTTGGTGTAATTGGACATGAAATAGGTCATGTAGCACATAAAGACACTAAGAATGCAATGAAACAAGCCTTACTGAATTCCGCTTTGTTCGATAGTCTTGGGTCTACAGGTGAAACTATGGCTAATTTAACGGATTCTCAATTGGGAGCTATCGGTCAATCATTATTAAGTTCAAAATATTCAAGGAAACAGGAAACTAATGCTGATGATTATGGATATGATTTTCTAAAAAAGAATGGCAAGAATCCATGGTCCATGGCCATGGCTTTTTCAAAATTGCAAGAATTGGAATCCTCTGGATCAAACAATGCCTTAGTCAATATGTTTTCGTCTCATCCGCAAACAAAAGACAGGATAAACAATATTATAAAAAAATGCAAGAAAGATAAAATTGCAAAGCCTGAAGGTTGTGATTTGAAATGAAAAAATCCTGAATGAAAAAATTCATTCAGGATTTTTATATTGACAGAGAAATCTTTTAAATATCATCTATTTTTGATAATCATAAGATTCATTTTTTTACATTGTTACTTTTACCGGTAACCTTCTTTTTATTTGAAACTTTCTTTTTATCCGTAACCTTCTTATTATCTGATGCTTTCTTGATTTTAGGATATTCTTTACAATATTGTTTCAATCCACAATTGTCACACTCCGGATTTCGAGCTTTACAAACATATCTTCCGTGTAGTATTAACCAATGATGTGCCGTGGCTATTATGTCTTCCGGAAAATATTTAATCAATGTTTTTTCTGTTTCTAATGGTGTTTTTGAATCAGTAGTTAATCCGATACGGTTGCTGACTCTGAAAACATGAGTATCCACAGCCATTGCAGCTCGATTCCAAACAACAGCCAGCATCACATTGGCTGTTTTCCTGCCAACGCCTGGAAGTTTCATAAGGTTATCAATATCTGAAGGCATTTCTCCATTGAATTCCTCTGTTAGGATTTTAGCTGCTCTAATCAGATGTCTTGTTTTATTGTTAGGGAAGGTTACACTTTTTATAAATGAATACACATGCTCTTCAGAGGCATCTGCCAAAACTTCTGGATAAGGAAAAGCTTCAAACAAAGCGGGGGTAACCATATTGACCCTTTTATCTGTACATTGAGCAGATAATATCACAGCTAACAGCAGATGAAATGGAGAATCGTATTCGAGTTCAGTTGTAGGCGATGGCATCGTTTCAGAAAACCAATTTATAACCGCCTCATATCTTTCTTTTTTAGTCATAGGTTAAAAAGTTAAAGGAGGTGTGAAAACCTCCTTATGCTTATCTGGCTGATTCAAATTCTGCTAAGAATCTAACGTCATTTTCGCTAAACATTCTTAAGTCTTTAACCTTATATTTCAAGTTTGTGATTCTTTCAATACCTAATCCGAAAGCATAACCGGAATATATTTCCGGATCTATTCCACAGGATTTCAATACATTGGGGTCTACCATCCCACAACCCAATATTTCTACCCAACCTGTTTCTTTACAGAAAGCACACCCTTTTCCTCCACAGATATCACAACTAATATCCATCTCCGCAGATGGTTCTGTAAAGGGAAAATAAGAAGGTCGAAGTCTTATTTTGGTTTCAGCACCAAACATTTGCTGTGCAAAATTGAGAAGTACTTGTCGAAGATCTGCAAAAGAAACATTCTTATCAATATATAATCCCTCTATCTGATGGAAAAAACAATGTGCTCTTGCTGAGATAGCCTCATTTCTGTAAACTCTTCCGGGACAAACAATTCTTATTGGTGGCTGGTTTTTCTCCATGGTTCTGGTCTGAACCGACGATGTGTGCGTGCGAAGCAATATGTCTATAGGGTTTCGGGAGATGAAGAAGGTATCTTGCATATCCCTTGCAGGATGATCAGCAGGGAAATTTAAAGAGGAGAATACATGCCAGTCGTCTTCTATTTCAGGACCTTCAGCAATTGTAAATCCCATATCTGCAAAAATTCTAAGGATATCATTTTTTACAATAGAAATAGGATGACGGCTTCCAACCGGGAATGAAGTTGCACTTCTTGTCAAATCGATTGAGGCTGAGTCAAATGAGCCGCTCAATGATGCATTTTCTTTCAGATAATTATATCTTTCAGTAACAAAGGTCTTTAATTCATTAAGTTTCTGGCCAAGTTCTCTTTTTTGATCTGAAGGAACTGTTCTAAATGCATCCATCAAAGCTGATAGAGCACCTTTCTTGCTAAGATATTTCAAGCGGAATTCCTCCACTTTGGCAGGGGTGTCAGCCTGGTAACCATTCACTTCCTCTTTGATAGATGCTATTTTATCAATCATTATAGTTCAATTTTTTTTATCTGATTTTATGATGCGAATTTAGTGATTTTTTTGCAAATATGCTATCTATAGTAAGACAGATCCGGAACTGCAAAGGCATATAAAATCTTTCCGTTTTCTTTTGATACAAAAACAAGATCTCCCGCTTCTACTTGAGGATATTCCTTCGAATCATCCTTTAATAAAAACACATTATAGTCAGAAGGATTTAACAAATTGCCCATTTCATCTTCAAAATTATTGTTAAATAATGAAATGGTCTTGACCCTTGTCTGTAATAATGATGTATTCTGGAATGATAATTCCGGTACCATAGAAATACCAACAGCATCTTGATATTTTCTTCTATTTCTACGGGTTCTGGCCCATCCAAAAGTTATAATTGTCGCATAAGCTAAAGCAAATGTAGAACCTATACATAATAATAAAATAGGTGGGATATTCATAATTTTTTAGATTTAAAGGTGTTACCGACAACAGGAAAAGAATTTGTCAGAAGTCTTGGAGGTATTCTTCCGTCCATATATTTTTGCCACCCGGCTGTAAATATCACGGCGAGTATCCACCACCACGAGGGCTGCCAAAGAAATAGCAAAGCCAAAGCAATGTTTATTAAAATATTTAACCAAACATATTTCCAAAGAGCGGCCTTCCGAAAATTAATGAATAATGAAGTTTGACTTGTAGCTACTCTCCAAATACCCAGGCCACTTTCACAAAGATATGCCGAATAAGCTACTAAGGTGGAAAAAAGTAAGGCTTCCTTATGTGAAAACCAAGGACTGACATGAAAGAAACCTGCTATGCTTAATGCCGAAATCCATAAAAAAGAATGATCCAATGCAATCATATAACGATGCATAAATTCATTGCTTTCATAAGCAGATTCTATTTTTCCTGATTCATTCATTAATATATAATTTTCACTAAATTAACCACTCAAAGAAAATAATAAAAAAGGGAACCATGAATTGTTTCAAGGCTCCCCTTAATCAAGATTTTAAGAATTATTTTTCTATTAATTCTTCTTCCATTATCACCGACTCAGGGTCGTCAGTGAGTTGAAGTGCTGCATATTCATCTTTATTTGCCACCACCAGTTTATTGTATTCTCTTAAACCGGTTCCGGCTGGAATAAGATGTCCACAAATCACGTTCTCTTTCATACCCTCGAGATTATCTGTCTTTCCTTGAATAGCTGCTTCATTAAGCACCTTAGTAGTTTCCTGGAAAGAAGCTGCAGACATGAAACTTGACGTCTGTAATGCTGCTCTGGTGATACCTTGAAGAATCTGTTCTGAAGTTGCAGGCACAGCGTCACGCACTTCCATTGGCTTTAGGTCTTTTCTCTTCAAGGCAGAGTTTTCATCACGAAGTTTTCTAACCGTAATAATCTGACCATTTTCATATGTGGTTGAGTCGCCTTTGTCTGTGATGACTTTTTTACCCCATATGTTGTCGTTCTCTTCCATGAATTCCACCTTATCTACAACTTGCTGCTCAAGGAATTTAGTGTCACCCGGGTCAAGAATGTTCACTTTTCTCATCATTTGACGAACGATAACCTCAAAGTGTTTGTCATTGATCTTAACACCTTGCATACGGTAAACATCCTGTACTTCATTAACAATATAGTCTTGAACTGCAGTCGGACCCTTGATATTAAGGATATCGGCAGGAGTTATTAAACCGTCAGATAGTGGAGTTCCGGCACGAACAAAATCATTCTCTTGAACCAAAATCTGTTTTGACAATGGCACAAGGTATGTCTTGACTTCGCCAAGCTTGGAGGTAACAGTGATTTCTCGGTTACCTCTCTTGATCTTACCGAATTTAACCTCTCCATCAATTTCGCTAACCACTGCAGGGTTGCTCGGGTTGCGAGCTTCAAAGAGCTCAGTGACACGGGGCAGACCTCCGGTGATATCACCCGCACTACCGGCAGAACGAGGAATTTTTACAAAAACTTCACCCGGTGTTAACACATCACCCTCATTGATAAGCAAGTGAGCGCCTACCGGCAAGGAATATGTGCGCAATAAATTACCTTCTTCATCAAAGAATTGAGCTGATGGAACTTTAGCTCTATCCTTCGATTCGATAATGATTTTTTCGCTCAAATTAGTTCCTTCGTCACTTTCAGTATGGAATGTAATACCTTCTTCCATATTTTCAAAGTGCACACGACCACCCTCTTCAGAAACGATTACAGCATTAAAGGGGTCCCATTCACAAATCATTTCTCCCACTTTAACCTCATCACCATCCTTATAGTAGAGTTTTGAGCCATAAGGTATATTGGCAGTGGTTAAAACAATTCCTGATTTTGGTTCGATGATTCTCATTTCTGCAAGACGACCAACAACGACATCAACATTGTCTTTGTTTTTCACAGTTCTGAGTTCATCTATTTCGAGTTTTCCGTCATAACGAGAAGTTACATCCTTTACTGCAGCTACGTTACTTGCCACACCACCCACGTGGAAGGTTCGGAGTGTGAGCTGTGTACCTGGTTCTCCAATAGATTGAGCAGCAATCACTCCTACAGCCTCTCCCTTTTGAACCATTCTATGGTTGGAAAGGTTTCGTCCGTAACATTTTGCACATACACCTTTCTTGGATTCACAGGTAAGAACCGAACGAATTTCTACTGACTCAATAGGTGACTTTTCAATTCTTTCAGCAATAGCTTCAGTAATTTCTTCTCCTGCGTGTACAATGATATCATTAGGATTGAATGGATCCACAATATCATGCACGGACACACGACCCAGAATTCTTTCACTTAAAGAAGCGACAACTTCCTCATTATTCTTTATTTCCCTACACTCAAGTCCACGCAAAGTTCCACAGTCGTCTTCCGTGATAATAACATCATGGGCCACATCCACAAGACGACGGGTAAGATAACCTGCGTCGGCTGTCTTAAGAGCAGTATCCGCAAGACCTTTTCGAGCACCGTGGGTAGAGATAAAATATTCGAGCACTGAAAGACCTTCCTTGAAGTTCGCCAAAATCGGGTTTTCAATAATCTGGCCTCCTTCTGCACCGGCTTTCTGCGGCTTTGCCATAAGACCACGCATACCTGAAAGCTGACGAATCTGGTCTTTAGAACCACGGGCACCGGAATCAAGCATCATATAAACGGAATTAAACCCTTGTTGGTCTTCTTCCATTTCCTTCATAAGTGTATCGGCTACTCTCTTATTAACATGAGTCCAAATATCGATAACCTGGTTATAGCGGTCTTTTTCACCGATTAGACCCATTTGCCAGTTAGCCAATACCTCTTCAACCTGAGCATTTCCTTCGGCTACAAATTCCTCTTTCTTGTCCGGAATAATTACGTCACCAAGGTTGAATGACAAACCTCCGCGGAAAGCCATTTTATAACCAAGATTTTTAATATCATCCAGGAACTGGGCTGAACGTGTCACACCACAAGTCTTGATCACTTTTCCGATAATGGTACGGAGTGATTTCTTTGATATGATCTCATTTACATAACCAATTTCCTTGGGAACATATTGATTGAAAAGAACACGACCTACAGAAGTATCTTTCAATAACTTTTTAAAAGGCTTGCCCTCATCATCAACATCATTAACCAAGACGGTCACGGGCGCATGGAGTGAAACTTTCCCTTCATTGTAAGCAATTTCTGCTTCCTCAGGACCATAAAATACACTTCCTTCACCCTTGTCACCCTTTCTCAATTTGGTGATATAATACAGACCGAGCACCATGTCCTGCGATGGTACAGTAATAGGTGCACCATTAGCAGGATTAAGGATATTGTGCGCTCCTAACATCAACATCTGAGCTTCAAGTATAGCTTCATTACCTAACGGGAGATGCACAGCCATCTGGTCACCATCGAAGTCAGCATTAAATGCGGTACAAGCCAGAGGATGAAGTTGAATAGCCTTCCCTTCTATCATTTTTGGTTGAAACGCCTGGATTCCAAGTCGGTGAAGAGTCGGAGCTCGGTTCAACAATACAGGGTGTCCTTTCATTACATGTTCAAGAATATCCCATACCACCGGTTCTTTCCGATCTACGATCTTTTTGGCACTCTTTACTGTCTTTACAATGCCACGTTCAATCAATTTTCTGATAATAAACGGCTTATAAAGTTCAGCTGCCATCAGTTTTGGGATACCACATTCATGCATCTTAAGCTCAGGACCAACAACGATAACAGAACGGGCTGAATAATCCACCCTCTTTCCGAGAAGGTTCTGACGGAAACGACCTTGTTTTCCCTTTAAACTGTCAGACAATGATTTAAGTGGGCGATTAACCTCACTCTTCACCGCAGAAGCCTTGCGGCTATTGTCAAGCAAAGAGTCAACGGCCTCTTGAAGCAATCTCTTTTCATTACGGAGAATCACTTCAGGTGCTTTGATTTCTATTAGTCTCTTAAGACGATTGTTACGAATAATAACCCTTCTGTAGAGGTCGTTCAAATCTGAAGTAGCGAATCGTCCACCATCCAAAGGTACCAAAGGACGCAATTCGGGGGGAATCACAGGCACAGCTTTAAGAATCATCCATTCAGGACGGTTCTTGTCAAGACTGGCTATAAAAGAATTCACAACTTGAAGACGTTTCAAAGATTCTGTTTTCTTTTGTTGGGAACCACCTTTGTTTGCTTCATCACGAAGTTGATTTGCAAGACTCTCAAGTTTAATATCCTTGAGAAGGTCGTAAACGGCCTCGGCTCCCATTTTAGCCACGAATTTATTTGGATCGTCATCTGGCAACAATCTCTGATCTTCAGGAAGGTTATCTACAATTTCAAGATATTCTTCCTCAGTGAGAAGATCAAGTTTCTCTCTTCCTGTAGTGCCTGGATTGATCACTACATATCTTTCATAATAAATTATGGAATCGAGTTTCTTTGAAGGTAAACCAAGCAAATAACCAATTTTATTGGGCAGTGATCTGAAATACCATATATGAGCCACGGGAACAACAAGTTCGATATGACCCATTCTTTCTCTTCTAACTTTCTTTTCAGTCACTTCCACTCCACAATGGTTGCACACAATACCTTTGTAGCGTATTCTCTTATATTTACCGCAGTGGCATTCGTAGTCTTTTACAGGACCAAAAATCTTTTCGCAGAATAAACCATCTCTTTCCGGTTTATAAGTGCGATAGTTGATGGTTTCCGGTTTAAGAACCTCTCCACTACTTTTTGCCTTGATCTCTTCGGGAGAAGCAAGTGCTATAGTAATTTTAGAGAAGTTGCTTTTTAGTTTATTGTCTCTTTTTAATGCCATATGTAGTTTTCTCCTATTTCTTAATTATTCAAGCGTAATGCTAAGTCCGAGACCTCTTAATTCATGAAGAAGCACATTCAGAGATTCAGGGATACCCGGGTTGGGCATCGGATCTCCTTTAACTATGGCTTCATATGCCTTACTTCTACCCATTACGTCGTCACTCTTGATTGTCAATATCTCTTGAAGAATATGAGCAGCTCCGAAAGCCTCAAGAGCCCAAACCTCCATTTCTCCGAACCTTTGACCACCAAATTGTGCTTTACCTCCAAGAGGTTGCTGGGTAATCAACGAATATGGACCTATAGATCTTGCGTGCATCTTGTCTTCAACCATGTGGCCGAGTTTCAACATATAGATCACACCCACAGTTGCTGGTTGATCGAAACGATCACCGGTGCCTCCATCATAAAGATATGTTTTACCATATCTGGGCAAACCTGCTTTATCTGTCCATTCATTAAGATCATCAAGACTTGCACCGTCGAAAATAGGTGTTGCAAATTTCTCGCCAAGTTCTTTACCGGCCCAGCCGAGAACAGTCTCAAAAATCTGACCTAAATTCATACGTGAAGGCACACCAAGAGGATTCAAAACTATATCCACGGGAGTACCATCTTCAAGGAATGGCATATCTTCCTGACGAACAACACGGGAAACAATACCCTTGTTTCCATGTCGTCCTGCCATCTTGTCACCTACTCCGATTTTACGTTTCTTAGCAATATAAACCTTGGCAAGTTGCATTATTCCTGAAGGAAGTTCGTCACCAATGGTAATATCAAATTTCTTGCGGCGAAGTTCACTGTCTATTTTTTTCGATTTCCTAAGATAATTGGTGATAAGTTCAGTCACCATATGGTTGATGCGTGGATCATCAGTCCAATCAGCAAGATTGATTGTCTCATAATCAATGTTTCCGAAGGTCTGGTCATCAAATCTTGCACCTGTAGGAATTATATCAGCTCCAATAAAATCTTTGACTCCGGCAGATTTTTTCCCTTTCAAAAGAGTTTTCAACTTGCTTACCAAAACCTCTTTGAGTTCAGTTTGCTTGTCTTCATACTGTTCATCAAGGATAGGAAGCTGTGCGTTGGCGCTCTTCTTGTTGTTTTTGTTTTTAACTGCACGTGAGAACAAATTGGTTCCTATTACAACACCTTTTAATGATGGTGTGGCTTTTAATGATGCATCTTTAACATCACCGGCTTTGTCACCAAATATTGCGCGAAGTAGTTTCTCTTCCGGAGTTGGATCACTTTCGCCTTTAGGGGTGATTTTACCAATCATAATATCGCCTGGCACAACATGAGCTCCAACACGGATTATACCCCTTTCGTCAAGATCCTTAGTTGCTTCTTCACTCACATTGGGAATGTCACTGGTAAGTTCCTCCATTCCTCGTTTGGTTTCTCTAACTTCCAATGAATATTCATCAACATGAACAGAAGTTAAGATGTCCTCCATAACCATTCTTTCGTTAAGGACTATAGCATCTTCATAGTTATAGCCCTTCCATGGCATGAAGGCTACTTTAAGATTCCTGCCAAGAGCGAGTTCCCCGTTTTGAGTGGAGTACCCCTCAGTTAGAATGTCTCCTTCTTTCACTCTTTGACCTACTTCACATATGGGGCGAAGGTCGATAGTGGTGCTTTGGTTTGTCCTTCTGAATTTTGGAATCTTATATTCTTTTACAGAGGGTTCGAAAGATACGAATTCTTCATCTTCCGTGCGATCATATTTAATTTTTATGACGGTAGCATCAACGTATTCCACAACTCCATCACCTTCAGCCATAATCTGAGTTCTGGAATCACGTATAAGCTGACCCTCGATGCCGGTTCCCACTATAGGGGCTTCACAACGAAGCAATGGAACAGCCTGACGCATCATGTTAGAACCCATCAAAGCACGGTTTGCGTCGTCATGTTCCAGAAATGGAATAAGAGATGCTGCTATAGAGGCTATCTGAATAGGTGAAACGTCCATCAGATTCACGTTTTCAGGCGATACAATCGGGAAATCAGCCTCTAATCTTGCCTTAACTTTAGTTCTAACAAATGTACCGTCGTCATTCAATGGAGCATTTCCTTGAGCTATAACCTTACCTTCCTCTACTTCGGCTGCCATATAAACAACATCTTTGTTGTCTATATCCACTTTTCCGTCAGTCACAGTTCTATAGGGAGTTTCTATGAATCCAAGGTTATTTATCTTTGCATAGACACAAAGTGAAGAAATAAGACCGATGTTAGGACCTTCAGGTGTCTCGATCGGACAAAGGCGACCATAATGGGTATAATGCACGTCACGCACCTCAAAACCGGCTCGTTCACGTGAAAGACCACCGGGACCAAGCGCAGACATACGACGTTTATGTGTAATTTCAGCCAATGGATTGGTCTGATCCATAAACTGTGAAAGTGCATTGGTTCCAAAATAAGTGTTGATCACGGAAGAAATAGTCTTCGCATTGATGAGGTCTATAGGTTTAAATACTTCATTGTCGCGAATATTCATTCTTTCCCTGATAGTCCTGGCCATTCTTGATAGACCGGTAGAGAATTGATTGTACAATTGTTCTCCAACGGTTCTTACACGACGATTGCTTAAGTGGTCGATATCATCAACATCACTTTTTGAATTAATCAATCCAATCAAATATTTGATAATGGCAATAATATCATCACTTGTAAGTACCTTTATATTATCCGGAATATTAAGATTTAATTTCTTATTAATACGGAAACGACCCACTTCGCCAAGATCATATCGTTTTTCGGAGAAGAACAAATTGGTGATAACTTCACGCGCAGATGCATCATCCGGTGGCTCAGCGTTTCTCAGCTGACGATAGATATGCTGGATGGCTTCTTTCTCTGAATTAGACTGGTCTTTTTGAAGAGTGTTGAAAATAATACTATAGTCTACAGCACTTACGTTTTCTTTTTCCAAAAGAACAGTTTTGGCACCACTTTCAATTATCGCATTGATATGTTCCTCGGTTAATTCCACACCTCGATCCACAATCTGCTGAGTTCTCTCCACGGATACTACTTCTCCCGTTGTGTCGTCAGAAAAGTCTTCAATCCAACTTTTTACAACTCTTCCTGCAAGTTTTCTGCCGATAACTTTCTGTAAGCTCTCCTTATCGGCTTTCACCTCTTCAGCAAGATCAAAGATCTGTATAATATCTTTATCACTCTCTAATCCTATAGCTCTCAACAAAGTTGTGACAGGGAGTTTTTTCTTCCTGTCTATGTAGGCATACATCACATTGTTGATGTCAGTGGCAAATTCTATCCAACTGCCTCTGAAAGGGATAATACGGGCTGAATATAATTTTGTTCCGTTTGCATGGGTGCTCTGACCAAAGAATACACCGGGAGAACGATGCAATTGAGATACTACAACCCTCTCAGCACCATTTATTACAAATGTGCCTTGTTCAGTCATATATGGGATGGGTCCTAAATATACATCTTGGATTGTGGTATCAAAATCTTCGTGATCTGGATCAGTACAATATAATTTAAGTTTAGCCTTAAGTGGAACACTATAAGTCAATCCTCTTTCAAGACATTCTTCTATAGTGTATCTTGGAGGATCAATGTAGTAATCAAGAAATTCAAGAACGTAATTATTACGCGTGTCAGCGATAGGGAAATTTTCTTCAAAAACTTTGTAAAGTCCTTGGTTCTTTCGTTGTTCAGGGGGAACATCTAACTGAAGAAAATCCTTAAAAGATTTAAGTTGCACCTCTAAGAAATCCGGGAAAGGAAGTGGATTTTTAATAGAGGCAAAATTAACACGTGGTTTATCAGTGGTTGTTACTGCCATTTGGTTTTCCTTCTTAATGGATCAATATTTGAAAGGTTTAATTCGGGAACAATCCCGAAATAATAGGCATAACAAATCGTATGCCAAAAAAAGGTTAAGAACACCACCTTTCTAGTGCTCTTAACCTATTTTGGAGATAAGAAAAATCTTACTTAAGCTCAACTTCAGCACCGGCCTCTTCAAGCTGTTTCTTCAAACCCTCTGCTTCTGCCTTGGGGAGACCTTCTTTAACAACACCGGGAGCACCATCCACGAGAGCCTTGGCTTCCTTAAGACCAAGACCGGTGAGTTCCTTCACGAGTTTAACGACTGCAAGTTTGCTTGCGCCGGCTGATTTGAGGATAACATCAAAGTTAGTCTTCTCTTCTTCTGCGGGTGCACCACCGGCTGCCGGGCCAGCTGCAACAGCTACTGCAGCTGCTGCCGGTTCGATACCATACTCATCCTTAAGGATCTGAGCGAGCTCGTTAACTTCTTTTACGGTGAGGTTCACCAATTGTTCTGCAAATGCTTTTAAATCTGCCATTGTAGTATGTGTTTTTTAATTTTTCGTTATTAATTTTCTTTGTTAGACAAGGTCTCGAGTACTCCATGAAGTTTATGTCCACTACTCTTAAGAGCGCTAACAACATTCTTGGCAGGACTCTGAAGCAAGCCGATGATATCACCGATAAGTTCATTCTTGCTCTTGATATGGCTCAGGGCGTCTAACTGAGATTCCCCGATATAAACTGATTCTTCAACAAACGCACCCTTAAGCATGGGAAGGGTTTCGTTTTTCTGACGAAATTTCTTTATAAGTTTTGCAGGTGCATTACCAACATTACTTAGTAAAAGAGTGGTTTCACCATGAAGAAGATCATATAGGCCCGAATAATCGGTTGTACTGTTCTCAAATGCTTTCTTAAGAAGAGTATTCTTAACACATAGCATCTTCACATCATCTTTGAAACATGCACGTCTCAAAGCGCTGGTCTTCTCTGCATTCAAACCGGAGGTTTGAGTGAGATAAACAGCTGAATATTCTGCCAAGGTGTTACCTATCTTCTCAATTACAAGTGCTTTATCTTCCTTTTTCATCTTAATTCCGTTTTAGTCAGCTATAGATTTTGAATCCACCTTCACCCCTGGGCTCATGGTGCTTGAAAGATAAATACTCTTGATATAGGTGCCTTTTGCAGTGGCTGGTTTAAGTTTAATCAAAGTGTTGATAAATTCTTTTGCATTGTCGGCCATCTGATCGGGTGTGAAGCTCACTTTTCCTATTGAAGCATGTACAATACCGGTTTTATCAACCTTGAAATCTATCTTACCTTGCTTTACTTCTTTCACTGCTTTAGCAACGTCCATTGTAACTGTACCGCTCTTAGGGTTAGGCATAAGACCACGGGGACCAAGAATCCTTCCTAAAGGACCAAGTTTACCCATAACGGAAGGTTGAGTGATAATTACATCCACATCTGTCCAACCGCCCTTAATCTTATCTATATATTCATCTAATCCCACATAATCGGCACCGGCTTCTTTTGCAGCTGCCTCTGCATCTGCATTACAAAGAACCAATACACGCACTTGTTTACCTGTTCCATGAGGCAAAGACACTACACCACGCACCATTTGGTCTGCTTTTCTCGGATCCACACCAAGACGCACGTCTATATCAAAAGATGCATCAAATTTAGCGTAGTTTACTTCTTTAACTTTTTCTGTAGCCTCAGCTAATGTATAGGATTTGCCGGGTTCAATCTTCGACAAAGCCAACTTCTGATTTTTTGTAAGTTTTCCCATTGTTGAAGATTATTTAAGCGTTTTCAGGGAAAGCCCCTTTTACAGTTATACCCATACTTCTGGCTGTTCCGGCAACCATACGCATGGCGCTTTCTACAGTGAAGCAATTCAAATCCGGCATTTTGTCTTCTGCAATTGTCTTTACCTGATCCCAAGTAATTTCAGCCACCTTATTTCTATTAGGTTGTGCAGAACCGCTTTTAAGTTTTGCCACTTCCTTTAGTTGTACGGCAACCGGAGGAGTCTTAACTACAAAGTCGAACGATTTGTCGGCATAGTAGGTGATGACAACAGGTAAAACTTTACCTGCCTTATCCTGGGTGCGGGCATTGAATTGCTTGCAGAATTCCATAATGTTGATACCTTTTGAACCCAAGGCCGGTCCTACCGGAGGTGAAGGGTTCGCAGCACCACCTTTGATCTGCAATTTAATCTGTCCAGCAATTTCTTTTGCCATTTCTGTTAAATTTTAAAGGGTTTGCGATTTCTAAGAGCCTACGGTCCGTAACATACCGTTATACTCTCTCAACCTGCGTGTTTTCCAACTCAAGATCGGTTGGTCTACCGAAAATCTTGACTTCAACTTTGACTTTTCTTCTATCAGGATTAACTTCCCGAATTGTTCCTGTGAAACCTGAAAAAGGTCCAAAATTAACCTTTACAGTTTCACCTACCATGTAGTCAAAGGCTTCGTCGTTTTGAACATTCTGAGAATCATCTACGGCTCCTAACATTCTCATAACTTCAGATTCCCTAAGAGGCTCCGGCATTGAAGATTTACTTCTTCCACGTAAAAAATCAATGACATTAGTTGTGTTGCGAAGTTCGTAGATCACCTCTCCAGTCAATTGTGCCTCAACAAAGACATAACCGCTGTAGAGATTTTTCTCTTTCACAACTTTCTTGCCATTGCGTGAAGTGATAACCTTCTCTGTCGGGATTAATACTTGGGAAACGAAATTGCCAAGGTCGGTGTTTTTGATTGCTGCATCAAGCACCTCCTTGACCTTAGCCTCTTTGCCTGCTATGGCACGCAAAACGTACCATTCTTTCTTACCTTCAGCCATTGAGACAAATTTTTATGTTAGAAACTGATGCTATAGATGATTTCCATCAGCATGTTGAAAATCTTATCAACAACCCAGATAAACGCTGCGATAATGACGGAAGCTACCAAAACGAGCACTGAACTGTTAACAAGTTGTTTTTGAGTCGGCCAGGATACCTTATAGACTAATTCGTCGTAAGATTCCTTTATACTATTGATTAATTTCATATCCTTGTTACGTTGGCACGGGAAGAGAGGCTCGAACTCCCGACACCTGGTTTTGGAGACCAGTGCTCTACCAACTGAGCTATTCCCGTAATTAATGGAGCCTCCTTTTAAGCCGAAGGCTCCATTTATTCTAATTGATTAAATTTACTAATCTAAATTAGTCTTCAATTACTTGAGTAATCTGACCTGAACCAACTGTTCTACCACCTTCACGGATTGCGAAACGAAGACCTTGATCGCATGCTACCGGAGTGATGAGCTTAACGTCGATTTCTACATTATCGCCAGGCATTACCATTTCTACTCCTTCTGGAAGTGTGATTTCTCCAGTCACGTCAAGTGTACGGATGTAGAACTGAGGACGATATTTATTATGGAACGGAGTGTGACGACCACCTTCTTCTTTCTTCAGGATATAAACCTGAGCCTTGAAATGATCATGAGGTTGCACTTTTCCAGGATGGCAGATAACCATACCACGACGGATTTCATCTTTGTCTACACCACGGAGAAGGAGACCTACGTTATCACCAGCTTGACCTTCGTCAAGAAGCTTGCGGAACATTTCAACACCTGTTACAGTGGATTTACGATCTTGACCGAGACCAAGAATTTGAACTTCGTCACCAACTTTAACAACACCTGTTTCAATACGGCCGGTAGCTACTGTACCACGTCCAGTGATTGAGAATACGTCTTCAACCGGCATAAGGAATGGTTTATCTACATCGCGCGGAGGAAGTGGAATCCAAGTGTCAACAGCATCCATAAGCTCCATCACCTTGTCTTCCCACTCTTTTTCACCATTGAGGGCGCCAAGAGCTGAACCACGGATAATAGGAGTATTGTCACCGTCATATTCGTATTGTTGGAGAAGATCACGCATATCCATTTCAACGAGCTCGAGCATTTCTTCGTCGTCTACCATGTCACACTTGTTCATGAAAACAACAAGGCGAGGCACATTCACCTGACGAGCGAGAAGGATGTGTTCTCGAGTCTGAGGCATCGGACCGTCTGTAGCAGCCACAACGATGATAGCACCGTCCATCTGAGCTGCACCTGTTACCATGTTCTTAACATAGTCAGCGTGTCCCGGGCAGTCTACGTGAGCATAGTGACGATTAGCAGTCTGATACTCTACGTGTGCTGTATTGATAGTGATACCACGCTCTTTTTCTTCCGGAGCGTTGTCGATAGAGTCGAATGAACGAACTTCAGAAAGACCTTTTTCAGCAAGCACCTTTGTGATCGCTGCAGTAAGAGTAGTTTTACCGTGGTCTACGTGTCCAATGGTACCGATGTTAACGTGCGGTTTGGTTCTTTCGAACTTTTCTTTTGCCATAGGTTTATTTGAATTATATTTGTTTTATTGATTTCTTTTTCGAGCCAATGGCGGGATTTGAACCCGCGACCTCTTCCTTACCAAGGAAGTGCTCTACCCCTGAGCTACATGGGCGGATTTGGAGCGGAAGACGAGGTTCGAACTCGCGACCCTTAGCTTGGAAGGCTAATGCTCTACCAACTGAGCTACTTCCGCATTTTTGAGATTGCTCCCGGTGGGTGGAGATGGATTCGAACCACCGAAGGCGTAAGCCAGCAGATTTACAGTCTGCCCCATTTGGCCACTCTGGTATCCACCCTTATTCCGGCATTTTTCGTGCCAACTTTTTGTGGCCACATAGTTATCTCCGGAATTCCGACTGCAAAATTATAGAATTTTCCAGTCATTACAAAATTTTTTCAAAAAAAATATGCTTTTTTTCTTTTAATTTTTATTTAATTGTTTTTTTACCCTAATTTTATCATTCAACAGTGACGGATTTTGCTAAATTTCGGGGCATATCAACGTCTTTACCTTTATTTATGGCAATATAATAACTTAATAATTGCAACGGTATGCTCGTGATAATCGGAGTGAGGCATTCTGGCATTTCGGGCACCTCGAGCACATGATCGGCCATATTGCTTATTATTTCATCTCCTTCATTCACTATAGCAATTATCGAACCACCCCTTGCCTTCACCTGTTGAACATTGCTCACTATTTTTTCATATACATGATCTTTAGGGGCTATAATTACACTTGGCATTTCAGCATCTATAAGAGCAATGGGACCATGTTTCATTTCAGCAGCCGGATATCCCTCAGCATGAATATAAGAAATTTCTTTCAATTTAAGGGCACCTTCCAAAGCAACAGGATAACTATAACCTCTGCCAAGATATAAGAAGTTTTTGGCATAGGTATATTTCATCGACAATCTTTCTATCTGATCATTTAGTTTTAGAACTTTTTGCACAATGGAAGGAACTTTTAAAAGTGCCTTTCCCAATTCACAGATTTTTTCATATGGCATTGTCTTTTTTATTTGTGCAATACTCAATGACAATAATGTCAATACCATTACTTGACCTGTGAAAGCTTTTGTGGAGGCAACTCCAATTTCGGGGCCAACATGGATATAGGTTCCACTTTGGGTTTCCCGTGGTATAGAACTTCCCACAACATTACTGATGCCATAAACATATGCACCCATTTCTTTTGCAATTTTCACCGCAGCGAGCGTATCGGCTGTTTCTCCGCTCTGAGAAATGGCTATCACTATATCCTTGTCATCAAGGATTGGGTTTGAATATCTGAATTCACTTGCGTATTCCACTTCTACGGGAATCTTACAATTATCCTGAATAAGATATTTCCCCAACAAAGCAGCATGCCAAGAAGTACCGCAAGCTACTATAACAATCCTTTTGGCATTCAAGAATTTCTCTTTGCTATCCATTACTCCGGAAAGCATAATATTGCAACCATTGTTTATGACTCTACCTCTTATGCAGTCTCTTAGAGTTGTGGGTTGTTCAAAAATTTCCTTTAGCATGAAATGATCATACCCTCCTTTTTCGAGTTGAGAGATGCTCATTTCAAGGGTTGTTATATCTATCTTGCTCTCCTGGTTTTCTAAAGTGACAATTTTTAGGGGTTCACCCTTTTCTATAATAGCTATTTCACCGTCTTTAAGATACACGGCATCTTTAGTATACTCAATAAAAGGAGTGGCATCTGATGCTAAGAAGGTTTCATTGTCCCCTATCCCTACAGCTAAAGGAGAACTGTTTCTTGCTGCTATAATTCTTTCCGGATTATCTTTTTCAATCACTGCTATAGCATATGCACCTACAACTTGTTTCAAAGCCTCCCTGACTGCATCCAACAAGTTGCAATTATTTTTCAGTTTTATGTATTCTATAAGCTGCACCAATACTTCAGTATCAGTCTCAGAATGAAAACTGCATCCCTGCTCTATTAATGCATCTTTTATGATCTGATAGTTTTCAATCGTGCCGTTATGAACCAGCGCCAGATTTCCATCTTCACTAAAATGAGGATGTGCATTGTTATCACTTGGTTCTCCATGGGTAGCCCATCTTGTATGAGCTATTCCGCTGCTGGCTTCTAAATTCTTGTCTTTACAGAATTCTTCAAGATTAGAAACTTTACCCTGACTTTTATATATATTGATCTTACCGCTTGGGTTAGCCAAAGCAATGCCGGCACTATCATAGCCTCTATATTCTAATCTGTGAAGTCCCTTGATTAAAATATCATAAACATTGTTGTCACCAACATATCCTACTATTCCACACATAGTCAATCATTATTTCACGTATTAAACGCTATAGAAGATTCAATATTATATAACTAAAATAAGCAAAAATCAAACCAACCATACAAAACAGTTCCCCGGTAAATCGGGGAACATATTTTCAGAATTCATCACCTAAGGGCGACAATGCAGCATCTCTAAGTTTATATAACAACGATTTTTTAACTTCAGGCTGGTCAGCCAACATATCTGAAAGTTCCCAATGATGACCTGCTTCTTCGCTCAATAGTGGTGAAGTGGCATCAACATCTGCCAGATTCCACGTAAGCAATACTGTCTTTATTTTTAATGCCTTAAGTTTTCTAACAAGCATTTCATGGTCAGCATCTCCAGTGATTAAAACTACGTAATCGAATTTTCTGAAAGTAGATAATTCATAAGCCTCCAACGCAAACCATACGTCAATACCTTTTTCAACAACTTGTTTTTCCCCTTCTTTCCCAAGTTCTCGAAGATGTTTATAATGAAACACAACGTCATTCTCTATCAATGTGTCTTCAAATTTTCTCTCATTATATAAAAGATGTTTGTCATAAGCTTCCTTCACCCTGAACCTTCCTCTAAAATAATGAGCTTCTGTGATCTGACAGTTTGCAGGATCCACTTTCTCAAGAATTGCAAGCCTGGCACAGATATAATCAAATAAAGAACGTACCTTAATGATAGAACTTTCAATGGCTTTTAATGCACGGTTAACTTTGGCATAATAACCTCCGTCTATAAAAACTCCTATTGAAATATATCCTTGCATATGTAATAATTTAGATTATGCCAAACGTTTCAAAAGATCACATAGATATTGCCAAAAATCTTGCACTGATGGAATGTAAGCTTTTTCACTTGGAGAATGAATATCTTTTAAAGTAGGACCAAAAGAGATCATATCCAACTCCGGCATCTTTTCAAGGAAAAGGCCACATTCAAGGCCGGCATGCAACGCTTCTACTTTAGGATCTTTTCCAAATAATGATTTATAACTTTCTTTAGCTTTTGCTAAAAGAACTGAATCAGGATTGGGTGCCCATCCTACATAGGCGTCATCGAAAGAAACTTTATAACCTAATAATTCAAATAATGCTTTCACCCTGTCTGCAATTTCATCTCTTCTTGAATCTACGGAGGAACGTTGATGAACTGTCACTGTCACTTTTTCTCCATCACATTTAACAGAAGCCAAGTTACAGGAGGTTTCCACAAGGCCTTCGACGGCACGAGACATGTTTTGCACTCCATTTGGACAAGCAAAAACTGCAGAAACCAAAGCTTTTGCCTCTTTTCTTGAGATAACTTTAGAATAAGATTTAGCAAGCACCTCCGCTTCAAACTTAAAATCAGGAGTTTCTGCCAATAAAAATTCGGCATGGAGCATATCGCTAAATTCTTTTGATTTCTTCAACAAAGCATCTTTTTTATCTTTATCTATTCCCACAACAGCATATGCTTCTCTTGGTATGGCGTTAGCGAGACCTCCA
Organism: Muribaculaceae bacterium; assembly: GCA_022510425.1. Taxonomy (GTDB): domain Bacteria; phylum Bacteroidota; class Bacteroidia; order Bacteroidales; family Muribaculaceae; genus Lepagella. Next base: position 146,897 of record JAFLTO010000005.1, read on the forward strand.
CCATCTATGGTGACCAATTCCATTCCAAAGTCATCCCAATTTTCCCAAAGAAATCTGCATAATTGTTGGTTAGCATTACCTCTACCGAGATTAATTTCCATCCCTGAATGTCCACCGTTGAAATTGGAAAGATGAACCTTTATCCATATTTTATTTTCTGAAGCATCTTCAAAACTAATTTCTTTTTCAGCTATTGTAACTTTTCCGCCCGCACATCCGATCACAAGTTGACCCATTTCTTCAGAATCCAGGTTCAACAATATAGAACCTGTTACAAATCCGGGTTGAATGCCATTGGCTCCAATCAAACCTTGTTCTTCGTCCACGGTGAATAATGCTTCAATCGGACCATGCACCAAAGAATCATCGAGTAATACAGCCATAGCTGTGGCACAACCAAGTCCATTGTCTGCTCCAAGTGTTGTCCCATCGGCCTTAACCCAATCACCATCCACTATTGTCGTAATGGGATCATTGAGAAAATCATGTACCTTGTCACTGTTTTTTTCGGCAACCATATCTTGGTGCCCTTGAAGAATAACTGTTGGTGCATTCTCATGACCCTTGGAAGCAGCTTTTCTCATCACAACATTACCTACTTCGTCTACAGAATAAGGTATATTATGTTTTTCTGCCCATGACACTAAGAAATGTTTCATTTTTTCAAGATGATGTGTAGGTCTTGGCACTTTAGTTATTTCATCGAAACATTCCCAAACTAACTTGGGCTGTAAATCTGTAATCTTCATATTTTATATGGGAAATTTAATTTAAATTTTTGAAAATATTTGATACGCTTTTGCCATTTTAGTATGATAGCCCCTCCTTGCATAAGAAGGTCCGTTATATTTTCTTGCAAAAGCTGCCCAGTCTTTCTTTCGCAGACTTTCCACCATACCTGTGTTCGTTATAAATACTGCAAACAATTGTAACTGTTCCAATTCAGAATAGGCCATTCTTTTTACAAATTCGTCAACACTTTCGCAACCACACAATTTATAATTGAAACCTCCAATTTGGAACATTCCCCAGAAAGTACCCAAATTAGCTCCCTGTGCATTATTCTTACGGGCCTTGATTAATTCCGTCCATTCTTTTAGGGCATAACCGGTAAGCCCTTCAGGCACTTTCTCCCCTTGTGCTCCGGCTGTGGATTGGGCCTTATTCTTATACTTGTTATACATTGTCCTGTCAAAATTTATAACAGGGATACCGGGTGCCCAAAATCCTTTCATAGCTTTCCCGGCCTCTATTTCCACTACAGCTTTAATGGCTGCAACTTCAACATCGAGTTCTTTAGCCACCAAATTAAAATCACTTTCCGTTAGATGTAGATATCTTTCGTTTTCATCTAATCCCACACTGTCAATATCGTTTATAAGCAATACGGATGGTTGTGGTAAAGTATCTTGGCGTCCTATATATTCTTCCAATAAATCAGTAGCGAAAAGGGCGGAAGTAATCCCTCCACCCAGTATCAGCAGTGTAACAATTATAGCTATTCGATTACTTGAAAGCTTCATACTTCAGAGATTTTCTTCAATACTAGACATAGATGCTTCCAGAATTTATCCACTGTAGGAATTAATAGCTTTTCATCAGGAGAATGAACATCTCTCATGGTAGGGCCAAAACTTACCATATCCAAGTGAGGATATTTGTTTAGAAAGAGACCGCATTCCAAACCTGCGTGTATAGCCTTTATTTGTGGTTTTACTCCAAATAGTTCCTCATATGCCTCAGCACTAACTTTCATTATTTCAGAGTCAATATTTGGTGCCCAACCGGGATAGCCGTCTGAATGAGAAACCTCCGCACCTGCAAGCTGGAAATGTGCCTCAACTTGACCGGCTATATCATTTTTTCGTGACTCTAATGAGGAACGTTGTGAAGTGGTGACTATTATCTTATTTCCTTCTTCCATCTTGACAGCTGCAAGATTAGTAGAGGTTTCTACAAGGCCTTCTATATCTTTGCTCATACTGATCACCCCATGTGGCGCAGAATAAAGAGCCCTGATGAGTTTTAAGGAAGTGTTGGAATCTATACATGAATTCGGCTTAGCAACTTCCTCTATATCAAGTTTCATTGTAGGTTCTACTCCTTTATATTCGTTTTTTATCTCTTCAGAATATAAAGAAATAAATTTTTCAATTTCATCTTTATGCTTGTCGTGTATGCCAAAAACTGCTTCCGCTTCTCTTGGAATGGCATTTCGCAAATTTCCACCTTTGAAACTGCTCACTTCAATATCCCATTTGTTGGAACATTCCCAAATAAATCTTGCTATTACCTTGTTTGCATTTGCTCTACCAAGATGTATATCTCCACCGCTATGACCTCCAAGCAATCCTGAAATACTTACTTTGAAATATGTAAATTTATCAGGGGCAAAACTTTTTTTATAAACAAATACTGCAGTAGTATCGATACCGCCGGCACATCCGATGAAAATTTCTCCATCATCTTCAGAATCAAGATTTATAAGGATTTTACCGGATATCATATCTTTACCAAGATGTTCAGCACCTTCCAACCCTATTTCTTCATTCACAGTAAAAAGAGCTTCCAAAGGACCGTGCGGATATTCCTCATCGGTTAATGCGGCTAAGGCGGCTGCCATACCTATTCCATTATCAGCGCCTAATGTTGTGCCCTTTGCTTTTACCCACTCTCCATCTATATAAGTTTGTATAGGATCTGAAAGAAAATCATGTTCTATATCACTATTTTTTTCAGCAACCATATCCATATGGGCTTGAAGTACAACCACCGGAGCATTTTCCCTCCCCGGGGTAGCGGGTTTATACATCACTACATTGCCTACTTCGTCAGTCTTTGCTTCTATTGAATGTTTCTTTGCATAATCCAATAAATATTGTCTGATTTTTTCTTCGTGACGTGATGGTCTGGGCACTTTTGTTATCTCATCGAAAGCACTCCAAAGAAGAGTGGGTTGCAGATCTTTAACTTCCATTGGTATCAATAATTCAGGTTTGTTAATGAAGATTCCTTTCTTATAGGAATATGATAAAAATATCACCGTTTAATTTCCCAAAAATAATAAAAAATTTCTACTTTTCAATAATAATTAAAAATAATTATAAGAAGGGGAAATTTAGGTCAGCTTTTAAAAACAGAGTTCAGATAATTGTAAATTCCCATCACATTGTCTACAAAATCCACAGTCTCACGTCCTCTAAAATAACCATGTTTCACTATCGGATCATTATAATATTCCGGACGTGATTTCATCAACGCTGAGACACTTACATTTCCTGTCCACTTTTGTGGATTGAGACCAACTTTTTCGGCAAGTGCAATTGAGTCATAAATGTGTCCCAAGCCCGAATTATAAGAAGCCACTACAAATTTCATTCTTTCTTCCGGGTCCGACACTTTATCAGCCAAAGCCTTATCCAGTCTTGAAAGGATCCTTGTGGCTGCAAGCACATTTGAATCCGGGTTACTCAACAATCCCGGAGAGATTCCCACAGAATTTGCCGTATTAGGCATAACCTGCATTAGACCGGATGCACCAAAACGAGATTCAACAGAGGGATTAAACCGGGACTCACAAAAAGCAATCGCAGCCAATAATTTCCAATCAAAACCTGAATTATCTGCATATTTTTTGAATAATTGGTCATAAGGAGACACTGACTTTCCTTTTGATAAATTCATTTTTTTGAAATAATCCAGATGAGCTTCATAAATTTCACTGAAAGTGTTGTCATAATACCTTTTATAAATATTCTTTAAAAATTCAGACGAATGGGTTTTATTTTCCCATCTGTCTATTTTAGCTGCCAGACTATCAAGCCCTAAACCAACCGCCCAAGATGATTTTTGGTCAGAACTCAATTTTAAAGAAGTGTCCAAATCCGGAAAAGCCCCTTCATATAAAGAAGCTATTTGAGAGTCTATAACTGTATAGTCCCATTTTTTATCACTTACTTTTTTTAGGAAGTCTTCATTATCTAATGTATCGTTTTTAAAGGGTATAATATTAATTCCACCTCCTATTTCATCATTTAGATTTAAAAGCCGATAATGATATTTGGAATCTTTTTCTACATGGATGTTCTTTCCTATAAGTTCTGTGACATCATGTATTTCGTCTTTTCCTTTTTTTTGTACTAATACTTGATTACTTATTTCTACTGTTCCACAATGCAACACTTCTGTTTTATATTCAGAAATATAGGGAACAGGATAAGCGGCAAGATGGGCTTCCCCCGATTTTAATTTTTCAATAAGTTCCTGAATGTTGCTTGCAGTCATTACCTCTATTTCTATACCCTCATCCTCTGCAAATTTCTTGGCATTTTCATAATCAATTCCCATGGGTTCTCCACGATAATTGAAATAAGAAGTGGGACCATACAATGTGACAACTTTTAAGGTATCTATATCTTTCCCATGATTATAATTGGAATTATGATGATTAGTGCAACTTTGAAAAAAAATCAAAAATAAAAACAGAAAGACAATGTTTGTTTTCATATATGGCTCTTCAAGTACAACAGTTCTCATTCAATTAAAGAAATATAAATTATTGAAAAAACGTATGTAACCTTCATTACAAAGGTAAGATAAAGTTTCTGTTAGTAATTGTTTTTCTGAATTTATATTGGATTGTATAGAAATAAATCTTGCTCCTTCAGGGTGCGCCTTTAAAAAAGATAAAATATCTTCCAAAACATTGGAAACATTATTTTTATTCTTTGTGGTCTTATTATTTCGACACACATCACATTTCCCACAATTGCCTGCTTCTTTTTCACCAAAATAAGCAAGCATTCTTTTCACTCTACATGAATTGTCATTGAAGGTGTAATCTATAACTGCCTCTGTTCTTTCTTGCATGAGTGATTTTCTCGCTTCATAAATATCTTTCCCAATTATCAAACTTGTTTTATCTTCGCGTGAAGTTGGCATATATATTAGAGGTAATCCTGAACGTGGTATGAAATTCACCACTTTCATTTTATCAAGAATTTGAAGTGCTTCATAAACTTCAGAATTATTGATTTTAAGATTATTGGCTATTTCCGACTCTTGAATATAAATATAGTCGGTGAAAAGACCCGTGTACAGTCTTAGAGAAGCTGCAAGTACGTTCTCTGTTACTTTGTTAGGAAATTTAATATCGTAAAGTTCTTCACGTTCACATAAGATTTTTAACCTCGATCTTTTTTCTATATCCTCTATGAATTGCATATATCCTGCTTGACCTAATAATCTTAAAGACGCTCTGCATTTTTTTTCATCTTGATCTTCAAAAAGGGTACAAAAACGAGAAATATTGAATTCCTTTACTGAATCATAACCTTCACCTATAGAGTAATGAAGATGATTACAAATCTGTTCATAAGTGTTCTTTATAAAGGATCTTTCAGGGAATGCTTCAGTTATTCTTCGGTTCAATAAACCTCTATCTGATTTAGATGATAACAAAACGGCAAAAGACTTAAGACCATCTCGACCGGCCCTGCCTGCCTCTTGATAATACTCTTCAAGAGTAGGAGGAAGGTCATAATGAATCACTACTCTTACATCGGGTTTATCAATACCCATTCCAAAAGCATTAGTGGCGACCATTACTCTTACTTTTCCAAGTTTCCAATCGTTTTGTCTTTGAGTTTTTATCAGATTGTCTACACCTGCATGATAAAACGTGGAGGGTATACCTGAGTTTGTCAGATATTCTGCTATCTCCTTAGTGCGTTTTCTACTTCTCACGTAAACAATTGCACTCCCGGAAGTTTTGGATAGAATGTTTAAAACATCAAAAATTTTGGTATCTGACTTTCTTACTATATAACTTATATTTTCTCTGGAAAAACTTTTTTTAAATAGATGGTCTTTTTCTCTGAATTCAAGTTGAACCATTATATCCTGCACGACCATTGGAGTTGCTGTTGCGGTTAGTGCTAGAATAGGAATTCCGGGTATAAGTTTTCTTATTTTTTTTATATTTAGATACGAAGGACGAAAATCATAACCCCATTGAGAGATGCAATGGGCTTCATCTACTGTGAGGAAATTTATTTTAAGGTTTCTTAGCTCCAAGAGGAACCTTTCATTTTGCAGTTTTTCCGGAGAAACATAAAGTAACCTGGCATTCCCATTTATTATAAGTTCCCATGCAAGTCTGTTTTCCTTTGCTGTCATTCCGGAATGCAAAGCTACTGCCTTTATTCGATGGCTCTTTAGGTTATCCACTTGATCTTTCATCAAAGAAATCAATGGGGTCACCACTATTGTTATACCGGAAGTGTAACAAAGTGCAGGCACTTGAAATGTAATTGATTTTCCACCACCTGTAGGCATCAAACCTAAAGTGTCATTCCCTTTAAGTATAGATAGAATTATAGTTTCTTGAAGCGGTCTAAACGTTTTGTACCCCCAATGTTTTTGGAGCACTTTATGGATATCAGCAGAAGAGAACTGCATAAAAACAACTTTATTGGGAAGGACGTATATCTCTGATCATCAATTGGATAGAATCCAAACCATCCCCTTGTCTTGTTTGTTGGATTGTGTAGCAGATATCTATTGGTTTGTGTGAATGTATGTGTTCAAAATAAGGAGCCATATTAAATGCTATTGCATTTATAACCCGACTGGTGCTGTTGTCTTCGAGTTCAAGTTTTATATGCTCCATGTTTTTACCGACAAGACGACTTGTTCCAAAGTCGAATACATTTTTAGTGCAGAAAATAGGATTTTGATTTCCCGGACCGAAAGGATTAAGTTTCTTAATTGAAGAAATTAGATTGGGAGTGATGTCTGCGAATTGTATTTCCGCATCTATCTCTGTCATTGGTTGAAGTTGATTTGGTTTTATATGTTCAGACACATATTCTTCAAACCGTCTGCGGAACTCTGATATATTTTCCTCTTTTAAAGAGAGACCCACGGCATATGGATGTCCCCCAAAATTTTGAAGAAGATCGCGCATTGAATTAATAGCGCTATATATATCAAATCCTTGAACCGAACGTGAAGATCCGGTGGCTAATCCATTGGAACAAGTCAACACTACGGCCGGTTTATAGTATAACTCTGTAAGACGAGAAGCAACGATACCAATAATCCCTTTATGCCAATCCTTGTTATAAATCACAATAGATTTCTTCCCCTGAACGATATTTACGTTTTTTGATATTATCTCGTTTGCTTCTTCTGTAATTTTTTTGTCGAGTTCCTTTCTGTCACGGTTATATTGATCTATGTCTTTTCCCTTTTCATATGCGTCATGAAGATCGCGGCAAACCAGAAGATCAACCGCCTCTATCCCACTTTGCATTCTACCTGAGGCATTGATGCGGGGCCCGATTTTGAATATCACATCACTTATAGTGATATCTTTATTAGTAAGTTTACAAAGACGAATAATGCTTCTTAAACCCAAATTAGGATTAGAATTGAGTCTTTTAAGACCATGATATGCCATTACCCTGGTTTCTCCGGTTATAGGAACAATATCCGCAGCTATACTCACAGCAACCAGATCAAGAAGTGATTCAAGTTCATTATGATTTGAAAGTCCATTGCTTTGTGCAAAAGCCTGCATGAATTTGAATCCCACTGCACAACCCGAAAGATGAGTACATGGATATTTTGAACCGGGCATTTTGGGGTTTAGAATCGCCACAGCATCTGGCACTGTGTCATCCGGCATGTGATGGTCGCATATGATGAAATCAATACCTTTTTCTTTTGCATATTCTATTTCTTTAATAGCTTTGATGCCACAGTCGAGAACTATTACTAATTTCACATCATTCTCAGCCGCATAGTCAATGCTTTTCATAGAAATGCCATAACCTTCTTCATATCGGGTCGGAATATAATATTCAATATTACTGTAATAGTTTTGAAGATATTTATAAACCAATGCCACTGCTGTAGTACCATCCACATCATAATCCCCATAAACCATTATGCGTTCCTTAGCCCCCATGGCTTTATTTAAACGGTTCACTGCTTTATCCATGTCTTGCATTAGGAATGGATCATGCAAGTGCTGTATTGCAGGAGCAAAGAATGCCGCAGCCTCCTCGGGAGTTTCAACCCCTCTCCTCAATAGAATTTCAGCCACAGTTAACTCATCTCCACACTGTGGAAGCATGGCTTCTGCTTTCTCCTTCTGTTGAGGAGTCAAAGGCTGATAATTCCATTTGGCGGTCATGGAGGCAGGTATTTATCAGTTTAAGTTGTTTATTCGGGAGAGAATTGTGTATAAATCGGCACAAGTGCAAAAATAATGAAAAAAACTCATAATTGCAACTCCCTTAAGTATTCAATAAAATTCGTTAAATTTGCGGTTACATATGGGTTATCTGTATTCATATCCTAAGGAAAATGGGCTCTACGGAATTTTCAACGACAGTTTCCCTCCTATTATCGACGGGGTGACACTGACGGTGGAAAATTATGCCTATTGGATTTCCCGAAGAGGAGAGACACCGTGTATTGTAACACCTTGGAATCCTGAAAAAGTTGTTACACCTTATCATGTGATGAGATATCTGTCCCTACCGATTCAAAACAGGCATCCTTATAGATATGGTTATCCTAAATTAGATCCTTTTATATGGAAGAGACTTAAAAATACACAATTTAAGATACTCCACTCCCACTGTCCTTTTTCTTCTGGCCGTTTGGCTGTATATGTAAAAAAACATCAAAAAATACCCTTAATTGGCACTTTTCATTCAAAATATAAAGAAGATCTTCAGCATTCTTTCAGACACTTTCCTTTTTGTGTGCCTATAATAATGAAGAGAATTTTGAACTTTTTCAATGCTTGTGATGAAGTGTGGATTCCTCAAAAAGATGTAGAGGAAACGGTAAGAAAATATGGATATAAAGGTCCTCTCACAGTTGTGGAAAATGGCAACGACTTTGCGTCCTTAATTGTAGATGATGTAAGGAAATATAAATTAGAAGCAAAAAAAAGAATCGGTTTTGATGTTAATGATTTCAATTTATTGTTTGTTGGACAACATATTTGGGAAAAAGGACTTAATATAATATTGCAAACGATTGAGCAACTAAAAGAAATCAAATCAATAAAAATTAATTTTATAGGGGATGGTTATGCTTCTGGCGATATTAATAAGCTTGTGAAAGAGAAAGGATTGGAACATAAAGTAAAACTGAATGGTTTGATAACTGATCGTAAAATACTAAGCGATTTTTATGCAGCCAGTGATCTTTTTTTCTTTCCTTCTATGTATGATAATGCTCCATTAGTGGTGAGAGAAGCAGCAGCCATGGCCACCCCTTCCTTATTATTAAAAGGTTCTACTGCCTCGGAAGTAATAGAGGATTCGGTCAACGGATATTTGGTGGATAACAATATTGAAGAAATTTCCTCGATCATAAAGTATCTTGTAAAGGAAAGGGAAAATGTTTTAAAAACCGGTATAAAAGCCAGAAATAGTTTGGTGCGAAGTTGGGAGGATGTGGTTGGTGAAGTCATGGACAGATATGATGTTGCAATAAGAAAACAAAGACGCTGAGATCTCAGGAATTGTGGAATGACCTCATCATGAATAACTCATCAGAAGTATCCTCCCCGAATTTAGATAAGCAATATTTTTCAATTTGGAAAATTATTCTACCCGTTGCTATTGGCTTAGGTGTAGTAGTGTTGATGTTTTGGCATGAATCTCGTAAAGATAATTTATCAGATGTATGGCATGAAATAAATTTTACATGGCGCACCTGGCTGTGCATATTTTTAGGGTTCGTGTTTATGTGGGGTCGTGATTTTGGTCTGACTTGGAGGTTTAGAGCCCTTACAAATAAACAATTAAGTTGGGGCAAGGCTTATAAAGTGGATTTTTTATGTGAGTTTACCTCCTGTGTCACTCCTTCTGCCGTAGGAGGGAGCTCCTTAGGAATGGTTTTTCTAAACACTCAAGGCATAGAGTTTGGGAGAGCCACCACATTGATGATCACCACTTTATTTTTGGATGAGTTATTCTTTGTTATTTCATGTCCTTTGGTGGTATGTCTAACTCCGGCAAAATATATTTTTGCGTCCGATGGAAGTGCGTTTTCTCATGGAATAATGTACACTTTTTGGATTGTCTATGGAATCATAACAGCATGGACATTTATTCTTTTTGCAGGTATTATATGGAAACCTGAATGGATCAGTAAATTATTAAATAAAATATCAAGGTGGAAAATACTAAAGAAATGGGGCAAGGGAATTGCGGAACTTGGTGTTAATATGGTTGCCACTTCAAAAGAATTACGAAAGAAACCATTTAAATTTTGGTTGGAAGTTTTTGGTGGAACTGCAGTTTCATGGACTTCTCGTTATCTGGTGGTGAATGCTCTTTTTCTTGGCTTCATCCCTACCGACGATAAATGGCAATGGGTTATATTAGCAAGACAATTTGTAATCTGGGTTGTATTAATGGTTAGTCCCACCCCCGGGGGTTCGGGAGTAAGTGAATGGATCTTTACCAATTATTACGGCGATCTTCTTCCCTCTCTTGGGATGGCTTTAATAATGGCTGTGTTCTGGAGAATAATTTCATATTATGTTTATTTAGGAATTGGAGCAGCAATTGTGCCCGGATGGTTAAAGAAAAGTTATAGCAAATTTCACACAAAGAAAAAGCTTGATTTAAATTCAAATTCTAATAATTAAACTTATTGATTTTTTATATTGAAATCAGTAAATTTGCAATTCGATAATAAAAGTTTAAAACTAAATTAAGATGAAAAAGAGTCCGCTTCAGAGAGTAAGGTCGGAATATCAGCCAAAACTTCCAAAAGCACTTCAAGGCCCTGTAAAAGTTAAAATCGGGGAAGCAACGGAATCAGTGGCAGACCAGGAAGAAATCAAAAAACTTTTCCCTCACACGTATGGTATGCCAATAGTTCAATTTGAGGCCTCCAATGAACCAGAACATGTGGAGGAACCTTTCAATGTTGGTATTATCCTATCAGGAGGTCAAGCTCCCGGTGGACATAATGTTGTCAGTGGTATATTTGACGGGCTTAAACGTCTTAATAAAGAAAACAGGCTTTATGGATTCTTGATGGGACCTTCAGGATTCATAAAACACCAATATATGGAACTCACTGCAGGTTATATCAAAGAATATAGAAATACAGGTGGATTCGACATCATTGGTTCCGGTCGTACTAAACTTGAAACACCTGAGCAGTTTGAAGAAGGTTTAAAAATTTTAAAAGAATTGAATATTAAGGCATTGGTTATTATTGGAGGAGATGATTCCAATACTAATGCTGCTGTTTTGGCTGAATACTATCAAAATATTGGTGCAGGTGTTCAAGTTATTGGTGTACCCAAAACAATTGATGGTGACCTGAAGAATAAATGGATCGAAACCTCATTTGGATTTGACACTGCTTGCAAAGTCTATAGTGAAGTTATTGGTAATATTCAACGAGATTGTAACTCCGCTAAGAAATATTACCATTTTGTAAAACTAATGGGAAGAAGCGCCTCACATATTGCTTTGGAATGTGCTCTTGAAACTCAACCAAATGTTTGTTTGATTTCTGAAGAAGTATTGGCAAAGAGAATGACTCTTGACAATATAGTAAGTTATCTTTGCTATGTAATATCGGAGAGAGCTAAGCTTGGCTGGAACTTCGGAACTGTGCTGGTTCCTGAAGGTCTTATAGAATTCATTCCTTCAATGAAAGATCTTATTTCAGAACTGAATGATGTTCTTGCAGCTCATTCTCATGAATTTGAAGGGCTCGATGAAATGGATAAACTTAGGGCAATACATGCAAAACTTTCTCCTGTAAATGCAGATTTATTCAAATCTTTACCAAAACACATTGCCTTACAGCTAAGCCTTGACAGAGACTGTCATGGTAACGTGCAGGTTTCTTTGATTGAAACAGAAAGCCTACTCAGTGAAATGGTGAAGAAGCGTCTTGAAGAAATGCGTGAAAACGGTCAATATTCGGGTAAATTTAATGCTCAGCATCATTTCTTTGGTTATGAAGGTCGTTGTGCCGATCCTACTAACTTTGATGCAGACTATACTTACGCTTTAGGTTTCAATGCTGCTATGTTGATAAATGCAGGTCTTACAGGATATATGAGTTCTGTAAGAAATCTCACCGAAAAGAGTGAAAATTGGATTGCCGGTGGAATTCCAATCACTATGATGATGAACATGGAAAAACGTCACGGACATATGAAACCGGTTATCCAGAAAGCTCTTGTCAATCTCAATGGCAAGCCATATCTTAAATTTGCATCTATGCGAGAGACTTTGGCTCTTAACACCCTTTATCAGTATCCGGGTCCAATACAATATTTCGGTCCGGCAGAAGTGTGCGACCGCCCGTCAATGACTCTTTTATTGGAACACGATAAAGAGGTATAACAATATACGGATTCAAAATTAGAGATGTAGAATTAACTTCTACATCTCTTTTTTGTTATATAAATAAAAACTTATTATGAAAAAAGGAATTTTACTCAGTCTTATCATTGCTTCCGGGTGCTTTTTATCATGTCAAGGTCATGAAAATAAAAAGGCAATACCTGACGAAGAAAACGTAGAAATGACTCCAAATGAAGTCGTTGCAGTTCCATCTTATAAAATTGAAAATGGGAAAATAATACCAACAGATGGGAAACCTATGATTGTAGATTTTTCAGCCACATGGTGTCCACCTTGTCGTCAATTAAAACCTATTTTTGAAAAATTAGCGGAAGATTTCAGAGGAAGAATATCATTTGTGACAATCGATGTTGATGAAAATCCCGAACTATCTCAAGCTTATGGGGTGCAAAGTATTCCTATGATGGTGTTTTTAAATAAAGATGGCCAAATACAGAACACTATTGTTGGATTCCAAGATCGTGACCAGTTATTAGCAGCAATCAATACATATTTTGGTTTTTAACGGATTTGACATCTTTTGAAAACAATAGGGCTGATTTTCTCGGAAAATCAGCCCTTGAACTTATCGGATAACTATTTTTTTACCATTGTGGATATAAATGCCTGTAGAAGAAGGGTAATTGAATTTTCTACCGTTAAGGTCATACCAGGAATTTTCATTAGTGTCCGAATAATCGGAATTCAACATTTCAACTGATGTATGGCCGGTACCATAGGAGGCAATAGTTTTTAGAGCTGGAGTGGCTTTACCGGTCCTGCTATCGAATAATGGGGCATTATACCAATTATTTAATTGAGAACCAAATGCGTTATATTCAAGCCACCACCAAAACAGACCATCAACGTTTTCATGTGACAAAAGAGTTTCAACCAATTCTTTTGCAAATTGATTTTGACCCTCCAAGGTGTATTGATAATCTACTTTTTCGGTTGTACCCGGAACTTCCCAAGCATATGGGAAACCTGTTTCAACAATCATTATAGATTTTTCAGGATATCTTGATTCAAGTGTGGTAAGTGCATTATTAAGAACCGACATATTTCCATGAAAATAAGGATAGTAACTTAAACCTATCACATCATAGTCAATGTCTAAGTTTTTCATTTTATCATAAAAATTTGTAAGAACATTAACTTGTGCTACCCTTTCAGTGTGTATAATTATTTCAGCGTCTGGACATACTTCACGGCAAGCGGTTATAGCTGCTTTTAATAAATCTCCAAATCTTTGCCATGATGCATCGCTGCTATTGATATAAACATGATTACCCGGTATATCATTTCCATAGGATCCCCAAAGCAAACCATAACTTATCTCATTGCCAGGTTGAATGAATTTAGGAGAAATGCCATTTTCCTGAAGAGTTATCAAAGTCTCTTTCGTATAAGCATAGATTTTCTCCATTAATTGCTCATCACTTAAATATTTCCATGCATCTGGTATCCATTGTGCTGCAGGATCCGCCCAGGTGTCGGAATAATGGAAATCAAGCATCAAATCAAATCCCTGTTCTGTTATTTCCTGACATAATGGAATGATATATGGGAGGCTTTGACATGCATTAGGATCATAGTCATTGGGATGGGCTGCCTCAAAAGCTTGAGGGTCTACAAATAATCTCACCCTCATAGCGTTCATTCCTAAATCATAAAGATACGGCAACAAATCAATATTATTGCCATTTTCATCTTTATATTTTGAACCGGCTTCTTGATATTCCGGAAATAAGGATATATCTCCTCCAACATATCGGAATTCTGCTGCATTTGATGCCATAACAGAAATTCCAAAAATCATTAAAATAAGATTCTTAAGTTTCATAACTATCAAAAATTTAGGACAGTGCTTTTAGACTTGAAATCCGTTCAAGCGGATTGGAAGAATTGAAAATAAAACTGCCTGATACTAATATGTCAGCTCCGGCCTGAGCAAGAAGCTTTCCTGTATATTCATTAATTCCTCCGTCTACTTCAATTAAGGCTCTGGAATTGGATGTCTTTATTAAACTCCTCAACTCTTTTACTTTCCTTAAAGTATTATCTATGAATCTCTGAGCACCAAATCCTGGATTCACTGACATTAACAAAATTAAATCAACCTGGTCAATTATATCTTCAAGAAGTGATACCGGAGTAGCCGGATTTAGGGTAACACCGGCCTTCATACCCGCTTCATGAATGAGATGTACTGTCCTATCCAAATGCAGACAAGCCTCCAAATGAACATTCATTATATAAGCACCGGAATCTCTTATTTGGGTTACCCATTTCTGTGGTTCCACAATCATAAGATGTACATCAAGCGGCTTTTGACATACCTTCTTTACAGCCTCTATCAAAGGGAAACCGAATGATATATTGGGAACAAATACACCATCCATGACGTCTATATGCAGATAATCAGCATCCGAATTATTGATCATTTCCAAATCGGGCTTTAAATTTGCAAAATCTGCTGCAAGAAGTGAAGGAGAAACAAGCATATTATTTTTTTCTTTTACATTCTCGATTGTATAACCACATATAGCATAGAGCCGTGATCACAAGCACCAAACCGAATATACACATAGCGAGTTCGCGACCCGGAAAATTAATACAGCTAAATACTATTATGCCGGCTACACATATTACGGCTATAAACAAAAAAAGAATTTCCAATTTTATGTTCATGAGGACTTAGTTTTGTTAGGTTTGAAAGCATTGAATAAAATAAAAATTACACAAAGACCTGCCAAGACATATCCTCCCCATGTAAGATATCTATTATATTCTTCTACTTTATCAAAAAGTTGATCGGGTGAGACTGTTTCTGCGAGCCAATAGCCTAAGGCTCCTAACACACTGTTCCATACTAAAGCTCCTAAAAAAGTGAAAATCGCGAATTGGCCTACATTCATCCTTGCTATACCGGCAGGTATCGAGATAAGTTGACGGATGGCAGGAATCAACCTTCCAATAAATGTAGAAATTGCTCCGTGTTTATCAAAATAATCTTCTGCCTTTCTCACCTTTTCCTTATTGATCAGTAGAGCATGGCCTACCCTGCTGTCGGCAAAGGCATATACAACCGGCCGCCCTATCCATAATGCCAAATAGTAGTTTATGAAAGCACCTACCAAGGCCCCCAAAGTTGCTACTAATACAACAAGAAATACATTCATTCCTGCTCCTGCTCCGGCATTAGTGCATGCGAGATATGCTGCCGGGGGTACAACCACTTCTGAAGGAAATGGTATAAAAGAACTTTCAATTACCATGAAGACAAATACAAACAAATAATTTGCATTGTCAACAAACCATTGAAAGAATTGCGACGCATCAAATATAGTTAAAGGTATCAAATCAAGCATCATTTTAATATCCTAATGCTTTTGCAACTTTATCAGCTAACTCGATTGCGGCTTCTATATCTGTTGATTTAGGAGATTGTTTCATATCCATAGTGGCAACGGAGTTCACTTGTAGCCTGGAAATACATTCATTCATATTTTTACAAGCAGCCGATGCCCATGTGAAAGAACCAAATGTAGCCATTATTTTATTTTTAATCTCTCGGCTTTCCATCGCTATAATGAATTCTTCTATCTGGGGAAACATTCTTCCATTATAAGTTGGGCTGCCCACTATCAAACCTTTATATCTAAAGGCATCGGAAATTACGAAACTCATTTCACTTTTAGATACATTATGTATCTTTATATTTCTTATTCCATTTTCATTTAGACGGGTTGCTATGGTTTCAGCTATCTCACCGGTATTACCATACATTGAACCATAAACTATGGTCACTCCATTTTCACCCTCATAGAGACTTAATCTGTTATATATATCCAAGACCTCATCAATTTTATCATGCCAAACCGGACCATGAGTGGAACATATATAATTAATATCAAGATTGGATGTCTTTTTTAGAGCCATTTGTACCGGCTTTCCATATTTCCCAACAATATTTGAATAGTATCGATACATTTCAGGAAAATATGTTTCCGTCGCCATTTGCTTGTCAACCACTCCCCCGTTTAATGCCCCGAAACATCCAAAAGCATCTCCGGAAAACAACACCCCATTCTCTTTCAAATATGTCATCATAGTTTCGGGCCAATGAACCATTGGAGTCAAAACAAACTGAAGTGTGCTATTTCCAAGATCTATCGTGTCATTATCCTTTATTTCAAGAAATCTTTTATCCGGTATATCATAAAAACCTTTTACCATACCGATAGTTTGTTTATTACCAACGATCTGCAGATCCGGGAACAAATCAATCATTTCGGGAATACCTCCGGAATGATCAGGTTCCATATGATTAACAACAAGATAATCTATGGTTCTTTCTTTTATAACACTTTTTATCTTGGCTATCAAAGAACTCATGGAAGCTTCTTCCACAGTGTCAATCAGAGCCACCTTCTCTTCCCCAATCACAAGATATGAATTATAACTAACTCCATTGGGTAAAGGCCACAGATTTTCGAATTTCCACGTGGTGCGATCATTAATTCCCACATAATAAACTCTATCTGTTATCTTCCGGATATTCATATTCCATTATTTAAAAGATTATGCAAATTTAGTGAAATTTACCTTAAAAGACTTATATTTGCGTATCAGATTATGCAGGAAGATCTTATTAGTGTAATAGTACCCGTTTATAATGTGGAGAGGTATCTTTCCGCTTGTCTTGATAGTATCCTTTCGCAAAGTTATAAAAATCTTGAAATTATCTTGGTAAATGACGGCTCTACTGATTTCTCGCTGAAAATCGCTGAAAAATATGCGGAAAAAGATGATAGAGTAAAATTATATTCACAAGAAAATAAAGGACAATCTGCTGCAAGAAATAAAGGCATCTCTGTGGCCACAGGAAAATATCTAACTTTTGTGGATGCTGACGATTTGTTGATGCCTGACTCTTTAAATATATTGATCCATAAAATAAAAAGTTTGAATGTCGATATTATTGAGGGTAAAGTTTTAAAAGGTAAAATTTTTAAACCTATTGAATTAAAAAATAAAATAAAAGTTAAAATATTTAAGTCTGATTTAGCTATAGAAAAGGTTCTTTACCAAAAGGATCTACTTCCCTCTCTATATGGGAAACTTTATAAATCCTCCCTTCTGGAAAACATTAGATTCACTGAAGGAATTATTTATGAAGATTTAGATATCTTTTATAAAATTTTTGATAAAGCTGATAGAATAGCGTTAATCAGTTTGCCTGTCTATTTCTATCGAAATGTTGAAAATAGCACTATTAACAGTTGGAAACCTAAAAGATTAGACGTTTTAAAAGTAACTGAAGAATTAGAAAATTATATTGAAACTAAATATCCTGATATTCTTCCAGCAGCTAAAGACCGTCGCTTAAGCGCAAATTTCAATATGTTTGCACTTTGTTCAATTCATGGTGAGAAAGATAATGCGGGTAAATGTTGGGAAATAATCAAAAAATATAGAAAAAATTCCTTTTTTAATTCTAAAGTACGATTCAAAAATAAAGCAGGTATAACTCTCTCATATTTTGGCAGACCTATTTTTCAGACTTTCAGTAAGATTATTTACAAATAGCAAGTTTAAGCGAATATTTTATACCTTTATTCCGTTATTAGATTATGTCAAAAAGGATTGAATTTATTGACCTGGCTAAAGGTATTTGTATATTGATGGTATTGGGGTTTCATTCGTTGCCTGAACTTAGTGAAAAATTTACTTTTCTTTCAGCTCTAAGAATGCCTTTATATTTTTGCTTGTCGGGTTTATTCTTTAAAGACTATGGAAGTATAGGTAATCTTTTAATCAAGAAAACTGATAGGATCTTAATACCATTCTTTACTTGGTACTTAATAGGATATTTAATTTATTATTCAATTCTCTTATTAACGGGACATTACCCCTCGAAACCTCACCATATTTTAGATTTATTCTATAATCAGGATTTTATTAATATCCCTCTTTGGTTTCTTTTATCTCTTTTTTGGTGTAATCTATTATTTGCAATAATTAGTACAGTCACCAAAAGAGAACTTTTCCGTGGTTTACTTGTCGTTACAGCTGCTTTAATAGGTAGCACAATGCCTAAAATGGGAATTTCTAATTATCTTTATATTGGATCTTCTCTCACTTGTCTTCCATTCTTTTATATGGGCTATCTTTTGAAAAAATTAGAAATTATTCACACTTTTATAAATGGGAATAAAAGATTTATTATCCCGGTGTCTGCATTACTTGTAATTGCGGGAATTCTCCTTTTTAGCGAATCTTTACCAATGCTAAATTATAGGACAAATGTAATTGCGGAAGGTAACCTTTTATCAATTTATCTTTTTTCATTAGCTCTTATTATCCTTCTTCTTTGTTTTTGCAAATTTATCAACAGAATTATTTTCATCTCCTGGGTTGGACGATATTCTATTATTCTTTTAGTTACTCATGGATTAATTCTTAACGTTTTATTTAATGAGAAAATAACAGAGAAATTTTCTGAAATTATAGAATTCAATGTTTATCAAATTGCAGCTTTTTTTATTACTTTGACAATATCTTCAGCTTTGATTCCTTTTTGCAAAAAATTTTTGCCTTATATAACGGCTCAAAAATATTTTTTGGAAGAAAAAATATTTATCAAGAAGTTTGCATCAGTTTCTGAAGTTGGTTAAATAGAGCCTATTAATTGTTTATTGTATTTTTTTCTTTTAGCATCATAAAACCAACCCCATTTGTTGAAATATTTAACCATATTGGTAAAATGAATCCAAAACATTTTGATACTTTTCTTTGATGCCTGTTGATGTTCATGAATAATGGATACTTTAGGCCAATAAATAGTCTCCCATTTTTCGTGTATTCTTCTTGTTATATCAATATCTTCAGGATACATAAAGAATCTCTCATCAAAAAGTCCTACTTCCCTTAAAGCCTCTGTTCTAAAAAACATAAACGACCCCAATAAATATGGACAATTCAACGAATGATTATGATCAAAATCCTCGAGCAAATACTTTTTATTTCTTTTCCCTTTTAATTTATCAGGAAGAAAACCTCTTAAAAACATATCCACAGGAGAGGGCAACATTCTGCAAGTATATTGAAGTTCTCCATTAGGATAAAAAGTTTTTGGTGACACCATCCCTACTTCGGGGTTTTCTTTCATGAAGTCATAAATTGGCTTTATAATGTCACCTTCCCACCATACATCTGCATTCATGATCAAATGAAAAGAAGTATTATTCCTTAATGCTTCTTTAATAGCGATATTATGGCCCGCTCCGAACCCATTATTATCTACCTTTAAGTATTGAACTTTAGAATATTTTTCGGAAATGTCACGAAGTTGATCCTCGGGACTATTATCTATAACATAAATTTTATCAACACTTGATTTTTCAAGACTTTCTAAAGCTGTCGATAATTGTTTTTCTGGTGACTTATGTACTACTATTGAAGCTGTGATCATAATTTCAAACTTATGCAAATGTAATAAAAATGTGCCGACAGAGATTCTATCGGCACAACTATCACTATAGATTTTGTTCAATCAGTTTTGAGCACGTTGTTCGTTAAGAAGACGAATCATTTCGAGAGCAGATTTTGATACTCTCGTGCCGGGGCCGAAAATTGCATCTACACCTGCCTTGTAAAGGAAGTCATAGTCTTGAGCCGGTATCACACCTCCGGCAGTGACGAGGATATCGGGACGGCCGAGTTTCTTTAGCTCCTCAATCACTTGGGGTATAAGAGTCTTGTGACCGGCTGCCAGGGAAGAAACACCGAGGATATGTACATCGTTTTCAACAGCCTGACGAGCAGCTTCAGTCGGAGTTTGGAACAACGGGCCCATATCAACGTCATAACCACAGTCAGCATAACCGGTTGCCACCACCTTTGCTCCACGATCGTGACCATCCTGACCCATCTTTGCAATCATTATACGTGGTTGACGACCTTCTCTTGCTGCAAAGTCGGCTACTGCCTTACGGGCTTCCTCGAATTCAGGATCACCCTTTTCTTCATTGCTATACACTCCTGAAATAGTTTTGATTACAGCTTTATATCTACCTACCACAGCTTCACAAGCATCGGAAATCTCTCCCAATGTTGCTCTAACACCTGCGGCTTTAACGGCCAAGTCAAGAAGATTCCCCTTGGATGGATCTTTAACGGCTTCTGTTATTGCTTCAAGGGCTTTCTTAACAGCTTCTTCGTCACGTTTACCTTTTAAATCTTCAAGACGAGCACATTGTTCTTTACGCACCTCAGTATTATCAACCTCAAGGATATCAATTGGATCTTCATGATCAAGACGATATTTATTAATACCCACGATTGTCTGTTTCCCTGAGTCTATACGAGCCTGAGTACGGGCTGCAGCTTCTTCTATCTTAAGCTTTGGAAGACCTGTTTCAATAGCCTTTGCCATACCCCCGAGTTTCTCTATTTCTTGGATATGTTCCCAAGCTTTATGTGCCAGTTCATCGGTAAGTGCCTCTACATAGTAAGAGCCACCCCATGGATCGATTTCTTTTGTTACATATGTTTCTTCTTGAATATAGATCTGGGTGTTACGAGCGATACGAGCTGAGAAATCAGTTGGAAGAGCAATCGCTTCGTCAAGGGCATTCGTATGCAATGACTGAGTATGACCTAAAACTGCTCCCATCGCCTCCACACATGTACGACCAACATTATTGAACGGATCCTGTTCTGTAAGTGACCATCCGGATGTCTGGCTGTGTGTACGAAGAGCAAGAGACTTTGGATTCTTAGGATTGAATTGTTTTACAATCTTTGCCCAAAGCATACGTGCGGCACGAAGTTTTGCTATTTCCATGAAATAATTCATTGAAATACCCCAGAAGAAAGATAGTCTAGGCGCAAAAGTGTCAATATCCATACCTGCATTTACACCGGCACGAAGGTATTCCAGACCATCGGCCAAAGTATAAGCGAGTTCAATGTCTGCTGTTGCTCCTGCCTCCTGCATATGATAACCGGAGATAGAGATAGAATTGAACTTAGGCATATTTTTAGCGGTATATTCAAATATATCAGCGATAATCTTCATAGAGAATGCCGGTGGATAAATATATGTGTTACGCACCATGAATTCTTTGAGAATATCATTCTGAATCGTACCGGCCATTTCATCCAATTTGGCACCTTGTTCGAGACCCGCATTAATATAGAACGCAAGAACTGGAAGAACTGCTCCATTCATTGTCATGGAAACAGACATCTTATTCAATGGAATACCATCGAAAAGTACTTTCATATCTTCAAGAGAACAGATAGAAACACCTGCCTTACCTACATCACCAACCACACGTTCATGATCGGCATCATATCCACGATGGGTAGGGAGGTCGAAGGCTACTGAAAGACCTTTCTGACCCGAGGCAAGATTTCTACGATAGAAAGCGTTAGACTCTGCGGCTGTGGAGAATCCTGCGTATTGACGGATAGTCCATGGACGCAAAGGATACATAGCGCTATAAGGACCACGAAGGAAGGGTGGAATACCTGACACAAAGTCAAGATGCTCCATATCCTTAAGGTCATCTTCAGTATAAACCGGTTTTACGGGAATCAATTCAGCGGTTACCCAATCCGATTCATTATTCATTTTAGGAGCCGGGCCTTTCTTTGCCACAACTGCCTGTAGATCTATATCTTTGAAATTAGGTTTCATATCACTTTAGGAGTTTGGCATTAAACTTAATAAGAGTGTCAAGCACATTTACTCTTACATGGATAAATTCTTCAATACCCTGAGCTTTAAGTTCATCCATGCAAGCCGGAGCACCGGCTACTACAAACATTGCTCTACCATTCAATTCTTTGAAAGCTTCCGGAGCGTATTCAGCATACTCGTCATCGCTGGAACAAAGCACTACAACATCCGCTTTCTTTTCCATTGCGGCATCCACTCCTTCTTTAACAGTATTGAATCCGATATTGTCTATTATTTCATAACCGGCGCAACCGAAGAAGTTAGCTGAGAATTGAGCACGTGCAAGACGCATTGCAAGATTACCAATAGTAAGCATGAAGACCTTAGGACGTTTCCCGCTTCTTTCTGTGTCAAGACGAAGCTGTTCGAATTGGCTTGCTGCCCTGTCATAATTGAGATAATCAACTGAGTTATCAGCCACTTCCATTGAGCATCCACATTGTGTGGGTCCTAAAGGTATTTCTATCTTATCAAGTGCCTTCTCATTGAAGTTAGGATATTGGTTTGTTCCAAGAAGTATTTCTTTGCGGCGTGCTACTTCATTATGACGTTTAACTCCTGAATCATTTACGTCTTTTTGAATTTCCCCTTTTTTCAACAACTCCAGGAAACCTCCCTTTTCTTCTACAGAAACGAAAAGTTTCCAAGCCACTTCTGCTATAGAAGTGGTAAGCACTTCCACATAATAAGAACCACCGGCCGGATCTGCAACCTTATTTAAATGGCTTTCATCACGAAGAAGAAGCTGTTGGTTCTTTGCAATTCTCTTAGAAAATTCATCCGGTGCTTTATAAGTTAGGTCAAATGGCAAAGTTTCTATAGAATCAACGCCTGCTATTGCCGCACTCATGGTTTCTGTCATACTGCGCAGAAGATTTACATGAGCATCATATATGGTCATATTATAGAAACTGGTAGTTGCATGAACACTCATTTTGCAGCATTCATCATCGGCTCCATAAGCTTTCACCACTTCTGCCCACAACATTCTTGCAGCTCTGAATTTGGCTATTTCCATAAAATAGTTGGAAGAAATACCCATATTGAACTTAATTCTTCCTGCAACTTCACAAGGAGTAAGTCCCGCATCTGTAAGCATTGTCATCCATTGTGCGCCCCAGGCGAGTGCATATCCAAGTTCCTGACCTATGTAAGCGCCTGCTGCGTTTAACATGACACTATCAACAGCAAAACATTTTAGATTTTCAACGTCTTTTACAATATTGTAAAGATTCAACCCTTCTTCTTTAATATCACGTGGAAACTCCAATCCGTGATTAAGAAGACGTTTGAAAGGATTATAGTTGATAGAGCCTTTGAATTCTTTTTCTACTCCTTTAGACTTCAAAAAGGCCACAAACACTTTTGCAACTTCCAAAGTGTGACCCATACATGCCGTGAGATTTACTTCCACTTCTTTAAGGTCTACATCTTTCAATAAAGTTTCAAAATATTCAATAGAAACTTCATTGGCAACCTTAATTCCAAGAGAGTTAACACCACGTTCAATAGCAAGGTGAGCTTCTTGATTGATTTCTTCAGGTGAATTTCCGGAAATCTGTTGACGTACAAGCCAATTGTTGTCTTCTTTCGTGCCTCTCACGTAAGGAAATTGACCGGGAAGAGTGCCCATATGGGGGATATCTTTTAAATCTTCGCGGCGATAGAAAGGCTTTACATTGAATCCCTCATTTGTGCGCCAAACCAGTTTCTTTTCAAAATCGGCACCTTTGAGGTCGACAGTTATTTTCTCTATCCAATCATGTGTAGATGTAGGAGAAAACATGTCAAAAAGTTTTTCTTTAGTGGCCATATTTAAGAATTTGACATTATATTTTCTTTGTGTTTTTCATTGATACGGAGTATCAAGCAAAATTAAATATTAACTTTTAATTGGAAAAATTTTTCAAAAGAATTTCAGTGAAATTCTGATTCAGAATTATGAATAAGTTCCAAAAGCTCGGAAATAGCTTTTTCAGATGGAATATTTTTCTTTATGAGTTCTTTTCCTTTATATAGGCTTATTTTACCGGGCCCGGCTCCTACATAGCCATAGTCCGCATCTGCCATTTCCCCCGGACCATTAACAATACAGCCCATCACTCCTATCTTTAACCCTTTCATTTCTTTTGTGGCTTCCTTAACTTCTTTCAATGTTTTTTGAAGATCGAAAAGAGTTCTGCCACAACTTGGACAAGCTATATATTCTGTCTTTGAGATACGAAGTCTTGTAGCCTGAAGTATTCCAAGAGCCAGAGAATTAATATCGTCCTGCGAAAATTCAGGAGCCTCTATCCAAATGCCGCACCCATAACCCCAAAGTAATAGTGGGCCCAAATCTGCAGATGCCTTAATTCTAACATCTTCAAGCTCTTTATCAGGATATTTCACTTTTAAAATTATGGGATTATTTCCTCCGGCTGAAACGAATCTTTCAATCCATGAGGCCATTGCACCCGGCTTATTGGAATTGGTGGTTTCTAAAATTATAGGTAAATCATCCTTATAATCAGGAAATTCTTCTGATGTGTCAACATGATGCCAATCTTTCGGTATTTCTTTAACATCAAGTCCTAAAACGATAGGATAGACTGTTTTTTCAAAACCCGGCAATTTAGAACATAAAGACCTTGTCTTTATCCCAAGTTCTTTCTCCGGTTCAATTATGTGAGAATGTCCATGTCTTGAGCTAACATAATCACGTAATTTACGAGCTACTGGAATTTCGTTTTCGGGGTTCTCAGTCAATGATACCCTGATAGTGTCTCCTAATCCTTCCCCCAATAAAGTGCCAATTCCTACTGCACTCTTTATTCTTCCATCTTCTGCGTCACCGGCCTCTGTAACTCCTAAATGTAAAGGGAATTTCATATTTTCGTCTTCCATTTGTTTTGACAAAAGTTCCACTGTCTGAACCATGACACCCACATTAGAAGATTTTATTGAAATCACTACATTATCAAATCCTTCTTGACGGCAGATTCTAAGATATTCCATTGCAGATTCCACCATTCCCTCAGGAGTATCTCCATAACGACTCATAATTCGGTCGGATAAAGAGCCATGATTAACGCCTAATCTTATTGCAGTTCCATATTCTTTACATTTATTTAAGAAAGGAATAAAAGTTGATTTAATCTTTTCAAGTTCTGCTTCATACTCTTCATCAGTAAAATCCAATTTCTTGAAAGTTCTGGCCGGATCAACGAAATTACCTGGATTTATTCTTACTTTCTCACATGTTTCAACGGCTTTGAAAGCTGCGGAAGGATTGAAATGAACATCGGCGACAATTGGAACTCTACATCCGGCTTTATCCAAACCTATTCTTATTTCTTTCATATTAGACGCCTCTCTGACTCCTTGAGTAGTTAAACGAATCAAATCACCTCCGGCATGGGCTATTTTCAATGCTTGATCTATACACCCTTCTGTATCCATGGTGGAAGTATTGGTCATTGACTGGAGTCGAATTGGATTGTTACCTCCAATTCCTATATCACCAACCTTCGTTTCTGTAGATTCACGCCTTTTATAATTATATCGGTTCATGGTCGATTAGTGTATATACATCATAAAGAAAACAGAACAAAATCCAACAAGATACCCTGCCAATACTTGCCACACTGTGTGTCGATTAAGCCACACTCTTGCCGAACCCAATAAACCGGCACACCCCACTGTTATTATCAACCATAAAAAGAGTTTGGGTTCTACGGCAACGTCTCTTTGAAGTCTTATTAAAAGAGCCACTAAACCTGCTATGGCTGCTGCATGAGCTGAAATCTTCCACTTTAAGTTAACAAATAAATTTATAAGTGAAGCCACTACCCCTCCGCAGAAGAACATGGCAACCCATACCGGAGCTCCTCGGCTTGCCACAAACCAGGCCGAACCTCCATAGCAAAGAGCCGTTATGATATAAGGTATTAATCTTTCTTTTTGTCCATTGAGTCCAACATCTTCTATCAAACCCATCAATTTGAGAAGAAATATTAAAAGCATTGGCGCAAAGAAATTTATACCGGCTATTACAAAAGTTACAGCTGTTTGCAATCCGGCAGGGATAACATCCAGAATAGATAATCTAAAAATAAACAGTATGCCAAAAACAGGCATGATCAGAGGTACGAATATCCAAGAAATAAAATGACTGAATCCATCAGCTATCTTTTCCCAACCTTGATTATCTTCTTTTTGTGGTTTTGGCGAAAGAAAATCTTCTATCAATTCTTCTTCTAAAACAATCTCTTCATCCTTTGGGATATCTCCAAATAAAGATTTGTGAACCCCATTAAGGCTATCTTGGTCTTTATCTTTATCCGGCCCATCTACCTCCGGATAATATGATGATGTATCTATTGGCATAAATTAGTTTTATTGTATGTGGTGGGTATTAAATTGAAATTATCTAATAGCTTTGTAGAACCCTATAGGTACCGGTGATTCAAAATACATATCCTTCTTTGTTATAGGATGTGCAAAACGTAGGGTCTTTGCGTGTAAACACAATCGTCCCAATCTGCTTTGCTTGGCACCATATTTTCTGTCTCCACAGATTGGATGGCCCATTTCAGAGGCATGTACCCTAATCTGATTCTTTCTACCTGTATCAAGAGTAAATTCAACCATAGACAGACCATGGCCTCTTTCTATTATTTTATAACGGGTGACCGCTAATTTTCCATCTTCTTCATTAGACGTGGAATAAACTTTATATTGAGAGTTTTCGGTAAGTCTGCTTTTGATTATTCCATCATCATTTTTCACCAATCCTTCTAATAGTGCTATGTAATGCCTTTCTAATACAAAATTATTCCAGTTATGTCTTAATGTCTCTTGAGCTTCTTCATTTTTAGCAAACATCATAACTCCAGTTGTATCCCTATCAAGCCTATGTACAACAAATAGCTTATTCCTTGGATCTTTCTTTTTCAGATATTCTCTTAAAATGTCGTAAGCTGATTCTATTTTTTTCTTTGACGGATTTGGAATACCCACCGATAATAGACCATATCCCTTCTCCACAACGATAATATCATCGTCTTCATAAAGAAGTTTTAAACGTGGGTGTCTAAATCTTATGAAAGCCCTTGAACGGTTTATTTTAATCTCTGAGCCTGGTTTAACCGGCTTATCAAAAGATGTTGTAACCTCTCCGTTTAGCATAATTTGACCATGCTTCAGCCAGCTTTTTACCTCAGAACGACTCAAATCTTTAAATTGTTCTTCCACAATCTCAAGAAGGCCCTTCTCTTGTTCACTTTCATTTATGAAAGTTATAATTCTATCGGCCTTAAATTGAGGACCGCTGTGATGTCTCTCTTTTCTCATCTTTTTTTAATTGCCAAGGAGATTTTTCAATCAATCTTTTCCACAAAGTTAATGATTTTTCATTTTAATTGATAATTGCACCGAATTTCTTCATTAACTTTGTCTAAAGGTATATTTCTTTTGATATGGACAATTTTGGATTCTACCGGGTTAGAGCTTTCGTTCCGGAGGTTAAAATAGCTGATATTCAATTTAATGGAGCGCAAATTATAAATGCCTTGATTAAAGCAGAATCTGATAAGGTGGATTGTGTGGTGTTTCCTGAACTAAGTATCACCGGTTACACATGTGGTGACCTATTTCAACAGGAAATATTAATGAAATCTGCAGAAGAGCAAATAATTATAATCAGTGAGGCGACTAAAGATTTGGAATTATGCTTTGCTCTGGGTTGTCCAATAATGGCTTTCGGTAAACGATACAATTGTGCTGTAATGATTTGCGGGGGAGAAATTATGGGTATAGTTCCTAAGTCCTATCTTCCTAACTATAATGAATTTTATGAGAAACGTTGGTTCGAATCAGGTAAGAATGTAAAATCAAAAGACATTAAATTTGGTGACAGTATTGTTCCGTTTGGAACAGATCTGATTTTTAAGCATAAAGAAGTAAATATAGGAGTTGAAATATGTGAAGATCTTTGGGTGCCTTCCCCTCCAAGTAGCTATCTGGCTATGGCAGGTGCAGAACTGATTCTCAATTTATCTGCTTCAGATGATTTGATCGGCAAATATGACTATTTAGTTTCTTTAATTACCCAACAATCTGCAAGATGCCGCTGTGCGTATGCTTATTCTTCTGCCGGATGGGGAGAATCTTCTACAGATCTCGTCTTCTCAGGAAAAGCTATTATTGCAGAAGATGGTAACATTAGTGATAATGAAAATAAATTTCTAACCCAATCATTTTTTGAAACAAAAGATATTGATATCGAAAAATTAAGATCAGATCGTTCAAGATTTAACACATTTGTTGAAAATGATTCACATAAAAATGATTTCCGTTTTATTTCAAATAAAAACGAAATTGGCAATTGCGCTGAATTAAAAGAACCAATTATTATTGATCCCCTGCCTTTCGTTCCAAAAAATCCGATCTCCTTGAATCAACGTTGTGAGGAAATAATTAATATCCAGTCTTATGGTCTAATGAAACGACTGAAGGCTATTAATTGCCGGAAAGCTGTGATTGGTATTTCCGGAGGTCTGGACTCAACTTTAGCTCTTTTGGTTACTGTTCATGCTTTTGACAAGTTGAATATTAATAGAAATGGAATAATTGGTGTGACCATGCCTGGCTTAGCCACTTCTTCAAGAACTAAGAACAATGCCTTTTCTTTAATGGAAAATTTGGGGGTGAAATCATTGGAAATTCCTATAGGTAAAGCGGTAGAAGTCCATTTCAATGATATAAATCAAGATCCAAAAAAATTTGATGCTACTTATGAAAATTCCCAAGCACGCGAAAGAACACAAATTTTAATGGATTTGGCAAATAAGGAAAATGGTATAGTAATAGGCACCGGCGACATGTCGGAACTTGCTCTTGGCTGGTGTACATACAACGGTGATCAGATGTCAATGTATGGAGTTAATTCTTCAGTTCCTAAAACTTTAGTAAAACACCTTGTCAAGTGGTTTGCTTCTAAAATGGATAAAACAATATCAGATACCCTTACTGATATTTGTGATACTCCTATAAGTCCCGAGTTGATTCCATCATCTTCAGATGATATAACTCAAAAAACGGAAGATTTAGTGGGGCCTTATGATCTTCACGATTTCTTTTTATATTATTTCTTACGATATGGATTCTCTCCTTTAAAGATTTATTATTTATCAAAATATGCATTTAAGGATGTTTATAAAGAACATATTATCCTTAAATGGCTGAAAGTTTTTATAAAAAGATTCTTTACTCAACAATTCAAGAGATCTTGTATGCCCGACGGGCCCAAAGTGGGTAGCGTCAATCTTTCTCCCAGAGGTGATTGGAGAATGCCTTCGGATGCTTCTTATCAACTTTGGTTAAGTCAATTGAATGAAATAGAATTCAATAATGAAACCTGAAAAAGACATTGATTTTTCTTCCGATTTAAATGAAGCAGTCAACTGCTTGAAAAATGGTGGAATTATTCTATATCCCACTGATACGGTTTGGGGTATCGGTTGTGATGCTAAAAATAGTGAGGCGGTTAAAAAAATTTACTCATTAAAAAAAAGGGCCAATAATAAATCAATGTTAGTATTGGTAAATACTGAAACACAGTTAGAAAAATTGGTAGATGAAATTCCGGAAATAACTTGGGATTTATTGTCAGTAGCTGTAAATCCTATTACTATTATTTACGACAAAGCCCATGGAGTGGCTCAGGAATTAATTGCCCAAGATGGCTCCTTAGGCATTAGAATCACACATGAACGATTTTCAAATGAAGTTTGTAAGCAATTAGGAGGTCCTATTGTTTCAACTTCAGCTAATTTAAGTGGGGAAAAATCACCGGTTTTTTTTTCAGAAATTTCGGAAGAAATTAAAAAAGGGGTAGATTATATAGTTAAGTATAGGCAAAAAGATTATACCAGACACCTGCCCAGCAACATTATAAAATTGGGTAAGGGTGGAACTGTAACAATTATAAGATGAATACTCCGGGTACTTCAAAGACAAAACAAAGATGGAGATATGTAGTTGCAGATCTTTTAACAGGAGCTGTAGCTTTCTGGGTGTTCAATATTGTCAGATATTATCTTTTAAAGGAATTCAATTATGGATATTCTTCATTATGGATATTCCTTGGATCATCTAAACTTGTGATTGAACAGTGTGTTGTGCCACCCTGTATGGTTGGTATATATTGGCTTTCCGGTTATTACAACGAACCATTTAATAAGTCCAGGCTCCAGGAGTTCACCACTACTCTATTTTCTGCAATAATTAATACTGTCATCATCTATCTTGTGCTTCTTATTAATGATCAGACTGGAAGAAGGACAATTAATTATGAAATGATTTTAGTCTTATTTGGGTCTCTTTTCTTTCTCACTTATTTCACAAGATATTTAATAACTGATTTTGCAATTCAACATTTTAGAA
This sequence comes from Muribaculaceae bacterium, assembly GCA_022510425.1. Lineage (GTDB taxonomy): Bacteria > Bacteroidota > Bacteroidia > Bacteroidales > Muribaculaceae > Lepagella. The sequence goes on from JAFLTO010000005.1 coordinate 177,485, forward strand.
AGGAATTATGGCAAATTAAAGTATTGATTGTAGGTAATTCTAAGGTTTCAAGAAAAGTTGCCCATAAGTTAAGTAAAGCGGAAAGAAATATAAAATATCATATTGCTGGTTTTGTTGAAATACCGGGAGAAAATCAAGTGCATGACAGACAGCAAATTGTTCCATTCAAAAAATTAATTTCTTCTGCTAAGGATTTAGGAATCAATCAATTGATTTTAGCCCCCGAAAGCCATGATGATAAAAAAGTTATGGAACTTTTATCTGTCCTCTTTCCTCTTGAGATCCCGGTGAAAATATCTCCCGACACTTTTTCCTATGTCACTTCTGCAATTAGAATGAAAGATATATACGGAGAACCTTTTATAGATTTAACCGGACCTTCCATGAGTGAAGCCTCAAAAAATATAAAAAGAAGCGTTGATGTTTTATTTTCTTTCTTAGTTTTGCTAATTCTTTCCCCTCTTTATGCTGTTCTTGCTATTTTAGTGAAATCTTCTTCCAAGGGCCCTGCAATTTATTCACAAGTTAGGATTGGTAAACATCAAAAACCTTTCTCTATATATAAATTCCGTAGCATGTATGAAGAAGCGGAAGAGGATGGTCCACAACTATCAAGTGAAAATGATGCTCGAATCACCCCTATCGGGAAATGGATGCGAAAATATCGGCTTGATGAACTTCCACAATTCTGGAATGTATTGATAGGTGATATGTCAATTGTCGGACCTCGTCCCGAACGTGAGTTTTTTATAAAACAAATTGTGGAAAAAGCTCCGTATTATACTTTAGTTTGTCAAGTAAGACCCGGTATAACTTCTTGGGGAATGGTGAAATATGGTTATGCATCTAATGTCAATCAAATGGTTGAAAGAACTCAATATGATTTGATCTATCTTGCCAATATGTCTTTGTCTGTAGATTGTAAGATATTAATTTACACCATTAAAACCGTTTTAGGAGGAGAAGGAGTATAATGGCATACCAGGAGAATCATAATTGGTGGTCAGATGGTTGGATTAATGTTGTGGCTTGGCGTGAACGACATATCGGGGAACGGTCTTTTGTGGTTGTTCTCTCTTTGATTGTTGGAATTATATGTGGATTTGCCGCTCAGTTACTTAAATATTTGATCAACATCATTGCTCATGCTCTAACTTCTCATTTTAGTGCCACCACTGTCAACTGGTTAAACCTGGTGTATCCCGTAGTTGGTATTTTTATTGTCACAATATTCTTGAAATACATTGTGAAAGAAAATATTTCACATGGAGTCACCAAGGTATTATACGCCATATCGCGTAGAAAATCCAGACTTAAAAAGAAAAATATGTATGCTTCTTTGATAGCATCTTCCATTACGATTGGGTTTGGTGGATCTGTCGGAGCTGAGGGTCCGATAGTGTTTACAGGAGCAGCTATTGGGTCAAATATTGGTAAAGCTTTTAGAATGTCTCCGCGTATTCTTATGCTTTTAGTTGGTTGTGGGGCCGCAGCCGGTATTGCGGGAATCTTCCGGGCTCCAATTGCCGGAATGCTTTTCACTCTGGAAGTTTTGATGATTGATCTCACCGGCGCTACTGTAATGCCCCTTTTAATTTCAAGCATAACTGGTGCTACGGTAGCTTATGTTCTCGAAGGTTATAATGCCGAATTCTTTTTCTCTCAAAGTGAACCTTTTTTAATCCGAAATATTCCTTATACACTTCTTTTGGGTATTTTCTGCGGGCTTGTTTCATTATATTTCACAAAAGTGATGTTTATGATGGAAACCATGTTTGGGAAATTAAAAAATCAGGCCTTGAGAATTATAATTGGAGGAGTGATTATGGCCGGCTTGATTTTCATAATCCCTCCTCTCTACGGAGAAGGTTATGAGGCAATAAATCAACTACTGGAAGGAGATTATTCTAAAATTGTTGAAGGTACTTTCTTTTATTTTGACAGAGAACATGTCTGGCTAATTGCAGGATTCATTGCGGCAATAGTATTGACAAAAGCTTTTGCAACAAGTGCTACCAATGGTGCAGGGGGTGTAGGTGGCACATTTGCTCCATCTCTTTTCGTAGGAGCTATGTGCGGTTTCCTATTTGCCTTTGTGTTCAACATACTCTTTGACGGGGCAGGTATTTCCAATAAAAACTTTACTCTTTTGGGTATGGCAGGTGTAATGAGTGGAGTGATGCACGCTCCTCTTATGGCTATATTTCTCACTGCAGAAATGACTGGAGGGTATGATCTTTTCCTTCCTCTTTTGATTGTTTCGACCTTATCTTATATGACCATTAAAATGTTTCTTCCCTATAGCATTTACACTATGCGTTTGGCTAAGGAAGGTGACTTATTGACTCATGAAAAAGACAAGGCTGTCTTAACTCTGTTGAAAGTGGAAAATGTGATTGAAAAGGATTTCAAATCGGTGCATCCTGAAATGACTTTAAAACAAGTCGTGGATATTATTGCTAAATCAAATAGAAATCTTTTCCCTGTTATAGATGATGAGGGTATTTTAATGGGGGTTGTACTGCTTGATGATATCAGGAATATAATGTTTAGGACCGACCTGTATAAAAAAATGACCGTCTCTCGTTTTATGTCAACGGCTCCAGCAAGAATTGAGATTGATATGTCTATGGATGAGGTGATGAGAATATTCGATAAGACACATGCATGGAATTTGCCGGTTGTGCATAACGGTAAATATATGGGGTTTGTATCTAAATCTAAAATTTTCAATTCTTATAGGAGAGTGTTGAAACATTATAGTGATGAATAGTCTTTGATAAGAGAAATTTATGAGCAAAATAAAAATAGTCTTTTTTGGAACTCCGGAATTTGCTGTGGAAAGTTTAAACAAATTAGTTGAATCAGGAGCAGACATAGCCGCAGTTGTAACAATGCCGGATAAATTAGCCGGGAGAGGACATAAACTTATACAAAGTGATGTTAAAAAATATGCACTTGAAAAAGGGCTAAGAATATTACAACCTGAGAAGTTGAAATCTCCGGAGTTTATTTTGCAACTCAGAGAAATAAATGCTGACTTGTTTATTGTGATTGCTTTTCGCATGCTTCCTGAAATAGTTTGGAAAATGCCAAGATTAGGAACTTTTAACCTTCATGCCTCTTTATTGCCCAAATATCGTGGAGCTGCCCCTATAAATTGGGCCGTGATCAATGGCGAGACTAAGACGGGTGTGACTACTTTCTTTTTAAAACCCGAAATTGACACAGGAGACATTATTCAACAAAGAGAAATTTTGATTCAACCTCTAGATAATGTAGGCTCGGTTCATGATAAATTAATGCATCTCGGTGCTGAAATGGTACTTGAAACCGTTAAAGCTATTGAAAATAATATGGTACATACAATTCCTCAACCGAAAGGAAATCATATTCCCGCTCCAAAAATCTTTAAGGAAACATGCAAAATTGATTGGGGTAAAACGGCTACTGAAATTCATAACCTTGTGAGAGGTCTTTCACCCTATCCTGCTGCTTGGACCACTATGATGGATAATAAGGTTATAGAACCGATGGATATAAAAATATTTGATACTAAAGTTTGTAACGACAATCTTCTTTTTGGGAAACCGGGGGAAATAACAATCTTAAAAGATCGATTATTGGTTTCAACCGGCGATTCTCATTTGGAGATCCTGTCATTGCAACCTGCTGGGAAAAAACGAATGGAGGCTTCTGCCTTTCTTAGGGGATATAATCCCGTAAAATTTATATAATGGAAGATACGGATAAAAAATTCTGTTCAATTTTATTTGATATTCTTGAACAGAAAGGAGTGAGGCATGTGGTGTGCTCTCCCGGTTCAAGAAATGTACCATTATTATTAGCTGCAGCTTCCAGACCATTTATGAAGAAACATTTTGTTGTGGATGAAAGGTCAGCCGGTTTTGTTGGATTGGGAATTTCAATGGTAAAACAAGAACCGGTGGCTTTAATCTGCACCTCCGGAACGGCGCTGCTGAATTATGCTCCTGCTGTGGCTGAAGCATATTACCAATCAATCCCTTTAATAGTTATATCAGCCGATCGACCAATTCAATGGATAGATCAGGACGACTCTCAAACACTAAGACAAGATGAGGCTTTAAAAAATTATGTTAAGAAAAGCTATTCCATTCCTGCAATAGGAGACGATGATGCAGAGATGCAATGGTTTGTAAATCGGGTTACAAACGATGCTGTAATGGAGGCTTGTGGAAGGCGTTGCGGACCTGTGCATATTAACATTCATTTATCCGAGCCTTTAAATCTTAAAAAAGAAAAAAATAATAAACCGATAAGAATAATAAATGAATTTATTGGTGATTCAATTGCTAATAAAGACATTATAAAAAACTTAGCTAAAGAAATAGCTGACTCAAAGATAATGTTGGTTGCAGGTTTTGGTCTTCCGGATTCTTATGTACAAAAAGCAGTTTCAGACTTATCAAGATTTCCCAATATTTCAGTTATGGCTGAAACAATTTCTAATTTACATCTAAATGAGAATGATTATAGCATAGATTCTGTTCTGACTGCTTTTCCGATTGAGGAATTGGATAAGTTGGCTCCTGACATTATAATAACTATTGGTGGCTCATTAATTTCAAGAAAACTAAAAGAATATTTAAGGAGAAACAAAGATAAATGTCATCACTGGGCAGTGGGTTACTCACATACAACTTCAGATCCTTTCATGTCACTCTCGTTAAAGATAGAGGTAGAGGTTTCCCGGTTTTTTAAGAATATAAGTTCAGCACTTAGAAAATTGAAAATTGCAGAAACTGCCGTTAATTATAAACTACACTGGGAGGAAAAAAGACAACATGCACTTTCTTTAAAAAATAAATTCGTTGAAAAGTCAGGTTGGTCTGAATTAAAGGCTTTTAGTATTATACTTAATGCAATCCCCAAAGATTATAATTTGTTTTTTTCAAATGGGACTCCCATTCGTTATGCTCAAATCATTAAATATAAACTTCCCCATGCTTCTTATTGTAATAGAGGAGTATCTGGTATAGATGGTAGCATTGCTTCAGCTATCGGAGCTTCCTTTGTGTTCAAAGGTGAAACTCTTTTAATTACCGGAGATTTATCGATGGCTTATGATGTCGGTTCTTTAGGCATAAAAGACATTCCTTCGAGATTTAAAATTATTGTAATCGACAATCAGGGAGGTGGTATATTTAGGTTCATACCATCCACTTCCCAATTGGAGGAAAGGGAAGAATATCTATGTCAAGCCCCTATTCTCCCCTTACAGGATTTGGCTCAAGGTTATGGATTCGATTATTTCGAAGCCTCAGATGAAAAAAAATTGTATGAAGTTTTACCTAAGTTTTTTTCCTCCGCTCAAAAATCTATTCTTAGAATAATTTGTGATGGAGAATATAGTGCTGACGTTCTTAAAAATTATATGAATCTTAATTTTACTATAGGACACAATTAGATCATAATTTATTTTTTCTTAAATACTCCAAAAATATAATTTCATGCGAAACTGGAAAACTATAAAAAAATACACTGATATTCTTTTTGAAGAATTCGAAGGTATAGCTAAAATCACGATTAATCGGCCTGAAGTCTATAATGCCTTTCGTCCTCTCACCAATATGGAAATGCTTGAGGCCTTTAAGATTTGCAGGGAAAGAGAAGATATCAGGGTCATAATATTAACAGGTGCAGGAGACAAAGCTTTCTGTAGTGGAGGTGATCAAAACGTAAAGGGACGTGGTGGATATATAGGAGATGATGGAGTTCCTCGGTTAAATGTTCTTGATTTACATAATGCAATACGTTCAATTCCAAAACCTGTAATTGCTATGGTTAATGGTTACTCCATTGGAGGCGGGAACGTATTGAATGTTATATGTGATCTATCTATAGCTTCTGAAAATGCCAAATTTGGTCAAACAGGTCCTAAAGTGGGAAGCTTTGATGCCGGATTCGGCTCGTCTTATCTTGCAAGATGTGTAGGACAAAAGAAGGCGCGAGAAATTTGGTTTCTCTGTCGTCAATACACAGCTCAAGAAGCTTTGGAAATGGGAATGATCAATAAGGTTGTTTCTTTTGATAAGCTCGAAGATGAAGTAGTGGAATGGTGCAATATAATTAAAAAACGCTCTCCTTTGGCTGTAAGAATGATCAAGAGGGGGCTTAATGCTGAGCTCGATGGACAAAGAGGTTTAATGGAATTTGCCGGTGATGCCACTTTGATGTATTATCTAATGGATGAGGCACAAGAGGGGAAAAATGCCTTTCTGGAAAAAAGAGATCCCGATTTTGAGCAATTCCCAAAATTTCCTTGATAATGCGTATCGAATTCGCTCCATATCTACTTTATTTTAAAGAAGCCGCAGGTACTTCCCGGGGTGTTCTAAGAGAAAAACCGACTTTTTTCATCAAAATTTATGATGAAAAAGATCCAACTCGTTTTGGTATTGGAGAAGCTGCCGTTTTTCCTGGTCTGTCTCCTGAGGCAGATGGAAATTATGTGTGGAAATTAACTGAACTACTTGCTAATATAGCAATTGGAAGAGAGACCGATTTAACACGGCATTCCTCTATTCAATTTGGTTTGGAACAGGCAATCTATGATTTTTCCAATGATTGCAAAGGGGTTTATTTCCCTTCTGAATTTACTGAAGGTGAAAAATCTATAGAGATTAATGGTCTGATTTGGATGGGAGATTTTGATGAGATGCTACAACGCATTGATTCTAAAATAAGAGAGGGATATAAATGTATTAAATTAAAAATTGGAGCCATTGATTGGAGAAAGGAGATTGAACTGATAAAGATTATCAGGAATCATTTCAATAAAACCGAACTCATGATAAGAGTAGATGCAAATGGGGGATTTGATTACAAAGATTGCCTTGTGAAATTAGACGAATTGGCTCTTTTGGATGTACATAGTATTGAACAACCTATAAAAGCAGGTAATCCTGAATCGATGTCTGACTTATGCCGGCTCTCCCCTATACCAATCGCTTTGGATGAAGAACTCATTGGGATGGGCATACTTAATGATAAGATTAAACTTTTGGAAAAAATCCATCCTCAATTTATTATTCTGAAACCTGCCTTGTGTGGAGGTTTTTCCGGTGCTCAAGAATGGATTAACCTGGCTGAAGAAAATAATATTGGATGGTGGATTACTTCCGCTTTGGAGTCTAATGTGGGCTTGAATGCTATAGCACAATTCTCCGCTGCAATAAATGCCAAAGGTCCACAGGGTCTTGGCACAGGTAGCCTTTTTACTAATAACTTCGAGACACCCGTAACTTTACACAAAGACCGGCTCTCTTTTAATCCACACTTTGCCATGAATTATTCCCAATTTGATTCTCTTAAATGGCATAAATAATTTTTTAATCTCAATTTTTAGATGGACTTTAAAGAATTTATTGAGGAATGGACAAGCTCCGGCGATTATATTAAAGTCCATACCTCCGGGTCAACAGGTAATCCTAAGGATATTTTTCTTCCAAAATATTTTGTGGAGGAAAGTGCAAAAAGAACCAACAGATTCTTCAATATTTCTTCAGAAAGTTGGCTCCATTCATGTATTGGTCCGGATTATATCGGTGGCAAAATGATGGCTGTCAGAGCTAATATTGCGAATGCCCGTTTCACTTTCGAGTTACCTTCAAATGAGCCATTACAAGAGTTATCACCACAGGATAATTTAGATTTAGTAGCCATTGTACCTTCTCAAGTAATTTATATGCTGGACAACATTAAATCTATTCCAAAAATACAAAATCTTTTAATCGGTGGATCGCCTGTACATCCCAGTCTAAGACAAAAAATTGCTAAAAGTGGTTTGAATGCATATGAAAGTTATGGTATGACTGAAACTGCCTCTCATATAGCCCTGAGAAAAATAACTTATGACGAAACTCCTTTCAAGCTATTACCGGGTATAAATATTTCGTTAGATAACGATAATTGTTTGGTTATTAATTTTGAAGACAAAAATAAGATTTACACTAATGACATTGCTGAATTAATTTCCGATTCGGAATTTTATATACGGGGAAGAAAAGACCAAATAATAATTACAGGAGGGAAAAAAATAAATCCGGTAGAGTTAGAGATCCGTATTTCGAAATTTATAGAATCTCCTTTTATCTTTATCGGAGTGCCTGATGAAAAGTGGGGTGAAAAAGTAGTATTATTAATTGAAGGTGAAAAAAAAGAGAATCTGAAAAATAATTTAAAACTTTTATTACACAACTGGGAAATGCCCAAAGATATTTTTTTTGTAAAGGAATTACCAAGAACTCCAAATGGCAAAATCAAACGTTTTAGAGATCTTTCATCTCTTTCTTTCTTTGCTCACGATAGTAATCTCTCTTTTTCAATGCAAAATAGGCAAGAATTATGACTAAAGCCTCAACTGTTAATGTGATCCAAAATCGGATGCTCTGGCCCTCTTTCAATAGATCTAAGCCAAAATATAGGGTCATGAAGAGAGCATAAATAGTGATTAAGCCGATTATTAATTGATATTTTTTCATCTTAATTTTTTATTTTGATTCGTAAGTTTCCGGATCAGGATGGAAAGTTAAATAAGGGGATTTTAAAGGATCGAAATTGCCTTCTTTTAAATATTTATATATTTTTATACAGGCAAATGCATCCAAAGCCGCATAAATTTTTTGAGCTTCTGAAAGAGGATTAGCCTCCCAATTCGTTAGTCGCTGACTCTTTGAAATTCTTTTTCCAAATAATATGGCATAAAGTCTCGATAAGCTGTTGTCAGAAATCTTGTAAGATTTTACAAAACTCTGGAGATCAATAAAACTTTGCGGTTCAATATTGTTTACCTTTCTTAAGTTATGGAAATCATCTCTTATCGACAATCCTACTTTCAAAATATTTGGATCTTCAAAAACTCTAATCAGTTCCTTAGGATAACCAATTAAGTTTGTTCTAAAAAGATAACATTTTTCCGGGGTGCTTAATTGTATTAATGCAACATTATAACTTTGCCCCCTCTTGAAACTTGGTCGTGTCTCTGTATCGAAACCAATGACATCGGCAGCCAGAATTTCTTCTACTGCCGGTGTCACTTTTTCAATTGTGTCTACCACTATTATTTCTCCCCGGAAATCTTCTGCAGGAAGGTCTGCAAGTTCATCCTTGCTTATGGTAACTGTTGCATTCTCGAAGTTTTCCGGTTCCATAATTTATCTCATTTGATTATTCACATTTTGTTGTCACCAGGCAAACATAGGATAATCATTCATCATTTCATTGACTTCTCCTCTTACCTTCGCAATCACTTCCGGTTCATCTGCATGGGTCAAGACTTCGTCAATCAAATCTGCTATCTTCTCCATCAGATCTTCTTTTGCTCCCCTGGTAGTGATAGCGGCTGTCCCGAATCTTAGACCTGATGTTAAGAATGGACTACGGCTGTCGTATGGCACCATGTTCTTATTGGCTGTTATGTCAGCTTCCACAAGAACTCGCTCTGCTTTTTTCCCGCTCATATCAGGAAACTTCGGACGAAGATCAACCAACATTGAATGATTATCGGTTCCATCGGATATTATTTTATAACCTTTCTTAATCAAAGCGTCGGCAAGGGCTTTAGCATTTTTTTGCACCTGCACGGCATATTCTTTCCATTCGGGTTGAAGGGCCTCACCAAAGGCTACTGCTTTTGCAGCTATAACATGTTCCAAAGGTCCTCCTTGCACTCCCGGGAATACGGCTGAATCCAGCAAAGCGGACATCTTTTTAATTTCTCCTTTTGGAGTTGTCTTTCCCCAAGGATTATCAAAGTCCTTGCCCATCAGAATCATGCCTCCTCTTGGTCCTCTCAATGTTTTATGTGTGGTTGTAGTGACTATGTGGGCATGTTTCAACGGATTTTCTAAAAGACCTGCGGCAATAAGTCCCGCCGGATGAGCCATATCTACCATGAATATGGCACCTATTTCATCTGCAAGTTTCCTCATTCTGGCATAATCCCATTCACGGCTATAGGCACTGGCACCGGCTATTATGAGTTTGGGCTTGTGCTCGCGTGCTTTTTGCTCCATTTCTTCATAATT
>JAFLTO010000050.1 GCA_022510425.1 Muribaculaceae bacterium
TTATAGAACCGTAAATAATCAGGTGATTGATGAAACATATTATATTGGAGAAGGATTGTTTCTGCAACAAAGTAATAATATTAAAAAAGGCTTAAGCACGGGAGGTGATTTAAATTTAAAAATTAGCAATGTTGCAGGATTTGGTGCAAATATTTCCATAGGATTTTACCATTATGCCAGCAAAGGTTTAAACTGGAGACATCACTTAAATGCTTTTGATGCAAACTTTACCTTATGGTGGAGCAAAGGTCCCTTTACTATTTCTTACTGGCGAAAAATCCCCGGCAAATACTTGAATGGGTATTATGAAGGAAGAGATGAAAATGGAGATGCACTATCCATAGAATATAAACCAAATAAACACTGGTCAATAGAAGCCGGATGGTGGTATATGTTCGAGAAGAAGGGTACAAAGTACCCAATGTGGAGTTTTTCAGAAGTGAATCCTTTTTATAGAGAAAGATATATAAAGAACAATGGAAATATGATTGTTATTTCAGTCAGTTATAACACTGATTTCGGTTCTATTTTCAGAACCGGAAAGAGATCCTTAAATAATTCAGATAATTCCTCATCCCTTTTTACAATGTAAAAATATTTGATAACGACTAATTTCATCGATTCAAAAATAAAAATGTAAGAATGAATTAATTGAAATAAATATTACAATCAGTTAATGATGAATAAGAATTTAAGATTGATTTTATGCGTTATCCTGTTTGCAGCAATGATTCGTTTTCTAACGGATTGTTGCAAGTTGCAATGGATTTTTGCCTTAATCATTACCACCGCTTTATTTATACTCATTAATATAGTCATAAAATATTTTCTGAAGAAAATCGGAAAAATATCTTAAATTAATGACAAATATTTGAAATTTTATTTAAGACATAGATTACTATTATTGTTTTTTATCGGCTTTGTCTCAGATATTTTGGGACAAAGCAATCATTTTGTTGTTGCCGATTCCATAAGCCGATTACCGTTGCCTAATGCTTCATTATTCGACAATAAGGGTAATCTGTTGGGAATTTGTAATAGTAACGGTAAAACCCCTTATGTCTCTTCTTCAAATCTTCCTCTTACAATAAGGTATATGGGATTTAAGGAAAAAGAGATAGAGAATTTAAACCAAGATACCGTTTTTCTTCAGGAAAACTACTTTGAATTGCCGGAAGTGGTTGTAGCTACACGTCAGAAAAGTATCTTACACATGCTGGCATACGTCAGGGAATATTCTTCTCTAACCACCTATACAGATACGATTTTTCTATTTAGAGAAAAGATGGTTGACTTCATGGTTCCTCAGGATAAAAAAATGAAATATCGAGGTTGGACCAAACCACGTATTTTAAGTTCCAATTCTTACTATCATTTCAGAAATTCTGAAGGGTTGGACAGTGTAAGCGATGAATGCGACCATCATTTTTCTTGGTCTGACTGGATTGGAGTTAATCCACAGATGCTTTTAACTGAAAATTTGAAAAGAACTGAAATTGGATCTGACACTTTAAAAGGGAAATACAGTCACTCGGAAATTTGGAATAAAAACAAAGATAAAATAACAATTGATATCAACGTGTTAGCAGACTCAGCAAGTCGAAGATGGGTTCCGGATATAAGAGCTTATTTCAAAGATAATATAGACTTCGATAATTTTAAAGTTCATTTTGGATATGAGAATGTGACAGGGGAAATGCTTATGCCAAATGATCTAACTAATTATTCTTTCAATATAGAATCTGTGGGGAGGGGTCATTCCCTTTTTAGGTTTAATCGTCCTGACGAAGATTATTTTGTGAGCACTTATGCTGAAGTATATTTTCTTGACAAGGAATATATTTCTTTAAAAGAAGCAAAAAAATGGGAGAAACATGATTTCAATTCTGATGAGATAGAAATTTATGAAGCCTATGAAGCTCCGGAACTTCAGCCCCATATTCTTTCACTTATGGAAAGGGTTGAGAATATAGATAAGCAACAGATTATCCTTTCCTGGAAAGATGATCCACGCTTTCGATACGAACGAAAGAGGAATAACAATTTTTCTTTGGGAAATAGATTTCTTAATGTAATCAAAGATATTACCGGAATTTCCTCATTATTGGCCCGAAAGAAACGAAATAAGGACTGGAAAGAATTCCGGGATAAATGGAATGAAAAACGAAATTCCAAAAAGAAATAATTCAATGTTTTTATCAGATAATATAAAACTATGAAAAAGATTAAATATTTGATTTTGTGTTTGATTAGTCTATTGGGACTCACTTCGTGTCATCATGATGATAATAAACTTTATCAAATGTTACCGATTGTAAAGGAATTTGAACCGGAATATTATATTTTTGACGGAGATGAAATTTCGAAAGAAGAATGGCTGGAAATGCAAAATCTGAGATTTATAATAAATTCTGAAGATGAATTCCCGGAGGAGGAACTATTGGGATTGGAAGAATTGAAAGAGAGTAATATAGATTTCAGAAAATACACCTTACTCATTGGTTATTTCAAACTTCCGGGATTGGTTTTAGGTTATAGATATCAATACGCAAGAGAATTGGCAACTGATCAACTCGTGTTTTTTATGGGTTTCAGGTTGGACCATGAAGCAGATAAAGACCCTGAAACTGATAATCTTTTCTCTTATAGTAGAAGTGCAATCTTGGTTTCAAAAATACCGGAATATGAAGATGTGGTTTTTCGATGGTCCTACTGATACCTTGGGATGGTGACAAAATATTATAAATCAAAAAATGTTTAATAATTCTGGAGCCTGTTATTAATTTAAGATCTTTTAATCTGTTTAAAATGAAAAGGACTGAGGATTTCTTTATACCTGATAATAAAGTTATGTTGGCTGAGGAATTGGATTATTCAAGTGTTGATGAATATATCCGTTCCGCTGAGGCTTTTTCTCGTTCCACATATCAGAGTGTCTATATAATAGACTATTTCAAGCAGAATTTCCTTTATGTATCTCCAAATCCCATGTTCCTGTGTGGTCTCACTCCGGAAGAGATGAAAGAATTGGGATACAGGTTTTATCTTGAATATGTACCGGAAGATGAACAACAGATGCTTCTAAGTCTAAATGAAGCGGGTTTTAGTTTTTATAACCGGATACCTTTGGAAGAAAGAAGAAATTGGTTCATATCATATGATTTTCATATCCTCAATAATGGCCACCCAATTCTGATTAACCATAAGCTCACTAACCTGGCATTGACTTCAGATGGAAGAGTTTGGCTTGCCTTGTGTGTGGTTTCCGCTTCTAACAATACAACTCCCGGACATATAGAAATGCATCATGTTGGTACTTCAGAATATTTTGAATATAATCTTATCACAAGACGGTGGACCAAAAGGCAAGTCCCGGCTTTGACACAATCAGAAAAAGCAGTTCTGACTTTATCCATTCAGGGTTACACTATCAATGAAATAGCAGATAAGATGTGTCTATCAACCGAGACGATTAAGAAATATCGTAAGTCAATATTTGATAAGCTTGATGTCAAAAATATGTCAGAAGCTATTGTGGCTGCAACCAACAATAAGTTATTCTAAGTTTTTGCAAAGATAAAATTTCGGGAAACGGTCAACTTCCCTTCCACCATTAATTTCTTCCTTTAATTTATCACACATATATTTGGCTGTCTTAATACCGGAATCACTGAGTTCTCCGTTTACAACCCTATCCACTGTCTCGAAGAGCCATTCCCAATTTTCTATTTGCCAGAAGGCACAGTAGCCTGCCGTATAATATACCATCCATTTCCTTAGATCAGGCTTTTCTTCCAATTCTGCAACATCCTCCGGTGATACCACTACAGCACCTGCTCCGTTTATGAAATCAAATGCATAGATTTTAAGTTGTGGCTCCTTAAGTTCTTCAATTACTATCCCTTTATCAGATAGATTTTTATTCTTCTTATTTTTCATAAAGCAAAGTTAGACTCATGTCCTAAGTCTCACTGTACACAAAAGTGTATTTTTTCATAGGGATATGCAGAATTACACTTTTGTGTATGGCGAAGGAATTTTTGGCATTCTATTTTTGCATCAAAAAGAATAGGACTATTTTGATGTAAATGCATCTAAATAAAAAACCAATCTAATTTAAATTAATATGAAAACAAAAATTTTTAATCTTATTATGATCGCAATCCTGTTTACAATAGGATTCAGCAGCTGCACGAAAGATGAACCGAATTCAGGGGTAAACTATCCCAGTCATCGAGATGGAATATATAAGGGTAGTCAATTGACTGTCACCTTAAACGGAAATGAAATTTCCACAGTTTCATCAGTAACTTTAACATCTACCCTCAAAGATGCAAATGTGAGTCCGGACAAGGGACCGGATGATTTCAATTATCCTTCAAATCCAACATACTACACAACTGTGAAAATTATCGGATTTCCCACCCAAGATAAGACATCAACTTTTACCA
>JAFLTO010000051.1 GCA_022510425.1 Muribaculaceae bacterium
AAATTTAGTCATCCATTTTGAAATAGTAGAATGACCAAGACCATAAATTTTAGCAAAACTATCTTGTGTCCCATCATAATTTTTAAACTCTTCGATGAGTCTCAATTTTTCTTTGTCTTCGTAACGATATCCTCTCCGTCCCATTTCGTCCTGTTTTAAGTTTACATTTTTAATCTTTTTTCTGTAAACCTATTTCAGGACAAGACACCCTAATCTTTCCCTAATCTACCCCCATCCCTAATCCCTAATCTTTCCCTAATCCCCCATCCCTAATCCCTTCATCACTAATCTACCCCCATTCCTCCTACCCGTTCCAGGTTCACCGAAGGTGAGAAAAGGTCTTATAGGCCTTTTTATCCTTTTATATTCTCTTATATTCATTTTTTAGATTATCTTTATTCCCTAAATTTCATGAGATGAGAAAAATAGGAAATCACCGTGCTCCATTCCTCGATTATCATAAGCCAGGTATTTTTATGATTACGATGAACAAGGATACTTTAATTCCTGATTTTTCTGATATTGTGGCCCGAGGAGATGCTTCAAATCCAGGGGTTTTTGTGAAACCTTCTCCCATTGGAAAATTTATCCTTGATAATCTTGATAATTTTCAGCAAGTTTGTTCATGTGCGGAAATTTATTGTAAAATAATAATGCCGGATCATATTCATTTTTTGATCTATGTGAAGAAATCAATGGAATTGGCTTTAGGGGAATATCTGGCTATCTTTAAGAGGAAGATTTATCATCAATGTCTGGAAGCAGGATTGATTAGCAGTGATTACAAGAGAATTTTTGAACCGGGGTTTAATGATCTTTTCATCAATCCAAAAATTAAGATTAAGGTCATCAAAAATTATATATTTAATAATCCTTATAACAGATGGATAAGGTTTAGAACCCCAAATTACTTCAGAAGAATTGACAAAAGGAAAATTTGTGGTATCGAATGCTCTCTTTACGGGAATTTATCTCTGCTTGATAATCCTTTTATTTATCCTGTGATTGTGCATAGAAAAGATAGCAGGGAAGAATTGAAAAGAAAGGAAGAGCTCTGGAAATATGCGATTATGAATGGTGGAGTTTTGGTCGGTGGTTTTATATCGAAAAAGGAGAAAGAAATATTCAGTCAGATTTTTGAAAATAATGGAAGAATGATTCTTGTTAAGGATCATGGGTTCGAAAGTCGTGAGAAGCCCAAGGGCATATTGAATCATATGTGTGAAAAAGGAAATTTATTGATTGTTTCTCCTAAGTATCCTTCCTATACAAATTTAAATGACTTCAGGCAGATTTGTCTGTTTAATAATTCATTGGCTGAAGCGGTGGGGAGGCAGGGATTTGAAAGCCTGTAATCTGTGTGACAGCCTGTAGACTGTCAACTATGCTTCGCATAACCTGGAAATAAACCCTTATACAAGAGAAAATTTGAGAGGAGAAAGCCTCACGGTTTCCTCCCCTCCACTTCAAGACTTATTTATAATAGATTAATTAGGATCCAAATTTAAAACTTTAATTTTCTGTTTTTCTCACCCTCTTTCTCAAAGGTGAATCCAGTCCTATTTATTATTTGACCTTATGCAGTCTGAAGGGCCGCTATTCCGAAATGCCATCTTCAAGAGGTTCGGAAGAATATGCAACTCTACATGGCACTATATCGGTCAAAATAAATATTTTATCATAGATATCTTTCAAAATCGTTTCAATCAACTGATCCGGCATCAGTTTTATGTCTTGGTTTTGAAGTGTCTTGAGTTCTCCAAAACAGAGCATAGTTAGGATTTGATCTGGTCTTGAATCAGTTACAAAATTAATAAAGGAGACCCTGAAAATTCAAGAGTCTCCCGTTATTTTATAAATTTTTAACACTCCTACCACATTGGATTGAAACCCGGATGAGCTTTGAAAGCTTTTGTGGCGTCACCCATGAGATTGGTTTCCTTTGAGGTGTCGAGCTTCAGGATCGGTGATCCGGGATTCAACAGGCATTGATTGAGATCAACGTAATAAATGCCGAAGTTGGTTACGATGTCAAAGAAATAACGGCGGTGTTTGATATCGGCATATGATCTCCACTGGGTTGAAGAAACGTTGGGTTCTCCCTGGATAAGATAAGTGTAAGGCACACAAGAATTCACGAGGACGCTTCTTGCAATATTAACGGCCAAGTCGGGATCGTCGGTTGCCTCAACATGATGGGCGAAGAAATTCGCACGCACGCAACGGTCGGGACTCTTCACTGTGCCTGGAAGCATGTTGACACCCCCTACTCCTTCCCAATAATTGAGAATGGCAGCCATCGACGGCCATTGCGGATCGTTGGTCATGGCCCAATAATCACCCATATCGTTGATCTTGATTTCACCGTTGTCGAATTCTACGATCACGCTCTTACCGCTTGCATCGGTGATGCCCCAATGGAGGGCGGAGACGGTACCTCCATCGAAAGTTGCTCCACCGATATTAAAATCATGTTTTTGGAGCACTTCCACACATTGGTCGGTGGTTTCATTGAGGTCGAGAAGCCATGCCACGAAAACTGCGAGCGACATGGGAGGACGGCCTTCAGTGTTTTCGTTGGAATAAACCGAACCTTTGCAAAAGAGCCCGTTGACCACGAGGCCTTTTTCGTTCATACCTTCGGTGATGCCGCCATCGTAGCTTACGGCATATACTGCACCATATTTTGAAGTCCAATGAATGGCTCCCGGTTTGTTGTCGCTTACTTTATCAATACCACGGGGGTAGACATAGAGGTTAGTGGGGATTGGTGTTTTCCAATCCAGACAACGTGCGATAACGAAAGTTGAGTCGGCGCCGTGGTAGTTGACGCGGCTACAAGCCTCAGCACGGTGGTTCATTCCGAACAGGATTGCTGCCATAGCAGCAGCAGTAAAAAATTTCTTCATTGTATAATAGTTTTAAGTTTGTTAGCGATGAATGAGGAAGAGTTTTCTTTGTAATAGGGATTAAGGGAGGAGACGGTGAGACCGAGAAGCACGGCTTTCATCTCCATTGACAGTGCGGCGGATAGAGCCTTCTCGATGCGTGTTGTCTCACCGGGCACATCTATGACAGTGAGACCATGAGCCCTCCCCT
>JAFLTO010000052.1 GCA_022510425.1 Muribaculaceae bacterium
ACTTTCTGCGATAAAATTACTTATAAAATTTTTATAGCGATCCCTAAGGTGTTAAATAAATGTTAAAGTTACTTCAAAATTTGCACTACAACATAGAAGGAACGGAAGGCTACGGGCTTCCGGAGAAAAATTTAAGGAAACTGGAAAGTTTCCTTTCCTTGTATGACGGGCATGTTCTTTATCTGTGGTGCAAGTCCATACGGGGCGTAGTTGCCGACGAACCCCATAGCGACTCGCAAGTTTCAAGTGGCGACACTTGGGAGAGAAGAAGCGATAGCGAAATCGTGGCCTGACGGACAGAAACATGGTACCAAGGCATATCAAGCGGACAAGATGGCAAGGGACATCGAAGTTCCCAAAGGCAACCGTAACCTTGATATGTAAACCATGCGGGTAAACGATGAAAGATACAGGACTTATCCCGTGAGGTCTCGGCAGTGTCGGAAGACATAGTAACAACGAATGCCGAGAAGTCAGCAGAGGCCGAAGTAGCCGATTGCGAGACAATCGAGGCGAAGGGCCGAATAATTTGTAACGTCAATTGAGGATGTATGTTCCCGAGAGATAGCCGACAACGATAGGAGCCGAAACGTAAATGAGGTTGAATAGAGAGAGGTAGGCAAGCATCAAGGGAAGCGGAAATTAAGAAAGACGGAAGATGAAACTAATCGAAGAGATATTGACCAAGAGCAATGTGCGTGAAGCCATGAACAAGGTAATCGCCAATGGAGGGGCACCGGGCATAGACGGCATGACCGTAGATGAAGTGCGTGACTACATGAATGCGAATTGGGAAAGTATCAAGGAGTCAATACTTGCGAGGGAGTACCGCCCCCAACCGGTGCGGAGGGTAGAGATACCCAAGCCGAACGGAGGGGTACGGAAACTTGGGATACCGAGCGTTGTTGACAGAGTTTTGCAACAATCCATAGTCCAAGTCCTGACACCCATATTTGAGAAAGAGTTCCAAGAAAACAGCTACGGCTTCCGCCCATGCAGAAGCTGTGAGCAAGCAGTATTGAAACTCACTGAATATCTCAATGAGGGATGTGAATGGATAGTGGACATAGATTTGGAGAAGTTCTTTGACAACGTACCGCAAGACAAGCTGATGAGTTATGTAGGCAGGGTAATCCATGACCCGGACACCGAGAGTCTGATAAGGAAATATCTGAAATCGGGAGTCATGGAAAACGGCATTTACTCAGCCACTGAACTCGGCACACCGCAAGGAGGGAACCTGTCGCCATTACTGAGCAATGTCATGCTCAACGAACTTGACAAGGAACTTGTAAGGAGAGGGCTTAACTGGGTCCGCTATGCCGATGACTGCGTGATAGCAGTAAGAAGTAAAGCGAGTGCCAACCGAGTGATGCACACCATAACAAGGTGGATAGAGGAAAAGCTCGGACTTAAAGTCAATGCCGAAAAGACCCATGTCAGCCGACCTGATAAACTGAAATATCTCGGTTTTGGGTTTTACAAATCGACACAGACAAAACAGTGGGCAACAAGGCCGCATGAAAGTTCAGTAGAAAGGTTCCAACGCACACTTAAGAAACTCTGCAAACGCTCGTGGAGTATCTCCATGGATGTCCGTATCACGAAACTAAATCAAACAATCCGAGGGTGGATAAACTACTTTGCCATAGCCAACATGAAAGGCAAAATGGCATATATAGATGCCCATCTTAGGACAATGTTGCGCAAGGTGATATGGAAACAATGGAAGACACCGCAGAAGCGAGCGTGGGGGTTAAGGAAACTTGGTATTGATAACGACTTGGCAGTACTCACATCACATTGTGGTGACCGCTATGAATGGGTTGTGAGGAGAACTTGCGTTGTCAGAGCCATATCCAAGGAAATCCTCGAACGCAGAGGATTGGTCAGTGTACTTGACAATTATGAGATTAGACACTCTTTGAAAACAAATTAAACCGCCGTATGCCGAACGGCACGTACGGTGGTGTGAGAGGGAAGGAAACAAAATAGGTAGAGAAACTTATTTTGGTTCCCTACCTACTCGATTTTTTGGAAACAAGAATGTTTCCTTCCCATTTTAAGGCTTTTCTTCGGCCGGTTGCCTCCTCAATAGTCGTTTGAAAGAGTCCCGGAACGAAATTCACTCTTGATTATGCCAAGAAAAAAGCAAACCTTGCAAAATTATTTGTAATAATTTCTTCGCAGATTTGCGAATTCAACGAAAGATATTTATATTTGCAAGGGAAATTACCAATTATGGAAGTAACGTTTGAAACAGAAGCTCTATTTAAATTATATACGGAGGGTGTAAGCACAGATAGAGTGACCCGGTTGCAGCCACATATTATAAAAAGATATCAAAAGGCAATTGATTATCTGCGTGACGCTCCGTCAATAGAATCTCTTTGGCAGATAAAATCTTTGCACTATGAAAAATTAAAAGGAAATAAAAAAGAACGTTCATCGGTAAAAATCAATGATCAATATAGGTTGGAGTTTATTGTTACATTAAACAATGAAAAACCCATTCTCACTATATGTCATATAATGGAAATTTCTAATCACTACCAATAAAAAAGAAATTATGGATAAAGAAATATATAAGTTGACAGATGATATTTTCGCAAGTAATCTTATTCATCCCGGAGAAATGATTAAGGATGAAATAGAAGAACGTGGTATTACTCAAAAAAAATTAGCTGAAGAAACCGGTATATCTGTCACAGTATTAAACGAAGTTTTAAATGGCAAAAGAGCTGTTACAGTTGAGTATGCCCTTTTGTTGGAAGCTGCCTTAGGCATTGATGCTGAGATATGGATTAGACAACAGGCAAGATATAATAAACAGAAAGCATTGACTGATCAATCATTTATAAAAAGATTGTCAAAAGTTCGTCAAATTGCTTCAGTATTATAATATTTGTTATTTATAATATCAGCTCTCCGGCCTTTCCCTTGAGGAGATCCAAAAACTCAAATAGAGTAAATAGATAATATGTTTGCAGTGCAATAGTCCCGACAAAAGAAATAGCATGTTAGAAAATATGCTAATTTTGGGATTAGAAAATAACATTACACCAACATATATCTAACATGCCACGACAAATTTCA
>JAFLTO010000053.1 GCA_022510425.1 Muribaculaceae bacterium
TCTCTCTTAAGGTGACATTATTGTCATGAGTTACACAGTGCTCAATTTCTTGGTATAAATTTTTCATAACTTATAAACCCAATTCAAAATAAATGTTCTCCCCGGTAGAAGGTTTTAATGTGATACCATCTTTATACAGGCCCAAAACCCGTGAAGTGTAATGTAATCTTCTATTTAACTTTCTACTATTATTTGGAATAAATACTGTGTAACCACCCTTAAGCATAATTTCTTTTAATTCGTTTTCAACAACAATCCATCTCTGGTTAATTGCCTTAGTTGTAGCTATTTTTAAAGTATATAGCCACGATTCTTTTAGGGTATTGTAGTTACATTCTCCAATATCAAATAAAAGGCTATTTGGATATTTCTTATAAAATTCCATGGGTCTCATTGAGCTTTCTTCTATAATTTGGGATGAAAGTACCAATGTAAAACCACCTTTTATAAAGACATCATTATCATTTGAATCTTCATATTCTTTTATATCCATAATATTATCATTCTTCATAACATACAAATATGTTTCTTCATCAGCTATAAAACGAAGGCAAAACTGAATCGCTTCTATTGGTAATATAAAACATTGATAGTTTATTTCACTCATATCAGATGACAAAATTTACTTTGAGTAATAAAAAACATTATTTATATTTGAGGTTCAGATATGAATTTACTTTTATCAAGAGTCTCAAAAAAACTTTTCACAACTTTTGGTGCCTGTTGCTTTAAATCCATTGTTATAAATCCAAATCCCGTATCATCGTGTGGATAGACTATTAACCCTAATAATTCTAATATAAAGAAACAATGTCCGGCAATATCTCCTGCATTATACATCATTACTGACGAAAGCTCTCTGACAATTTCCCACACAACTCCCTTATGGAAACTAAATCGCTCATTCAGTGAATCTCTAAGATAGCCTGCTTCCATCAATTCTTTTTGGTCCGGAGTGATCTCATTATCTCCTGATCCAAATTTATATAAAGAAGTGACAACTGAAACATTCGGGCTAATAACCCTAAAAAAGTCAATGAATTTATCTATTGACTCGTACATGGCAGTTTGTGAAAACCTTGTACTCCTCTCATAATAACCCAACCAACCCGGGCTATCCGAATAAGACTTTAAGTTCACATGTTTCTCTATGTCAAAATCCTGTTTTATCATTGGAAATTTTAAAATAATTAATCAGCGATCATGCTCCAGTTGTATATACCAGTCTCCTGTAATATGGCGGTAAATAGTGGTATCTTCGTAGGCAATCTCATCGAGAACTTGTTCCGTTTCTTTCCCCTCTACCAATCCCTGACGCCATTTGGTTATCATTTTCGGCAGTTCAGGACAATATACATAGTTCTTTCCTGTTCCGCCAATCGAATACCCACGCGACCAATATTGAAAGGTCAGTTTTACCGGACGACCTTCCCTTATCATCTTGGGATTTGTATAATAGACTCTCTCGCAACCTATCACTTTAAGCATAGAATCCATCCTTTGTTGCTTGTAAAGCGGGATGGTGCCATCACAATTTTCCTCTAACTCATTTTTATATTCAGATTGAAATTCCTTATTATCCCGGTAGAAAGATGGATAATACCAGCCGTTTTGTAATGACATCAAACTGTCCCGCAGTTCGCAAAATGTCGCCTCATTAGCCAAGAAATGGACTGTCATTTCCTCGTCTGTGGGTATAGGTTTCCTTTGTATGCAACTGACAAGAAACAACTGCATAAGAATCAAAGTCATTATGACTATCATTATGTTTCTTAGTAATTCCATGAAATTACTTTTTCACAAGCCATCTCTATTTCTGAAATGAGTAAATTTTCATTATTTATAACTTTCTTCCAACATGGCTTACTCCAGTTAATGTCTTTAATTATAAATATAATAAAACAGTCCCGATAGTAACCTACATCTATAATATAATTTTCACAGGTTAATTGTAACAAATCTTCCTTCAATAACGCCGGATCTTTGTTTCTCAAATAATCTGACAAATCATCATATTCAAGAGAAAACCTTTTATCATATTTTATTGGTTCAATAGTCATATATTTGACAATCTAATTTTCAAAACTCCGTCTCTTTTAACCATATTAATGAATCAACAGGATAGACTCAAGTTATTTAAGTAAATATTAATGCCCCTGCAATGGTGATGTTTAATTCATAGGCTTTGAATTTCACCATAGTAAACGAAGTCTTGGACGAAGGTTGTGGGCATTGGTACTCCTTTTTGAGGTTTCAATAATTTGTTCAGGCAATACGGATTTTCGATGTATTCCATAAATGCATTCTTGTCATACACCAACAGGTCAATGTAACCATAACCTAATCCGCCGTAAGCGTTGCCTATAATCTGTCCCTCAATGTTACCC
>JAFLTO010000054.1 GCA_022510425.1 Muribaculaceae bacterium
GTTTCGAGAGTGTTACTTTCGATCACGAGCAGCGAATTGTCGTAGAAAGCTGCAATCCTTGCGGCATTCCAGGCGAGCAGGTCGAAATCAGTGTGGCCACGCCATTGAGCCACTACTTCCGGTCCCTCGCCCGAAAGGAGAGGAGCTCTGTCAAAGACCACAATCACCGACCAATCGGCATTCAGCGACCTTCCGCCGATGTCTACCACCGTAAGATATCTGTCGGTGATTTTTTGTCCCTGAATGATTTCAGGAAGTTTCCAAACCCTTAAATTCCCCTGGGAATCCTCTTTAAAAGAAAGACTTAGCAACGACTCAGGGCCTGATGGTGCCTTCCCCGTCACTTCTCCTCTTGCGGGCTGAAGATCGCAGTTGACGCGAAGGTCTTCCACACGGTATCTGTCGAATACTGCCGCACCCGAATGTACGAATGCCTCTACGTCGTCTGACGGGTATTCGGAAGCCATCTGTGCGTGGTCGGAATATTTGGCCCGTTCCTTCACATACCAGTGAATGGCTTCGAGCGAGGCACCTTTTGTCCATAGCCACCAGAGATAGGCTCCGGGTTGACTGCGGGAATTTTCGGGGTGTTGGTTGTCTTTGGCCTCCAAAAGTCGGCGTGCGAAGGTTTCTCTCTCCCCTTCGTCAAAGGGCAGGGAGTACTGGGGTATCTCAAACCAGGCCACGAAGAGGGGCACGAACTGGCTTTCACCCTTTTGGGCTGCCAGATATTCCGAATGAAAGAAGTTGCCGGTGCCGTTGGCCGTGGATTCCAGGAGTATCAGTGTCATGGGTTTGTAGAGTATACCCGAACAGGACGACCTCAACATATCTTCGGGGGTTTTGAGTCGGGTTTTCTTCCAGTATGCCACTTCTGAGCAATGCACTAATGAATAGTCGCCTCCGAGACATGACTGAGGTCGTTCGGCACTGCCAACCTTCACCTTGAAGTTGCGTGAAGGCACTTTGAAAGCCCCCGGACCGGCCGGAGCCGTAAGTTTACCCTTATCCCTCATACCCTTATCCCTTATACCTTTACCCTTTATCATCGATAAAGGGTAACTTTCAATCATACGCAGGAACATATCACGGATTTCGGCAGTGGCGGCATGTTGATGGGCCACGATCAGGGAGTTGAGTCCCTCTTCCTTCATCATCTGCAGCCACGCCATATATAACTGAGTGCAGGTGCTTCCGCCCCATTGCCTGGCTTTCAGCAGGATAAGCCGGATGGGTTTGTTGGCACGACGCATCTTCTCGAGTTCGGCCACTAATTTTCGTTGCGGAGGGTTGAGCCTGAAGAGTACGTCGCCTCCGCCCCCTTTGTTCTTTATATAGCAGCAGCGAGCCGCCCAGTATTCGAAGTCGTTTTGGCAACGCTCTAAATCCACGGGGTCTTCGGGTCCTTCGCCGTCTGCGGGGTCGTAGGGCCTGAGGATTTCCCGCATACGTCGGGCATCTTCTTGTAGTATATCTTGGATGGTCATATATAAGAAATCAGAACGGACTCAATTTACGTCTGAATCCTCCGCGGAAAGATGAAGCTACAATTGTGGCGATAAGGTCCTTGAGGACTTCCAGGCAACCCTCGGCCCTGAATTTCCAGACGTCGGCAGCCTCGGGAAGGGTTATGGCAAGCCAGTCGGCGAGTACCATACACACCATGAATTCATGTGCTGTTTCCTTGATTTTCAATTTCCTCTCTTTGGTGAGGAGAAATTTCATGGGTGACTGTTCTCGGAGATTGAATCTATAGTCATGCGGTTGGCACGACTCTTCTTTATCTATGTTTATACGGGAGGAGACAAGCACCGGTTGCAACACGGTGAGCAGATGTGCATAGGCGAGACCGAGCACACGGGCCACGCGGTCGATGTTTCCGTCCTGGCATATGTCTCTTACGCGGTGGAGTGTGTGACGGTCGTTTTCGCCCGTGTCGGCGATAGTGAATGCCATATTTTCAATGTCGTATAGCAATGCTTTTTTTCGAATTATCATCTTGTTTTTATTTATAATTTTTTCAAACCCTAAACTCTAAACCCTAAACCTTCATACCAGGCGTTCCACGCCTTCTCAGTGGCGGAGCCACTCAACATCCTTAACCCATTGGTCGATATGAGCATCGCGAATATCGAGCTGTGGGTATCCGGACTCGGCTCTCTCCCTCTCTCAGCGGCGGAGCCGCTGAACTGCCAATAAAATCCTTACATAAGGGGCTGAAAGATAGGAACATGGCGCAGGACTGTTCACCACCTCGAAAACTATGTCACCGAGAGCCATCTCCGGATGCTCTTCTTTCATGGCAACTGTTCTACGGTAGATCTCTTCATACATTTTTCTCTTTTCCGAATGCATACCCTCGAGTATTTCGCTACC
>JAFLTO010000055.1 GCA_022510425.1 Muribaculaceae bacterium
TAATGAAATTTGTCGTGGCATGTTAGATATATGTTGGTGTAATGTTATTTTCTAATCCCAAAATTAGCATATTTTCTAACATGCTATTTCTTTTGTCGGGACTATTGCACTGCAAACATATTATCTATTTTACTCTATTTGAGTTTTTGGATTTCCTCGATGGTAAGACCGGAGAGCTGTTGGATCGCTTGGTCATCCAGACCCATGCTGATGGCCGTCCTGGCCACCTCTATCGCCTTTTGCTTTTCCCCTTCCGCTCTGCCTTCTTTGAGGCCTTGCTTCATTCCTTTGTTTTCGGCTTCATTAAGTTCTAGCACTCGGTCGTTTTCGAATTTGAGCCAACGGTCATATTCCATCTGTTCCTGTTCATTCAACGCACTGTATCTGCTCCTCTGGGCTATACGGGAGAAAAAATCCCCCTCTCCTGTTGAGAACGGTATCTTTTCCAAGGTTTGTATTCTTTCCATATGCTTAAGGCTATAAATTATCTGTTTTAAAAAGGTGTCACACTCTTCCTCCTTGTCCGGAAATCCCGGTATATGGATAAAAACCATGCTCAGTTGATTACCGAATCTTTCATTGGTTTCCTCATCCCTTAAGGTATAATAGGTGAAAGGTCCAAGGCCTAACCTCCTTTGGTTGAAATTGCACAATGCAATTGTGACAACCGGGTCAATGGTAAAGTCCCAGGCCGGCTGTCCCGGATTACGCCTGTCCTGTCGGCTTATGGCTTCTATTCCATAATAAAATATCCTGTTGTCAAAATTGTGATGCCACTGGTTCTGCATCTCAACGATAATTCTGTGACCTCCATCGGTTACACAATGGATATCGTAGCGCGTTGACTTCCGTTCGGGGCTCAGTCCCTTGTTCTCGGTCGGATTCAGCTTTAGATCAACTATACGTTCATATCCCAAACGGTCATGCAGTATTGAGTTAAGAAGGTCCAACAAATTCTCTTTACCAATTTCGGTACCGAAAAGATTGTTGAAGCCAAAGTCAGAAAGTGGCGATATAAAGTCCTTCATTTTATTTTTATTAGTGCCGGTTAGTTAGCGCTTCTTTTGGCATAAGAAAGGAAACTTTCCAGTTTCCTTAGATTTTTTCTCCGGAAGTCCGGAGACTTCCGTTCCTATTTATTCTATTTGAGTTTTTGGATCTCCTCGATGGGAAGACCGGAGAGCTGTTGGACCGCTTGGTCATCTAGACCCATGCTGATGGCTGTCTTGGCAACCTCAACTGCTTTTTGCTTTTCCCCTTCCGCTCTTCCTTCCGCTCTGCCTTCTGTTCTGGCTTCTTGTGCAGCTTCTCTTTTGGCTGTAGCGATCTCCTCCTCGTATTCACTAGCCCATTTGAGATCAGCCTCATACGCTATCCTGTCTTCTTCAGAGAGGGCTGAATAACTGGCTACCCTTTCCAATCTTGAAAAAACCTCGTCTTTTCTTGTAGCTACCGGAAATTCTGAAAATTCATTCATATGTTGTAATATATAAATCCATTGTTCAAACTTTGTCTTACACTCTTCCCATTCTTTGTCAAACTCCGGCAATTGAATATAAGTCGTCCTGATTCCATTGTTTAAGATATGATTGGTATCTACGTCCTTGTACATAAAATGTGATACAAGTTTCTTTTCAACTCCCTTTACATTAAATTGACAAACATATACAGAGGTTACCGGAAGGTATTTAAATTTAGGACCCTTTTGATCCTTGGCTATATTGATTTGGTCCGTTATGCCTTTACACGTATAATAGGTGGACCTATGCATAAAGTCATCCTTCTTGCCTTTCTGCATTTCCAGTATGAAACGATGGCCACTTTGAGTCTGGCAAATCACGTCATGGATTATGGTCTTGCCCCTCTCTTTGTCCCTGACTCTTTCTGAATTAAGATAATTTACTCCTATTATCTTTTCGAAATAGGGTTGGTTTTCAAACAGTGTGTTGAGAAAACCTGCAAGAAGAATCTCACTTTGATTTTCTTTGCCAAAAATTATCTTAAAGCCGGTATCGGTGAAAGGATCAATATATTTTCTCATAAAACAAAGATAATTCTTTTATTTCAAAGTTCAAAATCAATGGATAGGAAACATCCCTGTTTCCTAAAAAGGAAAGGAAACATCCTTGTTTCCTCAAAACTTCTCCGGAAGTCCGTAGCCTTCCGTTCCTTCTATGTTGTAGTGCAAATTTTGAAGTAACTTTAACATTTATTTAACACCTTAGGGATCGCTATAAAAATTTTATAAGTAATTTTATCGCAGAAAGTTGAAGAGGAAATAGGCTCT
>JAFLTO010000056.1 GCA_022510425.1 Muribaculaceae bacterium
GAAATTTGTCGTGGCATGTTAGATATATGTTGGTGTAATGTTATTTTCTAATCCCAAAATTAGCATATTTTCTAACATGCTATTTCTTTTGTCGGGACTATTGCACTGCAAACATATTATCTATTATAGGGAAAGGAAAAAATTCTATTTTTACACTTGTTAATAATAACGTATAAATATGTATTGATCCTAATGGATATTTCATCTTGTATTTAGTAAAAGAAAAATTTCACTTATTTGTGAATTTGGTAGTTTTTATTAAATTTGCACAATGATAGTTACGTTTGAAGAAGAGTTCAACCTGACATGATTGCAAACAATCTCACGCCTTTTGAGCCCACACATCCAGGTGAACTGATAAAAGATGAATTGGAAGTACTCAATATGACTCAGGCTAAACTGGCGGAAAAAATCGAGGTAAAGCCCTCTCTGCTCAATGAAGTTATCAAAGGGAAAAGGGCTGTGAACACAGAATTGGCTTTGCTCATAGAAGCGGCCATAAATATTCCGGCAGATATGCTTCTTAAGTTACAGGCAGATTACAATATGCAGGTCACTAAAGCTGACGATTCTTTTATGAAACGGCTGGCACGTATAAGAAACATCGCCTCTGTTTTATAAGGAATCATTCCCCTTAAAACGGGAAGGAAACGTCCCTGTTCCCTCAAAACCGGGAAGGAAATATCCCTGTTTCCTAAATGCTATTCCGGAAGTCCGAAGACTTCCGTTCCTATTTTAACCCCGAATATATATCCTTTCGATAGTGAATCCTCTAAGTGCTATAATTCTTTTATATTGATAACGATGGGAGCCACGGTAGGCCCGTCGTAAACCACTACAGAAGATTTTACCCGATTTCCCAATAAATTTTTGAGATAGACCAGATTCTTTTGGAATATTTTATTATATGTTGAGGAGGACTTTATTTCATATAACTCCATATCAGATGACTCAACCCTCAATAAATCTACTTCTCTACCTCCGTTCTCTCGGTAGTAATAAAAATCAGTAAAAGCTCCTGTATTATATTTTTCCTTAATCAGTTCCGTTATTGCCAGATTTTCAAAGATCGCTCCCCGGAGAGGATGCAAATTAAGGTCGGATGCGTTTCTTATTCCCAACAGGAAACACAGGAGGCCCGTGTCGTAAAAATAGACTTTCGGGGTCTTGGTGAGACGTTTTTCTAAATTAGCATGATACGGGGATAGTGAAAAGGCTATGTATGATGTTTTCAAAATTCCAAGCCACTTTCTAATAGTCGGAGCGCTAACCCCTAATTCGGCAGACAAGGAATTTGCGTTAAACTCGCTGCCTGTTCTACCTGCCAACACTCTGATGAAAAGTCTGAAGATGTCAAGATTCTCTATAGAAGAAATCTGGCGAGCGTCTCTTTCCACGTAAGTGGCATAATAATTAGAGTAAAATATGTCACTTTTTATTCCTTTTACAATCACACCCGGATAAAATCCTCTATACATTAAATCATTAGTAGTCGATTCTTTTACATAATCGGGAACTTCTTTAAAGGAAAAAGGCAGTAAAGTAAAAAGCGAGGCTCTCCCTGCCAAAGACTGTGTTATTTTCTCCATCAAGGCGAAATCACTGCTACCTGTCAAGACAAATTTCTTTTGAGGGTTTTCATCCACAGCTACTTGAATATAGGAAAATAATGCCGGAACTTTCTGAATCTCGTCGATTATCATTTCGGAATCTCCGTTCATAATAAAACCGCGAGGATCACTTTCCACAGCCTCTCTCACAGTGATGTCTTCAAGATTGAAATATGTGAAATCAGGAAAGAGATGGCGAGCCAAGGTAGTTTTTCCGGTTTGTCGTGGACCGGTTAGAACTATCACCGGATAAAACGGGACCGCCTCCTGTATGATACCGCTTATTTTTCTATAAACATACTCCATAAAAAAAGCCAGCTATTTGAAATTCAATTTTCAAATAGCACAAAATTATTTAATTTTCCTGAAAACATCAAGTGATTCAGTGTAAAAAACGGGACGGAAACTTCCCCTAAACGGGAAGGAAACATCCCTGTTTCCTAAAATTTTTCTCCGGAAGTCGGAAGACTTCCGTTCCTTCTATGTTGTAGTGCAAATTTTGAAGTAACTTTAACATTTATTTAACACCTTAGGGATCGCTATAAAAATTTTATAAGTAATTTTATCGCAGAAAGTTGAAGAGGAAATAGGCTCT
>JAFLTO010000057.1 GCA_022510425.1 Muribaculaceae bacterium
TTACGAATCTGCTATCTTCCTTTAATAAACCGTTGACTTCTGATATAAAATCAGGATAAAGGTCTAAAAACGCCTTGTCAAATCTTGCAAGAAAAGCTTGGGCATCTTCTTCATCGATTGGTTTAAAGGCCGAATTGTTCAATAAGTCATTGGCAAGATGGGCTTTCACTTTTTGACGAACCATTATCTTATATGATTTCATCTTGTAAAGATGTGCTGCACAGATGTCTATCCAGATTTTTGCAAGATTCTCCCTTCTAATATTAATACCGTGAAGACGGTCGTTGCTCTCGATCAATTTTTGGTTTGTTACAGACAGGTTTTCATTTAAATCACTTAATTGTGAATTTAAGGCTTTTAGATTATCACTCTGATTGTGAAGTTCTTCTCTTTGTTGGTTCAGCTGTTTATTCTTTTTATGGATTAAGGCAAACATCCCGATCATAATTAAAAGGAGAACGGAAACTATTATCAAGGCCATGACTGAACGATGCTCTTTTTCTTTAATACTATCCAAATATACTGGAAAAAGATATGGGAGTTTTCGGGATATGTCCACAATCCTCATATTATTACCATAAAAAAGAGCATCATCCCAAGCGACAGCCATATAATTTGTTGACCTTTCAAGTTCTCCTTTGTCTTCGTCATATAATAACATGGCTAATTCCTGCAAAGCCAGATTCTCTTTCAATGGGGTGGAAATATCAGAGATAGCTGCTTTAATCAACCAGTCTTTGTATTCTTTATTTTCTCCCTTCAATTTGTAATGTTCTGCCAAAGAATAGGCTGATGAAGCATAGATTTTAGAGTTTTCGGGAGCTTCTTCAATAACTTTATTGTAATACACAAAAGCGGAGTCCCGGTTATTTTCCGATATTTTAAATCTTTCAGCGAGATTAAAAAAATACTCCGTGGTTCCCGGTTGAGTATTATCAACTATCCCTTTTAAGCTCTCTTCCATCTTTTTCCTTAATATAGGCTTGAGAGATTGGTCTTTAGTAAAGTCGCCTAAATAAAGGTTAAGCCAAAATAGAGAAGTGTAATATTGATTCAGGTTCTCTTTGCTTAAAGTTGTTGTATCTATCCCTGTCAATATCCTTTCGGCCTCAGGATAATAACCTCCTTTAGTATTCAGGAGAGCTTTATGTAAAAGGGCTTTGTTCTTATATTCATCGTCCCCTGATTCTGTAGCCAGCCTTAACTCTTTATCCGCATAGTACATGGCAGAATCATAGGAATAAGTATAATATTCCTCATAGATTTTATCTAAAATTTCTAAACCGGAAACCGGTGACTTTGAATCTTCATAAATTTTCTTTAGTTCGTTTAATCTTGCTTCCTTTTCCTTTTTAATTTTTTCTCTTTGCGAAATAATGCTGTCAAGTTTCTCTATCTGTGAGAAACCTTTTAAAGGAAATCCAAGGGTGCAAACGAATAGAATAATATGAATAAAATGAATTTTCATGGGTATTTTGAAGTTTTTTCACTGCAAATTTAATCATTTTCTTTTATTCAATTTCTACCTGTTATCTTTTTAGGATGTTTTAATCTATTGGATGTTAGAGGTTTCTAAAGCCTTTGAAATTGTTGCTCTACCTTGTCAATACTTCTGATTAAATTCCTTTTATATTAATCCTATTTTTGCTTAGAAAAAAATAAAAGATCATGAAAAAACTCATTTTGTTGTCGTCACTTTTGGTGATCACAAATTTCATTAAGGCTGAGATTAAACCGTGCATCTCTATAAATACTGACAATGTGCAACTTGTCTTGAAAGTTAAAGAAGATGGACGATTGTATCAAACATATCTTGGAGAAAAATTAAATGATAAGGTCAACCTTATCAATCTGGATATGCCGAGAGGAACGGTTTCTTCGGTTTGTACAAACGGGAATGAAGTTTACCCGGTAATGGGAACAGAAGACTATTTTGATCCTGCTCTGGAAATTAGACATTCGGACGGTAATCCAACTTCATTCTTAAAATATGATTCTCATACAGAAAAATCCATCGATGGAGGCAAGGAAACTATAATTTTTCTAAAAGACTATCTCTATCCTGTCAGTGTAAATATTCATTACGTTGCATATCCTGAAGAAGATATAATAAAACAATGGACCGAAATATTTCACGATGAATCTGAACCGATTCTTTTGAACCGGTATGCTTCTTCGATGTTGTATTTAGAATCA
>JAFLTO010000058.1 GCA_022510425.1 Muribaculaceae bacterium
TTGTTACCGATTATACAAATGAAATCCATAATCAATTACTTGAACAAATAACAGATTTCCTTGAAAGCAAAAAAATTTCTCAGGCTGAATATGCAAGGATACTCGGTTGCTCCAGAGCATACATATCTCAGCTTTACAACCAGGAATGGGATCATAAGCTCAGTAAACTAATACTCCTTTCTATTGCAATCGGAAAGTTGCCGGTGATAACTTTCAAAGACATTCCTTCCTATTACCTCAACGTTCCAGCATCCCAATTCACCATAAATCCATCCGACATCCCAAACACCCACCACTAAGTCCGCTCTTAACAACCCACATCCCTTATACCTTTATCCCCTATCCCTTAGCTCCGCTACCACCCGGCGTTAAGTTCAAACTTAACAATCCACATCACCCCGACCCCTAATCCCTAATATCCCTCATCCCTTATACCCAATCCCCACATACTATTGTCTCCAAAATTTAATATGTTCTTAATGTGAATATAATATGTTCTTATTATGCTGTTTCTACGCTGATTCCTAATAAATCCTTCTTTTTTTATATTAAACTCATTTAACATAATAAAAGTTATAAAATCAATCCCTATCCTTCATCCCCAATCCCTTCTACCCCATCCCCCCATCCACATAACAAAGGTTCAAAATTTGTTTTTTTCATTCCGATTGCTTAGCTTTGTAAAAAATAGTTCCCCCATGACAGACGAAGATAAATTGGTTCGATTCGACTGGGCAATAAAACGCCTTTTGCGCCACAAGGCTGACCATACTATCCTCAACGGATTCCTGACATCCCTTTTGGGCCGTCAGATAAGGATAGAACGGATGCTTGAGAGCGAGGGCAACAAGGAATACGAGGAGAACAAGTCTAACAGGGTGGACATGCTCGCCGAGGATGCCGACGGGAAAAAAATCATCATCGAGGTACAGAACGAAACCGAGGATTCCTATTTCCACCGCATGCTTTTCGGTGTTTCCAAGACTGTCAACGAATACCTTGAGAGCGGGAAGGGATACGGGGAGGTGGCAAAAGTCTACAGCATAAACATCGTGTATTTCAAACTCGGAGAAGGCTCAGACTATGCTTATCACGGCAAAACAGAGTTCAGGGGAATGCATGACGGTGACCTACTGAATCTTTCCCCCAAGCTACAGGAGAAGTTCAGAATGCACAATGTCTATGAGATTTTCCCCGAATACTATATACTCAAGGCAAATGACTTCAACCGTCTGGCAAAGACACCGTTGGAGCAGTGGATGCACTTCCTGCGCCACAGCAAGTTGCCGGAAGGAGCCGACGCACCCGGTTTGTTGGAGGCCTCAAAAGAACTGCAGATTGCACGACTCACAAAGGAACAGCGACGGGACTACGAAAGATACATAGACAATATGCGATCCCTGGAGGATGTGGTTTCGAGTGCCTGGTCGAGCGGTCATTTCGAAGGCAGGGCTGAAGGTAGAGCCGAAGGCAAGTGGGAATCGGCCAAAGCGATGGCTAAAGACGGGATGTCCCTTGAAAAAATCAGCCTTTACACCGGTATTCCCATCGAAGAACTTAAGAACAATTTATAGATTAAGGAGGCAATGGTCTCCTTTTTTAATGCTTCCAACTTCCCATCCCTAATACATCATACCCTCTTACCCCGTCCCTCATACCCCCCACCCCAATTGCCGCCAAATAATATGAAGTTTGCCTTGGCTGTGTGGTGCACCAAACACCCCCATCCCTGATCCCCATGCACTATGCCCTCAACAAAAAAATGAAATTTTTTTGTTCCAATGTTAAAGATAACATACCCCTTTTTCCCTTTGCCCCTAACTTTGCCCCGTGAAAGAATAAGAACCTTTCTCGAAAGCTTTGTAAAAAGTGCCTCAGCTGTATGAACCGGTATCTAGCCACTCCGTGGCTTTTAGATAATATGTTTGCAGTGCAATAGTCCCGACAAAAGAAATAGCATGTTAGAAAATATGCTAATTTTGGGATTAGAAAATAACATTACACCAACATATATCTAACATGCCACGACAAATTTCATTA
>JAFLTO010000059.1 GCA_022510425.1 Muribaculaceae bacterium
AACTATTCCCAGGATTTGGATATGAGTAATCTTATAAGTTCAGCAATAATGTATGCAATGGATTTAAGCAGGATAGGACAAAATGAAGCCGCAACCAATCTACTCTCATCGATTATAGATGCTGTAAATCCTCATTTGGAAAAGTCGCAGTTAAAACATTTGGAGCAATTCCGTTCACTCTATAAAGTACTTTCCAACTTTAAACCTTATTCATTGACTTTTGAAGATGACTGTCCGGGCTCTATACCGTTCAGGATAGTTTCTGCGGGTCCGAAAGATAAAGATGGCAAACATATGATATTGGAAAATAGTGCCATAAATGGCATTCCAGCCGATTTTATTTTTGATACAGGTGCCGGAGTCAATGTCATCACCGATTCATTAGCTCGAAAATATAAATTACTTCCTTTAGACGCAGAATTGGATGCCAAAGGAATAGGGAATGAAACAGGCCGATATGTCATTGCCAAAGAACTAAAGTTAGGCAATGTAATTATAAAAGACGTGCCGTTCCTTGTATTGTCAATGGTATCTAACAATGTAGAGGCTGACCGGTATCTTATGAAAATGGATCCGATCCTCGGTAGTGAATTGATGTTACAGTTAAAGGATTTGACGTTGGATTTTCAAAACAATCAAATTATTGTTCCATCAGTTGCTCCAGGTAGAAGTAATGAAAAACCCAATATGTGTTTTTCTTCTACTATGAACCTGCTAACATCGGCAACAATAGAAAACAGACCGCTTTTAATTCGCATAGACACAGGCGATGTATCTTTTGGGACACTGGATTATGCCTTTTATAAGAGGAATGAAAATTTAATTAAACAGACTTCAAAGAAAGAAACACTGAGGCTCGCCGGAATGGGCGGAACAACTAAAACAAAATGTTACAACACTCCAAACTTAAAACTTTATTGGGGTAATAATTCAGTTACATTACCACGAATAGCTGTCATTGCAAACAAAAACTCTCAAATAAAAAACAACTTAGGTCTCAAAGCATTAATGCTGTTTGGCAAAGTCCGTTTTAATCTAGTGGACTTCGTTCTCTCTACGGAACCACCTGCTAATTTCATCTATAATGACTATAATTTATACGGAAAAAATGAACGACAAGATATACAAAAGGAAAGGAATCTGGTATTTTGATGATTATTTTAATTATATCTCATCTATCAGAGAACTTATTCCCAAAAACATTGTGAATTTTATTGCCAATCCTCAGTTTTATTCTTTTGATAGCAAAAGTTTATATGATTCAGTAGTTGATAAGTTTGAATTGAAGTATAATAAAAAGAGTCATCAGACTATTTTATCAATCAAATTCAAAGGGGCTTATAAGTCTAACTATATATTCAAATTTGAAGATATAAAAAGTATAGTATTTCCTAATGATACCGAGGGCTTGTTGAATCATGAATTGCTGATACATCAATTTTATCTTAGGGGAAATGGAATTCTCCAATATGAATTTATCTTTTCCAATAATGCAAAACTTAAAATCTTATCCAAGAAATTATCTATTAAAGAACAGACCTCCTAATATTGCAAGGGATTCTAAATATCCCTCGAAATATGTTGTTTCAGAAAGATTTAAGGAATTATGCGAAAGTTATAAGTTTAAATTATTATTTCATCCAGTTGAAGTTTCAATATGAGATATTATTTGATAGGGTCTGAAGACGGTTATAACGGGTTACGTTTTAGGAATGTAGCAGATTGGCAAAAATATTTTGGATTCAATTCCTCTATTGCCGAAAGCTGGACTGCA
>JAFLTO010000006.1 GCA_022510425.1 Muribaculaceae bacterium
TCATCAAGGAGAAACTCGGTTCGGAGGTGAGGAACGGCGATGTCTTCATCTTCATAGGCAACAGCCGCAGACTCATGAAGCTTATCCATGCCGAGGACGGCGGTATGGTGATGTATGTCA
Organism: Muribaculaceae bacterium; assembly: GCA_022510425.1. Classification (GTDB taxonomy): domain Bacteria; phylum Bacteroidota; class Bacteroidia; order Bacteroidales; family Muribaculaceae; genus Lepagella. The sequence continues at coordinate 121 of JAFLTO010000006.1, forward strand.
AGAGGCTTGAGGCAGGCAGGTTCCGACTGCCGGAGTATGATCCTGAGAAGAAGTCGTATTCAATGGAGTGGCGGGATCTGGTGGTGATGGTCGAGGGACTGAAGGAAGATCCGGCCCAAAGGTTGAGGAGACTACGGGCCGAGAGGGTTGAATACCATGTATGAGAGGGAGGTTGTTTCTTCCTCTTTTTCTTTAATTTTTTGATATGATGTTATATCCGGGAAGGATATTTTCATAGTCTGAAACTTGCATAAATAAAGGATTTTATGTAAATTTGGGTATATAAGAAGGATACTTTATGACACCTCTTGAACAGACCCTTACGACTACTGTGGAAACCTTGACAAAACTTGTCGAGACCCAGTCTCGTCAGATCGAGGAGCAGTCTTCGGAGATAAAGAGACTGACGGCGCAGATAGCCTGGCTGAACCGCCAGCTGTTCGGGCGCAAGAGCGAGCGGTTCATTCCGGGCAGCGGCCAGCCTGGTCTTTTCAGCGAGGAAGATTTTGGAGAAAACAAACCGGAGGCCCAGGAAACTGCAAACAATGCCGAGGGAGGAGTTGAGGTTGAGGTCAAGGGACACAGGCGCAAACCAACCTCACGCAAGAGGGAAAGCTGGGCGAATCTTCCTGTTCTGATTGTGGACACGATCGAACCCAAGGATATCGACTTGAGCCGTTACCGCAAGATCGGAGAAGAGACAACCCATGTAGTGGAGTTCCAGCCGGGGATGATGTTCCGTCGTGCCATAGTGAGGCCCAAGTTCGGGCTCAAGGACCCTACGGAACCTGTAGAGAGAGGCAAAGGCGTGATCATCGGCCCGATGCCGTTGCTTCCTGTGGCCAAAGGTATAGCGGGCCCCACTCTTCTTGCCGAGGTGGTGTTGCAGAAATACGAGTATCACATGCCCTTCTACCGCCAGATAAAGCAACTGGCGCATCTGGGCATGGAAGGTATAAAGGAAGCCACCATGACAGGATGGTTCCGCAGGACAATGGAACTTCTCAGACCTCTTTATGAGGCTCTGAAGGCAGAGGTGATGGCAAGTGATTACATACAGGCCGACGAAACCACGGTTCCGGTAATCAACAATGAGAGACATCAGGCTGACAAGGAGTATCTGTGGATGGCACGCTCAGTGATGGAGGGACTGGTGGTCTTTTTCTACGACAAAGGATCAAGAGCGGCAAAAGTCATAAAAAATCTTACAGACAGACATGGCTTCAAGGGATATCTGCAGTGTGACGGCTACAGTGCCTATACTGCGGCCTACGGTCCGTGTGCCGATGTGCGACTTGTACATTGCATGGTTCATATCTCCCGGGAATGGGACAAGGCCATGGGCCAGGATCCAAAGGCCGTATCGTGGGTCAAGGCTAAGATAAGGGAGCTTTATCACATCGAGCACGAATGCGACATGCAAGGCATGAGCTTCGACCAACGCAGGGAGCACAGACAGCTTAAGGCCAGACCGGTGATGGATGAAGTCAAGGAGTGGATAGAGACTAAAGGCATACAATATAGTCCCGAGAGCCTGGTCGGAAGGGCAGTCACCTACACCTATAACCGATGGCCCAACATGATGCGCTATCTTGAAGACGGCAGGATAAGGCTTGACAACAACCTTGCCGAGAATGAAATCAGACCCATAACCCTTGGCAGGAAGAACTATCTGTTCTGTGGCAATCACAAGGCTGCCGAAGATATGTGCGTGGTGCAATCGCTGCTGGCTACCTGCCGTAACCACGATGTCAATCCCAGGGCCTATCTCAACGATGTCATTGCCAATATGCCCTACTATGAAAAAGCTTCTTCCCTTGAACTGGCACTCCTGCTTCCTCACCGATGGATCAAGGACCATCCGGAAGCCGGAATGAACAAAGTCCGGGAAATGGCTAAATGATATAACCGCTGTAATACAAAAATACTAAAGGCCGGTTCTTCTGCAACAGTTGAACCGGTCTTTAAAATCTACAAAAGTACAAATCCCTGAAATCCTTAAAAAGGTGTACTTCAGTTAACGCTTACACTTAATTTTAGTCGAAAAGTTCTTCTTTGATTATTCTCTTAGTTTCAAGAGAGAATTTCAAACGGGAATAGCGCTCTCTTTTACAAATAGAGCAACTACATGGACGACCGGTATCTTTATATAGTTTACACCATCTAACCTCTTTTAAATCGCTCCAACTTTCGAATTCCTTCCTCCCATAATAGCCATTTGAACTGTATCCAAAATAGAAGTACAATTTATGAAGACGACTATGCCATTTGCGTATTGTTTGGATGCGTCGCCACGCACGAATTGGATCTCTTTCCATCGTCACGTTCAATTAAAGTTATCTTGAACGTATTGATTAAAAGATGAAAAATATTTGACATAGCAACTCCTTTGTTTATTGAAAGAAACATATTCTCTTACAAATTTACATTTTTTTAATTATAACCTTTTTATTACCTAGAGATTTTATAGATAAAAAGCTTAGAAATATTACATAAATAAATATGAACCTACTTCAAGTATTAGAGTTTCATAGATGTCTCAGAAAGTTCTTGATATCAACTTTACGTTAAAATCGAAGAATTGAAGTGAAATGATTGGATTCCAATTCTGCTTTTTCCTACTTTACTATTCGAACCGGGTACAACTGGTACACTGTTACAAATTTTTCTAAGGCAGTAATTAATTGGTCGGCTTCTCATAACATATGATATGAGAAGCCGACAAGATATTAGGGGCAGAAACCCACGATTTCGAGTAAATAAAATATCCTTCTTATTTAAGACTATTTTTGAGGATTTCTTTGATGTCATCTATGGTGATTTGCTTGTAACCTCCTCCAAGGATGGTAGCCTCAGCAATTTCATCAATCATATCCGAGGTAACACCTAAAGTAGATACATTAGATGCTGCTCCGATTTCTTTGATCCAGTTTTCGAGGGCTTCAATACCCGCAATTGCCAATTCACTTTCAGTTTTGCCGTCAGATGGAATTTCCCAAACCACCTTTGCAAATCTTGCAAATCTATGTTGCCCGAATTTCATAATAAATCTATAATAAGCTCCTGAAATTGCAGACAAAGCCATTCCATGGGTAGCATGAGTGAAAGCTCCTATTGTATGGGCAATCATATGCACCATCCAGTCACCTTTTTTACCCATCTTGAGCAATGTGTTCAATGCCCATGTGGCACACCACATAATATTGGAACGAGCTTCGTAATTATGAGGATCTTTGACTGCAACTCTACTTGAAGCAATTACAGATCTCATAATTCCTTCAATTATATAATCGGTTGTTGAATCATCATCCCCGGAAAAATATTGTTCCATCAAATGGCTCATTATATCGAATATACCGGCCACCATCTGATTTTGAGGAAGACTGAAAGTGTATTCGGGATTCAAGATAGCAAACTTTGGGATAAGCCTTTCTCCAAAAACTTTTCCAAGTTTAAGTTTATGTTCCTCATCGGTGATAACGGAACCTCCGTTCATCTCCGATCCTGTACCTGCCAATGTCAATACAGAACCGACAGGAATTACTTTCTGATCTGCAGCTGGCTCATTCTGTTTCACCCAGAAATTTTCCCATGCGTTACCATCATACCATGCTCCAGCGGCCACGCCTTTTGAATAGTCGATAGTGGAACCTCCACCTACCGCAAGAATCAAATCTACATCATTATCTTTTGCAACTTTTATCCCTTCCAACAATTTTGTCAACGTTGGATTGGGCATTACCCCTGATAATTCAATTATTTCTTTATCGGTTTCTTTCAACACTTTTGTAACAGTATCATAGATTCCATTGTTTTTGATGGAACCTCCTCCGTAAACCAACAAAACCCTCTTGCCGAAATTCTTTAGGGCATCACTGAGATTTTTCTCCACTTCCGTTCCGAAATAAAGTTTGGTGGGGTTGTAGTAAATGAAATTTCCTAACATAACTTTTCTTTTTGATAAACTTTAAAGAAAAAACATCAAACGAAAGCAGGAAGTTTTATCGTTAAGATATTTTAATACAGGCACCTATAACTTCCCTTATATCCTATGTTAACGTCATGGTGAGATGCAAAATGGGGTCACTCCTTTAAAAATAGTGGAATGAGCCACAATTGTTTTGGATATGATATGTTATGCAAATTCATAACCTTTTTATTAATTTTGGAATATGGAACCGATTTTAAAAACTATAGCAAAAACTTATACTCAGAGATACGGAGATGTCACCCGTTTCTGTTTCATTTTTCCTAACAAACGTTGTGGGATATATCTTAAAAAATATTTTGCCGAACAAGGGAAAAGGAGCGATCAATTGCCACATATTCTGACAATTTCTGAATTTGCAACTCAAATTGCCAAGAAAACTGAAGCAAGCAGAATAGTGCAGCTTTTCACCCTCTTCAATGCTTATAAAGAAATTGTTGGTTCCGAAACTCAACTTGATTTTGACACATTCCGTGGATGGGGAGAAACGGTTTTGTCTGATTTTAATACAGTGGATCTTAATTTAACAGACCCGGAAGAGATTTTTAAAAACATCAAAGATTATCGTGAACTCACATCCAATTTCTTGACCCAGGAACAAAAAGAAGTAATGAGGGAATATTTTGGTGTTGAAACCGATGGGGACTCTTCCAATTTCTGGAAATCATTCTCAGGTCAAGGAAAGCCTACCGAATTGCAACAAAAATTTCTAAATCTTTGGCAAATATTGGCTCCTCTACATAAAAAGTTTATCTCCAGTCTTTCAGAGAAAGGATTGGGTTCTTCAGGAAGTATATATAGGGAGGCAGCCCGCATAATTGAACAAAGAGGGAAAAAAATACTTCCTTATAATAAAATTGTAGCAGTGGGATTCAATGCCCTTTCGGAGTCTGAACGAACTATTTTTAAAAGCCTTCAGAATGAAGAAGGCACACCGGGTTTTGATGATTATATTGATTTCATATGGGATGCAACAGGTCCGGTTTTAACTAACAAGGATTTTTCTGCTTCTCGATTTATAGAATACAATATTAAACAATTTCCTTTCCCGGAGTGGATACTCCCTGTTTTAGAGGAAAATTCGGTTTCTGAATATCCGGAAATAGAAATAATATCCTCCCCATCTGTCACAGCCCAAGCAAAAGTGGCCGGGAAAATCTTGTCAGAGTATACTTCTGTTGATAAAAAGAAGTTGATTACAGACGCTGAAGTGGCATTGGTTCTCCCGGATGAAACCTTACTCTCAAATATTCTTTATGCATTGCCCGAAGGTATCGGAGAAATCAATCTCACCATGGGATATAGTCTGAGACAGACTTCCATCTCGGCATTTATGTATCTTTTTAGAAGGCTTTATGCGAGTTCTAGAGAAACCCCCGATGGTAATGTTTTTTTCATGAAAGAGCTTAAAATGCTCCTTTCGCATCCTTATTCATATATCTTATTTGACCCTCAAGGAATCGAACAGCTTCTGGAATATGGTACTCAGTTCCATAAAATAAGATTGAATATTAAAGAAATAGAAGATTTCCTTCCAGTGGCATCTGAATTTTTATCTTTCCCGCCAAAAGAACAAACCGAAAATAATCGGATATTTGAATTTGTTCGCAATTTGCTTAAAAATTTAATTTTAAAAATAAGTGCGAACGAACAAAAGCCGGAAGAAAACCAAGACATCTCACAAATCAAGATATATGGAGAATATGTTGATGCATTAGAACAAGCAGTAAATGAATTTTCCATTCAGTCTTCGTCTTTATCTTTATTGCAGATGGCCGAAAAATTGGTGGCAGCTGAAAAAATCGGATTTGAGGGTGAACCTCTTATCGGCCTGCAGGTTATGGGTACTTTGGAAACCCGATCATTGGATTTTCGCCACGTCATCATAATGTCGATGAATGAGGGCATAATGCCTCGAAAGGCTTTTGGCTCTACCTTTATTCCTGAAACCTTACGGAAAGCTTATGGTTTGCCTCCGGCAAGATATGCAGAAGAAATTTTCAGCTATTATTTTTACCGTCTGATAAGCAGGGCAGAAAAGGTGAGCCTGATTTATGATGGACGCTCTATTTCAGGAATGAGAGGCGGTGAGTCGCGTTATCTTTTGCAATTACGACAATATGCTCCTAAATATAAAATCAGAGAAGAAGCTTGGCAATATAGATTACAGGCCATACACCCCAATGACGCTTCCATTGAGAAAACTCCGGAAATTTTTGAAATGATCGCTAATTTTTCCAAAAACGGAAAGGAGGGAAAGAATTTTTCTGCATCCTCACTCAACACATATAGGGAGTGTGAAGTAAAATTCTTTCTTGAAAACATTTTAAACTTAAATTCCGACCCCGAGAAAGGTGAATATATGGATGCTATTTCCATAGGCAATGTTCTACACCAGGTGATGATGCAATTGTATATACCTGCGGAAGAGAATCAAAAGAAATTATTGATGCATCCGAAATATATAACAAAAGAATTCCTTTCCGAACTTTTGGAATCTACAAGCCATATAAAACAATTGGTGGAAAAAAATATTCAGGAATTTTATTATGGAGATAAAGAAGGTGTGAGGAAGAGAGTGGCATCGGGCGTTACTGATATAATATCCGATCAAATTGTAGAATTGATAAAGGATATCATAAGATATGATTTAAACCTGGCTCCCTTCAAATTGTATGGATGTGAAATATCTGAAAATTTAAGAATCAGACTTACATCCGGAAGAGAAATAAATTTCCGCTTTGCCATCGATCGATTAGATGAAATCAACTATAATGGAGTGAAAAGGCTCCGAATAGTGGATTATAAGACGGGATCAAAAAAAAGAAAAGCAAAAAGCTTAGACGAAGTCTTTGAAGGGGGATATGGAAGTGAACAGATTTTTCAGCTTTTCACATACGCTTGGCTGTTAGGTAAAAAAGGAATAAAAGGTTGTGAAGATGTGATGACGGAAATTTATTATGTCCCCGACTTGGTGAAAGGAGAAGGCGGCCTTCCTGAACTGGATAAACAAAAAGTGGAGTCTTTTAGCCCATTCACAGAAATTTTCAATAATAAGATCGAAAATCTCCTTGAAAGCATATTTGAAGATCCTAAATTCAAGGAATGTCAATCAATAAGTTCATGTAAGCTCTGTGGATTTCGCAGCTTCTGCAGCAAATAAAAAGATTTGTGTATTTCATTGATTTTAGTTAATTTTGCAATGCTTTTTGAAAAAGGAGAGACACGTGAGAGACTGTCTCATAAATCCTTTGAAGAAAAGTGTCATTATTAATTATACTAAACTCTCAACAACATGTATCCATCACAAGAAGAAAAAGAAAAAATCTTCGAAACCTACGGCACAGGTAAAACCGACACAGGAAGTCCTGAAAGTCAAATCGCCTTATTCTCATTCAGAATCAAACACCTCACCGAGCATTTGAAAGAAAACCACAAAGACCATGTCACAGCTCGTGCCCTTAAGGCTCTTGTAGGTAAAAGGCGTTCTCTTTTGGATTACCTCATCCGTAAGGATATTAATCGTTATCGTGCAATTATCGCCAAGAAAGAACTTGGTATCCGTAAATAATATCTCCCTTCTCATAATCTTTAAGTCGGGAAGACTATCCGATTATCAGATAAGATATTATAAACCTTATATAAAAAGCCATTCCGACTCTAACGGAGTGGCTTTTTTAAGACAATGACTCTCCGAGTATCAAATCTTTAGTAACTTTGCTTTTAAACAATTGGCAAATGCAGCAGATTAGAAATATAGCTATAATCGCACATGTCGACCATGGTAAAACCACTTTGGTTGACAAAATGCTAATGGCCGGCAATTTGTTCCGAGATAACCAAACCACCGGCGAACTTATCCTTGATAACAACGATCTTGAAAGAGAAAGAGGAATTACAATTCTGTCGAAAAATGTTTCCATTAATTATGGAGACACTAAAATAAACATCATAGACACTCCCGGACACGCTGACTTCGGCGGAGAGGTGGAACGGGTATTGAATATGGCTGACGGTTGCCTGCTTTTGGTAGATGCTTTTGAAGGACCTATGCCTCAGACTCGTTTTGTGCTTCAAAAGGCTATTCAAATGGGGTTGAAACCTGTGGTGGTCATTAACAAAGTGGATAAACCTAACTGTCGTCCCGATGAAGTTAACGAAATGGTATTCGACCTTATGTTCAACCTTGGAGCAACAGAAGATCAACTCGATTTTCCTACAATTTATGGGAGTGCTAAACAAAATTGGATGAGCCTTGATTGGAAGGATAGGACAGACAATATCACTCCGGTGCTTGATGCCATTATTAAATACATCCCGGCTCCGGAAATTCTTGTGGGTGATCCTCAAATGCTCATCACATCTCTTGACTACAGTAGTTATGTGGGAAGAATAGCAATCGGAAGAGTACATCGAGGCACTCTTAAAGAAGGTATGGAGGTGGCTTTATGTAAGAAAGATGGCTCTATAAGCAAACAAAAGATAAAGGAACTACATGTCTTTGAGGGTATGGGCCGCAAGAAAGTGAAGGAAGTGAGCAGCGGAGATATTTGTGCCATTGTCGGTTTTGAAAATTTTGAAATAGGAGACACTGTATCCGATTTAAACAATCCTGAAGCTTTGCCTCGAATAGCCATCGACGAGCCCACAATGTCAATGACCTTCACAATCAATGACTCTCCTTTCTTTGGCAAAGACGGAAAATATGTCACATCCCGACATATAGCGGAACGGTTGGAAAGAGAGCTTGACAAAAACCTTGCCTTGAGAGTGGAAAAGGGCGACACTGAGGATAAATGGACTGTGTTTGGCAGAGGAGTGCTCCATCTTTCTATCCTGATTGAAACAATGCGTCGCGAAGGATATGAACTACAGGTGGGTCAGCCTCAGGTTATCATTAAAGAAATCGATGGAGTGAAATGCGAACCCATAGAGACCCTCACTGTTAATGTGCCTGAAGAATATAGCAGTAAGGTGGTAGATATGGTAACCCGTAGAAAAGGGGAAATAGTTTCTATGGATACCCGTAATGACCGTATTGATATCCAATTTAATATCCCTTCAAGAGGCATTATAGGGCTTCGCAATAATATTCTCACAGCCACAGCCGGAGAAGCTATTATGGCTCATAGGTTCTTGGAGTATCAGCCTTGGAAAGGAGAAATTGAACGCAGAACCAATGGTAGTCTTATAGCTATGGAGGCAGGCACAGCCTATGCTTATGCAATAGACAAGCTTCAAGATCGCGGAAGATTCTTTATTTTTCCGCAAGAAGAAGTGTACGCCGGCCAAGTGGTGGGAGAAAACGCTAAGGAAGGTGATATAGTGGTGAATGTAACCAAATCTAAGAAACTCACCAATATGCGTGCTTCCGGTGCCGACGACAAGGCCAGAATTGTGCCTCCTGTAGTATTCTCGCTTGAAGAAGCATTGGAATATATCAAGGAGGATGAATATGTGGAAGTGACCCCTCAACATATACGTCTTCGTAAGATAATTCTGGATGAAAATGAAAGAAAGAGGGCTAATAGATGAGGCTCAGGGTTTAGAGATTTATTATAAGGTTGATGGAAAGAGGATATACCTACACATTGAATATCAAAGGGCATCTAATGGATTTGGGTGTCCCTAAAGTGATGGGTATCCTTAATGTCACTCCGGATAGTTTTTTTGCTGAAAGCCGCACATATCAGGAAGAATCAATCAGGCTTCGTGTAAGGCAAATGATTGAAGAAGGAGTGGACATTATAGACATAGGAGGATTTTCAACCCGGCCGACTCATAATGAAGTATCAGAAGAAGAAGAATTGGGAAGAGTGGAACTCGGGTGTAAAATAGTTCGTGAGATTGCTCCTGAAATTCCCTTAAGCATAGACACTTTTAGATCTTCAGTTGCAAAAGAGGCAATAAATCGTTGGGAAGTCGACATTATAAATGATGTCACAGGGGGCAACGATCCCGATATGTTCAAACTGATTGCACAACAAAAAGTAATATATGTTTTGACCCATAATCGCATTGAAAATCGGGGCTATCGTGATGTCACCGCCGAAGTGATAACGGAACTCTCCAAGAAAATCAATGAACTCCATAGATTAGGAGTAACCGATGTGATTGTGGATCCCGGGTTCGGATTTGCCAAAACATTGGAAGAAAATTTCCGTCTCTTCGATTCTATAGATGAAATAGCCAAAATGGATCTGCCCGTATTAATTGGTATTTCCAGGAAATCCATGATATATAAGACCCTTGAATGCTCACCGGCAGATTCATTGGCAGGCACTATCGCTCTGGATGCCATGGCCTTGGAGAAAGGAGCCAATATTCTAAGAGTACATGACGTTAAACCTGCAGTTGAAACCATAATGCTGTATAAAAAACTTAAAGAATCCTCTTTATGATCAATTTCGGCATAAAGGATGTGATAGACATCTTCATAATCGCTGTGATGCTTTTCTACATTTATAAGATGATGAAAAGCAGCGGCACTTTAAGTCTTTTCTATGGTGTCTTGATCTTTTTCGTGCTTTGGGTGCTTGCCTCCGAAATCTTTGACATGAGGCTTACAGGTTCTATACTTGATAAGTTTATGGGCATTGGGTTGATCGTGCTGGTTGTGATTTTTCAGGATCAGATAAAGCGGTTTCTCATAGACATCGGTTCGCATGGAAGAATGAAATATTTCCGTAAGCTTTTCAAACACGACGGAGAACCGGAGGCCCGACGTAAGGATATAATGGCAGTGGTGTATTCATGTATGAGCATGAGCAAAACCAAGACAGGAGCTTTGATTGTGTTTCAACGTAAAGTGCCCCTGACAACTTATGAGGCCACCGGAGATTTGATAGACGCAGACATAAATGTGAGGCTAATAGAGAATATTTTCTTTAAGAATTCCCCCCTCCATGATGGAGCCATGATAATAGCAGACAACAAAATAAAATCGGTGGGTTGCATTCTTCCGGTGAGTCATGATATGGATATACCTAAAGAACTGGGGTTAAGACATCGGGCTGCCTTAGGAATGAGCCAGGCCACCGATGCCGTATGTGTGGTGGTGAGCGAGGAGACAGGAAATATTTCGGTGGCTATAGAAGGTAAATTTAAAATCAAGCTATCCGCTCCCGATTTAGAGCACCTCTTGTCGGAAGCCCTTTCAGATAGTTCTATATAACATAAAAAAGATGAGGCTGAAAAGTCTCATCTTTTTAATTCGTATTGTTTGCTTAAGCTTATACGAGGTTAACTGCAATTTCTTCATCGTTCATAGCGATGACGATCTTGCCTTCTCTACCAAGCCAACCAAGAGCTGCCATGATTTCATCTTTTTTCAGTTTAGTGGCTTTTTTCAACTCTTTCATACCGAGGATGTGAGTGTCTGATTTTTCCAATGCTTGGTAAACCTCACCAGCCCAAGTACCGATTGATTCAATGTTCATAACCTAAGAATTTTATTGGTTAAACTATTTTTTTAACGTTTTCTAAATGAATATTATTATATCCTTTTGATATTATAACAAAATTCGGGCACAAAAGTAATAAAATTTTTTATATTTTTGCATTATGGCAAGTATGAAAGAGGAAAAACCTACTGTTATGATAGAAGGGCGAGTGGTGAAAAACACTGGAAGTTCTTATGTTGTCAGATCAGATGATGGCACGGAATATCCATGTCGGATCAAAGGGAATTTCCGCATTAAAGGTATTCGCACCACCAATCCGGTGGCTGTGGGCGATATGGTAAAGATCACCCGTGCTACCGATGATGCATATTATATTAAAGAAATAATTCCTCGCAAAAATTATATAATACGCAGAGCCTCGAATCTTTCTAAAGAGAGCCATATCCTTGCTGCCAATATCGACCGGGCTATTTTAGTGGCTTCCATTTTTAATCCGGAAACACCCACTACATTTATCGACCGGTTTCTCTCCACGGCAGAAGCTTATTCCATTCCGGCCCTCATAGTTTTCAACAAATCTGATTTATGGACTCCGGAAATCCTTGAATATGCTTCTGAATTAAGGCAGATGTATCAAGATATAGGTTATGATGTTTTATTCACTTCTGCCTCAACCGGTGACGGAATCGATGAATTAAGGGATCTGGTCAAAAATAAAATAAGTTTGCTGGCCGGTAACAGCGGAGTCGGGAAATCTTCTTTAATCAATGCTTTGGTCCCCGGATTGAATTTAAAGACAGGCGATGTGTCCGACCTTCATCACACAGGCACTCACACCACCACATTTTCGGAAATGATTTCTTTGCCCGAGGGTGGGGAACTTATCGATATTCCCGGTGTGAAAGGGTTCGGTATGATAGAGTATCAAGCTACTGAGGTAGGCCACTATTTCCCCGAAATATTTAAGGTATCTTCCCAATGTCGATATGGAGATTGCCGACATTTAGGAGAGCCCGGATGTGCCGTGGAGGAAGCGGTAGAGAAAGGGGAGATTGCACCGAGCAGGTTCTCTTCCTATCTTTCTATCATGGAGGAAGTGATGCAAGATAAAGGTGAGGATAAATATAGAAAAGGGTCCTAAGAGATAATAGATAAAATGAATTGTCGATGAAAGAATTGGAAATTTTTAGTGGAGATTATTCCACGGAACTTCCCTTACAATATGCGGATGCGGGTATTTTTGCAGGATTTCCGAGTCCGGCACAAGATTACATTGACCGCACTCTTGATTTCAACCGTGAAATAATCCGTCATCCCGCTGCCACATTCTATGCAAAGGTATTGGGACAATCTATGGAAGGGGCCGGAATTGACACCGGTGATATTATAGTGGTAGACCGTGCCTTGGAACCACGTGACGGTGATATTGTAGTGGCTTGCCTGAATGGGGAGTTCACTCTAAAATATATTGACTTAAGTCAAAAGGATAAAGGAGTTGTATGTCTTCGTCCTGATAATGATAGATATGAACCCATTTATATGCACGAAGGAGATCAGCTCATGGTGTGGGGTGTGGTGAGTAGCGTTATTAAAAGATTCAGATAAACCTTATATGTGGGGCCTGATAGACTGCGATAATTTCTTTTGTAGTTGCGAAAGAGTGTTCCGTCCGGAATTAAATGGCAAACCTGTGGTGGTGTTGTCAAATAATGATGGATGTGTCGTTGCACGCTCAAGAGAGGCCAGGGCTTTGGGTATAAAAATGGGGATCCCCTACTATCAGATGCTGGAACAATATCCAAATTCCGGCATCTACGCTTTCTCTTCCAACTATAAACTTTATGGTGATATGTCGGCTCGGGTAATGGCCACAATCCGTGAAGAAGTGCCTTTGCTTCATCAGTATTCTATTGATGAAGGTTTTATGAATCTTCACGGTATGGGAAGGTTCAATCTCAAGGAATTTGGTGAAAACCTTTCAAAGAAAGTCTTGAAATGGACCGGCATACCTGTCACAATTGGTATTGCTCCCACAAAAACCCTTGCTAAAGTGGCCGGCCGGTTCGGAAAGAATTATTCCGGCTACCATAAATGTTGTGTCATCGAGAATGATGAGCAAAGAATAAAAGCCTTGAAACTTTTCGATGTTGAGGATGTCTGGGGTATTGGAAGAAGAATAGCAAGGAAGCTTCATGGCATGGGTTTAAACACGGCCTATGACTACACACAACGCCCAAGAAACTGGATAAAATCCCGATTTCATATTCCCGGGGAAAGGACCTGGCTTGAACTGAGAGGTGAAGATGTTATAGGTGTAGACGAAATGGATGCCAAAACAAAACAGAGCATCGTGACAAGCAGATCTTTTCCCGAAATGATCACCGATATAGATGATCTTGTTGCCCATGTGGCGAATTATGCCTCACGATGTGCCATGAAACTAAGGCGACAAAAGACAGTGTGTGCTATGGTGACGGTTTTCATCCAATCAAATTTCTTTCGTGAAGATCTTCCTCAATATTCCAACAGTGCTTCTTTTGTATTCAACACGCCAACCAATACTACCCCGGAAATTGTAGATGCCGCATTGAAAGCCCTTGAGAAAGTTTTTAAACCCGGAATTCGTTATAAAAGAGGGGGCGTGATGGTGAGCAACATAACTTCTGCCCGAGCCATTCAGCCTGACTTATTCAACTTTGATGCCGGTTTGAGTCAAAAATATCGTTCTATATCTGCTGCCATAGATGAAATAAATTTGAAATTGGGAGCCGATACTATCATGTTGGCCTCACAGCAATATTCCCTAAGGGATGAAACGGGAAAAAACGTAAAATTCACCCATGCCATCAAACGAGCTCTGTTAAGTCCGGATTATTCCACTTCGATAGATGCTTTTGTAGTCAGATAGTTTATAGGATTCACTTATAAAAAACAATTGTTTTTCTCATGCGTTCTCTCATTCTTCCTCCTCTAATAGGTGAAAAATCTGTTCCAAAGTTGCCTGATGGCCGTCTTCTCACTATTATCGGTGGAAGCGGTGCGGGTAAAACCAAGTTTATGGAACGCCTTATGCAACTCACAGGAGACAGAACATATTGTCTTTCGGCTATCAGGGCTCCATTCCCGGAAAGAGAGGAATCCAAATTAAAGGGAAGCATTGATGACTTATACTCCAAGGCGGCTTCAAGAAGGCCTTATATGCGTGTTAATGCAGTGAGCGAAATTGAAAAATTGGTTTTTATGCTTTTTGCCGATGAGTTTGAACAATTGTTGAAACTTAAAGGAAAGACCCACTCCAAGAGCCATCTTTTTAAATTTCCTTCAACTAAACTTGACAAATTATCCTCAATTTGGGAAAAAGTTTTCCCAGGCAATAAAATTGTAACCACCGGAGGCACGCTTATGTTCTCCACCCCGGCCGGAGAAGATCTGATTCCCGTTGAGCGTCTTAGTCAGGGTGAGATGGTTGTCTTATATTATGTGGCAGGAGCATTGTATGCCATGCAAAATGCGGTTATTTTTATCGATGCCCCTTCCCTTTTCCTTCATCCCACTATCTTGAATTCACTTTGGAATTCTATTGAAGCTTTAAGACCTGATTGCACATTTGTCTATAATTCTGTTGATGTGGAATTCGTAAGTTCCAGAAATAGAAATGTGATTTTATGGGTGAAAAGTTTTGATGCTTCCCAAATTCAATGGGATTATGAAATAATAGCCCCCGGAGAAATACGAGAAGATATTTTCATTGAATTGATGGGGAGTAGAAAGCCGGTTTTGTTTATTGAAGGCGATCTAACCCACAGCATAGATGCCAAGCTATATCCCTTGGTTTTCCCTGATTATACAGTTAAACCCCTTGGCTCTTGCGATAAGGTGATAGAAACCACACGATCTTTCAATGGACTCACAAATATGCATCATCTCGAAAGTCACGGCATTGTTGATCGTGACCGAAGAACCGACAAGGAAGTGGAATATTTGCGGCGTAAATCCATAATGGTGCCTGAAGTGGCTGAAGTTGAAAATCTTTTTCTTCTTGAAGAAGTAATAAGAACCGTGGCTAAGGCAAGAGGGAAAAATCATAATCAAGTGTTTCAAAAGATTAAGAAAAGAGCCTTCCAGGAGTTCAATCAAAGATTGCAGGCTCAAGTTCTTGAGCATGTTCGTCACCGGGTGAAACGTGAAGTGGATGCAAAAATTGACGGGAAATTCTCTTGCATCACCGCTTTGGAAACCCATTTGCGTCAACTCATCAATATCCTTAACCCGCGAAAACAATACAATGAACTTAGTCATTATTTCCGTTCAATAGTGGAAAAGCAAGACTACCCCTCTCTCTTAAAGGTATTCAATCATAAACCCTTGATAGCGGAATGTGAGGTACCCTCTTTACTGGGATATAAAAACAAAGATGATTATGTGAGAGGAGTCATTGCTATTTTAAAGATGGGTGGAGAAGAAGCTGATAAAATCCGAAATGCAATACGTTCCACTTTTCTTGTGACCTCCTCAAATTAATATTTATCTAATTTTCAAAACATAATAATCTAAATGACTATTTTAATTGTTATTAAAATATAAATATTAACTATAAAAAAATTAGATTATTATGAAACAGAAAATTTCTTACGACTCAGTTGTATCGGGTATTACAATCGCTATTTTTGTAGCTTTTATTGCTATTTTCGTTTTATTCTGGGTATTTATCAACAAACCTTTCGACGATGTATTCTTCTGGATATTGGTTGGTCTGTTTGTTTTATGTTGTTGCTGCATCTTTGGTTCCATCCCGTATTCTGTAAGTGCTGATGACGATTATGTAGATGTACATAGGCCATTCCACTCAAGAAGAATTAAATATTCCGACATTGATTCAGTTGAACCTTACTACGGCGACTCTTATCCTTCAGACGTGAAAGGTAGAAACCGCTTCCATGGAAAATACAAACAACCTATCATCATCACTTTCAAAGACGGATCTAAGTATGTCATCGGAAGTGAAGATTCAAAACAATTCTCTGAATACATAAAAGGAAAGATTTCTTAACAAAAAATGCTAACTCTATATAAACCTGTGGTTAAAACCCACAGGTTTTTTTATTCTCCTATTTCATACTTTTTTCTTATATTTGAAGAAAATTGTAATATATATGAAACGTAAAACATTATTCATCACCTCTGCCCTTCTTGTTGCATCTTCCATGAGTTTCCAATCTTGCATCGGAAGTTTCTCACTCACAAATAAAGTGTTGACTTGGAATCATAATGTCAACAATAAATTTGTAAATGAATTGGTTTTCTTCGCTTTTTGGGTGCTTCCGGTATATGAAGTCACTGCATTGGCCGACCTCTTGGTTATAAATTCCATCGAATTCTGGAGCGGCAATAATCCTTTGGAAGCTCATAACCAATTTATACAAACTGAACATGGGAATTATCAGATTTTAGCCGATGAGAACGGGTATAAGGTACTAACACCCGATGGAAACATAATGAATTTTGATTTTGACAAGGAGAGTCAAACATGGAGTTTTTGTTTAAACGACAATCCCAAAACCGATTTTCTTAAATTTAAAGATTCCCGGAATGTAGAGATACTTGGCACAGATGGAAATTTTGTGGATGTGGAACTAAATGAATCGGGAGTGCAAAACTACAAAAACTTGATCACAGCCCCGTTGATGGCCCAATATTGATTTTGGCTCGCAATTTGCTCTTACATAATAAAATTTAACATAGAGCATTAATCAAAATCATAGAGAATTTGTTATAATTATAAAACCATTAAAAAACTTTGACTATGAAAGCAATTCACATTGTTTGTGCTGTAGTAGGTGGTGCTATCGCCGGTGCAGCTGTTGGCCTTTTGGTTGCTCCTGAAAAAGGCAATGAAACTCGTAAAAGAATCATGAAAGTTCTTAAAGAAAAAGGCATTTGCCTTAAAAAAGATAAACTTGAAGAGCTCGTTGATGAGATTGAAGACCAAATTGAAAACGTAATTTAACTTACTTAAAATTTAAAGTTATGAAAGCGTTGAATATTCTTTATGCATTCCTCGGAGGAGCTATTGTAGGCTGTTCTGCAGCCATTCTTCTCGCTCCTGAAAAGGGTGAAGATGTAAGATCTAAAATTTGTGATCTTATTAAAAGAAAAGGTATAAAAATCAGCGACGCTGAAGTAGATGCTTTAGTGGCTGAACTTGCAAATTCTGAAGAATAAAATAACTTGATGGTGTGTTGAGTTTTTAATTGACACACCATCTTTACATCTATAATTCAGCTTTTTATATGAAGCCAAAACTAACCGACGAGATTAAAGAACTGTTTACCCAAAGCGTGAATTGGGCAAAAATAGAAATAGAATATCTAAAACTCACGGCAGCAGAAAAAATCATCATTCTTATCAGCATGATGGTTATCGGAATTGTGGTGCTTCTTCTTTTATTGCCTGCCATCCTGATGTTTCTCTTTGCATTGGCTCAAGTTTTCATCGGGTTCTTGCCTGTGGCAGTGGCTTATGTTTGTGTCGGTGGTATTGTTTTGTTGCTCCTTGGCATTCTTGTATTGTTTAGAAAACAAGTGGTGATAAATCCTGTGGCAAAATTCATCAGTAAGGTTCTATTGGATCATCCCGAGAATAAAAATTCTAAAAAATAACCACAATGAAGGAAATTAAAGATAAGGAAAAAATTGCTCAGGATATTGTTTCTCCAAAAAATGAATTCAAAGGTTACACTATCGAGGAAATACGATTCCAGAGAGCGCTTTTGGCTATGGAAGCCGATTTCAGTAAAACAAAATTATTGAAAAGCTGGAATAATCTGCAAAGACTCAATCCCCTTTCACAACCTATAGGGTCTGCCCTTCCTGTCAAAGCCGGTTCAATTGCGCTCAAGCTTGTAAATGGCCTTAACTATATGGATTATGTCATGTTAGGGTGGTCGGTCTTTAATGGTGCTCGAAAAGTATTTTCTTTTTTCAAAAAGGGTAAGAAAAAATAAGCATTTTTACTTGCCTGGATTTTGCTGTCATGCTTACTTTGCTCGCTGAATCAAAAACCATGTCGGGAGAGCAATATCCTATAACCGACTTGGAAATTGGAAGTCATACTCCTGTCCTTGAGCCTATGGCTGACGCAATAATGGAATTTTTGGCAACAAAATCCCCGCCTGAAATCGCTTCAAAACTGGGCATAAGCACTCAGCTTGCTGTAAAGGCTCACACTTTAGCATATGAATTTCCCCATAAATTAACCGGATATAGTGCTTTAAAGGCCTTCATTGGAGAGGCTTACAGAGCTTTAGACATACAAACTATCCCTGCGGAAAAATTAGAAAAATCAAAAGACAATCTGAGGATAATCTCTTCGGTTTATGGAATATTAAAACCTGATGATATAATTAAACCATATCGCTTTGAATTTAATAAGAACCTGACTCAAGATAATAAAACTCCTATACAATTATTTAAATCAAAAAACACGGTTGATTTAGTTAATTTCATAAAAGGAAATAAAATAAGTGATATCATTGACCTTCTTCCTGGAGAAGCTGACAAGTGCGTGGATTGGAAAATAATTCGTGCATTTGCCTCCGTACATAAAATTTGTTTTCAAATCATCACACCTGAAGGTAGACTTAAAACCCCCATTGCGAAAAGGCTTAAGGAACTTAGGGGCCTAATGTATCGGTTCATTTTGGAAAACGATGTTCAATCCTTTCAACAACTTATATCTACTGAGTCTGACCATTTCTTTTATTCTCCTAAAGATTCAAAACCGGGATTGCCGGTCTTTATTTCTGATTAAAACTATTCCTCTATTTTTCAAATTATTTTCTTTGTAATTTAAACCAAAACTATTATATTTGCATTATATAAGATGAGAAAGCAATAAACTTATACCACATCAAAGATTATTGGGAAACTCATCAAATTTTAATGAAAAACCGAGAAATGCAACTGCATCAATGGCGGGCCCCACATCTATATGATGTTGCCCATTTAGGACACAGGCGGATTACAAAGGTGCAGGTGGCACTCAAATCCTGACTTTCGGAGTTTCATCTTAATTTACTTTGGTGTGGCCCTTTTATAAACCGATGAAACGAATTTTAATTCTTTCATCGGTCTTTTATGTTTCTTCCTATTGCACATTAACCAAATCACAACAATATGGAATCAGTAAAAAAATCTCTGCTGGAAAGAACAAGTGTCAGGCGTTATGAACGTGAGCCTATTCCTCAAGAAACTATGGATTTCATTTATGAGGCTATACGTAATACACCCACAAGTTATAACGGTCAACAATTCTCGGTTATCGATATCGACGACCAGGCTTTGAAGGAACAACTTTATGAACTTACAGGACAAAAACAACTTAAGACTTGCAACCGTCTTTTGATCTTCTGTTCCGATTACCATAAAATGGAGCTCCTTGCAAAAGAAAAAAATTTGGATATGCCCCCATTCACTGATACAATGGACGGTACAATCATCGGTATAATTGATGCTTCCCTTGCTATGATGAGTGCTGTGGTGGCTGCCCAGGCTGCCGGTCTCGGAAGTAATTGCATCGGTTATCTGAGAACTGTAGACCCTGCAAAAGTGGCTGATCTTTTGAAACTGCCTAAAGGAGTGTTTGTGGTGTGTGGTCTTGCTTTAGGTATTCCTCGTGAACATCCCGACCTAAAACCTAAGCAAACCAAAGATACTGTGTTTTTCAAAAATTCATATTCACAAGAGCCGGCAAAACTTACTCAAGATCTTGTAGAATATGATAAAATTGTAAAACATTACAACGAAACCCGTTCTGGTGGCACTACAGAAAACGACTGGTGTAGCCATATTCTGGAATATTATCGCCATGCGATGGATTATAAGATTCTCGACTATCTGAAGGCTCAAGGCTATAACATTCAAAAATAAAATAAATAAGAGAGGGGCGATTCACAACGTCCCTCTCCCGATTCCACTATAGAATAAATTGCATAATGTAAATCAGTTAGTTACAAAATAGGTAACTATTTTTGTAACGAATCTATATATTTTTCAAGGTCTTCGTCGAGTTGCTTTTCGGCTTCCAGGGCCTTCGAAACGCTGGCTCCCATCTTGATGGAAGGGATGAGTCTCGTTTCGATCAGCAATGTGTTTAAGGCTTGATTCAAAGAGCAACGGTGATACCAGGCGAACTTTATCAGGCTTTTCAACGCTTTCCTTGAAAGGTCGAAATCCATGTGGTATTGTTCTTCCATAGCCGGGTCATTCTCCTTGTCTGCGATTTCGTTTTTATTTTCCATTTTTTCTCTTTATTTGTTGAAAAGCTTCATAGCTTCGGATCGTGTGTTGTCGATTATATCGATGTAGGGTTTCATGGCCGAGTAGTCGCTGTGGCCTGTCCATTTCATCACTACGATTGGAGAAATACCCATTGACAGAGCGTTGCAGATGAAGGTGCGTCTTCCGCAATGGGTTGTGATGAATTCATATTTGGGCTTCACGATATCTTTCCTCTGGTTCCCATAAAAATTTGTTATCTTGACCGGCTCGTCAATTCCCGCCATTTTGGCGATAGCCTTCAGGTGGTAGTTCTGAATGTCATTGGGGATATGCGGGAGGGCAAAGTCGGAATCGGCTTCCTTGTATTTGTCAAGGATCTTTTTGGAGTGGCCGTTGAGGTCTATTACAAGACGGGTGGAGGTTTTTTGCGACACCAATTCTATATGGTTTTCTTTCACGTCCACCTTCTTGAGATTGTAGGCGTCGGAAAAACGAAGAGAGGTGAAGCAACAGAAACAGAAAAAATCCCGAATCATGTCCCATTGGCTTCCCTTTTGCAGCTCCATTGTCTCGAGCCTTGTCAGTTCCTCCCAATTCAGGAAAATGACAGGCTTGTCGTTCTCTTTAAGTTCCGGCTTGAAATTTCTCTCCGCTGAACGGTCCACGTATCCTTTATTGGCTGCCCAGCGCAGGAACCATTTGAGCATCCGGCAATTCTTCAGGATTACCGAGTTTGTATAACCGTTTTCCGTATCGTGTTCCTCGATCTTTGACTTGAGTCTTTTATATTTTTCTTTGTCGGCATATTTATGTGAGAGCTTGTGTTTGGTCTGGAACTGTATAAAATTGTCCAAAGTCTTTTCATTGATATCTTCGAAAGTGAGATCAGGATTGAAGGCCTTTAAAATGGGTCTAAGGTTATTGACGGAACGTATGGTGTTGTCTGCCCAGTTCTTTTTGGAAGATCCCTCTCTTACAAATTCCGAGAAGGCTACCCATAGATCATAGCCATTGTCTTCTTTTTTATTCGATAAAACGTCTTTAAGCTCCTGAGGTGTTGGCATCTTGTCAGATGCCTCAAAGGAATAGAAAGCGGCATCAATTTTAGATTCTAAATTTTCTAGAACCTTGTTTATGACAGCCGCCGGGATTTTATCCTTCCCGTGAAACGTGTTTCTCACGCATCGGGAGCCGTCCCATTTGATTTTCCCTTTCTCGTCTTTTCTGTCGACATGATATCCTGTGGAAACAGTAATGGATGTGCCATGGTTCCAAGTAATGCGAACCCTGAGCAACGTCCTGAGGAATATGTAGAGTATATTTCGTTTTATCGGTGTCATTGAGTTATTGTTTTCCTGATAGAGGTGTCTTTATGGATGGAGATTAAAGTTTATTTTTATGATTAAGTTTTTCAAGAGGCTTTATTACCGGAGGATCTACAGGCGAATATGGTGGAGCTATTTCAACAATGGTATCAAACCTACGAGAGAAAACATCTCGGCAAGATTTTATGATTTGACCGGAGAGAAGTTGGATCAATGGGTTGACTGGCCTAAGACTGAATATTAGCGAAAGGCCGTGGCAGTGTAATCTTAAATTCCTTGAGTTCCATAAAAAAATAATTATATTTGCATTATGGGTAGTGGTTTAAACAAATTTGTAAAAAATTTTCCAAGTCCTAAAGAAGTGATGGAAGATTATGTGGATAGAATGATTGATGAAAAACTCTTCGGCATGCTTCTTGAAATAAAGAAGGAGATTAAAGATGATGTTATGGCAAAACTTGACAAAGGGAACTTATGGTGATCTTTTGTCAAATTCCTTTTGTAGATTATAATACCACTCAATCAATTCCTGATCTTTGATTTTTATTACTAATTCAAAGACATTATTTAACATTTCTTTATTTAATATTTCCCAATTATCTATTATCTCCGACATGCTTTTTGAGTCTTTAATAAAATCTTTTAAGTGGCCCAAAATAATATCGTAAAACTCCTTTCCTTCGGGATTTTCAATAGCTTCCAATATTTCGCCAATAGCGGTCAACATATAAGGAATCCCTGAAGCGGGGTTGAAACCTCCCATCATCATTCCCTGGTCATAATATCTTTTTGCTGATATTATATTTAAATTGTTCTGCAGTTTCTTATCAAGGGCCGAGTATTTAGACTCCAGTTTTCCATTTAGATCTTCATAATCTTTTCTAAGTTTTTGAGTATCTATCAAGGTGTAGATCTGCCAGGTTATTACGACTGTTACCAATAAAGCAAGGATACCTACGAGAAGTCCGAGATAGTCGAAGTCTCCTATTTGTCGCGGTTCTTTAATGCAGAGCGCCACGATTCCGCAAATACCTCCGCCTAAACATATCAGCAGAGCTAATATTTGTAAAATCTTTTTCATTCGCCATCGAGGATTATATAAAAGGTTAGAGTTTGCGGGTGATGCCGATTACGCGGGCGATGCGGAGAATGTCTTCCTTGGAGACCTTGTAGTCGTTGTATTCAGGGTTGAAAGAGTGTAAGGTGATGTCTTTTTTGCCTTCCTTTGCTATTACTTTAATAGCGGCTCCTTCGTTGGTGTCGACCAAATACACCTCCCCGAGTTTCACGTCGTTCTTATCGTTCAATATCTCACAGAAAGCTATGTCGCCTGAATGGATATCGGGGAGCATTGAGTTGCCACGGATTTCTACCGAATAGGAATAATTGCCGAACAGCGGGAAGAATTCCCTACTTTCTCCGTTAGGGCTTTGCCCGGTTCCGGCCATGAAACCAGCAGCGGCGGGCAAGTCGGAGAAGTGGGGCCGGGTTTCACGCGAGTCAATCTCCACGGAACCTTCACCGGTCCGCATGTACTCCTTATTGATAATAGTTGGAAATTTATCTGCTATTTTCTCTAATAAATTTATAGTCAGTTTCCGATTTCTATCTGCAAATGCATCACTTAGATAAGATGCACTCACTCCAATCTTTTTAGCAAAATCCTTTTTATCTTCCACTAAGAATCTTCCATATAAATATCTATATGTTTTATCCAATCTAGTGATTAAAGAATCCATAATTTATTAGTATTTGTTAAAAATCATTAACTGCGTGAATTTAATTCTCAAATTATCTTGCGTGAATTATTTTCACGCATTATCTTTGCATTGTGTTATAAAAAAACAACATAAGGCTATGGCCAGAAAAGAACAAACACATAATGATAACACAAAAGAGGAATTACCGACAGGGAATAGATCCACATTCTCCAATAAGGATATCAAATTATTTGACGCGATTGTGAGAAATGTAATCTGGTATCTCGAACGTGACGGGAGGAAATTGGGTAAAAAGTTTTCATTCGTGTACGCCATGATCGGTATCCTTTATTGCTTGGTCTTCTTGATATTTTGTTTGGTCAGCTTTTGCATAATGAGATTATAGAGATGACCAATCCTCCGACTGCAGCAAGTTTGAATAAGACGTCAAGTGTTTTGGAAAAAACCGAAGGTTTGAGTCTTGAAGCCTCATCCTTGCAGATGAAAGAAGCTTCTTTAAGAGATTTGTCTTCTTTAACCACCACACAGCCGTTGTCAACGCTTATGAAACCAAGGTTTTGAAGGATTTCAAGTGCGGAGACAGTATAATCCGGGAATTCCTCTTTAACCGTACTGACATAAATAATACCGGGATTATGATAATCCAGCCAACTTGCGATACGGGATGCGGTGTGAAATATTTTCCAAGAATGAATTTCCATGGAGGTATGTTATGATTTAATTGCAAATATAATAAAAGTTACAAAATGATAACAAAACGAGAAAAAGAGATGGAACAGAAAAATGAAGGAGTGATAGAAGAGATCCGGACATTGAGTTTTCCGGAAGCATTGAAGGCTATGAAGGTCGGTGAGACGAAGTATGCCCCTTTGGATTGTTCTGAAGGCTACGTGAGGGCTAAATGCTCGGATCTGAAGAGCGAAGGTTATGAGTTCGGCACAAGGATGATCAACGGGCGCAGGGCGATAACGAGGTTTAAATGAGAGAATTCTTTGCAATAACAAATTAATAAACAAAGCAAATATAAGGAAAAAGAATGGAAAAGGGAAGGGTAAATAAAGAAAGAGGGAGGTTTATCCAACGCACCTCCCTTGGGTTTACCGGAGAGTCTTATTTAACCGGGACCCAGAAGCAGAAGACTTTCGCCTTCTTGGGGAAATATATTTTCCCGTCCTTCCTGATGTACCTGGCAAACACGAGCTTCTCAAGCTTACCATTATTGAATCTAAGATGGGGCATTCTAACACCTCCTTTCTGCCGTAAGAACCGGCGTTTTGCATGTATTGCTATCCAACAGCAATACAAAAAACCGGGCAGTTGGATTACCCGGTTTGTACCTTTCTCATTGAAATAGAGGATGGTTTCGTTAGGTGGTCCAGGAGGTGTTAGTTCTTAAAGACCATCTTAGATTCGATGCAAAGATAATCATAAAAAACGAATTGAACAAACCAACAAAGCAAATATAAGAAAAAAGAATGGATAGGGACAGTTTTTATTTCATTAAAAAAATTGAAAGTTCAAGGCGAAGGAGAGAAAATATGGAAAGGACGATGCGAGGGGAACCTTTACTTCCTGACATACCGGATCCCGATGAAGAAAAAATAAAAAAATTAAAAAGGCCATTGAGAATTCTGGTTGCAATCATCGGCTTATTCCTTATAGCACTAACACTTTTATTTTTTTCAGGGATTGCATGGTTGATCAGGTCAATGTGGGAATAAAGGTAGAAATCTTGAAATATAGTCAATACAGGTCATGAGAGCAGCCCCATGTTCAGCACTGCTGAAGAATTGATTTAATAAACGCTTCCGGTTGTCTTTAAGGAACTGTTCATGCTTTCTCTTGATTGAGATTCTTATAATATCAATTCTGTCATGATCTACTTCCACAAAACCTTTGGTCCATACCAGATGCCTATTGTCATGAAGCCATCTCAAAGTTTCTTCACCGAATCCATGAGAATTGGCGGCCAAAGCATAAGGATTAAAACATTTAATATTTGGTCTTTCATGAATCAAAGTGAGCACATTAAGGACTGCCTCACAAAAGAAAGGATTATCTAATTCATTCATAGAATATAAAATTTAATACAAAAATAATGGAAACGAACAAAGAAACAAAGCGATTGTCAAACGATGCGAGACTTAAGAACCTGGGCATCGGGGAGAGCGATTCCTGGCCGCTGATATCAATGGACACGATAAGGGCCTCCAAGTACCGGGTAGAGAAGAAATTCGGCAAGAAGTTCGTCACCAAGACTGATGCCGAGAGTATCACGGTTACCAGAGTGGGCTGACAATATCAAGGAGGAGGAACGGCTATGATACAGAACCTCATAAAAGGCAACGTCGGTTTGGCCGAAGCGTTGGGAGTAACGGTAAGGACGGTGGTGGAATGGAAGAGCCGAGGGATACTTGATCCGGCGATAGTTGTCAACTATGGCAGAATCATAAGGTATGACCTCGAGAAGGTGAAGGAATGTTTAAGCTACCGTCCGGTTAGACCAGGAAGGAGAAAAGGATAAGGGTTAAAGTTTAAGTAGAAAGAGTTAAAGAGATGAGGATTATGAAAGGAATAATAAGTATGGTGCTGATAATGGCGGGGTTCCTGCTGATGTGCAGCGAGACTTTGCCGGGCGACATGGAGACTTCGGCATGGGCGATGGTGGCCCAGGAGCTTGTGGGTTTAGGGATACTGGGATTCGGATTTTGGGTGGCCTCGAAGATAGAAAAGAGATGAAACTGATTCAATGGAACATTTTCGGGGAAAAAGAGGAAATACCCCCCCGAAAAGTGAAGGATAAAGGGCAATCCGGGAGGATCCCTCCGGCAAGAGAGCCGGTGAAATCTAAATGTTAGTATCTAAAATTTAGCGTCCCGGTACTAACCAGCCGGGGCAAAAACGGGGGATGGTTCAAGAGGCAGAACGGCCGCAGAAGTGAAGTTTAGTTGATAAGGTTTATAGTTGTAATTTTTTTCATGCATTGTTTTAGCCAGCGGCAAATGGCGGTTCGAGTCCGCTTCCCCCGACCAATATCGTTTTTAACCAATAATAAAGAATTATGGAGATTAAAGTGATGATTGACGTGACTCCGAAGGTGGAGGAACTTGTGGAAAAGCTTATCACGGCTTTTTATTACGGAACTAACACTTCCGGATTCCGAGAAGAAAATACCAAAACCCAAGCACCTATTCCTGAGACAGAAGATCCTAAAACCGAAGAGGAAGTTAAGGCCTCCCCTACTTCACATGAGATTACTGATGATGAGATGAAACAGCACATGGATATGTGCATCTCGAGGTTTGCCGGTAACGGATGGAGGGAAAGCAAGGATGAAAGGGTGCTTGCCATAAGGAAAGGCTGCACAAAAGCCTTCAAGGAGATAGCCAAGTGGTTAGGAGCTGAGAAACCTACAGCTCTTGATCCCGAGAAACGAGAAGAGTTTTTGAAACGGCTTGGAGAAATCTTTATCCAGGAGGAAGACGGGAAGGCTCCCGTGATTGAATTTCGCCCCTATTAGTATAAACCATGAAGAATGGAAGGAATGGCAGAAATGGAAGAGAAAACGCATGCTCTTTTGGGTGCGAGCAACAGTCACCGGTGGCTAGAGTGCACACCGAGTGCCAGAGCAGAGCAACTATATCCGGATTTAGGCAGTGATTTCGCCAAGGAAGGTAGTCTTGCCCATGCAATCGCAGCGAAGAAACTGAAGGAAAGGTTAGGTCAACCGGTCTATGCCGAGATTGCTGAGATCAAGGAGCTTTCGGAGTTCATGAGCGGCGAAATGGAGGAATACACCACCGAATATGCCGACTTCGTGATGGAACGCTATATGGAAGCGGTAAGAAACACACCGGAAGGTAAGGTAAGACCACACCTTTTCGTGGAAAAAAGACTCGACTACTCTGAATGGGTGAAGGATGGATTCGGAACCGGTGATGCAGTGATATTGAGCTATGATATGTTGGAAGTGATAGACTTCAAATACGGCAAGGGAGTGAAAGTGGATGCAAACAATAACCCCCAGATGAAACTTTATGCCCTTGGTACAGCTGAAGAGTTCAGTTACTGCTATGATTTCGACCAGGTGAGGATGACTATCTATCAGCCAAGAATGGGCAACATAAGCAGTTGGGAGACCTACGGAGGTGACCTCCTTGAATGGGCTGAAAGGCATGTCAAGCCGTTGGCGACATTGGCATGGTTTGGCGAGGGCTCGAGAAAGAGCGGTGATTGGTGCCGGTTCTGCAAGGCTAAAGGGAATTGCCCACGCTTTACTGCTGACTGCATGGTGGAATATTTCATGAATCCGAATGCGGAGGCTTTGGATCCGAAGACCATATCCAGGATATTTGGCATGATGTCGAGCATCAAGGACTGGGTGAAGGCAATAGAGGATAAATCTCTTGCGGATGCCTTGAATGGAGTGGAGATCCCGGGATATAAGTTGGTCGAAGGAAAGAGCAACCGAAAAATCACAGATCAAAGGGGGCTTCTGATAAAGTTGACGATGAGTGGCTATGACAGCGAAGCACTGATGATGTCGAGGAAACTGAAGACTTTGACAGAGCTTGAGAAACTGATTGGGAAGAAGAAGTTCGGCAAACTTAGTCAGGGTTTCATCGAAAAGCCTGCGGGGAAACCGACCTTGGTACCGGTTGGTGACAAAAGAGAGATTTTGAACAATAACGATTTTAAAGATTTGAATTATGATTAAGAACAAGCAATTCAAGCCTCAGAAGAAAGGCGACAGGCTCTTTATAAGAGCGAGACTGAGTTATGTGCATCTCGATGCCCCATGGGCGGGCAACGAGGGAGCAGACAAGAAATATTCAGTGAGCTGCATTGTGCCTAAGGATGATAAGGAAACGATAACATTCCTTGAAAAGGAAATCGAGGCAGCCAAGGCAGAAGGCAAGACCAAGAAATGGGGAGGTGTCATCCCAAAGAAACTGTCTTTACCTCTGAGGGACGGTGATGAGGAAAAGGAAGACGAGGCATACAAAAACAGCATGTTTTTCTCAGCATCGAGCCAACAGCCGGTGAAAACCTTCGACAGAGGCACACAGGAGTGCGAGCCGTCCAAAATCTACAGCGGATGTTGGGGTATCGTGAGTCTCAAGCTTTTCCCATATGACGCTGCCGGAAATAAAGGAATCGGTGCAGGGCTCAACCAGGTTATGTTCTGGGCAGACGATGACACGCTCGGGGGAGCCAGCCAAGGCAATGACTTCGAAGATATCGAAGGAATAGACATGGACGGTGAAGATCTGGATGATCTTTGATATTCAATACCTGTGCTTCCAGTGATGGTGGCACAGGAACCAAGCAAGAAACTGATTTATGAGAAAAATAAGCATAGCTACAGGCAAGAGCCGTTTCCAGCAACGCGGATGGGAGAATAAATCCTACGGTTGGGATGAATTGGTGGAACTACTTAGTTCACCGGCTGTCACTGACGAAACCATGGAGGAATACCGGGCGATGCCGCATGACAAACGTACCCAAGTGAAGGATGTTGGCGGTTTCATCGGGGGTTACCTGAGTGACGGGAAACGCAGAATGGAGAGTGTGTATTGCCGGGATCTTCTGACTTATGACTACGATTCTTTCACTCAAGAAGGCCTTGAAAGACTCAGGGAGCAGATGTCGGGCCTTGTATGGTGCCTCTACTCCACCCATTCCCACACTGAGACAGATTGGAGAGTGAGAATCCTTATTCCGCTTGAAAAGGAGGTTATGCCCGAACAATTTCCCGCAGTTGCGAGGAAAATAGCCGAAAAAATAGGTTTCGACGGCCTCGACAGAGGTAGTTTCGACCTCAACCGGCTTATGTTCTGGCCCAGTGTGAGCAAGGATGGTCCATATATGTTCGAGTCCGGAGAAGGTGATTTCCTGAATCCTGCATCGGTTTTAGCCGAATATGAAGACTGGAGGAACCCTGAGGAATGGCCTTTGCTCCCGGAAGAGAACGCCGCATCATTATTCGGAGGAAATGACAACATCGGATCGGTGATAAAGGCTTTCTCCCGGAAAGGAAACGGTGGCAGAATGGAGGATCCCGCCGAAAAGAAAGGGATAATCGGCGCATTTTGCCGCACATACGATATCAAGGCTGCCATATCGAAATTCCTGAGCCATCTATACACCCCCGCACCCAACGGACACTTCACGCATGTGGGGAGCAGCACCACCGGGAACGCTTTTGTGAGAGGTGACGGAAAGTTTCTCTACTCATTTCATGGCACCGACCCTTTACAGAGGCGAATGCTCAACTCCTGGGATTTAGTGAGGTTGGGACTGTATCGTGAATTGGATGAAAGTATCAAGGAAGAGACCCGTTTGGGACGATTGCCGAGCACCAAAGCCATGGAGGAACTTGCGATGAGAGACAAGGCTGTCAAGGTCAGATATCTCAAAGAAAAAGGGAATGATTTCGATGGCTTGGACGGTTTAGATATAAGGGATAAGGAATCAGGTATGGGGGATAAGGATGAGGAAGATCTCTTGGCGAGCCTTGACATGCAAAAAGGCGAGATAGCCGTCACCGCCGCCAATGTGGAGAGAATACTTGACGGGGATCCGAACTTGAAAGGAAAGATGCGAATGGATCTTTTCCGTGACAATGTGCAGATACTCGGAGAGCTTCCATGGAACACCAACAGCCGTTATTGGGGCAACAAGGATACCGATTGCCTTCTCACCTACTTCGACAAGGTTTATGGCATGAGGAAAAACACCACGATAATAGAGAGGACGTTCAGCGCCCTGATGTATGACAGAGGGGTGCATCCGGTGAAGGAATATCTCAACGGATTGCCGGAATGGGACGGAGAAGAAAGACTCGGAAAGCTGTTCACCCATGTTCTTGGAGCCGAAGAGACAGCGTTGAACCGAAAACTTGCTGAGATGATCTTTGTGGCTGCAGTGAGGCGTATTTGGGAACCGGGAGTGAAGTATGACTATTGCGTGGTGTTGTATGGACCCGAGGGAGCCTATAAATCGACCTTGTTTTCAGTGATGGGTGGTGAATGGTTTTCGGATTCGGTCAACAGCATCGAGGGCAAGGAAGGCATGGAGGGTGTTCAAGGTATTTGGATAGCCGAAATAAGCGAATTGACGGGCTTGAAACGCAGTGAACTTTCCACACAGAAACAATTCATATCAAGGCAGGAGGATATCTACCGACCGGCATTCGGGAAGATGAAGGAATGGAAGCCGCGGCAGTGCGTGATGGCCGGAACGACCAACGAGGAACATTTCCTCAAGGGAATAGTGGATGCCAACAGACGTATGCCGGTGGTTGAGATAAAGCCGGAGCTGAGGAAAATAGACTGCAATCCCCGGGAATGGCTTATCGAACATAGGGATCAGCTTTGGGCTGAAGCCAAAGAGATAGAGAAAAAGGGCGAACCTCTATATCTTGGAGAAGAATTCCGGGAAGAATTGAAGAAGATTCAAGAGGACCATAATATGGATCTGGCCGATCCTTTGTTCATGGCGATCCAGGACTATTTGGATTGGTGGCTCCCCTATGGATGGGAGAAGCAGAGTCGTGAAGCACGTATAATGAATATAGAGGATGTTCATGAGGAGGCTGACCACAAGCATCAGCGCCAGATTGTGACGATACCTGAAATAGTGGAGGAGTGTATGGGCATGAACAAATCCCATGCGGGATATTCTAATATGGCACGAAAAGTAGGACAGTATTTAAGACGCATTCCGGGGTGGAAATTTGCAGGATCTTGGCGAGGTCCCTATGGGTGTCAAAAGACATGGAAAAGGGATGAAACTGCAACTGAAGGATATAATAGCTTCAGTTGCACAACAGCAGATTTATTAAATGATTTATAATCAATCAGTTTTAAAGTAATAATAGTTATACTGCAACTATGCAACTACATTTCTTATATAAGACCAAAAACAATGTCCTATAGTCCCAAATAGTATAATGGTACAATGGACATATAATATAGGTAATATAAGAAATTGCGATTGCATAGTTTCTCGGTTGCAGAGTCTAAAAAAGGAGGGAAAGAGAGATGGGCAAGAAGATCATACAAAGGAACATTTTTGGGGAAATGGAGGAAATTAACAAAAAACGTAATCGTGAAGATATCATATCAGACTATGATGGTTTTGTTGACAAATTCAAGGATAAGAAAACAACAGACGATTGCTATACACCTCCTCATGTTTACGAAGCGATAAAAGAATGGGTGAACGAGAAACTGATGCGTCTGGACAATGTGGAAATCGTAAGGCCATTTTATCCCGGGGGTGATTATGTTCACGCCAACTATCCTAAGGGGTGTCTAGTATTGGATAATCCACCCTTCTCCATTCTTGCTCAGATAAGGAGGTTTTATCATGAAATGGGAATAAAATATTTCTTATTCGCACCGGCCCTAACATTAGCCAATTCTGCAAAAGAGTTAGAGAGCACATTCATATTAGCTCACTGCGATATCACATATGAAAATGGCGCTGTAGTCAAAACCTCATTTGTAACAAATATAGAATGCGGAGGGATTAAAGCCTGGGTGGCCGGTGATTTAAACAGAAAAGTGAAAGAGGTACAATCAAGCTTGAAAACCTCAGTAGAAAAGCCAATTTATAAATATCCAATACATGTGATATCGCCGGCATTAATGGGCAAAGTTGCTGAAAGAGGAGTAGTCCTGAAGTTTCACAAAGACAGCGTGAGCAACATAACGACATTAGACAGCCAGCGAAAGGATAACAAGGTTTTATTTGGAGGAGGATGGTTATTATCAGAGCGGGCGGCGGCAGAGCGGGCGGCGGCAGAGCGGGCGGTGGAAAAAAAACAGATAGAATGGACACTGAGTGATCGGGAATGGGAAATAATAAAAAAATTAAAATAAATAAAAAACGAGATGAACACAGAAGAGAGGATTTACAGGAATTCGGAAATAAGTGAGAAGGTATTGGAGAAAACCTTCGTGGAGAAAGTGAGAGAAATGGGTCTTATTGTTATCAAGAACCAGGACCCGATGCAGAGCGGCATGCCTGACCGGTTGGTGGTGATGCCGAGAGGTAAGGTGGCATGGGTGGAGTTCAAGAGCCGCGGCAAACATATGACGGCACTTCAGTCTAACCGGGCAAAGAAACTTAGCGAGATGAAGCATCTTGTGATACTCATTGACAGCCGCAAGGATCTTGACATAGCATTGGCTTTCATCAAGGGGTGTATAGACTAAGGTTCGGATGAGATTCAAGGCACATACATACCAGGAGCGCGCCATCAGATGGGTTGAATCGACGCCTCGGTGCATGCTTTTCCTTGACATGGGTCTCGGTAAATCGGTGATCACACTGACAGCCGTACAGAACCTCATCGACCATGCAGAGGTGGAACGGGTGTTGGTGGTGGCACCGAAGAAGGTAGCCGAATCCACCTGGAGTACCGAGGCTGAGAAATGGGACCATCTGGACCTGCGTGTGAGCCGGATAATCGGCGATGTGAAGAAACGCAGAGCAGGATTGAATGCGGATGCAGACATCTATGTGGTTGGCAGGGATTCATTGGTATGGCTCATTAACGAGGAAGGGGCGAAAGGTAAGTTCGACATGTTGGTGCTTGACGAGCTGAGCAGTTTCAAGAACCACAGGAGCCAGCGTTTCAAGGCTGCGAGGCTATTGAGCCTTACCACACACCGCGTTGTAGGGTTGACGGGCACTCCGACTCCCAACGGCCTTGTAGACCTATGGGCACAGACGGCAGTGGTGGACCTTGGTGAACGATTAGGCAAGAGTTTCCGGAATTTCGCCATGGAGCATTTCCGTGTGATCGAGCGGAACCACATCCCTATAAAGTATGACCCGAAACCTGGAGCCGTGAATGCCATCGGGAGGAAGATAGAGGATATATCATTGACCATGAAAGCTGAGGATTGGCTTGATCTTCCGGAACTGATAGAGCATGACGTGGAGGTGGAACTTGGCGAAAAAGCCATGAAAGGCTACCGTGAATTCGAGAAAGCGAGAGTGATGGAGATTATGGAAAGCGGCGGGGAGGTTACCGCGATGAGCGCTGCGGCATTGACCAATAAGCTTTCCCAGTATGCCAACGGTGCGGTATATGTAGACGGATTCGGGGGATTGTGGGTAGAGATGCATAAAGCCAAGATCGAGATGCTTGAGGAAATCATGGAGAGCGTGGACGGGAATGTGCTTTGCTTCTATCAGTATAAGCATGACTGCGACCGCATCAAGACTTATCTCAAGGATTATGAGCCGAGGGAGTATAAGGGTTCTGAGGATCTTGATGACTGGAATGCCGGCAAGATACGTTTGCTGCTGGCACATCCGGCGAGCACAGCCTTCGGTTTGAATATGCAGCATGGCGGCCATACTGTGGTGTGGTTCTCCACGGGATGGAACCTCGAGCTTTACCAGCAGGCTAACGCCAGACTTCACAGGCAGGGACAACGATTCGCGGTAATGGTTCACCGGCTTGTGGCCAAAGGGACGGTGGATGAGCGCATGAAGGGAGCCATAGATGGCAAAGGCATGAGTCAGGAAGAGTTTTTGAAACTGATGATAGCGAGTTATAGGAAATGATGGAAGGAATGTCAAGACTCCGGGAGTCGATAGCCTTTTGGGAGAAGCGGCTCAAGCGGATAGATGGGAAGAGGGATGGTTTAAGGGTAGAGAGTGTAAGGAGAAACCTCCGGTTGCTAATCGATGCGGAGATTTCGGGGATGAGGGAAAATTATAAAGAAGAACGGATATGAAGAAGAAATTATTTTTAATTGCTGCCATTTTATTGACAATGGCATCTTGCACCAAACAATCAAGAGTTAGGAATTTTGGTGGTACTGAAACCATTCAAGTAAAACCAGGATATAGGGTAATGATGGCCACTTGGAAAGACAGTAATCTTTTCTATATGATAGAACCGATGCCAGAAAATTACGAGCCTACGGAGAAATATCTCGTAGAATCTTCATCTTACGGAATATGGGAAAGTGAAATAATATTTATAGAATCAAGATGAATACGCTTTGGATCGAGAGAGATAAAGATGGTTTTTTAGAAGTCTATGCTGAGAAACCGGAAAGGCTCTCTATCGGCTTTACAGGAAGGACGCTATTTTATCCTTCTATTGAAGATTTCCCCGAAGTCACTTGGGAGAACTCCCCACAGCAAGTTGAACTTAAATTGAAGGATTCAAATGGAAAAACAACATAAAGTATTAAGCGAATATGACGGAATAGCGATCGGTGACTTAGTGGACACAAAATCCAAATATGGATGTGGAACCGTGGAATCTATAATTGACTTTGACACTCACATAGTCTATTATGTCAATACGGGTTTTCCTATCAAATTGCCAATGAAAAGAGAATGGATTGAACTTAAATTGAAGGGAGGAAATGGATAAGTGGGAATATAAGATCTTGGAGATAAAACAGGACAATGAATATTGGGTGAATAAACGCCTTAATGATGCAGGGAACGAAGGATGGGAGTTGGTTACATTTACCAATTATCAGGAATCGTCCTATATGGGTGAAAAAGAGTATTCTATGGTGTGTATTTTCAAACGCAAAATTCAATAGTATGACACTGAGAGAATTAATAAATAAACTTGAAGAAGTTTCAAATGGAGGTCAAAATGATAATAAACTTGTGTACTCTGCATTTGAGTGGGAGTCAGGAAGTTTTTATCCAGTAAAATATGTAGATATTGATTATGAGAATGATATAACAATAATAATAGAATAACCATGCCAATAATAAGCAAAGAGACTTGGGATAAATTTGATCCAACTGAGCAAAAAGAAATCAGGGAATTATATTCTTCCTTGACAGATGCACTGAAACAAGAGCAAATAGGTACTGAGGAACATTTAAGACTATCGTCAATACAAGATCGCTATATCTCTCTTTTTGGCAAAGAACAGTTACAGCCTCAGTTGACCTATGAGGATGTAGTAAGGAATTTGTTTCCTAAATTAAGGGAAGGAGTAGTAAGAGTTGAAATACCTACTTTTTCAGAAAAGGAAGCGGAGAAACTTCATGCCATAGGAAGATTACTTGCAACAGCCAAATTCCTCAATAATGATTGGAAGCCTGATTGGGATAGTGGAATACAATATAAATGGTTTATAAGAATTGTAAGCAATGATGTGGTTGCAGATTACACTATTGGTTATATTGATTCTTTTGTCTATTTCCGCACAGAAGAATTGGCTAAACAAGCAGTGACTATATTAGGAGAAGAGACGGTGAGACTGGCTTTAACAACTGAGTATTGAGTATGATTCCACTAAGTTTTGACCAAAAAACCATAATTGACAGACTGAATAAAGAAAGGCAGAAACTCATATCTGATTGTATGGAAAAATACAATGTAGATTATTTGACAGCCTGCGAGATTGTAGAACGAGGTAATACACTTTATAAGATTGAAGAGAAATAAACCGATATGGAAGATTATGTAACATTTGAACAAGCAAAGAAACTCAAAGAACTTGGGTTTAGTTGGGAGTAGCTGTTGGTAAAGTTGGACAAAGATTACTTCGTAAAGGTGATGAATACGGTAGTCTTTCCCGTAAGCATGAAGACCTCGGACGCAATGTAGAGGCTATGGATGCTTTCTTTATGGATATAGCTTATCAGACTGCCCACTATGCCATGATAAAAAGATATGAAGCTCTCAGGGATAAAGGAAATAACAAACCCCTCTTCACTCTCACGGCAGAGGAAGTGGAGATAGCAGAAAAGTTATTTATAGTCGCAAAGAAATGTGGTCAATTAATATATGAAGATGACATTAATAAAGGTAATGCAGAAGATGCCTTATTGGGACTTTCTATTGTCACAAATTCAAATAATCTGCTTTCTCCGATAAAAGAATGGCAAGATGAGAAAATTAACATTTCGGGCTGAAATTAGGGGTTTTTATGTTTTCAAAAAATCACTTTCGGCGTGAAAAGCATGCGATAGGGGTTTCAAGGCCCCTTCGCTCTAAAATTTTTGGGGGTGTGGGGTGCCGGTGAGAAAGGATTGAGTCTAAGTTTAAAATAAAAGTTGAATGTCTTTATAAATAAAAGCGAATTAAAATGAAGAAGAAAACGGAGAAAAGAAATGACTCAGTGATGATCCTGGGGCAGGAGTACAAAGTCAAGAAGACCGTGAGAAGTCTCTTCATCTTCGAGAAGATGGCCGACAAACCCTTCGAAGTGAAGACCATGCTCGACAACTACATGTTCCTCTACTCGGTATTGCTGGCCTGCAATCCCGACAACGTGTTGAAATGGGAAGACTTCCTTGACGCAATCGATGAGGATGCAAGCATCATAGACAGGATGAACGAGTTGCTGAGTGACCGTAACGAGCTGGACCTTCTGCTCAATGAAAGCAAGGGAGAAGAGGGTGAGGTAAAAAAAAAGTAAGCATCGCAGAGTTATATTCCTTGCTCGTACTTGAGTTAGGATTACCCCCGAAATATGTGATGGATGAGATGGAGGTGTACGAGATCAACGCATTGATAGAGAACCGTCACCTCCGTCACCGGGAGTCATGGGAACAGAGCCGGATGCTCGCATTCGTGATTGCCAGATGTGCGGGATCGAAAGTGCAGAACGTGAAAGAAGTGTTCAGTCTTCCTTGGGACAATGAGGTGACTCGTGAGCAGAGGGAGGCGGACTACGGAGAGATGGACAGACTCAAGGCAAAGGCGGCCGCTTTGATTGCGAGCGGGATGATGGTTTAGGACGTCTCGGTTTGAATGGAGCGCATCCGATGTAACCTATTATGAAAGGAGCTGACATCAAAATGATTACAAACCACCATTGCGACAGAAGCCAAGATGTAAAAACATTGAACCACATAATCACAGATATATAAAAGTATTTAAAGATAAAACAACAAAACGGACCAATAGTTGAACTATGGCAAATCCAAGATTGACCCTTACACTTTCTGCAGATGATAAGATATCACAAAAGATCAAAGAAGTGCAGAAAGAGATTACCAGGATTCAGACTACAAGCAAGAGCGCAAAAGGAGAATTGATGGCTATGCAGAGAGTTTTGGGGCACATGAACCTTGACGGGCTTCATAATACTGCAGCTTTTACGGAAATAGCGGAATATGCCGGTAACATAGCAGATGCCCTTGGGGATGCACGACAAGCGGTGAACGCCTTTGCAAATGATAACTTCAAGTTAGAGGCCATGGGCCAAGGGCTCAGTTTGATAGCTACAGCGGGGAACTTGGTATCAGCTTCAATGGAATTATATGGGGAAAAGAATGAGAAGGTTGCGGAAGCCATAAAGAAAGTTCAGATAGCGATGAATCTGTTAAACGGAGTCCAGCAGGTGGCCAACTATCTGAACAAAGATTCAGCCTTAATGCTTCGGCTTAAGCAGGTGAGGATGAAAATATCTGCCATCACCACTAAAGAGGATACAGCCGCTATAACCTCCAACACCATAGCCACCGGAGCCAACACCGCCGCCACCACACTCGCCACCAAGGCCAAGCAGAGACTCAATACGGCTGTTGCGATTGGCAAGGCAATTGTTGGGGACTGGACTGGTGTGGTGCTTCTTGGAGCGGCGCCCCTCACTTCTTATGCCATGTTCTCCGATGAAGCAAAGGACAAGACAGAAGATCTGGAGGGTTCTCTCACAAAGGCCAAAGATTCAATGCAGTCTTTCAAGGAGAAAGTTTCGGAGAGCGCAGGAGCGACAATCGGTAAATTCAGAGCCCTGCAGACACAATGGCTCAGTCTGCAGGATACAGCGTCAAAGACCCAATGGATAAAAGACAATCAAAGCGCATTCAGCTCGCTCGGTATGTCAATAAAGGATGTGACAGATGCAGAGAATGCATTTGTCAACAATACAGCCAATGTAGTGAAATCGCTTGAGGCACGAGCCAAGGCAGCGGCGGCACAGACAATGATGGAGAAGGCTTATGAGAAAAAGTGGCAGGATGATCAGAATGTTGAAACCAAAGGGCAATATTCTGTTATAGCCAAGAATGACCCCCTTTTCGCAGAGATGCAGAGAATGGGATATATCCATGACACCAACATCACTTCCAACAACGGGGAATATCGCTACCGCATATCGAGTGAGGAAGGAGCAAGATATTACAATTCCAAAAACGAATTCAAACGGAACCTTGAATTCCAAGACACCATAGGAGAGCTTGAAGAAATGATGGTCTCAGCTATGAAGGAAGTGGCAAACACCGACACCGGTAATTTATTCTCCGGTAATTCTGAGCCAACGAAAAACACTTCCCCCAAACCGACTGCGGCAAAAGAAGAGAAAAAACCCGAAATATATGACCCATCCTCCATCAAGTATGCTCAAAAGATGGCAGCCGAAACCCGTAAACTCTGGGAAGAGGCCCCTCAAGGTATGCGCCCCACATTGAAATCAGCTCTGGATTATTGGGAGGAGGAAGTTAAGAAGCGTCAAGGGAAAGTGGAGGTGGAAGTGGAAGTGGAACCTCAGATCACGAAAGGCTCACTCAGCGACCTCCAGAATCAACTCAAAGACATAACAGACCAGCTCAGCCAGATTGATCCCGGTGACGAAAGTAAAATCGAAAGCCTTAAGTCCCGATATGCGGAACTCACAGAGCAGATCAAAGAACTCAATATAGCTCTCGGATTCGAGACTGCCGAAGTCAAGGAGAATTCCAATGAAATGATGAAAGGAGTCGAAGTTATCGGCTCAGCGGTCAACACTCTTGGTGGTGCGATGCAGAACCTTGCAAAGGACAATGAAGATCTGGCCAAAGCCGCTGCGGTAACACAGGCAGTGGGAACACTCGCTCTCACCTTTGCTCAGTCTATGAAAGGGACAATGACTCCATGGGACTGGATAGCTGGCGCAGTAGCGGGCGTAGCAACTCTTACATCGGTTGTAAGCCAGCTGCAGGGTTTTGAGTCCGGCGGTATCGTGGGAGGTACTTCAACTGTCGGCGACAGGACTCTCATAAGAGCCAATAAAGGAGAGATGATCCTGAATCCGCGACAGCAGGACAACCTGTTCAAAGCTATCGACAACAATCGGCTCGGGTCTTCCCAACCAGCAGGGACGGTTAAATTTGTGATAGACGGAGACAAACTTGTAGGGACCCTCAACAATTATAACTCTAAAATGAGAAGACAGTCATGAAATATACAGGCGAATTCTATTCCATCGACAGCAGAGCCTACCGCATAGAGATAACCACTCCGTCTTCCGGAGCAGACCAGATCCTCAAGCTTTCCGGCACTCCGTTCGTGGCAAGCGTCAAAGGCGACGACAAGACCCTTTATTCCCCTATACGCTGCGGAGGGGCAACCGTAGGGATCCTTTCCGAGAACTATATCTTCGACCTTTATTCAGGGCAGGCCAAGGGAGTGAAGGTGACGCTACATGAAGAGACACCTTCGGGCGATATCGTGAGATGGACGGGCTACGTATCCCCTACCGTATACGACCAAGGCTACGACGATTACCTTGAGGAAATAAGTCTTGATTGTGTCGACGGAGTGGCCGTACTGAAGGATATCCCTTTCAGAAGGGAGGAAAAAGACATAACCACTTTCCTTGACATCATAACCTACTGCCTCAAGGAGTCGGGATGCTTCAGGGCATTCTATATCTCGGACAACGTCCAGTTGACAGCGGGCGGAACTGAACCGGTGATAGAGAAATTCCGCATCTCGACTTCCAATTTCTTCAGTCAGAAAAAAGACGTGAACCAGACAGACGATGACGTGGCCTGGAGCTGCTACGATGTGCTTTACCATATTCTCCAGTGGCTCGGCTATACTCTTACGGTGCATGGCGACGAGGTCTATATCGTCGACTATGACGCAGTGACGAACCGGTATGACACCTATCACCGTTATTCCCTTGAAGACGGCAGCAGGCAATATGTCACGCTTTCGGCATCAAAGAAAATCAAGGGAGAGGATTATGCGGCCAACGGGACTAAACTCAGCCTTGACGAAGTCTACAACAAGGTGACGGTGAAAGATGAGTTCAACACCTATGACAATCTTTTGCCCCAGTTCGGCGATATCAACATTGAGACCAACGTAACCGGCGGAGCCGATTCAGCGGCACTTGCGCTTCCTCCTTCGGTAGAAAACAATATCCTCGGGAATTCATATGTATTTCATTATACAATAAATCCGGGCTCTCACGATAGCCAGGAAGTGTTGCGAATAGTCAGATTCTATGATTCACCGGTATTCAATTTCCATAAATATTCCGGCACCACTGACACTTCCGGAAATTCCTCACTTTGGGGTGAAGGCAACGTCAAGATCTCGTCCATGCTTGCTTCCAACGGGGCTTTCTATTTCAGGACCACCGAAGTGTTGGTTCCCTATGAAGACTTTTGGGCGTGGATGCTTGCGGAACCAAGCCTTTCAGCCAAAGACAGATGGGAAAGAATGGGAAGACTACTCGGCAAAGTGCCCGAGGATTCCGACTATTCCATGAAGCCAATGATCCTTTTCCGCAAT
Source organism: Muribaculaceae bacterium (assembly GCA_022510425.1). Classification (GTDB taxonomy): domain Bacteria; phylum Bacteroidota; class Bacteroidia; order Bacteroidales; family Muribaculaceae; genus Lepagella. The sequence continues at coordinate 41,351 of JAFLTO010000006.1, forward strand.
TTCGGGACTAACCGCATCGGGCCCGGTGCCGGATCACCTCCTTATGCAAGGACCGATGATGATATTTCCAAGAAATATCCTTTCATGACACTCAAGAACCAGCCGTCCTCAATATTCGGAGGCTCCAACCATATAATAAGGATAAAAGGTTCTTTCCGCTATCATAACGATGAGTCGATTCCTTTCCCCCTGGTAGAGGTCAAGGATATACCATATGACGGCGACAAGAAATTCCGGGAAGAAGGTTTCATCTGGTGCAAGGTCAAATGGGGTGCGAACTATTGGGACGGCAAGGGGTGGCAGTCTACCGATACTTGGTTCGAACTCTATTTCTGGGACCAGGAGACCTCACCTTCCGATTTCAAGAATTCAGAAATCTATAATAAGGAATATAATTTCTGCCCCAATAAAAACTACCTTGCTTCACTTGGCGAAGACGGATATATCATCCCTGCGCCTCCCGATAATCTTCTTGAAGGCTCCGCAGAAATATCTTTCACCACACGTGACATGTGGGGAAAATCCCGCAGGGATCATTGGCATCCTAAAGGAACATTCGATGATAATCAATATTGCCGCACTTATTCGGGTAACGTCTTCCTAACGAATATAGCAGTCACTGCCGAGGTTTCTCCGGGACTTCTTTCCGATGCAGACCTCGATTCCGATACCTGCTATACCAACGTCATAGACAACGGCTCGGTCTCCCCGATGAACGAGATATCTTTCAAGGTATGCACCGACGACGGCAAGAAACCTTCCTATTCATCGGTGGCTATTTCCGAAGGATCCTCCACAAAATTCGTCACCGTCACCTATAACAAGGCCCTGGTGTCAAGAGAGGCAGACACTATAGGGTTCGACGGGTTCGGAGGCATCCTGCGTCAGGAAGAGCATATGGTCTTCAAGACCGCCTCCCACTATGAATCCCCCAAGGTGGTGTTTGAATGTACCCTCCATAACGAGGATTTCATGCCGTTCACCGTATTTACCGACGATTCCCTTGGAGGGCGAAGATTCGTGATCATGGAGAAAGAGACCGATTACCGGTCAAACTCTTCGACAATAAAAATAACCGAAAAAGAATAACGGGAAGGGCTTTTCCATAAGGCCTTCACTTAAAACTAAAAACTCTATGAGGCTTAACAAATATTCGGAAACCAAATCAGGAATCACCGTCGGAAGCTTTGCAGACGCTAAAGCTTCTTCCCCCGGGGGTTCGGGCGGTTCAACATCAAGGACAACACTCGACCGCCTTATCTGGGGACAACAAGACAACGGAGAGGACGTTGACGGCGACATGCAGATCGGCGGCAATGTGTTCATAGGCGAGGTGGAATACGATGAGGATGAGAACCTTCTTCCTCCGCCCCATGAATTCCCTTCAGAGGAAGGCAACCTGTTTGCATCTTCTTCGGTGGCTTCTCCGGAAGTCTACGGAGAAAATCTGTTCCTTGATATCAACGGAACAAAGACCAACCTTCTGGACCTTCTTATGCCAGTCGGCTCTATCATCATGTTCAACGGTGCAAGCGACATTCCCCCTAACTGGGCCGTGTGCGACGGCACCAATGGCACTCCCAATCTCAAGGATAAATTCATCAAGGGAGTTACGGCAAAGAATGATGTGGGGAAAACCGGAGGCTCATCTTCTGTGACACTTTCCGTTGAGAACATGCCCAAGCATTCCCACGCTGCCACATCATCATCATCGGGGGCTGATCTGGATGATTATAAAGGCAAGCTCATTCCGGCTCTCGATACTGTCTATGCGGCAGTGTTCGACTGGGGAGGCGACCGCAACTATTGTCTTTTCGCCGGTGTCACACCTGACGAAAACGGCTTGATCGGTATTCCGATCGAGCAGTTCGGAAGCACGGGATTTTCAACCACCATAGGTGAAACCGGGGAAGGCAAGTCATTCGGTATCGAGCCTCCTTTCTATTCACTTATCTATATAATGAGGATAAAATAAACCCTCCGTTATCCCCTTTCAGGTGTCTTTATGATAAAAGACATGGATTCAATGAAGTGGGATAATCATACCAAAGAAATAATAGCTTATTTCATGGCCTTCCTTTCCTTCGGGATAGGTTACGGCCTGACCATAGCAGGCTTCTGCGTGGAGCCGCGGGGAGAGGTGCACGGCTCTGTACTTGCAGTGCTCGGCGAGGCGCTCGCATTCGCCGGTTCCATACTCGGGATCTCTATGTATATAAAATCAGAGTTCCGCACCATGAAGAAACACCTATCCGATTCCGTGAACAAAAAATTCCTCGAACTCACCGAAGATCAACTGACGCGTGAACCCGCATCCGAACCTCCCCCTCAAAACGATAACTGATTCCAATAAAAAGAGTCGCGACACACACGAGCCGCGACTCTTTCGTTAAAGAAGACGGAGATTGAAGTTATTTCTTGGCTGTGGCAGTTTCCACTGTTGCGGTTTCCACCGCTTTTGATCCCTGAGCAAGATTCATCGGTGCTGTGGCGGCTTTCTCTATCCCTTTGCCCATTTTCTGGAGGTTGCCGCATCCTTTGAACGATACGGTGTAGGTGGCTTTCTCACCATTGTCGGCCGTTACATTCAATGATGTTATCAAAGCCTTGCCGTGATATTGGTTGGTGGCATCGCAGGTCCATCCGCCCTCGGGAGCCTCGAAAACGTCTGCAAGTTTCTTGGTGTAGTCGATGTTGTTGGTCTGAAGCGAGAAGGCTATTTCCACCGGAGTGCGGCTCAGGAAGATTTCCATGAGGTCGTTGGCGGATGCCCCGTTTTCCGCAGAATCGCTCATAAGGTTGTTGGAAGACATGTCCCAGCTCATAAGTCCCGCCTCGGCGTTTTCCCACATGCCGTTGCCGTTGTCTTTTGTGGAAGTGTCTTTCGTGTTCATGTTCACGTTCATCTGATGGCTTGTGGCGTAGGCTATGCTCTTGAGTTTGCCTCCCACCGTCACGAATACCATTAGATCCGAACCGTTAAGTGTTGCCATTTTCTTTATCTGTTTAAGGGTTAATAATTCTATTTTCCGTTAGAAGTGTCGAGTGTAATGGAGAAAAAGAGCTGCTGCACATATGCGTCGTCGCCATACTCCTCCACCGCGTTTGTCATCGTTATATCCTCTATGAGTTTGTCATCCCATCTGCCTCTGAGCCCGTCAAGCCGGTCTTTCACACGTTGTGCGAGATCTATGCTGCGGATATAGGTCGGAGCCACTACGGCTATCACGATATTGATGGTCTCTTCATAATTGAACCGGTCTTTGGTATCCCTGCCTTGATAGCCGGCACGTCTGTAGACACAGAATTCCGTGGGGTTGCCCGTGGCCACACAAGGATAAACGGGAGCTATCCCGTCAAGACGCGCCTTCAGCATCGTCCCTATCCAAAGTGAGTCATTCAGTAGGTTCATCTCAATAATTGTTGAAGTTCTTTTGTCAGTTCCGTTTTAATTATTCCCGTAACCTTTTCCATATCCTTTTCCCTTGCTTCCTGAAAGAAATCAAGAGCTTTTATGCGGCCCCGGTTAGTGCCTGCCTTGTAGAAATTCTCCTTGCCTTTCTTGCGGTAGAGGTAACGTTTGTCACCTTTTGTCCTGCCGCGTTCGCGGTCTTTTGCCCCGGTGCGTTTGAGTTTCCTTTCCTTGGTTCCGAGCTCGAACCACTTGAGTCGGAAATCACCGTAGAGAGACACCCGGACCTCGATATATTGCTGATCTTCCTTTAGCGTGATACCCTTAAGCATCGGCCTCCGGTGATGGTTGGTGGAAGAAGCCCCTTTACCGAGTTTCTTTCTAAGCTGCACCTTGGTGTCTGCCTGAAGTTTCTCTCCGCCTTTCTTCAGAGCCTTCAGCACTAAATCGGACCGAATTCCATTCTGAAGACGGGAGAATATCTCCACCAATGATTTATCTTCAATTCTTAGGTTGTCGTTCATAGTGTCTGCGCCCTGATGTAGAGTATCCTCGTTTCCGGTTCCGTCTCAAGACTCACGATCACAAACTTCTTGCCGGCATAGTGCACGATATCGCCTTCAGAAATCTTTGCCTGATAATGGAGCCACACGATGAAAGTGGCATCATAGGAAAACACCACCTCCATGTTTGAGGTCTCCCTTCTGCCGCTGCGCCATTGCACTTCGGCCCGAACAGCCATATTGCTGACGGATGCACGCAACTCTTCACCGGTGATGTTCTCTTCCGATTCCACCGTATGCTCTATCACGATCCTTTTATTGAGTCTTCCCGCCATCATCCTATCGCATGTTTTCTATAAGGTGCTATCAGCTGGTCGTAGAAAGGAATGCTCCTCACGTTTTGCACCGTGATGCTCTCACGGAAATTGTAAGCGGTGCCCACCAGAAGTTTTATGGCATGCCGCAGGCTCGATGCGAGTTCGCCGGTGCGCTCATCCAGGCAATCCGAAAGGCTCCGGTTGATCTCTCCGCTTAATGCATCTTCGGCCATTTCGATCAGAGTAAGGATATAGCCGTCGTCTTCCTTGAAGAGTTCGTCATCGATATTCAGATGAGCCTTGGCTTCCTTGAGTGTGATATACATTCCTTAATCCTTTTATCCATAAAGACACCAAAAACAGGAAAGGAGACATCGCTGTCTCCTTTAATCCCGAATCGAATTATGGACGGTTATTTCAATACTTTCTTAACGAAGGCTTCCGGACGTGATACCACATAGTCGAACCAAGCGTTTACGTGAAGCACGATCTGTGCCTTGTTGGCTCTTGTGTACGGGTCAACCACGATATCAACCGCACCGAATGATCCTACATAAAGGTTGCTCCAGTCGCCAAGTATCACTCCTTTAGGTTTCATGAAACCTGTGCTGATAGCCGGAACCCCAAGAACCTCATTGTTCTGCATCACCATAAGGCCGCTTCCGGCATCAATCTTGGTGGTGCGCATTAAGGCTTTTGTGCGCGGAGAGATCACATATTTCTTTTCGCCTGTGATCTTGGCTGACTCGAGGTCGGCTTCCCAGTCAACAACGCTCTGGAAGTTGAATGCCCCAGTTTCTGCATTTACTCCGTGCATCAAACCTTCAGGGCGTGTGTCGGTGGCTTCCTTATCACCTAAAATGGTTGCCTGGAGACAATTCGATATACTCTTTATAAGGTCTTGGCGGATAAGTGCCTCGGCACTGGGCGAAGTCTGAATGAGGAACTGTTTTGAAATCGGGAGCGAAACAGCTATACGTTTCGGCGACATCTTGATAGTCTTGAATTTACCGGCTACTTCTTTAGCTGTCTCTATTTCTGAGGCCCAATCAGCTTCTACTCCGCTGTAGAGTGGAATTTCCACGTTTCCGGTGAGATTGAGCATCCTTGCACCGACATCGCTAAGGAACGATTGGTCATAGAGCGGTCCCAAAATGTCGAACAATTCGGTTGGAACTACTTCACCACCCATACCTGCCACCTTTTCGGCCGGAGTCTGTGATGCTATGATACCGTTAGGATTGTCTTCGAATCTCTGTTCCTTATTATATTCAAGAGGAAGAAGGATAGATCCGCGGAAATCGACTCCTGCTTTACGCGCTTCATCACGTCCCCTTTCAATTACATATGATGCCGCATCATCGAACGGCTGATTCTCGACCGCACTGCGGATCGCTCTCAATAATGAAAATTTCTCTTTCTTCATCTGTTTATGTGGTGTTTGATTATTATTCCTTTTTTTCACATCTTCATTCACGGGAGGTTGCACGTTCCTGTCCTCCTCATTGTCTTTATTCTCCTTGGTCTCTTCAGGTCCTTCATCCTTTTTTTCTTCTCCGGATTTTTCCTCCTTTTCTTCCTCGGGATCCTTTTCTTCCTCTTCTTTTGATTCTTCGGAAGATCTTTTCTCCAAGCTTTCCTTATAAGCATCCAATCCTCGGGAATCCACCTCCACTGATGTGGCGAGATATGCGGGATTGTAAACCGGGGAAACGTCGAACAGTTGTCCGAACTGTTTTATCGTCCTTAGATAACCTTCCCCTTCTTTCTGCCATTCTTCTGCCTCTACGGTGAAGGCGAAGGAAGAACCAGTTATGTCACCTCGCTTCACTCCCTCGAGTACTTCATCACCTAATTGAGTGTTCGGGGCATCGAATGAATATCTCAGACCTTTGTCATCTACTTCAAGCTTGAGACTGCCTCCTCCGTTGCGGAAACGTGCCAGCACTCCCCTGTTTATATCGTGGTTTAGCAGTGCCATCACGTCACTGCGTTCCAACACTCCTTCCACTGCTTCGGGGGAAATCACTTCAGTGAAACCTCCCAGATCTTCACTCCGGGTGTTGAATACAAGGGCATAGCCCTCTATGTGTCTTGAGTCGCCTTCGGTAGCCGCCCGCAGCTCGAGGGGACTCGTTATGTTGCGTCTTTCCCTTTTCATATCTATAAAGACACCTAACTTCCGAAAACGAAAAAAAAACCGCCCTTCTCAGAGCGGCCTAAACAGGCAGATGTCGTCAAACATAAAGGTCCGGCTATGAAAAAGCCAAAGCCTCCCTGCCTATCTTGTGTAATCCTTCGATTATTTTCTCTCTCTTGTCGGGACGTGCCTTCTTCTCTCCGGTGGCGTAATGTGAGAGCTGCTTCTTGTTTATCCCGCAGGCATCGCTGATTGCTGACAAAGTGGTGAATCTCTCTGCATCCCTCAATATAGCCGGGACATCAAGGATATACATAATCTCAAAATCACCCTCCTTGATATAATCGGGCAGTATATCACCATCTTCGATGCACCCTTCAATATGGAATTTTAGCCCTTCCGCGAATCCCTTTTTCAATTCTTCCAACGTCTTTGCTGTCTCCACAACGGTTCCGTTGATTTCTTCTCCTGATAAAGAACAACAGAAATTATGATCTGTCCATCCGACATGTACGAGTAATTTTCTTCTTTCCATAAATCTCCACTTCCTTTCTTAACTCTTTTCGGGGTGGTATTATTTCCACCCCGCTTGTTTCCATATGCTATTCAGTGTAAATTGGTCTATATCTTCGTTGTCTTTCTTGTTGATTGTAACCTTTCCTTTCTTGGTCGGGTGCTTATATTGTTTGTGGCTTCCTCCGGTTCTTTTATTTTTAAGTTGATACCACCCGTCTTTTTCCAACAGTGCTATCACCTCCTTTGCTTTCATCTTTTTCATAAACTTTTCCTTTATGTTTGACAATACAAAGGTAGTTATTTTTCTACTTATTTCCAAATTATTTAAAAAAAATAATAATCAAAAAGACCCTCTTTCCCAAGAGAGCCTTTCCTTCTTAACCAATAAATCTATTTCTCATGAAAAAATCTACTTTCTCCTTATCATCGACACGATGTTGAACCCGGCAAATAGGATGCCTATGCCGCCTATCCACATCAGCCCCTTCTGCCACCAATAAAGCCGGTTGACCTCTACATATTCCGTAACGGGATAGGGAACTGGCCTGTCAATGGAATCAACCCTTACCTTCGTTTTTGAAATAGAGTCTATGACGGAAAGATAATACTGTTCAAGCCTCTGTATCTCCTTGCTTGAGTCCTTCTCCTTCTCTATGATTATCTTTATCGTGTCGCCCTGCTCATTGAGAGTGTAGGTGTTGGTTTCCTTAACGCTTACCTTCTCGCTTTCTTTCGTCTGAATGGAATGCTCCCAGAGTGAACGGATAAGCCGGTTCAGCGAATCAAGCTCAAATGCGGTATGGCTGCTTTCTACAGGTACATACTGAACCTGCCTCTGTGTCTTGCAGGAACACGCCAACAGCAACAGAAAGAGAAGCAGTATTGAGATTAACTTTTTCATTGTCACCCACGACTCTGCAAGGAGACGTGGGTGGTTTTATTTATCAATAAAATACTCCACGAACTGTCATGCCATAACACCTATCAAGGTGCCCGTATGGATAAGCGTCTGTTGAATTAACCATTAAATAATATGCCCTTGAGACTTGTTCACTATTTATTGTGCTTCCCCAAAAGCGACCTATAGAATTACGTTCTTGCAATACTCCGTTGATGCAATAACCGGTTGCCGGGAAGAATAATTGTTTTGATTTTTTAGTCTTCAAGACAAATAATCTGCCGTATACACCATTTATTGTTGTCCACATTGTGTCACATGCGTTGTAGAGTTCTAAAATCTCATCAAATGTAGGCATTCTCCAACTGCTACCCATATTTACCCTTGCGGCGTCATCTTCAGGCTGTAGGGTTCTTAGTCCGTCAGTTGAATTGTATTTGGTGAAATTACTTGAAGAACCGCCAAATTTATAGTCGTCCCAACTGAATTTCTTTTCTGTAGTTATCCCTGAATATCCTGTTATTTCTCCACAAGCAAAATATAATCCATAGCCTTCCGGACGAGTGGCTCCTACGTTACAAGTAGCCCATTTCACGGAAAGGCCCAAATCCAAATATTCGTATCCATTATTATAAACAGGTACATATATATCATCCTCGTTGAAGACCCCCCTAACTGAGAGACCGTAAGCCTTAGATGATTGAGGAATCGTTGGATTTCCTGCCGTGGTTACCTGAAGGCTATAAGCAGCTGAGGAAGAAGATGGGTTATTGCACCAATAATAGCCCAACCCTCCACCATTTATGTTATCGGCCGAACTTCCATTGAGTCGTCCAGCATTTGGCAGGAAAATAGTTTTGCTACTATCTTTTTTTAGTGTGAGTAAAAGACCACTATATTTGGAGCCTTTATAATTATTAACAAAAGTTCTATTACAAGCATTAAGTAATTCTGTAACTTCTGAAGCAGATGGCGTCCTCCAAGCTCCACCCATTATAATATTGGCAGCATCATTGACTAAAGGCAGTTCATTAACTCCAGTGAGATATGTGCTTCTTTGAAAATCGGAAGTCGGTGTCGGATATCCAGCAGTTGCCCCCCATTTAAAATATAAGCCTGGCTCTGTTTCTTTTGAGGCACCAACATTATAAGAGGCCCAATTAACACTTAACCCCAAGTCTACATACTCATAGCCATTATGTAAATTACCCCCCCCATTCAGCAAAGTTCTGATTCTCATAGTGTTAAAAGTTTTTAAATATCTAAAATACCACGAACAGAATAACCAGTGTAACGGTCATTGTAGTTGATCGAGTTCTCTAAGCCGGATCTAAGGAGAAGGCATTGTGCCATGTAACTGAAGTTCGGATGTAGCGAAGACGACCAATATAAGCCTCTAGAACCTTCCTCGGACTTTACCATTTGGCTCAACCTACCAGACGCCGGGAAAAATAGAGTTTTGGAAGAGTCAGTTTTTAAAGAGAACAATGCTCCATTAATGCCATTCCGTGAAGTCCAAATAATATTACATGTATCCCACAAAGTACTAAATTCTTCAATTGTTGGGATACGCCAATTTCCACCCATAATAATGTGAGCAGCATCATCTTCTAAATCCAGTATTGATTTATTGTCTACTTTACCATGCGATGATGAATTACAATATTTTGTTAATGTTTCTCTTGTTGAGCCATTGCTCCATTTGTAATCATTCCAATAAAAACCCTTTCCAGAAAATTGATCTTTATATCCTGTTATTTCCCCCCAAGCGAAATATAAGCCGTATTCTTCCGGCTTATTCGCTCCTACATTACAGGCAGCCCAAATTCCGGCTGCCCCCATATCAACAAAATCATATCCATTGGCGTTTACGCCATTTTCTAACAACCTTCTCCTGCTCATCTTTATTGAATATCAAAGTTCAACTTCTCCGGATAACCAGTCTTGTAATCATACGAATCAACATCCTCCACACTTTCCAAGGCTTCCACATTCAGCTTATGTCTTTCGGTCACACAATAGCTCCTGTTGGCATAGAGCTGAATCTGAGCCAACATAAACTCAGCAAGATTTGTCGGAACGGTGAACTCATTTCCGTTGATGAAGAATGTAACATTCTCTTCTCCGAGCAATTTGGCAGCCTCGATACTTTGCTTATAGTCTGCCCTTGTGTTCGGGTCAAGCCAAGCAACGATAGCCTTGTTTATAGTAAAGCTGTCCACTTCCGAAGAGGTGTCATAGGCTGCAATCTGCCAGATCTTCTCTTGTTTAGCTTCTTCAAGAGTCCTAACATGAACCTGAAGCTCCATTGCCAACACTTCTTTGACTGAAGCCTGTGGGTGTTCTTCATGGAATCTGACTTGATCTTCGCTCAAAAGCACCCATTTGTCCTGAAGATAATCTTCGTATGTCTCGCCAAGATTGTCGAACAATTCGGGATTGAACTTCTCATTGAAGTCAAGGTAACCTTTACCTAATTTTATATATGTATATTTTTCCATAGCTGATATCTTTTTTATACACCTCTGACATAAGTTGTGCCTCCGATATTCATGAAGTTGGCTTCCGCATAACCTCCTTTCGGTACGGTAAGTGTAAGTGGGGAACCATCGGGAGTCTTGTAGGTAGTGGCGATAGCAACCGTATAATCAGCCGTTGAGCTGCTGTTAACAAATATCACATGAACCTGTCTGCCTGCATCCACAGCCTTAGTATAGTTTGTGACATTGCCCGAAACCGGCACACTCTCAATTGTTCCTAACAAACAACCTTGAGTGACTGCATCAGTACCAGCCGGACCCTGCGGGCCCTGTGGACCAGTATTTCCGGTGTCACCTTTGTCACCTTTGTCTCCCTTATCGCCTTTATCCCCCTTGTCTCCCTTATCCCCTTTCAGATTGGCACCGCTTGTGCCGCTTGCACTCGTAACGTTCAATGTGGTGCCATTCCAACTATGAGTACAGCTTACACCATTAGTACCGTCTTTACCGTTGGTTCCATTAGTACCGTTTGCACCCGGGGCTCCCGTATCTCCTTTTGGCCCTTTAAGATTAACGGCGGCTTGTCTGACACCGTTGACTGTCAGATAACCTTCACTGTCAACAGAGACTGTAGGAGTGCTTCCGTTGGTGCCGGGATTACCTTGAGGCCCTTGCGGCCCTACAAGATTTTTATTGCTTTGGGTGACACCGTCCACAACGAGATATCCTTCGGAATTTACCGTTATAACAGGAGTGTCCCCTTTATCCCCTTTATCCCCTTTATCCCCTTTGTCGCCCTTATCACCCTTATCACCCTTGGCTCCGGGTTCACCGGCATCGCCTTTAGCTCCTGCCGGTCCCTGAGGTCCCTCGTTTCCGGTCTCACCTTGCAAGCCTTGTTCACCCTGTGGCCCGGTCTCGCCTTGCAAGCCCCTCTCTCCTTGCTGACCTTGTGGACCTTGTGGACCGATAAGGCATTTGTTCATCTGCTTAACGCCGTCAACCACCAGATAGCCGTCATCGCTTACCGATATTTCAGGTGCTCCTGTGTTTTCTCTTAGCTCATCCACGATTGCGAGGGTCTGATCCACGATCTCTTTCCCCCCCGCCTCGCTCAGGAATCTTTTCTTAACTTTTTCTTCAGCCATATTTCCTAACTGTTTTCATTTTCTTGCAAGGGAAGGAAGCATCACTCTCCCTTCCCCTGTTAACTACCCTAATACTTCTGAACTCTATGCTTAATCTTTCTTAAACCAGCCTTGGATATCAGCCACAGGCACTTCATCTGGTTCAATCTCTGCCAATTCAGCCTTGGTAGCGAATGTAGCCTTGTCAGCTTGATAGGTCTCGTTGGAAACCACGTCCTCGCTCTTGGCATATTCCTCGAGCATGCCTTCCACTTCCGATGTCTTGGCATATTCTGCGAGTGTTGATGACAATGATGTGCTTGTCACATAGTTCGCCATGTCGGCAATCTTCTGATAGATTCCTTCGGCTTCTTCTTTGCCGAGTTTCTGGGCGATCGCCTGATTGATGGCTTCGGCAACCTCGTCGTGGTCCTTGAGGTAGTCACCGATCTCTTTGATGGTGTCGAAGGCTTCTGCAAGCTCACCGTCTCCGAAGATCTTCTTCTCGGAAGCGTCCACAGCTGCCTTGATAGCCGCGTTCATGTCGGTGGTGTTGGTATAGTTGGCGAGTGCTGCCTGGAGGGCGTCATTGGTTGCCAACTCTTCGATGATCGCAAGGATCTGGTCCACGATTTCTTTACCACCAGCTTCGCTGATGAATTTTTTCTTCTGTTCTGCCATTGCTGTCAGTTTTTAAAAATTGATTAATGAAATTAATTAGTCTCAAATATTTTGTCTTGGCTGTGTAAGGCACGGGGTGCCTTTTCTATTGATCCTTATCTCTTGAACCATCCCTGGATGACACTTAACCCAACCGGCTCTATTCGGTCGTCAAGGGCATGCACGGCATCGTCTGCATAATGGTTGGCATCCTCCACCGCATGCTTGATGCTTCCTATGGTGTTCTCGTCGCCGTTGATCACTCCTATTGCATCGGCGTTGGCTTTTTCTGCAAGCTTGGCACGCTGGGTCTCGACCATGATAAGGTTACGGATATCTATCAGCAGTTCATCGATCTTTGTCTTCTTATAGACATCCTCCTCATTCACCTTTTCGCTGAGCAGCGAATTCAATGCCTTCAACGCGTCATCATCGCTCTTGAGCCTTGCCGCTATCTCTTCAAGCGTGTCAAGAGCCTCCGGTGCGGCGCCAACGATTTCACGGATGCGGTAATCGATTCTTTCGGTGAGTTCATTCCTGAGGGAGGAAAGACTTACCTCCATGGTGTTTTCACCGTCGGAAACTTTCTGCTTGAGTTTCAGTAATGAATCGACGATATCTTTCTCCACAAGCTTGGCACGCTGGGTTTCCTCATTGAGCCTTTCCTTGTTGTCGCTGATACCGGTTCTCAATATCCCTTCGTTTTCCTTGGCCCTTGTGACCTCAGTTTCAAGGTTCGCCTGGAGTTCCCTGACTTTGGTCTTGGCTTTGGAAATCTGGTCGGAATTCTTCGATATCGCAGTGGTGTTCTTTTTCACCTTGTCCTTCAAGGTGTCGATATCACCCTTGATCTCTGCCAACCTTTCCTTTACGGTGTTCTTGATTTTCTGGATATCTCGCCTGATGGAAATGGTGTCTGCCTGCATGCTCTCCAGGGTAGATCCAATGCTCGCCGATTCCTCGGCCTTGCTTTCGTTGTAGCTGTCCCTGAAGGATTCAAAGGACTCGATGAGTTCGCCGAGATCTTTCACAAGTTTTATCTCAACCCCTTGGGCACGCTCTTTCTCATCCTTCAGTTTCTCCACAAGATCCACAATGCGGTCAAGGAGATCTTTTTCCGCATCCGTTGCCCTCTCTACCTCCGCTTTTATCTCATCGGGATAATTCCTTTGTATGTAATTGTAGAGTCCTCTCACTTTCTCCGAAAGCTTGTGGTCAAGGTCTTCCAGGAGTTCGGTTATCCGGCCTAATTCCTTGAAATGATCAGGGCCAAGCGGACGGTGCGGTCTTCCGTCGGGATGGCCGCCCCTCCATTTGATGTCGGTTATAACGGTGTCGGCAGTCTCGCTGTGGTGCTCGAAGAAGGTGTAGCGGTACACTATAACTCCCGGTGCCAATGCGTCCATCTCGAAATCCGGTATCCTAAGGATATCGTCATAGTCGGTCTGAAGAATGTCTCGCATATGATACGTCAGGAAGCACCGGGGATCCTGGGTCCAGACCTTTATCCTCAGTCCCTCGCACAGAGCCGCCCTTATATCCCTGCCTCTTCGGTCGTGTAGCCTCAGGGATATCTCGATTTCTCTTTTTTCGTCGTGTCTCATCTATTTTTGACTTTAAACTTTCAACTTTCCACTTTCCCCCCCGCCATTAGGCCTGGCATTGATCGCATTCTTGATTGTCTGAAGGTTGCCCTGTATGAAATTGGTGTCGCCGTCCTCCACTGCCGGAAGGTCTATCTCTCTCCGTATCTCGTTGATAGTTATGGCACCGATGTTGCTCATCGTCCTGTAGTAATTGGCAAGGCTCTGTTTGTCGGCCCTCAGCAGTTGGCTCACATCGAAACGCACGTCCACTTTCTCACCCTCCTTGAACAGCTTGGTCTCGAACTCAAGCTCTATCTTCTCAAGCAGAGGGGAAAGCGTTTCAGTGAGGAAACCTATGTTCGTGGCCTCGACGGTGGAATAGCTGCTCTTGCTCAGGTCGAATGCCTTGACAGGGCTCACACCGAAAAACCGGCATATGTCTATTACGTTGAATGCACGGGTTTCCAACAGCTGGGCATCCCTGGCGTTGACTGTCACCGGCTGATAATCCATGTCGGCTCCAAGCACTGCTACTCCGTTGCTCTCTCCCCCGTTTCTCACAAAGGCATTGTTCCAAGCCTCCTTGGCTTTCTTTGCCTGCTCATCGGTTAGTTTGGTAGAACTTTTCAGAATACCGCCGATGCCGCATCCGCTGTCGAAGAAATTCGAAGCATGCCTTTCGGCACTTCTTGAGAGCCTTAATGTCTCCCTTGCATATTCGAGTGTGGAAATACCGGTTACCCCGTCACTTGTATGGTTCACCAGATGGATCATGTCGGAAGCCTGCACTCTTTGACTCCAGCCTTCACCGCTGATTATGTATTCAACCGGCCGGTCGAGTGTAGGGGGATAGACGATGGTGACATAATTGGAAGGAATGTAGATAAGCTGCCTCACCATTCCGTTGTCACGATGTATGTAGGCATAGCCGTTCCCTTCAAGAAGTATGCTCTCCACCATACGCTGCATGAAGACAAAACGTGTCATTCTTGCATTGGGCTTGGCGTTGAGGATACCAAACATCGGGTGTCCTCTCTGTTTGGTCTTGAACCCTTTGGAATCCACGGTGAACACCTCCAGGGGCAACTGGGCCACGGAATCGCTGATACAGCTCACACAGCGGTAGACCGTGCTGAGCTTCATCGAATAGTTGCTGTTCCAGCTCCCTTTGCCATACATCAGAGCACCCATGTCGTCAAAGGAATAAGGATAATCCCTTCCCGGATGGTGGCGGTGCCTCCTGAAGATTTTGTCAAGCAAATTTCCCATTTGCCTATAAAGACACCATACTTCCAAAAATCGTTAATAGATGCTCACATCCACTGCGGGGGTTATCAGGTAGCCTCCCAATGCCTCAAGCATAGATATCACTCCGTCTATCTTCCTCGCTCTCCCGAGTCCTTTGTCGGGCTTGGCATTTCCGTTGTGGTCATGCTTGAGCGCGACGTTGGTGAACATCCACCGGGTTATCGGATTGTTGTCTATCACTAAACCGTCGCTGCGGCACAAACGTTCGAATTCACGTGTCGGGCGGTTGAAATTCCCCAGGGTCTGAGAATATTCCTCCATGGGCAATCCCAGTTCTGTGCATTGCGTCACCCAGCTCACCGCATTGTAGCGGTCGTAGAAAATCTTGTGGATCATCATACCCCTTGAGGTTTCCATGATATCGTTTGTGATCCACTGATAGTCGGTTACGTTTCCCGGTGTCAGTTTAAGGAAGCCGTTGCGTTTCCATCCCATGTATTTGTCTTTGTTGGGAGAATCGTTAAGGGCGCTTTCGGGAAGATAGTATATAGTCTTGAAGTATAGTTTCGGGTCGTCCTCCCTCTTGAGCATATAGGTGAAGGCCGTCATGTCGTCCACCACTGCAAGGTCGGCTCCGCACCACACGTCGGCTCCCTCGAAGTCTTCAAGCCTTACGTCTGCGCTGCATCCCATTATGTAATGTTCCGGTATCCATATATCGGCGCTCGAGAGCCATTGCCCGAGATTCTTGGTCCTTACCGAAAGTTCCTCGCCGGGATTGTTGATCGCCGAATTCACCTGCTCACGCAGATATTTCTCGGTCACTGTCTTTCCCAGGTTGGGATTGCTCTTGACCCACACTCCCGGGTCTCTCCAGTCGTCTTCTTCGTCGAGCGTGAAAATGATGCAGAAAAGCGAGTCATCCGTCTTGAGCCCCTTGAGGATCTCTGCGCATGTTGTTCGAAGCGCATAGCAAGGAAGAGTTTTGTCAAAGCCTGCCGAAGTGATAGTGAGCAGCATCGGATTCTCGCGCATACCCATGGAGGATTTTATTACGTCTCTCATCCTGGTGTTCGGTGCGCTGTGATATTCGTCGATGATTCCCACCGAAGCGTTGAATCCGTCCTTGCCTTTATCATTGCCTGAAAAAACGTTCACCTTGCTTGCATTCATCGGCATTTCAACCGAACTGCGAAGCACTTTCAGATATTTCCCCTTGCTGTCGAGTTGACGAGAATACTGCTGAATGAAACTGAAACAGATCTTGGCCTGATCGAAATCGTTGGCGGCGATATCCACCTCCGCCGCATCCTCTTCGTCACCGAGGAAGAAATACATCGCCAAGGCCGCTATCAATGCTGTCTTACCTCCTTTCCTCGCCATCTCGATATAGGCAGATGTGAATCTGCGGAAGCCCGTCTTCTTCCAATACCAGCCGAGAAGGTTGGCCACGATGAAGGCTTGGAAAGGTTCCAGTATGAACGGATTTCCGCTGCTCTTTCCGGCGAAGTGTTTCAAGGTGTTGATGAACATCAAGCCCCGGTCAACCTTGTCTTTGCGGAATATGAGGTCCTTGCGCTTGAGGTCGCATATAAAACGCTCGCACGCCTGTCTTACATAGAGACAGGCGCAAATCTTACCTTTCGCCACTTTATCGGCATACCGGTAATAGTCGGTTTTCTTTATTTCCTTGAGGTCAGTTTGTGCCACCTTTCCAGAACTTTTCCAACAATGAATCCTCTTCGGTGGATTCGTTTTTCTTCATCTTGTTTCTTGATGCGGGGGTCAGTCCCAGATCTTTCAGCAAGCCTTGGATGAGGCTTTGGGTCTTGGCGTTGGCGTTGAAATGCGGCGAGAGTGAAAAGTTGCCTCTGTCGGTCATATACACGAAGCCTTCTTTCTTCATTTCGGAACGGCTCTGGAAGTAGTTGTCAAGATCATCCGCAAGGAGCCGCCAGGTTATGGCGTCCCGTGCATCAAGGTCGCCGTTTTCCTCGCATTTCTTCATCACTTGACCCAATAGGACCTCCGTTTCACGTCGGCGGCGCGCTCCCAATTCTATATCACCGATTTTCATATCCCTTTCACTTATGCATTATCCTTTTACAAATCTCTTCCTTGCTTTGACATCCCTGAAGGTCACCGCCATGTATTCTCGCATGGCACCGGCTGCACACCGTCATAAGGTTTTCCTCATCGTAGGCGAGCCGGTCCCGTTCCACAGCCGTAGGCGCTCCCACAAAGGTTATCAGATGGTGAACATGTTCCCCGGGTGTGGTCTTTCCCTCTGTCTCGCATACTTCACATAGGGGCTGTGTCATCAGTTTATACATCCGGAGCTTTTTCCACAATAGCGTGCGGTACACTTCCTGTCGCTCGTTAACCTTGACAAGTTTCTTCTCCCGCTGTTTCGGTTTCTTCTTCTCGATGTAAGCCATTCTCAAATTGATCCTTCAGTTTCGATATAATCGCCTTCTCGGTTTCCTCCGCCGCCTTCTGGGAAGTCAGCCCGCCCGGATATTTCGCACGGAGGTGACGTTTTATTTTCTTGACCGCTTCCTTCACCCTTATGGAGGGGATGCCAAGTTCCATCCCGAATTTTTTATAGCTGGTTCTCCCGAGTGTCTTTTCCCTTTCGTAATCCATAAACAATTCTGTTTCCTTTTCCCCGAATTCCATTCTCAACAAAAAACTCAACTCTTCCTCACTGGCGAGACTAAAATAATCTTCTTCTTCCGCTATATCATAAAGACCGCCGGGTGGACCGGAGAGCTTTATTTCCCTTGTCATACGTTTCTCTTCCTTTCCGTTCAAGGTGATATACCATTTGCGGGATGCCTGGAAGAAATATCTCTCGTAATCCTCTATATCCGGATTATTGCGTATGATGGAGTCATACACCCTCACAACAGTATCCTGGAAGGCATCCTCGAAGATATCATGCTTGAAGGTGATGTTCTTGGCAAGGTTACGTTTAAGCCTCGCCATATGCTGGCCAATGAATTCAAGAAAATCTTTTGCTTTCTCTTCCGCCGTCACCCTTAATCCGATTTTTGCACAAATTTAATGAATTTGTGCAATATTGCACAATATTATTAGAAATGTGCAATATTTAACTCCAAATGCTGTTCACATAATTCCGCCATTTTCCATTGGGCAAGCTCACGTGAATCCAGCTGCCTCCGTTCTCATCCAAGAGTTGGCCCACCGTGATTTCCCCGTTTGCCACCATCTGTTTCATGAGCCGGAAAAGTTCGGGATTGTTCTTTCCGAGATTTATATCGGCCGCCTCTCCTTGAAGATGCTGGGACGTGGCTACTCCTCCCACGGCTTTATTGAGTGCCGGGGACCGGTAGCCGCTGGTTATGATGATTGGTTTGCCCCACCGGTTTCTGACCGGCTGTAGAATCTCTTTGGCAAGTCTTAGAAGATTTGACTTTTGAAGTTCATTGGGAGTGTTGTCTATTTTTCTTGCTCTCGCAGTCGTCGATGCTGTCAGCTCCTCGAGTGTGAAATTTTCAGTAAGTCTCATCCTGTCTTTTCCCATAAAGACACCAATTCCCTTTTCCCGATTCCATTTTTGGAATTATCGAATTATCGAAAAAAATGAGAACTAAAAATGTAACCAATTTTGATAAAATCTATGCAAATGAGAACTAAAAATGTAACTAAAATCCCTTCCATTCAATGCTATTATCTTCCTTTTAATTCCTCTTATTTCCTTATAACATTTTTCAGCAACATACTATAATCCAATAAATTACAAATCGTAACTGGTTCAAAATAAATAAGAGAGGGGCGATTCACAACGTCCCTCTCCCGATTCCACTATAAACATATCTAACTAAACTTTCTCGCATTTAAACTTTCTCACGAAACCTTAAATACTATTCCATATTGCTTTTATGTATATAGAACATTCCATCTCTTTGAATGTTCATTAAATTATACTGGTTTTAACTATGTAAACAATACTTAACACATGCTTATTTTTATCGGAACTGCTTTGCCGATTCCACAAAATCAAAGCCTGCGTTATGCAGTTTCTCTTTTATTTCTTGGCTATTGATTCCCAAGGAATCACATAAATCTTCCAAATTTTCATATTCTCCATCTCTTAATTTCATATTGATAAAACTCAATAACATATAAGGATCTTCCGGAATAGCCATAACTTAGATTATTTTGATTAATTTTGTATTTGTTTAAACGGATAGTTACTGACTTATATAATTTGGTAAACATGAAACGCATTTTTGTGGCCATTTGTTTTATGGTGGCTTTTATTTTTGATATATATTCTTGCACTTCGGCTATAATTGGGGCAGATATGAATCCATATGGTCGACCAATTTTATGGAAAAATCGAGATACAAGTGCCTCGGATAATAAAATAGAATATATCCCAGGGTGTGACGGGGAGTTCGCATACGTTGCTTTATTCAATGCCAAGGATTCTTTGTTGAATGAAGCCTGGATAGGTATGAATGAATACGGCTTTGCCGTGATGAACACAGCTTCCTATAATTTAAAGGACGATAACGTCCCTGAAAAAGATATGGATAAAGAAGGCTTGATTATGACGAAAGCCTTGAAAAAATGCAAGACAGTTGATGATTTTGCTTCATTATTGGATTCAATAAGTAAGCCAATGGGGGCGGAAGCCAATTTCGGTGTGATCGATGCTTATGGGAAAGGTGCCTATTTCGAAACTAATAATCATTCATATGTGAGATTTAATCTTGAAGACTCCCCTTCTCATGTCTTAGTAAGAACCAACTATAGTCATGCCGGTAGAGAAAATGAAGGTTTCGGTTTCATACGTGAAAACAATGCTGAATATTTGTTGGCTCCTTACATAGAAAGTAAAAGTATCGCCCCTGAAGTTCTAACAGAAGTATTGAGTCGATCTTTTTATCATGCATTGCTTGGTAAAGATTTCTCAATCGGTGAGGATCGGTGGGTAATAGATCAGGATTTTATTCCAAGATTCACATCAACTGCTACCATAGCTGTGGAAGGATGCCAACCTTTAAACGAAAATGAAGAATTGGATCCGGAATTTCTTACTCGGCAATACATAATGTGGTCGGGACTGGGATATCCTCCCTGCAGCGAAATATTTCCGGTGTATTGTAAAGAAGACGGTGTCGACCCTGTTTTAAAAGGTGGAGAAATAAATGGTCGCTCTCCGCAGTGTGACATTGTTTTGAAGAGGAAAGCTGAAGTTTTTCCCTTCACAAAAGGAAACGGCAACAAATATATTGATATAAGCAAGCTTTTTAATGAAGAGGGTACAGGATATGTACAGACTTTGGTGCCGGTAAATCTAAAAACCTACAATGCCACAAGAGCTCTTAGAGAGAAATGATAGAGTCCGGTATTATAAAGATGCCCTCCCGAAAAATGTTTTCTGTTCTTTTCATGCAAAATGGAATCTTATGGTTGATTATTGCATTAGTAGGAATTGTAATTTTTGCTTTAATTGGTTGCTTTTACGATAATCGTTTTTTTATCCTTGCCCTGATATGGATATTTATGATTATTCCAATGATTGTGGCGTTTCTATATTTCTTTTATGGAATGAAACCATTGACCACTTTCAACACCATACCTCACAAGTTGAAATTTGATGAAAAAATCATAGTAGAATTTTTCACGGAAGATGAAAATGGTTTGACATATGCACCTCAAAAAGATTATGTAATTGATAAATTTTTATTTAATGAAATTAAAATTGGTTACGATTATGTCATCTTATCCTTTAAAAATTTGGGATGGTTATGGCTCCCCATTGGTGCTTTGAACTCTATCGGTGAAATGCAGGAATTGATTAACGATTTCAAAAAATGACATGAAAGATTCGAATAATAAGAAATATTGTTTCCAACTGGAAATGGAGGTGAGGGATTATGAACTGGATTGCGAACAAATAGTGAATAATGCTAATTACTTGCATTACATGGAACATACCAGACATAAATTTTGCCAGGAAGCCGGACTCCCTTTTATTGAAATGCACAAAAACGGAATAGATGCTGTGGTAAGAAAAATTGAAATGGAATATTTCACTCCCCTTATGAGTGGAGATAAATTTTTAAGTTGTATAAGAATTGAAAGAAAAGGGCCTCGGTATATTTTTTACCAAGACATTTATAAACTCTCGGGAGAAAAAGTGATAGAAGGAATAGTCACTGCAGTAATTCTTAAAGATGGCAAACTTTCTCGTGGAGATGAAATAGCTGATGTTTTTTCTAAATATTTGGATTAAATGCAAGACAGGGAGATAGTTTACAAAATGGCCTTTTCATTTTTAAACAAAATGAATGCCTCTTTGCTACGACAGATTGACCTGAAAAAAATTTCTCCCGAAGAATTTTTCACTATTCCCACAAAAGAACTAATTGTGCGACTTGGCATACGTCAAGAACACGAATTCGATAAAATTGCCCGTGAAGAAGCTCTTACAAAGGCTCAAAAAGAATGGCAACAGATAAAAGACCATAATATAAAACCGCTCTTTCTCCTTGATGAAGATTATCCGGGAAAACTCGCTGAAATCTACGATGCGCCTTTGATTCTTTATAAATTAGGTGATGCTGATTTAGATTCTGAACATATGGTATCGGTGGTGGGAACCCGAAAACCTACTCCTTATGGTCTGGATTTTTGTAATAAGATAGTAGAGGAAATCAGTGAGTATTTTGATGATGCCGTTGTTGTAAGCGGGCTCGCTTATGGTATTGATGCCGCTGCTCATAAAAAAGCCCTTGAAAAAGGAATACAAACAGTGGCGGTTGTTGCCCATGGTTTAAACATGATATATCCGGCTGCCAACAGAGGTTTGGCTAAAGATATAATAAAATCCGGAGGCGCTTTATTATCTGAATATCCTTTTGGCACCACACCCTTTAAACCAAACTTTTTGGCCCGTAATAGAATTGTAGCCGGACTTTCAGACACCACTATAATAGTGGAAAGCAATATTAAAGGTGGAGCGATGTCTACTGCCAATTATGCTTTCATGTATAACAGAGATGTGATGGCATTGCCGGGTAGAAGTTCCGACGATCTTAGCTCAGGGTGCAATCTCCTTATTAGAAAGAACAAGGCACATCTAATTGAATGTGCCGCAGATCTTATAGAAATAACAGGGTGGCAACCTTTAAACTTGGCTGTAAACTCTCAACATAGAAATCTTTTCCCTGAACTACAAGGAGATAACAAAAGAATTTATGAAATTCTGAAATATGCTTCACACCCGGTCCAGATGGATCAGATAGTGCATCAGACCGGTATACCGGCGTCAAAACTTTTAGCGTTGCTCAGTGAATTGGAATTTGATGGTATCATTATGCGCCATCCCGGCAACCGATACTCAATCTCCTAATCTCAAATATATTATACTTTAACCCTTATATCCTCTCCAATACAGTTTCTACCAGTCTGGCAACGGATGGTTTATAATCAGTATTAGCGTTTTCTTCCCTTCTTTGAGCGATTATGCAGCATACTGTCAACGCTTTATGTCCAAGCAATTTCGCCATCCCCTGTAGACATGCGCTCTCCATTTCGAAATTTGTAATAGGAGTGCCATTATATCTGAACTCTTCTATTCTTTTAATCAGATCAGGGTCTTTTAATCTAAGCCTTACTTCACGTCCCTGAGGAGCATAAAAACCTACGGATGCGATTGTATTACCTCTCACCATATCATCACCGCCGATTCTGGATACCAAGGATTCGTCGGCGTCAACTACGTAAGGACGTGCCCATAGTGGGTTCCAGTCAACATAAGTACAGAATTGATTTTCAAATTTCAGATCACACACAGAATCCCGGCCCTCATAAAAATTGAGGATACCATCAAATCCCATTCCCTTCTGTGCGATAACAAAATCTCCTATCTTAAGGTCATATTGAAGTGAACCGGAAGTGCCTATTCTCACCAATTCCAAAACTCTCTTATCTTTTCTTACTTTACGTGTCTTGAAATCTATGTTAGCTAATGCATCAAGTTCTGTCACCACTATTTCTATATTGTCAGCACCTATACCATGGGAAATACACATTAATTCCTTCCCTTTATATTTGCCTGCTATAGCATGGAATTCCCTTGATGAAACATCATAATCTATGGAATCAAAATAAGATGCTACCATGGTGACTCTTCCGGGATCTCCCACAAGTATTATCTTATCCCTCAATTGCTCTGGTTTCAGATGGATATGAAAAACCGAATTATCATCGTTGATAATCAATTGTGAGGAAGGAATGAATCTCTCTATTTCCATGGTATTCTTCTATTAGCGGAAAGACAGGGATTCGAACCCTGGGTACCCATAGGGTACAACGGTTTTCGAGACCGTCCCGTTCGACCACTCCGGCATCTTTCCTTGGAGTGCTTTGATATACTTGCAAAGGTAAGAAAAAAAGGCGAAAATATAGACGCGCTGAATAATGAAAAAATTGAGATTTATTAAATTTTCTGTAACTTTACACCAAACTATGCAATAGTAAATCAGGAATGCAACCATATATTGAAAAGAAATATTTTTTATCTGCCAATGAGGCTAATGCCGAGGGTCTTTTATCCTTCACTTCATTAACCTCCAACATTATAGAGATAGCCACTGAACATGCTAATTCTTTGGGTATTGGAAATCCTTCAATGACCGACATAAATGCCGGCTGGATTCTTTCGCGACTCACTATAGACATGGACTATATTCCCGAGGTCAACTCTACTTATGTTATAAAAACTTGGATGGAAGATTTCAATCGACATTTTTCAACTCGTTGTTTCTCTATAAGTTCCTCAGATGGTAAAATATATGGATATTGCAGAACAATCTGGCTGGTGATAGACGCTGTAACCCATAAGAATCTTGGTCTTTCTCATTTTAATTTACCATCCCACTTGATTTTAGGGGAGAAGGCACCGATTCCTTTGCAGCAAAAACATTTTCCCATTCATTATGACACACCCGATGGTCACAGCAAATCTATCCAAGCAACCCATAAGCCATTTGAATATACCTTCAAATATTGCGATTTGGATTTTTATCGCCATGTCAATACTGTGAGATATGTTACCATGCTGTTAAATCAGTTTTCCCTTCAGGAACATGACACAACCAGAGTGAAAAGGATTGAATTGTCGTTTCTGCATGAAGCTTCCTATGGAATGGAAACTGTTTTACTAAGATCTGACTCCGTTGAAGATAATTTATTGTCAGCCTTTCAATTAACGGATGCATCATCGGGAAAAGCTTTACTGTTTGCAAGAGTAAAAAGAGAACCTTGCCATGAATGAGGAGGTTGAAAATATTCTTAAAAAAGTAGGTATAAATCCAACTCCAGTCAGAATATTGGTGTATAAATGTCTGATGGATAACTCTGTCCCCGCTTCACTATCAGAAATAGAGCATATCTTGGACACTGTAGACAAATCCACCATTTCAAGAACCTTGTCCCTCTTTAAACAACACCATTTATTGCATTCCTTCAATGATGGTTCAGGATCGGTTAAATATGAACTGTGTCTGAGTCATGACCATGAAAATCATGATGATTCACATGTGCATTTCAGATGTGAGAAATGCGGAACTACCATATGCCTCACCTCTATTAATGTTCCGAAAGTGGAACTTCCTCACGGATATAAATCTCATGAAACCAGCTACATAATCTCCGGCATCTGCTCTTCCTGCAATAGATAGTTATGAAAAAGCCTGTTTTTAAACACTATACAGTATGGTATGCCGTATCGGCAATATTAACCATACCTCTGCTCATAGATATATGCACTGCCTGCCATCTTTTTTCATTATGGATTGCTTGGGTGCTTTTCATTCTTATTGGTGCTATTTCTATCGTGAGATTATGGTTTGGGTTTCGACAGCAATGTTATAAATTTTGCTGGGGGCTTATAGGACAATTATTACTTGGAGCCGGAGTCTTGATTTTCTTCCAATTGTCATATAATAAAGTTATTGAAACTCCGGTGAGCCACCCGATTACTCCTGCTGTTGTGGATATCACTGATCCATTCCTGGAATTGGATTCCGCCCACAAACCATCCGACAAAAAGAATATACGACCCATAAAAAAACAGGAAGTGAAAAAATCTACCATCAGAAAATAAAAAAAGGAATCTGAAATGTATCAGACTCCCTCTTACAAAATTTATTTTTGAATAATAGTGGTCAGCAACCTGTATAACATGGTGCAGGAGCACATGGCGCCGGATTGCAAACAGTGTCAGGAGCACAAGGGGCCGGATAACATGGTGCACATGGCTCTTGGCTTTGTGTCGTATTATTTACGGGGGCATTACACGGCAAGTTATAACAAGTATCAGTATAACAAGGGGCCGGTTGACACTGTTCCTGATATTGAGGTTCCGATTGTGTCGGGGTATAATTTGCTGCACTTACACTAACTGCCAATAATGAACCTAATCCTAAGAGAGATAATGCTAATTTTTTCATAATCTGTTTTTTTGAGTGTTAATATTATCTGATGTTATAACATCATATTCCCGGAATGGTTCATTTCCCGAATTTAGCACATTTTGGCGAAAATGCAATAGTAACACAACACCCATAAGACTCATAACTGAATAAATTCATTGCTTGAATCCCATTCCCCGTTTCTTCCGGAAATAAAATCTCAGCTTCACCTAAACACACTGCTTTTGCCTTCACAGGATCATTTTGTAGTTCCGGAAGTTTGGTTATCCGGATATTTTCCCGAAAATCCATTCCGGGAGTCAAAGCAGCCTTATATAAAGCCTCTTTGGAGGTCCATGCAATTATATTGGCTTTTATATTTTCTTCCGGTACTAATTCCAACTCTTTATCAGATAGGAACTTGTTCCTTACTTTTAAAACCTGAGTTCTTTCAAGAGATTCAGCATCGATACCCATTGATGCCCTGGGATTGAAACTGTCAAGATTCACCTCCGGTGTCTTCGGCAATGTCGCTACTGCAAAAAAATGGGTGGTATGAGTTAATGATATTCTTCCCGGATATCCTTCCAAATATGGGGCACCATTTTCAAAATGGTCGATTACTTTATAATTTTCCCCTTGTTCACAAAAAATCTGCCGAGCAAGTTCTGTCCACACTTGGCCGTTCTTGCTGTCCATACCGAATACTTCGTCTACTTTTATACCCACGAAGGTTTTATGATGCCATGTCACGAATTCGTCGGGGAATCTTTCGTCCATACTTTAACTTTGGTTATTCGATGTTTCTCTATCTGAGTCACTTGGAATCTCAACGGGCCCCTTGCTATTGTTTCTTTCATTGTCGGGAAGTCGCCCTTTATCTCCAAAAGCAGACCGGCAAGGGTTTCTGCCTCTCCGGTTTCTCCTAACTCCTCTTCTTCAATTCCCATTATATCACAAAAATCTCCAAGAGGAATCTTGGCATCGAAAATGTAGGTATTGGCATTAATCTTTCTATACATCGAGGTCTTTTCATCATACTCGTCATCGATTTCACCTACAATTTCTTCTATTATATCTTCGAGGGTTACAATGCCCTGGGTGCCTCCATATTCATCCACCACAATTGCTATATGGATTTTCCTTTTTCGGAAATCTTCAAGCAGATCATCTATTCTACGGGTTTCCGGCACAAAATAAGCATCTCTCAATAGCGTTTGCCAACGGAAAGAATCTGATTGTTTCCCAATGTAGGGAAGAAGATCCTTGGAATAAAGAATTCCCTTTATCACATCCTGGGAGGTATCATACACAGGTATCCTCGAATAGCCTGATTTAATTATCACATCTACCGCCTCGGTCCATGAATCATGAAATTCTATAGCTGTGACATCCACTCGTGATATCATGATATCGCTCACTTCTTTTTCTCCAAATGAAAGGATATCTTCAAGCATTTCTTTATCTTGTGCTTCTTTTATGTTGGAGATGCTTAGTGCTTTTTCCAATTCATCGGTCGACAGTTGTTCCTGCTTCTTTGAAATGAACTTATTGAAAAGATTACCCGACTTAACCATTATTGAGGCTACAGGAGAAGTTATTTTATAAAGCAAGGTAAGAGCCGTTGAAGTTTTAATAACCCATTTGATGGTTTTGTTCCTTGCCACCAACTTGGGGAATATTTCACCAAATAGCAACAAAAGAAAGGTCAAAACCACTGTTTGGCAAATAAAATCAAGTGCCGTGCTTTTAAAGGTCACTATCTGATTGATTGCGAAATTTAAAAGTATAACTATAGTGATATTAACCAAATTGTTAGCAACTAAAATAGATGCTAATAACCTTTCACTGTGATTGATAAGATTAACGGCCTTGACGGAGTTTGTGGATTCATCTTCCTCAAGTTCATCCATTTCAGCAGGTGAAAGGCCAAAATAGGCGATTTCGCTCCCCGAAACGAAAGCCGACATCATCAGACATATCACTGCTGTGAATACAATAAAACTCCATGCAACCCAATCATTAGGGCTATGGAATTCTATTGCTTTTTGTGCTATAATGTTTAATGGAATGGAAAGCTGAGGGTATGGTAAAGGGTCGACGTCAAGATCCATATATGTTCAAATCGAATACTTTGCAAAGTTAATTGATTGCAGGGATACTACCAAATTCACCTGATGGTGACACTTTTGTCGCCAATGAACGTAATTGAGGCCGTGTCTCATTTATAAAATAATCCTCAAAATAATGAATACTCTCTGATAATTCCTTTTTTTCCTTTATATGTTCTGTAATAATCTCGTCTTTTGTAAAGGGTTCTCCAACTTTAATAATTCCCTCTTCTTCAGAAAATTCTATTTGTGATGTCGAGATTATAAATCTTGATTCCTCCTCGGGGAAAAAATCATATGTTTCGGTATTATCAATCAGAATTTGTTTGATAAAATTTGACAATGAATATGCACCTTTCTGTGCTGATTTAGTGAATAGATATAATTCATTTCTTGCCCTTGTGAAAGCCACATACCACATATTAATATTATCTGTGAGTATCTGATCAATATATTCTCTATAAACTGATTCATGAGATGATCCCATTAATGAAGCTACTGTTTTAACCGGAAGCTTCGGAGGAAGGTTAAGACCCTTCAACTTCAGAGGATCAACCCATCTCCATTCTTCTTTGTTACTGCTTGGTAAAAAAGACTCTGTAGCAAATGGTATTATAACACATTTGAATTCCAACCCTTTGGATTTATGTATTGTCATTATTTGCACTGCGTTCGATCCTTCAGGTGTTGATACCGACATGCGCCTCCCTCTTGATTTCCACCATTCTAAAAAAGATGCCGGGTCATTGCTGTGATTCACAGAGTAGTCATTCACCAGATCCTGAAGTGAAGAAAGATATAAGGCTTCTGAATTTTTCAGGCTATTGTCTAAAAACAGAGATATTATGGTCTCTACAAGCGCAGCTAAGGAAGGAGTAGTAAGCCCTTTTATAAGTTCTTGAAAGGTGCCATCAGATTTTTCCTCTAAAAACGAAAGAATTCTTTCCAGAGGTGCCAAGTCCATATGCTTATTGGAATATATTTCATAGTCTATTCTTATTTGATTCCATTTCACATATCTCTTCTGGCGCTTTGAATCTTCAATTTCCTCTTCTTTTTCATCAGGCTTATAAAAAGAACCAGGATTAGCCAGTTTTTCTAACACACCTATCACGATTCCCACAGCACTTGAAGAAGAGACCAAAAGGGATTCCTCGCTTATGAAGTTTATCCTGGGTTTTCCTTCAGTCAAAGAACCATTATAGTCAATTAAGGCTTGAATCACTTTCTTTCCGGTTTCGTTGGTGTTTACAAGTACCGCTATTTCTTTCTGATAATAACCTCTTTCTATTAAGGATGATATCAACGGTCCAACTTGTGTAAGCACACCTTCTTCATACCAATCTTTCTTTTCTTCATTATTATCATCCTCGTCATCACAGGCTTTTTCTTCTGAATATGTCGGCTTTGACAGCATTTTTACTTCCACATATCCTCTTCCTTTATTATTACCCGGCTTTTGCACAACATTGGAATATAGATAATTGAAATCTGTTGAAAGACCTTTATTCAAACTTATTTCTGTGAGTATGGTGGCAAGCACTTTAAAGAAATAATTGTTGAAGGCCACTACTAAGGTGTGAGATCTCCAGTTTGTATTTTCTTCTATTGAATGGCCTGCGGAAATATGATCTTGAAAAAGTCTCGGCACTTCTTCCGTTATGAGTTTATGATTGGCATTTCTAAATCTATAGATGCTTTGCTTTGGATCTCCTATAATCAGGCTATCTTGTCCTGTAGAATCACTCTCTTTAAGCAGAGGGAAAATCACATCCCATTGCATCTTTGATGTATCCTGAAATTCATCTATAAGATAATGTTCTATCTTATTACCTAACCTTTCATATATAAAAGGTGCATCATCCTCTCCGATTATTTTTTTCAGTATATAGCTCGTGTCGCTTAATTGGATAAGATTGTTGTTCTCAAGAATTTTTGACAAAAATGCCCTTACTTCAAGAAGCAAGCCGAAATAAGGAAGGAGCTCTCCATACACAATCCAATTTTTATAATAAGACTCAGCATCCGGAGTTTTCCATTGATTCAACAAGCCATAAAGTTCCATTGCTTTGGCATCTAATACCGGATATTTCCCGATATATTCTTTTTTCAGTATAGATCCATTTTTTAAATATGATTCATACCTTCTATCAAATTTATCGTTCAATTCTAAACCCAAAGAGATGTTTATATGTTCAATGACGGTTTGATACCTGCTAATTTTTTTTTCTAAACTTGCATCGTTATTAATAATCTTATTTAGGTCTTCCGCTGCCTTCTTTATTAGTTCAAGAAGAGTTTCACGCTCATTTTTCACGGCATTTTGAAAGTCTTCATATAACGTTTTTAGACTTTCAGTGTTCCCGGGAATATTGAAATAATTGTCAAGTTGTTGCTTTATGCCCTTGAAATCTTCCTTTTCGAGTTTTAAGAGCGTATCTTTTATCTTATTATACACAGACTTTTTCGCATTCTTATTATTGAACGGGTTCCAAAGCCGCGTAGTTTTGGCCTCCTTCTGCATGATGGTTTTCATCCAGAAATAGGCATTACCCATTTTCTTGGGATAAGAGTCAAGTTCTTGAATAGAGGCATCGATTGCTGAATCAGTCACAAATGAAGAATCGATCTCTAATTGATATGAGTCATTAAGATTGGCTTCATAGGTAAAGGTCCTCAATATTTCCTGAAAGAATGAATCGATTGTGGATATCCTGAAAAGGGTATAATTATTAAGCACCGTTTTAAGGGCCGTTTCGCAAGCTTTCCCTATTTCTTGATAGGAAACATCTAATATTTCTTGAAATTCCTTTAGATATGGAGTGTTTTTGAGAAACTCCTCATTAATATTAATGATGGTGGAAGCTTTAGCAAGTTTTGAAAGATTGTTTACAATCCTTTGTTTCATTTCATTGGTGGCCTTATTGGTAAAAGTGATTGCCAATATATGCTGCAAACCCTCTTCAATCTGTCGGGCATTTCGCAGTTGCCACTTTTCATTGATGTTTTTAAAAGCTATGAGATTTAGAATAAAGTTTTTGGCAAGAGTATAGGTTTTGCCACTCCCTGCAGAAGCTTTCTGAATTTTTAGCATTAGGGGATTGTTCTATTTTGTTTTGAATCCTATTTGTTGCAATAAATTTTTCACCATCTCTTTGTAATCACCTTGCAAAAGG
This sequence comes from Muribaculaceae bacterium, assembly GCA_022510425.1. Lineage (GTDB taxonomy): Bacteria > Bacteroidota > Bacteroidia > Bacteroidales > Muribaculaceae > Lepagella. The sequence goes on from JAFLTO010000006.1 coordinate 71,979, forward strand.
ATTTCATTGTCTCGGCAACTTCCTCCTACCCCTAATTTTTGTTTAAGTTTTTTAGCAATTTCCTCCACTTCTTCCTTTTGAATCGTAAAGCCCTCTATTATAGTGGCTGTCTTTCCGTTGCGTCCTTTTCTGTCGGTGATAACATAAAGGGGATCAGGTTGACGATATTTTGGTTTGGTCTCTTCTATTATAATCTCCTGAGAAGTGTCTGATATCGGTTCGTGCATTGTTTCACGTAGTGCTGATAAGGCATCCTTCCAATCTTCATTCATAATTTTTTATTATTAGAAAAGTATCATCAAACGAACTTGAAATGCATTTTGAGTCATAGGATCATATCCATGCCTGTCCCACACATGAGTGAAGGCATAATTTAAACGGGCTGTTATATATGGATTGAAGTAATAATTCAAGGTGACATTAAAACCGTTGGCTCTTCCTCCAAATATTCCGGCTTTGGAATCTGAAAGATTGGCATAATTATAATCCAATACACATTCAAGTGAGTTTTTCTTTGGGTTAGACAATATAGCCGAAGATGCATCATATGAATAATCACCTCCAAAGATTACTCCTCTTAAGGTGACATAGACACTTTGGGCGTTGACATTTCTCAAATCGTTTTTTCTTGAAATTGTCTGGAAGAAATATTGTGATTCCAGAGCAATCCTTTTGTATCCTAATAGTAATTCAGGTGTTAGTTTAAACCTGTTGCGTGCATCTCCCACAACTGCTGATACAGCTGTTTCCGAACTCACTTTAGTTGGGAAAAGCGCAGAGTAAGTAAAGCCGCTGTGTATGTCTTCATCATCCACCAAATGTCGGTCGGGAGAAGAGAAACCAAGACTAAGACCCCCTTGCAAGATAGGAGCACCTTCCTTTCCGGCTTGTTTATTCCTCCATGCAAATCTCGTTAAAATAGTGTATCCCTGTTGATTAAAAAGTGGATAATTCATAACGTTTGTCAACGCACTCGATTCCACATGAAAGGCAGAAGCCGAATAAAAACTCTCGTTTTTAAAAGTATACATCAAGCCTAATTGAAGTCCCGGTGTAAATAATGCACTGGCGAGGGGCTGTTCAAAAGTAGGTTTGTTATTAGTGGTCGTGGGCGATTGATATCCAAAAGGTTGAAGGTAATTACCGACTCTTAAGGAATTTTTGTCATTGAAATCATATTGGATCCACATGTTCCTTAATCCTATTTTTCCATAGGCAAATCCTACGTCGATCCAAGAGCTCCACTTCCCATAATAGAACTTAGCCCCGAGGCGTGCTTCAGGTATCGCCATACCGTCTTTAAACATGTACTTTTGTGGAGAGGCATATAGGGCTCCGTCTACCAAGACTCTTCCCGACGGCATAACCTTGAATTTCACATCTTCTTCTGCTTTTGCTAAAATAAACGCAAAAAGCATACATAAAAACAAAGGCCACTTTCTCATGTCATTTAAGACTTTGATTTAATTCTTCTAAAGTCATTGGCCGTGAAGTTAATTCTCCCTCGGAATTGTAGATGTAAAAAGATGGTAATTGATAAACATTATATTTCACTGCGTCAGCCGATGAAAATTGTCCCGGAGAATACACTGTCACCCAAGGAAGATTTCTTGCTGCATTTCTCCATTCATATTGGTCTTCATCAAGTGAAACATTATAAAACTCTGTTCTCCCTCCAAGACGGTTATATATCTGTGCCAATGATATATTTAATTCCGGAGAGTCCTGATGTGTCAGCAATGAAAAGATAACTACAACCGGTTTCCCCTTGCCTGCTATATCGCTTAATTTTACATTTTTACCATTTTCATCTTGAAGGTCCATATCTATCAAAGATATTTCCTGGGCTTCTAAGGTCATATATTTTCCTTCTTCCGAATTCTTCAGTTTAAGCGAATTTAAGGCTGTATTCTCTAAAAGTTTGGCATGGGGGTCGTCAGGTCTGGCCGATTTATATCCCGTGGCAACTGCAGCAAAATACTTGGCATCCGTTTTATCATTAGGATTATATAGAGGAACTCCGTCGGTTGTCTTCGTAAGGATATAATAATTTAAAATCGAACCCGGAAAATCTTTCATATAATTAGAAAATACGCTTCTCTTGAAAGCCATCAATGAATCTGAATTTGAAGTATTGGTAGAATGAAGTTGCTTTTCAAATTGTTCCATCATCTCAGCGTTCCGGCTTCCGGTTAAAGAAAAATCATGACCGAATTTATCATAAGAAGAGGTAAGTGTGATGGTCTCTGTTGAGTCCACCGGTATATAAACGTATTGGTTGTTTAAAGATATTCGGTAAATTTCAGGAGACCCCGGTGTGGGAAAGGAAAATGAGAAACCACCATTTTTGTTGATATGGGTGGAGTCTACCGGTATCCATCTTCCTTGGAAATCGGATTTTTCCAATATTATAGTCTCTTCTTCAGCACCATAGATTTCTCCTTTTATTTTGAATTTATTGTTGCTGCAGGAAGACAATGTCACGACTGCCATAAAGAGTAACAAAAGGTATTTGCTACCTGATTTTAATTGTGAAATCATTATAAAAAGTTATTGGTATATGTGCAAATTTAATAAAAATGGAATAAAAATTGCTAACTTTGCGTTTGAAAACAAGAAGATAGAAAAATAAGAAAAAATTATGTTGAAACCAGTAAAGAAAACCATCCCTCTTAGTGACGGTCGTGAAATTACTATTGAGACCGGGAAATTGGCGAAACAAGCGGATGGTGCGGTAGAAGTTAGAATGGGCAACACCATGTTGCTGGCCACGGTGTGTTCAGCACAGGATGCCAACGAGGGAGTTGACTTTATGCCCCTCACAGTTGAATATAAGGAAAAATACTCATCAATTGGCAGATACCCCGGAGGTTTTCTCAAAAGAGAAGGTAGAGCCAGTGATTACGAAATATTGACTTCGCGTTTGGTCGACAGGGTGCTTCGCCCTTTATTCCCGAGCAATTATCATGCTGAAACTTTTGTTAACGTTACAATGTTTTCAGCCGACGAAAATGAAGCTCCGGATGCTTTGGCCGGAATAGCAGCATCAGCTGCTTTGATGTGTAGCGACATTCCATTCGAGGGCCCTATTTCAGAAGTGCGTGTAGCTCGTGTAGATGGAGAATGGGTGATTAATCCTTCTTTCGACCAGATTGAAAAAGCTGACATCGAATTGATGGTGGGGGCTACCTACGACAACATCATGATGGTGGAAGGTGAAATGAATGAAGTTTCAGAAGCCGAACTTCTCGAAGCTTTGAAAGTGGCTCACGATGAAATCAAGAAACATTGTGTAGCTCAAATAGAGTTGATGAAAGAGGCCGGCAAGGAAACTAAACGTGAATACAACCACGAAATCAATGATGATGAGCTACGTAAAGATGTAGAAGATAAATGTTATGCTAAAGCTTATGAAATAGCTAAAGCCGGAAGTGCCGATAAACACTGGCGTGCCGAGAGTTTCAAGGCTATAGTTGACGAATATATAGAAAATCTTCCTGAAATGACGGAAGAACAGCTTGAGAAATACACTCCGGAGCAACGCATTGCTATGGTGAAGAGATATTACCATGATGTGGAAAAGGAAGCAATGCGTCGTTGTGTACTTGATGAAGGAGTTAGACTTGATGGAAGAAAGACAACTGAGATTCGTCCTATCTGGTGTGAAGTGGATTATCTACCAGGACCTCATGGCGCAGCAATATTCACACGTGGCGAAACTCAGGCTTTGGTGACCGCCACATTGGGTACAACTCTTGATGAAAAGATTGTTGACGACGTTTTGAATCAAAGCAAGGAAAGATTCCTTCTTCATTACAATTTCCCTCCTTTCTCTACCGGTGAGGCCAAGGCACAAAGAGGTGTGGGGCGTCGTGAAATTGGTCACGGAAATCTTGCTCACCGTGCTCTTAAGAGAATGTTCCCCGACGATTTCCCTTACACCTGCAGAATTGTTTCCGATATCCTCGAAAGTAACGGTTCTTCCTCCATGGCTACTGTATGCGGGGGTACTCTTGCTCTTCTTGATGCCGGTGTTAAAATGAAAAGACCGGTGGCCGGAGTGGCGATGGGTTTGATTTCTGATAAAGGTGCAACTAAATATGCGGTGCTTTCCGATATCCTTGGTGACGAAGACCATCTCGGTGACATGGACTTCAAGGTCACAGGTACTGAAAATGGTATTACTGCTACTCAGATGGATATTAAGTGCGATGGTTTGAGCTATGAAATCCTCGAAAAGGCTCTTGAACAGGCTCGACAAGGTCGTATGCACATCCTCGGTATAATTAAAGATACAATTCCGGAGGCACGTGAAGATTATAAACCTCATGTTCCGCGAATCATCACTCTTGAGATTCCTAAAGATCTTATCGGTGCTGTTATTGGTCCGCAAGGAAAGATTATCCAAGGCATTCAGGAAGAAACAGGCACTACTATCTCTATCGAAGAGGATGAAAAACTTGGTATCGGCAAGGTTGAGATTGCTTCTCCCGAAAAAGAAGGATTGGAAGCTGCACTTGCTCGAATCAAAGCTATCGTTGCTCAACCGGAAGAAGGTGAAGTTTATGAGGGTACTGTCAGATCTATTCTTGATTTTGGAGCTTTCGTAGAATTCATGCCGGGTCGCGACGGTCTTCTTCATATCAGTGAAATTTCATGGGATCGTCTTGATTCTATGGAAAACAGCGGTCTTAAGGAAGGAGATAAGGTGAAAGTGAAACTTATAGAGATTGATAAGAAGACTGGCAAATATCGTCTCTCAATGAAGGTGCTCACTGATAAACCCGAAGGCTATGTGGAACGTGAACCTAAACCCAGAAGGGAAGGTGGAGAGAACCGCCAACGTCGAGATGGCGACCGGGGTCCAAGGAGAGAAGGCAATGGCGACCGGGGTCCAAGACGTTTTGAAGGCAGCCAAAGACGTGAGGGTGGAGAAAATCGTGGTCCAAGACGTTTCACACCAAGAAACCAACAGATAGACGACCGTGAATAATTTCTGAATTCTTGAATTTAAAAAAATAGCAATTATGAAGAGGGCTTGCAATTCTGCAAGTCCTTTTCCTTTTTGCAACTTTATCCTTCCCTATTAAAGGTCTCCTTAAAATAACTTTCCCTAACTGATCAAAATAGGATTCTTGAAACTGAATGGAATTTGTCATATCGTAATATTTCGGTAATTTTGTACTTAATTATACCTTAAATTTATTTCAAATGGAACTACCGTTTGCTGAATCATGGAAAATAAAGATGGTTGAACCCATCACTAAAAGCACGCGTGAACAACGTGAAGAATGGATAAAAGAAGCCGGATATAATGTGTTTGGGTTGAAAGCCGACCAAGTTTATATCGATTGTCTCACCGATTCCGGCACCGGTGCCATGAGCGACCGCCAATGGTCTGCAATGATGATGGGTGATGAATCTTACGCCGGAGCACGCTCTTTCTTCGAGTTGAAAGATGCTATCGAAAAAATCACCGGTTTTAAATACGTCATTCCAACCCATCAGGGAAGAGCGGCTGAAAATGTTTTATTTTCTGCTCTTGTGCATGAAGGTGATTATGTGCCGGGTAATTCCCATTTCGACACTACAAAGGGTCATATAGAATTCCGTAAAGCCCACGCTGTGGATTGCACTATCGACGAAGCTAAAGACACTCAAAAGGAACTTCCTTTCAAAGGGAATGTCGACCCTGAAAAACTGGAAAAGGTTTTGGAACAACATGCCGATAAGGTTCCCTTCATTATCGTTACTGTAACAAATAATACTGCAGGTGGTCAACCGGTATCTATGGCAAACCTCAGAGAGGTGAGAAAAATAGCGGATAAATATGGGAAACGTATCGTCTTAGATAGTGCCAGATTCGCAGAAAATGCTTATTTCATTAAGAAAAGAGAACCGGGTTACCAAGACAAGACCATAAAAGAAATCTGTAAAGAAATGTTCAGTCTTGCAGATGGTATGACAATGTCTGCCAAGAAAGACGGACTTGTTAATATGGGTGGTTTCATCGCTACTCGCTGGGAAGATTGGTATGAAGCCGCCAAAGCTTTCGTTATCCCATTTGAAGGTTATCTCACTTATGGTGGCATGAATGGCCGTGACATGGCAGCTTTGGCTGTGGGGTTGGATGAGAATACTGAATTTGACACCTTAGTCACTAGAATCCATCAATTGGAACTTTTGGCGTCTCTATTGGATGAATATGGGATACCCTATCAACGTCCTATAGGTGGACACGCCGTTTTCATCGACGCTTTGAGGGTGCTTCCTCAGATTCCTAAGAATGAATTCCCCGCTCAGACACTCACAATAGAACTCTATAAGGAAGCGGGCATACGTGGTTGTGAGATCGGTTATATTCTTGCCGACAGAGACCCGGTCACCCGTGAAAACAGATTCTCCGGCAATGATTTCGTTCGCCTTTGTATCCCAAGAAGAGTTTACACCGACAATCACATACGAGTTATCGCCGCAGCTCTCAAGAATGTTTATGACAGAAGAGACGAGATAAAACGTGGAGTCGAGATTGAATGGGAAGCCGAATTGATGAGACATTTCACTGTGAAACTCAAACCATTGCAATAAATATTAAACTACTAATATTATTAGGGCTGAATCTTCAAAAATTCAGCCTTTTTTATACCTTACAAATTTTCTTCAACTTGCATTTTAAATTGTCAATCGCTAATTTTGCATTATGAAGATTTTTACCTCAGAACTAATTCGGGAAATAGATAAAGCCACTTGTGAGGCTCAAGGCATCACATCCCTTGAGCTTATGGAAAGAGCTGCTGCGGCTATTTGTTGGGAAATTGAAGCAAGATTCAATGCCAATCAAAGAATGGTTATCTTTGCCGGCCCCGGTAATAATGGCGGGGATGCCTTGGCGGTGGCTCGAATGCTTTATGAACAAGGATACAAAAACATTGAAGTTTTTCTTTTCAATGTAATGGGAAAGTTAAGCCATGATTGCAATGAGGAGAAAAACAAAATAAGTCAAGTAGGTGGCATAAATTTCACAGAAGTCACCAAAGATTTCCAACCCCCAGAACTAAGTCAAAACGATGTCGTTATCGACGGTCTTTTCGGCAGCGGTTTCAAAGGTCCTCTGCAAAAAGGATTTCTCACTCTTGTGAACTATATTAATGATTCAAAGGCTTTCACTGTTTCTATTGATGTTCCCACTGGCTTATCCGGTGAATGGAATCAGAATGTTAGCCGTAGGGACATGATTCATGCCAAACTCACATTGACATTTCAGTTCCCTCGCCTTGCTTTTTTCTTTGAGGAAAATCAAGAGGTCATTGGAGAATGGAAACTTCTTGACATTGAACTCGACGAAAGCAAAATGAAAGATATCCCTGTGGATTTCATGCTCGTCGAGGAACGTAATGTACGCCCACTTTTACAGAAAAGAAACAAATTTTCCGGTAAACGGGATTATGGTTCCGCCCTTTTCTTTGCCGGGAGTGTCGGGATGTCAGGGGCTGCGGTCTTAGCTGCGAAGGGATGCCTTCGGTCTGGTGTAGGCTTGGTAACAGTGCATAGTGCCAAAGTTTCTTTGCCAATTGTGCAGACTTCCGTGCCAGAGGCTCTTTTTGAACCCGACAGAAATGAACATTTTATCACTGATATGAGCGTGCATCATAATCATCAAGCCATTGCTGTTGGTCCCGGTCTCGGTGTAAACGATAAAACTATCGATGCTTTAGAGGATCTTTTGAAAAATTATAAGCATCCAATGGTAGTTGATGCTGACGCTCTTAACTGTATGGCTCGTAGGCCTCATCTGCTGGGGTTACTTCCGGGTCTCTCTGTCATTACACCCCATATAGGAGAGTTCGACAGGATTTTTGGTAATCACTCGAGTAATGAGGAAAGGCTCAAGAAAGCTATAGATATGGCTAAATACTATAATATCATTATAGTTTTAAAGGGCCATTACACTGCCACAATTCGTCCCACCGGAAGAGTTTATTTCAACTCAACAGGGAACCCCGGTATGGCTACTGCAGGAGCAGGAGATGTGCTCACAGGTGTTATTGCTTCTTTTATAGCTCAAGGCATTCCTCCTGAAAAAGCTGCCACTTTGGGTGTATTCGTCCATGGTATGGCAGGTGACCTTGCGGAAGAAAAATGGGGGGAATTTGGTCTTCTCGCTTCCGAAATTGCCGATTGCTGTGCTTTAGCTTTAAAAAACATAACTTCAAGAAAAAAATAATCCGCCCTTCTATATGAAAAAATCTATTATTTTGTTAGCTTGGTTTTCGATTTTCCTTAATATCGGAGCCCAACAAACGAAATTACTCACAGCTGAAAAACATAATGAATACGGATTGGTTTATACTTTGCCTGTCACCGCTTTTCAAGTTGAAGTGGTAGCTGTTAAAGAAGTGCAAATCGCCGGTCATTTTAGCAAATATTCCAAATTATTCACAGCTGATTCCAAGGTGATAAGTCAGGACGCTGTCAATTGGTCTATAGAATCGGTAAAAGTTATACCTTATGGAATTCCGGATGCAGAAAACAGATACCTTATGCAATTGAAAGCCGGTTCTACAACTTTTATTGGGGTGGCCGACGATGGTATGCTATTGTCTATTAATAAAGAGACCGAGCTTAGTTTTCCTGAGGCGTTAAACGTCACTACTATTGAAGGAACTCAGACCACCGGAAAAGAATATCTGGAATTTGTAAACGAGGATTTCACTTCAGCGCAGTCTTCGTATAAACAAGCTCAGATTCTCGCTGAAGAGTTACAGGAAATCAGGGAAGCCAAACTTTCTCTTACCAGGGGTACTGCAGAGACTATGCCCACCGACGGCCGACAGCTTGAAATTATGCTCTCTTCTCTTGATCAGCAGGAAAAGGCTTTGATGAATGCTTTCACCGGCTCTTCTTGGAAGGAAAGAGTTGTGAGAAGCTTTACATTTGTACCTGAAAAGGAAGGGAAAAGTGTCTTGTGTAGATTCAGTCTGACAGATGGTATTGTGGAAGCTGACGACTATTCCGGGGAACCTGTATATGTTTCTGTAAAAGTGGTAGAAGAAGCTCAACTTCCTGTTGACTCAAAAGGTGATGAAAAGAAAATTCCTAAGGATGCAGTTATTTACTGTATCCCGGGCACAGCTGATTTATCTCTAAATTATATGGGAACTCCACTTTTCAATAAATCTTATCAGATGAGCCAATTCGGTATGACTTTCGGTTTGAGCCCTTCAATTTTTACTGACAAAAAGGAACCATCATACGCTATCTTCGATCCCTCAACCGGTGCTTTGAAAGAACTCGGCACTTTAAAACAATGATAGACATAAATCTTAATACACATGTCTCCTTCTCTTTTTGAAAATGTCCCTGTCGGCATCCCGTTAAGTCAATACACCATTGCAATCAACAATACAGTGGCCAGAGCAAGGGAACTTGCAGGAGTATGGGTGATTGCAGAACTAAGCGACGTGAGATTGGCCGGGGGCCATTGTTATATGGAACTTATCGAAAAGAATGAATTCGGACAAACTGTGGCAAAACTTAGAGCTAACATTTGGAGAACTTCTTATAACCAATTAAGACAAAAGTTTTTCAATGCTACTCAAAGGGAAATTTCAAATGGCATCAAAGCTTTGGTAAGAGGTAGTGCCACTCATCATTCCTTATATGGTTTATCTTTCAATATAATTGATATCGACCCATCTTACACGATGGGTGATATGGAAAGAATTAGAAGAGAAATTCTTATGAAATTGCATAAGGAAGGAGTGGCTATGTTTAATAAAAGCCTTTCCTTTCCCATCGCACCCCAAAAGATTGCAGTGATATCTGCGGAAGGGGCTGCCGGGTATGGTGATTTTATAAATCATCTATGTGCGAATTCAGAAGGTTTCGTTTTTTATCCATGTCTGTTCCCTTGTATAATGCAAGGGGAAAAGGTATCCGAATCTATTCGCCGAGCATTGCAGATTATTGAATCCACCTCACATTTATGGGATTGTGTAGCAATTGTCAGAGGAGGGGGAGCCACTACAGATCTTAATGGATTTGATGATTATGAATTGGCCAAAGCTGTGGCAACTTGTGGTCTTCCCGTTGTGGTGGGTATAGGTCATGAACGTGACCGCAACGTGCTCGATGATATTGCCCACACAAGCCTTAAGACTCCGACTGCTGTGGCCGGGTTCTTTATCGATAGAGCACGGACAGCCTATGATAAGGTACTGACACTCGCAGATCGACTCAGAATTTATTCCACCGATTTGCTCCGCGGAGAAGAAAGAAGGTTGAGCACAATCCAAGGATTCATACCTCAACTTGCCCTAAGAAAACTTGACGAAGCAAAATCTAACCTTCAGAGCATCACGGGGAAACTACCTATTCTCTCAGATGGTAGAATCGGGAAAGAGAATATTAGACTTGATGGTGTAATCTCTTTGATAGGCAATTCCACCTTAGCTCTTTTAAGTAAGGAGAATCTTAAATTGGATAATCTATCGCAAACACTCAAAAGTATATCCGGTAATCAAATCAACCAATCCTCGCAAAAAATAAACAATTTAGAGTCACTGTTAAAAGTCCTGGATCCAAAAAACACGCTGAATCGTGGATATTCTATAACAAGGTTAAATGGCAAAGCCGTGAAATCCAAGGATTCTATCCCCCCGGGTGCAATTCTTACCACAACCCTTGCCGAAGGAGAAGTCAGAAGCATGGTTATAAAAGAGAATCCCTGATTCCATTATCACTCTCCCTTTTCCACTATCTCCCGGCAAGGAGCCATTTTGAGTTAAATTCATTCTCACTATAAATTCTATTATAAACTTTCAACTTTCAACTTTTTTCAATAACTTTGCACCACAATTTTTAATAATTCAAAAAATAATTCACGAAAAAAACTACAAATGATTATCGTACAAGTTAAAGAGGGCGAAAATATTGAAAAGGCTCTTAAGAAATTCAAACGTAAGTTCGAAAGAACAGGTATCGTAAAGGAACTCCGTCGTCGTCAAGCTTTTGAAAAACCATCGGTTACTAACCGTAAGAAAATGATCAAAGCAGCTTACGTTCAACAGCTTCGTCAGGCAGAACAATAATTTCCCTGCCTTAGTCTTTAAGACATAATCATTTAGACTTTATAATATGTCAGGAACTTCTGACCGGATTTCTTATTACGAAGTCCGGTCTGATTATTTTATCTGCCTCCCTATTATACTCTGAGAAAACAAGATCAAAAGACTTTCAGATCTTCCAACTATGCTTCAAAGATTTCTCGACTACTTACGGTATGAACTTAACAGGGCCCCTCTCACAATAGAGGCTTATAAACTGGACATCTCGCAATTTCAAGAATGGTTATGTCCCGAAGAATCCAGGAATGCAGACTTAAGTACCGTCACAGCTAATGATGTGAGGGCTTGGCTTGCTTCTCTGGCAAAAGCAGGTGATTCTCCTCGCACTCTGAGAAGAAAGATTATAAGCATCAGAATGTTGTTCAATTGGATGATGAAGACCGGAGAAATTAAAATCTCTCCTATCAGAGATGTTCCTTTGCCAAAAATCTCAAAACCACTGCCCGACCTTATTAAACCGGAAGAGATTGAAAATGCATTAAAGAAATTACAGGAAGAAGATGATAACCCTTCAAACCTGATGAAATATTTAATAGTGGACATGTTTTATTCACTTGGAATACGTAGAGCAGAATTGATAAAGCTCAATGATGCGGATATATCGTTTTCCAAAGGAGAAATAAAAGTCACAGGCAAAAGATCTAAGCAAAGGGTGATTCCGGTACCTCAAAGATTGTTGGATAAGATTAAAGACTGGCAAAATTTAAGAGACCGGGAAGAAGAAGTAACAACAAATCAAAATCCTCTGTTTATTATGAAGGGGAAGCGAATATCAGCTGATCAAGTATACAAAATTGTTAAAGAGGCTTTATTTGATTCAACTGCCAGAAAAAAGAGTCCTCATGCATTGAGACATTCATTCGCCTCGGGAATGCTAAACGGCGGAGCTGATATCGATTCAGTAAAAGAATTTTTAGGTCATGCCTCATTAGCTACTACTCAGATATACACCCACATTTCTCTGAATGAAATAAAAAAGGCATATCAATCCGCTCATCCTCGATCGGTGGATAATAAAAAACAATGATTCCTCAACATTTTACACAATATTTTTGTTATACTAATATTAAGGCAGTAATTGCCAATTAGTGAGACAGAAGATTTCTGAATACCTAACCCAAAACCCAATCACTATGGAAACAAATATCAAAGCAGTTCATTTCGATATTTCGGAAAAACTTGTAGACTTCCTCAATAAGAAAATAGAAAAGATTTCAAGACGTAACGAAGCTGTTCAAAGAGTTGACGTGGTTTTAACCTTGGTTAAACCTGAAACCGCAATGAACAAAGAAGCAGGGGTGAAACTTGTGATTCCGGGTCATGGAGATCTGTTCGCTTCAAAGACTGCCGACACGTTTGAAGAAGCTTTTGATCTGGCAGTTGACGCATTGAAACCACAACTTGAAAAAATCAAGGATAAAAAATAATGGCAAAACAGAAAACTAAAAATAAAAAGAATGGCGCCACGGAGAATGTCAATGTTGGCGCCATTCTTCTTAAGAAATGGTGGATCACAGCTCTGGTGATTATCTTCATTTTGGGAGGTATTATACTGCTTTATATATTCCTTCCGGCAGTGGCCAATAAATCCGAGAGCCGACAGTTGATAAAAATTCCGGCAAATGCCACTACAGAGATGGTAAGAGATTCTCTGGCCAAATACTATGGTGATAAATATGCCGAAAAAGTGGTATTAGTATCTAAACTGAGAAACACAGATTATAGCAGGCGGCATGGAGCATATATGGTGGATAGCGGTTTGTCTCCTTTAAAAACCGAACGTTTATTGAGTTCAGGTGCTCAGCATCCTGTGGTCCTGGTCATTAATAATGCCAGAGGAGTGGATATTCTTTCTCAGAAACTTTCAAAAAATCTTGATTTCACTGCGGATTCCTTGATAGCGCAACTTAGAGAACCGGAAATTTTAGCTCCCTACGATCTTAATAGTGATCAAGCTCTGGCACTTTTCATTGACGATTCTTATCAAGTATATTGGAATGCTTCACCAAAAACAGTGGTAGAAAAGATCGGTGCCAATTATAAAAAAATATGGAACCAGGAACGCCTCAATAAAGCCAAGGCTTTGGGTTTGACTCCCGCTGAAGTTATCACCTTGGCTTCTATTGTGGATGAAGAGACAAATAAAGCGGATGAAAAACCAATGGTGGCTCGACTTTATTTAAACCGAATTAAAAAGGGGATGAAACTGCAAGCCGATCCTACTGTTAAATTTGCATTAGGTGATTTCTCTCTTAAAAGAATTCGAGGTGAACATCTTAAAGTGGATTCACCTTATAACACCTATCAAGTGGCGGGATTGCCTCCAGGACCTATACGGACTGTGACAGTGAATGACATCGATGCAGTGTTGAATTCTCCGGCCCATGATTATATCTATATGTGCGCTAAAGATGATTTTTCAGGATATCATAATTTTGCTAAAGATTATAACACGCACATGCAGAATGCCAGGAAATATCAGAAAGCTCTGAATCGCCGAGGCATAGTTTAATCTATTAAACCCATAACCTTTAAAACCTTAACCCTTAAAATTATGCGACTACTTAACCAATATTCCAACGAAGCTGAAGCCTATATCGACAAGGGATTTCTTGAAAGTAACGGCATTGAATGTGAAGTGATTTCAAATGCGATGTCTGAAATTTTCCCGGCCCCGGGTGCCGGCAACGGTTCCATAGATCTTTATGTACCGGATTCCGAATATGAAAAAGCTTCTGAATTGCTCTTTCGCAGAAAATAATTTCACAATTAATATGTAATTTTGCATCTTGATGAAGATGCATCTTTTAAAAATACTGACACTGACAATTCTGTGGCTTATTCCATCTTTAGCACTCAATGCGCAAGACAGGAATCAGAGAATTGAAGAACAGTTGGACAGTGCTTCGTTGCAGGAGAGCATTGACGCCTCACATATCGTGACAGATGTGGAGCATTATGGTTTAGACCTTCTTAATGGTTTTAAACCGGACACGCTTACCACTCACGCTTCTTTGCCGCCTTCCGATGCACAGATCCGGCCATTGCCCTATTCCAGAGAGCAAAGATGGTGGTGGAATCTTTTCAAGCAAGGCAAACTTGCCATGAATGATACAACTGTGATTTGGCCTAAGTTTTTGAAATTCTGCGTAGATGTCTACAATTGGGGAGACAAGACTTTCAATTCCTATGACCCCGAATATGTGATTGGCACCGGTAAAAGATGGAAAGTGAGGTTGATGAGCGATAATTGGCTTGACACCTATGCTATGCGACTACCTCAAGGTATAAACACAAATATGAGCAGTGACGTATATGCAAATTTAGGTGCTTATATACAATATATGGCTGTTAGTGTGGGCTCCTCTTACGATATTGAGAAACTTTTCAACAAAAAAGAGCCCTCACATAAAAAATATGAATTCGGATTCGTGTGTGCCCTCTTTAACGCAGAACTTTATTATCATGAGAACCGTGGAGGCGTTAATATAAGAAAATTCGGAGACTTAAACGACGGTAAACTTATAAAAGAATATTTCCCTGGTGTGAGTATGTACACACTTGGTTTTGACGCCTATTATTTCTTCAATAATAAAAAATATTCCCAAGGGGCGGCCTATAATTTTGCTAAATATCAGTTGAAAAGTCAAGGGTCCTTTATCTTAGGTCTATCTATCACTAATCAGAAACTTACTTTCGACTTCAGCATGTTGCCCGACAACTTGAAAGAAAAACTGCCCGAAGCCGATATCACCAATTATTATTTTCATTATAATTCTTATGCAATAATGGGTGGTTATGGCTATAACTGGGTGCTTGCTCCAAAGTTATTGTTCAATGTAACTGTGTTACCTTCTGTTGGTTTCAGCCATTACTATGAAGATTCACTGGAGGGTAATAAATATTTGATTTCACTTAATATTCAAGGAAAATTATCTTTAACCTATAATCTTGGAAACTATTATTTTGGATTGATGGGTAATGTAAAAGGCCATTATTACAAACAGGGACAAATGTCGTTGTTCAGTTCAATCGAAAACTTTTCCGCTTATGTCGGTTTAAGGTTTTAATAATAAGGGTAAGACTTCTGTACCATTATTCTATAAATCTGCCTTTCCTTTTTATTAACACAATTATATGAAAAAATACTTTTTGATATTTTCTATATTTCTGCTTTTGTTAACCTCATGTAAACCCACGGAAAAAGGATATAAAGCTGCCTATGATGCTGCTTTAGGCAAGAGGGAATCAGTGAATACCGATATAGATGTAAATTTGCCGGAAGGTGCCATCCAAGACTTTGACGGTGCTCAGCTTAAGGAAATAAATGGTGTAAAAGTATATGTGTTGAATCAACGCATAAGACCGGTGGAAGAAGGGATGAGGCTGCCGGGTTCATATAATGTAGCTGTGGGAACTTATAAGATGATAACTAATTGCAACTCCCAATGCAAAGCACTTGAGACAGAAGGCTATAATTCTTTTGCCGTGAAGGGTGCCGACGACATGTATTTTACTATAGCCGGTTCGTTTGAATCAATTGATGAAGCAATAAAATTCTACCAAGAATATAAATCGGTTAAAGATAGAGTTTATGTAGGGCTCCCCCATTCACCTATCATAATCTATTCCCCGAAATAACTATCAATTTTCATAACCGTTTTCAACTTTTTGATTCACTTCTTTGCACATTAAAGAAATTTCTTTAAATTTGCAGTGCTTAAACAAGCGCTTTATGCACTTGAATGAATAAGCGACCCGGGAGAGATGGCAGAGTGGTCGATTGCGGCGGTCTTGAAAACCGTTGAGGGTAACACCTCCGGGGGTTCGAATCCCTCTCTCTCCGCTATAAAAATTTATTTTTTAATAATAACCCATGCCTTGCATGGGTTAGATTTTTTATAAGGGTTCTGCGAGACACAATCCCTTTTGACCAATTACTAATTAAACAACCAGTTATTAAGATTACGCATCTTGCGGCTGCCGGATTAGGAGTAACGAACTCCGGAATTTCAATTTCTAATGGTTTTAAATCTTAATTCACAACTATATAGACTAATATCTTTGGAAGATTTATTAGACCGTTGGCATAGAGCCTAATGTATGAGTGAGACTGTAATCTTCTTTCCCCGATTTGGAATATAAAAGTACAATTTTTTAATTTTATTTGACCACATTCCCTTTGGAAGGGATAAAATTAATAGAATCTTTCCCTTTTGAAGGGAAATTTGGACGGAGTCTCTGACTTATGCTGTTTCAGTTTCTTAAATATCTTGTCCATTATTTTCTACCTGATCATCATTAGCAAATAGATTCATTTCTGAAACAAGAGATTTTATAACTGATAAGACTACATTATCATTTTCTGACTTATCATAAATATAAAGGAGATACAGATTCCCGTTCCTTTCAACCATATCAAGAGTGATCACTCGGCTACCACCTGACTTTCCTTTTCCTTTTGAAAAAATTGCCATTCGTACTTTACGATAACCTTCTCCCAAATCTATACCCATCTTAGGATTAGCTGTCAATTCTTGGATTAACTCTTTATAATCGTCATTGAAGCTTTTGTATTTCTTTGCCAATGGTTTGGCGCTCTTTAAAAAAGGGAGGGTTGCTATAATTTCCATCAGAACTCGATATCTCTCGCATTAGGTAATTCAATCCGTCCTTCCATGTGGTCTTTAACTTGTTTAACGGCCTCACGCAAATCTCGTTCTATGATCATATCCTCGGAAGTGACCGGTGTTATCTTAAAATTTCCATAACGAGAAGTGAGCAGAACTGATTGCCCCTCTCTGGCGGCAATCAAGAATTTACCTTGATTACTTCTGAATTCTCTTGCTGTTACAACTTCCATATCTTTAAAATTTTTCCAAAGTTAGTATTTTGTTGCCATTTTGGCAACCAAATGTGGTTTTCGAAATCATAATAAAAGTTAACTCAGTTGTGCAAATGTTGTGCAATTCCGGGAAATAAAAATTGCAATTATCTGGGAATTAGATAATTGCAATTTTGAGGAGTGATCCGCCTGGGGCTCGAACCCAGGACCCCAACATTAAAAGTGTTGTGCTCTACCTGCTGAGCTAGCGAATCCCGTAATTTATATGGGAGAAATTTTACTCCCTTGATTTGTTAGCGCTTCAGGATGGGCTTGAACCAACGACCCCCTGATTAACAGTCAGGTGCTCTAACCAACTGAGCTACTGAAGCAAGTTTTTCCAGTATCGCAAGGTTTGTTCCTTGTTAGCGCTTCAGGATGGGCTTGAACCAACGACCCCCTGATTAACAGTCAGGTGCTCTAACCAACTGAGCTACTGAAGCAAGTTTTTCTTATTTGAGGTAGCTGTGATGTTTACGGCATCCGGTTGCTTCCCTCAATCGCGGTGCAAATTTAGGAAGTTTTCTTTTCCTATGCAAATATTTTGAAATAATTTTTTTGCCAGTGGTGTTTTTGGTGCGACTATTATTAATGCATAGGAGAAAGAATGGAATTATGGTGCGAATGAATTAAGGGCTGAGATGACAGCTTCCACCTCGTCATCAGTCATTACCGGAGAAATAGGTAAAGATAATTCCTGTTCATGAATCCTTTCTGTAACCGGGAAAGAAAGGTTATTCCATTCAGGATAACATTTCTGTTTATGAGGAGGAATCGGATAATGAATTATTGTTTCTATCCCCTTATTTTGCAAATAGTCTTTTAACTTATCTCTATAGGGCGAGAAAACCGGGAAAATATGAAAAACATTATCTTCGCACATCGACACTCCCGGTAAAACTATGTAGCCATTGTTTATCCCTTTAAAATATTTCTTTGCAATCTCTCTGCGTCGGGCATTTTCTTCTTCCAATTGAATCAACTTTTTATCGAGAATGGCTGCTTGAATTTCGTCAATTCTCGAATTGAGTCCTTTTATATTGAATACATATTTCTTTTCCGATCCATAATTTCCAAGCGCTCTTACTACCTCGGCCAGTTGCTTATCGTTGGTGGTGATGGCGCCGGCATCTCCTAAGGCTCCCAAATTTTTCCCCGGATAAAAACTATGACCCGCCGCATCTCCCAGCGAACCGGTTTTTCTTCCCTTATAAAGAGCCCCATGGGCCTGTGCATTGTCTTCAATAAGTTTGAGCCCATATTTCCCGCAAAGCTCACCAATCTTTTCGGTGTATGCATTTTGTCCATAAAGATGCACTATCATAATTCCCTTAGTATTCGAATTTATGGACTGCTCTATTAATTTATCATCTATCTGCAGAGTTGCAGGATTAGGCTCAACTAAAACCGGTTTTAACCCTGCACGAGATATCGCAAGAATGGAAGCTATATAAGTATTGGCAGGGACAATAATCTCGTCCCCCGGTTTCATCTCTCCCATTTCAATATATGCCATTAGAATAAGAGTCAAGGCATCGAGACCGTTACCACATGCTACCGCATATTTTGTACCGATAAAGTCAGCGTATGACTTTTCAAAATCTTCGGTTGCTTTCCCTTTAAGATACCACCCCGAATTTAAAATTTCATAAGCTGCATTTGTTATCTCCCGGCCATGCAAGGAATTAATTTTTCCCAAATCTAAAAACTTAACCATTCTTCTTGTTCCTATATTAAAGGTCGATTTCATATGTGTCATAACAGATGGCTCTACCTCCAAAACCTTGCTTCTGATATATCAATGATTCGTTGAGATATCTGCCACCATCCTCATTGGAAGTGCCTAAATCAAGCCAAGATAATTCTCCCCTATTATCCCGGTTCTCTTGCTCAATCAGGGAATATATTATTAAATCAACAGCTCCGCTTCTTTTACCCTCCGGACTTGCCGAGATGTATTGGGTATGAACAGCTGTTTCAGAATAATAACATAAAACTCCCGCTAACATTTTATTCTCTCTGTTGTCGGAATCAGAAGACGTAGCCACCCACAATTTTATATTTTTGGGGAAAGCTTGGGCAAGTCTTTTGAATTCCTCGATGGAATGAACCGGCTTGGCATCATAAGTTGACTTCAGATTATCTTCAAGTATTTTCCAGAAACTATCAAATTCAAAACTTTGTGAAAAAATTAAGTTTTCCTTTTGTGCTTTCTTGACCATCCTCTTACGTAAGGTAGAAAAATTAATCAATGAGTCCAATCGGATCGTCGATGAAATATTCCTGACTATCAATTTTGCATTATGTCGAAACAACGCATATAAATCCTCCTGGGAGGGTATCCTGTGATATATATGGGGAACCGGTTTGTAAACCATTTTTTTAATCCCAATGGTTCTCAATTCTTCCATCAATGCGTCGAATACATCAAGTATACCCTCAGCACTACATTTATCGTTCATGACAAGACCTCCATAAGTAAGTCCCTGATGCGAATAAAGAATTTCTTCCTTACGGTTGGCCGGCAAAAGAGAATACAATTTCCCTTTCTTATATATCAAATAAGAATTATCATTGAATCTATCATTATGATAATCCATGTAATTCCTATTGAAAAGGAAAGTCCCATTCTTGGAACTTTCCACAAATTCATTCCAGATTTCCTTATAATCCGGATTATATCTAACGATTTCTATCATTGGTTACCCTTGCAAAACGACTCTCGCCATTTAAGGAAATCGGCATAATTTCTTATATAGTCACTTTCATCGAAAAAATCAGATGCCATCACCAGACAAACAGCCCCTGAAGAGAAATCATCTTGCGAAGCCCAATATCCAGGAGGAACCAACACTCCTATATATGGATGATTTAAAAAATATGAATTCTTTTTCTCTCCGTCAGTCACATTCACATGAAAACTACCGTTGGCAGCCACGATAAACTGATATAATTCCTTATGGGCATGGCCTCCACGGTTTTCTCCACCGGGAACATCATAAATCCAGAAAACCCTTTTTATATCAAACGGTATGTCGCGCATCTGCTCCACAACCGAGAGATTGCCTCTGGGATCGTAGTTTCTGCTTAATTCTATGAGACAAGGATGATTCCTATCCATTATTTTTCTCCTTTATGTTCCGGGGTGTCATACCATTTGGAATACATCAGATAGTTATGGGCTATCTTTTGATTCATTTCTTTGGCTTTCTCCGGTTCCACCATCTTCACGAATTTTGCAGGACATCCGGCCCATAGTTCATGTGACCCGATTTTGGTTTTAGCAAGGACAACCGAACCGGCTGCCACTAAAGCTCCTTCACCCACTTCTGCATCATCCATAATTATGCTGCCCATACCTAAAAGGGCATAGTCTCTCACTTTAGCACCATGAATTATCACATTGTGGCCGATGGAAACATCATCTCCAATTTCTATGGTGGATTTCTGGTAAAGGGTATGCAGCACACTCCCGTCTTGTATATTCACACGGTT
Organism: Muribaculaceae bacterium; assembly: GCA_022510425.1. GTDB lineage: Bacteria > Bacteroidota > Bacteroidia > Bacteroidales > Muribaculaceae > Lepagella. The sequence goes on from JAFLTO010000006.1 coordinate 92,484, forward strand.
GCCAATTCTAATCGAATTGACATCGCCCCGGAGTACTGTGGAATACCAGATACTGCACTCCTCTCCTATTATTACATCACCTACAATCACAGCATTTTCTGCTACGAAAGTGTCCTTACCTATTTCGGGGGTAAAACCCCTCACTGATCTTATAATAGCCATTTTGAATCAGATATAAGAAATAATTAAAACTAAACAAGTAAATTACTTATCATAGGTTATGGGGGAAGTCTTCTCTTCGAGCCATTTTCTTTCCTCTTCATCCAGTAGAGGAGAAAGACGAGCATATACTTGTTTGTGATAATTATTTACCCACTCTATTTCCTGTTCAGTCATTAGCGAAAGATCAAATAATTTCTTGTCGTAAGGGAACATTGTGAGTGTCTTGAATTGGAAGAACGGTCCGAAATCTGTCGTCTTCCATTTTTCCACTGCTATTAGATTTTCAGTCCTGATACCGTATTTATCCTCAAGATAAAGCCCGGGTTCGTCGCTTGTCACCATTCCCGGCTCCAATCTTGCCGGGTTTTCATTCAGACGTATATTTTGCGGGCCCTCATGACAATTGATAAAGAATCCCACACCGTGACCCGTACCATGATAGTAAGCTTTGCCATCTGCCCAAAGGAACTGACGGGCCAATACATCAAGTTGTGCCCCACGTGTTCCCTCAGGGAATTTGGCGCATGCCAGTGCTATATGACCTTTCAAAACCAATGTGAAGTCTCGTTTCTGATCGTCGGTAGGTGTACCTAAAGAGATCGTTCTGGTTATATCAGTCGTACCGAAAGTGTACTGACCCCCACTGTCCACCAGCAGCAAACCATCACCTTCAATCGTGAAGTCAGTTTCTTCGGTTGCTTCATAATGCACGATCGCACCATGAGCGTTCCACCCGATGATTGGGTGGAAACTTTCATCCACACATGAAGGATCGGCAAGACGCAAAGCCCTCAAATAGTCGCCTAAACCCACTTCCGTAAGTTTGCCGCTCGGAGCGTTTTCTTCCACATATTTGAAAAATTTAACCAGTGCCACGCCATCTTTATCCATAGCGATATCGATATTCTGAAGCATGGTCGGATTCTTTATACTCTTCAAACGAGCTACTCCGGCACCTCCAAACACCGGAGTACATCCTATTTTATCATACACACCCCGCGCAGTCTTTTCGGGATCTATAAGAAGACGATTCACCTTAGGAAGAGTAGCAACAAAATCAAGCACCTCATCATAAGGTCTCACCTCTATATGATACTTGTCAAGATGTGTCTTTACTTCATCTGTCAGTTTCTCCTTATCAACAAACAATATTCTCCCGGCATCGTCGACATATAAATAAGACACGAAAATCGGAGAATACGCTATATCATTTGCCGTTCTCACATTTGTAGCCCACGCGATGTCATCAAGTGCAGAAATAAGTATTGAATTTGCCAATTCAGCTTTCACTTCCGTCATCACGTCATCCATTTTGGAATCCACATCTTGACCCACTATTTTCTCATCATGCACAAAAAGTTTGTTCATAGGACGTGAAGGCCTGTCGGCATAGATATAGTCGAAAAGCGGGAAATTTGAATTGAACTTTATGCCATTGTCATTGCATTCTTGTTCAATCCTTTGAGCATAGGCCACAGAAAAAGTCATACCGTCAATACCTACAGTCTGCCCTTCCTCCATATGTTCCACAAGCCAGTCTATGAGGTCAACGGCTTCCGGGCCGTCCTCTTTCATCATTGAGAAGCCGGTGCCTTTAAGTTGCTCCTCAGCTTGAATAAAATATCTCGAGTCGGTCCAGCAGAGAGCATCTTTTTGAGTCACCACTGCTGTACCATTCGTGCCGTTCTCGCTTGCAAAACCTGTGAGCCATTCTCTGCCTCTCCAATGCAATGGAGGCAACTCGCTTTGATGAGGGTCTGTTCCGGAGATAACCACAGCATCAATTCCATGTTCTTTCATTGTCTGCCTTAGGAGGGCAAGATATTTCGCGTTTATTTTTTCCATTTTTCCGTTTATTTTTTGTAAAGTTAATAAATAATTTGATTACTCTCATTAATAATGATAAGTGTCGGAATTAATCAATAAATTTCTTAAACTTTATTCTTCAGCTTTTCCTTTAAAAAATTAGAAATGGAGCTAAAACTGATCAATGACTATTTATAAAAAATTATTGAGAGAATGTTAACGAAACACAAAACTGAATTTGCGAATTAAACGAACTCGAATCTTAAAAGTCTTATAGATGTGTTCAACAGCAGCGGACACGAAGTTCTGCAGACAAACCTAACGTGATACATAGAAATAGAATAATAACAACTAAAATCATAAGAAAGAAAATGAAAAAAGTATTTGTAAGCATGATGTTGGCGGGAGCTCTTCTCTTTGGTGGAACAGCATACGCACAAACTCAAAACGACGGCACAACCGGTGCTTCGGTTCAGAAAGAAAATGTAGAAAAAGGCAAGAAAGGCGATAAGAAGGGTAATAAAAAAGGGAACAAGAAAGGTGAAAAAGGAATGAAAGGTAACAAGACACCCAAATTCAATCCTTTTGATGGAGTTCAACTTACCGATGACCAACAGCAACGTCTTCAGGTTCTTCAACAAGGATTAGGTCCTGTGCAGCTGACTAAGGAGCAAATGGAAAAAATACCTCAGAATCCTAATCTAACACCTGAGCAGAAAAAACAACTCAAACAAGAAAGAAAAGCTAAGAAACTTGAGTCCAAGAAAAAATATCTGAATGGTGTAAAAGAAATTCTCACACCTGAACAATATGTGATATTCCTTGAAAATGTTTATCTATATTCCCCGCAAGATAAAGGCAAAGGTGTGAAACAAGGTTTTGCTCCTAATGGACGAAAGGGTGAAAAATCAGGCAAAATGAAAAAACAGCAAAATTCAGCCGCTCAATAAAAATTAAAATTTTTAATCTTATTAAGGCATTCTTTTAATCAAGGATGCCTTAATTTTTTAAACAAGTTATACTCTCCGTATGTTTATTGTTTATGATTAAGCATGAATGTCTTGTTGATTTTGAGCCCATTTCTTTAGAAGAAATGGAGAATGTGAAATTGATGAACCGCATCGATACGAAATATGTCACCCATATTTCAAAGATAGAAGCCCTCCTTGACATGGCAAAATCAGTATATCGGATTCAGGAAATTGATGGACAACGAAATATGCCGTATTATACGTGCTACTATGACACAGAAGAGGTGGATATGTTTTATCAACATCAGAGGGGGAAAAAGACCCGGCAGAAAATTCGACGTCGTCTTTATGAAGGAAGTGAAACTCCTCAGTTTTTAGAAATAAAATCAAAAAACAACAAAGGACGTACCCGAAAAAAAAGAGTATCAATGGATCAAGGAGAGGATTTGAATATTTATTCCGATTTCCTTGAAAAACATACGGTTTATCCACAAGATAATTTAACCCCTAAAATAGAAAATCATTTTTTCAGGATAACTCTTGTAAATAAAAATATGACGGAGAGAGTCACTATTGATACTGCTTTGGAATTTCATAATTTTTCTACCGATAAGAAGATAAGTCTACCTGAACTCGGTATCATTGAATGGAAAAGAGACGGTAATGACACCCGTTCCGATTTAAAAGGGTTGCTCCACCGGCTTCGCATCCATGAAGGAGGTTTCAGTAAATATTGTATCGGAATGGCCCTAACCAATCCGGATTTAAAACAAAACCGTCTGAAACAAAGATTGAGACAAATAAATAAGGTCTCCTCTATTCATTGAGATCCCGGGTATCAGTTTGAGTTTTTGATAGGGATGTCATGGAAGGGAGCAGATAAGAAGCCTTTGAATCTGTAGCGATAAGTACGAAGTCATCACCCTCGGATGCCGGGGATGATAAATCTATTATCCCGTCAGGATAGTTACCGAGATAATGCAATTCCCCGTTTTTGGGATCCATCCACCATAACGTCTTTTCATTCCCTGAAATCCTTGACAGATCAAGTGTCATTGGTCGCCCCGTGTGGTTATATACAAGGAGATAGTCTGCGCCACGAGTAGCCAATAAACGATTGTACTTAATACCATTGTTTTTTAAAATAAGGCTGTCGGGAACACGCTCATAGTAAGGGAATGTAAGAATTAGTTCCTTAAGATATTTCATCTGACCTCGCCCCGGATCATCAAGGGCCTTCCACCAGGGCTTGGAATCTCCATCAGCAAAATAGGCTCCCTCAATACCGGGCCGAATAAATTGCATAATAGAGTTATGGCCGTAAGTGTGTCCACAGGAACCGGCAAATACCGACCAGTAGGCATACCGTCTCATATCTTTGTCTGTCCATTTTGGCTCCAGAGGGTCATGGAGTCCCTGAGGGATATCTTCATAACTGGGCTCGCCGTCAAGCACCGGTTTCATTGGCAACACACGGGTAGCAGAGTCAACATACATCCAGGAGTCTTCTTCCGTTCCATCCGGGATAGGATAATCCTTGTTACCCATCCGCTGTCCGTAGCGTCGGTGACCACTCTGAAACATATTGAAATCCAACCAAGGCCGGGAATTAAACCACCGTGCAGACGTGGTACGACCCCTGGGATGGAAAGTCATCAAATGATTTGAATCATGGGTGCGTATGGTGGTTGCAAGCTTTTCCCACACTTCCTGTTTAATATTCCCTTCAATATCCCCGCCTATAATCCAGACAATATTTGGTCGATCTCCATAGCGATCTGCAAGAAAACGGCCATAGGCCTCGGCCTGCTTCAAATCCATGTGTCCTGCTTTCACCAAACCTCCCCATATGCACACCATTCCGATATAAATTCCCTCCTTTTCAGCCTGATCAATTATATAGTCAAGATGATCCCAATAGCCGTAACCCGGAACACTGTCTATAGCCGAAAAGTTCCACCCATCAAGATGTGATTGAGCGCCATACACATTGAAGGAAGGGACTGCATTGAGTACTTGAATCTGCACTACGTTGAATCCGTCTTGTGCCGTTCTTTTGAGATAATATGCCGCTTCATCTCGATCCAATCTCTCAGGAAGAAGCCATCCGGTGTCGCCCAACCAAAAGAAAGGCTCACCATCAGAATGACTAAGAAAGCGTTGATTTTGCGACACACCGAGAGGACCATGGTGCCAAGGCTTTCCCGCTGATGACTCAAAGATGGTCAAAATAAGAGTTAATGCTGTAATTAAAGAAGTTATAATATGGTGAGTCATAGAAACTAATAAGCCTTGTGGTCTGATTATTATAAGATTATTCAAAGGTTATTTCTTTGAAAAATTCGGGCCGATGGAAATCCGGTTTTTCAGTATTTATCGGGAAAAGTGTTATAAAGTGAGGCACCGGAAGATTATCTCCGCATTTATAGATATTGCATTTGGCACTTAACCCTTGAAAACCGTTTAATTTATGTTTGAAAAAGGCACTATATGGTATTTCCAACAATAGTTCCCAGGGAGAGGTTTCTAAAACGGCATTAAACGGCTCATCACACAGGGATGACGTTCTTTTAATCGATTTCAGAATTTCAGGAGAAGCATACTCAACATTAAGTTTTCGGCCTTGTCGGTGAGACATAAGGATTCTTCCGATACAATTGGCTTCGATATTGTAGTAGCCTGAATCATCGAAAGAAATAAAGAGTTCCACACAAGAATCCTTCCATACTTCACCATTGTCTGACATTGCTTTGGCTGCTGTAAATTGTTCTCTAACTTTATATTTAATAAAGAGTGAATCATTATTGTGCCATAGTTGCACATTAACCTCAGGGCAATAGGGAAATTCATCTTTCCAATTTACACACTCCAGAATCAATTGACAACGGGATGGTGTTTCCATCCCGTTGATAATTTTATTGACAAAAGGAACTTTTAACTCCATGATTATTGTCCCAGAAGTTCCTTCACTTTAGCAGAAATAGCCTTACCCTCAGCCTTGCCTGCAAGTTTTTTGGTTGCTATTCCCATCACCTTGCCCATATCTTTCGGCCCTTCCGCACCGCTTTCAGTAATTATTTCTTTTAAAGCTGCCGTCAATTCCTCTTCTGTGAGTTGCTTTGGAAGATATTCCTCGATTACTGCAGCTTCCGCCAATTCATTTTCCGCCAGTTCGGGTCGATTGTTTTCTTGGTAGATATTGGCACTTTCCTTACGTTGTTTCACCATCTTCACCAAAATTTTGGTGGCCGCTTCGTCAGTGAGTTCGCCATTGGCACCTTTTGCAGTCTTAGCTTCAAGAAATTCTTTTTTCACTCCTCTCAGAGCTTCCAATCTCACTTTATCTCTTGCGAGCATTGCTTTTTTGATATCCTCGCTTACTTGATCGAATAAATTCATATTGTCAGAACATTCTTACTTACCACATGAAATTCTAATATTCACAGTGCCGTCGGGTGCCACACTGATGTCAAGAGTAGTACCGGCAGGCAATTTGATTCCCTTATCATCACCTTGATAATTTTTCAAGCTTGCCGGAGCATTACCTGTTCCACCTTCCACAGGGTGAAGTGCCTTGCTGTCGTCATAACCGGCAACAGGATCAACCTTGATAGGAGCTATCTTCATAGGTTTGTGAGCCTGTGCTTGTGGTGCAGGTTTCGGAGCAGGCGCATTTGCTACCGATGCATTGCCCACTGCCCAACGAAGAATGGGTTGATCAGTAGCCATTATATCGCCATCCGAAAGCAATAACGCTTCCACTACTCCGTCTCTTTCAGCCACGAGGTTGTTCTCCATCTTCATTGCCTCATACACAAGAATTGTGTCGCCGGCTTTTATTGCATCTCCCGGTTTAACCTTGAATTCCATAATAGTGCCACCCATAGGAGCAAGCAATACTTCTCCACTGCCTTTTGGGGTTTCATTTGATGCCGGAACTTCCGCTACCGCAGCTCCCTCAAATTCTATAAGCGGCTGATCAGTAGCCATTACATCGCCTTCGTTTACAAGCACCTTCTTAACTTTTCCACCCATTTCAGAAGCCAGATCATTCTCCATCTTCATGGCTTCGTAAACTATTACAGTATCTCCGGGTTTTACGTTATCTCCCGGTTTAACCTTGACACTAAGAATTGTGCCGCCCATAGGAGCACGGAATACAGGACCATTACCAGCCACTGCTGACGCACCGTCACCTGCTTTAGCTTCTGCCTGTGCTTTCGCTCCGCTCGCTTCATATTCAGCTTTACGCTTGTTGGTGAGATAAGTCTTAGCTACTGCCGGTAGCAATTCAAGGAGCAGATATTCTTCTTCATTCTGTGCAAGTTTTACGCCTCCAAATTGTTCAAGCACCGGATTTTCAGGTTTCTTATAACTTGAAACATCAAAAGGCTTTTCTTCCGCTTCGCCTGTAATTTGTTTACGGAATTCGGGATCGATAGCCACCGGAGTCTTTCCATATTCGCCTTTCACGAGGGCAATGAATTGATTGCTCTTGTTTGTATAGTCAGGTTTCCCATTTCTACGGTCAATCGCCAAAGACACCGCCTGTGAACCCACAATCTGACTTGTTGGAGTAACCAAAGGAACCAATCCCGCATCACGACGTACTTTCGGAATCAATGCCATGGCCTCTTCAATCACATCTTCTGCATTTAGTGCTCTAAGATTGGCTACCATATTAGAGTACATACCTCCCGGCACCTCTGCATTCTTCACTATTTCATTAGGTTTCGGGAATCCGAAATAAGCATCAATCTTATGGCAGGCATCAAGCAATTCTTCTTCACGATTATCTTTTGCAGCCTCTATAGCCCTGTCAAATTCCATATCTATCTCCTTCGGCATAGACGCATAGGCCTCTTCAAAGTCTCTTTGCCATTTGTCTTTGTTTAGATCGAAATCGGAAAGAGCCATTCTTGCTTCCTTTAGGGTTTCTCGAATCTTGGCCACAGCTTCCATATTAACATCGAGCTCTATACCCAGTTTCTGACAGAAGATGTCTACAAGTTCGATTGCCGGAGCGGCTGATCCACCACCGAACCACCAAATGTTGGTGTCAACGATATCCACACCTTGAATAATGGCAGTCAATACTGATGCCAATCCATATCCCGGAGTACAGTGAGTATGGAAATCTACAGGCACCTTCAAAGCCGCTTTCAATTTTGGCATTAATGTATATATTCTTGAGGGATTTACTAAACCAGCCATATCCTTCACAGTCACCATCTTGGCACCAAGTTTTTCCATTTCAAGAGCCAGGTTCACGAAATATTCATCTGTAAAGATCTTCTCTTCCTCCGGAGTTCCTTTCGGGTCGATAGTGTAACACACAGCTGTATCTGCGATTCCACCGAGATCATTTATCATCTTGACAGACGACTTGATGTTGTCGATATCATTAAGGGCATCAAAAATTCGCATTATGTTCAAGCCATTCTTGATCGCTTCTTTATAAAATCCTTCGAGCACACTTTCAGGATAAGGAACGTAGCCGAAAAGATTTCTTCCGCGTGATAGAGCACTCAGAAGTGAAATGCCCTTCATGGCTTTTGAACATTCGCGAAGACGATCCCAGGGGCTCTCTCCCAGATATCTCATCACGGAATCGGGCACCGCTCCACCCCACACTTCCATGATATAAAATTTCGCCTCTTTATATAAAGGAAGCAATTTATCTATATTTTCTTGCTTCATACGGGTGGCAAACAATGATTGCTGTCCATCCCTGAGAGTAAGATCTCTTATTTTTAATTTTCTTCCCATAGTGGTATTTTTGGCTAATTTTTATTGGTGATTATATGTGTTTATTATGGTATAGATTAACTTTCCAAATTTAGGAATAAATTTTTATTCCTAAAAAAAAATCGTATAATCACAAAAGGTTTCTATTTTTTTCGCATAGTTTCCTTAATTTTGTGCAATAATTTCTCTTTTACAGCAACCATTTACTCACAGGGGTTGTTTTATTAAGAAGAAAAGGTTAAACATTCCACTATGAAAAAATATTTTCTGCTGACATTCGCTTTCTTTGCTTGTTTTCTTGCAAAGGCAGGAAGCCCTATTCAACTCACTGAAATTCCTTATAACGTCAACTATCATTGGGGCATCATAGATGTCAACATCGCCCATGGCACTGTGAAATATGAATGTGACGGCACTAATTTCCATGGCACTCTTGATGGAGTCAGCATTCCTTGGGAAGGGCATGTGATTGTGGTGTCGGATACTCTGAAAACTCAATTCCTCCCGGGCGAGAAATATAGCAAAGAGAAAATAACTTATCAATCCGGTTGGTATCGCCGTCCCAAAGCAAAATATTTTAGAAGCAACGACTATAACCCGGCAAACCCTGCCAATTATAAAAACATTGCCGGACAAGGAGAATACGATGCCAGCAATGCTTCAATGGAAGCTATCACTATCACATCCGATATGATCGGTATGTATTATTATGCCCATGAGATAGATTTCGAGTCAATGCAGCCGAATCAACAGATCACTATCCCCATAGAAGGGGTTTATGCCCAGGAAGTGGTGATTACATATTTAGGTAAAGGTTCGTATGAAATCGAAAACATAAATTATCCAACTTATAATTGTATGTTTGAATATAATTACAAAGGCACAATGTCGGGCTATCCGGTACAGATGAGAATACATCAAACCGACCGTATACCTGTTTTCCTTAGTGCAAGTATCCCGGTCGGCAAAATAGAGATGATTTATAATCCTTAATCCGGATAATTCAAGTTTGCTTCAGTAGAATTCAACAACACTTCATTTAGATATTGTTTAGCGGTGGCCTTGGCTGCCGCTAAATCATTAAACAGGTAATTACCACAATCCTTGGGAGAAGCTCCGGGAATGTTTCCTTCAAATTCCGATATAAATCTGAAGGTGTCCTTAAGTAGCGGCACTATGTCTTTGGAGTTCAAGTCTCCTTGAAGAATCAAATAACATCCCGTGCAACAGCCCATTGGCCCCCAATACACCACTCTTTCTTTCCATTCAGGATTATTTCTCAAATATGTGGCTGCAAGATGTTCGATTGTATGTAAGGCTTCAGGACTGACTGCTTCCATCCTGTTGGGTTCGGTTAAGCGTATATCGAAAGTAGTTAATACATCACCTCGGGGGGTATTGTCTTTCCTTGAGACATACACACCCCTTAACAACTTTTCATGATCAATAGTAAAACTCGGTATCTTCTCCATTAGTGTGGCATGTAATGGTGTATGATTAAGAAAGGAAAGGATTGGATTGTTTCTCCTCTCCTATTGTAGAGGATGGTCCGTGCCCCGGCAAAACGACGGTGTCATCAGGAAGTGATAATAATTCGGATTCAATACTATCTATCAATTCCTTATAGTTTCCTCCCGGAAGGTCGGTTCGGCCGATGCTACCTTTGAACAATGCATCTCCCGAGATAAGATATCCACCTTCTTTATCATAAAGAGCCACACTTCCTTTTGAGTGTCCGGGAACAGAAATTACTTGCAATACTCCTTTCCCTATTTTTATCTTGTCTCCTGCTTTTATATATTCTGATATTTCGATATTTTCAAGTGGAAGATTAAGTCCGAACATTGCGGCTTGTTGGGCCATCCCTTCTCCTAAAAATTTATCTCCTTCATGAGCTAAAATCGGAGCTCCATATTTCTTTCTTAAAAACGGGATGCCGGCCACATGATCAATATGGAGATGAGTGTTGATTATTTGTGTTAATTTCAAACCTTTGTCTTCTATAAAGTTCTCAATGGCTTTCTCTTCCCCGGGTGTAGACATTCCCGGATCTATCACAGCACATTCTTTGGTTTCAGGATCAAATACCAAATAAGTGTTGATCCCGAAAAGACTGAATTGAAAAATCGCTACCTGCATAATTTTTGATTATTTATAGTAATTGCACTATATTTACCTTTTCCCTCAAACCCCAGTCTCTCATACCTTATACTCTATACCCTATCCCCCTATCGGGGTATAGACAATTTGTTTGGTTTGGAAGTATGGTTCTGTAAAATAAGAAGAAACCGGTACTACCTCTGATATGGATGCATATTTTCCTAATTCTTCTTTCACATCTCCTCCCTTCAACGTGATGAGCCCGTTAGGCAGGGCATTATGGGATGCCTTGGAAATATTTTTTTTCGATATCTTGATTAAGGTTGGTTGGTCGGTAACAGCTCTAGAAACCACAAAGTCTGCCATAACCTTACATTCTCCCATGTCACCATGCTGAAAAGTCACATTCTCCAAACCTATTTCCCCTGCTATTTCTTCCGCCACTTTCACCTTTTTCCCGATTCGGTCGATCAAATGAAATTTTACGTCCGGAAACATGACTGCCAAGGGAAGCCCCGGAAGGCCACCTCCGGTGCCCAAATCTATCACCACTGTCCCCGGAGTAAATTTTATATATTTAGCGATAGCAAGTGAATGAAGAATATGATTCGTTTCTATGTTATCTATATCTTTTCTCGATACTACATTCACTTTTTCATTTAACTCGCGAAATATTTGTGCCATTTTTTCCAACCGTTCAATCTGTAGGTCGGTTATCCAGGGGAAATATTGCCTATAGGTTTCTTTCATTTCTCTTCTTTATAGTGCAAATATAAGTAAAGTAAGCCTAAAGTTTGTGGGTTTGAAACTTATTTTCTAAATTTGCACTCTGAAATTTAGCGTTACATCCTTTGAAATAAATTCAATTAGATATGAAAAGAACATTCCAACCATCTAACCGTAGAAGAGTCAACAAGCATGGTTTCAGAGAAAGAATGGCTACCAAAGACGGCCGCAAAGTCCTTTCTCGTCGTCGTGCCAAAGGCCGTGCTTCTCTGACTGTTTCTGATCACCTCGGTTCTAAGTAAGAAATTAGGAAATTTATTTCCGATGGCCCACCAGCTCCAAGAGCTGGTGATTTTTTTTGTGCCCAATTTTATTGCTAATTTTGCAATATGAATATAAAGAAAACAAATGTTTTCCTAACCGGTGCTACAGGTGTCATGGGGATGGCCGGTCTAAGAGAATTTATGAACCGTCCCGAGGATTATTCTGTCACAGTATTGGCCCGAAACACAAAAAAGAACCACCAAAAACTTCGGACTTTTATAGATAAGGGTGTCAGAGTGATTTGGGGTGATCTCCTTGATGAAACTTCGTTGAAAAAAGGTATAGAAAATGCCGACATCGTACTGCATGTAGGGGGCATGGTATCTCCTATGGCTGAACACTTCCCTGAAAAGACCCTTAAAGTAAATGTGGGTTCTATGAAATCTATAATCAGGCTTGTGGAAGATTTAGAAAATCAAGATCCCTCAACCGCTATTAAAGTGGTTTATATAGGTTCAGTGTCACAATATGAAAGCCGTATTCCTCCAAATCATTGGGGAAAAGTGGGGGATCCTCTGAAGGGTGCCAAATTTGATGCGTACGCCGAATCAAAAATAAAGGCTGAAGAGGCTTTGGTTAATTCCAATCTAAAAAAATGGGTCTCACTAAGACAGACTGCCATCCTTCATCCCGGATTATTGATGAAGGCTAATGATCCTGTAACTTTTCACGTGCCACTCCAGGGAGTGATAGAATGGATCACAACAGAAGATTCCGGACGACTTCTCGAAAGGGTTAGCAGAAAAGATGTTCCTGATGATTTCTGGGGAAAATGCTATAATGTGGGCGGAGGTGAACCATTCCGACTGACCAATCTTGAATTTGAAAGAGGTATTCTTAAAGCTTTGGGATGCCCTCCTCCTGAAAAAATTTTCGAACCAAACTGGTTCGCTACCCAAAATTTTCATGGAATGTGGTTTGAGGATTCCGACGATTTAGACAAAATCCTGCATTTCAGAAATCCTGATTCATTTGAGGAGGCTCTTAACAGATTGAAAAAACAAATTCCCTGGTATTTTAAACTCGCTCCTCTGGCTCCGGCATTCATCATAAAAGTTTTTATGAAAAAGGTTGCCGCTCATCCCGAATTGGGTCCTCTTTCATGGATTAAAACAAACGATCTGGAACGCATATCTGCAGCTTGGGGCTCTCTGGAAGCCTACCGCAAAATCCCTTCCTGGTCTCAACTCAAACCCCTAACCCTTTCCAAATCAACTCCATCATAATAAATGCCATAACTTTCTTTTTACCAATTGTAAAAATCACTAAAGAGTGTATTTTTTTATAACTTTGTAAATAAAAATCCTTAGCATGAAAAAGTTTTATCTATTTTTGACATGTTTAATTGGGCTTACTTTAGCCTCTTGTGGTTCCGGTTCTGTAAAAATTGATCCGAATCTAAGTTCCGATGAGGCACAAGCTGTTGTTAAAACAGAGAAATCTTTGCCTCGAACTGCAAAGATCGAATCTTACGAAGTGGTAAAATCCACATTGCCTTTGGCTCTATTGGATAACGAATATAAAGGGCTCAGAGATCAAGCTAACAAAGCACGTATCGATTATCGCACAAACATGACAAGAGGTCTTCAACAGGTAGCTGAAAAAAATATTCAGACTCTGCAGAATATCCAGAACACTATAGTGGAAAAATCCTCCAGCTTACAAGCCGACTCCCCGGAATATATCTTTGTTTTGGCCCAAGTTAAGGAAAGAGAAAGAAAGGATGGTAAACTATCGGGCTTTATAGCCATTTATGATCCTAATAATCTTCAACAGGTTGATTTCATCCAAGTCACTACACCACTTTATAACAATGCGGTCATGGTAACTGAAGCTCTCAATGGTGTCCTTGCAAATCCAAATCAGGACGATGAAAATTTAAAATCTTCAAATCCCGTTGTCAACTTCATCCTAAATTCAAATCCAAAATAATCTGTGTTGATTTGCAATGGACAATATAATTTCAAAACAAGTCAAATCACAATTATAAAACTACTATGAAACTATTTAAGAATTTCATTAAAATAGGGTTAACGGTTATAAGCCTTCCACTTCTCTCATCTTGTAAAAGTGATGAACCCGGAGTCAACAATGCAGCAAATTCCATTTTGGATTTTGATGGGGAAAGATTAAAGATGGTTGCCAATTATTATTTTAGTTATGACGATGAAGGTCGTCTGACAAAAATTGATGGAAATTCACAGAATTTGCAAATAGATTATGAAAACGCAACTCTTGAATATAATGGTGATATAGCATCTGTCAAGTTTAACAAAAATGGTTACATTTCTGAATTATCAGCTTCATGGAATGAAAAGGAAAATGAGTTGTATCATAGCACCGGGAACGGAGCTATGAAGTATTCTTACGATTCAAATGGACATCTTGTCTCTATTTCTTTAACCTCTCAAGAAACAGGATTTTATGAAGGAGAAACTTTTAATTTAGAGGTTAATTACACCACTAATCTAAAATGGACAAATGATAACCTCACCGCTGCTGAAATATCAGGGTATGAAATGGAAAATGGAGATAAGTACAATTATACGGAAAGATATGATATCTCTTATGGTGATCAAGCTAATGTCTTCTATCAGATACCCCTCCTGATTTCCCAATTCATTTATAGTAGTGAAGATGATCTGTTCCTTCTCTCTTGCGTGGGTTTAATGGGTAAAGGTCCGGCATATTTGCCAACAAGATGTTTTGAAGAGGATTATAGCGAGAATAATATAGAAGAAGACTTTTACTATTCACAGACGTATACCATGAGTTTCCAACTTAATGGTAACGGCTCACTTTCATTTGAAACAAGCTCATGGCATGCAGGTAATTATTTTGATCCTTCTTTAAGTATAGGAAGTGATTCCCTCTCGGATAAAAATTTTGCAACAAGGACAATTGAAGCTTGCCATTACATTTATTCTTTCTTTAGTACCAGAAATGAAGTTTTCAACTCAGAGAAACATAATAAGGGTGGTATAAGAGATTTCTTTATTAAACAACATACAAAAAAATAAATTCAGGCAATGATCTATAATTAGATCTATCTTTCCCGTGACATGAAATAAAAGTATTGGGGAGAAAGGTTTAAAGTTGCTCAAATTGTTTATCGGAGTGTCTTTACTCTATTGCCTTCCTATGCTTTTTTCTTTTCCATCCAATATTATTTCTTTATATTATTTTTTCAACTATTTTTCATTAATTTTGTAAATTTAGAGGATAATACCCTTTTACCACGAGCAAAAAATTAAAGAGGGCATAAATCAGTATGGCAGAAGAAAACAGCGGACTTTTTGAAAACGGTTTTGAAGCAGCCGATACTTCAGTTGATGAGGTGACTCCTGAAGAGATCACCAATTCTGAAGCGGGTGGTTATGACGACGATTCCATTCAGCATCTGGAGTGGAACGAACATATTCGACGCCGTTCGGGAATGTATATCGGCACATTAGGTGACGGTAGCCATTCCGACGACGGTATATATGTTCTGCTCAAAGAAGTCATCGACAACAGTATCGATGAATTTAATATGGGTGCCGGATCACGTATCGATATTTCTATGACCGAAGACGGTGTTATTACCGTGCGTGACTTCGGCCGTGGAATTCCTTTGGGTAAGGTCAAGGAAGTGGCTTCTGAAATAAATACAGGCGGAAAGTTTGATGATAAGAACTTCAAAAAATCCGTTGGTCTTAATGGTGTAGGTCTTAAGGCTGTGAATGCCATGTCTGAAAACTTTCATATCGAAAGCACACGTGAAGGCAAACAAGTGTCTGTCGATTTCGAAAGAGGCAATCTTATATCGCAAAACGAAGCCAAGGATGTGGATGAACCTAATGGTACTTTAGTGAGATTCAAACCTGACAATTCTCTCTTCAAAGGGTTCCAATTCAAATCGGAGTTCGTGGAAATGATGGTGAATAATTACACCTATCTGAACACAGGTCTTAAAATCTTTCTTAATGGCAAAAGATATTATTCAAAAAGTGGATTACTTGACTTGTTGAAGGAAAATATGACCGCCGAACCTCTCTACCCCTTTATTCACCTGAAGGGAGAAGATATAGAACTGGTGCTTACTCATGCCGATCAATACGGTGAAGAATACTATTCTTTCATCAATGGACAGCACACAACTCAAGGGGGAACACATCTTACAGCCTTCCGCGAACATGTGAGCCGTACAATCAAAGAATTCTCAGGTAAGGGATTTGAATTTTCCGATATCCGTAACGGTATGGTCGCTGCAGTAAGTGTCAAGGTGCAAGAACCTATGTTCGACAGTCAGGCAAAAACCCGTTTCAATGGTAAAGAATTAGCACCGGGAAGCCCAATCACTGTCAATAAATTTATTGGTGACTTCATAAAAAAAGAATTAGACGATTATCTCCACAAGCATCCTGACGTGGCTGATGCCATGATCAAAAAAATCACAGCAACCGAAAAAGAGAGGAAAGAGTTTGCCGGGGTTGCTAAGATCGCAAGGGAAAAAGCCAAAAAAGTTAGTCTTCATAATCGTAAACTGAGAGATTGCCGTTTTCATTATAATGATTCAATAAAATCAGGTTCTAAAAATGACGGCAAACGTGATGAATCTTCTATTTTCATCACTGAGGGAGATTCAGCATCGGGCACCATCACTAAAGTTAGAAACGCCGAGACACAGGCGGTATTCTCACTGCGTGGTAAACCTTTGAATTCTTACTCAGCCCCTCAGGCTGATATAATAAAGAATGAGGAACTCACTTTATTGAAAGCTGCCCTTAATATTGAGGATGGAATCGATGGTTTGAGATATAACAAAATCATCATAGCTACTGACGCTGATGTAGACGGGATGCACATACGCCTGTTGATGATAACATATTTCCTGAAGTATTTCCCTGAATTGATCAAGAAAGGGCATGTCTATATACTCCAAACCCCTTTGTTCCGTGTCAGAGACAAGAATGCCGTGAGAAGAGGGAAAGGCGTCAAGTCTAAAAAGAAGTCTCAGGAGGGTCAGAAGGATACTTATTATTGCTATACCGACGAAGAACGGGAAGCCGCCATTGCTAAATTCGGTAATAATGCTGAGATCACCCGCTTCAAAGGACTGGGGGAAATCAATGACGTGGAATTTGCTGAATTCATAGGGCCGGATATGCGTCTTGATCCGGTTTCTCTTAAGAAGGATGACACCGTAGAAAAACTTCTTGAATTCTATATGGGAAAAAACACCATGGAGAGACAAAACTTCATTATAGACAATCTTATAATAGAAGACGATTCCGAAATATGAAAGCTTTTTATGCAGGTAGTTTCGACCCCTTCACTATAGGGCATCTTTCGATTGCCAACAGAGCCTTATCTCTGTTTGGAGAACTTATTATCGGTATTGGTTATAATGAATCAAAACGTAATGAACATTCGATTGAGGAAAGAATATTACATATCAAAAAAATTTTCGAAGGAAACTCCATGGTGACAGTTTTTGCTTACCATGGTCTGACAGCAGAGATTGCTAAAGAAAACGGAGCCGTAGTTCTAATTCGGGGTGTTAGAAACGGAATAGATTTTGAAAAAGAAAAAGAACTCGCCGACATTAATCTCGAAGTGTTTGGAATGCCTACAGTGATATTGCCTTGTGAACCTCAATATTCTTATGTAAGTAGCTCTATGGTGAGGGAACTTACACACTTTGGTTATGATGTTTCACGTTATATACCAAAGACTAATAATTGATATGAAAAATTTAATATACATAATTTTAGCAGCTATCTTAGGTTTGACCGGCTTCTCTTTAAATGCCGAAATCAATTTGGCTGAAAATAACAAGCTTCGTCTAGCCGAAGCAGCAATCACTCAACTTTATGTCGATTCAGTAGATGAAAGTAAATTGGTGGAAGAGGCTATAAATGCCATGTTGGCTTCTCTTGATCCTCATTCTCAATATTCAAATGCTGAGGAAACTAAAGAATTGAATGAACCGCTCTCAGGAAATTTTAGTGGAGTTGGCATAACTTTCAACATGAATAATGATACCCTTTACGTGATTCAGACAGTCGGAGGAGGACCTTCTGAAAAAGTGGGAATTTTGGCCGGTGACAGAATTATTGAAGTAAACGATACTGTGATTGCAGGTGTGAAAATGAAAAACACCGACATCATGAAGCGATTAAGAGGCCCTAAAGGAACCAATGTTGATGTTAAGGTTTTAAGATATAGCAAGGGGCTGGCAGATACAATAGATTTCCGCATCACTCGTGCAGACATTCCAATTTATAGTGTTGATGCAGCTTACATGGTTGATGATAAAACCGGTTATATCCGTATGAACCGATTTGCAGCTGAAACAGCCGATGAGGTTAGACAAGCCTTAAAAAACTTAAAGAAACAAGGAATGGATCGTCTTATTCTTGACTTGACTGACAATGGGGGTGGTTTCTTGAATGCTGCGGTTGAGATATTAGGTGAATTCCTGGAACCGGGTCAAATGACTGTTTATACCGAAGGTCTTAATTCTCCGAAAACCGATAATTATGCGAGTCCTCATGGTTCTAAGCCATTATTTTCCGACGGACGCCTTGTAGTTATGACCAATCAATATTCTGCTTCAGCTTCTGAAATCACTTCCGGAGCAATTCAAGATTGGGATCGAGGGTTGATAGTGGGTAGACGCACTTTCGGGAAAGGACTGGTGCAACGTCCAATACCGTTACCTGATGGCTCTATGATACGTCTTACCGTAGCTCATTATTATACTCCTACAGGTCGTGATATTCAAAAACCTTACGAAAAAGGTAATGCCAAGGCTTATCGCAGTGATATCTTAGACAGATATAACAGCGGCGAATTGATGCATGCTGATTCCATCCATTACACTGACTCATTAAAAGTTGAAACTCTTAGATTAAAAAGACCTATATATGGAGGCGGAGGAATCTATCCTGACAGGTTTGTAGCTCTTGACACCACACAATTCACTAACTACTATAGAGATGTCACGGCAAAGGGCCTTATAAATTCATATGCTATCAGCTATGTCGACAACAACAGGAAAGAAATTCAAAAAGAATATAAGAACGATGCCAATTATACAAAAGATTTTACAGTGACACCACAAATGCTACAAGAATTGTATGATTTGGCCACTAAGGAAGGAATCGAATTCAAACCCGAAGAGGCTGAGATAAGTACTCCCCTGTTCTCTATGGTGCTCAAAGGTTTAATAGGAAGGGATGTTTTCGACAATTCTACATACTATAAAGTTTACAACACTCATGATCCAATATTCCGGGAGGCTTATCGTTTGATTAATTCCGAAGAATATGAGGAGATGTTACCAAATTAAAACACATTAAACCTTATGGTTATGAAAAATTTTTTTCCATATTGCTTTTTGTTATTAATGGGTTTATTGGAAGTGAATCATTCAGTAGCTCAAAATGAATTTATTGAAGGAGTAGAACTTTTAACCGAACAGGCTTCAATGGCCAGTGAATTTGCTGCTATGGAGGACTCTTTGGCTCAGAACACTGTTAAAATTTTGAATCCTCAAGAGGTGTATGATTCTCTACCGCAACCCGAAGTAAATTATGATATTGTGAACTTCTCTTTCACCCCAAGAATCTTCTCGGGGTATAGAAAAGTTCACAACCCACATTTTTTTCAAAAGGTTTTCTATGATAATCTGAAGGGTTTGAAGTTAGTAAACGGAGATATTATCATTCAGGAAGTTATCCACAACGACTCTATTGCTTTAGTGCAAGTGGAACAAATCATCACTGAACCTGATTTTCCTGATATGGAGGTCATAATGCAGGATTCTTCAACCAACTTACCAAGTATAATGGTCTATGAACGTCCCGAATGGTTCGATAAGGCAGTGAGAGCTCGAACTGCTCAGGAAGATCTGAAATATATCGGAATGGTTTATTCACCGGATGCCGTGGAATATGCTTATTGGGACCTCCCCGTTCCTCCTGTTTTATTGGTAGAGGATAGATCTTTTTTGGCTTTTCTGAAAAGACAAGAAATACCCGAAGTTGACCCGGATGATGCTATATTGCCGGAGACTGAATCTAAGAGAATCAATTGGCTTCACAAAGTGGGTGCTCAACTACAATTCTCACAGGCATATATCTCTCCAAATTGGTATCAGGGAGGAAATAGTTATCTATCTTTGCTTTTCGGATTTAATTGGAATGTGACCCTAAATCAAGTCTACTATCCAAAATTGCTGTTTCAAAGCGATCTTAATTATAAACTGGCGTTCACTTCTAACCCTAAAGGTTCCTATCACAAATATACAATCTCTCAAGATAATTTCCAATATAACCTAAACACAGGTTTGAAGGCTGCCAAAGATTGGTATTATTCTTTAAATCTACAATTTAAGACCCAGCTTTTTAACAACTTCGCTCAAGATGGGCCCGAAAGAACCGCTTCTTTCCTTTCTCCGGGAGATCTTAATATCGGTCTTGGTATGAGCTATAATCACACCAATAAATTAAAAACATTCCATTACACTTTGACAATCTCTCCCCTGTCTTATAATCTTAAGACATGCCTTAGCGATAAGATAGATCATCTTATCTATAATATCCCGCAAGATAAAAAAGCCAAGAGTGAAATAGGTAGCAACATTGAGTTCAATATGGAATGGAACATTACCACCAATATCTCTTACAAGACACGATTATTTGCATTTACTGACTATCATTATTTTTTGGGTGATTGGCAAAACACTTTCAATTTTGACATTAATAAATTTTTATCCACACAAATTTTTGTAAACCTTCGTTATGACGGGTCTACGGAAAATTATGGCAACTGGAAGAAATTCATGATGAAGGAACTTTTGAGTTTCGGCCTTTCTTACACATTCTCTACCAAACCCTAATTAAATGGTGAGAATAAGTAATTTCATAGGGGTTCTTTTAGTGGCCATCGTGGGTCCTCTTAATCTTTGGGGGAAAGCTCCAAAGGTGGCTTATGATTTAGAAATGGCT
Organism: Muribaculaceae bacterium; assembly: GCA_022510425.1. Lineage (GTDB taxonomy): Bacteria > Bacteroidota > Bacteroidia > Bacteroidales > Muribaculaceae > Lepagella. The sequence goes on from JAFLTO010000006.1 coordinate 113,317, forward strand.
AAAGAAATTTGTGCCGGATTACCATTGGAAAATGTTGAAGGCATTTGGCTGTATCCAGATGATAACGTCACTGTTATGATTCTTAATGACAATGAATATTCAGGCTCTCAATTGCCTTCATATTCCATTTCTGTCGTAGAAACTTCTGATGCCAGGCTACATCCAGGAGAGATTATTGGAAAATTAAATGCCACGGTAGATAGTTATGCATATAAAATAGAACTTTCCACAGAAAAGAAAAACGATCTTCTTCTTAAACCAAAATCATGTATCGCCACACTTTCAAAAGATGGAGATACATTTATAATAAAGAAACAAAAAGCTCCATTCAAAGGTAGACTGAATTTTAATTTAAACCGACTTTTACCTGGTTTTTGGAAAATAGTAAGTATTGGTGTTTCTCAAAACAATTACTCCAATTCTATTCAGCATTCGGTGGGAATGGTTAAAATTTTTCCTTCCTACGACGGCAACGGTTCTTCAAGACGTAAAATAAGATACCTATGAATAATCGGGCTTTGGTTTTGATAATTTTAGGTTTGCTAAGTTGCACCTTTTCCGATGCAAAAAAAATTAAAAGTTCTTTCACAATCAAGAAAGAAACAAAAGCCTCAAATCTACCTTATTCTAAAATCCAAGGACATCAAATTAATTTAGGAGATTCAAAAATGGATAATCCTGAATTTTGTGATTCTATGGCGGCGAATTTAAGAAACATTACTTTTGCCGGATATGAAAAGGAATCTAACTCTTCCACAGAATCTTTTTTATTGATTAATCCTTCAAGTGAAACATTGACGGGTTTTGAAGTAAAAATTGATTATCTTGACCTGAAAGATCGTATGCTTCATTCCAGAAAACTAAAAGAACCATGTTTGATCCCTCCCGGAGAATCTCGAAAATTTGATATCAAGAGTTGGGATAGCCAGCACACCTACTTCTATTATCTCGGGAATGAACCTAAAAAAGTGGCCACTCCTTATAAAGTAGCTTTTACACCTTTAACTTATTGGATAGAAATTCCGGATTAATTTAAAACTCTATAGAGGATTTTATTAACTTTGTAGTTATTTCAAGTTGTAAATTTATGGATAATAAGAAATTCACCGAAGAACTCTCATCTCGACTTGATATTTCTTTGAGCTCTGTCAATGTATTGATAGAGGGTTTATGTAAGGAAATGGTAACAAAAGCATCAAATCTCGATGGTATTGTCGTGCCCGGCTTCGGCTCTTTTGAACCTCGTCTTCGGGAAGAAAGAATTTCTGTCCACCCGGCTTCCGGTAAACGGCTCTTGGTGCCACCAAGAATTTTTCTTTCCTTCAAAGCTTCTCCTTTACTAAAGCAAAAGATTAACAATGGAAAATAAAATTGCTATTACTTCACTTGCATCCCTTTTGGCTCAATCTTCCGGTAAAAGCAAAAAGCTATGTGAAGATTTTTTGCGCGAATTTTTCAAATTGACCGCTGAAGCTCTCGAAAATGGTGAATCTTTGAAAATTAAAGGATTCGGAACTTTTAAAATATCTGATGTTGAAAGTAGAATCAGTGTGAATGTAAATACAGGCGAACCACAGGAAATTGCCTCTCACAAGAAAATAGTGTTCACACCCGCAAAAGAAATGGCCGTAGCCATAAACGCTCCTTTCGAAGACTTTGAATCTGTTGAAATGGACGACGAATTTCCTGAAAATATTTTAATTCAAGAAGAAGAACTTGGCGAGGATTCAGATAATATCCTAACGGATACTCTTATAACAGAAAGTCAATCGAACATTATTGACGAAATTAATAAAAATGAGGAGAGAAGTGATGAGAATTTGGTAAGTTCCCAAATTCTTGAGGCCGGTTCAATTGAAGAAGGTGAAGACGATGAAATAACATATGAGGCCTATCATGAGGAGGAAGAAAAAGTTCCTTTGGAAAGTAACCAAACCGATGAATATAATTTAGAAAATAATACTGCTGCTTTTTCCACCGAAAATATTACCTATGACTCGACTGAAAATCCGGAAGTAAATTCTGAAGAATTTTCGCATGAAACGGATTCAAATTTTGAATTTGAAGAGAAACCTCAGAAAAGTCGATTCGGAATAGGTTTTCTTGTGGGCGCATTGTCCACTTTTGCTGTTTGTGCTGTAATTTTTATGATTGGCTGTTTTCTGGACTGGTGGCCTGTCAATTTTGGAAGTCCTAAAGATCTGGTGGCAGAACAGCAAACAGTAGAAAAAATTGAACCGGAAGTCATAGAATTGCCCGTACAAGAGGAAAGTATATCTGAAAAAGAACCGGTTTACGACACAGTATCCACAACACGATATCTCACCACTATAGCCCGGGAACACTATGGGAATTATAATTTCTGGCCATATATTTACCTTGAGAATGAATCTATATTAGGTCATCCGGATAGAATCACTCCGGGGACAAAAGTTGTGGTGCCGGATCTTTCTAAATATGGAGTTAACCCTTCAAACAAAGAGGATGTGGAAACCGCAAAAAAGAAAGCGGTTGAAATTTATGCACGTTTCAATTAAACGTGCCTGATTTAAGTAACAAAAATGATCTCTGTATTTAAAATTGGTGGTAACGTTATTAACGATCCACATCAATTAAGAGCCTTCCTTAAAGACTTTTCTTCAGTGCCCGGCAAAAAAATTTTAGTGCACGGTGGTGGGAAAGAGGCAACTGAATTAAGTAAAAAATTAGGTTTAGAACCTAAAATGATTGATGGCAGACGGGTTACTGATATTGAAACTCTAAATCTTGTCACAATGGTTTATGCCGGGTCAATCAATAAGAGAATTGTTTCCATTCTTCAAAAATATGAATGTAATGCCGTAGGTCTTACAGGTGCTGACGGAAACGTTATCCCCGCAAAAAAAAGAAATCCCGAACCTATAGATTTCGGATTCGTTGGCGATATTGAACCAAAAGATATCAATACCGGTTTCATATCGTTGTTGCTCCAAAATGGTTATGCTCCGGTGTTCTGTGCAATTTGCCGAAATCAGCAAGGAGGCTTGCTTAATTGCAACGCTGATTCTATCGCCGGTGCTGTGGCTGTAGCTTGCTCCCGGCTGGATACAACAGACCTCGTTTATTGTTTTGAAAAAGACGGAGTCCTATCTGATATAAATGATGAGAATTCATTGATTTCTCTTATAACTCCTGAAATGTTTGACAATTTAGTTGAAACGGGTAAAATTTCAGGAGGTATGATTCCAAAGGTTTCAAATGCATTAAATGCCATATCTCTCGGGGTGAACTCAGTAAGAATTTGCAATTCACAGACTTTTTCTAAATCGTCCGGAACAATAATCTGCAATTCCTGATTGAATATGGACAACAAAATTGAAAAATATTTCAATGACTCTGTGCTTCTTTTACAAAAGTTGATAGCCACTCCATCATTCTCAAACGAAGAAGGGAATGTTGCGGATATTTGGTTAAATTGGCTCAAAGATCGGGGAGTCGGCAATGTAAATAGATTTCATAACAATATCTATGCAAAATCAGAGAATTTTGACCCTGAGAAGCCTATTCTGTTATTGAATTCTCATATGGATACTGTGAAACCTGTTACATCATGGACCCGAGATCCATTCAATCCTGCAATTGAAGACGGCAAACTTTTCGGACTCGGAAGCAACGATGCCGGTGCCTCGGGAGTGGCACTCGCAGCTACATTCTTGAAATTTAAAGATAGAACTGACCTTCCCTTCAATCTTCTTTTTGCCATCTCAGCTTCTGAAGAAAGAATGGGTGAGTTTGGTATGCGAGCCTTATTGCCTCATCTCAAAAAGGAAGGATTATATCCTGATATGGCTATTGTGGGTGAGCCTACTGAATGTCAGGCAGCAATTGCGGAAAGAGGTCTGGTGGTGTGTGATGCTTTAGTCAAAGGCAAGTCGGGTCATGCTGCACGCAACATAGGCATTAATGCAATTTATCTCGCTATCGATGATATCTTGAATTTAAAAAACATCGAATGGGGAAAAACAAGTGAAATTTTGGGTCCCATAAAGGTGACTGTGACTATGATTGAGTCCGGAACCCAACACAATGTTATACCGGATAAATGCACATATGTAGTCGATATCCGCACCACAGATGCTTACTCTAATGAAGAGACTGTTGATATTCTTAGGCATGTAACAAGTCATAGTGAGCTGACTCCTCGAAGCACCAGGAACCAAGCCTCAGTGTTGTTACCTTCTCATCCCTTGTCAATAGCGGCAGAAAAAATAGGTCTCAATAGATTCGTATCCCCGACAACTTCAGATATGACTTTGATGCATGATATTCCCTCCATCAAAATTGGGCCCGGTAAATCAGAACGAAGTCATACAGCAGATGAATTCATTTATTTGGAGGAAATTAAACAAGGCCTAAAAGCTTACGAGGCCATCCTCTCTAATCTTAACCCTTAACCCCATAACCTATGCAACTTTGGAACAAAGGTTTTGAACCCGATAAATTAATTGAAAAGTTCACAATTGGCAATGATCAAGAACTTGACTTACGTCTGGCTAAATATGATGTGCAAGGTTCTATGGCTCATATCCGTATGCTGGAAAGTATCGGTTTGATTAGTCAAGAAGAACTTGACAAATTGCTTCCGGCATTAAAAGAAATAGAAGACACTATTGAAAAAGGTGAATTCACAATTGAAGATGGAGTGGAAGATGTTCATTCACAAATAGAATTTCTTCTTACCAAAAAATTAGGATATATAGGTAAAAAAATACATTCCGGAAGATCCCGAAACGATCAGGTGTTATTAGACCTTAAACTTTTTTTCCGTGATGAAATAAAGAAGACAGCTGAGGCTTGCGAAAGATTATTCGTGACCTTACAAAAACTTTCTGAAGAACATAAGGACAAACTAATGCCCGGATATACCCACCTTCAGATTGCGATGCCTTCTTCTTTCGGTCTTTGGTTCGGTGCTTACGCAGAAGCACTCACCGATGATCTACAAATGCTTCTTGCAGCTTACAAGATTGCTAATCAAAATCCTCTGGGTTCAGCTGCGGGATATGGATCTTCTTTCCCATTGAACCGGGAAATGACCACTGAGCTTCTCCATTTCCAAAATCCTCATTACAATGTAGTGGCGGCTCAAATGAGTCGTGGCAAAACAGAAAAAGCTTTGGCTGCAGCAATTGCAGCTATCGCTTCCACACTCGGCCATATGGCTATGGATGTATGTATGTGGATGTGTGGGAACTTTGGGTTCGTTTCTTTCCCTGATGAACTTACAACGGGCTCCAGCATCATGCCACATAAAAAGAATCCTGACGTATTTGAAATAATGAGAGGCAAATGTAATCGACTACAGTCAGTGCAGAACGAAATAGCCCTTCTCACAGCCAATCTTCCATTGGGATATAATCGAGACCTGCAATTATTGAAAGATATAATTTTCCCGGCCACTTCAGAACTTGTAGGATGTCTTGAAATAGCTGATTTTATGCTACAACAGATAAAGGTTAAATCCGATATTCTTGAGGATAAACTTTATGATTATATCTTCACTGTAGAAGATGTAAATAGATTGGCAAATCAAGGTATGCCTTTCCGTGATGCTTACAAAAAGGTTGGTCTGGAAGTGCAAAATAAAACCTATAAGCCCACGCGTGAAGTTCATCATACCCATCTTGGCAGTATAGGAAATCTTGCTAATGAACAGATAGCAACCAAAATGAAAGGTATAATTTCCCAATTCAATTAATACAGTTTATGAAAATACTTCTCAACATAATTTGGCTGATTTTCGGGGGTCTGATTTCAGCAATAGGGTATTTCACATCCAGTCTGCTGTTGATGGTCACAATTATCGGAATACCCTTCGGACTTCAGACAATGAAACTCGCCTTAGTGGCTTTATGGCCTTTCGGCACCGACATTCATTCCGATGGCTGGCCATCGGGGTGCTTGGCCGGGATTATGAATGTGATTTGGTGGTTTGTCGGGGGTATTCCTATAGCCCTCAATCATTTAACTTGGGGGTTATTTTTCTGCATTACTGTTATTGGTATACCTTTCGGCATGGAGAATTTCAAACTCATGCTCCTTGCCCTATTCCCGTTTGGCAAAAGAATAGGATGAAATACAATCTCCTATTCCAAAGAAACTAATGATTTATAACATATTTATCAAACATTTTCACTAATTTTGCACGTTTTTCGGTTGAAAAACAAAATAAACAATCTTACCTAATAATTCGGACTCTTTAACAATGACTCTCCAAGAGATTAATGTAAAGTTTGCCGAACCCGAAGAGGCGAAATATTCCGAGCAGATTGTAAACATGATTTATGAATCGGCTCTTCAAAGAGGCACCGGTATAGCAAAACGAACACCGGAATACATCGCTCAGAAAATAACCAGCGGCAAGAGTGTAGTAGCTCTTCATGGAGATCGTCTCGTAGGGTTCAGTTATATCGAGAGTTGGGGTCATGGTGATTACGTAGCAACCTCGGGTTTGATTGTCGATCCAGAATATCGCCATCTTGGCCTTGCCGGCGCCATCAAGGCGAAAACTTTTCAGCTGGCTCGACTTCGGTTCCCTTTCGCGAAGCTGTTTTCAATCACAACCTCACTTCCCGTCATGAAGCTTAATTCCCGTATGGGGTATAAGCCTGTGACTTTCTCTGAACTAACCGACGACAATGAGTTCTGGGAAGGTTGCCAAGGATGTCGCAACTATGATATCCTCCAGAGAAACAACCGACGCATGTGCCTATGTACCGGTATGTTATATGATCCTCAACAACCGCTGGTGAATGAGGAAGAAAAGAAATCAGCTTGGGCTAAATTCAAAGACGTTATCACACGTAAAAAATAGCATTTGATATAATGGATAAAAAGAAAAAAGTGGTGTTGGCTTTCTCAGGAGGTCTCGACACTTCATTCGCTGTGAAATATCTCTCAGAAGATCTTGGGTATGAAGTTCATACCGCTATCGCCAACACTGGTGGATTCTCAGAAAAAGAGTTAGAAGCTATTGCTGAGAAATCCAAGAAATTAGGAGCTGCATCTCATGCCACTCTTGATGTGACTGATGATTACTACAATCGCAGCATTAAATACATGATTGCCGGGAATGTCCTAAGGAACGGCACTTATCCCATCTCTGTAAGTTCTGAAAGAATTTTCCAAGCTCTTGCAACTATCGACTATGCAAAAAAAATTGGTGCCGATGCAATTGCTCACGGATCAACAGGTGCGGGTAACGACCAGGTGAGATTTGACCTCACTTTCCAAATAATGGCTCCGGAAATCGAGATTATTACACCTACCAGAGATCTGACTTTGACACGTGAATATGAAATCGATTATCTGAAAAAACATGGTTATGAAGCCGACTTCAAGAAGATGGAATATTCTATCAACAAAGGTCTTTGGGGCACTTCTGTAGGTGGAAAGGAAACTCTAAAATCTGAGCTTACTCTTCCTGAGGAAGCATACCCTTCTCAAGTCACTAAGTCTGAACCGGAAATTCTCAAAATCACGTTCGACAAAGGAGAAGTGGTGGCTGTGAATGGTAAGCATTTTGACAATAAGGTTGAGTCAATTAGAGAAATCGAAAAAATAGGTTCACAATTCGGGATCGGTCGAGATATGCATATTGGAGACACTATTATTGGAATAAAGGGTCGCGTCGGTTTTGAAGCCGCTGCGCCAATTCTCATAATCGCGGCTCATAAAATGCTTGAAAAGCATACATTAACTAAATGGCAGCAATATTGGAAAGATCAGTTGGGCACCTGGTACGGAATGTTCCTTCATGAAGCTCAATATCTCGAACCAGTGATGAGGGATATAGAAAAAATGCTCGAAAGTTCTCAAAGAAATGTAAGTGGAACAGTAGAGATTATTCTCAGACCATTGTCTTATACCCTTGTAGGCGTTGACTCTCCGTTCGATTTGATGAAAACTGATTTCGGGGAATACGGCGAAATCAATAAAGCTTGGTCGGCTGATGACGTAAAAGGATTTACTAAGATAATGTCAATTCCGATGAAGATTTATCACAACAATCAAAAGAAAAACGGTAAAACCGACATCGGAGAATGAACAAAATTGGAATTATAGGAGGGGCCGGATACACTGCGGGTGAACTCTTACGCATTTTGATAAATCATCCCGAAGTTGAAATCTCTTTCGTGCATTCTTCAAGTAATGCCGGAAAGAAAATTACGGAAATACATGGAGGACTTTTAGGAGAGACTGATTTAATCTTTTCTGACTCTCATCCTCTTGAAGATATTGATTTCCTCTTTATGTGCAGTGCTCATGGGGATAGCAAGAAATTTTGGGAAAATAATCCCCGGCCTGCAAATTTAAAGGTTATTGATCTTGCTCAGGATTTCAGAGATGAGAGTGAAGGATATATCTACGGGCTCCCGGAAGTAAATATTGAAAGGACCCGGAAAGCTCAATCAGTAGCCAATCCAGGATGTTTCGCCACTGCAATACAGCTGTCCCTTTTACCATTGGCTGCCGCAGGCCTGTTACCAAAAGGAGGTGATATAAATATCACAGCTTTGACCGGTTCAACCGGCGCAGGAGTTAAACCCGGTGCAACTACCCATTTCTCTTGGAGAAACGACAATATATCGGTTTATAAACCTTTTAATCACCAGCATCTCAAAGAAATTACGATGACTTTAAAGAGACTTCAGCCCGATTTCTCTTCTAAAATAATTTTCATCCCTGTGCGAGGTGATTTTCCAAGAGGTATATATGCCATAACTACTTTAAATTGCAGTCTTTCTCAAGAAGAGGTTACTAAACTTTATAAAGATTTTTATGCAGATGCTCCTTTTACTATTATAAGTGATAATCCGGTTGACCTTAAACAAGCTGTAAATACCAACAAGGCTATTATTAATGTCCTTAAAAATGAAGGTAGTTTGTTGATAACTTGTGCTGAAGACAATCTCCTTAAGGGTGCTTCAGGGCAAGCGGTCCAAAATATGAATATCATGCTTGGTATAGACCAAAAAACCGGGCTTCATCTTAAACCGTCGGCATTCTAATCTTATCCTCTCCCTATTCTTTATACCTTATTTTATGAAACTTTTTGATGTTTATTCTCTTTTTGATATAGAACCGGTCAGAGGTAATGGCTCTTATGTTTACACTGCTGATGAAACTGAGTATCTTGATCTTTATGGTGGACATGCAGTGATTTCTATAGGTCATTCTCATCCTCATTATGTGAAAGCTATCAGCGATCAGGTAGGAAAACTTGCCTTCTATTCAAATTCTGTTAAGAATTCTCTTCAAGATAAACTCGCTGACAGATTAGGTAAGTTATCCGGATATGATGATTATGATCTTTTTCTTTGTAATTCAGGAGCCGAAGCTAATGAAAATGCTATGAAATTAGCTTCATTTGTCACTGGAAGAAAAAAAATTCTCGCTTTCATTAAAGCTTTCCATGGAAGGACATCAGGTGCAGTTGCAGCTACTGACAATCCCAAAATTCAAGCTCCTTTTAATCGTAGCGACAATATTACTTTTGTTCCTCTTAATGATATTTCTGAAGTGAGAAAAGAATTGGAGACAAAAGAATATGCTGCGGTTATCATTGAAGGAATTCAAGGGGTTTCCGGCATACATCTACCTTCCGATGAATTCCTTAGAGATCTTGAGAAAGAATGTAAGGATTCCGGAACGCTTCTGATTTTAGACGAGATTCAAAGCGGATACGGCAGAACCGGGAAATTTTTTGCTCATCAATATTCCGGCATAAAACCTGATATTATCACGGCTGCTAAAGGTATTGCGAATGGTTTCCCCTTTGCTGCAGTTTTGATATCTCCAAACTTAGAAGCAAAAAAAGGAATGTTGGGCACAACTTTCGGCGGTAATCATCTGGGATGTGCCGCCGCTTTGGCAGTAATAGATGTTATAGAGAATGAAAATCTAATCGAAAATGCTAAAGAAACAGGTGAATACCTCATCGAAGAACTAAAGAAAATTCCACAAGTGGAAGATATAAGAGGCAGGGGTCTTATGATAGGTTTTGAAATCAAAGGATGGAACGGTGCTGAATTGAGAAAAAAACTACTTTTTGATCATCATATTTTCACCGGAGGCGCCGGAGAAAGAACTATAAGATTGCTCCCGGCTCTTACCCTTTCCAAATCGCAAGCCCAACATTTCATTGATTCATTAAAGAAAGTTATAGCATGAAAAAATTCACTTGTGTTCAAGATATTGGTCCCCTTGACAAGGCTCTTGAGGATGCTCGATTAATAAAGAAAGACCGTTTTGCTTTCACTGATCTGGGTAAAAACAAAACCCTCTTGATGATTTTCTTTAATTCATCTCTAAGAACCCGTCTATCCACCCAAAAAGCTGCCATGAATTTAGGTATGAATGTAATGGTTTTGGATGTGAACCAAGGGGCATGGAAATTGGAAACTGAAAGAGGTGTGGTAATGGATGGTGACAAAGCGGAACATCTACTGGAAGCTATTCCTGTCATGGGCTCGTATTGTGATATAATAGGTGTGAGATCATTTGCTTCCCTTACTGATAAAAAGGCCGATTATGAAGAGAAAGTACTGAATCAATTCATAAAATTTTCAGGAAAACCGGTTTTCAGTATGGAGGCAGCCACAAGGCATCCACTTCAAAGTTTTGCCGATCTTATCACGATTGAAGAATTCAAGACTAAGGAACGACCAAAAGTAGTTCTCACCTGGGCTCCTCACCCACGTCCGCTCCCTCAGGCTGTGGCCAACTCTTTTGCTGAATGGATGAATGCAACTGACTATGATTTTGTTATTACTCATCCCGAGGGTTATGAACTCGACCCTAAGTTCGTGGGGAAGGCAAAAGTAGAATATGATAGGGATAAGGCGTTCAAAAATGCCGATTTTATATATGCAAAAAACTGGTCGGCTTATTCAGATCCAAATTATGGTAAAGTTTTAAGCACCGACAGACATTGGACAGTCGATACAAAATCTATGGATCTGACCGATGGTGCATTCTTCATGCATTGCCTGCCGGTGAGGAGAAACATGATTGTTACCGATGATGTTCTTGAAAGTGAAAAAAGTATCGTAATTCCTGAAGCTGCCAATAGAGAAATTTCTGCGCAGACAGTTCTTTTCCGATTCCTTAAAACCCTCTAAACTGATTGTAATATCCTATAAAAACACAGCCCCCTTAATGGGGGCTGTGGCATTAGTAAAGTTTTTTATTCTTAAGCGTATTCATTGATAACCTGTTCCAATGTGGCGGCTTGTTGCACACCGCTTTGACGCCATTCAACCTTACCATTTTTGAATAACATTAAGGTCGGCACTGACCTTACCTGATATAATTGAGCAAGTTCTTGATTCTTGTCTATGTCGACCTTAAGAATCCTTGCCTTGTCTCCGATAAGTCCGTGAAGTTCATCTAATATCGGGTGCATCATTTGGCATGGGCCACACCATGTTGCAAAGAAATCAACTAATACAGGTTTCTCTGATTTGATTATGTCTTCAAACTTTTCCATAATTTTTGTTTTTTAAGTTCTTCTTTATATAAAAAACAAAGAAAAACTTCATAGGTTCACGATTTTTGGCCCTATTAAAGAATTAATTTTTTATCTTTGCTTACGCTACTTTTTATTAATTCAATGCTACAAAAGTCTTAGCATTAAAAATTATACTACCTTATTTAACCTTAAAAATCATGAACTTTAATTTAAGCCTCAATCCCAATAAGATTGTGGAATTTCTCCAAAAACCAACTAATGAATTTACAAAGGCTGATTTGTTCAATTACGTAAAGGCCAACGGAATCAAAATGGTCAAATTTATGTATCCGGCGGATGATCACCGACTTAAAAGCCTTAATTTTGTAATCAATTCAGAAAATTATCTCGATTCTATTCTCACCTATGGAGAACGTGTAGACGGAAGCAGTCTTTTCCCTTTTATTGAAGCCGGGAACAGTGACTTATATGTTATTCCGCGTTTCTCTACTGCGTTTCTTGATCCTTTTGCTGAAATCCCCACTCTCACGCTTTTGGCTTCTTTCTTTAATAAAGAGGGTGAGCCTTTGAAAGAATCACCTGAATATGCATTGCGCAAAGCATGTGAAGAATTCCAAAAAACCACTGGAATGGAATTTCATGCAATGGGAGAATTGGAATATTATGTGATTTCGGAAGACTCCGGGCTTTTCCATGCATCCGATCAAAAAGGTTATCATGAATCTGCGCCCTTTGCAAAATTCAATGATTTCCGTATCGAATGTATGAATCTTATAGCTCAATGCGGAGGTCAAATAAAATACGGGCATAATGAAGTAGGGAATTTCACATTGGATGGCAAGATCTACGAACAAAATGAAATAGAGTTTCTACCCGTTCCTGCAATTGAAGCAGCCGACCATTTAATGATTGCTAAATGGATTATCAGAACTCTTGGATCCAGAAAAGGTTATGATGTCACGTTTGCACCAAAGATTACAGCAGGCAAAGCCGGAAGCGGACTTCACATACATTTCAAAGTGCAAAAAGGTGAAATAAATATGATGACTGAAAACGGTGTGTTAAGCAATGTGGCCAAGAAGGCTATTGCCGGTATTCTTGAATATGCGGATGCCATTACAGCTATGGGTAACAAAGTTCCTACAAGTTATTTCAGACTTGTGCCACATCAGGAAGCTCCCACCTCTATTTGTTGGGGAGATCGCAACCGTTCGGTTCTTGTAAGAGTTCCGCTTGGCTGGACAGGGAAAAACGATATGTGCTCACAGGTAAATTCTCTTGAAAAAGGTCATGATTCGGTGCCTCCTCAACGTCAAACCTGTGAACTTAGAAGCGGAGACTGTTCAGCCGATATTTATCAGCTTTTAGCAGCAATGGTTGTGGCAGCTCGTAAGGGTTTTGAAATGGAAAATGCTCTTAAACGAGCCGAAGATATGTATGTGAGCGTAAATATTCACAGCGAGGAGAATAAGGAAAAACTCGCTCAACTTAAATCTCTTCCCGACAGTTGTGTGGCCTCAGCTGATGCTCTTGAAAAAGTGAGGGAAGTATTCGAAGAAAAAGAAGTTTTCTCTCCTCGTCTTATCGATGGTATAATTGGAAAACTTCGTAAATATGACGATGCTGACTTACGTAAAAAAACCGCCAATGATCCTAAAGAGATGATGAAGGTGGTGAAAAAATATTGGCATTGTGGATAAAAATTCCACTCATAATATCTTCAGTGATGTCTCACTCCTCGCTGATTTGCCAACTTGCCTACTAATAAAGTTCTCGCCAATCGAGGGGTGAAAGAAATAAGGACAAGGAAAGCCATTACGATCAAATATATAAAAATACTATTCTTTAGGAATCGGGCGTTGTCTATCACAAAAGTAGAGGCATCGCCCGATACTTCAGGATCAAGAAAATCATCTACATCAATTGCGTTAAGAGTGGTTTTCCAAACTATTTTATCATCGTCAAGATATACAATCCCCGGATTTCCCCTCACCACTTCCTTGATTGCGGTGTCATCTGCCAGATAAATAGGATAGGAAGCCATGCTTAAATCTTCCCATTCTTCTATTTCTTCAGTGCTGCCGGAAACTATGCCTATCATTTTTACATCGTTTTTCTGGGCCCATTCATACAATGAATTAAGTTTCCATGTTGTTGCAGGAGAAACCATTGAAACCTTTGGGATCATCACCACCAATTCCTTCCCTTGCGGATTGGATGCCTCTTCATTTGTGTCGTCGCCTGTTTCAACATCAAAAGTCTCTATGCCATGATAATCGTCGGGATCGCTTGTAGCAAAAAGAGCGCTACCTTCAGGGTAATCCCGGAAATCCATTAAGGGTTGATTAAAATATCCAACAAACTCAATTATTACAATAAAGACTCCTGAGGCAACAACTGCCAACCATTGAAATGCCGGAGTGATAAGACAAATATCTTTTAAATTATATCTTATCAACCATAAAATTCCGGCCGAGAGAATTATATTTTTCCAGAAAGTTGCCCAATTTGAAAGAACTAAAGCATCACCAAAACAACCACAATCGGCAACGGGATTCTCCATAGCAATCCATAATGTCAGGGGGACCATAAAAACCATTATGAGGGCTGCAAAAATCGGACAAGATTTACGAAAACATCCCAAAAGTAGAAAACATCCCACTACAAATTCGATAGCACATAGTGCAAAAACACCAAGACGTAATAAAGAGAAAATTACTGGTATCCCAAATGCACTCAAATATTCCTCAACTTTGAAGATGGTGCCCCATGGATCAACAGCTTTTACAAATCCGGAAAAGATGAATAGACCTCCGCACAAAATACGAAGCAACCAAGTTACTATCTTTATCACCGTTTCCTTCTTCATGCCATAACAATCCTTCCCTTATCCAACCATTCCTAATCCTTAATTGATCCGTCCTGAAATTTAAGTTTAAATTGTTCCGGTTTTATGTGTAAACCTATTTCAGGACAAGACATTACTTCTCTACTTCCAACTTGATCAAAGCAAACAATGCGTAGTTGATCATATCCCTATAATTTGCATCAATTCCCTCACTTATAATTGTTTTCCCCCCATGACTTTCAATCTCTTTAGTTCGTAAAAGTTTCTGCAATATGATATCTGTAAAACTCGATACCCGCATATGCCTCCAAGCTTCGTCATAATCATGGTTTTTATCAAGCATTAATGCGGTGGACTGACTGATTTCTTCATCATAGAGCTTTAACGCTTCCTCATAACTAATAGCGGTGCCTGATCCAAGTTTTAATTGTATCAAGGCAATGGCACAATAGTTCACTATGCCTACGAATTCAGGCACTATCCCCTCATTCACTCTAATATTAGCGTCTCCCTTTTCTTCAATACTTCTAATACGTCTTGCCTTTATATAAATCTGGTCGGTGAGACTCGAGGGCCTCATTACACGCCATGATGTGCCATAGTCTTTAAGCTTCTTTTCAAATATCTCCCGGCATAATGCAATTGCCTTCTTAAATTCTTCTATGGTTTTACCGTTATCCATTAAATAATTCAGTTTTAATTGACATCACAAAATTACACAAATTTTCTATTTGTTTGTTTTAGACCTGTAGAGGAAATTTTTAACTCCATTATATCTTTAATTTGTGTTTCCAAGACTTTCTTTTTATCTTTGCATAAATTGGTTTAACTCAAGACCTTAATTAAAGGAAAAACTACATAAACTTCATATAGAATCCACGATTATGAATAAAAATTCCATTAGATTACTTTTTGTTTCATTAGTTGGCATGATAGCGGTCACTACAAGTAGTGCTGCTCCCAAAAATTGGAAAGCTATACTGCGCGAAACAGATCCGGAATTTTACAAGACGGAAGACGCAGCCATGATAGGCGATAATTTACTGCTCTTTCAACGTGAAACAGGTGGATGGCAGAAAAACACCGACATGACATTTGAACTTACTCCCTCTCAGCGTGACAGTGTGGTTGCCGATAAGCAACGTCGTGATGATTCAACAATCGATAATGATGCAACGACTTTGCAAATGAATTTCCTGGCTCACCTTTATAAGGCTACTGAGGAGAATAGATTCAAAGAAGGTTTTAATCATGGGTTGGACTTTATTCTCTCCGGACAGTATGAAAATGGAGGATGGCCGCAGTTCTGGCCTGATAATGAAGGCTATCAAGTGCATATCACTTTTAATGATGACGCAATTGCCAATATCCTGAAACTATTCGATGATATTCTCAATAACCGCACACCATATCAAGGAAATTTGGTGGATGACCAAATGCGTGCCCGTCTTAAAGATTCATTCGATCGAGGCATTGAATGTATCCTTGCTACTCAGATTGTTGTAAACAATGAACCGACAGTGTGGTGCCAACAACATGACCATGTAAGCTACGCACCTGCTCCTGCACGAACCTATGAATTGCCTTCTTTCTGTTCTCAGGAAAGTGCTGCTATCGTAGAAGTCTTGATGGCAATACCGAATCCTGATGAGCGTGTGAAACGTGCCATCCATGGAGCCATGAAATGGTTTGAAGATTATCGTTTGGATGGAGTGGCTCTTGAAAGAACTGGACATCGAGGAGATCCCGATTATGATGTACGTTTAGTGGAACAACCGGGAGCGGGACCCTTGTGGGCACGTTTCTATGACCTGGAAAATTGTAAGCCATTTGTTTGTGACAGAGACGGAGTACCTCGTGAACGTCTCGACCAGATCGGGGCTGAGCGCCGTCATGGATATAGCTGGTATAATAATCGGCCTGCTGGTCTATATCCACTCTATGAAGCCTGGAAAGCGGAAAATGGTGAATAGTATAAAAAGATCGCTTTTTATTATTATTGATTGAGGGAGCCTATATCGGTTTGCTTGATGTGATTATCGTGAATTATTGAATTTGTTACATTGTTCAATTCTATTATTTCGTTGAACCTTATTGCTTCTTGGGGTTCACAATAATATTTTGGAGATAGTTCTAATAAATTATCTACAATTTTAATATTAGCAGAATCATATATTTTGATAACCGGCAATCCAGGCATAATAAATCGATTATTCTCTATATTAATGTTTTCATGCACCGGTTTTTCGCAAGTTTCCACCTCGGGTGTAATTGCTATGACAGGACCATTACAATTATAAAATGCGTTGTTGCGAATAGTGAGCTGTTTCACCGGACCTGATTCATACCAACTTCTTGCATCATTGGCTACCAGTATTGAAGCCATAGGTATATTATAGAATTTATTCCCTTCTATTAAAGAATTGCTCCTTGTGGTGATCAAAATCGCACGAGTGGGTGTGGACTTGAAACTATTTCCCTTGATAATAACTTCAGGGATCCAACTAATATTCTCCACAACATAGGCCGTGGGATTGTTAAAGTCAACTTCAACCGGCAAATCTTTTTGAAAACTCACGCAATATCGATAATCATCTATTATATCTATTTTTGCCACTTTTATTGGTTCCCCCACGTCATTTAAAGTCTTTCTATTCACAACCATTAGTTCATCACCCGGCTCACATGGTAAAAAGCCGTAGGTTTGTGGATGCTTATAACCAATTATAATCTGTTTTGAGTCGATTATTTGCTCTATTTGAAGATGTGTGCCATGAATATTTATTGGATCATCTTGAGATCCTTCAAAAATTGAATCTATAATTCTTAAAAGGCCTCTGCAGGATGAAAATTGAAGAAAATCGGCAAAGCCGGTGTTGGTTCGACCACTTCCCTCGAGGGGTTGGCATTTTATTCTTTCATAAGTTAAATTTTCCGAAAATTGACCCACTATCCCAAAATTTCCCATAAAGTTGAAAACAATATCTGATAGTTTAATCCCCTCACTTCTATTAATAAACATACAGACTTCATTCCTAATACCATGTCTCAGTTGATATCTTTCTCCTACGCTGACAGATGGGACCTTATTCTTTTCAAAGTCCATTCTTATTAGCCTGTCACCGATCAGTACGGCTTTTGCGTAATTTTTCATAGGAGAAACTTTCCTTAAAGTACGGCCATCTTCAGGATAATAAATTTGAGCGTACTCCACATGATTGGAATTACGTTGGTTGTCCCCGAATTGCCAACCCTCACCTACAAAAGAAAAAGAATCTCCATTGAATTCAAAATTTGTGGGAGGCAACACATAGAAACTGATATAATCTTCATCTTTATCGGTTATATCTATTTCCACTACTGACGGATCAGCAGCATCAAGCCTAAAATTACGTAGTACTATATTTCTACAACTGTCAATAACAAAAGGAGTCATTTCTCCATGAGTCAATATAAGGCATCCGTTACCTTCGATTGTAACATTATCAAGTTGTTTCAACCAAATTCCTATATGCTTCGTGGCATTGGGATTTTCCTTTTGGGAGGTAGTGTTAGAAATATGATACAGATGTTCCGATGAATTGATTCTGCTAAAATGTAAAGTATCTTCAGGCAACTCTATAATTACCTTTTCCCCTTTATAAGTAGCAGCTTCATTAATCACTTTTCTTAAAACCGAGGTGGCATCCCCTTTCACGAAAGGAACTTTTATAACTTTATCAGCATTTGCAAATCCACAAGAGATTAATAATAGGGATATCAATATATAGCGTAGCATAACTGTATTCAAATAGTATAACTTTTGTATTACTTTTACAACATTTCTTTTTCCATAAGTTCCAAGGCACGGAATTCGGCTTCATCAATTTCAGCTATAAGTGCTTCCATTCTTTTGGCAGATTCCAATAATGTTGTATGATCCAGGGTTCCTGACGACATCTTTTCTTCTAACTGACGTTTCTCTTCTTCAAGTTCGGGAAGTCTTTTATTTATTTCTTCTAATTCCTTTTTCTCCTTAAAGGTCAATTTTATTTTCTTTTCATTTTCAGGTTTTCTCCTAACGTTTGAAGAAGTCTCCTTAGCTTTTGATTTACTCTCTCCAGCCGTTTCTGCCTCTTTGCTTTTAACATATTGTCTATAGGTTGAATAATTACCCGGAAAGTCCTTCACCACGGCATTACCTTCAAAGACAAATAAATGATCGACTATCCTGTCAAGAAAAAATCTGTCATGGCTTACAACAATCACACAACCTTTAAAATCTACAAGATAATCCTCCAGTATTGAAAGAGTCATAATATCCAAATCATTGGTTGGCTCATCAAGAATCAAAAAATTTGGATTACGCATTAAGACTGTAGCCAAGTAAAGTCTCCTTCGTTCTCCTCCGCTTAGATTTGCAATATATTTTTGTTGGGTTTCCGGCGTGAAAAGAAAACGCGTAAGAAATTGGGAGGCGGAAAGTGTGGTTTTGTCATCGATCCTAACAGTTTCCGCAATTTCCCTCACTGCATCAATCACTTTTTTGTTCGAGTCGAAATCCACCATTCCCTCTTGACTGTAGTATCCCCACCTGATTGTGCTTCCAATATCAAAAAAACCACTGTCAGGTTTCAGTTCTCCCAGAAGGAGCTTTATAAAAGTGGACTTCCCTACCCCGTTTTCTCCTACAATACCCACTTTTTCAAATCTTGCGAATGTATAGTTCCAATTATCCAAAATTTTTAAGTCTCCGAATGATTTGGTTACATTTTTTGCTTCAAAGATTTTGGATCCTATATATCCTCCACCCTTCCCTAAATTTACTTCCCTGGTGGTTAGATTTACCTTACTTTTTTCCTCAAGTTGATAAAAATTGTCAATCCTGTATTTAGCCTTGCTTCCTCTTGCTTGAGGTTGACGACGCATCCATTCCAATTCTGTTCGTAAAAGATTCTTCACCTTGAGCAATTCAGCATTAAGCGCATCATAGCGCTCCTGTCTTTTCTCAAGATAATAATCATAGTTACCTTCATAAAAGAAAAAACCTTTCCTGTCTATTTCAATGATTTTGTTGCAAACATTATCAAGAAAATATCTGTCGTGAGTCACCATGAGCAGTGTGATATTTTGTCGCGACAAATAATTTTCCAACCATTCCACCATCTCAATATCAAGATGATTAGTCGGTTCATCAAGAATTAGTAAGTCGGGATTATGAACCAAAACTTTGGCCAAAGCAATCCGTTTAATTTGACCACCAGACATTTTCCCCAATTTCTGATTTGGGTCAACTATACGGAACTGAGTCAACAATTTCAGCCCATTATCTCTAATAGTATAATCGTCATGATCATTTTCCGAACCTTGCTCTATATATTCAATAGCGGTCAATTCAGGATTAATGTCAGGAAGCTGTGGCAGATATCCTATGTGCAAATTATTTCGATAAACAATCCTTCCCTCATCATAATCCTCAATACCGGCTATTATATTTAAAAATGTAGTTTTCCCTGTACCATTCGTGGCTATTATACCGATTTTATCACCTTGATACACACCGAATGTAATTTCGGAAAACAACACTCTGTCACCATAAGATTTAGTGAGGTTTTCTATCTGAAGATAACTTACCATTACTTTAAGGAATAACAATCATTTTCCATTATGATGTTACACAAAATTAGTTAATTTGATACAACAAAAAAAAATTTTATGAAAACTCTGTCAATTCTTATTTGTTTTTTAAATAGCAACATATTTTTGTATAAATAGACTTCTATCAATTATGCAAAACATTCAGATTAAAAGAGCTTATGAACCGGCGAGTGATTCTGACGGATTCAGAATTTATATAGATAGGCTTTGGCCAAGAGGGCTTTCACACGAGACATTCCATTATGATTTATGGGATAAAGATATTGCTCCCTCCACAGAGCTTAGGGAATGGTTCCATCAAAACCCGGCTGACAGATGGACTCAATTCGAGCAAAAGTATAAGAAGGAATTGCTTGCTAATCCGGCATTTGAGAAATTAAAGGAATATATCGCAACAAAACCTATAGTGACCTTATTATATTCTTCTCACGATCAGACACATAATAATGCAGTGATACTTTTGGATTTACTCAAATCACAAAATTAGGCTAACTTTGTAAATAAGATAGCTTTAAAGAATAAAGTTTTTGATGAATCCTAAAGTAAAGGGCAATATCCTGATGTTTATAGCCAAGACCTTTTCGGGTCTTAATCAGAATGCCCTTCGCTATTTGCTTCCAAATTGGATGAGTGCTCAGACCGGGGTGGTGTTTAGGCTCGGGTTTGGAACTCTTTTTTTCATCATTTATGAGTTGTTTGTTTGGAAAAAATTCACACTTCCTTCAAGAAAAGATTGTGTGAAACTTATCCTTACAGGCCTTATATTTGTGTTTGGATATATGTGGGCTTTGCTTGAAGGATTAAGTTACACCACACCAATCTCTTCTTCAATTTTCATAAGTCTTCAACCGGTATTCGTCTTTATAATCTGTCTTGTTATAAAAACCGAGAAAGCCACATGGAAAAAGGTTATAGGAATGATTATCGGTTTTGGGGGAGCCTTGTTGTGTGTGCTCACTCAACATTCCAGTGCGGTTGCTTCGGCTCCCATGAAAGGCAATATGTTTTGTCTCCTCGGAGCTTTTCTTTATTCCTGCTATCTGGTGATTGAAAAGAAATTCATTCCAAAATTGGGGAGCGCGATGGTGTCGGCCCTAACTTTTGGAGGTGGCGTGATAGGTGCAGTGATTTTAGTTTGTTTCACAGGATGGGATGCTTTGGTGCTACACCAGAATATATTCAGCACACCGATGCTGGTTCTGTTATTCGTATTGATTTTCCCAACATCGGTGAGCTATCTTTTACAGGATTTCTCCTTAAAACTTCTTACAGCAACCGTAGTTGCACTGTATAGCGATTTGATCTTGATAGTTTCAGCAATCGCCAGTTATATAATAGGGCAGGATAAATTCTCTTGGTGGCAGATACTTGCAATAGCATTAATGCTATTGTCGGTTTACCTGGTGGAAATTTCCGAGGCAACCACGAATAAAAATTCCCCGTCCCCTACTAATGTTCCATCCCTTAATAAATCGGGGTCACAGTAAATCCTTCTGATTTCAAGCCTTCTATTATGCCTTTTTCACCTGCCAAGTGAAGAGCGCCAACTACTATGAAACTTGGTGTTTCTTCTATAATACCCGGCAATTTCTCCATCCAGTTTGCATTTCGTTTATATAAAATATATTCCATGAATTCCGGATGCTTCTCGTCTTCTTTTGATAACTCAATCATGGAATCCAAATCTCTGTTTTTATAAGCCTCGCTAAGTTTCTTAGCGGCCTCAACTGCTTCATCCGGATTTTTCAACATATCTACCAAGACCTCAGCTTGAACTGTCAAAGGAGTTGTATTAAACAAAACTTCACCTTGATATTCCGGTGTTTCAAGCGCCATTATCTTTTTCCCGGATTCAACTCCACTTTTAAAGAAATAGGTATCCAATTGTTGATTGGGATCAAATCCAGGCATCACATCGGTGCTCATTCCGGCGGCCACCATTGTGCTCACAGCCATAGGTTTCAATGTTTCAAGCATTTGAAGCTGCATTCCCGGCATTGGAGCCCATTTTTGAAACTGTTGATTCAATGCATCAAAATCCTCACCTGCAAGCAAGACTGAAAGAGTGCTGTCGGAAGGAGCCATCATAAAAGGTTGAAGGGCCATCGATAAAGCCATTGGATCCATTGTTAGGTCAATTTCACCCACCACTTGATCGGCCTGGTTGAAATATTCCATAACTCCTGATTCCTCCACTATCGATATTGGAGAAAGGTGATGGCTACCAAAAACATAAGATGGAGCCTTTAAATCTTTTCCCTCCACTTTATAAAGAATCTGGGAATGGCCTGCCATAGTTCCAAGAAGAGAGAAAGCAATTAAAGATAAGAAAGTCTTTTTCATTATTTATTTTTTAAGTTCTTATATTTGACGCCGGTTAATGCAATTAGTTTCATTCCTCTGCCTCATCAATAGAAATTATATCTGTGGGAGCCGAAAGAGGTATATGTTCAATGATAACTTTTTTATAATAAACAAGAAGTATCGTAGTCAATGGTAAAGCGATAATCATTCCGATAATTCCCAGCAGTGTGCCCCAAACTGAGAGAGAAAGAAGGATTATGGCTGGATTCAAACCTAAAGACTTTCCCATTATTTTGGGAGTGAGGATATAATCGCATATACTCTGGCTTACCAGATATACCAAACCGCATTCCCCCAATTTGGCCCAGAAAGGGAAATTTCCATCGAGGGAAGTAACGAAACAAATTATGATCACCGGAATCAAGGTAATGTATTGGAAATATGGAATCATATATAGGATACCTACAAGAATTCCCATCACAATAGACATCGGCAATCCTACAATAGTGAAACCTATGCAATATAATACAGCGGCACAAGAGGCTATTAACAGTTGGCTGCGGAAATATTTATTCATATAATATTTCACATCATTCATAACTTGTGATACGGCAGCCCGAAATTTCTTTGGAACAAGCAATGAAAAACCTTTTGAGAAGCGATCGTAATCCAATAAAATAAAGATGACGTATATAAAAGTTACAAGCCATTCGAGTGTATGGATAAGATATTCCACCGAAATGGATATCACGTTGGCACCTTGGTCAATCCAAGAACCGAACTTACCTTCTTCAAATCTTTTCACCAGTGAATTAAAATCCACTTTCCCTTCTATATATGAACTCAAGGGCTCCGGAAGGAAAGGAAGAGAAATTTCATGTGTGCCGTAAGTTTTTATCATATTCCCCATTTGGAAAATTTCATGCATCACTATCGGCATAAAGAAATAAACCAATAAGCCACAAATTATTATACCATCACCCAATGTTATCAATACAGCAGGGGCCCTTTTCCTTAATGCCATGATCCGTTGATTGTATTCCACCACCGGTTCTATTATATAAGATAAAAGGCAAGCAAGACAAAAAGGAAGCAATACATTTTTCAACACACCGATCAACCATATCACACCCGCAATTATTGCGATTGTGATTATAAGCTTCACGGTTTTATCAAATGTAAAATATGTACTCATCAGGAATTCTCAAAAACTCTACAAAATTAAGAAAATTCCTATTCATTAAAGCTGATTCAAGTAAAAATTTAGGGTGCTCTAAATCCATATTTAAAGCACCCTTCCGTTAAATTTATAAAACTGTTTTAGTTTTTCAATTTATTAGCAAAATCTGTAGTTTTATCAGCTATTGAATCCAATACATCTGCTATTTTATCTTTAGCGATATCGGTATATTGTGTAGCTTTATCTTTCAGTTGGGCTGCAGTGTCTTTCACATCTGCAATACCATCACTGTAAGCCTGACTCAAATCTGCCTTCGCTTGATTATATTTAGCCTGGGCTGCAATCTTTGCAGCTTGAGCAGATACTTTAGCTGAATTAACCGCCACTGTAGAGGCTGTATCAGCCACAAATTGATTTTTATTGATCGTTTCCATAATTTTATTTTTTATGTTTTTAGAATATCAGACAACCAAGCTTGATATTATTCTGTTTTATCTGATATTTATATTATAACACTTACTGATTGCATCGGTTTGTTAAAAAGAATAAATTATGATTTGAATTAGAAATATTCCTTTATACATTACCCTCAACCTTAGTTTCACAGTCCTAACGGGTAAAAGGTAATAATGGCAAATATTTTTCGTTAATACGTTACAAAGTTTCTCTTATGGCTTCAATCTTAAAGGCCCCGATAGTTTTTCACCCGATTATGAAAAAGGTTATCTGGGGTGGCGATAAAATTTGCAAATGGAAGGGATTGCCTTCTCAAGATAGAAATATTGGAGAAAGCTGGGAAATATCTCAAATTCCCGGTTCTGAGTCAATTGTATCTCAAGGTAAATATAAAGATTTTTCATTGACTCAGTTGATAGAGCTGTTTGGTTCTGAATTGTTGGGAGAAAAAGTGGTTGAGAAATATGGGAAACGGTTTCCTCTTCTTGTAAAATTTATAGATGCCAACGACAATCTTTCAGTTCAGGTGCATCCTAATGATGATTTAGCCCTTGCAAGACATAAAACTGCGGGAAAAACTGAAATGTGGTATGTTATTTCTGCCGATAAGGGGGCCAAAATATACGCCGGCCTTAAGGACGAATTAAACGCTGACTCCTATGAAGATAAATTAAAGGATGATTCTTTTTTGGATTCAGTTGAATTTTTTGAGTCTAAGAAAGAAGATGTGTATTATCTACCACCGGGAACTGTTCATGCCATTGGAGCCGGGAATCTCCTGACTGAAATTCAGCAATCAAGCGACATTACTTATCGGATCTATGATTATAATCGAAAAGATGCAAATGGAGAACCCAGAGAACTACATACCGATCTTGCAAAAGATGCTATAAATTTCAAAAATACCGGTAAATGTAGGATTCAGGATTTCAATGAAAAAGATGGCATCGTAGAACTTATCGATTGTGAATACTTTTCCACATCAAAAATAAATATTGATTCTAAAAGAGAATTTTCTCTCAATGGTGATTCTTTCAGAATAATTATATGTACTGAAGGAAAAGTCCTTCTTTCAAGCCATGGGGAAAGCGTAGAACTTCCTGCCGGTTTCTCAGCTTTGATTCCCGCATCCGTTCATTCCTATCAGTTGAATGGTAAAGGTACCGTACTGATTACTAAAGCCCTCTGACAAGTTAAGTCCTAAAAAAAATTGTGACCGTGAAAATATCACACGGCCACAACAATATATTCGGTTTAAAGGCAATAAAGGGAGTTTACCTTCTCAATGTAATATTTTCAATTTACAGAGATATCAAAACCTGCCAGACGTACAGCCTCTGTGATTTTATCATCTTCTATATCGCCTGAAACTTTAGCCAGTCCACTGGATAGATCAACTTCAACGGAATCAATACCTTGTAAGGAAGTGATAGCTTTCTCTACTGAAGCTTTGCAGTGGGAACAATTCATCCCTTCTATTTTATAAGTTCTTGTCATATCGTTTTGTGATATATTTTTGGTTTTAAATTTTGAAATAAATTTCTTGACAAAGGAAAATAAAAGCAACAATCCTAATGTAATTGAACAGACTGTCTCAAACCATCCCATGTGCATGTGAGCGTTATGTCCATCTGTAGCAGGTCTAATAGTAAACCAGGATGAAGGCAAAAGAAAGTCAATAATCAATCCAAAAGCAATCGCAGTTATAATTACTGACAAGACATATATAAAGGTTGCTTTTCTTCCTTGGGTTTTGTCAAGAATAAGAATGGATGCAAAATTAGCAGCCGGACCTGCCATTAACATTACAAAAGCTACTCCCGGAGACAAGCCTTTCAACATTAATGACATTGCAATGGGAATGGAACCGGTGGCACAGATATACATGGGAATCGCTATCAATACCACCGCTATCATTGCCACCAAAGGATATTGATGTAATCCTCCAAAAAAAGAATCGGGAACAAATATGGTGATAAGTGTAGCTATTACCAGTCCTATCATGAGCCACTTGCCCATCGAGTCTACCATGTCGAAGAATCCATACTTGACAGATTCTTTAATTTTCTTAAAAAATGATAACCTTTTTCCCTTTTCGAATGATGAAACAGATTCTTTTTTGTTCTCTTTCTTATCCGGAGCCAACTTTCCAACTGCCACACCCCCAAATAAAGCTCCGCTTAAAGCTGCAATTGGTCTGATCAATGCAAAAGGCAATCCAAGCAATGAATAAGTAGCCGCTATTGAGTCAACACCTGTTTGTGGAGTAGCTATCAGGAAGGATGTCGTAGCTGCTTTTGAAGCACCTTGGCGACGCAAAGATACAGCTGTGGGCAATACACCGCATGAACAAAGAGGCAATGGAATTCCTATTGCGGCAGCTTTAACTACTGACTTCCACCCATTTCCCGAAAGATGTCGTGTCAAAGTCTCCTCATTTATAAAAACATGCAAAATCCCTGCAATGAAAAAACCTAATAATACATAAGGTGACATCTCATTAAGGATATGAAGAAAAGAATGTAAAATATGTTGGTATGTCATTTATGTTTAATTTTTAAAATTATTAAAAGGTTATATTTTCATCCACAATATTTGCAACCTTTATCTTGTGAACCTTTTTTAAATGGAATTTCAATGATTTTTTGGAAAAGATCAAATGCTTCATTCAATTTATGATGGTTGAGAGTATAATCCCCTTTTCTTGATTTTAACTCTATAAGACCCGCTGTTTTTAATTCCTTTATATGTTGGGAAACTGTGGACTGTGATATGTCGAACATATCCACAAAAGCACCACATTTACATCCGCATTTACAATTTTTTCCTTCACAATTTTCACCACAATTACAAGGATGATTGCCATGAGGACATCTGCAATTATCCATCAAGGTTTTTATGATTGATAATCTAACGGGATGTGAAAGTGCCTTTAAATATTTAGCCAGCACTATATCATTTTCTGCAAATTCTAATTTATTCATTGTATATTTTATCGCAAATTTACGATAAAAATTTTTAATTTGCAAATTTCGGATAATTTATCAGCCCTATTCATTATAAGTTCATAGTCTGGTAATTGTCATTTTTAATAAGTCTTTTTCAGAATATCCTTCAGGACTTCTTTCTAAAGAAAAATTAGATTAAAGTTTTGGAAAAGTCATTATTCAGGATAAAAAACAAACCAAAACCGATAATCAGTTGTTTTAGTTTAAACTTGAAACTCAATTAGATACTTATAACTATGGACATAATACAGGCAATGAAAGAAAGAAGATCAGTCAGGAGTTATAACGGAGAGTCCCTTTCTCCTGAAATGATATCTGGTCTTCATAAGGCAATCGAGGAATCATATACTCTATTTGGAGGAAATGTAACTATAAGGTTAAAAAACTTTGATCTCAAAGGTGACTTCAAACCCAGTACATACGGAGTAATCAAAGGCGCATCTGATTATTTCCTTATGGCTATTGGTGAAGGAGAAGATTCTTCATTGACAGCAGGATTCCGTTTTGAGCAAGTGGTTCTGAAAGCGTGGGAAATGGGATTGGGCACCTGTTGGATTGCCGGGACTTATAAAGGCTCCCAGTTTGACCAGGGAGAAAAATGGCCTGTGGGGGAATCTTTGAAGATTATTTGTCCTGTAGGAGTGCCTGAAAAACAAAGAATGTTTGAAAAGGTAATGAGATTAACAGTTGGCAGTGATAAGCGTAAACCTTTCTCGGAATTGTTCTTTGATGATGATTTCAAGAAATCACTGACTCCGAAAAGTAAATTCGGGGAAGCATTGGAAATGCTTAGAATAGCTCCATCCTCAACTAACTCACAGCCTTGGAGAGTTCTTGTTAAAGGTGATAAGGTAAGGTTTTATTATAAACCGAAATATCCCATCACAGTCATTGATATGGGCATCGGAATTTGTCATTTCTATGAAACAGAAAAATTTAATGGATTTGAAGGCAGCTTTGAAAAAGAAAATGATTTCCCAACTCCACCGGAAGATTGGAGATATCTGATTTCTTATACCCGAGTGTCATAAAGAATTCTTATAGATAAGGGTAAGAGATTTCATTATATCGTTTCTCTTTTTTGGTGAGAAACCTGTGAAGGCTATGTCAGTGACTTTATTGGCTATTTTGTTCAATAAAGGTAAGATTTCTTTCCCCTTCTCTGTTAATCTAACATTGTTGGTGCATCCATTAATTGCGCTTCTCTGTATATAACCCTCTTTCTCAAGAGATTTCAGAGTTTTGCCTATCCCTGATTTTTCTTTTCCCAGGATTTTTGCCAAGTGCGATTGATTTATATTATCAACTTCACTTAATACTTTCATTACGGAGAAGTCAGAATGTTGGAATTTAAGATTTTCTTCTCTTAATTCCTTATTTAGTCTTTTTATCATTACACATAAAGCCCTGTCTATATAATATCCCAGGGTCTTTATATCTAATTCTTCCGTTTCTAAATCACTTTTCATATTACAAAATTAATAAAAAGTGTGGAAATATTTACACTTTTTTATTAATATTTATCTTTGTTTACATAGAGATTTATTAATTTTGCAAAGTAACAGACCATGAAAACTTTATTACTTGTGATAAGTAATAATTGAAATTTAAAAGAAGGGAACTCGTCTTGACAATTGGGGTCAAAATGCTAAATGGATGAAGTGCATGTGCCGCGAGTTCCTTCTTTTTTCTTCCGTCAGGCAATTAACTACAGTTTCTTCATTTAAATATTATTTGGATTGTTTTAATAGCCATTCGGTAACAGGTTTCAATTTGTATGCAAAATTGAAAGAAGCCAATTGTTTTTTTAATTTACCGCTCGCTTTTTGCGTAAAATGAGTCAATATACTTTCGATACTCCAAATATAATGCAAATATACTTGAAGTCAACTGGTTAAGTAATACCAATTATTAGGTAAAAATTACAAGAGTAAAAAATTTTTCTCTCTTTTCTTTATTAAAAAGAACTTTTAAAAATTATTAATTGTATTAAATAAACTTATATTATTGAAGAATTTCAAGCCATTCAAAAAGGTCATTAAGATTATAATCACCACTGTGTGGCCTGTTCCAAGGCAAAAAGAAATTCAGAAGGATAATTGGAATGCCAACTGAACACGGTTGTCAGCACATTTTAAACCGTCATAGTTCACCCTTCTTCCCCAGATATATTCAAAACCTATCTCAAAAAATGATGAAATAACCCCAATTCATCACGAAGGGAATATTTGAAACAGTTACTATATTGATATTAAAGTCAGATTGTAAAAACATAACAGTGCGTCTCTTTGTGAAACGCACTGCAAAGTTAGTGATAATTTGGAATATTTTAATCTTTGATCTTTATTTGGCGGTTGCTGTCGTGCTCGAAGACCCCGATTTAATTGTATAACTTGAACCGGAAACCATACCTTCGGCACTTATTAAAAGATTGCCTGAAGTGTTTCCACCGGGACCACCGTTCCCGCCAGGTCCTCCCCCTGCCCTACTTCCGTTTGAAGAAGAACCGTAATCAGAGGGTATGGTAAAGGTATAAAGGGTTTTATCTCCACTTCCCACACTAACTTCACTCCCTGCTGTCAATGTGAAATTAGTTGTAATGTAAGGTTGTGTGGAATTGCTGTTCTTGGGCACGGAGTTCCTGCCTCCGGCTGCCAATACATAACCACCGGTAAAATAAACCGAATAACCTTCTTCATCATTAGCATCCAGACCACATTCAGCACCACTTGCACCAAATGCCATGGTCACTCCACCGGAAATATAGAGATTCTTATTAGAGTCGAGACCGTCGTTACTTGTTGAGATTACATCAAGGATACCTCCCTTTATATACATGTTGTCGGATGAATTTATACCATCGTCTTTTGCTCTAATTGTAATTTTGCCATCTTCTACAATAAGTTCAGACTTGCTTTCAATTCCTTCTGCTCCATTACCCGTTGTTTTGACATAAATTTCTCCGCCTGATATAGTGACATTGCCATCAGCTTTTACTCCCTTCGGTGAGGATTTCATATCGCTGTCGATTCTGTCGGTGTTACCGGTGTAGTTATGGTTAAGAGAACCATTGGAATAAACCAACATTCCACCGGAAGTAGATATATTGAGATTCCCTCCTGAGAAGTTGAATTCATTATCGCAGTTGATACCTTTGCCACCGATTCCGGTAGCAGTAAGGGTTAATAATCCGTCTGAGATCTCAATATTGTTGTCAGCACCAAGGCAAGCAGAGGCTTTTGTCTTTGATTTTTCACTGTCCCATATTCCATTCCCGGATACATTTGCGTTGATCGTACCACCTGCTATTATAATATCATTATCAGCCTTTAATGCTTTTGCTGCATCTGCTGTAACACTGATATTTAAACTTCCACCGTTTATAGTCAATGTTCCGGTATCTTCGGCTTCTCTATCTGTATCATCTTTATAAGAAACCTGAATTCCGTCATCACCTGTGCCGGAAATGTTTATTGTGCCGCTTTCCATAAGGAAATACTGGTTACAATTGATACCATCCTTTACAGCTTTGGTAACAGTAATTTCACTTTTCTTGATTTCTATGTATTCCTTGGCACTGATGGCATGAGCTGTATTACCAACCACATTCAAAGAACCTGATCCTGAGAATTCAAGATGTCCCTTACAATATAGACTTGCTTTCTGACTGCCGTCAGCACCATCTGTAAGGCTGTTAAGGGTACCGTCAGCCAATTTCACTTTTATCCGTTTGCCATTCTGGATATCTATGGCTGCTCCTGTTTTATTTGTCAGGCTGAGTCCATTTAGCATTATCGTAGATTTATAAGAACCATCCAATACAAATGAACCATTGGAACTTCCACCATTCAGAATATAGGTTATTTCACCTATAGCGTCATTCACCTCAGAAGATTGGGTCAGTGAAACCTGAGCACCGGAAATAGTGGCTGACACATAATCTGCAATATTTGATGCTGTTACAACGGTCGCTTCTTCTTCATTATAATAAACCACGACTGTGTTATCTTCAAGATCATCAGAAGAAGGAATATCCGCTGTCTCACCATCCCAATAAAAATCTACATGATAATCATTGTAATATTCCGACCCAATGAAAGTAGCCATTACAACACTATAGCTGCCGGCCGGATTTGAATTGTCGAATGGCAATGTCAATTCGCCTTCTCCTGACACTGAATATCCTTCTATACTTCCGTTTGCCAAACCTTCAACAGTAACATCATTGGATTGGCTTGAGGAAATTGCCAATTTAGCTTCTGAAATATGTTCATCAAGGGCATATTTGACTATTACCTGTGATTCATTTTCATCTGTTTTCTTATCAAAACTTACGAGATCAAGTTCCGAAATATAGTTTTCTTCTTTATCACTGTCATCCCCATTTCCGTTGTCAGGATTTTCCTCTCCCGGTTTATCAATTTCCGGAGTATCGTCAGAACAGGAAGTAAAAGCTAATGAAAACAACAAAAAGGAAAATGCTGTCAAAAATATAGATAAATTCTTTTTTCGTTTCATTTTGGATTAGTTTTACTAAAAATTGGTTTTCTAAATTCCAAAACGTCATTTCTTAAAATTTATTTAATAATTTGTTCAAAATACCTAAATATCATTAATGAGATGTTTTAAAAATGCCGTTTTTTAGGTATTTCAAAGGATTTTCAAGGAGGGTAATTTTGCATTGAATTTTAAACGGCAAAAACCAACATCCTCCATGAAACGTTTTCTGACTATCCTTTCCCTTTTATTTTCTCTTTACTCAGTTACATTAAATGCAAAAGATTCGTCATCGGAACAACAAGAGATCTTTGTAGTTAATGAAAACTTTGAAGACTCCACAGTTTGGTCTTCAAAAATTGAAGCCTTACAGAATCAAATAGAATCGTTAAATGTTTTAGTATCTACAAAAACTGAGAAACCAAAACGGTTCAGTATCGGTGGATATGGGGAGGCTGTATTCACAAGAAATTTTTACAGTGATAAATATCTGAAGTATACGGACGCTGAAAGTTATAAAAATGACAGGAGTCATGGGAGATTTGATCTACCACATGTTGTGATTTGGATGGGTTATGACTTCGGAAAAGGATGGAGCTTAGGCACTGAGATAGAATTTGAACATGGTGGTGTTGAGGCTGCGGTGGAAATTGAAGAGGAGGAAGCCGGAGAGTATGAAACCGAAGTGGAACGAGGAGGAGAAGTGGCCCTCGAACAATTCTGGCTCAACAAAGAATTTCTTAAAGGTATTCTGAATGTAAAAGCCGGGCATATAATAGTACCTGTCGGTAGTGTGAATATGTATCATCTCCCTACCCAATTTTTCACTAATTACCGTCCTTTGGGAGAACATACGATAATGCCTTCAACATGGCATGAAACCGGCATCGCCATCTGGGGAAAGACAAAACACTGGAGATATGAGGTATGCTTTATCCCGGGATTGGATTCTGATCGTTTCGGCAGACAGGGTTGGATTCATGACGGTGCAGGAAGTCCATACGAGTTCAAGATTGCGAACAATTATGCCGGAGCTTTCCGAATCGATAACTTCTCTGTTCCCTGCTTACGGCTCTCCCTTAGTGGTTACGTGGGCAATTCTTTCCGGAATACACTAAGTGCCACCGATAGTGAAAAATATAAGGGCGTAAGAGGTACAGTAACTATCGGAGCTTTCGATTTTTACTATTACGAACATAACACAATACTTAGAGGTAATTTTGATTACGGTCATCTTTCTGATTCGGAGGCTATAACCAATTACAATATGACCATGCGGAAAGATTCCCCCTCGCCTAAGCAGGCAGTTGCTTCAGATGCAATTGCAGCCGGCATGGAGGCTGGGTATGATTTCTTCGGACTATCTTCAAATCCTAAAATAAAGAAGCAGCAGCTATGGCTTTTTGCCCGCTATGAATACTATGATTCGATGTTCAAGACTCAGGGATCGGTTCAGGACTACAAATGGACTGCACGTAAGTATGTAGCTGCGGGGATTAATTACTATCCAATCCGTGACATAGTTATCAAAGCCGATTTCCACATAGGTATTTTGGATAAGAAATATAACAATGAACCGGCCATTTCGCTTGGGGTTGCTTATTCAGGACTTTTCAAACTGTAAAAATTTAAAAATATTGATATGAACACTAAATGTATTTTTTTGAAGTCACTGGTCATATTGACCATGAGTTCTACTTTGCTTTCCTGCAGTGATAACGATGAACCCAAATCAGAAGACAACAGCTCGGTAAAAGAAAAAGCATTGCAGGCTGCCATGATTCCTTATATAAATAATACGGTGATACCCACTTATCAGGGAATGGCTGATAATGCTATCCTTATGTCAGAGGCTTGCAATGAAATGCTGGAGGCTTTTGAAACCGGGAATCTGACTTCCGAGATGGTAAAGAAAGCCGGTAATTACTGGAATTTGAGCCGGGATTATTGGGAGAAAAGCGAGGCTTTCCTTTTCGGGGCAACTGCCGATTATAACATAGACCCTCATATCGATTCCTGGCCTCTTGATAAAAACGCAATGGATCAACTCTTGGTGCAACTCCGCAAAGGTAATTCCTGGAATGTAGAGAATTTAGGCTATGGTCTTCTAGGATTCCATGCCGTGGAATATCTGCTATATGAGCTTTCTGAAGATGGCACCACATCTTTGACTCATAATCTTGACTATTCTCTTGAAGAACTGATTTATTTATGCGGAGTGGCTGAAGATTTAAGGAATCAATGTGTCTATCTTGAAGCATCCTGGGCAGGAATGGAAAACATTTCTCCGGAAAAACAGGAAATATTGGAAGAGTCTGAACTTGAACCTTCAAGAAATTACGGTTGGATGATGATTAATGCAGGTCAGGTTGGCAGTACCTACAAATCTTATCAAGAAGCTGCCGAAGAATTGATTCAAGGATGCATCGATATAGCTGACGAAGTTGGAAATACCAAGATCGGCCGACCTCATCTCGGTTCTTCCGATGAAGATAGGAATTATATCGAGTCTCCTTACAGTCTCAATTCCATAGCTGATTTTACAGGGAACATTTTAAGTATAAGAAACGCTTATTGTGGAAGTAAAAGCGGAGATGTTTCAGTAAGTGATTACATCAAGAGTGTGAATCCTGACCTTGACAAGAGACTAAAAAGTCAAATCGAATTGTCAATTAAAGCCATTCAAGCTGTTCCTGAGCCATTTGCCAAAACTGCAAAAGGAACCGAGGCAGGTGAAGCTGTGATGATAGTAGGTACAGATCTTGTTGATGTGCTTGAAGAAGTAATGACGGAACTTTCAAAACATTGATTTAATGAGAACGAAATATTTTCTTCCACTTGGTTTAACTTTATTCCTGTTTTCTTGTTCAGATGATGTTATTGATAATAATGCAAGAACTCCGGACGGAAATGAAATTAGCGAATTGCCCGAGTGGTATTATTCCGGTGGTGAGTTGGGAACTACATTCCTCTCTACTTCAAATGCCTTTGAACAACCCACCAAAGTGATTCAGACTGAGGGTATGTATCAGTCTTTCAAAAATGGAGAAGCTCTTTTTGAAAAATCTTTCAATTCCAATAACACAGGTGTGAGACATGGATTAGGACCTGCATACGTCAGAAGTTCATGCATTCATTGTCATCCCGGATATGGGCATGGGAAAAGACAGGAAGACGGCACATTCAATTCAAATGAAATCGGTAACGGATATTTGTTGGTGGTCTATGATAAAGATACCGAAGCATACGTTCCTTGGCTTGCCGGAATGCCACAAAGCCATGCTGTGGCTCCTTTCAAGGCTCCGGTTGATGAAAGTAAAATCACAATAAATTGGCTTCATTACACTGATGAATGGGGAAACAAGTTTCCTGACGGAGAAAGCTATGATTTGATTTACCCTGAAGTCAATATGCCGGCCGATGCTGTGTATGTCTATAACCGGGGATATGACAAACTCGGAAATTATGGAGTGAAGCTTGAATCCACAATCGGCATTTATGGTACGGGACTCCTGGATGCTATCACCGATGAGGATATAGTGGCAGAATGGACCAAACAAGAGAAAGACGGCTATATGAGAAATGGATTGAACACTAACTATTTTGAAAACGGTCAGTGGAAAAACTTTTATACTAACACTGCTCAGGGAGGAGATGGTACACCATATATCCGCAGATATACTTATGCGATGAGTCGGGGACCCCTTCAAGACGCTGCCGGTGCCAATGCTTTCTGGAATATAACCAATGTAACAAGGAGCGACAGAAGATTCCATTATCTTGATGCCGCAGGCACTTACGCTGAGTATTCTTCCAAAGATACTGAGGTACAAGCAGGATTTGAAACCTATATTACAGACCTCGACCCGAAACATGAATATCCGGAATTCTGGGAAGGCTCTCTTGAAGAACGCATTTATAATTACCTCACGTCTAAAAATCTTCCAGTTGAAGTAAGTGACGAAGAGTTTACCGACCTTATGGTTTGGCATAGAGGATTAGCGGTGCCGGCTGTCAGGAATATTCAAGATCCCAATGTGGCAAAAGGAAAGGAGATCTTCGAAGAAATCGGGTGTGATTATTGCCATAAACCGTCATGGACCACCGGAGATGACGTTATCAAAGATCCTGCGAGATTTTTCAAGGGAAATGAATTGCCAAGATATCCCCATCAGACTATTTGGCCATATACAGACATGGTGCAGCATAAACTGAAGATGGTGAATGACATCCGCACAGGTTGGTGCCGGACCACTCCTCTTTGGGGAAGAGGACTCCATCAGAAAGTGACTGGGTCGATGTATGCCGACCGTCTTCACGATTGCCGGGCAAGGAATGTGGTTGAGGCAATAATGTGGCATGGTTCAAGTGAGAGCGATGCACGATATTCGGTTGAAAAATTCAGGAACCTTTCAAAAGAGGAACGTGACGCTCTTGTCAAATTCATCGATGCGATTTAACAATCTTTTGAAATACTTATCTTTCGGTTGCATCTGTCTCATCATTCCGGTGATGGCAGTCGCAACCGTGCTTGAAAAGATTTACGGCAGTGAATTTGCCCGGGAGCATATCTACACATCTATGACAATGATAATCCTGTGGGGAGTAGTTTCTTTGTCAGCGATGTGGTATATGCTACGAGTGAAACTCTATCGCAAGATTGCGACGTTCTCACTGCATTTAAGTCTGATTGTTATTCTGGCAGGTGCTCTTATCACTCATCTATCAGGGAAACAAGGTAAGACTCATTTACGAATCGGTGATGAACCCATAAAAGAGTTCGTTGCTTCGGATGGTAATTCATTCCAATTCCCTTTTGAATTATCACTTAGAAAATTCAATCTTGAATATTATCCGGGCACTTTTTCCCCATCCGATTTCATAAGTGAGATTTTAATAAAGGATGGAGATGCAGAAATTTCCGGCTCTGTTTCAATGAATAAAATTTTTTCATACAGGAATTATAGGTTTTATCAGTCCGGTTATGAGGGTGATGGCCAAGGGAGTTTACTTTCCGTATCTTTTGATCCATACGGAATTGCAGTGACTTATACAGGTTATGTATGGTTATTATTATCAATAATCTTGTTTTTCTTTCAGAAGAAAACTATTTTCAGGAAGGTATGGAAACAACTTAAGTCTAAACCGGGACTGACGATTTTATTTATTCTATTCGGTATATGTCCTTCTTTAGGCACACCTTCCACTATTCCCAAAGAGGTTGCAAAAGAATTTGGAAGACTTTATATTTATTATAATAGTAGGATCGCACCCATTAATACTTTTGCTCATGATTTTGCAATGAAGATTTATGGGAAAGATAGTTATCAGGGTCTCTCATCGGAACAAATAGTGGCAGGATGGTTTTTCTTTTATGATGAATGGAAAAATGAACCTTTCATAAAAATTAAAGGAGTTGAAGTAAAAGAAACTTTAGGACTGGAGGGTTCTTATGCAAGACTTGTTGATTTCATAGGACCTGAAGGTTTTAAACTTGAAAAACTGATAAAAGAATCCGGTTTAGAATCAAAAGATATATTCACGGCAAATGAAAAATTTAATCTGATCAGCACTCTTGTTACAGGTTCGGCACTTCAAATTTATCCTTTCAAAGATAAGGAGACCGGGTCTTTGAAATGGTTTGCTGTTAAAGATAAACCCACAGAGGAAATGCCTTTTGAACAATGGCTTTTTATCCGCAGCAGTATGAATTTGGTGGCTGAAAAAATTGCCTTGAAAGATTGGGAAGGAGTAAGCGGCCTAATAGAAAAGATAAACAGATATCAGTTAAAGGAGGGTGTTGTTCATCTCCCATCACAAAATAAAATCAAGACAGAAATATTCTACAATCGATTCAATTATGACAAACCATTAGCTATGATTTTTCTGACCTTAGGGTTAGTTTTATTTCTAATTTTCTTATCACGTTTTATTTCCGGGAAAACAATATCAAATGGAATTATTTATAGCAGTCTTATAATTTTAATCCTTCTTTTTATTTATCTCTGTTTTCGGTTGGGAATAAGATGGTTTATTAGTGGTCATTTACCTTTGTCCAATGGGTTTGAAACAATGCAGTTCATGGCATGGGTTACAGCACTTGCCACATTTTTCCTTTTCCCTTATTTTCGATTGGCTCTTCCTTTTGGATATCTTATTTGTGGCTTTACTTTGCTTGTGGCTATGATGGGAGAATCATCGCCACAAATCACTAATCTTATGCCGGTATTACAGTCGCCTTTGTTAAGCATTCATGTAATGGTTATAATGTTGGCTTACACTCTTTTATTTCTTATAATGATGAATGGCTTGACAGGACTTTTAATAGGCCTATCTAATAAAAGTATTGAAAAAACAGTTTTTCTTCAGAACATAAGTCATCTGATGTTATATCCGGCTGTTTTCTTATTGGTAATAGGAATTTTTATCGGAGCTGTCTGGGCCAATGTGTCTTGGGGAAGATATTGGGGATGGGATCCTAAAGAAGTCTGGGCGTTGATAACATTTCTAATCTATGCTCTGCCTCTTCATTCTATTTCATTTTCATTGTTTAGAAAACCTCTTTTCTTTCACTCCTATATGGTTTTCGCATTTCTTTCTGTAGTCATAACTTATTTCGGCGTCAATTTCTTTTTAGGAGGCATGCATTCCTATGCATGAAGAAAAAAGTGACATCTGAAATTCCGCCATCTTTTATTTATTAGCTCGAAATCTACAAAAAAATCTGTTGAATCACTTCAACAGATTTCCTTTAACATTTTCTTCGAGAAAGCATTCCGTCGCGGAAAAACCTCTTTCTTATCCACTTCACAGTGTTAGGGAAAATGTTGGGTCGAATAACTTTGCGTTTTATGAGAAATTTACTATTTTCTAAATCACCAATGAATTTTGATTTGCATTTATGATTTTCATGATATCATACATTGGACTTAGGCAGAGTATGTAGTACTTCAATTAACCAACTATTTTTCTTCCCATTTACCATATTAATATCTATTTCATGTTATATTTTTTCATTATCTAAAATGCCTACAACGGTTTCTTTATATCTTTCATGGAATAAGGAATTTAAAGCCCCTGTCTTTAATGACTACTATATAGATACCGGATGGCAACTCAATGGTGGTGTTTTGTAAGGTTGCCACTTTATTGCCGTTGATTTTGAAAATTTCAGCAACCCCATCCTTACATCCAACAGTATTGCCTTCGATAAAAATCATATCCAAATCTTCTGACCGGTTCTTGGACATTCCTGCCATCTTGCATTCCTCTACAGACAACCTTATAATTCCATTCTTATCTTCTGAGATATCGTATAGTCTTAACGGCATATTGACATTATCCCAACTTACAAAAGAGGGAACAGTTTGACAGGAAAATTCATTTACATTCTCTGTTCCCGGGAAAGCATCCCCGCTTAAGGTCTCCCAATCCTTTTTATCGTCAGCTTCAATTAAATCTACGTTCTGATGTGAAGGTGTGTTATTTACAGTATTGTTCATCCATTTCCTTAGATTAAAATCAATATGCCATATCAACATTCCATGTCCCGGTAGAAATTCGTCAAATCCTCTTTGCTGCCTGTTTTCAAATAAGAAATACTCATTATCCTTATCAGTCATAACTATAAATGCTTCATTTGTTTCATCCAAGGG
This sequence comes from Muribaculaceae bacterium, assembly GCA_022510425.1. Classification (GTDB taxonomy): domain Bacteria; phylum Bacteroidota; class Bacteroidia; order Bacteroidales; family Muribaculaceae; genus Lepagella. The sequence continues at coordinate 152,414 of JAFLTO010000006.1, forward strand.
ATTCAGCAAAATTTCATCATCATCATAAAGAATCTCCGGATTGATCCAGTCAAGTGCAAATCTTTCATAGGATGAATAATTAGGAGGGGTTCTACTGTAATTATTATAACTTCCTTGATCAAGAATATCCCAATTAGAAGGAGTGAATGCGTTATTATAGGTAGTGGAATATAAATCAGGCAAGCCTAACACATGACTGAACTCATGACAAAAAGTGCCTATACCATCAGGCATATCATTATTAAATTTCTGCAGTTCATTTGAACAAGCATAATGGTCCAATCTTACATCGTCGAACTTATAAGGGCGCCGGGTTATTGCGGTAATGTCGAAAGAATGTGGCCATATTGTATTAGCCCCACCTCCATCAGCTTCCCCATAACCTGCATAGAAGATATAGACATTGTCAATAAATCCGTCTTCATTTTGGTCATAAAGTGAAAAATCTACTTCATCATCCAATACCTTACAGGCTTCAATTACCATATCCCATGGATTGGAATCCTCGCCCCAAATACTGTTTCTTCCATAATAAGAATATGGTTTTTCAAGAACAACAGGACCATAAACATCAAACTGAGGAATAAAAATACCGTTGGAATTGCTTATGAAATAATCCCTTGCACTGCCGGTTGCTCCTCCATAACTGAAACCGGGTTCATTTAGCATTCTTGTGTAAAATTCTTTAGGATTTTCTATCGTGAATCCTTTATCAGAGAATTCTACCAAAATGACCAATGAACGGTGTTCACCAAAAGACGGGAATTTTGTAATGCCAAGACCTAACCCTTTTGCATATTGTGAAATATTTTCTTCCGGTTCTTTTATCTTATAGGAATCTGTCAATCCTGTTTGATGCAAACTTGATATTTTATTTAAAGTTTCAGGGTTTCTCTTTCCGGGATTAATGGCTTTTATTTCTGATGGAATAATCTCTCCCTCTTTGTTTGAATCGGCAAATACATAAAAACCAAGACTGTCTGTTGTCAAGAGATAACCATCTTCAGAATAGATTCTTTTATGTTCAGCATTACCTTCCATTCTTATATTGACAATGGTGCCATCCGGTTGAAGGGCATGTAAAATCCCCTGTCTTGCCGGTAGAGCAAAACATTGTAAAGAAATAAAGGCAGTTATGAGATAGAATAAGATTCTAAGCATGAGGATCATCTTTCATGTCAAACCCCTCAGTTTGAAAAATGTCAATTTACCATTTGCTTCTTTCCATTCACAATATATATGCCTTTCTCAAGACCAATAAGACTTTTACCCTTGTCAAGAACCTTCTTTCCATTTAAATCGTAAACATTGTAAACTTTATTTGTGTTTTCTATTATCCCCTCAATCCCAGCTTCTCCGCTTTCATCAAGATTGATGAGATGGTATGACTGAGTTCCGAGTCCAATTTGCTCGGCATATTCCACGGTATGAGTACCATGAAGATTCTCTATTCTTCTTATAAGAGCGCTCGCATCATCACCTGATACCGACTCATGATTGAATACCAAGTCGAGACATGCACGGTCAAGAGCAACAGGATCTGTGGATGCTAAAATCCCCATATCTTTTAATTCAGGGGCATGTGGATTTCCGTCACAATCACAATCCACCGACATATTGTTCATTACATTTATATAGACAATATCCTTGCCATCCTGCTTGAAATAATTATGGACAGCCTGGGCAGCTGCAGCCATTGATTCAAGGAATGAATCTTGGTATTGTCCTGAACCGGAAGTCTTGTTGCCGGCACTGTGGATATAACTCTTACCCCTGGAAGAAGCGACTCCTATACTGGCATTCTTAAGAACTCCTCCGAAACCTCCCATAGCATGACCTTTGAAATGGGCAAGATTTATCATGAAATCATAATTGCTGATATGTGAACCCACGATATCATTTTCAAGCCATTTGGTATCGGAAACAGGAATTGTAATTTCCCCTTCGGAATCCATGATATCAACATTGGCTATTTTATTATATCCTCTTTCTTCTATTGCTTTTAGATGTGATTCTGTATTGTTTCGGTTACCCCAATAAGCAGTGTTACACTCCACCAAAGTACCATTAACTGTTTGAACAAGATCTTTTATAAGTTCCGGACTAAGGTGATTACTTCTGCTTGATTCACCCGTTGATATTTTTACAGCCACATTACCCTTGGCTTCGACTCCCAAAGCCTGATATATCTTAACCAACGATTCAGGAGATATTTCTGATGTGAAGTACACGTTTGATTGAGCAGACCCTGCTATAAAACAAAGGTTACATAAAATTACTGAAAATAGATATTTCATATAATACATAATTTATTTTTCACAAAGATATAAAAGGTTGATTATTAAGATTTACCAAATTTAAGGATTTTCTTACCAAAATCACGGATTCTTTATTTAAATGCCTGGTTTCTAATAATTTCTTAACTTTTATTAATATTTTTTCAAGAGTTTACTAACATTTGCGTGTTATTCACCTATCACCTCATTTTATTAATTTATCAAATAAAAAACTTATTCGTTATATTCATTTTTATCCCCTATTAGTTCAATAGTAATTACAAGTCTACATACAATAAAAACATACTACCGATAAATTTGATATTACGTTGTTTTTACAGCCTTAGATATAGATTTTACCCTACTAAGGCTGAAAACACCCGCTATTATAGCAAAGAATAAAGCCACATAAAGGCATACTCTTACACCCGGTGCTCCATTTGACAGGGAACCGGCATCTGTAGGTGAAGAACACCAGGCAAATATAAGAGTCACAAGTGTCGCTCCAAATGTCAGTGCACCCATTCGTGCTGTGCTTTGGAACCCTCCGGCCGCTCCTGACCTTGAAACTGGCGTGGCGGATATCATAACATATACATTAGGTGTTTGGAAAATTCCAAATCCGAATCCACAGAGCGCCATTCTCCATGCGATATCCCATTCGGCTACTTCTCCTACAGGAGGTTCAATCAAAAGCAATCCTATACCAATGGCATAGATCAACATACCAAAGGCTGCAGTAGCGCCGGCATTATGTTTCTCTATGAATCTTGCTGCAAAGGGAGATATTGCCATTGTGGCCAAAGGCCAAGGTGTCATCAATAATCCTGTGATCAATTCTGAAAACTTATAACCGTTCAAGAAAAGAAAAGGCAATGCAATAAGCGCCATGCATTGAGTCACGAAAGAACATGTGTAAGTAATTACACTTAAAGTATAAAGTTTGTTATGAAGCAAATCGATCGGGAACATCGGCAGCTCTTTTCCATGAAGATGCCTGACATAGAAAATCCCCACAACTATACCGGATACTATGAGCAAAATGTTTTCCCAAAGCACATGCTTGTTAGCGAGATTTCCCAAGGCATAGAAAATAGTACCGAAAACTATTATATTTGCTATACCGCTTAACCAATCAGGCTTAATTTTATGATCCTTAGGTGGATTATCCGGTAAATATTTATAAGCCATCAGGAAAGCGGCAACTCCGAGAGGCAGATTAATTAAAAACAACCAATGCCAGGATGCTGAGGAAAGTATTATACCGGCAAGAGAAGGTCCGGCGGCTGATGATATGGCGATCACCATTGTGTTTACGGCCAATCCTCTTGCCAAAGTTTCAGGTGGATAAATCAGTCTTACAAGCGCTACATTTACACTTGTAGCCAAAGCAGCCCCAAAACCTTGGGCGGCTCGGGCCGCTATCATCATTCCAAAGGATTGAGAAGCAGCACATAAAGCTGATCCGGCTGTAAAAATAGCTATACCGAAAATATAATTTCTTTTATAACTGTAAAGATCTCCGATATACGCCAATGGAAGCATCAACATTGTCAGGACAAGCTGATAAATTGTAACGATCCATACTGCATTGGAATCGGAAACATGGAATTCCTGTGCAAATATCGGCAAGGCTACATTCACCAATGTTCCGTCAAGCATCGTCATCGCCAACACTATCAGGACTGAACCAATTGCAACGTATTTATGAAAAGTCAATCTAATATCCGACATCTTTAAATATTTCGTACAACTGTTAGTATATTATTATATTATTCAATTCACCTTCAACCGATATTCTTTGGGAGTTACACCTGTAATTTTTTTAAATAATCTTGAAAAATGGGCCGGATAATCAAAACCAAGGCTATAGGCAATGATACTGATATCCTGATTGGTTTCGACAAGCCTCCTCTTTGCTTCATCAATAAGTTGCAAGGAAATCAAATCTTTAGGTGACATTCCTGTTTCCTTTTTAATAAGGCTACTGAAATATCCGGTTGAAAGAGAAGCCTTAACAGCGAAATAACCAATATTAGGTATTGTAATAATATCGTTTTCAGAGAAATGATTTTTAAGATGCTGTTGGAATTGGGATACTATATCGGAATTTACTTTATGTCGAGTTATAAATTGTCGGTCGTAGAACCGATCAAGATGTTCCAGCAATAATTGAATATGGGCAGCTAATACAGCTGCAGTATGATTGTCTATAGGTCTTTCCAGTTCCTCTCTTATAAGATTCAGATAAAAATTAAATTTCGCTCTTTCTTTCTCCGAAAGATGAAGAGATTCCATTGTGGAATAACTGAAAAAATCAAAATCCTTTATTTTAGAAGCCAGTGGAGTGCCATAAATAAGGTCCGGGTGAAACATGAGTCCCACTACTTTTGGACCCAATTCATCCTTTTCATCATCAAGTTCCACTAACTGTCCCGGAGCGAAACTGACTATTGTCCCTTCTTGATAGTCATAACTTTTCCTGCCATATTTCAATGTACATTGAGTTCCTTGTTTAAGAAATAGAGCATACACTTCAAATTTCATTTCTATATGGTTCACTATCTTTGTTGCATCCTTCAAATCAAGCACTCCTGCCAAAGGATGGTATGTTTTAAGTCCGTACAGGTCATTATATGTCTTTAAAGAATCAAGCGTTATGGTTTCCATATTTTTATAGTTGTAATTGGACTGTAAAATTAGGTTTAATTTTTATCCTTAGAAAAGAATCTTTAAAATTGGTAATTAAATCCGCAAATTTGGTAAGTGACTTAATTTCAAATAATATAAATTTGCAAATAAATTGGTTTATAATGAAAAAGATAATTTTAGCTTTAATAGTTACGTTTATGGCATCTTGTTCTGCTAATTCTCAGGGGAAGCTCTATCTTACTGCTAACGGAGTGACCAAGACCGCAACATTGGTTCAAAATGATGCGACAGACGATTTGATATCTCTTCTCGAAAATGGATCTGTTACTTTATCAATGACTGAGAACGGAGGCTTTGAAAAGGTTGGAAATTTACCTCAGTCTTTGACTACTTCTGACGTGAGACAGACTGCCCAATCAGGTGACATCATGCTTTATGTAGGAAATGTGCTGTGTATATTCTATGGTTCCAACACATGGGCCTATACCAAATTAGGCACTATGGATGATATGACTTCAAATGAAATAAAAGAGTTTCTTGCAGGAAACCCGGTAGAGGTTATTTTATCGCTTGGAGATGATGCCGGTATAGAAGAAATTAATGCTTCTGAAATCCTTTCTGAAAAAGTCTATGATCTAAATGGAAAGATAGTGAGTCAGAGACCACTCGGAAAAGGTTTATATATAATAAATGGGAGAAAGACATTAATAAAATGATTATCTCTACTCCCTCTCCAAAATCTGTTAAATTATTCTAAAATAAAGCCTTAATATTTCGAGAAAAAAGATCTCTATTTACTTTATACCTATATTTCTGCTATAACTTTCTGACTTAAACTTTTTGATATGAAAAAAATTTATTTGCCTGCATTTCTGGGTCTTTTGGGACTTATCGGGATCCAAGATATTAGTGCCCAAGAAAATGGTGGTAGCATTATAAATAATGCACCTAACGGCACCAAACAACTTTATTCACGTGATTCTGAAGGATTTTATTATGACTGGGGCAACCGAACATATGGAGAACGAGAAGGAGGCATCAGTATAATTAGCGGAGAAGACGGGTTTATCTATATTCATAATCCTATATCCGGCTTTGCAACCGGCTCTTTTCTTAAGGGTGTGAGAGAGGGAAATCAGATTAAGATTGAACTCCCTCAGCTTTTATATAGGGAACAAAATGTGGAAACCGGGGAAATGCTTTATTTCGAGGCAGCTATCCTTGAAAATAACAGTGCTAATGCTTCATTTTTTAATTACCGTAAAAGCAAGGATACAGAATTGATCTATACGATTGGAGAAGATGGTACAATATCTTTTAATTTCACAACAGACGAAGATAATCAATATCCTTCAAAGATTTTTGGAATAATTACAACAACGGGTGACTTTTACGTGGGGGATGGGTCACAAACACTCACTCCCGTGGATTATACTACAGTTACTCCTCCCGAAGATCTTGAATTGACCGATTGGGTTCTGTTTGACTCTGGAACCGGTGATGATCATAACGTTTCAATGGGTTTTGACGGTAATGATGTATATCTGTATAATTTCGATAATATTTATGCTCGCCATTCCTGGATTAAAGGGACTATAGATGGAGACGTCGTTTCTTTCCCCACAGAGCAATTCTTAGGCGAATATAACGGATATTTTTACTGGTATCTTGCAGCCGATTTCTATGAAACTCCTGATACTTATTACTTTGAACCTATTACATCTATTGACTTTGAATATAACAGGGAGAAAATGATGATGACCACCCCGGAACATGCTTCGATGGTTGCCAATCCCAGAAAAGAAATTATAGGACTGGATTACCCTGAATTTATGTGGTATGAAAAACCTGTTATTAAAATATTGAGCGACACCCCTTCCTCATATATGCCTCAGAATCCTCGTTTCATTGGATTTGTTGACTATTTTCAAAATTTAGGATATAATTATTGTGAATTTGGTATCTATCCTTTGAGCTTGGATTATGACATACTTGATACTAAAAATCTATATTTCCGTCTCTACCTTAACGGGGTCGCCGAGGAAGTGTTCGAATCTGAAGGTAATTTTGATTTCCCCTTCAATTATTTTGGTGACGATCCAGGCACTATGGTTGTACAAAGTTTCGGTGGTAACGTAGGTCTTTTCCTAATGATGGACGGTTTGGAAACCATAGGTATACAACTGGTTAATATTGGCCCGGATAAAGAAATTTATGCCACAGATATAGTGACATATAACATAGACACCGGTGAAGTTACTGAAGGGGAAACTGAAAGTGTAGAAGCCTTATATTCCGGTGATGTGGTAAGCACAGAATATTATGACCTTTCAGGAAATAAATTGCTGAGAATTAAATCCGGAATTGTCCTACAACGTCAACGTTACAGCGACGGTTCTATAAAGACCAGAAAGCTTATATTTAAGTAAGAAAAAATAATTTTACTTTATGAAAAAGACTTTTATTTTTATATTGTTTTTTTTAGCTCTATCTTCTAATATTATGGCACAGCAAAAAATAGTTCAGACAGCCGGCAGAGATCAATTAGGTGACTTTGCCCCGGAATTTGCTCATCTGAATGATGATATACTTTTTGGAGAAGTCTGGAGCAGGAATGATCTCCTTTCTTTAAGAGACAGAAGTATCGTCACCATTACATCTCTCATTTCACAAGGAATAACAGACAGCTCTCTTACCTATCATCTTCAGACAGCTAAAAAGAATGGTATCACAAGAACCGAAATATCAGAAATTATAACGCATATTGCTTTCTATGCCGGTTGGCCTAAAGCTTGGGCTGCTTTCCGTTTGGCAAAAGAAGTATGGAATGAGGATATAGCTGAGAATAATGCAAAAGCTGAACATCAGAAGAAAATGATTTTCCCAATTGGTGATCCTAATCCATTCTCTCAATATTTTACGGGCAACTCATACCTTGCACCACTCTCCAATGAACAGATTACCTTCTTTAATGTAACTTTTGAACCGTCGGTTCGCAATAACTGGCACGTCCACCAAGCAGAAAAGGGAGGAGGACAAGTGCTTGTAGGAGTTGCAGGACGCGGTTGGTATCAGGAAGAAGGGAAAGAGGCAGTGGAGATACTTCCGGGCACAGTCATTCATATTCCTGCAAATGTAAAACATTGGCATGGAGCACAGAAAGACAACTGGTTCTCTCACCTCGCCTTTGAAATAGAAGGAGAAAATTCTTCAAATGTATGGCTTGAACCAGTAGATGATGAGTATTATCTTCAACTCGGTAATTAATTCCATATAATCTTATTCATTCCCACCACATTCTAATAGGAAACACCGGTGATTGATATGAACCCCGAAAGTTTTTGTCTGACTTTCGGGGTTCCAATTATGGTATAGGTCAAGAATTTTAGGAGCGAGTTCCAATACCTGATGATGGGCTAACCAAAGGTGGTATGAACCCGTATTTACTATCAATAATCATTCCCTTGTGATTTCTATTCTTAAAGAATATCCATGATTCAACATCCCGGAAGTATAAAGTTAGCGACAGGATTACCTGGTTTTGCTTTTCCCATTAATTCTTTACTGAATGTGAAGGATGCTGCGTCAGGGTCGGTCATTACACATAATAGAGCAGCCCCATCATATTCCATTAACCGTTTTATTGCCTCCTCAAGTATATCGGGAGAAGAAACTGTTTCTGCCTTGATACCTATTGCATTGGCAACCTTACCCAAATCAGGATTCTCCAGTTCTGTTTCATAAGGTTTATAACCGGATGCCTCCATCTCCCATTTAACATATCCTAACGCTCGATTATCAGCCACGATAATTTTAACAGGAATATTATATTGAACCACCGTCAATAATTCCCCCATCAGCATCTCGATTCCTCCATCACCACACAGCGCCACCACTTCCTTGTCAGGACATGTCAACTTTGCCCCAATAGCCATGGGAAGAGCATTTGCCATAGAACCATGCATGAAAGAGCCTATCATTCTCCTGGATTTTTTGGGTGTAAGATAATGGCTTGTCCATACATTGTTCATGCCTGTATCAACACAAACTATTCCATCATCAGGAAGATATTCATCTAATAATGAAACCATAAATTCAGGTCGGATACAACCTTCTTTACCTGGATTGAGAACCGGAAGTTTTAGCCTTTCCTGTATTGTTCTATAGTTGGAAAGAGCGGACTGCAAGAAAGCATCTTCAGTTTTTTCTTTTAACAGGGGTAATAATTTTTCCAGGAAAATTCCGACATCACTGCATAAACCCATTTCCAAATTAGCCTTCTTGCCCAGCCTTTCAGCCCTTATATCAACTTGGATATTGCATCTTTCCGGTTTGAAAAAACCGGGGAAGGGGAAATTGGTTCCTAAAATAAGATTGACATCCGCATTCTTCACTGCTTCATCAGCCGACCACATTCCTAAATAAGCCAAATGTCCTACATAATTAGGCATATCTCTCGACATCTCCATCTGAGCCTTGTAGGATGTAATCACCGGAGCTTTAAGCTTATCCGACAGTTCTCTCACTAACTCTACAGCTTTTCTTGAACCGTAACCAGCAAATATAGATACTGTTTTTGCATTATTAAGTATTTCAGCTGCTCTTGTCACATCTTCCAACGAGGCTTCAGGTTTAAAATCCGTATAGAAAGGTAAATATGTTGAAGTATAAGATGATATCTCCTCTGTAATAATGTCTTGAGGCAAACCTATAACACCTACTCCTCCTTTGGAAATAGCATTCTGCATGGCTAAATGCAACATTCCCGGCACCTGATCCGGCCTTTCTGCAATTTGATTATAAACGCTACAATTTGAAAAAAGCAAAATTGGATTGGTTTCCTGAAAATAGCCGGTACCATACATGGCAGCAGCACATGTAGATGCGATTGCCAAAACAGGAGTATCGGATCGTTGAGCGTCGTATAGACCATTTATAAGATGAATATGACCGGGCCCACTGCTTCCGGCCACTGCGGCCAGTTCCCCGGTTAATTGAGATTCAGCGCTCGCTGCAAACGCACCCGATTCTTCATGGCGCATGTGAATAAACTTGATTCTACCATCTTTTGCAATTGCATCGGTAATAGCATTAAGACTATCTCCCGTGATGGCATATATCCTTTTTATACCAGCTTCCGCCAATTGGTTTATAATCTGATTGGCGACTGTTGTTTTTGAATTATTTTCCATGATTTTCAACCGGTTTTTCTTAATAACAACATATTCTGGTATAAGGTTTTTTTGCTTTAATCTTATGGTGCGACAACGCAGACACCTCCCAACCAGGCCCACCAAGACTTTTAAATTGCTTTTGTCATTAACCAGTTTTTACTCCGATCTTTTCAATCAGATCAATTTGCTCCTCCTGCCAGTACATATCATCTTCTTCATCCTTGAGATACGCCTTGAAAATATCGAAAGTGGTATAATCTTCTTTGATGGTTTCTATGCATTTACACAAGAACTCAACTTATTGATTTTTCTCAAGCCAATCTGTTCTGACCTTATCAGGAAGATGACTTACTTTAAAATCTGAGAAAGTTACCTTGAAGCCGTCGCCATCAGGACAAGCAGCGAACATACCGATTTTAACGGGTCTATTTTGTTCCATCCAGGCATTCCTCATCATTTTATATTCCTTATCATCGAAGGAATAGAAAATCTCTACGGCATCGAGCCTTCTAACCGCTTTAATCCAAAGTTCCTTCACCGGTTGGTCTAATGCCATCACACTCCAATCTGAAGTATGATGAGTGACAACAGTACTAAGGTTATATTTGCCGTCTACAAACTCGATACCGGTCTTGATATAGTTTTCATGGTCAATCCTCATCATCATTCCGGCTTGGTCGAACCTAACTTTGTAATCTCCTATAATCTTGACTTTGGCTTCAAATTCACCTCCATATTCAGCGTAATAAAAAGGGGCATCATCAACCGTGAATCCATAATGGGAGATTCTCCAGTAATCGCTCTTAGGAGTCACATCCATAGTCAGGGTTCCATTCTCGATCTTCCAATTCTCCGGTTCATTAAACCAATTCATCTTCTCCAAAGTCTGGGCATTCGCCAAATTTGAGAAGGCAATAAAGGTTAAAGCAACACTTAAAATCTTCTTCATATTATTTGATCTTTCTGCAAAAATAACTTTAATTTCAAAAATTAAAAATTTAAAACATTTACATTTTACAGATTGTTTAATTTACATAAATGTATCTAATTTAAATTCACCTTATTATGAAAATTATCGGACTTGAAGAACATATTGTGAGTCGTAATATCGAAAGTGCAAATAATGAAACAATAAATTCCGTTTTCCCCTATTATAAGGACTTCCTGAATCCTGCGGCTGCTGCAGCCTATGGCCTTTCGTTTAAAGATTTATTTGAACTTGGCGAAAGAAGAATCAAGGATTTAGATGAAGCCGGGATAGATATGGAAATCATCTCTTATACCAATGTCACACAATGGCTGACAGGAGAGGATGCACTCAAACTATCAAAAGAAGCAAATGATTATATCGCATCAAATGTCAAGGCGTTTCCTGAAAGATTCAGAGGTTTTGCAACTCTGCCATGGTATGATCCGAAAGTTGCAGCAGACGAACTTAAACGCACTATTGAGGAACTTGGATTTGTTGGAACGTTGCTTTCCGGTCGTCCGCAGACAGGAAATATTTATATAGATGATAAAATCTATTATCCTATTTGGGAAGTGTTGACCAAATATGACTTGCCTATCTATATACATCCACATTTTACCTCTGCTGATGCCTGTAAAGCTTACTATTCCAATCTCAGTCCCGATATAAATGCCATTTTCAGCACTATGGGTTACGGGTGGCATTTTGAAGCAGGCATTCAGGTAATCCGTATGATCCTTGCCGGTGTATTTGAAAAGTTCCCGACATTGAAAGTAATATCCGGTCACTGGGGTGAAATGGTTCCATTCTATCTCCCACGACTCGATATGATGTTTCCTCCTGAACTGACCGGATTGCCGGAAACATTTTCATTTTATTATAAACGGAATGTTTGGGTTACTCCCGGTGGAATATATGATTATGATGACATGGAATATTGTATAAGAAAAATGGGAATAGACCATCTTCTTTTTGCAACCGATTTCCCCTATGTCCCTCTTAAAGGTGCAAGACCTTTTGTTGAGAACGCTCCTCTTTCAGAAGAGGATAAGGAGAAATTCGCTCATCTTAATGCTGAGAAATTAATACATTTGTCATAACAAATAGTATGATATAATACTTTAGATTTTATTTAAAATAACAACTTTTACTGGTTTAATATTTTAATCTTAGGGTTAACAGATTTAAGATTATTTATAAATTCATTTTGGTCTTTTGGAGCTATCTCCAAGGGCATTGTACTTTTTAACACATTACGTTCTGTAAATTTTATGGAAAGCCTATTGAATGACAAAGCAGCTCCTGCAAGCACACTCTTTACAGGCTTTATCGATTCAATCTTATCTATAGGCAACCATTCCCATTTATAGGCTAAGTTTCTTACCCCTAATTCTTTTCCTCTGATAGCATATTTAACTGTGGTAATAATCCATATCAAGAACAAAAAAATTAAGAGAAACACGCAGATTACCACTATTCCCGGCCAAGTCCAGCCATCTTCAGAAATAGAGCATACCATAAGGAGTGTGAATGTTAAAACAAAGATTAAAGTCCAAAACCATCCATCTATTTTAGCTTTGTAGTATATCATCTTTGTCTTATTTTGTAAAATTTTTTGATGTAATCAGCAATTATAGAACCTAAAGTGGCAAATAAACCCATGCTAATAGTTATGATAATTAAATTTTCTCTGAAATAAGAACTTTCAAGAATAAAACTTAATCCTCACAATACAAGGCCTGATAAAATAGTGGAGAATACAAATACATATGTATAAATTAAAATCTCATTTCTCATTTCCGTAATTTTCTTTCATTATTATTTGCTTCAAGCACTGACATTTGATGAATGGCTCTTTGATTGAGTTAATTCAAACTTTTTTTAGCATTCATCAGGAAGTCGCTTGGTGAAGGATTTTATTTCATTATTAATTAACTGTTTTAGCTCTCTTTGTGGAATTAACAATTCATATTGTGCCACACCAATTGGTTTATTAAATCCATCTAAAGCTAACTCTACTTCACCATTATCCTTGTTGGCACAAAGGATAATTCCAATTGAAGGATTTTCATCAGGATCTTTTTCTTGACGATCAAGCAATGAAAGATAGAAGTTCATCTTCCCAATGTATTCGGGTTTAAATGAGGATATTTTCAAATCTATTGCGATTAAAGAGTGCAGTTTCCTATGGAAAAATAATAAATCAACCTTATAATCTTTATCATTATAAGAAAGGACATGTTGATTTCCTATAAAAGTAAATCCGGTACCTAATTCCAAAAGAAATTGTTTTATCTTTTCTACTATCTTGTTTTCAAGTTCGAGTTCAAGAACCGGCTTAGTAATTCCCAAAAATCCTAAATTATAGGTATCTTTAAATACTGTGTTTGCATAACCTGACTGTTCTTTTGGTACGGTTAACGAGAAATTATTGGATACATTGACTTCCGGCTGATGAAGATGCATTTCCAATTTCATAGCATTAGTAAAGATTTCTCTATTCCAGTTTTTCGCTATGATATTTTCTGCATAATATAAGATAGCCTCATCATCCTCTTTATATTTAGAAATCAATTTATTAATATTCCACCATGGTAAAACTGCGACAGCGTGTCGCAGTTTTTGATTAGAATTATGAAACCTTTCAAAATATCTTTTCATATCCCAAAGATTCCTTTCTGACATTCCCATATTAGGAAATTTTTGTTTTAAGTCCACTGAAAGATGCTTTACAACTGCACCTCCATACCCCCTTTCAAGTTTTCTATCAAAAAGCAATTGTCCAATTTCCCAATGCATTTCATTAAGATTTGACACAACTGCCACAGCTGTTTTTGAACGAGCGTTTTCAATTACTGCGACAGCCTGTCGCAGTATTTCTTGATACTCTGAATCTTTGATGTGAATATTGATGAGTTCCATATAATTGCAAAGTTAATAATTTATTTATAGTAATTC
>JAFLTO010000060.1 GCA_022510425.1 Muribaculaceae bacterium
AATATGGCAAGCAAGGCAATAGATTTTTTAGAATCACATAAAAGTGAGACACTATCCCAATTCATGGAGGATGTGAAATGGAGAAAAGAGAATGAAAGTTGGTTGCGTTGGTCACGCCAGCTTGCAACCACCCTGATGGGATATATGCAGGAACATAAAATGAAACGTGCCGACCTTGCTCACAAGTTGAATGTAAGTCCTCAATATGTGAGCAGACTTTTGTCAGGCACTGAAAACCTGAGTTTCAAAAGTATTGCCAACATAGAAGAAAAACTTGGAATTTCATGTATTGCGATATGTCCGGTATAAGAAACCTAAATATTTTAATAGAAAGACTTCAGGAGGTCAATGCCATATTGGATTACACTTTTATTTAAGATTTGATTTTTGAATTGATGAAATTAACCATTTCTTCAGTGTTTTCGCATCCAAGAACGTATTTATCTCCATTTTTCATACTGATCAGGAAGCAATCAGAAGCCTTTCCATAATAAGCAATATATCTTCCTATATATCCTCTGTAAACTCCCCAATATCCCATATATCCTCCTGATCCGAATACTCGAATGGAACCCATAGTAGGTTGATATAATTCCACACTTTTGATATTAGAAATATCCAACTGTTGTTTTCTTAAGATTGATTTGATTGTTACGCTTTTTTCATCTGCGGCAATTGTAACCGGACCATAAAGCCATCCTGAAATCAACATAAAGAAAAGAATTACAACCCCAATGATTCCTTTATCTTCATGATTCCATAAAAAATAAGAAACAGCCACGATTAACCCTCCTGTTAAAATGAGAGTTAGCATTAATGAGAAAGTGCTTAATCTAACTTTTGATTCCATCTAATCCGTATTTTTTCCTTATTAACGTTACCTTACACCTTTAATTACCAAAGTTATATAATTTTTATGAAGAATGATAATTTGAAGTTATTATTGAATAATTCAATTCTTCAGCCAACTTTCTCTATTATAAGGTATAATGAAATCTTCACTATATATCAGATCCTTTCTAAAGAAATCAAATTTTTTTAACTAAATTAATTAAGTTCTCATTATTCCACGGTTTTTCAATAAATTGAAGGTTCGAATTTCCATAATCATTGGTAACTAAATCTCTCTCATAAAATGTCCCCAAAACAATTATTTTGACGTGTGGTTCATAATCTTTTATTTCAGTGATAATATCGGTTAATGAATCTTTGGTATGGATTATACCCCTATTATTAATATCTATAATAATAATTCTGGGGTAGTATTGGAGCAAATATTTTTTTAAAAATTCTGAATTATCCACCATTATAATTTCCGAAAAGTAACTTTTGAACAACTGATTAATTGCCTTGGTTAACAATGGACTTGCACCAATAATAAACATACAGCCGGACTTTGAATTCTTCATAAAGCTTACAATCTTCCTTTATCATTATTACCTGAACCTCTTCCTTTGTATCGAGATCTTGCTGAATTATAATTGTATGTGAATACAATTTGGAGGTCTCGGGTATCATAGATTTTTTCCATCCTTGTAAGACTAATTGCATCATATAATATGAATCCGGTCTTCATGGTATTAAACACATCGTTTAACTGCAGCTTTATTGTAAACTTATCGTTGGCAAAAGATTTAAAGAAAGAGAGATTGCATCCCCATTGTGACTTTACATATAAATTTTCTGAATTTCCGGTCGTTCTAGCTGAAAAATCAAGATTACACCACATATCCCATGGCAAATGTATGGCATTATTAA
>JAFLTO010000061.1 GCA_022510425.1 Muribaculaceae bacterium
CCACCTCTCCTCAGTGGCGGAGCCACTGAACTGGGGTTGAGGATGATGCCTCTTGGATCCTATGGCTCTTCCACTCGCTACGCTCGTTTCGACCCATAGGTTATTCTCATGCAGGCGTTCCACGCCTCATCCCTCACACCCCTTATACTTCATCCCCCATCCCCTTTTTGCTTTTTTCATCCATTTGGCTTATCTTTGTAAATGTAATCACCTTCAAAGATGCAAACAAAAAACAGGTATGTCGATGCTCTGATAGATTCCGGGTTTAAAGCAATTTTCGGAAAACCGGGTTACAGCGAAGAGATTTTGAAAGGATTTCTAAATACATTATATCAGGGTGAACCGGGGTTTGAACCAATAAGTAAAGTAGAGTTCAAAAATCCAATACAAGACCCTGTGCCGGTAAAAGGGAAGACGATCATCCATGACGTTATTTGTGAGACTGAACAAGGCCACCGGTTTATTTTAGAGATGCAAAGGGCAAGAAAGGATGATTTCATACCTCGCTCCACGTATTACACATGTCGGGGTGTGACAGAACAGGTTAGCCTTTCGGCAGATGTAAGACCGTTCAAATATAAGTTTTTGCCGGTGACATCCGTTTATATCTGTAATTTCATGATGGATTGTCTCGAGAAGAAACTCAAGAGCCATTTCATGTTCAGGGATACAGAGACCGGACATTACCTTCAGAATGGTATCAGGATGGCTTATGTGCAACTGCCCATGTTTAAGAAGGAATGGGAGGGATGTGATAATAAATTTGAACAATGGATTTTTTTGATGAAGAATATGCATAAATTACAGGAATTCCCCGCTGCAAGTTTGAAAGATGAAATTTTCGCAAGATTAGAAAAGGTTGCCAATTATGCCAACCTTACAAGAGAGGAGCAGGCGGTATATGAGGCTGACCTGCGCTGGATTAGTGAATATGATGAGGAAATGGCCACCGGAAAAAGAGAAGCTTTGGAACAAGGGTTTAAACAGGGCCGTGCCGAGGGTATCGCCGAAGGTAGGGCCGAAGGCAGGGCTGAAGGAGAATTACAAAAAGCCATTGAAGTGGCAAAAACAGCCATAGGTATGGGTCTCGATGACAATGCAGTTAGCAAACTCTCGGGCCTATCCATCCAAGAAATCCAAAAACTCCGATAGCTCCATCATCCCTAAACCCTAATCCCTAACACCCCAATCCTTAATCCCCATCGTCCCTAATCCCTAATCCCTCTGTTTTCAGGTTCACCGAAGGTGAGAAAAGGTCTTATAGCCCTTTTACCCTAATACCTTATACTTCATCCCTATCATCCCCAATCCCCCAATCCCCATTCCCCATCCCAGTGGCGGAGCCACTGAATATCGATAACCATTGGTCGATATGAGCATCGCGAATATCGAGCTGTGGGTATCCGGCCTCGGTATCCACCTCTCCTCAGTGGCGGAGCCACTGAACTGGGGTTGAGGATGATGCCTCTTGGATCCTATGGCTCTTC
>JAFLTO010000062.1 GCA_022510425.1 Muribaculaceae bacterium
ACCCTGCCATCAAATGCAAAGTTAGATTTTTCTCCCGGCATAAGACATATTTCTTCTATTTTATATTCTGCATCAGGATCGAGACCTTGTAATCTGGTGGGAAGAAGTTGTTCATTGAAATCAGGATGCATATCATATATTGCTAAAATGGCATGGTCCTTTGTCTCTGAGACTCTTTCCAATACACAATGCTTTGTTTCGTATGGAGAAACCAGTCTGTATAAATCCGGGGAATAAATCACAGGTTTGAGACGGTTATATTCCTTAACTAAGTTTGTGCAATATTGTCGGTCTTCCTTATCCATACCTTTTAAATCTATGTCGAAACCAAGTTTACAAGGAAATGCCACATCTACCCTGAATTTTACGCTTGCATCCTTATTCCAATTGGTGACATGGGCACACATGGATTTTGATGGCATAAATTGAGAGAATCCCCATTGAATATATAACCTTTCTATCGGATCCGTGTTGTCTGAACACCAGAACTCAGTAAAATATTTCAATGCCTCAAAATCACATCTTCCCCCACCACCCGAACAAAGCATCATCTCTAAATCCGGATATTTTTCTTTAATTCGGTCAAGAACATTATACAGGCCTCTCACATAATCAACATATAGATTGCCTTGTCGGTCTTTTAAATATTGGGAATAAATATTGGTTATTGGTGAATTGCAATCCCATTTGAAATAATTCAATCCAGGATTATTTGTCATGAGGGTATCAACAATCCCAAAAACAAAGTCTTGTACTTCCGGATTAGTCAGATCTAACACTAACTGGTTTCTGAAATAATAAGGTTCTCTGTCGGGAATTTTAAAAATCCATTCGGGATGTTGTTCTGCAAGTTCACTTTTTGGATTAACCATTTCAGGCTCAATCCAAATCCCGAATTCTACTCCGGTATCCTTTGCTTTTTTCACCAAATATGGAATTCCATTCGGTAGTTTGGAATTTGTAACCTCCCAATCTCCGAGTCCGGCATTATCACCGCTTCTTGGATATTTGTTGCCGAACCAACCATCGTCAAGAAGAAACATATCCACTCCGAGATCTTTTGCCTCACCAAAAAGTTCAGTCAATTTTTCTTCATCAAAATCAAAAAAAGTATTTTCCCAGTTATTCAATAGAGTGAGCCTGTCTTCTTCTCCTTTATATAATGAATGTTTCAACGCCCATTTCTGAAAATTCCTACTTGCCTGTCCTACACCTTCGGGAGAATAGGTAAAAATAAATTCAGGAGTAACGAATTTTTCTCCTTTTTCCAATAAGTATGCAGATGCTGAAGGATTAATTCCGGAAATTATTCTTAATTGATTATTGTTGTCAACCTCAAAGGTAAAACTAAA
>JAFLTO010000063.1 GCA_022510425.1 Muribaculaceae bacterium
AGGCAAAAGACTTTCAATTTGGGCTCCCCATTATTCAAGAAGGAATTTATCGCGAATGCAAAAAAATGAATATACAGGGGTGTGAATTTTACCCTAATCCCTACATCAACCCCTTGTTCAATTAGCCAAACATTATAAATGGAAAGGATGAGAGAAATAAGTAGAAAGATTTGTTTTATCATTGGAGCTTTATGTTATTTATTTTTAAGTTGTTCGCAGAACAATTCTAAATATAATGATTCAGAAATTGCCATTGAAGAAAAATCAGGTTTGTTAAACACGGAAAATTTACTCCAATGCGACACCTTTCTTTTAGATTCTGGAGTTTCGGAATTTAGGGTGCGTTTATATAACTTTTTCCCGGAGAAATATCTCAATGACACAGCAGTCCTCATTGTAGAAAAAACATGGGAGCAAGACAGTATTACCAATAAAACAGTTTGGTATAAATTAGAGAAAGGAGAATTACAGCCGGTAGATTCACTAATTTGGTCAAAAGAGTCGGAGTTTTAAAATTTCCAATGATAAAACAAGATTTTGATATAGAGAAACATGTGAACTTAAGATCTTATTCTGATAGCCCTGGTTGGTTGGGTTATTATGAGAGGCGTATAAGGTTTTCTCAAACAATCATGTACGAGTCAATAGATAAATTCATTGACTTTTTTAGGGTTATTAGCCCGAATGTTTCAGTTGTCACTTCTTTATATAAATTTGGATTAGGCGATAATGAAATTACTTCGGAACAAAAAGTATTGTTGGAGGCAGGCTATCTTAGAGATTCATTGAACGAGATAGTTGCCTTCCATAAGGGTGTTGCGTGGGAAATTGTCAGAGAGCTTTCGTCAGTAGTGATGTATAATGAAGGAGATATTGCCGGACATTGTTTCTTTATATTAGAATCGTCAGGGTTAATAGCCTATCCACACGATGATACAGGATTCGGATTTATAACAACGGATTTCAATCAACAGGCGACAATAGTTGTGAAAAACTTTTTTGAGACTCTTGATAAAAGTAAATTCATTTATTTTGAATTGGGTTTATAAGCTATGAAAAATTTATACCAAGAAATTGAGCACTGTGTAACTCATGATAATAATGTCACCTTAAGAGAAATATTGAAGCAGAACAAAAGTATAGAGCTGAATAATGGAGATTTATTTAATTTAAGTCCGCCCTTATACAGGGCCGCAACATTTGGATTTAACGATATCTGCGAAACACTTTTGAGCTATGGTGCAGATGTCAAT
>JAFLTO010000064.1 GCA_022510425.1 Muribaculaceae bacterium
ACGTTTTATAGACGAGATATTTTCTCAGGATCTTGAAGACTCTTCCTATATTAGGAAACATTACAGGCAACATTTACTCAGTGCATATTATTCAGGAGACTTAGGAAGATGGCAACTTTCAGCTAACTTTGATGCCATATTCCAAAATAATGACAAGAACAGTTCCAACAAAGAAACCTCATCCTTATATCCATTAAGAGATTTTCTTACTGTAAATGATATTTCAAACAGATTGCTTTCGGGAAATTTTATTGCATCTTTATCTTTATGGAAGGGATCTTTTTCTTTCGGAACCGAGGTTACGGATATTTTTAGACAAGATAAATATTATGGCGATGCAGAATATATAACAGACAGTGACAATAAAATAAAAGAGACAAAAGCTGCCCTGTTTGCGGAGACGAGACAATCGTTTGGGGCTTTGAATATAGGTGCCGGACTAAGATTGGAATATACCGATTCAAGATTTTACAATTTCGGTGAATTACAACCTGAGGAAAGCAGGAAATATCTGCAACTTTCTCCATCTGCTTCGATTTCCTACCCTATAGGAAAAATCAGTACGAGTATATCATATACACGTAAGACTTCAAGGCCCGGATTTGAACAATTGAGTTCAGCGGTGAAGTATGTTGACAGATATATGTATGAGTCGGGAAACCCTAATCTTAAGCCAGTTTATAGGGACTATCTTTCTCTTTCGGGTCAATGGAAGAACCTCATTTTAGAACTGGAATTTATTTCGACCAAAAATTATTTCATGTGGCAGACATTTCCATATAATGAATCCGAAGATATATTGTTAACATCCCTGCAAAATATGCCGAGATTTAATTCTTATGGAGCTTTTATAGATTATTCACCTACATTTTTTGATATCTGGCATCCAAGTATCATGGCGGGAGTTGAGACTCAGGATTTTAAAATTATACATAATGAAATACCTTTGAGACTTAATAAGCCTTTAGGGATTTTCAGGTTTAATAATGCCATACATTTGCCATGGGATATGTGGTGTAATCTTGATTTTTCAGCTAGAACGACCGGAAATTCAGAAAATTTATATGTAAAGTCACAAT
>JAFLTO010000065.1 GCA_022510425.1 Muribaculaceae bacterium
ATAATAGAATGACCTTCTTCATTATTTGACTTGAAACATTATTTATATTTGATGAAATTATAATGTTGGAATATTCTTCCATTCGAGGGAGTTCCATTTACTACCTCTCAACTTGGTGAGTTTTTCATGTGTAATATCATGTTGACTGTTCTTTTTTTTCTTCTGAGGTATCAATGTAAATAAGGTAACCGAGCTATCTTCCTTTGGTTCAGCACCTTGTTCGGTATAGTCGTAGTCTATAATATAGAAACCATCATAATCAATTACCGGAGATTGACAAATCTTATCAAGAGAGATAAAGTCTCCATTCTGAAAACTATCTCCTTCTTGTAATTGCTTGGAAATCCACTCCATAATTTTATAAGGCAATGAAGAAATTGACTTCTCATCGTATGGATTCCATCCTAAAGGCAACACCATGAGAAATTCCGACGCAGTTTTGCCGTATTTATAATTACCCGTGCTGAACAAAAGGACATTTTTATTTTTGTTTACTACTGCAATCCTATAAAAGGTTCCATCTGGCTGAATATTAAAACGGTTTGGTAGAACTCTGCCAATATAATAATCAATATGTGCGGAGATGCCACCGCCATCTTCGACAGACCAGTCAAAATCATGATTTATATTGGAAAGACCCCCTTTATCTTTTAGTATCTTTATAATTTTTTCATGATTATATAGTTGTGCTAAATCTAAAGGTGTCACATACATCCCTATATTGACCCTATTTATATCTGCACCATTCTCAATAAGAAATTTAACCATTTCATAGTGTCCTTCTAAACATGCAGATCCTATTGCGGAAATTCTAACCAAATCGTATGCATTTATATCTGCTCCATTTCTCAATAATAAACCGGCCGTTTCAATTTTATTTGACGATGAAGCACCTTCTAAAGGATATAAAATCTTATCCTTGGAATAATTGACATCTGCACCATAGCTCAAAAGTGTTTCGCAGATATCGTTAAATCCAAATGTTGCGGCCCTGTATAAGGGCGGACTTAAATTAAATAAATCTCCATTATTCAGCTCTATACTTTTGTTCTGC
>JAFLTO010000066.1 GCA_022510425.1 Muribaculaceae bacterium
TGTGAACTTGAGCGGCCATTTACTCTGCGTGTGTCAGAGTTTTGGAATTGGTTCAGAGACCATGCTGAGGAAATAGAAATTCAGGCACAACCTGAAGTTATTAAGCATAGCAAGAAAAAATTTGGGGAATTATTGTCTCAAGGGTTGAGCATCATCGGCAATAGTGTCGCCTGTCAAATTGGGATCCAAGGTCTTGAAATATATTTCTCTATCATGAACTTTGCTGCTTTGTATATGAACCCTTATATCGTTAAGAAAGCACCCGCCGTTGTAAGGGGTAAATGGGATGTGTTTTGCTGTCGGCACCCCCTTCCTAAAACAGACTTTGTTTTCAGCATGTACCATAAAAACATATGTCTTTCAGATGTGATGGTGCAGTATGAATATGACAGGGAGAATAAATATTTTGATATTAAATATTATCATTCATCACTGGCTCAGTTGGATGATATATCCGGTAAAAATATGTTTCAAGACATGCTTGATTTGGTTCTTGGAGATGGGCCGGTTCATAACTATATTAATAATGTCGAACTGGTAGAAAGCTCCGAAGGTATGTTCCCTCTAACTCAATTGCCGGAGGTAATAAAGCAGAAATTGGAAGAGAATGGCATCACATATTCGTTGGAGCCGGAATTACCTTTCAGAAAGTATGAACGTAAAACCAATGATGAGGATTGCAGAGTGAGGTTTGATATTACTAAAGGGACAACTAACTGTATGCCATTGATTGTGGAGTATTATTATGGCGAAGATCAGATATACCATGATTTCGTATGCTGTGGGATAGCTCCAATGATGCTCATCATTCAGAAGCCCGCAGACATGGATACAAAATACTTCATGGAATATCTGGGTGAAATACAAGAACGAATTGAAGACCTGTTCCAACAAGGGGGTAACATTGAGGGACAGATTATAGGCAACGCTTACGGCGGATTAGGTTATGGTTACATTGACCTGTTGGTGTATGACAAGAATGCATTTATGGAATACATCGAAAATCCGTATTGCCTGAACAAA
>JAFLTO010000007.1 GCA_022510425.1 Muribaculaceae bacterium
CGGCGTCGCCTTCATCTATCCTGCCGGCTTCAAATTCTTTCATTGAGTTAACGAGTTCGGCTATATTTTCAAGCCGCTCCTCTTCCTCATCATTACGATAGACATCTCCTAATCCGCTCTCCTTCATCACCCAGTCGGCAAGATCTGACACTCGCATCAACGGCACTCTTTCCCGTGCACCGTCAATCAATTCGATGAACTTGTATAGGGATGGTTTATTAAAAGGTTTTTCATCCAGATGGCGTCGCAAAGCAGTCATTAAGGGAATTCCCTCTTCTTCAGCCAATTTAGATAAAGACTTCATGGATGTGTCGCCAAATTTTCTTGCCGGAAGGTTTATGATACGACGAAACGACATATCGTCATCTTCATTAGCCACCAGGCGGAGATAAGAAAGCACGTCTTTAATTTCCTTACGTTCAAAGAACCGGACACCACCCCATACGGTATAAGGTATTTTCCTTTTTAGAAGAGCTGTCTCAACCTGACGTGAGAGGAAACTGCTTCTGTAGAGAATAGCGAACTGATTTGGGGTCATTCCCTCTTTTATTCCCTCCTCTATTCGTGCGGCTATGAATTCCGATTCCTCCTTTTCAGATTTTGAATGGAGATGCACGGGTTGTCGCTCGTTGAGCTTCACCGTGAAGAGATCCTTGGGCACTCTGTTCTTATTATTCTCGATAATCCTGTTGGCCACGTCAAGTATGTCGGGAGTAGACCTGTAGTTCTGATTGAGTATGATATCGGTCTTTGCCTTGAAATCTACGAAAATCTTTGGGTTTGCGCCACGCCATTCGTATATTGCCTGATCAGGGTCGCCCACTATGAAAAGATTGCCGTGATGCCGGGTCAAGGCATAAAGAAGTTTCCAATCGTCACCGGTGCAGTCTTGCACTTCATCCACCATCAGATAATTTAGTTTCTCGGTCCAATATTTATTGGCATCCGGGAAATGATTTAGGATGTAAAGAGTGAAATACAGAAGGTCGTCATAATCAAGCGCGAAATGCTTGAGCTGCAGCCGGAGATATCTCACTGTGGCATCAGGAGAAAAAGAAGAAGAATTGGGCAGCAAATGCTTTTGTATATAATGTGTGGGTTCATAACCTTTTAAGGCAGCCACACCTTTAAGAAATCTTTCAGCAGTGATTTTCTTTCTGTCAATGTCGAATTCAATCATTGCCTGCTTGGCAAGTTGCTTGGCATCCTCCTCATCTATAATGGTGAAATTCTTGGGATAACCGATGCGATAGATTTCACGACGAAGGAATTTAGCGCAGAAACTATGTATGGTGCATATGAAATCATTTACACTTCCACGATCCACCATCCCTGATATCCTGCGTTTCATCTCTTGAGCCGCTTTGTTAGTGAAAGTGAGGCACAGGATATTTCCCGGGCTGATACCGACATCATTCACCAGATAGGCGTACCTATGTGCTATGACACGGGTTTTACCTGAACCGGCTCCCGCAACCACACGAACTCTTCCCTCTGTGGCTTCTACCGCCTGCTGCTGTTTGTCGTTAAGTTGCATAGTTAGGGATGGGGGATGAAGTGTTAGGGATTAGGGTTTAGGGTTTAGGGTTTAGGGATGAAGGATTGGGTATTAAGTATTAGGGATGAGGGATTAGGGTTAGAGAGATTCGAGAAGGGCAACGGCGAGGGATGAGATACCCTCTTTGCGACCCTCGAAGCCAAGTTTCTCAGTAGTGGTGGCTTTCACCGACACAGAATCCTTGTCAATACCCATAACCTCGGCGAGTTTCTCACGCATCTGTTCTATATAATCTTTCAGTTTGGGAGCCTGGGCAATTATGGTGACATCTACATTACCGATTTTATAGCCCTTACCGTTCACGAGCCTTACCACCTCAGCCAAAAGCAATTTACTGTCTGCCCCTTTGAAATCAGGGTTGGTGTCCGGGAAATGATAACCTATGTCACGCAAAGCCGCAGCTCCAAGCAGAGCGTCACACAAAGCATGGATCGCTACATCAGCATCGCTATGACCAAGAAGCCCATGGGTATGAGGCACTTTGACTCCGCAAAGCCAAAGGTCCCTGTCTTCCACTAATTTGTGGACATCGTATCCTTGACCAATTCTAAACATTATCTCCTGCGTTTTCCCAAAAGATCTTGCAAACCGTCGAGATCGAATGTCAATGTGAATCTCAAAGTCTGGTCGAGTGGTGAGCTTTGGGCTGTTGCGAGCATATAGGAAGCATCAAGACGCACTACGTTGAGCGAAAAACCGGCACCGAAAGTGAAATAGCTTCTTCCACCTTTGGAAGCCGCTTCGTAATTGTAGCCAAGACGTCCGAAGAACTGTTGGTTGTAGGCATATTCTCCACCAAAAGAAACGGATATTTCTTCCAATTCTTCTTTAAAACCGCCGGGGGCATCGCTGAAACTTTTGAAAATACCGGTAATAGGCGACATGGTTTCCCATTTCTCCTTAGCCTCTTCGTAAGCTATCTGCCCTTCGATGGTTTCCATGTCATAGTCTTTCTGACGAGGCATTGTGGGCACCAAAAGTTTATTAAGGTCAAGACCGATTGCAAGTGTGTTATAATCGGCAATCGGGAACATGAACTGAGCCCCGAGACGGAGATTGGTGGGAAGGAAAGCATAGTTTTGGCCATGGTCGTAGCTAACCTTCGTACCGATATTGGAGATATTGAAACCCCATGCGAACTGACATTCACTTCGCCCTATCATGGGATAAGTGACATAATAACCGGAAATGTCGGCAGAAAAAGCACTGGCAGCAGTGTTGGTGTCACCCGAATAAGAATCCTCGTACGACAGGTCGGAAAGTATGTAACGCATTACAACACCCATTGAGAATTTTTCCGACAGCTTTCGTGAATAGCCCACATCGAATGCAAATTCATAGGGATTGATGGTCTGCACACCGTCGAGACCGGTGTCGCCATAACCCATTGTAACCTCTCCCAAAGAGAAATAACGGAAAGAAGCACTGATGGCCTGGTTGTCGCTCTGTCCTATTTTATAATACCCGGTGAGGTCGGCAAGAAAGATATCGTTTACAATCTTTCGCAACCATGGGGTATATGAAAGGGCAACACCTCCCGTGCTGTATGCGAAGGCATACTTGGAAGGGTTCCAGAACTGAGCGTTGACATCCGGATCGGTGGCGGCTCCAAGGTTACCCATACCTGAACCTCTTGCATCAGGGGTGATACTCAGAGTTGTGACGCCGGTATTAACCGGGTTGAAATCATCGTCCTTGATGTCGTTTTGCGACCAAGCCGGGAATGCACTGAGCAATCCGGCACCAAGTATTACAGTGGATCTTATCTTTCGTGACATACTTTTTTAACTCATTCAGGCTTGAATTATTGCCTTCACCTTATAGTCGTAACCTTATTTCACTTTCACATGAAAGAGAAGTTCATCATCACACACCACCTCGAGAAAGTCATCGATATCTATATTTACACTTTCCCCAAGGGCCGGGATTATGAGATCGCCTATCTTTAGTGTGTTAATTTCAGATACTCTGCTTATTATATTTTCTATGGATAAAACCAGATTGCAGAGAGAGAACAGACTAACTTTATCCTTGTTCTTATATAAAGCCAGCTCCACCAGTTCGTCCCGTGATTTGAAATCGCCGGCAAAAAGGGCACGGTCGAAATTTCGGGAAGCATCCGTGGGCAAACCCTTGCTTCTTAAATCTGCCTCCACATCAGGGAGAGAGAAAAGCAACACGGGGACATGTTCGGAATAATATCTGCCGGCGAACCTTGGGGCGATATGTTTGCCCAGACGATTTATTCTCAAAGCTATTCCGGGAGAGACATTAACTCTTCCAACGTTTTCCGGGATATAGAATGGTTTTCCGGTATTCGTAATTGCAGAATCTGCAAGCACAAACCATGCCTGAGTGCTATCAGAGGCAGCCGGTGAATAATTATTCTCAACCCCGATGATTTTCATCCGATCATTGCCCTTTCACAATCAACTTTCTGGTTTTGGTGACCGTCGCTCCCACGTCGGTCTTCACAGTAGCCTTGTAGAGATAGACACCCCCCGGCACACGTGAGCCACCGGAATCACAGAGATCCCAACCCAGAGTGGTGCGAGTGGAAGACTTGGAGAAGGAAGGAGCCTGCTGACGCCATACCCTCTTGCCCCAGAGGTCGAACACCTCGATGCTGCAATCCATTGTGGAAGTGCTTCCATCGGTTGCCACAATGAAGTTTACACTTGAAGTGGCGGGATTAACATCTGTTGTCAATGTTTCGATGCTCGGTTTCCATAATGCCGATATACTGAAATCGAGTTCTGCGCTTGTGGAATTGTTTGCATTGTCCCAGACAGTGAACTTCAACGAGTGAAGACCTTGTGAAATGTCGTTCAATGCATAAGTTACACTTCCTGTGCCGGGTTCATTTTCATCCGGGATATAATATTGTGCCACATCTTCAAAGAAGGTGGTGCCGTCCAATTCCAAAGTTATATTGTGACCGATACCGGCTTCAGAGACACTTATGCCCGACTCATCGTGGAATTTGGCATAAAGAGTGGGGTTAGGACTCACCTGGTCGCCGCTGGTGAAGCTCGGACTCCCGATATAGAATTCTATGATCTTGGGCCCTTCGAAATCATCGGGTGCTGTGGTGTCATAACCGTATGCATATATCTTTTCGGTATATCCGTTGGCATCTCTTCCGGTGTCTTCATAAGCATAAACCGAAAGCAATGCAGGGGCATAATTGTTTTCTATTTCAGAAGGCATTGAGAAACTTGTGGACCATTCTCCGTTCACAACTTTTGTTCTGCCTACAAACAGACGGGTCTTACGGTCGTTGTAGAGAGACACCACACCGTCGGAACCGTTTCCATTTGTGGTGATCACCTTTTCGGCATCAAACAAAGTTATTTCAGCTATTCCATTGAAATCTGAAAGAGGATTTCCTGCCTCATCCTCAAGGTGGCCTGAAACGGTCACATTTGATCTTGCGCTCAATATAGGCAATTCCTCGGCAGTCTCCAGTTCCACACCATTTACGGAATCTATAATCACTCTTTCCACAGGCCATGGCATACGCATGGAGGGATCGCCGATAAGGCCGTAGCGGAGTTTGTTGGTACCGGTATTGCTGGCATTCTTGCCTTTTATCATAATCTCTCCGCAGGTCAGCGGTTTGCCTTCCCCATCTCTTTCAAACATATATCTGGCCGTGGATTGATTCAAGACACCATTTGCAGTGATAAGAACCTCGCGGCTCGGGCATATTGAGGCAATTATACCGGAAGAGGGCAATAGCCAAAGCACTTCGGCGCCGCTGATATCATCTTCATCCCAACGCAGGAATTCACAAGTGGCGGCATAAAGAAACGGAAGTCTTGTATTGCTCATGGCATTGATATCTGGCCAAGTGAACAAATATTCGTGACCCCAGCTCTTGGGATTGGCATGGCCGATATAATCAATGTAAGCCAATCCTTCATTCCATTTATTAAGCATCCTTTCCTTAGCCTGGGGATATGAAGCCCCGACTCCGGTATATTCCAAAGGATATGAATCCAGATAGAGTTTCTCATATATGAAACTTTTGCCGAATTCATTTCCCGTGAGACTTCTGTAGACTGTCTCAGCCTGATTGAGGTGAGTGCCTTTATCCTGGTCGTCGGCTATTATCATCACGTTGTTTTTCCAGGCTCCCAAATCGGGATTAAGTAGATAATCCTCCAGTTTATCGATAGCCGAATTGGCCTCGCTAAGACTTTTCACAGGCATACGTCCCACTGCCACATGAATCTGAGCAGTGCCGATATTGAAAGCTTCACCGGCATCACCCAACATTCCGATATAATCATCGGTGGAATAAGTGGTGGTTTCTGTTTCACCCGTCGGCGATTGCCAGATTGGCACTCTTGGATAGCCGGCATTCTGCACTGCAAGCGTCACCATCTTGTTGTCGTACGTGGGACGGCTCATTATAAGGCAGTACTTGGTATAGGTGGTGGAATTTTCAAGATCTGCTGTTGATCTGTCATACCACATTTTAAGCAATTTTCTAAAAGCTGTGACATCGGGTTTGCCACTTGAGAATTCGTTGTAGATTTCTTCCGGGGTCAACACTAATACGTCGAGGCCGTCAGTGATCTTATGAAGGTCAACTATTCTCTGTGCGGCAGTTAAATATTCAGGAGGAGATATGAGAAGCATACCCGGAGCCTGCATTGCATGGATATTCTGGTTGCTTACCTTGCTTCCCGGCAATGCGGCGCGTGTGATTTTCGAGGGGTCGAACGCAACGTATTCCTTGTAACCCGACCCGGAAACAAAGTGGAGAGTCGATCCGTTTAAGGTAGCGGGCATAAGCACCGGATTTATAGCATCCGTTACATCCCACACCTGAGTTGAAACTCCCGCTCCCTCTATTATAACTTCACTATCAATGGGAGGATTGACATAAAAATATAAATCTCCGTTACTCAGATTCAACGCACGCGGATATTCCACTTCTATATAGTCGAGGCCGGCAATTGTTAGGCCTACACCGCTGTTGAATTTAATGCCGAGATCCAGGGAAGTCCCCGGATTTTCAACTGTTTTGACAGTTTTTGTCATCACTACGAGTTTGGAGTCGGAATAACCCATTATATCCGTGCTTTCGGAAGGTAGTTGTCTGCCGTTGGCTGTCAATACTATCGACGAGCTTCCCGAAGAAGTCTTACATCCGAACGCAGTAGTGACTATAGCGTCGCCGATGTTGCCCGGCAATTGGAATTTAAAATTCCTGCTCGGGTTTGTTCTGAAATCTTCACCCAACATGAGACGCCCTGAAAACATAGGCACCGAGAGATCCTGCTCATGCAAGAGTCGTTGGGTGAACTCAGTGATCTGTGAGCCGCCGGAAGTCAAGGTCTCTCCCTGTTTGGGACTTTTTCTTTCCGTAGCCACATCGCTTACAAAATAATAAGACTTATCGGAATAAGGATTTGAAGTGTGAGTATACTGAGTAGTTCCAAAACCGGTGCCGGTCCATGTCACGGAACCTTTCCCGAAGAAGACAATACCACCATTCACTCTCAAAGATCCCACCAATGGCAGATCGTCGGGAGAATCCAGAGATTCCGGAATCATTTCCCCTCCGTAGCCATATACATTTACCTTTTCAGGATCTGCGAATCCGAGATTCCTTAATGTTGCATCACTGATAAACTGCACACCGGTTTCAGTCACTTCAATTTTAGCCCATTGTCCATCAGCCAAAGCTGAATTGTCGGCGTAAAAAGAAGCTGGGAAACCATATGATTTTCCTGCGGAAAAGCACACTAAAGCGGTCATTCCGAGGATTGTTTTTATTCGTAAAGTGGATTTATGATTAGGCATTTTCGTAGATTTATCCTTTTTGTTAACGTATAAATAGGCTTGTTATTGTTTTCAGATCGGTTCCGTCACAATCCACATCTCTATCCGGATGAAAAAATAATGACAACTATAAAAACCATGTCTCTAATTGTTAAAATCGGCATAATTTTAACTTAATTCGGAAATATTTAAAAATTTTGTTTATCAATTGTGAAAAAATCTTTCTCACAAGGATTGGGAAATGGCATGAAATAAAAAATTCTGACATTTTGCAACCAAATCCAGCGTTATATCATCTATAATATACATTATTACCCCTCTTTAGATATAAAAATGAAATATTTTGTGGTAAATTTATAATCTAAATGATATTGTTAAAAGCCTATTTTTAAGGTTAAAATTAAAAAGATATTCATTTTGAAATGTTAAAAATTTAATGATTTGAGGTTTATTTTATTTTAAAAAACATAATTTTGCATCACTTGCTTTTTGTCCTAACCTTTTTATCAATGCCATGATAAAAGCTTAATATACTCTAACATATCTAAAAATAAATAAATTAACAGGTGTTGGACTCTCGGGAGAGAGACTTCACCGATATTAACTAACCAAAAATAATAAAGTATGAGAAAACTGTTTTTACTTTTAGTATTTGCATTGACGGTTTCCCTCTCGGCCCTCGCTCAGGAAGTGACAGTGAAGGGTACGGTTGTCAATGCAAGTGACCAAGACCCCATAGTAGGGGCCACAGTGGCCGGTAAAGGTACAGGAGTCCTGACAGCGACGGATGTAGACGGCAAGTTTATAATTACTGTGCCGGCCTCATGTAAAAAACTTCTTGTAACTTACGTAGGTATGTACCCGGTGGAAACTGACGTAAAGCCTGAGGTTACAGTGGAAATGGAAGAAAACCAACAGATGCTGAGCGAAGTAGTGGTGACCGGTTATGGTGTCACTAAGAAAGCGGCCTTTACAGGAGCAGCCTCAGTTGTTGACGGTGAAATTGTTGATAAGAAGAGTGAGGTGAACTTCGTTAAGAGTCTTGAAGGAACAGTAACAGGTTTCTCCTACAGCAACTCAACAAGCATGCCGGGTCAATGGGGTCAGGTGCTTATCCGTGGTAACGGTACACTTGGAAATACTTCATCAGATCCACTATATGTAATCGACGGAGTACCCGTGAATTCTGAGTATGACTCCATGAGTAGTTATAACAACTACTTTGACCCGATGTCAGCTTATAACCCTGCAGATATTGAAAGCATCACAGTTCTTAAAGATGCTGCAGCAACTGCAATATACGGTTCTCGTGCAGCCAACGGTGTTATAGTCATTACAACTAAAAAAGGCCAGGAAGGAAAGATGAGCATCACATTCGAGACTCGTCAAGGTTTCACTTCGGTTGCCAACAACAATATGCAACTTGCAGATGCCAAGACTACAAGAGATTTCTGGATTAAAGGTTATGCAGCACGTCAGGGCATAAGCTTCAACGATGCAGCTCCGACTATCGACAATTTGCTCACAAACAATTATGGTTGGGATGGTCAGTCATCTACAAACTGGATGGACCTTGTGACTCGCAAAGGATACTATGCGGATTATAACCTGTCGGTTTCCGGTGGTAATGGCAAAACAAATTATTACGTGAGCCTTAACTATAATGATGCCAATGGTATAGTGATTGGTTCAGGCAACAAACGTTACGGTGGTCGTGTAAACTTGGAAAGCGAATACAAATGGTTCCAGGTAGGAGCAAATGTTTCTTACTCACATTCAGTCAACAACGCTTTCTCTCAAAGTACGGGTGGTTCCAATACCAATCCTACGGTAGGTGCTTTTACTTCTATGAATCCTTTCATGCAACCATATAACGAAGACGGTTCTTATGCATATGTAGGCAACTATAACCCTCTTGCCGTTTGGGATAAAGATCTCGGAGATCTCAACACTGTAAAGAACAACACATTGGTTGCCAACCCATGGTTGAAGTTGAATCTTCCTTACGGTTTCTGGGCTAAAACCAATTTCGGTTACAACCTTATGAGCCAGGATCAATATTCATATTGGAGTGCTATATATAATCCTCAGGGTGCCTCTTATAACGGTTTGGGACAACAATATAATTCAAACACCCAATTGATGACTTGGACCAATACATTTGGCTGGATCCATAGCTATGGAGAAAACAACATCAACATCATGTTGGGTCAGGAAATGCAGAAGGAATTGTATGATTATACATACTATGACAGATATGATTTCCCCTTCGCTGACATAGGAATGCGTGATATGACTACAGCCGCCGCATCAGACGACTCTGAATATTATAAATCAGAAGCGAAACTCGCATCTTACTTTTTAGATGCTCATTATGACTATGGCAACAGATATTTCCTTTCTGCATCATATCGTAGGGACGGTAGTTCACGTTTCGGTAGCGACAAACGTTGGGGTAATTTCTGGAGTGTAGGTGCAAAATGGAGACTCAGCCAGGAAAAATTCATGCTTGATCAAAACACAGTCACTACGGCAGACCTGAGAGTAAGTTATGGTACTGTAGGTAACCAAGGTATCGGTTATTATTCCGCAAGAGGTTTCTATGAATTGACAGGTTATAGCTATCTTCAGAGTCCGGGTATGGTGCCTACGGGTATTAATAATCCAAACCTGACTTGGGAAACATCAAAGAAGTTTGATGTAGGTTTCGACCTCTCTTTCAAGAACAGATGGCATTTTACATTCGACTACTATAATGATGACACTACAGATGCTCTTTATCAGGTGCCTCTGTCAATGACTACCGGTCTTTCATCATTGTATCAGAATATCGGTAAGATACGTAACTCCGGTATCGAATTCGGGTTCAACGGCACCGCTTTCTATACTAATGATGTTGCTATCAATGTTTTCGCAAACCTCACCTGGAACAAGAATAAGATTATCAAGCTTGCTAACGGAACAGAAGAGTATACCTATCAGATACTTGAGGAAGGTCGTCCTTACCGTCAGCTCTACACCCCCGAATTTTCACATATAGATCCGGAGACAGGACGCGCTATGTATTTCTTAGAGCAAGAAGGTGACGAATTGACTGATGATTACACAGCTGCTGCAAAACGTTATGTCGGTTCTGCCGACCCGAAAGTGTTTGGTGCATTTGGAATCAATGCCAATTTCTATGGCTTCGACGCATCAATTCAATTCAACTATCGTATAGGATCAAAAGTAATCGACACAGGTCATGCATTCACCGGCTTCCTCGGCGGCCAGTTAAGAACTCCTATCCAGAAATTTGTTGACAACTCATGGACCGAGGAAAATAAGAATGCAAGATTCCCTCAATATGTATATGGCGACCCATACGGAGAATTTGCAAGTAACTATTCTACCCTTTGGGTTTATAACGGTGATTATCTGCGAATCAGCAATATCACTTTCGGATACACAATCCCTCAGAAAATCACTCGTAAAGCTTTGATCGACAAGGTAAGACTTTATGTAACGTTGGATAATGTGCACACTTGGACCGCTAAAGATTTCATAGGATATTCACCAGACACTTATGCAAACGGTGTTATCGCTTGGCAATATCCGGCAGTATTCACATTCACAGGTGGTGTACAGGTTACTTTCTAATTTAAATTAAGAGAATATTATGAAAAAGATATTTATAAATTCAGTGATCGGCATGGCATGTTTAGCAGGCATGACCAGTTGCGGTGACAAGTTCCTTGAAACCGACTACTTTGCCGGAGTGGAAGCCGAAGGTGCCCTCACTACACCAAATGTGATTGAATATGCACTCAACGGTACATATTATCAACTACAGAGATATTATTTTGCCGGAAATTATTCCACAATTATCGGCGATATCGCCTCCGATATCTCTTATTGGAATCAGGATACTGGCCATTTCAACCAGTTGTATCAGTTCATCTATCAAGACACAGACACATATCTATCCTATATTTGGGAATACGGTTATAAAGTAATCGACAACTCATCACGTATAATAGAAGCTTGTGAAAATTTGATTCCTGAAGCTTCCGAAGATGATCAGGAAGTATTAAAGCTATTCGAGGCTGAAGCTCGTACTCTCAGAGCCTTCGCTGCCCTTAAACTTACAAATGTTTTCTGTCATCAGGTGATGGTAAACGGCACTTCTTACGGAAATATGCCCGGGATTGTAATAGTAGAAAAACCTGTTCCCGCTTTCTCACATGTAGAACGTGGCACCATCAGCGAGTCTTATGACTATATAAACAATGATTTAAAGACTGCCATAAACCTTTTTGAAGAAATAGGTTGGGACAGAGACGACGTAAACTATATGGGTCTTGCTGCGGCTTATGGTCTTTATGCACGTTCAAATATGTATCTTGAAAACTGGAATGAAGCTGCAAAGGCAGCAGAAAATGCAATCTTAGTTTCAGGCATTGATGAACTTGCTTATTCTCCGGAAGAATACAAGTCTCTCTATGACGGTGGCAATTCTAACTGGGAAAGTTTCTTCACTCTTGGACTTAATTCACAGACAAGCTGGAGTGCAAATTCTTTAGGAACCTTATTCACCACTTACGGTTATAGTTCATCACCTTATCTTGAAAGCCTCTATGGCAGTGAAGATTGCCGTCTGTCAATCCTTTACTTCACTCCAACTGCTGAGTCTCCCAATCCTTATATGAAGAATTTCTCCGGTGGTAAGTTCGGATATTATGGTGGCACCAACCCGTCTTATGCTACATGTTATGAAATCAATGCTCCGGAAATGTTCCTCATTCAAGCTGAGGCCTATGCTAAATTAAACAATGTGCCGGCTGCTCAAGAGGCTCTATTGGTAGTTGCTAAGAGAAACAATGCCATCACTTCCGTAGCTGATCTTCCTGCTTCAACCGACGGAATAATGTCTTTCCTTTATGAAGAAAGAGCCCGCGAGCTCTTCCAGGAAGGTTTCCGTTTCTTCGACCTACGTCGTTGGAATATTAATTGTAACCTTTACGCAGTTCAGGCTCCTGCTATTGAATGGATGATAAAGAATGTAAAAGTAAGTGACGTTGTATTCCCGATTCCTGCAGCTGAGGTCAACACAAATTATGGTGTGACACAAAACGATGGATGGTCATCAACCAGACCTAAATAACACTTATAAAAATAAGACAAGAAAGGGCAGCTCTTTTCGGAGCTGCCTTTTTTGTCTCCAAAAGTGATATGACTTAAGATTTCAATGGAAATATGTCAACCATAAGTGAGGGAATGCCGTTTTATTAGTAGATATGCCTGATTATAATAGATTATGCATATTGATTTTTTAATGTTTTATAAAAATTGAATTATATGGAAACTGATTTATTAAAACGCAACGACGAAGTGACCGTCACTATTTACGGGCCGGATAACAATTGTTTATACAAATCCACAAAGACCGGCTATCATACTTTAGACGAGGCTGTGAGAGATTCAATCAATAACGCCAACCTCGAAGTAGATCCGGAAGATTGTGTGTTTGAAGTGACAAACGATACCAACAATATCTCCCATAAATATAGAATAAACGCTCACGGAAACCTCAAATTAATAGTATAAAAAAGGCTCTTGCCCGGAATGACGGCTTCCTTCACTGGAAGCCTTTTTATTTACTATTGGTCCTTATTCCTCAAGGTGCTCTAACTCCGTCACCAAGCCTAAATCCATGTTAAAAAATTAAACTCTTTTTTATTTTTAATAAAAATTTTTTAATTTTGCTTTTCCCTTATGCCCTGAATTATAAGGGGAAGAAGCATAAAAACTAACATATCTAACGTCAAAAATCAATTAAATTAATAGCTTTGGCGGCAATATGCAAGCACAAGGCAAAAGTTTTTGAACAACTAACCAAATAACAATTATAGTATGAGAAAACTGTTTCTTATCTTGATGACGCTGATAGCGTGTACATGGAGCGTGCAGGCTCAGACCCGCACTTACCATGGCACGGTGCTTGATGCGTCAGACAACTCACCTCTCGTGGGTGCGACAGTGATGCCTATCGGTGGTGGCCAAGGTGTAGCCGCCGATATAGACGGTAATTTCACCCTCACAGTGCCGGCAAGGGTAACGAAGGCCACAGTCTCTTATGTGGGCTATCAAAGTGAGGAAGTCACACTTTCCGAAAACATGGTGGTTCATCTTCACAGCAGTGCTTCAAACCTCGATGAAACTATAGTCGTGGCTTACGGTACCGCTAAAAAATCTGCTTACACCGGTTCAGCATCAGTTGTTAAGGCAGATGAGATCGAGAACACTTTGGTAACAGACGTTACATCAGCTCTCAATGGTAAGGTTGCCGGTGTGCAGATGTTGAGCAGCGACGGTGCTCCGGGTACGACACCTTCTGTATATATTCGTGGTACCGGTTCACTTACCACTTCTTCAGCTCCGCTATATGTGATCGACGGCGTGCCGGCAAGTTCAGGTGCCATGCTCGACCTCAGTCCCAGTGATGTTGAAAGTATGACAGTGCTTAAAGACGCCGCAGCAGCAGCTCTTTACGGTGCCCGTGGTGCTAACGGTGTAATCCTCGTTACTACAAAGAAAGGTAAGGAAGGTAAGGCAACTATAACTGTAAATGCTAACTGGGGAGCAAGCTCACGTGAGAATCCTTATTATTCTACAATCACAGGTGCGGCTGCCAACTATCAGAAAATGTATTGGGCATTACGCAACTACCGTTACTATACTCCCGACTTGATCGACCAGAATACAATGGAGTATTATTATTACACTCAAGCCGAAGCTCACGCTTACGCTAACGGTCTCCTTTCCGGCGATCCTTCAAGCACAGCTTTCGGTTATCAAGTGTTCGATGGCCATGGTCAGGAACTTTTCGATGAAAACGGTAACTTCAACCCATACGCTACTTTAGGATACAGATATGGAAATTATTATCTTACTCCCGACGACTGGCGTAAGGAACTTCTCAGAAACGGGTTCCGTCAAGAATATAATGTTTCTGCATCAGGTGGTGGTGAGAAATATGACTATATGATGTCTTTCAGCTACCTTGACAACAACGGTATCATCAAGAATTCAAGTTTCCAACGTATGAATACTCGTTTCGTTGGTAACTACCAGCTTCTAAAATGGTTGAAGGTTGGTGCCAATATGCAGTATTCTTGGCAAAAACAAAACTATCCTTCAGGTCAGACAGAAGAAGGTTACTCTGACAACGCTTTCTATTTCACAGACATGATGGCCCCTGTATATCCTTTCTATGTAAGAAACGCTCAGGGCCAGATCATGTATGACGAATCATCAGGCAATCCGATGTATGACTATGGTATGAGAGGTCTCGGTGCTCCCAACTTGAACAGAGTGTTCTCCGTAGGTAACCCGTTGGCAACTTTCGTATATGACTTTAATGAATATATCTATGACGTATTCGATGGTAAATGGTCAGCTATACTTACTCCGGTTGAAGGTCTCACTGTTTCCGGTAATGTGGGTTACTATGTGAGCAATTCACGCACCAACTATATGAACAACAACCAGTATGGTCAGATGTCACAATATGGCGGTTATGTATATCAAGCTTCGGAACACTACCGCACTTTGAATATACAGGCTCTTGCTAATTATAACCACACTTGGGGTGTCAATACATTCGATTTCCTCCTCGGTTATGAAGCTTATTCATTGGAATTTGACGGTCTTTGGGGTGAAGGTTACGACACTTACAGCAATAGCAACAACAACCTTTCCAACGTATCAAGCCAAAAAGACCTCGGCGGTTATAAAGATTTCTATTCTACACGCGGTATTTTCGCTCGTGTAAACTATGACTACGACAATAGAATCTTCGGTAGCGTATCTTACCGTCGTGACGCTTCTTCACGTTTTGCTCCGGGCAAACGTTGGGGTAACTTCTGGTCGGTTTCAGCTGCCTGGGATATCGCCAAGGAAAGCTGGATGGAAGATTCTTCTACTTGGCTCAACATGTTGAAGGTAAAAGCTTCTTTCGGTCAACAAGGTAATGACAATGTAGGTAACTATTACGCTTATCAAGACCAATATGCCATGACAGGTGTCGACGGCGTATGGAACGTGTCTTCTTTGGCATATAAAGGTAATCCTGATTTGACTTGGGAAACCTCAAATTCATTCAATGTTGGTGTTGACTTTGCTTTCTTCCAGGGTAAATTGAATGGTACTCTTGAATATTATCAACGTCAGACTTCCAATATGCTTTATAACAAGCCTGTTAACCCGTCGTTAGGTTATACTTCATTCCCGATGAACGTGGGTAGCATGCGTAACAATGGTATAGAACTTGAATTGACTGCAACACCTATCCGCACCAAAGACGTTCAATGGGATTTGAACTTCAACCTCACTTACCAGAAGAACAAGATCCTTAAATTGGCTCCGGAACTTGAGGGTCACTGGATCAACGGCAGCTATCTTTGGGATGAAGGCAATTCAATGTATACTCTTTACCTCGTTAAATATGCCGGCGTAAATGAAGAAAACGGTCTTCCTTTATACTGGGGATATAACAAGACTACAGGAAAAGAAGAAGCCATTGAAAACTGGAATGTTGCTTATCAGGGCGGCACTGTCGTAGATGCCGATGGTAATGTAAACGTTTACGAAGGCAACCGTCAGTCCACAGGCAATATCCTTGCTCCTGTGTATGGTGGTTTCGGCACTACAGTTACTTTCTTTGGAGTTGATGTTTCCGTTCAATGTGGCTATCAACTCGGAGGAAAGATCTGGGACTATGGATATCAAAACTTGATGCACAACGGTACATATCCCGGTCGCGCTATGCACGTGGACGTATTGAATGCATGGACTGAAAACAATAAAGTCACAGACGTACCTCGTCTTGACAGATATTATACATATATGACCGCTTCTTCCGACCGTTGGTTGACATCGGCTAAATATTTTGCCATCAATAATATTTCAGTGGGTTACAACTTCCCGCTTAAATGGATCAAGAAATGCGGTCTAACCGGCTTACGTATCTACGGGGCAGCCGACAATGTGGCTCTCTGGTCTGCACGCAAGGGTCTCGACCCACGTCAAAGCTTCGTGCAAAGCTCCGCCTCTACTTATTCTACAATGCGTTTGATTTCCGGTGGTGTTAAACTTACTTTCTAAGAGAATTAAGATTATGAAGAAAATATATTTATTATCATCGATTGCTTTGGCAGGATTCATGACTTCCTGTTACGACTTAGCAACAGAACCGATGGGAAATGTAATCACTGAGGAACAACGTACAGAGATTATCGACAAGGATCCGGCTAAGATCGATGCGCTCACTTCCGGTATCTATAGTAATTACAATGGTTGGGAAATGTGCTATGGGGATATGTTCGATTTCGGTTATCCGAGTGTTATGCTTCAGTTGGATTGCCGCACAGCCGATTTCTTCTCTGTAAATATCGACCTTTACGGTTGGTTCTCAGGTCCGGCTGAATATCTCGATAATACTTCCACAAGTGCCTACAATATCGTGCGTTGGCGTTTGCCTTATAATATTATTTATACTTCCAATCAGGTTCTTAATTACATCGAGGCTGACACCGACGATAACGGTTATAAATTCTATCGCGGTCAGGCCTATGGTAACCGTGCATTCGCATATTGGGTGCTTGCACAGCTTTATCAATTCAACTATGTAGGTCATGAAGATTCTCCTTGCGTTCCTCTTATTACAGAAGAAAATGAAGAAGAGGTTGCAAACGACGGAGCACCTCGTGCCTCTGTGAAGGAAATTTATGACCAGATACTTTCAGACTTGAATAACGGTATCGAATTGATGACCAATAACCCCGCTGCAGTTAGATCTGACAAGCGATACATGGATATCAATGTGCTTTATGGTCTCCGTGCCCGCACTTATCTTTGCATGCAGAAATATGCAGAAGCTGCTGCTGATGCTCAAAGAGTGATTAACTCCGGAAGTTTTGCAGCTCTAAGCGCAACTGAAGCTCGCCTCCCGGGATTTATCGATATCACAGCACCAAACTGGGTATGGGGTATATATACCAACACTGAAGACGTTCATGGTCTTTACACTTTGGCCGGCTTCATGGGCTCTTACACTTATGGTTATGCTTCAGTAGGTATGTGGAAGGCTATAAGCAGCGAACTTTTCAGCCAGATTTCTCCTAACGATCCGCGCAGATGGTGGTGGATTGATCCTACTACAGGAGTTTCTAACGCTCAATTCTACACTGCAGCAGACGGTGATGCCGCAGCTTATCTCCAGGATGCAGGTGCACCTCCGTATGCTGTGACCAAGTTTGCTCCCTACAACAATGTGCTTGGCCAGTCAAACAATGAGGCTGACGTGCCTTTGATGCGTATAGAGGAAATGTATCTCATACTTGCCGAGGCTCAAGGTTTGGGCGGAAACTTAGCTGAAGGTAAAGCAACTCTTGAAAATTTCGTGAACAGTTACCGTTGGCTCGACAAAAAGAATCCTTGGGCTTCTACTTCAACTGACGGTCCGTCATTCCTTAACGAAGTGTTGTTCCAAAGAAGAGTGGAACTCTGGGGTGAAGGTATGAATTATTACGATATCATGCGACTTAACTTAGACATGAATCGTATGGCTTCTTCCAACTGGACTGACCCATCTTACAGAATGCAAGACTATGCATATTATATTCCGGGCGGAGAAGATATATTCTTAAGCCAGATTCCTTACACTGAAATCGACTATAATAAGCAGCTTTCAGACAAGGATCAGAATCCAACCGGAAATCCTTCCGCTTACAAATAATTTATCCTAAAAAATTGTGATTATATGAAGAAATTCAATAAATATACTTCTTTGGCGGTCGTGGCTTTGATGGGGGCCGGTTGGCTATCTTCGTGCGACGACTCAAAGAACAATGATTTCGTTCAGGAATATGAGGGTCAGCCGACTGTTTACTTTTCGGTGACTGCCAATTCATACCTTGAACTTGACGAAAACAGTAACACCGTTTCCTATCCTGTATATCGTGAGGTAGCCGGTGCTGCTCAGACGGTTAACATCTCTGTGACTCCTGTAGATGACTATGAGGTGACTGATATTTACACTTTCCCTTCCTCCGTTACTTTTGAAGCGGGG
The DNA here is from genome assembly GCA_022510425.1 of Muribaculaceae bacterium. Taxonomy (GTDB): domain Bacteria; phylum Bacteroidota; class Bacteroidia; order Bacteroidales; family Muribaculaceae; genus Lepagella. The sequence continues at coordinate 18,465 of JAFLTO010000007.1, forward strand.
TCAAGAGAAGCCTTGTTCACTATCGGTTACGACATCACAAAAGCAGAAATCGGTGACGAACAACAATATGAGCTTGTGCTTGAAAATGTACAGGAAACTCCGTTTGCTCCTGATAATGTAGTAATCACTTTGGTTAATCCCATTCCTTGGATAAGACTTGGTTCTTCTAACCAATATGGTCAATATTATGATTATTTCTGGGGTGTAACTCTGGACAGTACGGGTCCGGTGCAGGTTGAGGTTTATCAATCAGCTATTGACAAGAATGAATATAGATTGAGCAATCCTTATATCGCACTTAATGATGATGAAACCGCTACATATCGTTTCAGGGTACTTCAAGAAGGTGAAACATATCTGGGTCAAGTTGTGCCGGAAACCGGTTTGGTAGGTTTTAATACTTGGTATTGCGAGTATTATACCGATTATAACGATGACCTATATTTCTGTTTCCCGGGTATTTTCAATAACTATAATGATCCTCAATATTGGCAATATTGCCGTGTTATTGAATTCCAAGAAGATGGCGTTACTCCGGGATACATCCAGCTTGCAGGTCTATACTATATGTTCAATACAGGCGGTTTCAATTATTGGAATCAACCTTCAGTTGAAATCTTCTTCCCCGGATTCGTTTTGCTTGACACAAATCTGGAAGCATCTTACGAAGGTGTTCTTACCCCTACTTCTCAGTTGCAACAAGTATTATTGAATGTAGAGCTTGGACAAGACATCACTTCAGCAAGAGCCGGCGTGATGGCAGGTGAAGATGCTGATGCCCTTGTTGCTGCTATTGAAAATGATCAGGTTGCTTACACCACTTTCAGCGAAAGCGGAAACGTCAAGATTGATTTCGGCAATGATAATGAAACCGGAACTTATACTTGGGCTGTTGTAGCTTATGTAGAAGATGATGTTAAGAACGTGATCACAGGTAAGTTCTTCTATATTTCTTCTTCATCCGACTATAATCCGAATGAAGGTTGGACTTCTCTCGGTTATGTAGAATACACCGATGGTTATATGTCATCTCAACCGATGTATATCTTCGATATGGATTGGTATTTGACTTATGATGTCGAGATTCAGGAAAGCACTGATGTGAAGGGTCTTTATAGGCTTGTGAATCCTTATGGTGAGGCTTATCCTTACAACGAACCCGGAGATTGGGATGATACAGTGAACTCATATCTCTACATCAATGCCTCAGATCCAAATGCTGTATACATTGCAGACTCTGAACAAACTTTGGCATGGTATGGTAATGGTTGGAGCTTCCTCTTGAATAATTGTACAAGTTTAATACAACAATTTATGAATGACGGAGCCACAGCTGAAGAACTTCAAGGTAGCACACTCTATGGAACCGTTAAAGACGGCAAGATTACTTTCCCGAATACGTTTGTATTCTATGATGAAGAGGAAGACGATTACTTCTGGTTTGCTCCTTTGATTGCCAACTGGACATTCCCCAATATCCAAGGTGGATACACCGGAGATTTCCCGGCTAACCTCTTGAGTGATGTAAATGTGTTTGACGAAACAGACGGAGAAGATCAATATGTTATGAATGATGACGGTACTTACTTCGGACCGTTCTGTGTAGACTTGAACAGCATTACATCAACAAGATCTGCTCATGTGAACACTCGTTCTTCTCTGCCTTCTTACAACAGTGCCGCTCCATTCCAGAATACTATCAAACATGGTGCGAAGAAAGTGGCTACAGTTAAGCAGTTGAGAAAGATGTTGGGAGTGAACAAAATCCGCAGATTCGATTCTTCTCCAGTGAGAGAGCCAATCGTTAAAAGATAATTTTAAATCCCGCTAAATAATAGGTGTGTCGTTGCCCGGCACACCTATTTTTGTTATCCATATTAAAATTATTTAAAATAAGTAATTACTCGGAAAAATTCACTACCTTTGGAGTCTTACATCAAATGGAACGAAAAATGATTCGAAAACTTTTTTTAGCCCTTCCACTATTTTCAGCAACAATTGTAATGGCTGCTCCTTTAACTCCGGAAGAGGCATTAAATCGCGTACTTAACGATGGGTTGGTTAATGGCACCCGTGGTTTTAACCATGCAGACCCTATAATGACAAAAATAACAAAGGCCGGTATCCCGTCTTTATATGTATTTCAAGAAAACGATCAGCCGGGGTTTATGGTAGTGAGCGCTGACGATATCACCACTCCTCTTTTAGGTTATTCAGATTGGAATTCTTTGGATGTGAATAATCTGCCTCCCGCTTTGGAATACTGGCTCGACCAATACTCAGCCCAGATTGATTATATGAGGGAAAATCCTTCCTTGTTTGCCTCAGATGGTCAAACCGGAGTGAAATTACCTGATTGGGCACCTATTCAGCCTTTAGTAAAGACTACATGGAACCAGAGCGCCCCATATTACAATCTTTGTCCCGTTTATAACGGAGCGAATTGTAATACAGGCTGTGTGGCCACTTCCATGTCGCAGGTGATGAAGTATTTCAATTATCCCGCTAAAGGACAAGGTGAGGTCAAATATACTTGTTCCTCCATCAACAGGGTTCTTACTCTTGATCTGTCAACCTTGACTTTTGATTGGAACAATATGCTCAACAGCTATAGCAAAGGAAATTACACCGATGCACAGGCTGAAGCTGTGGCTACTCTCATGATGGCTGCCGGCTATGCAACAGAAATGCAATATTCCACAGGCACATCAGGTACACAAAGTGGTAAAATTTTATCTGCTTTGGTAAATAATTTCAATTACGATTTAGGTATGAGATATCTCAAGCGTGAGAATTTCACATATACCGAATGGGCCACTTTGATATATAACAATTTGCAAAGCACAGGTCCGGTCATTTATGACGGCACCTCTTTTAATCCCGACGGAACTTCATCAATAGGTCACTCTTTCGTATGCGACGGTTATCAAGGCGACGGTTATTTCCATTTCAATTGGGGATGGGGCGGCTCAAGCGACGGTTATTTCCTTCTTGATGCACTTAATCCTCCTGCATTGGGTATTGGCGGCGGTTCCGGTGGTTTTAATTATGCACAGGATATCATTTGGGGTATTCAACCTGCCAAGAGCGGTACAAATCCTACTGCTCAAAAAGAAGTAGTGATTTATGGTAATGTTCAAGGCCTCACCACTTCCAACCAGCTGAGAATAGGTCTTGAAGGGCCAAGTCCTTGCGGTTGGGCTTTCATCGGCTATGAGAAGATTGTTGTGGATTTAGGCGCATCTTTCGTTCCGGTCAACAATCCTAATGCAACGCCAATATATGTAGCATCTTCAAATGTAACATACAATATTAACATGGATTTGGAGCCCGGAGAATATATGCCGCCTACAACAAACGGTGTGAATCTACGGCCCACCTTCCCATTTAAAGACCTGGCTACCCAGTTGCAGAAAAACGTTAAATATAAAGTAACCAATGTTTATAAAAACGTTGAAGGAGGTAATTGGACTGAAGTAGGTGTTGATGTTGGAAGTTATAACTATTTCTACCTCACTGTCACCGGTGACGGTACAGCTCAAGCCGATTATCAGATCGAAAGTTTCCAGCCCATGCAATTCACATGTTCGAATTTAAGTCTGGATTCCGATCTTTATAATGGCATTGCTGTTGAGGTGAGTGCTACAATAGTCAACAATAATGACACTGAATTGACAAGGGGCTTGTGTCTGGCATTGTTAGACGACAAAGAAAATATCCGATTCTTGGGTGGTTGCACTCAATTGAGTCTTGCAGCAGGTGAAACTTATTCCACTGAATGGGTTTCCACACTTTATAACCAAACTAATTCAAGTGTCACCTCATCAACAGTATTCTATCCCGGTTTGTATGATCCCACCACAAATACTGTATATTATCTCTCGGATCAGCCTGTCACTATGCAACCTAACCCGGGAACACCTTCTTATAGCGTGAAGTTAGAAATTGATAATGCAGAAAAGGTAAACAGGGTTTACCAAGTTAAGGATGCTGCGAATTTCGACGTGACAACTACAATTACAGTGACAAGAAACATTTTCTCTGTTCCCACACAGCTTTGGGTGGCTTATCAGTCAGGTGGATATTATTATCCGATCCTCACTTATCCTTATCAACAGATTATTGTCAGCAAGGGTGAGACAGCTACTATTCAAACCAATATCAACTTCCCTACTGCTGAGGTTGGAAGTGAGTATGTTCTGGTATACTATGATGTGAATACTAAAACAGCCAAGGCTGCTGAAAAATTCGTGGCCTTAGGTGATTCAGGTGTCGACGAATTGAATGTCGATAAGGCTGATATCTATTTCTATCATGATAAAGGTTCTAAATCACTGTATGCATTCGGCGATGTAACCAATATCGAGGTGTATGCACTCAACGGTATGAAACTCTCTTCTGAAGTTTCTCGATCCGGTGATAGAGTTGCTATCGACCTTTCAAGTCTTGGTAAAGGTATAGTGATTGTTAAGGCTACAGATTCGAAGGGTAAAGTCTTAAGCCAGAAATTAGCGTTATAAATATATTAGTGGCAGGCACCGATGCCTGCCACCCATAAGTAAAGCCGCCCAAAAAGGCGGCTTTCTTTATATCCTTCATCCCTTATCCCTAATCCCCATTAAATCGCAGATCTAATAACCCCTCTTCCGGAATTCTCTACAAAATCGATTATCTCTTCACGATATTTACTTTCAGGCAAAGTTTCCCTAATCAGTTTGACTGCATTTGTGACATTGAGGTCACTCAAATACAACACCCTATAAATTTCGGAAATTGTGTTGATATCTTCCTGACTGAATCCGTTGCGATGAAGTCCTATTGTATTCAAGCCAACATAGGATATTGGTTCCCTTGCAGCTTTCACATAAGGAGGAATATCTTTATTCACCAAGGCTCCTCCCTGAAGCATGATATTTCGACCTAAATGACAGAACTGATGGATAAGGCTACCTCCACCTATCACTGCGTAATCATCCACTACCACTTCACCGGCCAACTGGCAAGCATTCGACATTATGACCCGGTTGCCTATAACGCAATCGTGGGCCACGTGGTTGTAGGCCATGATCAGACAGTTTTCCCCCACCACCGTCTTACCTTTCGATGCGGTGCCACGATTCACTGTGACACATTCCCTCAATGTGGTGCCATCTCCTATAATGGCAACAGTCTTCTCACCTTTAAATTTCAAATCCTGGGGTATGGCGGCAATCACTGCCCCCGGAAATATTTTTACCCCGCTGCCGATCCTTGCTCCGGGAAATATAGTTACATTCCCGGCTATCTCACAATTATCGCCAATCTCTACATCATCGTAGATATTGGTGAAATTTCCTATCTTGACATTATTGCCGATCTTCGCACCAGCATCGACATGATACATGTTTTCCATAATTCTATTTTAAAGTTTAAAGTTTAGAGTTTAAATAAGATTAGCTTTTATGTATTGACTAACTTTACTCTTTTTACTTTCAACTTTATTTTATTTGTTTTTTATAATCTGTGCCATGAATTCAGCCTCGCAAACAATCTTTTCACCCACAAAAGCATATCCTTTCACCATGGCGCATCCTCTACGGATTTCTGTCATGAGGCTTACATTGAGCAGAAGGGTGTTTCCGGGCACAACTTTCTGACGGAATTTCACATTGTCTATCTTCAAGAAATATGTGCTGTAGGTTTCCGGATCTTCCAGATAATTAAGCACGAGCACTCCGGCTGCCTGTGCCATGGCCTCTACTTGCAACACACCAGGCATCACAGGTTCCTGGGGGAAATGCCCCGGGAAAAATGGTTCGTTTACAGTGACGTTCTTCACTGCCACACAATGTTTGCGGTCTATCTCGATAACTTTGTCGATGAGAAGGAACGGATATCTGTGCGGAAGCAGTTTTTTTATACCATTGATATCTATCACCGGCTCAAGATTCGGATTATAAGCAGGGCTTTGAATTTCAGTGTGACGCACAGTCTTGCGGATCATTCGCGTGAACTGATTGTTGATGGTATGCCCGGGACGTACTGCTACTATACGTCCCTTTATAGGTTTGCCTATAAGAGCGAAGTCGCCAATCACATCCATAAGTTTATGACGTGCCGGCTCATTATCCCATTTGAGCGGTTTAGGATTTATATATCCGAGTTCATCCACTTTGATATGAGGCACCCCCATGAAGTCGCAAAGATGATTGATGCTTTCCTGAGAGGCTTTTTGGTCGTAGATCACTATTGCATTGTCCAAATCTCCGCCTTTTATAAGGCCGGCATTTGCAAGCTGTTCTATTTCCCTTACGAAAACGAATGTGCGCGCACTTGCCACTTCCTGCTTGAATTCAGCAATATCATCAAGCATGGCAAATTGATTCGGAAGAATCGGAGAATTGTATTCCACCATCACTTCCACACTGAAATGATCGTCTGGATATATGGTGATCATTGAGCCGGTTTTCTCATCCTTAAGGCTTAATTTTTCCTTAATGATGTAGAAATCCTTATCGGCATCCTGAGTTTCCAGACCCACTCTTTCCAATTCATCAACATATATAATGCTGCTGCCGTCGAGTATCGGCATTTCAGGTCCGTTGAGTTCGATAAGACAATTATCCACTCCGGCGGCATAAAGAGCAGCCAAAGCATGTTCAACAGTGCTTATCCTTATATCTTTTTTGCCCAAGACGGTGCCTCGTGTGGTGTCAACCACATTTTCCGCAAGGGCTTCTATCACGGGTTCGCCTTCAAGATCCATACGTTTGAAACGATAACCATGGTTGGCCGGTGCCGGCTTGAATTCAGCCGTAATTTCCTGTCCTGAATGAAGCCCTTTACCTTTTACAGTGAAAGGACTCTTGAGCGTTAATTGTTCCATTATTTGTCTTTATGTGTTTGGTGCGCTAAAAATTCAGCGATTCTTTTCATGTTAACTACATTGCGGGCAAATTGCTTTACGTCTATGGCAGGGTAACCAATCATACGTTTATTGCTGCCGACATTGGTATGAAATCCTGACTGAGCCCCGAATTCATTATCGCTGCCAATGGTGATATGACCGGCAAAACCGCATTGACCACCCACCCTGTTGCGATCTCCTATCTGGGTTGACCCGGCCACTCCTACCTGGGCCGCAAATACATTGTCTTCTCCAACCCTGACGTTATGGGCTATCTGAATAAGATTATCAAGCTTAGTGCCCTTGCCTATGACTGTGTTGCCGAAAGTGGCTCTGTCTATAGTGGTGTTAGCGCCGATCTCAACATCATCCTCTATGATGACACCTCCCATTTGGGGAATTTTCTCATAATGACCGTCTACGGGTGCAAATCCAAAACCATCGGAACCAATAACAGTGCCTGCATGGATAGTGCATCTTGAACCGATCTTACAACCGGCATAGACCTTCACTCCCGGATAGAGTGTTGTGTCATCACCGATAACGCAGCCATCACCCACATATACTTGGGGATAAATCTTGACATTCTTGCCGATCGACACCTTTTTGCCTAAATAAGAGAATGCTCCCAAATAAATATCTTCGGGAAGCGATGTATCTTCTCCTACTGAAACGGGATTTTCAATGCCTTTTGGCTGTGGCTGCATGCTGGCAACCATTGTCATGAGTTTGGCCAAACAGGAATAAGGATCATCCACTCTTACCAAAGTGGGTTTGATCTCTCCTGAGGCTTCGAAATTTTTGGAGACTAAGAGAACCGAAGCTCCTGTGGTGGAAACGAAATGGGAATATTTTGGATTGGCGATGAACGACAAGTCGCCGGGACCTGCCTCTTCTATTTTTGCAAAATCAGATACCTTCGCGTTCGGATCGCCATCAACCGAGCCGCCACATATTGATGCAAGTTCTTTGGCTGTTATCTCCATCAAGACATATTTTCTGCAAATATCGTAAAATTTTCTTTATTTATTGTAAAAATTAAGGTTTAAAACGCTATTTAATCTCCTTGAATATAGATAGAAGATAAGTTCTTGAAAAATTTGCTTTATCCATTGCAAATTATTGATTACTTTTGCAGTTAATTAGGGCAAAAGGGTTTATAACGACCTCTGCTCAAACCACTATAACAACATTAACAACCATAATACAACATCAACTACTAATTCTCTATAATCATGAAAATTTCTCATTTGGAGCACATCGGAATCGCAGTGCCGAATCTTGAAGAGGCTATCAAGTATTACGAAAATGTCCTTGGCCTTAAATGCTATAAACAAGAAGTGGTGGAAGACCAAAAGGTAACAACCGCTTTCTTTAAAGTAGGAGACACTAAAATCGAACTTCTTGAAGCCACTTCTCCCGACAGCACAATCGCTAAATTCATTGAGAAGAACGGTGGAAGAGGCGGAATGCACCACATGGCTTTCGCTGTGGAAGACGGTGTGGATAAAGCTCTTGCTGAATGTGCCGACAAGGGTGTGCAACTCATCGACAAGGCTCCCCGTAAAGGTGCCGACGGGCTTCAGATTGCATTCCTTCACCCAAAATCCACTCAGGCCGTTCTAACTGAACTTTGCGAAGACCCGGCCAAATCTTGTGGCTGCTGATAAGATAACCGGGTGTATACCCACTCAGTGTCTTTATAATCTTTCAACTCTAAACATTTAACTCTAAACTCTAAACTTTCTATATGGACGCTTCTCAACAAAAGATAAATGAACTTATCGAAAAGCGTGCGTGTGCTCGTGTAGGTGGTGGTGAAAAAGCTATCGAAAAGCAACATGCAAAGGGCAAATACACTGCCCGCGAAAGAATCGCTCAGCTCCTTGATGAAGGTAGCTTCGAGGAACTCGACATGTTTGTGACACATCGTTGCACAAATTTCGGTCAAGATAAAAAACATATCCTTGGCGATGGTGTTGTAACCGGTTTCGGAACTATTGAAGGTCGTCTCGTTTATGTTTTCGCACAAGATTTCACTGTGTTCGGTGGTTCACTTTCTGAAACTATGGCCCAGAAAATCTGTAAGGTGATGGATATGGCCATGAAGATGGGTGCTCCCGTTATCGGTCTCAACGACTCGGGCGGCGCACGTATTCAGGAAGGTATCAATGCACTTGCCGGCTATTCAGAAATCTTCCAGCGCAACATCATGGCTTCAGGCGTTATTCCTCAGATTTCTGCTATTCTTGGTCCTTGTGCAGGTGGTGCCGTTTATAGCCCTGCTCTAACGGACTTCACTATCATGGCTAAAGGAATTTCTTATATGTTCCTCACCGGACCTACAGTTGTTAAGACTGTGACAGGTGAAGATGTTAGCCAGGAAGAACTCGGCGGTGCTTCCGTTCACTCCTGCAAGAGCGGTGTGACCCACTTTGCAGCTGAAAACGGTGAGGAAGCTCTCTTCGTGATCCGCAAACTTCTCAGCTTCATTCCTCAGAACAACCTCGAGGAAACTCCACTCGTGAAATGTGATGACCCGATCGATCGTCTCGAGGATGCGCTCAATGATATCATTCCGGAAAGTGCTAAACAAAGCTATGATATGTATGATGTGATAGGTGCTATTGTGGATAATGGTGAATTCCTTGAAGTGCACCGTGATTTCGCACGTAATATCATTATCGGCTTCGCTCGTTTCAACGGCCAGAGCGTGGGTATCGTGGCTAACCAACCAAAAGTTCTTGCCGGAGTTCTTGACTCCAATGCATCTCGCAAGGCTGCCCGTTTCGTACGTTTCTGCGACGCTTTCAACATTCCGTTGGTTACTTTGGTTGATGTGCCGGGATTCCTTCCGGGCACAGGTCAGGAATATAACGGTGTTATCCTTCATGGAGCAAAACTCCTCTATGCTTATGGTGAGGCTACAGTTCCCAAGGTTACTGTCACCCTTCGTAAGAGTTATGGTGGCGCCCACATCGTGATGAGCTGTAAGCAACTTCGCGGCGACATCAACTATGCATGGCCAACATCCGAAATCGCTGTAATGGGTGCTGAAGGTGCTGTGGGAGTGCTCTATGCCAAGGAAATGAAGGAAGCTGAAGATCCTGCAAAGATAAGAGCTGAGAAAGAAGAAGAATATCGCAAATTGTTTGCGAATCCTTATCAGGCTGCCAAATATGGCTATATCGATGATGTCATCGAACCGAGAAACACTCGTTTCCGCATCATCCGCGCCCTTCAGATGCTTGCCACCAAGAAGCTCTCGAATCCTCCTAAAAAACACGGTAACATTCCATTATAATCAAATGCACCCTACAATCAAAAACAAAATGAGAAAAGGGTTTTTAAGAATAATAAGTATAGGCTTGATAGCTGTGGCTCCTGTGGGAGCCGCAGCCTTTGCCCAAATCCCGCAGCCGGCTCAAGAGGTGATCGAGGTGGTGGAAGCTCCAGTAAATGCCGATGCACAGGTTAAGGAAGACCATACTCCTTTGGCATTACAGGAACCGGATGTTTTCACTTCCGATTATGGCGAGAGCAAAATCGCCAAAAAGATGACCCAGGCTGAAAAGAACCGAAACGCTGCTGAAAATGATGGTTGGGGTGGTGCCATCACAATCATCGCTATGTGTATAGTGATATCAGCTCTTGTGGTGCTTTCAATACTATTCTTCGTCTTCGGTAAGATTTCTGAAGCTCTAATAACCAAAAGGAAGAAGAAAGCTAAGGCAGCAGCTGATCATCCCGAAAACGAAGAACACCTTGAACTTTCCTCGGGTGAGGTGATTGCTGCTATTTCAATTGCTTTGACAGAATACTTCGGCAATCCTCATGATATTGAAGATACCCATCTCACGATCAGAAAACTCCAGAAAGTTTATTCCCCCTGGAATTCTAAAATCTATAATCTTCGTCAGAATCAAGACCATAAGAGAAACCCTTCAACAGAAATAAATTTCCATGAGTCAAAAAGAATACAAATATAAGATCAACGGCACCAAATTCAATGTCATAGTAGACGACCCTGAGGGTAATACTGTCCATGTGGAAGTCAACGGGGTGCCCTACACTGTGGAATTCGATAAAACTCCGGGAGAGAAACCGGTGATCAAACCTCCTACAAGAAAGAAGCCGGAGGTGCCTAAATTGGAATCAGAGCATAAAGCCGAAGTGAAGCAGCAAGTGGCTTCAGCAAATGGTTATAAGGTGAAAGCTCCGCTTCCGGGCACTATCATGAGCATTCCTGTAAAAGTGGGCGACACAGTTGCTGCAGGTGCTACTGTATGTGTGCTTGAAGCAATGAAAATGGAAAACGATATCCATACCCCAAAAGGTGGCGTAGTGAAACAAATTTTAGTAAATGTAGGTGATGCCGTGCCTCAGGACGGCGACATAATGGTTCTTGATTAATAACGGCCTCTTAATATTATGATCTTAGCTGACACTACATATTCATTTGGCGAATTCATGCGTCAGACTGTGGCCACATTCTGGGAGTTTACAGGGTTTTATAATTGCGAATGGGAAAACCTTGTAATGCTTGCAGTGGGTTGCTTCTTCGTATGGCTCGCTATCAAGAAAAATTTTGAACCCCTATTACTTGTGCCCATTGGTTTCGGTATGCTTATCGGTAACATTCCTTTCCAAGAGGGTATGGAAATAGGTATCTATGAACCGGGATCTGTGCTTAATATCCTCTATAATGGAGTGGAGAGAGGGTGGTATCCTCCTCTGATCTTCCTTGGTATCGGCGCTATGACGGATTTCTCGGCCCTTTTGGCTAATCCGAAACTTATGGTGATTGGCGCTTGTGCCCAGTTCGGTATATTCGGTGCATATATGCTGGCTTTGCTTTGCGGATTTGAACCACTTTCTGCCGGTTGTGTGGCAATTATCGGGGGCGCCGATGGACCTACTGCTATCTTCACCACATCCAAACTGAATCCAAATCTTTTGGGAGCTGTAGCTGTGTCTGCCTATTCTTACATGGCATTGATTCCTTTGATTCAGCCTCCTCTGATGCGTCTTTTCACAACTAAGAAAGAGCGTCTTATAAAGATGAAACCTGTACGCGTGGTGACACAAAATGAAAAGATTATATTCCCGGTTGTTGGTTTGCTTCTCACCTGTTTTGTTGTGCCTTCAGGCATACCCTTGCTCGGCATGCTCTTCTTCGGTAATCTGCTCAGAGAAAGCGGTGTGACCACCCGCCTCGCGAAGACTGCCAGCAATGCCATGACAGATATTGTCACAATATTACTGGGACTTACTGTGGGTGCTTCCACTCAGGGTGACAAATTCCTTACTCTTGACACTCTATTAATTTTCGGGTTAGGTTTCGCAGCTTTCATTATTGCCTCCTCCACAGGTGTGTGCTCTGTGAAACTTTTCAATCTTTTCTTGCGTAAGGACAAGAAGATCAACCCGCTCATCGGTAACGCAGGAGTATCAGCAGTGCCGATGGCTGCCAGAATTTCTAACAATCTCGGGCTTGAATACGATCCCAATAATTATCTCCTGATGCATGCTATGGGTCCGAATGTGGCCGGTGTGATTGGTTCAGCTGTGGCGGCAGGCGTATTGCTCAGTTTCCTCGGTTAAAATTAAATGGACCGGCTCCGTTTCTTCTTCAAAACCGATGAATTTAAAGAAAATTTGAGTGATAAATAATAATTGTGTTGAGTCTCTCATTAAGAGACTCAACTTTTTTTCTAAGTTTATTTTGCAATAATAAAAAATAAGTTAAATTCGCATCATAAATTAAAACCCAGAAGACACACAATCAATCAATCTACATGGTCTATAGATTTAAACTTGTAAGCGATGAGGTGAGCAATTTTGCACGCGAGTATGAAATCGACTCTACAGCCACCTTTTTGCAACTACGCAATACAATCCTTGACAGCGTAGGTTATTCAAAAGACGATTTCAATTCATTCTTCCTCTGCGACGATGATTGGCAGAAAAACGAAGAAATCACCCTTGAAGATATGGGCAGTTCAAGCGACCAGGATATATGGGTGATGGGCGATACTCCTCTGAATGAGCTGATAGAAGAGGATGGTCAACGTCTTATATTCGTTTTTGACTATATGACTGAAAGATCTTTCTTCATGGAAATGAAAGAGTCTTTCCCAGGAAGAACACTCTCTGACCCGATGTGTACTCTTAAAAGGGGGAATCCTCCGGCACAATATGTAGATCTTGATGAATTTGACTCAAAGATCGATCAAACAGCTTCTCTGCTCCCCGGAGATGATCTTGATCTCGATATCTATGGAGATGATCAATATAATGAAGAAGACATAGCCGATGGTTTTGATATAAACAATCTTTAATCAGACATAAATTACCAACCAAATAAGAAAGGCCTCAAAATAAATTTTGAGGCCTTTCTTATATGTAACAAACTATATTTTTAAAATTAATTATCTTCCGAATAATCTCCCAAAGAGTGAGGATTTATCTTCAGGCTTAATGTGTACATGAAGCTGATTGTCTTCTTTACCCATAAATAATATATGGTTTTTGAAAACGAATGCTATTAACTTATCGAATTCCAATACTGCATTAAGACTTCTTATCAGAAACCGTCGGAACGGGTTGTATTCATCCACATCTTTAAGCACAATCTCAAAGCCATCGTTTTCAATGGAATGGTGCTCGCCAAGCATTGGCAAAAAATAGTCAAGACGCAAGTCTGCTGCATTTTTATGAGGCTTGCGGTATTTCTTGTATATTTCCTGTATTACTTTTTCGTCTACCATTATTCTGTAGGCAATGTTGCATATGTAGTGTTCCTCTATGGTTAACAAAAAAATAATGATTCGGTTTATTTTAAAATGTTAAAATGCGTTTTTTAACATTTTATTCCGACTTCAGAGAGAATTAAAGGTATATTAATTGGTGAAAAAGTATAAAGAAACGCTCTATTTCCTTATCTGAAAAATAGAGCGTAGCAAAATAAATTTAGTATTCGGGACCTTAAATTAAGGAATGATATCGTATTTCTTGAATACCTTTCTGATTGCTTCGATTGAACGTTCCACTTGTTCTTTAGTGTGGGTGGCCATCAATGAATAACGAATTAAGGTATCGTGAGGAGCTACAGCGGGAGTGACCACAGGATTTACAAAAACACCCTCATCGAGAAGATCGCGTGTCACATGGAAAGTCTTGTAATCATCTCGAATGAAAAGAGGAATAATCGGTGTGGAAGTATGCCCTATCTCACAACCCATTTCACGGAATTTTTCAAGCGCATAATTGGTTATTTCCCAAAGATGGGCTTGTCTTTCCGGCTCTTCAAGCATTATGTCGAGAGCTGCATTCACTGCCGCAGTGGCTGCCGGAGTGATGCTTGCCGTGAAGATATAGGCTCGGGAATGATGACGAAGGAAGTTGGTGATGTCTTTGTTGGTAGCTATAAACCCTCCAAGGGATGCAAAAGATTTGCTGAATGTACCCATAATCAGCTCCACATCATTTGTGACACCGAAATGGTTGCAGGTGCCCCGTCCTCCTTCTCCGAACACTCCGATACCATGTGCTTCGTCCACCATCACGGAAGCATTGTATTGCTTTGCAAGCCTTACAATTTCCGGGAGGTTAGCCACATCTCCTTCCATTGAGAAGACACCATCGGTGACAATAAGTTTTACTTTATTTGGATCGGCTTTTTTAAGCTGAGCCTCCAGACTCGCCATATCGTTATGTTTATATTTAAGATAATTGGAGAATGAAAGCCGACGGCCATCTATGATGGAGGCATGGTCTTGTTCGTCAAGTATGATATAGTCTTCGCGTCCTGTTAATGTTGAAATCACTCCAAGATTCACACCGAAACCGGTGCTATAAAGCATCGCGTCTTCTTTACCCACATAATCGGCAAGGCGTTCCTCGAGTTTCTTATGGATATCGAGAGTACCGTTTAGGAATGGGGAGCCGGCCATACCCGTGCCATATTTTTTTGTGGCTTCCACAGCTGCCTCGATCACCTTAGGATGATTGGTGAGCCCCATGTAGCTGTTGGAACCGAACATCAACACTTTACGGCCGTTCATCATTACCTCTGTGTTCTGTTCACTTGAAATGGGACGGAAATATGGGTACACACCCGCAGCCTTGGCTTTTTGAGGCGCATCGTAGACTGCTAATTTTTCTTGTAGTAGACTCATGATGTAGTGTTTTAACTCCTTATCAAGAAAAAATTTTACGGCGAAATTGATTTTCAGCCTTTATTTCTCAATTTGAGGAGTATTTCAAGTCAATTAAGAGAACAAAGTTAATCAATTTTTCCCAATTAGGAAAATTCAAAACCATGGTGACCTATTATTAAAAAAGTGTGCCATAAAATAATGACACACTTTTAATAATTCCGGGAAATCTTAATTATTGATTAAAATACCGCTTTCACTGTCTTGTTACCCACTCTTACGAAATAAATACCCTTCAAAGATGTGCAGTCAAGAGATGAATCATAAGTTGAAGCTACTTTTACACCGCTTGGAGTGTAAACAGATATCTGAGCAGCATTCGGCAATGAAATTACACCGCCCTTAATGTTAATCTTGACATTCTCAGCCTGGAGCGATTTTACGCCGGCCTGCGAAGCTTCAGTGTAGGTGAGGATATGGATACCCTGGATATACATGGGGCAAGTATTATCAGTAGCCTCCTCGGTATATGTATAATTTGCTATATAAGCAGTTCTTTGCTCACCTTTTGCTCCATAAAGTGACCAGATATCTGGTTCTCCGTCACCCATATTATAATCTAATTGTATATCTTGCATGTCATGATAGAAACCGGCATAATCTTTGATTACGGGACCAAGGCTGTCATCCCAGAAAGAATAATCATCATCCCATAAGTATTCGCAGTCACCGGGATCATTGGTTTCCTTTTTAGCCATATATATTTCAGTCATGACTTCAGGCATAGACTGAGAAATATAAAGTTCGAAAACAGCACAGTCAGGCATTGCCACAAGAATTCCACCACCGTCTGTTGGCCACCAATCTTCTTCGGGATCATATTGTGCAGCCGGAAGCACGATACCACCGGTCACTGAACCTTCGCCACCTTCTTCACCAAGTTGGTTGTAGCCTTTCAAATCCGGATCAGCATAACTTTCGGGTGTGTAATAGTCATCCGGGAAATTCGGATCCTGAAATTCGTATTGGGCATGCACCAATTTGATTTTCTTGTCACTGTCAAGACCGCCTACATATTTGTCGATTTTTTCCTGTGAATCAAGCCATAACCAACCGTCGGCATCACAGTCGGCCGGATCAAAGAAATTGTAAGTGGCATCCTGAGCGTTTGCCCCTAATGCAAGGCCTGCAAATGCCATAAAAAGTAAAGATTTTTTCATAAGCAATTGGTTTTAATTAAACTGTTATTTAGACACCATTGCATAACGGAGTCTTACAAATGAACGGCAAAATAAGCATAAATAATTCAATTTGACAAAAATCTTTGGAATAATTGACTTTTAAGAAATTAGAACATATTATACTTCATTCCAGTCGGGATTTTGTTCAATTCCATGATAACGGATGTCATCCCAAGCTATAGGATAGAAATACTGGCGTGGTGAGAAGGAACGGGTATTGTTATTATTACCGTTTACAACCCTATTCAAAATTACTGTCTTCGTGCCGTCTTCCTCGAAAATAATCCTGCAACCATAAAGGGGATTAGTGGATCCGTTCATCACTTTTTGGGCTGTTCCGTATCGGAGTATATCCCAATAAGTTGTCTTTTCAAATGCAAGTTCAACTCTTCTCTCATTGGTGATGTCTTCCCATGATATCGAGGTTAACTCAGGCATATGCACTCTCCTCCTGATCTGATTTATCTTGTCGAGTGCGTCTCCCGGTCTTCCTAATTTAAAATCAATTTCTGCATAGTCAAGCAATAGTTCGGCATAGCGCCAAAGGATGCAATTCTGAGAACTGGCATAGGTTTCATCCTGATCGATCTGTTGACTCTCGCGCAAGAATTTTGCCATGTAATAACCCGTGCGTGTCATAGACGAAGTAGTTGATGAATCATAGGGAGTAATGTCTTTCCCGGGAATGTATGCACCGTTAACCCCAGTGTAGTGTGTTTCTATTGTTGTACCTTTCCATTCCGCGCCGTCATATAAAATGTTGGCATAAAAACGATAGTCCCTACCCTCATAGGGATTCTGAGGATCGTAACCCGACTCCGGATCTGAGATGAGCTTTCCATTATCCATCCGATATTCGTCTACATGGTTTTGTGTGGGATTATAGGCACAATTCACTCCCGTGAGAGAGGGCGGTGCCGCATCCCTGTCAAGTTTATGTCCAAATCCTGCGGATGTGAAATTTCCGTCATCGCTATGTTGAACCTCCCAGATTGATTCCATAGAATTCTTGGTAAGGAAAATGTTGCGGTATTCATTCATCACCCCCTCCCGGTTAGTTGAAGTTATCGGAACGAGTCGGTATTTATTTAAAGCAATCACCCTGTCGTATTCCTTGGCCGCCAGACCTAACATTTCAAGGCTCCTGCTTTCCTTAAAACCCAAAAATGGTTGCTCCACATTTTGGAAATGTTCACCTGACGCCCAGAAATAAGTTTTGGCCTTCAGCATCAGTGCAGCACCTTTAGTGGCTCTCCCAACCATAGTTTCCGGCAGGTCTGTTTCCAATAGAGAAGATGCAATCTCCGCTTCATTGGTGATAAATTCCACCATTTCCTCAAATGAGGCTCTCGGGAATGTCTCTGTTTCCTCCAAGGGGTTGTAAGTATGGTCTATTATCAAGGCTCCTCCGAATTGACGTAAAAGTTTATAATAATACCAAGCCCTAAAGAAATGAGCCTCTCCCATAAGCCTTGTCCTCATTGATGCGGGAAGCTCCGATTCATGTTCCATCAGGGTGTTGATGGAGCGAATCATTGTATAATAATTTTCCCATAATAATTTGCCTCTGCTGTTATAAATAGTTTGGGCTCCTTTCAGCATATCGCCATAGCCCGCCTGGTACCAATCGCTTCGGCCGACGGTGATCTGGTCACCATACCATGGTTCATATTCCTCACCCAGGTTCTTGATAATAGTGGATACGAGAATATAGAAACCATTGTCCATGTTCCTGTACCACCTCGCTGTATATTCGTCAAGCAGTTGTTCATCTCCCCAAATTTGGGTTTCTGCAAGTTTGTCGTAAGGCTCATCGCGAAACAAGCTGTCGCAAGAGCACAAATAAAGGGAAAAAAATAATACCGAAATATATTTTATGTGATTCATGTTTTTAATCTTTATTAGAAACCAAATGTGAGGGAGACTCCATAACCCCTTGTGATGGGATAACCGCGCAGCACTTCAGGGTCCATTCCGTTTTCAAGCGAAGACCATGTAAAAAGGTTGGAAGCCTGGAAAGCAATATCCAAGGTCTTGACTCCGGAGTGTCCCAAAACTTTTGCAGGGAAATGGTATCCTACCGTCAGGGCTTTAAATCTCAAGAAATTACATTTCTTTATCCAGAAGGTGCTGTCAAACCGATTGTTATCGCCTGTTGTAGCGAATTTGATTCGAGGATAACTGGCATTCGGGTTAGTCGGGGTCCATGAATCATACCAATGATAATCCTGAAATCTTTGAAGGGAACCGTTTTCTAGTGTATAAAGTTCCGTTATTTTTTGGTTATAACCGCCAAATCCCATGAATTGGGCATTGAAATATATCCCTTTCCATTCTGCTCCGACACCAAACCCATAGCTAACATCGGGCAAAGAGGAATCTTTGACATTTATCATGTCGTTTACAGTCAATTTACCATCACCATCTTGATCTACATATTTGATATCACCCGGTTTCAATGTGCGATTTTTGTTCCCGTCTTGGTCAAGAGGCCAGTTCTTAATTTCTTCTTCATTTTGGAACAGACCGGCTGCTTCATATAGAAACCAGACACTATAGGGATTGCCGGCATATCTTTGGTTTTCAGGAAGCGAAGACTCATCACCCCAGTCAAGCACTATATCGTCGTTGGTACCTATATTAAAGTTCAAATTATACCTGAATTCTCCGATATTATTGACGTGGCGTATGGAAAAGTCCCAACCTCGGTATCTCACTTTGCCGATATTTACATTAGCATAAACTCCGCCTGTTCCTACTGAGGGGGGAAACATTTGTGCCCTCGCGTTGGTCACCATATCCGTCCGGGTGCGTTGGAACCATTCCAATGAAAAAGATATTCGGTTGTCCCAGAAGCCTCCGTCAAGGCCTACATTGAAATCTTTTGATTTTCCCCATGTGAGGTCAGGATTAGGAAATCCGGAAATTGAGGGAATAAGCGTCGGACTCCATACTCCTCCGAAGTTATAACCTTCACCGTTGGTGAAATTGTAGTTTTGTAGATAGGCATAATCTGAAATAGCTCCGTCATCACCAAGAATACCGGCTGAAGCCCTGATTTTTGCAAATGACAACACTGAAGGCGAAATCTTTTGGAAGAAAGATTCATTGCTTATCACCCAGGAGGCAGATCCGGTGGGGAAAAAGCCCCATCTTTTCCCCGGGGCGAAACGTGTGGAGCCATCGACACGGAAACTGAATTCTGCAAAATAACGGTTTGCAAATCCATAAGTAGCTCTACCCACCACCGAAGCCCTTTGGGTATAATACTCACTTCCTGTTAATGAACCCGATGATGTGCTTCCCATTATATCAGGATAAAGTCCCGGCCTATTATTGTTGGTGCCGTTTAGATATCGGTTGTGATAATCTTGATAGTTGAAAACAGCTGTGGCAGCAACATCGTGTTTCTCCTTGAAAGTGCGGTTATAGTTGATTCCGAACTCTATCAATTTGTTGTTTACCTTTTGGAATCTGTCAGACATTGTGATGTTGGCTTTGGGATATATCGTATTCTCATCTATAGAGAAGGTGCCGCTCCTTTCATCATAAATATACAATGTCACAGGATTCGAACTTATGGTCGTGTTATTGTTATTAAAATCAATGGAACCCTGCAAATAAATATTAAGACCCTTTACAAACGGTATATCATACCTGAGCACACCCATCACAGTATGAAAATCACTTGATTGTTTGGTATAGCCTCCGAGTCCTTCTATATCAATAAGAGGGTTATAACTTTCTATACTTGCAAGACTACCATCTGTGAATCTAAGAACTTGAAGTGGAGAGTAGCTGTAAGCCTCATCAATTGTTGCGTAGCTTGAATTTTTATAGTTTGAAACCGAACCGTTGAAGTCGACAGAGGCCGTAAGGCCTGGCAAAAGGTCGGCATCTATCTTTCCGGAATAATTATACCGGCTTCTCCCTATATTGGAGTAAAGACCTTTTGACTCTGAATAAGCCCCCGAGATGAAATATCTCACTGCGTTGCCTCCTCCGGAAATGGAGATGGAATGACGTTGAGAATGTCCCCATTTATTTAAATGATCCATTATATTTTCATCTCCATATAAATTAGGATTGGAACCGATCAAATCCAGATTGTAGGGAGAATAAGTGTCGGAGGCCGATTCTGCCACAGCCCGGTTGTAAAGCTCGGCGAATTGGCGTGCGTTCAGGAATTTGGGGAGATTGGTGGCCTGTTCAAAATTGAACTGACCTCTATAGGTAACCCGTGCCCTAGAGGACGTCTTGCCACGTTTTGTTTGCACAAGAATTACACCATTGGCCGCTCTGGCTCCATATACGGCTGCAGCGGCCGCATCTTTTAATATGGAAATGCTTTCGATATCGTCAGGGTTGAGGTCACTCAGACGCATTTCTCCGTCATTGGTGTTAGTGCCTAGCCTGGGTATGCCATCAATAACCAACAAGGGTTCACCGGTGTTTCCTCTTACGCTTATTCTGGATTCTTTAGCTGAGGATGGGTCAGCCGATGTCATGGAAACTCCAAGTCCGGAAACCTGCCCTGCAAGACTCTGGTCAAGGTTCATCGACGGTATTTTGGCAAGGTCTGATCCTTTCAACACCTCCACCGAAGAGGTAAGGCTCGCTTTCTTGGCTGTGCCATAACCTATCACCACCACTTCTTCTATTTCGCTTGCATTCACCTGCATCTTGATTTTTAATGATGTCTCACCGGGATTCACTTTTATTAGACGAGGTGAATAACCGACGTACGTCACGGAGAGTTCCACATCTTGATTCACAGGTATATTAAGAACAAAATTACCATCGATATCAGTAGAGGAAGCTATTAGTTCATTTTCTACTTTTACGGTGGCTCCTACCAGGGGTTCTCCCTGCTCGTCTTCTACCGTGCCTGTGATTTGTCGCATAGCGTTTCCGGCTTGGGAAACACCCCATGCAAGCAACAATAGGGTTATTAATAAAATTTGTTTCATCTATTTTTTTCTTACTTCAACAGCTGGTCGAGAATACGTAGCTGATATTTGTAATATTCTTTCGTTTTAAAATCCGGCGCTTTTGAAACGCATTTCTTATATAGAGTGCGAATTGATTGTAGCTGATGTGTCATTAAGGGTTTCATCTCTGATTGCGGCAATGGATTGTCACCCAATGCTATCCTATAAAACGCCCTTTGATTGTCTAATCCAAAATTATAATCAGGGGTTTGCGAACAAGCCAAAGAAGGGGATGACACATTCATTACAAATTCATTGAAAGCATCAGAAGCGTCTAAAGCTGAATCGGCCAATTTAACATTATTGAGGTTATCCATGCCCGAGGCTTTTGCTAATGCTAAGATTGCGACAGACTGAAGATTCAGTTCAGTATCGTCAAGGCTTTTGTTTTTATAGGAGGCATCAAAAACGGCTGCCATGGCGTCGTCGATGAAATCTTCCACTTTATATCCATGGACGGGATCGCTTTCATATCCCTTCTTAATTCTGCCAAGCACCACCGGAGATGTGAAACATCCCACCACGCTTCTTTCAATCTTTCTTCTCCAGGAAGGAGGTTCTTCAAAATTGGCAGTAAGGCTCCCAGGTTCAAGCCACCCACAATCCCTGATTTGGGACATCAGCCATTGCATGGCTCTTTGTTGATCAGCTTTACTGAAATAATTCCTGGCATGGCCGTCACCTTTGCCTTGTCTCACTTCTTTAAATTGTACTCCTCCTATATATGGAATAACATGGCCAATATGACGTCCGAACTGGTTGACCACAGCCATATATTTCTTTTCTAAATTTTCATAATTTTCTCCGGGTTCTCCGGCCCATTCTTCGAAATGATCCATTATGATCTTAAGGTTGGATATGGCAAGAGTGCCGGCTCCAATATGATCGTTGGAAAGATCTTCTGTCTGGTCAGTGGGATCCATTAGTCCCAATACTTGCTGGGCTCCGAATTCATACATCGGGTCGCCGTCATGTTCGCGTATCAAGGAATCTAAAGCCTGTATTTCTTCAAAAAGACCGGGATTTCCCGGCAACAGTCTGTATCCCCAGTTAATCGCATGGATGTCATATACACCAATCTCCGGAGGCGTCAGTTTCACCCCCCGTTCAAAATCTCCCGGCTGAGCCACATAATTGTTGCGGGCATAATCCATTATAGAGGGTGTTGTGCCATATTTTTGTGTAAATTCCGGATCACGCAGATTATCGATAGTGTAGGCGTAACTTGCGCCCATATTATGCATCAGTCCAAGGCAATGCCCTATCTCATGGGCCGTGACATAGGTGAGGGATTCATACATGACTGAATCCGGGAATACACTGGTTCTCACTCTGGGATCCACAGCTCCTGTCTGTGTGAATTTCCAGTCATGAAGCAATTGAAGAACATTGTGGTACCAGATAACGTCTGCTCCTAGTATTTCACCGGTGCGGGGATCTACATAGGATGGACCCATGGCATTGGCAGTTGGAGTGACACAATATCTCACACAATTCTTCCTGATATCGTCAGCATCGAAAGTGGGATCATCTTTTGGGTAGTCTCTGGCTTCTATTGCATTTTTGAAACCTGCGGCCTCGAAACCTCTGTTCCAATATTCGATTCCCTCTTTCACAGCTCCACGCCATTTGTCAGGGAAGGCCGAGTCTACATAAAACACAATCTTTTGTTTCGGCTCCGCAAGTTGTCCTAAAAAATATGCACCCATATCCTCTTCCTTGGGTTCTAGCCTGAAACGATCTATGATTTGATAATCTTTTATGCCATCGATTTCTGAGGAATATAGTTTTTTGGCTTCATAGAAATAACCCACCCTATTGTCTTGCAATCGGGATTTCATTGGAGTGGCCGGAAGTTTTATGATGGATCGAGCCATCGAAACTGTATAAGGTTCATACACTTTGTCAGTGGTGTATGCAAGTCGGCTTTCTATCATGATGTTGTCCGGGAAAGCTTTCACGGAGGTAATGGCCGAGCCGTCTTCATAATAGGTTGCGTCAATACTTTTCTTTCCACTTAGCAGCATTGCTATCGGACTTAAGTCCTTGATAGGTGAGATTAATTTTTCATTTCCTTTGAAAAAGTCAGTTACCTCTATGAAATCTTTACCGTCTTCAGTTGATTTTATTTTGAAGCCCTTTACAATAGGGTCGATGAAATTCCTGTTGTATGAGGCGGCTATAGGATCCTCGCGATTTATCTCAGCCTTATCTTGCACTATGTGCATATACACATTGATTGGATCCTTGGTGAATCTGATAACTATGGGATTCACATTCATCTCTCCTGCCACCAGGTCTTTGGTGTGGGAAATGGAGTTTACCCGACTCACAAGCATGAGATCGGATC
This sequence comes from Muribaculaceae bacterium, assembly GCA_022510425.1. GTDB lineage: Bacteria > Bacteroidota > Bacteroidia > Bacteroidales > Muribaculaceae > Lepagella. The sequence goes on from JAFLTO010000007.1 coordinate 42,092, forward strand.
CATATATTGAATCCGGCAATGCCAGAAAAAGTTTTCCGTCTTTCTTAAGGTAAATATCCATCAGTCCATGTAACACTTTAGCTTCGGCTAAGGACTTCTTGAAAGAATCACTATCGTTTTCCTCTTTTTTATCTGTTAGCTCAGATTTATTTTTTTCGGACTGGCTATCTTCTGAGAATCCTGCCCTACTTTGAAAAGGGAGTACCATTATCATAGAGACAATAGCAATGGGAATGACTTTCTTTGCAATCATATAGTTGGTAGAATATCTTGGGACCAGGTTAGTTGAAATATGGAGGGGTTTTCTGGTATGAAACAAAGTTACCCTTAACTGCAAATATATAGATATTTAACGACATGTGGAAACAAAAAATTTCTTAAAAAAATATTCTCCCTTATTGTAGGGCGTTGAAAATAGAACTTTAATTAGAAGTGAACAATATGAAACTTATTTAAAAATTTATTGTATTCGTCATTTTTGACATTTATAGTTAAAATTTTGATTATTTAGGATTTACTTGACTATCAATACGTTGAGGCCATCTAAAAATTTATTTTTGATAAGAATGAAACTTTTAGCACGCAATTTGTTAATAACATAGAAAAACATTATTAACGAATTTATAAAAAAACAAAAATTATGGGAAAGATAATTGGTATCGATTTAGGAACCACCAACAGTTGTGTTGCTGTTCTCGAAGGTAAAGACCCGGTGGTTATTCCAAATAATGAAGGTAGAAACACTACTCCTTCAGTTGTGGCATTTGTTGACGGTGGCGAACGTAAAGTAGGAGATCCTGCTAAACGTCAGGCAATCACAAATCCAACCAGGACTATTTACAGTATCAAACGTTTCATGGGCGAAACTTGCAGCCAGGTTGAAGACGAAATTAAACGTGTGCCTTACAAAGTTGTTTGTCAGAACAATATGCCTAAAGTTGACATAGACGGCCGTGATTATACTCCACAGGAAATTTCTGCAATGATTCTTCAGAAGATGAAAAAGACTGCTGAAGATTATCTTGGTCAGGAAGTGACTGAAGCCGTTATCACAGTTCCTGCATATTTTGACGATTCTCAACGTCAGGCCACTAAGGAAGCCGGTGAAATCGCAGGTCTTAAGGTTAAACGTATAGTTAATGAGCCTACTGCAGCTGCCCTTGCATATGGACTTGACAAATCAACTAAAGAACAGAAGATAGCTGTATTTGACCTCGGTGGCGGTACATTCGATATCTCTATCCTTGAACTTGGCGACGGTGTATTTGAAGTTAAATCAACAAATGGTGACACTCACCTCGGTGGTGATGATTTCGATAACGTAATCATTGACTGGCTTGCTGACGAATTCAAGAAGAACGAAGGAGTAGATCTCCGTCAGGATCCTATGGCTATGCAACGTCTCAAAGAAGCAGCAGAAAAAGCTAAGGTTGAACTTTCAAGCTCTACTTCTACTGAAATCAATCTTCCTTATATCACAGCCACAGCTTCAGGTCCGAAGCACTTGGTGACTAATCTCACCCGTGCTAAATTCGAACAACTTGCTTCTAAACTTATCGATGCAGTAGTTGCTCCTTGTCAGAATGCCCTTAAGGATGCAGGTTACACTGCAGCTGAAATCGATGAAGTTATCCTCGTGGGAGGTTCAACTCGTATCCCGGCTATCCAAGCTAAGGTGAAAGAAATATTTGGAAAAGAACCTAACAAGAGTGTTAACCCTGACGAAGTTGTTGCTATCGGTGCTGCAATCCAAGGTGGCGTACTTAGTGGTGATGTGAAAGACGTACTTCTTCTTGACGTTGTTCCATTGTCAATCGGTATAGAGACTCTTGGTGGCGTGATGACCAAATTGATCGAAGCCAACACTACAATACCTACTCGTAAGAGCGAAACATTCTCAACTGCAGCTGACAATCAGCCTGAAGTAACTATCAGAGTTCTTCAAGGTGAACGTCCTATGGCAGCAGACGATAAACTTCTTGGTGAATTCAACCTTGCAGGTATAGCTCCCGCTCCACGTGGTGTTCCTCAGATTGAAGTTACTTTCGAAGTTGACGCAAACGGTATCCTCAATGTTTCAGCCAAGGATAAGGCTACCGGTAAGGAACAGAGCATCCGTATCGAAGCTTCAAGCGGTTTGAGCGAGCAGGAAATCCAGAGAATGCGCGATGAAGCCAAGGCTAATGAAGAAGCCGACAAGAAGGCTAAGGAACGTGCTGACAAACTCAACCACGCTGACTCAATGATCTTCCAAAGCGAGAAACAACTCAGCGAACTCGGCGACAAGATTCCGGCTGACAAGAAGGCTACTATCCAAGCCGCTATTGACAGACTCAAAGAAGTCCACAAAGCACAGCTTCTCGAAGACATCGATTCAGCTGAAAAGGCAGTTAACGATGCATTCCAGGCTGCAGCCCAAGACATCGCTAATGCTCAGGCAGCAGGCGCACAAGCCGGCCCACAACCGGGAGCACAAGCAGGAGCTTCTCATCCAAATGAACCCGAAGTAACCGACGTAGACTTCGAAGAAGTTAAGTAATAAGCGTAGCGAATTCGAGGAGATCATTTAGAGAATGTCGGCGGCTTTTGCAAAGCGAAGCGACGTGAAAAGCCAAGCCGGATCTCGAAGCCGAAGGCAAAATGATTGACTCAAATAAAGAAAAGAAATTATCAATAAAATAATAGAGTGTAGCTCAACAAGTTACACTCTATTTTTATTTTTGTTTTTATTGATTTCTTTGCTTGTTTATGGGATATTTTTTTGTATATTTGTACCAAATTTGTACCAGTACTTATCGTGGGACAATTCTGTACTTGTTGATACTTATTGGTATTTATTGATACTTAAAAGGAGACAAACAATAGTTAATATAAAAAAACGATATGCTAAAATGTTTAATTAAAACAATGATTAATAAAAGTGATTAATTAAAACAATAAAGCTGTTCGATCGGTTTCATACCTTCAATGCTTTAACTGGGATAAAGCTAACGATTAGGATATCTATATTGTGATAACAACATCTTCAACAGGCATATTTATATTATTGGTGTCCGCTAAAAATTTTTGAAAGATGATAAAATTAGGATTGGCACTTTTGCAGGAGTCGCCCCAAACCAAACTAATTCTACTTCTGTTAGACTTGACGGTGCTAAATGAGCGTAGAAATATGCAATTTGGCCCGTTGATGTAGAAAATAAGGGCAAATCAATCTCTAATAGTGCCAAATCAATAGATTTTCTCCCACATTTTGCACTCTCGTAGATTTTATTAATTTTGCTGCTAAAAACACCTTCCATGATAGGAAGAAAGCAAGAAATAGAACTGATAGAGCAAGCATATCATTCTAAAAGATCAGAGTTTATCGCCATCTATAGGTGCCCCCGAGTTGGCAAGACATTACTTGTAAGACCGTTATTTGCTGATCAATTCGCCTTCACATACTCAGGAATACCAAATGTCTCGACTAAGATTCAGCTACATAATTTCTATAGAGAATTACTGACGCAGGGCTGCCAGGCTCAGTCTGTGCCTAAAAATTGGATGGATGCGTTCTTTATGTTAAGAAAGCTCGTTGCATCTAAACCAGAAGGCAAGAAAGTCGTATTTCTTGACGAACTGCCTTGGATGGATGGTCCTCAGTCAAGTTTTCTTCCTGCTTTTGAAAATTTCTGGAATGCGTGGGCATCTCCTAGAAATGGTATCCTTCTTATAATATGTGACTCTGCTAAATCATGTATTGTGAAGAAAATTTTTCATAATAGGGGTGGTTTGTATAACAGGCTTGCGATTCAAATCTGTTTTCAACCCTATAATCTGAAAGAGTGCGAAGATTATGCAAAAGAAATGGATTTACCATTAGATTGCCAACAGGTAATCGAAAGATATATGGTATTTGGTGGAATCCCCTTTTATTGGTCGTTTCTTGAATGGAATAAGAGTCTGAACCAGAATATTAACTCACTATTTTTTGGAAGGAGTGCGAAGCTGAAAGATGAATTCCAAAAACTCGATAGTTTATTATTTGCCAAACCTGAAGTATATGTCGATATAGTAAGGGTTTTAAGAATAATTGGTGTAATTACAAACGAATACCTATATAATGAGATTACATACACAATAAATTCAAATGATTTATTACTTGATTAATTATGCCAGTATTTATTAAATTTAAAGAAATAGGAGAAAGTGGAGAACTTTGTCATGATTTTGAATTTGAAATTTCAAATGTTGATTTACTAGCTGATTACATTGTCCAAATTATTCAAGCTCATCATCAACATGTATTTAATGTTTTAAAAGGATTGAGTGATAAAATTTCTCCCGCTAACCTATACAAAGATGCAATCCTACAACAAATTAGAAAACTTGAAAGCAGAAATAAGGATGAGGTGACTATGTATAAAGTTGATGGATTGTTATTTCAAATTATTTCTTGGATTGTATTAGTAAAGATCCATAAAGATGATAATTTTATAATAAGAGCACCTCATCTACAATTAGCTGATCATGGCTTCGACGGATTGGCCATTAAGCTAACAGATCAAAATAAAATTGATAAAATTATAATAACAGAAGATAAATGTACCGAGAATGACCGCAGTACAATTAAACAACAAGTCTTTCCTGAATTTCAATTATTAGAACAGGCGGAAAGAGATTTTGATATAAGTTCTGTTGTAGGTTCACTGTTAGCCACATCGTCAATCCCCATCGATTATAATTCGGAATTAGATGTCATGGATTACACTAAAAGACAGTATCGCATATCGATAACTCGTCAGGCGTCTCATAATGATATAAAAAAGAGGATTAAATTGTTTAATGGATATGATGAAGTTGTTAAAGGGCAGATTGACCGTAGACATGCTTCTACAATATTTTTTGAGCAAGGGGAGCGAAAATTTATGGAACGACTCAATACTATAGTCATCGCAAAATTAAAAACATTAATAAATGTATAATAAAGAAACATATCACCTTATTCAGCAGATTCCTCATATTTCTGGCATAACAACCGAAAATCTCCCCCAATTTCTTACGAAGGTTTATGCAAAGATAGTTGCCTTGAAAGCAACTGCTAATACAGAAGACTTTCATATTGGGATTTCTAAAGAAGTAAAAGATTTAGGGATTATTGCAAATACACTAGAAATACTTCTTATTTCAGATACTGAAATGGAGAATAAAAAAAGCATTGCATTTGTTGGCGCAAGTTCTAGGCAGTTGATGGATATGATAAATCCGGATGATGAATATAACTGTCTGTCACTTTACAATCTACCATATATCGTTTCGGCTTCATTACAATTTGTAATAAGTGGACATTTTGCAGATGCACAAGAAATGGCTAAAAAAATAAATTATAAAAATACGAATTCGCCGTATATTAGAGATGTATTATGGTCTTTACAAGATCTCCTATGTAATCGTATTGAGGAAGTTGCTAGAAGAAGATTAGTTATGCCAGTATATGAAAATTATAAAGAAAATATAGTCGAAGACGTGATGTTTTATAATATTTCCTTGGCTATTCAAGAAATAGCCTTATATCTTTTGGGTGAAAAGAAAGAACACGATGCATCAGGTATTATTCTGAAAATTAATAAATTATCTGTGTATAATGTGACTGGATTTAATCAACCTGATATATATACGGGAGTCTATATATTATGTTGTTTGTTATATGAGGCAATGCAAAATATCATAGTACATAGTGTTTTCAAATTGCCCATTCCACAAAATATTAATGAAGAAGAATGGTTTCAAAAAATGAAGGAATTTGCCTACAGAAAACCATTAATTTGGGATAATCATTTATCCGCAATACAAAGAGGAGTTTTAAATAGTGGGAACTCTGCTATTTTAACATTCCCTACTGGTGCAGGGAAATCTACAATTGCAGATCTAAAGATTATTGCAACTATTCTCTCCCAGAAACGTGTCATATATATAGTGCCTACACATGCTCTTGAGTATCAAGTTCAAAAAAGTATGGAGTCTATAGTAAGACAAGTCAATAGATCGCTTAATCTTGACGGAGAACTTTCAGAAGTTGAATTTGATACTTCAGCGGATAGTCGAATATCCGTAATAACTCCAGAACGATGCTTAACAAGATTAATCCTTAATCCAGACGAATTTCTTAATGAAGTTGGACTGTTTGTTTTCGATGAATTTCATCTTATTAGTGGGAAAATATTTGATCATCGTGCCCCAGAAGCGATGTCTCTTCTTGTTGAGCTATTGTATCGCAGACCAACAGCAGATTTCTTACTAATCTCAGCGATGGTTAAAAATGGTAAAGATATTAAAGAATGGATTGAATCTACTTCTGGACATACTTGCCTATTTCTTGATAGTGATTGGAAGCCAACGAGTCAATTACAAGGATGTATAGTATATTCTAAGGAAGACCTTGACGAACTAAATACGATTGTTAAAACTTATAAGGAAACTTATAAAAGACCCTCTAAGAGCTTATCAAATAAGTTAAATATAATACCAAAATGTTTCTTTAGCCTTAAGACGGTTTGGGATTCTTTAGATTTAAAGGATTATTATTTTTCGTCAATATTAAAATTCCCAATTAAATTAAATATCAATAATTATTTTAAGATTACACCCAATAGTAATGAGGTTGCGGCGCAATTGGCATTTCAGTTTTTATTATTGCGAATGAAAATAATAATCTTTGCTTTATCTCCAAAAGTTGTAAACTCCATTAATAATAGACTAAACCAAATACGGCAGGATTCTGAAGTAGAGTTCCCTGTTGCATCGTGGACAAAATATAAATCAGAAATTGAGGCCATAAGTCTTGAGTTAGGAGATTGGTCTTATTCATATTTATCAAAATGTACTATTGCAACCCAACATCATTCATTGCTTTTGGCAAAAGAACGCCAAATATCTGAATATGAATTTAAAGATCCATCAAGTGTAGGCATAATGGTTGCAACTCCAACTATTTCACAAGGAATCAATCTGCCTTCGGATATTGTTATTATATCTGGTTCTTATAGATTCCAAAGTGAATCCAACTCTTTAGAACCAATAAAGGCACACGATATACTTAATGCTGTTGGACGCGCGGGAAGAGCTGGGTTCCGTTCTCACGGCACTGCAATACTTATTCCCTCGGATGTTATTGGATATAACCATGGGGAAATAGGTAAAGATTGGATGGAACTCAAGGACGATATTTTTTCGCAGGGAGATAAATGCTTGAAAATAGAAGATCCCTTAGCGGAAATTTTTAATTCTGATGGAGAGATAGATAATTATCCAATAGTTTTAAAATTTCAAGGTAATAAGAAAGATATTATTGAAAAGTTAAAAAGAACTTTTTTTGTTCATCAAAATAAGATAAAAAATATAGAATTAAATGGGATAGCTGATAATATAATATCAGCAAGAATGAGTGGAGCGACAGAAGATATATGGTGTACAGATCTATCAATGAAAACAAGCTTAAAGGTATCGGATGTAATACGCATTTATTCTCTGATACCTCGTAAGTATATTGATATGTCAGAGAGCCTTGCTGTTATGGATATGATTGATATGGTAGAAGAGGTAATAAAGGCTGATGTTGAAATAATTCAGTTCATGTTGCAGCCAATGCTGTCTGAAAAAGATCTAAGGAATATATTAGATATAAAGGATGAAAATTTTTACTCTGATAATACTGTTAAGATCATTGTAGAAATAATGAGAGCTTACATTTCTGGAATACCCTTATGTGAATTGGAGAAAATGATATTGAAAGGTCAGAGGGAATCTAATTACGTTGAAAAAGGACGAAAAATTGCATTAAAGTTGATGCCTGCATTATCATATCTGTGTGGAAATATAACTTTCATTTTCATGGCTAAAGCTCAAAATGTCAAAGAGAGAGATATAGATTTTTCACCAGAATGCTTATGTTTTGCATCATGTATTAAAGAAGGTGTTAATTCTTCAACAATGTTAAAACAAAAACTATTGAACAATTGGATGCGTGTAGAAGCCCATATAAATCATAAACAACTCTAACTTTTCCTGTTAACACTATAACTATGGCCACAGATAAAGATTTAATTCCGGAAAAACCGATAAACCAATTATATGTTAAGGCAGTTGAAATTATTGAGACCGCCCGGAATAACACATACAGACAAATAAATGAAAATCTTGTTAAACGCAATTGGGAATTAGGAAAATTAATTTCGGAAGAAGAGATCAGAGGTCGAGACAGGTCAGAATTATATGGTCTTGATGTAATAAAATCATTATCTAAGAGGCTTGCGGCAAAATATGGCAAAGGATTTTCTAAGAGTTACTTATATAGTTTCTTAGAATTCTATAAATCTCATCCAAACATTTTCCAATCAGTGATTGGAAAATCTTCAAAGCTTTTGTCTTGGACTCATTATTATGCACTTACCTCAGTTTTAGATGACAAAGCACGGGATTGGTATGAACAAGAAGCTTTCCAACAAGGTTGGTCTGTTAAGACTCTACAAAGGAATATAAATTCTCAATATTATTACCGGCTCCTTTCCTCCCAAAAGAAAGATTTAGTTGAGAAGGAAATGCTTGAATTAACTGCTCCTTTACAAACTAACGATCCCACTGATTTTATTAAGAATCCTGTTATAGGTGAATTTTTAGGTTTTACTGCTGATTCTTCATTCCGGGAGTCTGAATTGGAACAAGCCATCATTGATAATCTTGAAAAATTCCTATTGGAAATGGGGAAAGGCTTCGCCTTCGTAGCTCGCCAACAACATATTCATACAGAAAAAGAGGATTATTATATCGACCTGGTATTTTACAATTATATCTTGAAGGCGTTTGTCTTGATCGATTTGAAAACATCGAAAATAACTCATCAGGATGTTGGCCAAATGGATATGTACATTAGAATGTATGATGAATTAAAACGAGGTGAAGGTGATAATCCTACTATCGGCATCCTTCTATGTGCAGAAACTGATGAAGATATTGCCCGATATTCTGTACTTCACGACAATGATCATTTGTTTGCTTCCAAATACATGCTCTACCTTCCCACGCCGGAACAATTAAGAAGAGAAATCGAAAGGCAGAAAGAGATATTCCTTCTTCAGCAGAAAGAAAAGAAATCTGAAAATTGATACTTATTTTTTACAGGATTAATCTCTTATAATGAAAATGAATTAATTAGGAGATTAGCACAACATAGAATATTTATTGAGTCAAATTTGTAAATATATAGTTAGATTGTCATTAAACTTTTGGAATAATTTTTGAATAGTTTTTTATGGATTCCAAAGCATGGTGTTATGACTACTACCCAGAAGTTTAATACATTTCTAACCAACATTAAAGTTGATAATGATGAAACTCTCTCAAATAGATACGGAGAGATTACGAAAAAATTAAATCAAAGATTTAGAGGTTCAGACTCCGAAGTAAACAACAGACTACAGGTAGGATCTTATGGTAGATATACCGGCATTAAAGGGATCTCAGATCTCGACATGCTGTATATAATGCCAGACTCCCTATGGGATAAATATAAAAATGATCCCAAGAAACTTTTACAAGAAACAAAGGATGCTCTTATAGAAAGGTATCCTAGAACGAAAATTAAGATTGACCGATTAGTTGTTGTAGTTGACTTCTGTAATTTTAAATTTGAAGTTCAACCAGTATTCCAAGGTGAGGAAAAGGATGATATTATAACATATCAGTTTCCTGATACGAAATATGGATATTTTAGAGTAACAATGCCTAAACATGAACAGGAAGCCATGACTTCTTTCCGTGAAAATTACGGGGATACACATAGAAGGCTTTGTAAAATGATGCGAGCATGGACTAATCATATGGGAGTGCATATGGGTGGTCTTCTTTTAGATACTTTGGCATATAATTTTTTAAAAAATGATGAAGATTTAGCAACTACTCCTATTTCAAAATTTGACACCTTATGCCAAGATTTTTTTGAATTTCTTAAAAATGAACCTGTTAAAGATCATTATCAGGCTTTGGGAAGTGGCCAAGATGTAAAAGTCAAGAAGAAATTTCAAACTAAAGCTAAGAAAGCTTTCAAATTGTCTTGTAAAGCCATTAATTCTGATAATGAGGAGGAAGAACACTCATATTGGAGAGATATTTTCGGAAATAATTTTCCGAAGGCTGAAACAGTAATAAAGAACTTTTCTTCATTTCCTGAGGATAAGGAAGAATTTATTGAAGAAAAATATCCTATAAGCATCCAAGGTAATCTTAACATTGATTGTGAAATAAAGTCTAATGGATTTCGAGAAAGATTATTAAGTAGCCTGCTTCGTGATTCCCAAAAAATAGCAAGGGTTAAGTCTTTAGAATTCTTTATCGATTCGTTAACCATACCTGAACCTTATGAAGTTCTATGGAAGGTACGTAACGTTGGAGATGAAGCTATTCGTCGTAATTGTCTAAGAGGTCAAATTATTCCTTCTAACACTCCTAGTAAAAAAGGAAGAAAAGAGACCTCTAACTTCCGTGGTCCACATTATGTGGAATGTTATATTTTAAAGGAAGGATATATTGTTGCTCGTGATAGAATTGAAGTTCCAATTTTATAATATTAGATATGACACCTGAAATCAAAATTCAATATCGCCTCCTAGAAGAAAGATTTGTGAAAATTGCATGGACACATAAAATACATGAAAAGCAGGCTGATTTGTTCTATAAAACTTTAAGAAGAAACAAAACTCTTTTGGCTCTTTCAACAAGTTTTACTACTACATCTGCCGTTGCAAGCATATTTGCCCAATTCAATTTAGATTGGATATTGGATATTATAACAGCTGTTTTTGCAGTAATATCTACATTCCTTACATTAAGATACAAAGACAATGTTTTGGAAGAAAAGATTATTGCTAACAGACAATATGCGGCTAAATGTCTTTCTATTAGAAATGACTATGAAGCTCTTTTGGCGCATATAAAATCAGGAAGCATTTCCGATTTAAATTTAATTATGGAAAAAAAGGAATAGAATAGATAAAAGAAATTTGGAGCTCTCGGAATGTGAGTCTAGACCTTCTGTCACTTCGAAGGCAATTACAGAAGCTGATAAAGCACTTAAAATTAATAAAGAAACTCAAACTTCAGAGGAAGAAATAAGAGCTATAGTGCCATTAAATTTACAAATATTATAACCTCCTATAATGCCTTTTGTTTTACGATTATCTTAGAAATTTGATAAAATATATAAAAATTGTTCAATAATCAAAATCATTTATAGGCATAAAATATATTATAATCGAAATAAATTCCTTTTTTGTTTATAGATTTTTAGGGTTTTCTTATCTTATAAATGTACCAAATTTGTACCATGCTTTTGTAACTAATTGATTTACAAGCGTTATTAGATTAGAAGAAGTGAAGTAAATATGCGTAGCGAATTCGAGGAGATCATTAAGAGAATGTCGGCGGCTTTTGCAAAGCGAAGCGACGTGAAAAGCCAAGCCGGATCTCGATGCCGAAGGCAAAATGATTGACTCAAATAATAGAAAAGATAATTATCAATAGAATAATAGAGTGCAACTCAACAAGTTACACTCTATTTTTATTTTCGTTTTTATTGATTTCCTTGCTTATTTATAGTATTTTTATCGTATATTTATTCCCTCCGGCGGTGAGTTTGATGGCTTTGCCACCGAGTACCAGACTGGCTTTTCACCTTGCAAAAGCCTTCTGACGTTCTCTTCACGCTCACCGTGATTAAGCTCCGCTTAATTGTACCAAATTTGTACCAGTACTTATTGGTGGACAATTCTTTACTTAGTGATATCTAATGGGTGATATTAGCCTTTAAAAATTATAGCTTTTAAAGAAGAATGATTGATAATTTAAAATCTTCACCCCATTAATTTCTCCTTTATCTTCTCCATTATAAATTATATACTTTCTCCCGGTTAAATCAGGAAATTCTTTTTCAAAAGACATGATGCCTTTTAGAAATTCTGTGTTAAATGTTTCCGAAGATTTTATCTCCACAAGGTCATATTTTTCTTTATTTTTGATTAATAGGTCGACCTCATTACCGTTGGAATCACGATAAAAATAGATAGCAGGTTGCTTTCCTTCATTAAGAAAATATTTCTGGACATTGCAGATTATCATATTTTCAAATAGATGTCCTCTCATTTTATCAATGTTCATCTGAGAAGGGGAATCTATATCAAGCAACCAAGATGCAATGCCACTGTCAGTGAAATAAACCTTTAAACTCTTTATAAGCCTTTTCTTAGTATTGGTAAAAAAAGGCTTTAGATTAAACACCACATAAGAAGCCTGTAAAGTAGAAAGCCACGCCTTCACTGTATTTGCGGAGATCCCCAGTTCATTAGAGAGTTCAGAATCCTTAAAGATTGAGCCTATCCTCGCTGCCGTTAAAGTTAAGAAACGTTGATATGTGTCTAAATCCTTTATGCCAATCAAATCCCTTAGGTCTCTTTCCAAATAAGTTTTCACATAGTTTGGATAATAAAATTTCGGGACATTTTCTCCAGTCCAAATTACAGGATAAAATCCGGAATAAAGTAGATTATCAGTCTCCTTATCTTTAATTAGCGTTTCAATCTCTTCAAGAGCAAAAGGCAATAACTCGAAAAGGGCTGTTCTTCCAGCCAGTGTTTGGGATACATTCTTTAACAAGGCGAAATTGGAACTCCCGGAAAGATAAAATTTTATGTTTTTCTTTTCATCTACAATTCCTTGGATATAGGATAAAAGTTCAGGGAGTTTTTGAACTTCATCGATGATTAATTCATCAGTGTCGGATTTCAAAAATCCTCGAGGGTCATTTACAGCAAGTTTCCTATTATCGGGATCTTCCAAAGATCTGTATAACGCATTCGGGAAAAGATTTTTAAGCAATGTGGATTTTCCGGATTGCCTGGGGCCTGTCAGGGTGATAACTGAAAAATAACGAGTAGCCTCTAATATTTCTTTTTCCAAAAGCCTATGAATATATTCCGACATTGGTATATTCGTTTAATAATTAATCGGTTGAATATTGTTTATGCAAAACTGCAATCGTATTGCAAATTTACATAATTTTTTGAATGTCTACATGTAATTAAGGCTTATTTACAATAAAGAATTGACAGTCTATATTAATTATAGATTGGGATAATAAAATATTTTGATAAATAAAATTTATTGACATATTTATTTAAAATAATCATAACTATTTTTATAGTTAATAAATATTAAAAACAATCCAAGATTATTGAAACTATAAAAATAGTTATTAAATTTGCCGTCACAACGATAAAAATAGTTATGAAAAAAAGAGATAATAATCAACTGACACCAAAAGAGGAGGAACTGATGCAACTTCTTTGGGAACATGAACCAATTTTAATAAGCAAACTCATTGAATTTTATCCTGACCCGAAACCTCACTTTAACACGGTATCAACCGTCATGAAAAGACTGGAGGCAAAAGGTTTTGTCGGCCATAATGAAGCGGGAGGCTCGTTCCAATTCTTTTCCAAGGTTCCCAAAGATAATTTCAGAAAGAAGAGTTTCGGAGACTTCATCAAGAACTATTTTGGTGGCAGTTATTATGGGGCAGTGTCTGCTCTTGTCGAGGAAGATAAAATTTCTGCTACTGAATTAAAAGAGTTGCTGGAAATCATTGAAAATAAAGGAAAGCAGAATGGGTAAATTCCTTGCATACTTAATTATTAGTGGCTTAATAATGATAGCCATGTATCTTGCCTATAAGCTTTTTATAGCAAGAGATAATCAGCATGGTTTTAATCGTGGTGTTTTGTTGGTGGTTTATGTAGTTTCATTTATTTCCTTTCCACTCTATAATTTCTTTAATAATCTTGCAATTAAGACTCCCATAGAACAAACAAACGATAACACTGGTTTTATAAACTTAACTTTAGAGCCCTTCGCTCGACCATTATGGGGAACAATTCTCATTTGGATATTTCTTATTGGAGCTTTTATTGTAACCATAAAAACTATTATTACATGGATAAGAATTGTCCGGGTAGTGCATTCGGGAGAAAAGGTAAGGAAGGACAGCTTTACCTTAGTCTTCATAGATGACTATAACATAGCACCTTTCAGTTGGCTACATTACATTATAATCAATCGTAATGATTTCAATAATACTGATAATGCCATAATTACCCACGAACTGAAACACGTCAGAGCATTACATTGGATTGATTTATTAATCGCTCAGATTGTATGTATATTAAATTGGTTCAATCCGGTTGCATGGCTAATGCGTGATGAACTGATGCTGGTTCATGAGTATCAGGCTGACATGGCAGTCATCGACAATGGCCACGATCCGCAAGAATATCAGATGTTGTTAGTAAAAAAAGCTGTTGGCTCCAGATTCCCGTCCTTAACCAACAGCATAAATCATAGTAAACTTAAAAAACGTATCACCATGATGTACAAATCAAAAAGTGGTGCCGGGGGTAAGTTAAAAGCCCTTGCACTTGTGCCGATGGTTGCATTGGCACTCGGAGTGGTCACTGTGCCTACAGTCAAAGCTGCTGTGTCAGCAATCAGCGACAGCGATGTATCGCTTGACAAAGGTAATGAAAATTCCGCAGTTACAGGAAAATTCAGGATTACCTCTTTGAATAACAGTGGGATTGAGACTACTGTTGTTGTAATGGGAGAAGACTTGGGAAACAATTTGTCAGTTTCCGGAGGTACTTTTACCAATAACGGACAGACTTACACTGCAAAATCATTAAATACGACTATGACTAATGGAGCAGCCACAATTACAGCTGTTTTCCCCGTCTCAGAGAGTTACGAGAATGCAAGCATCGCATTTAATATCAATGGTCAGGATGTAAAACTAAATTTAGATGATTTTCGTAGAAATTCACAAACCAATTCTATATCCATCTCCCCTTCCAATGGCATAGTGATTTCACAGGGAAACTCCACCTTGTCTACTGTAGGAGACATGGAAATTTATCTGGATGGAAAGAAGATAAGCGAAAAAGAGATGAAAGCATTGAATCCGGAAACTATAGTCTCGATGTCTATTGATAAACAAAAGAATGCAATTTACATAACAAGCAAATAAACAGTTTCTCTTTTATTATTTTCAGATAGGGACAGGAAATAGAAAAGCCTGTCCCTATATTATTATTGATTCCATAAACCCATTTGAGATCTAAGTTTCTTTATCTTATTGATTAAAATCCTAACTTTGCAGATATTAAAAAGAGCTTTAAAATAAGGAAGACAGTCTAAAGGATATTTTAATGCGTAGTCTCTTATACATAATCATATTGTTTTTTGTAACAGCTTGTAGTTATTCGGCTTCATATACACATACTTTAGATGAAGCTCAACAACTGATGGCAGGAGACCCATCTGCAGCTTTATCAAAACTTAATAGTGTGGATGTTTCTGAGTTAAAGGATTCTTCCACAATGGCACGTTGGGCACTCCTTTATAGCGAGGCAATGGTAGCCAACCATATAACCGCTCCAACTGATACGATAGTCAATATCGCCATTAATTACTATGGGAATCACAATCTGATAGAGGAATATCAACAAGCATTACACCTGAAAGCCTTGAATCAACAATCAAACAATTCCGATGCTCTTGCCACTGCTCTTTACCTTCAGAAAGAAAAAGAATTTTTTCTTTATAAAGAACGTGTTAAACGGGAGAACGCAGTATTCATCTTTGTTATTATTTTAATCATAGCATTCTCATGTTTGATTTGGATGCGGCAAAGACTAAAACTTCAAACTCTACAGAATGAGGCACTAATGGCTGAAGCTTCCTCTTTTAAGAATGAGGTCGAAGCGAGTAAGGGAAATGTCGTCCGGCTTGAATCAAAGCTACATGGACTGCTTGAAAACAGATTTACCCTGATTGATTCCCTTTGTCAGACATACTACGAGACACAAGGAACAAAGACAGAACGCAAGGCGATTATCGACAAAGTTAAAAGTGAAATAGAATCAGTAAGAACTGGTTCATTCCCTAAAATGGAACGGGCCGTTAATGATTGCAAGGACAATCTGCTTGTCATAGTGAAAGAAAAATACCCTGATATAAAACCGGAAGACTACCAACTCTTAGTCTATCTTGCAGGCGGATTATCCACCCGAACAATAAGCCTTCTGTTGGGTGAAACGGTTGATGTTATTTATAAACGCAAATCGAGGTTGAAAACCCGACTCAAAGAGACAATGGCCCCGGAGTATCCCGATATTTTGTCTATTTTCTGACCGGATTATTCCCTTGTCAGATTTTTTATATTTATCCCGAAATATAATATTAATAATCAATAGATTATAAATTCCGCTGTCAGAATTTTATTTTGGACAGCTACCTTTAATGTGAGTAATTTTGCATCAAATTTTCGCTCACATGAAAACAAAATTTTTCTTAAGCCTGTTGACTTCGATTCTTTATTATGGAATGGGTCACGCTCAAAATTCCGAGACGGCAGACTCCCTCACACAACAGCTACAGGAAGTGGTAGTGACTGCCAAACAACCGGCCACAAAACTCGTAGGAACAACACTTGTTTCTACAATACCCGGATCTAACCTTGCAGACATTGGGAACGCCCTGGATGTTCTCAATCAGCTTCCGATGATAAGGGTTCAGGATAACGAGGTAACTGTTATCGGCAAAAGCAATATCGAAATTTACATAGACGGCCGGCCAATGCGTGATGAGCAGCAATTACAACAACTGTTGTCTTCCAACATCAAGAAGGTAGAATTACTTATGGCACCGGGAGCGATGTATGAAAGCACCACGGGTGCTGTGCTGAAGATAACCACTAAACGAAATTTTGTTCAAGGATTGTCTGTGACAGACCAATTTCAATTGCAGAGACATCGCAAATGGTCAGTAATGGATTTTCTTTCATTAAGTTATAACACCGGCTGTTGGGAACTTTTTGTTAACGGTTTGATAAACCATAACAATACTCTTATAAAAGGGATCACAACCAATAGCCTTATCTATCAAGAGAAAGAAACCATCGTAGGTAGCAGCAATAATAATGTCTATCCGACAAACGTAGGCAGTATTAAGGCAGGTTTAAACTATGCCAAAGACAGTCAATCGTTGGGTGCCTATTTCCGCTTTAACCCGGAACGTGGAAATTTTAGAAATACAGGCTCCGAATGGTATGACGATGATCCTGCAATTCAAGATGAGATTGAAACACAAATCAAGGCTCACAGTCATCTTGTGTCGGCTTATTATGAAAACACGTTTGAAGATAAATTCCTGTTACACTTCGACGGCGATTTCAAAAGTTCTTTTCAAAACAATAGCGTTGCAACAACCTACCCTGACGCTTCCCATCCTGATGTCAATTCAACCGATAAGCAGAGTTCAACCTTGTGGGCAGGAAAACTATACTTGAATTTCCCGTTATGGAATGGAGAGTTTACAGTAGGGACGCAGGACAGCTATACTCACACCTCCTTGGACTATCAGATGCTAAATCCTGAGGTGGAGGAATATATCCCGTCCTCTCTTACTGAAGCAAAACAGACTTCAGCTGCTCTTTATGCTTCTTGGTCAAGAATGTTCGGAAAGTTCTCTCTTAATGCCGGCTTAAGATATGAATATGTGAACTATGAATTTAAAGTAAACAGTGAAAGGGATGACGATGTAAGCCGAAAGCATAATCTTCTGACGCCGGATATTTCACTCGGATATTCATTTAACGAGGAATCACAAATAAGTTTGAGTTATAAGATGGCAACCGTAAAGCCTCCTTACTCTCAACTTACCGGTTCTTTAAGTTATGTTGGAATTCATCAAATAGAAGGTGGAAATCCATTGCTTCGTGATGAAAGAATGCATGATGTTCAGCTATTCGGGATGTGGAAGGGTTTTATGTTACAGACTGATTTTACAAGGTCGTTAGATGCCTATGCTTCTGTAAAGCAACTTTATCCGGCTGCCAATCTGCAACTGTTGCTCCATCCTATAAATATAGATTTAACGTCTTTCAGCCTTTATCTTGTTTGGAGTAAACCTGTCAAATGGTGGACTCCCGATATAACTGTCGGCATGTACCGTCAGTGGCTCGAACTTGACGGCACAAAGTATAACAGACCCTTATTTTCATACTACTTCTACAACACATTCTCCTTGCCCGAAGGATGGTTGATAACAGCCAATATCAGCGGTTATACAAGCGGAGACATGCGAACCACTCGTTTCGGGAAATCCTTGTTTACAATGGATGCCTCTGTCGGAAAGACTTTCTTCAACAAATCTTTAACGATAAAACTCTCGGCAACCGACATTTTTAATACCGCCAATAACGACTGGACAATGAATACATTTGGCATTTTTGTTGACAAGAAACAAAGCAACGATAATCGGGGAATAGCATTGAATATCATCTATAACTTCCAACCATATAAGAGCAAATATAGAGGCTCGTCAGCCTCGGAAACAGAGTTGAACAGACTATAATCTTAATTACTACCTGACTTTATGGAAGGTCTTATCAGATATTATTCTTCTTAAATATCCAATATTCCTTACTACAAAAATAATTTCATTTATCCCCCTTTATTTTATTCTTTGTTAATTCTATTGACTATGCTTAAAATGTCATCAAATGGCAGAATTATTTTTTACTTTTGTAAAAAATTTGAGAATGGCTACATCAGTTAGACTTATTAGAAGATATGTATGGTTGGTCGAGACCATCCGCAGGGCAGGAAGAATCACTCTTGAAGATATTAATAATAAATGGATTAATTCTTCCCTTCAGGACGGGGAGGAATTATTAGCTGAAAGGACCTTTCATCGACATCGAAAGGCTATTGAAGATATTTTCGGGATAGATATCCTTTGTGACCGATCTAATGGGAATGTGTATTATATCGGAAATGAAGATATTCTGGATAAGCCTTCTTTTACATCATCTCTTTTTAATGGTCTTGCTATAGACAACCTGTTAATAGACAATCCTGATTTAAAAGAACGAATTCAATATGAAGAAACACCGGGTGGGAACAAATATCTCCCTATGATAATAGAGGCAATTGCCAAAAATTTAATAATAGATATTTTCTATAGAAGTTTTAATGACAGAAGACTGAAGGAATTTAAAGTTGAACCCTATGGGTTGAAACAATCATCTCGCAGATGGTATCTTATCTCTCATATTCCTGATTACGAAACCCTGACTGTCTTTGCTCTCGACCGAATTGAATCAATCAGTATAACCAATGAAGAATTCAAATTTGATAATAGCTGGAATCTTGATTCTTATTTTGATGAAGTAATTGGAGTTAACCTTGAAGATGATTATGATTACGAAGATGTGATAATTAAGGTTTATGGTCATCAACGGCACTATATCGAGAGTCTTCCCCTCCATAAATCCCAGAAATTGGTGAAACGAGAAAAAGAATATTCGGAATATAGCTATAAACTACGTCCTGAATATGAATTTCAACATGAGATCCTTAAATTGGGTTTGAATTTAGAGGTATTATCTCCCCAATGGCTTCGCGATGAAATCAAATGGCAAGCCGAAGAAATTCTGAAACTTTATCAAAAATAATTTTTATGTTTAAATGCCGAAAATAAATTGATAAAGAAGAGACTTTTAGTTAACTTTGTGCAGATTTGGAGTGTCACTCCAAATCTGCACAATCATGTTTTAAGTATCTGAAATATGGATAATTATATTTATAGAGATCTAACCTCTCCTATACTTAATGCTAAAAAGTTTTATCCTGTAGTCATGGTAACCGGAGCCAGACAGGTTGGCAAATCTACTTTATGTAAACATATTTATTAGGCATTGAAACACCTTCCCAGCTTATTTCACATCCTCTGAAAGGTGCTTTATTTGAAAATATGGCTGTTGCTGAATTAATGAACAATAGGCTGAATCAAGGTAAAGACCCTAATTTAAATTTCTATAGGGAAAGAAATGGTAAAGAAGTAGACATTTTGCAATCTACTCCGGAAGGGTTAAAGGCTTATGAGGTGAAATCTTCAATCTCCTTTCATCCGGAATTTCTTAAAAATCTTGATTATCTTAAAACTGTTTTACCCGTGGCACCTGTAAGTTCAACAGTTATTTATGATGGAGAATCTTATCCACCTTTAGCCGAAAATATCAGGAACATTTAGTTCCTAAATTGCTTTGCGATGAAATCAAATGGCAAGCCGAAGAAATCCTGAAACGATATCAACCGAAATGATTCTTTATATTTATGGCATTGGCCACTCCACCCCGATGTTTGAATGCGATATGAATTGGCCGGTATACTAATCGCATTGTACGGCAGTTAGAGTCTTCATGAGGCACAAGATTCATGGCGTTCCTCCATTCCCAGAAATCTTCCGGATTACCGGTTTCTTTAGCCCATTTGCTAATTGCTGATTTCAGATTTGGCACCATTCTCATTTGTGCTATTTCCTGAAGACTGCTGGGACTTCCTCCCCTTTTCTGAATATTATCCGAAGAGAGAGAATCGTAAAGATCGGAGATATCCACAATAGATCCGGGAAAGGTAACTTTATTGAAATCCGGGCTACCGTGTTCATCGTAAGTGCATTGAGTAAAACCTTGTTCAGCACATTCTCTATAATTGGGATGTGATGATTTGAGTCGGCATGTCATTTCTCCTGGTCCAATCCATTCAGCATGACTTTTCGGCACTGGATTCCAGAGAGTCCATTTATCCTCTAAGGCTTCCCAAGTATTTGGTTTCAAAGCCTTCTCCAGTTCCTCGTATTTAGCCCTGTCTTCCTTATAAAGCCGGTCAAGTTCAATCCTTATCTTTTCAAGAATAGCATATTTATCAGCTACCTTCCCGGGAGCATAAAGTTTCTTCTCCCAATCCAAGATCTTATTTTTCCAGTCACTATTTGCAAACCAAAGCATAATCAGTCAAGCGGTCTAAAATCGAAATCAATCGGCATACACCCACATTTCTTATAATCGAAATTATAAATTCTTTTATAAGTTTCAATTATATCATCAATAGACCCACTATTGAAAGGATTGTTAGTATAATTTTTTGTAGTGACCACTACTCTCATAGCAGGAGAAAGGGACTCACCATTTATCTGTCTTACCTTCTTAGGAACAATTTCCCATACTTTATGCATTGCCATAATGTTAAAAAATAGAAGAAAATAATCCGTGAAACCAATTATAAATTGAAACTAATAAATTGAACAAGGCCCAGATAAGCACACCCAATACAATAAGCATTACAGAACCCCATGCGGCACTTTTGTTTATCTGAGAGATGGTCTCACTATCGCCTTCTACATATCCCACAATCCAACGTGCCGCTTTCTTATTGGTTTTATAAAACGCATCCACAATATCTCCCACCCCAGGAATTATACCACATAAAACGTCCAAGACAGTGATATAAAAAATGGCTAGGGTCAATTTAAAGGATTTTACCTTAAACATTGCCACATAAAGAGCCGGAAGAGCAGCTAAAGATGATATTATATCGCCAACACCCGGAATCACCATACCAACAATAGGATCTAAGAACCAATCGTCATATTTTTTAGCCAAATAAACAAGATTGAAAGCTGAAGATTCTGTTATATTATCTTGATACTCTTCTTCCTCCTTAAAATATCCTTCCACTACTGAAGCCATATTAGTGAAATTGGATATATCTATTTTTTCTATTACCTTTCCCATCTTAAATAGCTTTTCTTTTCAAAGTAAGTTTTGATGGCAAATCTTTCTTGCCCCACGTGCCATCATATTCGTAAATTTCATCTTCGATATTTGTTGAAGCCGGATGAAGGCGCCATATTGACTTAGTTTTATTATTTTCATGGCCGAGTTGAATTACAAGATCACCGGTTGATGCATCTACATTCCCATTCAAATCCAGTTTTGTGCCATTTTCATTATGATATCTTCCGGCAACCTGACCTTGTGGAGTCAGGAATAATTCCACCTCCACATTATGATTGCTGATATATCCTCTACCCTCGTATATTACATTTTCTGCTTCAATTTTTTTCTTATAATTATTCCATTTTTTATCACTTCCAAACTGATATTCGGTAGGTTCATACATAGAATTATCTTTAACGGGTAACCCCTTTATGGATTGTGATATCACATCATTAGACTTAGAATTTTCTTTTGCGGCATCCATTCTTTGCCATATTCCAAGAGCTGCCACAATTACAATTACAAAGAAGAATTGTAAGTTAGCTCTACGAATCACCTTTAAAGTATTAACCATACTTAATATTGTGGAATTAATTTTGCAATCAACGAATTCAATGAATTATTTGTGATTTCAATCAGAGACATCATCGCCTCCTGGCGTTGAAGACTATTATCGGAGATATCCGTGCTGATAAGCTCCATACTTTTATCCATAAGTTTATCCATACGGTCATGGCATCTTTCAAATTGCTTCTCAAGAATTGGCAAAGATTTTTCGTATATCTGGATATCACGTTGAGCTTTAATCATCAATGCATCGATAGCTCGTTCCATACGTGCAGTTTCAAGTTCAACCTGTGCTGAAATTTCCTTAATATGCACTATTGTACCGGTAATATTATCAACAACTCCTGACACTTTATTGAGCATGCGTTCCGCACATTCTCCTAATTGTTTGTAATCTTCAATGGTTGCGGGCACACCGGGTCGTTCTATACGTTCCAAAACTTTTTCGTCTTCAAAATTTTCCATATTATTGTAGATTTAGATATTTAATTAAAAAATGCTTTAAGGGATGCGGTAAGAGCATCTTTCCGTGTGTAATCAATTTCAGGTTGATATACTTTGCCACAATAAGATTCAATTGATTCATCTGTGGCCGAAACTGCCTCTATGGTATTTGTAACATGTGTTATCCTTACCTTCTTTAAACTACTCTTAGTGATCCTGTAAATGGCTATGGCACCTAAAATTCCTAAATTAAGTCCCCAGATAGGATTTGGCACAAGAAATACACATAATAAAACCAAAATTCCCACAAAAATCCATGCATTGCGAATTATTTTACGTTCGGGATCGAATAGCAATCTGTCAAGAAGCGGAGTCACCTGATTCAAATAATATGGTATACCGGAATTTTGAGATAGAAGGATTCTTATGGGGAAGTTAGACCTCTCAAAATCAATTTGCACCAAAGTATCTTTTAATGAATAAACGGTAAGTTGGGGATCTGAAAGAAGCATTATTTGTGCACCCGATAAAAGGCCATCAGAGTCGGCAGCTTGTTCCAAGGCATTATAATGGTTGTTTTTCCCAAACAAATCATTTAAAATCATATCATTGACGATATAATAATCAGTACGTGTCTGGCCGGAAGTTTGCCTATTGTTTATCCATGCCGAATATTCTGCTTTCAGGTAACCGCATAAGTTAAGTATGAATAAATTAGTGCGATAAAGCACAAGATATCTTAAGAGTAAATTAGAGACTCTTTCGATTTTATCTTTCCCTTCAGATCTAAGGTCATATTTATTGGCCGCTACTGTCTTAAACAAGTTTTTAACTCGAATAAATGTCTTATCTGATTCGGATAAAGCTTTATCAATTTTAGACATATTGAGTTCGGCAATACTCCTTTTAGTTGCCATAAAACGATCGAGCATCTTGTTGTGTTCTCTTACGGCTTTCCACTCTCCAAATGCTTCAAGCGTCCTTGCACCAATCTCTGCGGCCAAATACATTTTATTGGCAGTAGAATCTTTTACACTTAAAATATCTATTGCAGCCGATATACTCGTCTTCACAACTTTAGCATACCCCTTGTAGATCTCCGGGATTTCTCTTCCGAGCATTTCCAACTGGGGCATTATTTCAGTTTCAAGGCTTTTTACATTAGCTAAAAGTTGTTCGTATTCCTGCAGATTTCCTATATTTTGATTGTATTCCATTTTTATAAAAATATTGGCAAATATAATCTAAAATTATGCCAAATGATGACATAATTAAAATAAAAATGCTATTAATCTAAAAATCAGAATTGTCTTTTTTCAGTCAAGAGGTTTAAAATCAAAATCAATCGGCATACACCCACATTTCTTATAATCGAAATTATAAATTCTTTTATAAGTTTCAATAATTTCTTCCGCACCATTATAGAAAGGATTACCAACGAAATTTTTTGTGGTGACCACAACTCTCATAGCGGGAGAAAGGGACTCTCCATTTATCTGTCTTACCTTCTTGGGAACAATCTCCCAAACTTTATGCATTGCAATAATGTTATGTTAAATTAAAATGTTTAATCCATCTAAAACCAGCTGTTTTAGTTATGATTGCCACTTCTATTGGCCCACCAACGGATTCTTCTGAAGAAGAAATATGTCTTTGAAGATTTGTTACAGCAATCAAGTTTTCAGCCATTTTAGCCATCTCTTCAAGATTAAAGAAATCTAATGCGGTTACTACTCCGCTTATGAAATTTTCATGAATAAAATTATCGATTCTTTCAATGTATCTTTCATGAATCTTTTCGTAAGTAAGGTCTTTAATTTTTTTAATGATGTTTGGCGAGACCTTTTCTTTTTCGAGAAGTGCGGTTATATCTCCTATAACTCCCTCTTCCAATTCAATGGTTGCGTCTCGATATTCCTGATCTGACTGTGGAGAGACTCCTTTCATCAAGGTTATCATAACGTCAGTCTGGGCAAATGGTCTGATTTCAGCACTTGAAGTATGTGAAATCTCACTAATATCTTCAATATTATATTTTAATTGTGTCCCCGTCATGCCTAGTACATAAATTCGTTGGGAAGCAGGAAAAATATCTTCTGACCCAAAACCAACAAAAATCAGTTCGCTTTGTTGTGGACCTGAAAAAGAATTGTTGATCAGATCTCTATGAAAAAAATCCAACAAATTATTCCATTCTTCCTCTGTTATACGGGGAAATTCCTCTCTCTTACGAGAAAAATACTCTTTGCTTGGCTCATAAACCTCTTTATAAAAATCTTTTATGGAAAAATCTTTAAGTCTTGGATTTATTTCATAGTCAGAAATTATCTCTTTTAATTCCTTAAAGGATTGCTCGTAACAGATACGAAAAACTTCTTCATTTGTTATTTCCGGATTGCTTTCTGTTACTTCATCATATTTTTTTTCGAAAATAGATCTGAAACTATCGGCCAATTGCTCAAATTCATTTTGATAGAAGACATTCTTAACCTCCTGAGTTTGTAACCTTTTTATTGATTTAAGATACTTTATAAAATCTTCCACATATCCCGTAAGTTTTGGAAATGTTTGATTCCCTCTCTCAGCTTTATAAAGTTCGAAAATTAGAGCCCAAGGAGTTGTAAGGAAGTTCAGATTATTACAGATCATCACACCGATTGGGTTTTTGTCGGAGAGTGGAAAAATCTTCTGTTCATTATTATAAATCTTTGAACTTCCATTTCCGAAAACGGTCACAGCACTATCTGCTGCTATAGCAGCACCTCTCTTATTCAATACTCCAACTAAAGCCGTCATAATTTTCTCATTTTAAAAAATGTAACTATTCCTATAATTAGAGGTACTAAAATGACTATCCATCCGGCAAGATCACCAATAAAATACCAGATTAACATAACTACAAAGGAAAGTATTACAGCAAATATAGCACAACCATAATTAGCACCTTTTTCTGCACTATCCTCTATTTCTTTTTCTCTTCCTGATAGCCTATTTTTAAGATCTTTAATTCTATTTTGTTTTGTAGGATAGTATGACCGATAATTAATATCTTCTACTACTTTTAAAGGTATTTCTATTTCCTTCTTATAAGAATCATATTTTTTATCTTCAAAATTATTACTCTCAAGCATTTCAAAGGCTCTATTTAATTTTATATAAGCGAGGGAATAATTATATAGAAAAATAATTTCCTGACTATGGGAAAGGCCTGTTTCTTTTATTTCACTACAATAGTCTTTTAAGTTCCCCAATACAACGTTAGCATTAAAATAGTCACGGTTATCCACACACCTTTCAATTTCGTTTGAAAGATTCTCACAATCCTTAATCAAAATTGAAGTTTTATGATTCTTTAGACTTGTGATAATACCAACAATACATTCGTTTTTTATATCAATTTCTGATTTAATCGGTACAAGGCGTCCTTGAGACCTCTTATTTAAATTGAAAGTCCCGATTTCTTGTGCGGTTATGCCTTTATTTGTTACTTTCTTTTGTTGTAGTTCTCGTATTCGTATTAATTTCTCTTTATCCATATAATATATTCAGAAATAATTAATTATCTCCAACATATTTAATTACAATAAGACCCTAAAATAGAGATAAGACTAAACTCTTAACTTATGAACTTCATTTAAATACTATTCAATATCTTTTTTTCTATTTCCTGTGCCCTTTCAGAAGATATGTTTAAAGATTTTGCCAGTTTATTCAAAAGTCTTCTCTCGCGTTCAGATATGACTCCGTCTTCTAATACCGCCTTCACTTCTTCAGCATACTCTTCTTCATCTTTGGTAAGAATATTAGGATTACATTGAGCCTCTAATTCTTGAGCTCTTTGCTCGCTTATACCTAGAGATTTACGTAATCTGTCAAGGATTCTTCTTTCCCTATCGGTGATAATACCATCTTGATAACATAATTTGAGTTCTTCGATGAATTCTTGTTCGAAGTCATTGGCTTTTCTTGAGGCTTCCCTTTGGTTAGTAGAATCGTTCTCTTCCTTATCAAATGTAAAATTAACTGATCCGGGAATTGTTTCTAAAGTCTCGTTAAACTCTTTTATTATATCTTCGAATAATTCTATAAGATCCGTGTCTTCTTCTGTTTTTGACAAAAGAGTCATTTGGTTTAAGATTCTTTTAGCCTCGGCTTGATCTTCATTTCTATTGTTTCCAATTACTGTATTACTCAGTAATGCAGCCATTTGATTATTCATCAGATCATTCCAATAGAAGAAATCATAATTTTTATTGGGATCAGTAGCATAATGTTTCTCAATCTCAATTTTGGCTAATTGATATTCACCTTTTTCCTTAAAACATTCTTTTCTCCACTCGTATTTCCTATATTCGAAGTCACACTCCTTTTCCTCTAATGACTCTATGTGAGAATCCTGAGCCAAATGCCTCATTTGATTCAAATCATTCTCTAATACCCCTAGATTCCATGAACTATAATCCGACTTAGCTTTTTCCTTTTCCAGATGAATGTCATATAAGTATTTCCAATAATAGAAGTCCTTTTTCCCACTATCATATTTATTATAGAAAGCATTTAAAGCTGAAACTGCTCCTGAAAAATTCCTGTTTTCTGTTTGTCTTTCTATATTTTCTGTGGCGTTATCCCATGCATCCAGATATCTTTTCAGTTCTTTGGCACTTTCGAGTTCTTCTTTGATTGTGGCGGAATCCTCCGTACCTATAGGGCATGTGTTATAAGATTGCTGAAGATTATTGATAGCCAAATTTAAATTTTCAGTATCACCCATCTGGCGATATGCGTTACCTAAATAGTAATAATAGATATAATCTTTAGTTTCGCCTTTATAACATTCTTTTATAAAATCTATGGCACCCTCATAATCACCTTCATTGATATACTCATTATAACTTTCTGCCAAAGGATGCGTAGTGTCATTATCATCATCTGAGGAGAAAAATCCTTTCACTCCTCGAGCCAAACTGCCTAAGTCTTCTACGGTGCCTCTTACACCTCTTTCTTGTACATATCCTTTACCAAATTCTTTGGCAAATTCTCCTGCGATTTTCCAAAAACTCATAATCTATTTTATTATTTCATTAAACAAATCATTGTAATAAAACCACTGAAAATCACTATATTGGAATAAACTGCGACTCCCCGGCTATAAGCATAAAACATATTGGCATTATAATCATCAACAATACCCCAAAAAGTATTTTTAAGGCCATTGTCGAACACAGAATCAACAACATTGTCTAAAGTTATTCCGGATGTGGTGGATTCATCTAAAACATTATTTACCCAATTATAGGTAATTATTCCGCCAAGTACCCCGATTATGATAGGAATCAAACATATTAGAAAGGAAAAACTTTTACCTTCGCCAACCATTTGACTAATAATCATAATTTCAGCACCTATTGTTGACATAATGCATGAAATAACCATCCATTTTATTGAGGATGCCGACCATCCTCCAAAAATGAATTTCAGTCCTAATAATATTCCACTTAAAGTCAGAAAGTTAATAAACCAACTATGATTAGGCATAAATAATTCTTCTGCCAAAATCATTGCAAGTAAGGCCATTAACAGACAAATAGCACTTCCAATTTTCATCGCATGTACTATACTATAAAATAAAATGTTTTTCATATTACTATTTAGAGGGTTAACACAATAAGAAAAGTGGGAACTCTTTTCAGTTCTCCAGGTATGATAGGCATCGCCAAACGCCCGATATGACTGAAAAACAGAAGAAAAATGCCCCCACTGATTTGTATACGATCTTACATGATAGCAAGAATACCATACAAACAGGAAGAGCGTCCTGGCTTCCATTCTCTCATATCAAAAATTGGCGATTTTATCATACGAGAAGAAAGCGAAACGCTTTTCTTACCGGCCGGCATTTCTCTTCCGACTCGGTTCGGTTACAAAGTTAAGAATTATTTTTAATCTTCATAACTTTACCGGGCATTTTTCTTAAATTTATAAACATACATAAATAAAAAAGCGTGAGCCAAATCTGCTTCTAGTCATATAGTTCCAGGTATCGCCAAACACCTAACAAACAAGACTTGAAGAAATTTGCCCCACGTCGATATCAGCATTCAGGTCGAAAACCATGTCTTCCGATACGAGTAAAGGGCATTCTTCCACGAGAGTCCGTTTGTTGTTCTTGTTTTGGCGATTTCGGAACTATGGACTATCGGCAAGATGCCTAAATATTTTACAAATTTAGCATCTTTTAACTGAATTCCTATTATTGAAGGCAAATTTCTTCAAGAATCACGTTATTATTTATTCGAGCTTTTGCATAACTGAATCTCTAACATCATTGAATATATCTCTAAAGGTCAATTCTGGTTGAAGTTGAATATCAGCTTCAATAAGAGCCATCATCCCTAAATAAGGATTGTTGGAAGCATCTTTCCTCGAAACAGGACAATAATTATGACCCTCTGCCCAATATTTTTCTTCAATAAGATTTATTCCAAAAAAGTTTTCAAATTCTTCAATCAAGGTCCTGAGTTCCCCAGGACTTAACTCAAAAATACAAAGGGGAGTATCCAGGTCTCCTGTATAAACTTCTGGTAACTCTTCATTACCCTCTCCGTCATCATATATAAAATTATGAGTGAAGATGTCTTGCACTAAATAATTAAAGGCTTTTAGAATAATTTGATTAGCATATTCGGTGTTCATAATTCTTTGGAATTAAGATGATAGTTAATATTTATCTTATGAGATTAGTCCTCCAATGATGGCATGAAGGACAAGGAGTAAACACACTGAACGGAGGATCTTTTAAAATGATTCCACCGGTCCAAGTTACAAACACATGTTTGCATTTGGGGCATTTTCTTTTTACAGGCACTAACATAATTTTTTAGGCAAAGATAAAATGATATTATGCCAAATGGCGGCAGAATATGATTCTTCTCAAAAAAATATGTTCTGCCACAAAATGACATAATACGGTTCTAATTTTGCATTATGGAAAAGATTTTAAGAATAAAGAATCAGGATAGGCTGAGGAAAAAGGTTATTGCCTTAGAAAGCAAGATGAGAAAGATAATGGAAGAGAAATGGCATGGCTATGTCTGGTGGCAACTTCCATTTAAAATAGACAAAGTGAAGGACCTTTTGGAAATGAGAGCCGGTTATCTTAATCAAATGTTTAGGGCTACCCCTGAAGAGGTGAAACGTCTTGAAGATCTCAACAATCTCTTTCTTAAGAAAGCCGATGAGATGAGACAGAGATCCGCCATGCTCTATGTTGCTACCAAGCACCAGACTGGCTCATCACGTTGCTTCGCTATGCATGAGCTGTCTGACATCCTCTTCAAGCTCACCGCGATTATGCGAAGCATAATTGTATCCCAATCGGCTTAGGAATCTTTATCTTGATATATGGGTTCTTCTGGCTATGCATGTTTTCAGCCAATAAGATTACCAATGCTTTCGCAAAAGTTTATAATGTATCAAAAAGACATAATATATTCTGTTATATAAATTTTTTATGAGATAATATTTTATATTCCCGAATTTTATTATATCTTTGCATAAGCTTATTTGGGATCATGCATGTTATCTCACATAGAAAACTGAAAGAATTTTATGAATCGCCCGGAATGGAGGATTCAAAAGTAGCTCTGGAGAGATGGTATGATATAACGGAAAAAGCCATATGGCATAATTTAGCAGAAATCAAAGAAGATTTTCCTACTACTGATTATGTTGGAAATCAACACTACGTCTTTAATATTAAAGGAAACCATTATAGACTTATAGTGGTAGTTAAATTTACAATCGGAAGAGTTTTTATCCGATTTGTCGGCACACATGCCGATTATGATAAAATAGATGCCTCAACCATTTAAGAATTCATTCAATGGAAATAACTAAGAGACAATATGAATATGCTCTTGCCAGAATAGAAGATCTCTTACCTTTGGTTACAGATGAAACTCCGGCTACTGATCCGGCTTCTATTGAATTGGAAATAGTTTCTGATATCGTAGAGACTTATGAGAAGATTCATTTTCCCATCGAGAAGCCAACTATTGGAGAATTAATAAGCCTATCCATAGAAGAAAAGGGAATGACTCAAAAAGAATTGGCCAAAGAATTAGGTATTTCTCCTTCGAGGGTAAGTGAATATATTAACGGCAAATCAGAACCAACATTAAGAATGGCTCGGGCACTCTGTACGATTCTTGGAATTGCTCCCGCAGCCATATTAGGTCTTTAAAACCTAATGTTACATAGACTTATCAAATTTCGGTTGGAACATTGCCAATTAGTATTGCGAAATCGAGGAGATTGTTTAGAGGACGTCAGACAGCTTGTGCAAAACGAAATGACGTAACAAGCCAGTCTGGTGCTCGTTGGGAAGCAAAACAATCGACTCAATCTGTAAAACCTCAATGGTTTAAAAACACAGAAGTTACCACCTTGGCCAAGAACCTCCGGAACACCCGAGGTTGCCGCAATATAGAAATTGACACCAACATCCTTGATAAAATCTAAATCTATCATAATTACCAAATTCTGGTACTAAATTTGGTTACTTCCTCATAAATGATTAACTTTGTGAAAACAAAAAAAAATCATGAGTAAGAAAGAAAAGTTGATTGCACGATTACTTTCCTTTCCTAAAGATTTTACATATGATGAAATGAAAACTCTTTTAGGATATTTGGGTTTTGAGGAAGATAATAAGGGTGCTACATCGGGTTCAAGATTACAATTTATTAAAGATGAACATACAATTTTACTTCACAAACCTCATCCCGGCAATCAGCTTAAACCTTATCAAGTGAAAAATGTTGTAATTGAATTAAGAAACTTAAAACTTATCTGATATGGGTTACATGAAATATAAAGGTTACAAAGGTTCTGTAGAATATAGTCCTGAAGATAGATGTCTGTTTGGAAAAGTTCAAGGTCTTTTTGGTACTTTGATTTCTTATGAAGGAGAATCTGTAGAAGAAATTAAAAAAGATTTTGAAGGAGCCATAGATGATTATTTGGAAAGTTGTGAAAGAAGAGGTATAGCACCGGCCAAACCATACAGCGGCAAATTAAATCTACGGATGCCGTCAGAACTTCATGCTGCTATAGCCACCGCTGCTTCCACAAGCGGAACCACTATCAATGATTTTATCAATAAATCTATGAGGGAAGTGGTGCATCTAGCTCAACGATAATCCCGACCAATTTCCATGAAATTTAAATCTCAGATCCGAAGATTAAAAGAATTTCTATCAAGCTGGTTCTCTTATTTTCCAGTTTTATATCGAGCCTATGACTTTGATTATACCAGTATTTTAGAGGTTGAACGGCATCAAATCAGCCGGGTAAGAGATTGTATCGCAAAATATCACAGTCATTTAAATTGGGAGAGAGATTAGGTATAAAATATCTTTATATAAACAATATAAATCAAAAAGCGAATAATTCCCTGATTATAACACTTTATTAAATAGATCAAATATATTCCAGATAATCTCTATTTCTATTATGGCAGTTTTATTGTAGTTTTGGAGATTCAATAATTATTCAATTTTGGGGATATTTTTCTAATTTTGAAAAAATATCTCTTTTACTGTTTCATAAAATTATATTTTGATATGAAAAGACTTCAATTTTGGGAATTTATAGGAAGCATATTGATAGCTCTTACTTTTACATCTTGCAATGACAATGATGATGTGATTTGGGATTATTCTCCGGTTATTTTTGAAGTTCTTGTAGAGAATTCTCAAGATGAAAACCTTCTTGATGAAAACACCGCGGGAAATATACTAGGCACAGAGATGTATGTGATCTTTGAAAATGAAAAATTCGACGTTACTTATGGATGGCCAGATGACCCCTATTTCCCTTATCCTTATTCCTCCCGGGCCTATATGCCTTCATGGTGGGGAGCCTTCATTGCGCCCTATTTTTACGACTATTCCGACCTTCACACACGTGGAAACCGATTATATATAGGTGAATTTTTCGGAGACTCCTACGGAGAAACAAAATTTGAACTCTACCTTGACGGTCATAGATATGAAATTTCCTATACCAACAAAATTCCCAAACCCGGAAAGGTTGACAGGCATTTTTTCCTTGACGGAAAAGAAATCCCTTCATCCAATATCACTCTAATTTTATAGGGTTACACAGAAATTTCTGGATACTAAAAATCTTAAGAATCCGTATCCTAAGTTTGAATTTGATTATGAAGAGGAACGTCTGTTCAACACGTTCGAAGAAGCTTTCAATTATATACAATCGAATAAGAATGAAGACGTTTATTGCAGTTGGATTACCCAGATTCCTAATGGTGTGATAGGAAGGCTCAATTATTTTCCTTCCTCCTCTTTTTTGTCAAGGTCAGTGGATTTTTCTTTCAACTTATGTTGCAATGTCTCTTCATAAGCCTCAATTTCTTTTTCAGCCTTAGTAGGTTCTTCGTCCGGTTTCTTCCTTTTCAATAAATTTGTCAATGCACCGAAAAATACTCCTCCCAACAACAGGCCCAAGAATACCCAAAATAGCCACCCGGTTTCCATCTGGCCGGTTTGATCATTTGCCACACAACCTTGAAACAAGGGAATCATTATTAAAAAGTATATAAATTTTCTTTTCATGAGAGAAGTAGATATTGTGACTTTTTATTTGAATAACATAGAAGTCATTGGCATTGTTTAATTATGATTCAAAAGACTTGCAACTAATATTTGATGAACCCTTAATCTGAGGCATATCCCTATTATCCGGTTTTTCAAATGATCGATATAACCGTATGGGGAAAGATTTTCAGCACCTTTGATTTTCCGGGATCAACCGGGGCCGATGGAGATAGTATTAAATATTTACGAAGGAGAAATGCTTTAAGGATTCCGAAATTTAGCGAAATAGAATTATATTTGCCATAAAATAACAATAACCGGAATTTTCACTAACTACAGTAATAAATTGATTGTGGAAATCAAGATAAAAAAATATAGTTTCCAATTATGAAAAAGATAAAGTCAGTAATTATTGCAGGCCTCTTGTTTGCCGGATTTTTAAATCTGAATGCACAGGAATCACCAAAGTATATTTTCTATTTTATCGGAGATGGAATGGGTTTGGGACATGTGGCTGCTACCCAAGCCTACAATCGTATGATTCTTGGCAATGAGGAACCTCTGCTAATGATGCAGTTCCCGGTTGCAGGAATGTTGACTACCCATTCAGCCTCTTCACCTGTTACCGATTCAGCAGCTGCAGGCACAGCTCTTGCTACCGGTCATAAGACCAAAAACAGTATGCTTGGCATGGATACTGACTCCGTGGCAGTGGAATCAATAGCAGCACAATTATTTTCTAAAGGCTACGGAATTGGTCTTGTGACATCGGTTCCCCCCGATGATGCCACACCGGGTGCTTTTTATGCACATGTTCCAAACCGGGGAATGTACTACGATATCACCGTTCAGGCAGCTAAGTCGGGTTATCAATTTCTTGGAGGTTCGAAGCTGAGGGGCACAACGGATAAAGATGGCAATCCCAACGACCTTATTGATGTGCTAAAGGAGTATAACATGGAATATGTAAAGGGAGCTGATGCAGCACGCTCATCAACGAGCGAACGTATACTGATGGTGAATCCGGAAGGGATTGATACCTATCAGATCGGCTACACGGTTGATTCCATACCCGGGGCCTTGACACTTCCGGAAATGACAGATGTATGTCTTTCTCATCTTATGAAATGGTGCCCTGAAAAATTCTTTATGATGGTGGAAGGAGGAAACATTGATTATGCCGGCCATGCAAATGATGGAGGGGCTGCAATTAAAGAGGTCCTTAACTTTGATCAGTCTCTTCGCCTTGCATATGATTTTTATAATGAACACCCCGAAGAGACTCTCATCATAGTGACAGCCGACCATGACACCGGTGGACTTGCAATTGGAAGTATATTCACCGGCTATAACATGCAACCCCAGTATATAGACTATCAGAAAATTTCAAAAGACCGTTTCAATGAAGAATGCAAGGCCATACTTAAATCTCGCAGAGTATTCACTTGGGACGATATGAAGGATATGCTGAAAGAGAACTTGGGGTTTTGGGCAGGAGTGCCGATGACTGAAAAACAGACAGCCATGTTAGAGGAAAAATTCACTAAAACGTTTGAAATGCGTAACAGTGAGGATCAGAAAACACTTTATCAAAATTTTGATGAGTTTTCAACTGCTGTGTTTAATGTCTTTAATGAGATTTGTGGGATAGGATGGGTTACTTATAATCACACTGGCAACTATGTACCTGTATATGCTATTGGAGTAGATGCCGACAAATTTAAAGGACTTCATGACAATACCAACATCCCTATGATTCTCCGTGAAATAACGGGAATCTCTGAATAAATTCCCTATACATAGCTGTTCTGACATTTAAAGAGAAATACTTGAATCAATAATGCCATCCAACCCTGTAGTATATGTATTAAAAAGTCAGGCACAAGAAGAATCTCGATGCCGAAGGCAAAATGATAAACTCAAATAATAGAAAACTCTGCATTATCAATAACAAAAAGATGTAACTCAAGCAGTTGCATCTTTTTTGTTTTTATATTTTTGGAATTTTTATGCTTGAATATGGAATTTTTAGTGTATATTTGTACCCGTCTTTATTATGGGGAATTTTGGATTTAATTGAACATGTTGATACTTAGGAGGATATTCACTTGAACATTAAAGCTATTTCCCATAAAAGGAGGATATTAAAAAACGAACTTATCCCTTTAACGGTAATCTCAAATTACAGTTTTAAAGATTGCTCCGGGAAGGTTTCAAGCTTTTAAAGACTATAAGAAAATGAGTGCTTTTATTTATTAATTTTGCAGATTAAATAGAGTAAGGATTTGTTGTTAGAAGGAAAAAATCATATCAAATGAAAAAAATAATTTTTATACTCCCACTATTGGCTTTATTGGTGAGTGCTTGTTCAAGCGATGGAAATGATCCGTCAAACAGGCCTGGTTCAGATGATGTACACCGGAGTTATCTGACTGTTGCCTTATATGCCCCTGTTTCATCTACCAGAGCAGATGATGAAGATGAAAAATATATTGACGGCACTCCTTCAGAAAGTAAGGTAAATAATATAAGATTTTTCTTCTTTAAAGAAACCGGAAATGCTTGTATGGTCTTCAAGCAGGCAGCCTCGGGAACTTATCTATCCTATATAGACTGGACGCCTCTTGATAGTGACGTAGATGATTCTGGAAATCCGGATATTACTGTGGAGAAAATAGCAACTGCTACTTTAGGCCTTAACCAACCAGCAAACGAGGAATTGCCATCACTCGTATTAGCCGTTGTAAACCCTACCCCGGATATTTTAGTACTCAATAATCCCAACTTGGAGGATATAAAAGAACTGGTAAATGATTATTATACCGGGTTGCATGATTCTAATTTCCTAATAACAAATTCTGTGTATGTTGGTAATGTCGGGGATGAAATTACTGATATTACAGCCACACCCATA
The DNA here is from genome assembly GCA_022510425.1 of Muribaculaceae bacterium. Taxonomy (GTDB): domain Bacteria; phylum Bacteroidota; class Bacteroidia; order Bacteroidales; family Muribaculaceae; genus Lepagella. The sequence continues at coordinate 78,333 of JAFLTO010000007.1, forward strand.
GTAGCCGATGAAAATTTCGGTAATCCTGAAGATGAGGAGAGTATGAAAAAAATGAAACCTCTTAATATATTTGTAGAACGAGTCCTCGCTCGTTTGGATTTTTCCTTGAATCTTAAGGAGGAAAACAATCCCTCCCGTGTGGTTAACGGAAGCACCATTTATCAGGTAAGCAGCCCGTCAGTAGATGGCAATCCAGCTTCTCCGGTTTATGCAAAATTATTAGGATGGAACCTAACCGCTACTTCCAACTCTTCAAGGGCAATTAAAATGATCAATCCCGAATGGAATGATGTGATTTTCGGTGGTGTCAGCAATCCTTGGTCTATTTCCCAATACCATCGTTCATATTGGGCGATAAATCCTCCGGAGGTAACCTATAGCTACGGTGATTTCAATGATGCCAAAGCAAAAGATTTACCGAAACCTAATGAGACCACGGGTCTGATGGAACCGGTTACAGTTTATCTTCAGGAAAATGCAGCCGATTATACCTCAAGTTTATCTTATGAGGGTCCGGAATATCCTTCATGTGTCATTATAGGAGCTCAGTTAGTAGATGCCGGCGGTAACCCCATGAAGCTTGCTCGTTGGGCTAACAGATATTATACTCAGGATAATTTGCTAATTGAAGTGGCAAAAGTGCTTGACCTTCATCAGAAAACAACCGAAAACGGGAACGTAACCTTTACACCAATTTCACCTAAATATCTTAAATTTGTATATCTCGATAATGTACCGTTACCTGAGGGAGAAACACATGAAAGTTACTATTCATATGTGCAACTTAATGAGGAGGGAGAGAAGATAGAATGGTATAATGGTAATACTCCAGATGCAACTCTTCTATCAATGGAGGAAGTTAATACATATATCCATAACCGTGTGAATTATGTGTTAGTGTGGACAGAAGGATACACTTATTATTACTTTGACATACGGCATTTAGGGTCTGAAGGTAATGCCGGATATTATGGAGTAGTAAGAAATCACCTTTATCAAACAAACCTGACTGGCATAGCAGGATTGGGAACCCCGGTGTTTGATCCCAAGGAAAAGATTATTCCCACCATACCTTCACAGGGCGATAATATTCTCAACGTTCAAGTTAATGTACTGCAATGGAGAATCGTCTCGCGGGATTATGAACTAACATGGCCCTGATTATTTGGGTGACAAAAGGTTTACATATGATTTTTTTTAACAAAAGACATTTTTGGTTTATCCCTTTTGTATGTGTTATTGCTGTCTTCTCTACTTCATGCGATAATCTTATCTATGACTATCCGGAAGATTGCGAGGTGACCCATTCAATTAGGTTTGTGTATGACATGAACCTTAAATGGGCTGATGCATTTCCTTCAGAAGTTAAATCAGTGAATCTTTATGTCTTCGATAATAACGGTGTGTTTGTTAAAGAATATCAGGGCATGAGTGATGAGCTGTCTGATCCTTCATATTCAATAAAGCTTGACTTGCCGTTAGATGCCACCTATCAATTCCTCGCTTGGTGTGGCCTTGACAATCCTAATGATGACCCCGAATCATTTTCGGTGATGAGACCTGTTGCCGGGGTAACAACCATTACAGAGATGAGTTGTAGGCTTAAAACTGCCACTCTAAAAGGGAAAGAAAGTTCCGATCAACGACTTAATTTTCTCTATTACGGATATTTAGTACAAGAATTGAAAGATCCGCAAAAAAAAGCTGATTTTATTTACACAATGTATCTTACAAAGGATACCAATCATGTAAGGGTAATGCTCCAACAGGTTGACGGAAATATTTCAGCTGAGGAATTCGATATCAGTCTCTCTGCAGATAACGGACTTTTGTCTTGGGATAATCTCCCTTTTGGAAACACTGAGATTGAATATCTGCCTTGGAATTTGACTACGGATATATTAGGTGTGGGTAATTCCGAGGGAGAAATGGTGGAATACACAGGGGTTGTAGCAGATTTGAGTTCCTCCCGATTTATGGCCGACCGAACTAAAGATATTTTCCTGACCGTCAGACGTAAAGCCGATGGAGAATTGCTCTTCAAGGTTCCATTGCTTCAGTATGCTCTTACAGAAAAGTCATATTACGAACTTGCTTACCACCACACAATGACGGATCAAGAATTTCTTGATCGACAGGATGAATATTTTATGACGTTCTTCCTTGGCAAAAACCTTGACTGGCAATATGTGGTGATAGAAATACTTCAATGGAGGTTAGTGATCCATAATTATGAGGTGGTATCTTAACCGACTTACCAAAAATTCCATTTAAAATTAATGAGCATTAAATTCCAAAATTCTTGTTTCTGGTTGGCGGAGCTAATATTAGTATGCTTTGTCATCTCATGCAAGAATGAAGAATATGATAAGTCGGAATATAATGAAGATAAACTTTACACAGTGGCTATAAATTTCTCCACCACAGGCACACGTGCCAGTAGTTCACTGGTGTCAGAAAGAATCAAATCTTTCCGTATAATTATTACCTCTAAGGTATCCAATTCCCAAGAAGAGGGATCGGATGTGGATGGTACGCCGGAAAGCAGTGAGATTGTGCAACTCAATAAGTTTGTGACAGAAGAAAATCTGGCTTGTGCTTTCAACTATTATCTACTTTGGCATACCGACGCAGGCACAAAGAATTTTTATCTATTTGCCAATGAAGAATCGGTTGGAAATCTTAGCTATGCAAATGGAAGTTCCTCAGAGACAAGTCTATCGACACTATTAAACAGCTATAAGGCAGGAACGAAGGTATCAGATTTAAAATCAATCCTGACATCGGCTTATTTCACACCGGAATATCATATTGATGACTCCGGAAGTATTTATTTACCTTACACCTCAATTTATGAAGGAATAGAGGTAACGAAACCCAATGATAGTCTTGAAATGAATCTTGTGCCGGTGGCCACCAAATTCATCTTCAATTTCATTAATTACCGATCTAATTATGTTTATGTTAATGAAATCTCAATAAAGTCGACTAATACAGAGAACTATCTATTTGCAAATGTAGGGGAGAAAAATATGCAAATGACTTTATCAGGAGAAACCTTATATTGGGTAGAATGGTTAGCTAAAATATCAAAATTGTCACACTACAACGATAGTTTCGGTCCAAATCAGAGTTTTAACACATTATATGGCTGGATTTGGGACTATCAAATACCCACGAACGAGGAGAATAATCCCTATGTATTCTTAGCTTCCGAGAATCAATTATCAATTTCCGGAATTTCTTACCCGGAAGCAGATGAGAATGATGATGATAATGAAACAGAAGAAGCTGCAGGAATTCCCGGGAAAAATACTGCAGGCCCATTTTATGTTCCGGAAAGTAAATTAAACCTTTCCCAGGAATATGTTTCATCTGATGAATCCGATGAGCCCGTTCTTGTGCGCGAGACTCAAAAATATTATCTAACAATCAGTTTGGAAGAAGATTCTTATAATCTGGATATCCCTGATTTTACAGAAGTGGAAATAGACAATTTAAAGGCATTGTTCAGAAACACCTCCGTTATAATCAATTTAGTGATGCGGCAAGGAGACATAGAAATTTATGGAGAAATAGCACCTTGGAATGAACAAAGTGTCAACGGTTATGTCACAGAGGGTAACGCTCCAGCTAATAATCCTTTCTAATAAAAGATTATGGTGGATATATGAATAGGAATTTAATCTATATATTATGTTTACTCTTTCTAATTGGATGCGGTAAGGAATCCAATAATATCCCGGATTCAAGCAATGATTCTATTGAATCAATTGCTGCATATTTCGAGCCTTTAAAGAGCGTTGACTTTATAACTACCAGGAATGGTGATGAAATTGATGAGGAGGAGAATGCCAACAATTTTGAAGTTCCTCCAATTCTCAACGATAAATTTGTAGACAAGAAAAGCATTATCTATATATCTCAATTAGGACCTGATAAGAATCCGCAGTTTACAAATTTTAGTCCGGAGGCAAATCCATATTGTTGCAAATATATTTATTACGAAAATAATGATGCAACTTGGGACTATGAATATAATTTCAAGGTTGCTGATGACTCTTCCTCAATTACTTGGACTAAGGTAAAACAGGTAGGTTCATATCAAAACTCCTTTTCATTATTCTCATTATATTTCCCTATAGACAATAAGGTAAAATTTTATGTAGAGAAAGATCAGAGCGGAGGAGAAGAGTATGACACATCAAATTTTCTCAAATCTGATATTATGGGGGCATATCATGCCACCAGTTCATTATTCACCCGACTTCGTTTTCGCTTTTTCCATTTAATGGTTTATTTGAAGATTACCTTATATGTTCCGATTTATAAAGACGAAACCGACGATGAAGAATCAAAGTATTCAGGATATGATGAAGGCTCCTTGCTCGGAGGCTATGTTATGAATGCTCATACTAATTTCAATATAGAATGGAGAGCAAACAAGAGTTCAGACACTGAAGCTCTGGCCACATATGTGACGGATGACAAAGACGATATTGCAATGTACCTTCATCCCTATGATGATAAAGAAGTGAGGAAACTTGAAAACATTAAAGATTTTTATTCCGACTTCAAGGGAACAGAGAATTACGATGAAGTTAGAGTTTATAACTTCAGCGTTCTCTTTCCGGCTCAGACATTTGGAGATAATTATCTCTGCTTCGGACTAAGAGATATAGAAAAAAATAACAGGTATTATTATTTTTCCGGCAGTCAAGTTAATGGCGAATCGGGAAACTTAACCCTGACACCCGGTACACTTCAACAATTATATCTTTATCTGCCGAGAAAATCAAACGAAACAATCTTAGTAGCAGCGAAAATCCTCCCTTGGAAGGATTCGGTCACTGATATGACCGTTACCAAAGATGATCCGAAACCATAGAATAAAATCCATAGAATCATAATTAATGATTAGGATATCAAAAAATAAAATATTTTTTTTATCGGCCATTCTTTCAATAATTGGCTCAAGCTTGCTAATATCATGCACTGAAAATTCTATTCATTCCGGTAATATAACTGAGGATGGAGAAGAAATAAAAATAAAGACTGATATAGCAACTGAGATAAGAGCAAGAGGTTATGAAGAGGATATCAGTAGCGGAAGAGTTGAAAGCGGAGAATTTTACCTAACTTATCCTCAAGCTTCCAATAATGAGAACATTGTCGCAACCGTCACTTTTGGCAATGACAATGGAGCAACCAATCCTGAATTCGGTCGGGTAAATATACCAACAGGGAAACCTTTCAAATGGTTAGAAATAGGAGGAGGTGCTACCCCGACTTTCTTTCTTGACAATGTCAAAGGAAGCGAGACTTCTTACATTAATTCAACAAATATTGAATTTAATAAAGACTATAACCCCTATAAGGCAGCATTGTTTGATTCCATCACTGGGAGTAACGATTTGTTATGGAGCACGGATCAGTTCGGAAGGGACAAAACTAATACTCTTCATTTCAACCTCCATCACAACATGTCGAGAATAAAAATCCAAGTTACTGTCGATAAAACTTATGACTATGAAAATGGAGATCTTGAACTTGCAGGAGCAAAGGTTGAGCTGACCAATATCAACTTGGCTCCCCTTTCCTATAACAGGCTTGACGGAACTCTCACTCTTGAATCTTCGGAAAATACAGAGGCCCTCGGAGCGTTGACTTTCGTTAGTGGAGACGATACTGAAGGCCCCCACTGGATTTGGAATAATGAATTTGAAGAGAGTTCTAAAAATGAAGAAAATAAAATATTCACATACATTACTCCCAGTTTTGTTGTTCCGCCTCAGGGACTAATGAGCAATGAAAATCGTCCCCGACTCATCATAACAATGAAAAATGGAATCTCCTATTCCGGTATTCTTCCCCAGGTTATGGAAATAGAATCTCCTAACCCTACCGACGAGGATTTAGGATTGAGCTATCCTGTAGCTTTATATTTCTTGAAAGAACATATCCTGACTATACGAACCGTCATAACTCAGGAGCCTCCTGCTTTGGTATTTATGCCGGTAAAAGTTATTGAATGGGTAGACAAAGGAGAATTTACTGTTGAAGGCCATCAATCAGGTATATACCTTCCTGCAGAATTCAATAAACTAATAGAATATTATAATAATAATAATAAATATCAGCTTGTAAGATATGGAGATTATATAACTGATGATGGACTTTGGGATTTCAAAATATGGAGTTCCCTCATTCTGAATTATAATGATATAGCCGGAGAAATGATACCGGGGGTGGAAACTGAAAAAGGTGAGACTCCTCCTTTCCGTTTTTCTTTTAATGGTTATAGTGTCTACATAATTATGAATGACAATACCCTCAATAAAGTTTCTGAAGAAGAATTGCATGATATAGTTACCCGTGTCCCTTAGACTTTTCCTTGAATTTTCTGATTAATGAAATTTATAAGATATATAAACCTACTTTTATCCAGCCTTTGCATCGGGATCCTGATATCCTCATGCGTGACAGACTATTCCATTGACAATCCATCCGGAAATCAAGATGAAAAAGTCTGGCCTTTGGTTGTATATGCCGAAGTGGGAAAGCCGGCTGCCGCTCAAGGCAGGGCTAATACAAATGGAGAAAAAGATGACCAATGGTCATATGTTTCATTTGCTGATGGAGACAGAATGGGACTTTTCGCGTCAGGAGGGAATATGACTGAAAATAATGGGTCTGCTCCATTTGTGAATCAGCAACTGGTTTATCAGAATAATCAGTTCAACGACCCAGAAAACAAGGCATTGTTTAGTCCGGTAAATATGAATGCAAATGAAATTTTAATGTATTTTCCTTATAATTCCGAGATTTCAGAACAAGGCACTAAATTGCGTGTTGAAGATGTAGCGAATTCATCCGGACCTCTGAGATGTATTGATTTCCTTTACACTGATTACCTGAGCATTTTTGGTAGTCAAAATGGGAAAGATATGGCTCTTTTCGGAGAGTTTCACCATGCTTTCAGTGAACTGATCTTAATGCGCGGAGAAGGTTTTGATAATCCTCCGGAAGACACCGATGAAATAACCTATAGCAAGATAACCATAGCTCTAAATCAGGCGGTCACTCATGTTTCAATTATAAATGATGTTCCGGAAGAGGAAGAGAATGAGGAAGAGAATGAGAATGAAGTCTGGAACTATAAATTGATATTGACCAACGACGGCTCTATGGTTAAAAAAGAGGATGGTCAGCCATCAACTGTTGATGAGGCATATTTTTGGCATCCCTGGAAAGGTGAAAATTATCAAAAGACTGAGGAAAATCCCGAAGGACAAGAGGCATATTACGTAATTTTACCTACTTTGCCGGGTACCGAACGCCTTATGGTTGATTATATTGAATTATATGACAATGAGGGTTATTTGCAAAGAATCACTTCAATTCCATTAAGCGGAGGGAAGTCCAAATATCTTGATCCCAAATGGAGATATCCTCTGGAACTGACAATGGAGGAACTGGTGCCCAAAGTTAACCCCTATCCCATTATGCCCTGGGATGATAATACCGATCTGACAGACGAAAGGACCCGGGGAATCAACGATTTGTCTGAATTTGAAAGTTGGGTAAGCAATTATAATGCCTATCTTGCTGATCCGACTGATGAAAATAAAATGAAAGAGCTTTTAAAATACGGCGATAAAATAATTGATGATGAAAATAATATTTCCTGGCATTTCTATGTTCTTGCCGATCTTGATTTATCAAGTTACAAACCCTTAGAATATGAGAATGAAAACGGAGAAATAGTGTCACCTTCTCAAGACTATATAATCCCAAAACTTAATGATATTCTCGATGGTGTAAGCTCAACTTTGGTTAACAGTAAGTTTATTAATCATTCTATAACCGGACTTAAAAAAACATTTATAGGAGAAATCGGAACAAATCCTAAGTCTGTTTATTCCGGAACTTTACAGAATTTTGATTTCTTGCAGCCGGAAGTAAGCTCATCATCTGAAAATGCTGCCGGCATAATTGTTTCAGCAATAAATAATGGAGAAGTTATCAATTGCAATATTGATCGTGGTGAAATAAACAATCCGAATGGTCCGGCCGGGATGGTTGCCGGAACGATGAATGAAGGCAAAGTAGCAGACTGTGAACTTTCAGGATTCCTTTATGGCTTAAGCACCTCCAACGATCCTTCTTCGAGATTAATAATAGGAGAAGATCCTATCGGCAGCGTTATTTTTAATAATAATTCAACTACCAATGTAATATCCTCCTTAAATGATATTCCATAAAGATATTAAATGTTAAGTATTTATAAATATATTATTCTCATCCTCTCTCTTATCGGGCTATCCTCTTGTATGGACTCGCCTTTAACTAACGATGAAAGAATTCCGGATACCGGCTCTGATGAATTGCCATTAGAGTTCATTATCAATATGCCCCGGGAGTTTGAATCAAGGGCTTACATAGATAGTTATGGGAATGAACGATTCAGCGAGGATGACATCATTCATATTCTGGGAATATTCAATATGGAATACCGCACTGAGGGTGGCGGAACTATGCAGGGTATAGAATCACGATATGGAGCCTTGAGATATAACGGAAGATATTGGGAACCGGTAGCCGGCTCCAAGCTCAGATGGCCTGCAGTATCTACATCGGGGACTTTCACTGCATATTATATCAGTGAAAGCAATGGTATACTCACCGGGACAACCGCAACTGAAACATATTCTTTATCTGACTTAACTGAGACAACAGATCCACTGGGAGCACAATCTAAAGAGAACATTGTTTATGGAGCGGCTGTAGAACTTGATTTTTATCATCTTTGTGCAAGACTGACTCTTACTGATCTTGAACAGATTCCTTCGGATTATTTCTGGTTTACCTCTTCCAACCCTAAAAATCCGGAATCATTGGAATCTTTTGAATTTAATAATGCTTTTAAAATTTCTCTTGGGGAGGATGAAGAGAGTCAGCCGACTCTAAATTTTGAATTCTGCCAGATGAATGACCCGCAGTATGACAAGATTTTTATTACCTCTCCTTATAGCATGAACCAACAGGTCAATCAGGATGGGACGGTCACGGAATCAGCTAATGTGACCTATTATTTGCAACCGGGATATTACGATGAATTCGAGCTTATCTATCCGGCAGGAGAAAAAACAACATACTCTTATCTGCAGTATAATTATAATAACATACCCGATAATATTGAAGGCTCTGAAATAACAAAAACTCCTCCTAACCTATTGGCAAACCATCCATATACTCTTTCAATCACCAAATCACCGGGAATTGAGATAAAAAACCCTCCCAAGCCTGATGAATGGGATGAAAGTAATGTTTACTATGATGTGGATGTAGAAGAATTTTTAAAAGCCATTTACAATAAAACAGATTATTTTTATGAGGAAACTCAGATTCTCGAAAAAACAGCAACGGGGACCAGACTGCTTCATAATGTAAATTTTAAAAATTTTGATTATAGAAATTTTGAGGACAAGGATTTCAGACCCAACAATAATGATGGCTCCGTGTTTGACGGAGGATATCATTATATTAGAGATTTAGGAAGTCCCCTTTTTAGATATAACTACGGAACAATTCAAAATCTTGGGATAAAGAGTGTAAATGCTACGGGGATATCTTATGAATCAGACAATGAAAACGACGATATGAGCCGTCATGGATCCCTTTGCATGTGGAACCGGGTTAATGCCACAATTGACAACATTCGAGTCTCAGAAAATGTCATGTTAACCATTTATGTGAAATGTATAAATGCCGGAGAAGAAACCCATAATATTGGTGGTGTTGTTGGATCAAACACAGGAACAATGAGCAATGTTTCATTGTCAGGAAATTTCACTATAAATATTTCCGGTTTGTCAGCCAACACCCCTGATTTTAGTGACGGAAAGAATTATCCTGTCAATGCATCCGTTTTGATAGGAGGATTAGTGGGGCAGAATGCAGCCCAGGGGAGTATTTCCGAAATCTCTGCCCTAAATGGAGCTCCAGTACTCTCTTTTAACATTATAAATACATGTAAAGGTCCGCTCGGTTCTTATTCATTGGGAGGGATGTGTGGAGAATCAACAGGATTTATAAATGATATAATATTGTCTAATATAAATATAGATAGTTCACTGAGTAATGGAGTAACCTCTTATATAGGAGGTATAACGGGACAATTATCGGTTTCTGAGAATACTACAGCCTCCCTATCCTCCTGCTACGTTAATGGTCAAGTAAAAGCCGGAATATCTAATCCTTACGGAGAAATCAGTTCAGGTTCTTACATAGGAGGGATATCGGGGACACTATTTAATGTGCCGGTGACCAATTGTAATGTCGGGATAAGCGTGGAAGCTACACAGGAAGCAGGAGTAAACGTTTTATATGCCACAGGAGGTGCATTCGGTCGTATCAGGGCATCTGATCCAACAGTCATAACTGACTTAAACATAGCAGGAAATAGGTTGATAGCACCCAACAATCCATTAGATCCGGAAATTAAGGTCACTAATTACATAGGTTCATTTGCCGGATTAGTTCCTTTGGGACAATCCTGGAAGGCTGATTATTCATCCAATGATATCTCTTTGAAATCTTTTTATGGGATAAGCGAAATTGGAGGCAATCTTTCCTCTGAATAATAAAGCTGACCAACACCTAAATTATATCACAATCCAATATGTCAATATCAAATAGAAATATATTTATTTTGCTTTCGAAGATTACTTTTATCCTTATTTCAGGGGTTCTTGTCTGCTGCTCTGACAGGAATGAAAGTCTCAGAGAAAGTGATATGACTGTAAATTTCTCTTTCAACATCAAGGATAATGTTGATGTAAAGACCCGTTTTGACTCGGCTTATATAACCACTGATCCATATAATGGGAATTTTTATATTTATATGGAGGTTGAAGGGTATAATAAGCCTCATTTCGGCACCTATATAGTTCCATCAGGATATGAAGGAAGATTGGGATCGAAAGATACAGGAGACGCATTGATGTGGCAGGATCTCACATCGTCACATACATTCTATTCCTGGACAATTCCTTGGGAGGAAGATTATTATAATGGTAAAATTAATATTGATGAGGTCACAGTAAATTTTCATAATTCTTCAGAAAGATCAGGTTATAATCAGCATCAGAATAATAAAATTCTTGAAAAATTTATAGGTGCAAAAAGCGGGCCTTATAGTTATGCCAACAATGGAAAATATGTTGATCTGACATTTTTCCATCTTGTTTCGAAAATTCATATAAATAGTTTTTCCCTAATAGAATCAGACGGTTCAATTCAAAAAGATTTGCAAGCAGATGTCACCTTCATCAATATGCCTACTACTGCAACTCTTAATATTATTCCTGACAACGGATGGAGACCAAGGGTTACACCGGGAGAAGCGGATCCTAATAACGGAATAACATATTTTATTGACAACCAGGCCACAGACACAGATGAATTTTATATTTGTCCGGAAGTGGATTTCAGAACAATTGAATTTCAGGTTAAAATCAATACGTTAGAATATGCAAATTATAAAACTTATTATGGGACATTCGCTGATGTGAAATTTGAAAGGATTCCGGGAGAAAATCATGATAGCGGAGAAGGAACAGATGACTATATTCTGCATGCCGGGGAAGTGATGCATCTCAACATAGTGTTAATTCCCGGTGTGGGCCCCGGTATTTCGGTTATTATAGAAAAATGGAGTGATGAAAATCCAAAAGAATCGAAATATTACAGTTATAACGGAGTTTACTCCGAGGCTGAGATGCAACAGATAATCGATGCCTTTTTAAATCAGAAAAAGGTAGACGGGAAAGTCACAACAGAAGGGTTAAAGGAACTATTTGATACCTACGGACAAGAAATTGACGGAGTTAAATATTTCTTCTTATATGAAGACATACTTTTTGCCGGAAGAGATTATCCTGCAGGTTTTCCGATATGGAAGGAGTATATCTTAAATGGGCTCGGCCACACACTTGAAATCAACATGAATGCATATTCTCATGTATTTGGATCAGATCATCCCTATTTCAATATAGGTCCGGCAAGAGACATATATGTGACAGGAACATACAACAATAAATCTTATACCATATATATTGATGAGGATGGTTATGTTTACACCTATAATGCGGAAAAAAATTCTTATGTTAATTCAGGGCATCAACTCGAACCATTAGAGGACAACTTTTATAGTTATAACATAGATGCTCAAACCGGAGAGGTTAAACAAGCCACCTATTACAATAATCAGCCCGGATTGAATACATAAATTTTTAAGAGTTATTTCAGGCCCCTATCATTGAAAATGATATCATTAACATCAAAAGAAATTTTAAAAAAAGATAACGCAAATTCTAATCTCCCGAGGATAGCTAAACCGCTTATTAAATTATTCTTTTGGTTAGGGCTGCTTCTCGTTTCTTCCTGTGTCAATGATAATGAGCCTGCAGGTGGTAATGTATCCTTATATGATAAATTGCCTCAATTTTCGATTGTCATGAATACCGGAGAAACATTCAATACTCAAAACTTAATGGGTAAAATTTCTCTGATTATGTTTTTCAATACCAATTGCCCTGATTGTCAAAAGGAACTTCCCGTTATTCAGGAATTATGGGAAATTTATGCAGAAGATGATAATGTGGTGATTATACCTATCTCACGTGAGGAGGGAGAAGAAGAAATCCTTGAATATTGGACTGAAAACAATTTAAGCTTGCCTTTTTCTCCTCAAGAAAACCGGGATATTTATTCTCTATTTGCCAAAAGTATAATTCCCAGAATTTATATTTCCGACCGAAACGGCACAGTGGTATTTATGTCGGGAGACGAAAATATGCCATCCCTGGGCAAACTGACTGCCACAATAGAATCGCAAAGATGAATTTAGAGTCCTGCAATTAAGCAGTTCCAATAGCTTTTGTATTCTGTTTTTTATCTTTGAAGATAACGATAAAAAACAAAGCGAGCACAATGGCATAAATAGCAAAAATAAGCCAGGGGAAAAACCAGTCTCCCATAAAAAGACGCATCATACCCTGACCTGACGGAGATGGCAGCATTTCCCAATGACAAAAATGATTTACAATTGCACCTGCGGCAATCATTCCACCGGTGGCTCCAATTCCATTGCTCATCATCATCAATAGGCCTTGTCCGAATCCCCGGGTGGTATGGTCGCTGTTTTGATCCATATATATATGACCCGCTATATTGAAAAAGTTGAAGGCAACGCCATAAATAACCATTGATATGATAAGCCAGCCTAATCCGGACCCCGGATTTCCAAGACCTAAAAACAGGAATCTCAGGCACCAGGCTAACAATGCAAAAAAGATTACGAGTTTAAAACCGAGCCTTTTCATAGCAAGCCCCGTAATTATAATAAACGCAGCCTCTGAAATCTGCGACAAAGAGAAGAGCATGGTGGCATTTCCGGCCGCTAAAGATCCGAAATATTCTGGGAAACCCATGAAATGATTAATAAACGGGATGGCATAACCATTGGAAATCTGAAGACAAACGCCTGTGAATATTGCAAATATTAGAAAAACCCTCACATTTGTGAGTTTGAAAAGATGAAAGGCTTTGAAACCGAAAATCTCAGATATACTTGAACCTTTACCCGGGTTAGGCACAGGAAGGATAGGTAATGACAGGGTGTATATTGACGTGGCTAATCCTAAAATTGAACTTGATAAAAGCTGCATGGGGGTATATTGGAATCTATAGGATGCAGCAGGATTCAAATCATCAAATGTAAAGCCGAACTTTCCATCAAAAATGTAAGCAGTATTTACAAACCACATTGCAGCCACAAAACCAATAGTGCCCCACACCCTGATAATCGGGAATTGATCCACCGGACGAATCCCTCGAGTCTTCAATAAGGCAAATGTGGTGGCATTAGACAAAGCCATTGTTGGCATATAGAAGGCGAGGAATCCAAGATAAAGCAAGAAAAAAGGCCAGAATGACCAGGATGAGTGGGAATCGGCATAGAGCCAACTCCCAAACATCATCGCAGATGCTATCAGATGGCAAAATCCCAATAACCTCACCGAAGGCACAAAGCTATCGGCAAAATGTCCCATCATGGCAGGAGTGAATAGGGAAACTATTCCTACAGCAGCATAAAACCATTGGATGTCTCTCCCTAATCCTCCGGCTCCCAATAATTGACCGAAGCAAGAAAGATAGCATCCCCATACTGCAAATTGTAAAAAATATAATATGGAAAGCCTTCCTTTCATTCCTGATGGTTTTGGAATTTAAAATTTCAATTCCACACCTCCCATCACGGTAATGCCCGGCATAGGACAGCCGTAGATCACCTCATATTTTTTATCAAAGATATTGTCAACCTTTACGAATAAAGTTACCGGGACTTTTACCGGGCAGGTGTAAGCCCCGCGGAAATTTACCAAAGAATAACTCACTCTTCCATCAGGGTTGCCGTTATTCAGACTCCAGATATTATTGTTTTCTAAAGAAAAATCGAAATTTGAGGGACTGAAGGCCAAAGAAATGTCTAATTTGTTTTTAGGAGCATAAAGCAGACTCGATTTATTGGTGTGAAGATAGGCATACCCGGCATAGAGTTGCCATTTAGGAAGGAAATGCCAGGTGGCATCAAGTTCGAATCCTTTGTTCTTAAACTTCCCTGTGTTCACATTCAAGGGTCGCCCATCCACTTGTTGAGTCTGTATCATGTTTTTCCCGTCGATAAAATATAAGGCTGCGCCGAAATTCAATTTCCCGTTTGCCACTGTCTGTCGGTAGCTCAACTCGTAATTCAACAGATATTCCGGTTCGAGGTTATGATTGGCAGGTGCATACAGATAGAGTTCCCTGATATTGGGGGAACGGAAACCTTTTCCGAATGAAAATTTGATTTCAGATTGACTTGCAGGTCTCACAATGAATCCCGCTTGAGGCACCCAGATATTCCCATACTGGGAATTATGTTGCAATCTCACTCCCGCATTTAATGAAAGCAGGTTTCTGATAAAACCTTGCTGCATCATTACGTAGCCGGCAATTTCGTTTTCGTTATACTTGTTTTCAGAACGACTGTAAGCCTTGCCTGTGTTTTCCGGATCAAACACGTTTTCTTTTTCTGTGTTCCAAACATGCCCTCCCCAATGTTGGAAATCTATACCTACAGAAAGGTCATTGTTAATCCAAGGATTAATTGTCTCGAATATAGAGAAGCCCATATTGTAATCTCTCAAATGGAATATGTAATGGTTCTCAGGCTTACCGGGGGTATTGCCGTCATCAAGGTCATGACTCCCCCAATTGATATATGCCTGCACGCCACCGTTCACATTCTTATAACTGTTTTTGGCATAAATGGCGGCATTACCACGGAAAATCTCGGTCCACATATTTTCCAAAGGAGTCTGGATGGTTCCCGGATTGTTCGCATGACTTTGGGTCATATCCACCGTAGTGCCCACATTCCAATGGTTGGAGGCGGAATATTGCAACTGTATATACTCGTCGGCAAGCCAGAAGGCGCTGTTGGGCCGGTTATTGTTGCTTCGGTCTAACTGTCCCGCAAGAACCGCTGAGAATTTATCCTTTTTATACCCGGTCATCAAATTGAATTTGGAAGTGTAATAGGATCCGAACATTGCTCTGGCCCTTCCCGAGAAACCCTCTTTCGATTGTTTTTTCGTTATAATATTTACCGAACCGCCCATCGCTCCTGAACCGTAGAGAAGGGAGGAGGGTCCTTTTACTATTTCTACCTTTTCAACCCCATTGACTGAATATGTGTCGGGATTTGCATGTCCATAGAAACCGGCCCAGGTAGGCATTCCGTCAATCATAAACAATACGCTGTTGCCTCCTCCTACACCTCGTATGTTCACTGTTCCCGCAGAACCCCCGGAAACACCATATCCTTCCATACCCCTTTCGCTCATGAAAAATGATGGCACATGGTTTTGGATCACCGGCAAGAGAGAGGTTTCAGTGGATTCTTCGATTTCTTTCGAAGTCACGATGGTCACATCGAGCGGAGTCAGGGCAACATTGGTTTTTACAGGTGCCGTTACTAAAATTTCTTGTAAGGAGGTTGTATCTTTGGGTGCTATAGTTTGCGACATTAATACGTTCCCCGTGGATAAAAGCAAAAAGGAAATCAAAAATATTTTTCTCATAATTCTTGTTCTTAAAATCACGCAAAATTAATAATATTTGTTATAATTCCAAAAATAATTATTAAATTTGAAAAATTATTACTAATATATAAGTGAAGATGGACGAAAGAAGCTTTTTTGATACACTCTCTGCTACTTGGGATGACAACGAAATACTCTCTACGCCGGAAAAAATAAATTTAATCCTCGACGAAATTGGAATAAAGAAAAATGATGATGTTCTGGATTTAGGCACAGGCACCGGGGTATTACTGCCATTTCTGGCCCGGAGAATAGGACAGGAAGGTAGCATTACGGCTGTAGATTTTTCTCAAGGAATGTTGGAAAAAGCAAAGACGAAATATAGTGATCTCAATCCACTCCCGGTTTTCCTAAACCTTGATTTTGAAAATGAAACCATTCCAGGGGAATATGACCACATCCTTCTTTATTCCGTTTATCCCCACCTGCATAACCCCGTGGAAACTTTAAAGTGGCTGGATAAAGTAAATCTTAAAGAGAATGGAATAATTTCAATAGCCTTTCCATGTGGACCTGACTTCATCAACAAAATACATAGGGAAAGACATTCTGATAGCGATTTTTTACCTTCGGCATCTGACTTAGCCAAACTTCTGACGCAAAATGGATTAAATGCAAAAATGATTTTAGACAATGATGACTCTTTTCTTATAAAAATCTATAAATAAAAGATAGAAAAGACAACCGGAATTCCATTTCTTAAGATGGCAAATTGTATTGCAATATAAAATAAATAGCGACATTAGTTTGTCAATCTATCATTAATTTTGTATTTTTGCAAGTAAAATTACAAAATTAATAAAATTATGTCGCTGATTATACCAAAAAACTATCATAAAAAATTATTGCCCGAAACCACTGAGGTGGCTATCAAAATGGTGAAAGAGGCTTTCCAGAAAAGACTCGGGGAATCCCTTAACCTTAGGAGAGTCACCGCTCCCCTCTTTGTTCTCAAGGGCACCGGCATCAATGATGACCTCAACGGCGTGGAAAGGCCAGTGTCTTTCAAGATAAAGGATATGGGTGACCAACAGGCTGAAGTGGTGCATTCTCTGGCAAAATGGAAAAGGATGAAACTCGCTTCCTACGGGATAGCTCCGGGATACGGGATATATACCGACATGAATGCCATCCGTAGCGATGAGGAGCTTGACAATCTCCATTCTCTTTATGTAGACCAATGGGACTGGGAAAAAACCATAAAAGCAGAAGACCGAAATCTGGAATATTTGAAAGACACGGTAAGAAAAATTTATGAAGCAATACGCCAGACTGAACACGACGTGTATCAACACTTTCCCCATATCACACCTCGCCTGCCGGAACATATCACCTTTATTCACGCCCAGGAATTGCTGGAACGTTACCCCGGACTCTCACCTAAGGAACGAGAATTGGAAGCCTTAAAAGAATATGGAGCCATTTTCCTGATTGGTATCGGGTCACCTCTTTCAAACGGAGAGCCACATGATGGCCGTGCTCCCGACTATGATGACTGGATATCTGAAAATTCCGATGGTTTCAAAGGTCTTAACGGCGATATCCTGGTTTACGATTCAATTCTTGACACAGCCTTTGAACTTTCATCAATGGGAATCAGGGTTAGTCCCGAAAGTTTGAATTTACAATTACAGGCCCGAGGCGAAGAAAAAAGAAAGGAACTGCCGTTTCATCGAATGCTACTTGATGGAGAACTCCCCTATTCTATCGGAGGTGGCATCGGTCAGAGCCGGCTATGCATGTATCTTCTCCAGAAAGCTCATATCGGCGAGGTGCAGGCCAGCATCTGGCCCCCGGAACAAAGAGAAGAATGTTATAAAGCGGGGATCGACCTTCTCTAATCCCTAATACCTTATCCCCCATACCTCTCCCCCATACCTCATCCCTAATACCTCATCCCCAATCCCTCATACCTTATCCCTAATACTTCACTCCTCCTCCCAGAGTTCGGGATGCTTCATGATATATTGAGCGGTGGGAACCCCTACATTGAAATAAAATCCCTGAGCCACCTTGTCTCTTAACCTTCTGGCAGTCTCTTCATCAGGCCTGACTGTGAGATAGTCATAACCGGGTTCTATGAAATCTGCATCAGTGGCCTCATATCCCAAGAGTCTCACCAAATCATATTCATGCACGGGATAAATCACAAACCAGGCGTTGTCGATATCCTCGCCTGTGCCTGTACTCTTTATGGCGCCTAACAGATGCTCGAGCCTGTATTCCCAGATCTTGGCACTCATATCCTTTCGCTTTTCCTTAAGGACATGAACCAGAAACGACATCTGTCTTAGGTCGAACGGATTGTCTCTCAATGACAATTCGGCATATTTCCTTATCGTGTCGATTTCCTCCTTTGTATGGGAAGATTTCAGACGAAGTTCATCCGTCACACCGGAATAGGGGGAGGTACGATATGGATCGTAATCTTCCTGGAACATATAACCTAAATAGAAATACCGATATTCATCATTGGTCATCACGGTGTCGTTGCGAGTGTACTTGGCCATAAGTTTGGGGAAATAATACGGGCTCTTAGGATCATAAGTCTTTTGCTTAATTTCGTCGAGATCCGGTTTCTCCACCACAATTTTACGCTTATTCTGCTGAGCCGCTGACTGATTTTCCTCAGCCGACTGAGCGAATGCTCCGATGCAATTTAAAGTAACCGCAATGGCACAAAATAAATATTTGATAATATTTTTAGGCATTTTCTTTCTGATTTAAATTTTGGGCTGTGGCCGTATCCTGCTTCATTTCGGGATAACGTACACGCGTGTGATAAATTGTAGCAAGACGTTTCTTAAACACGCTCTTGATAATCTCTACATCCTTAAAAGAAATGGGAGATTCTTTAAACATGCCGTCGGCTATCTGTCCGTTTATGATATTTTCCACCAAACGATCGATCGATTCCGGAGAGTAGTCGGTTAGTGAACGTGAGGCAGCCTCCACAGCATCGGCCATCATAAGAATAGAAGTCTCCACGCTTTTTGGATTGGGTCCCGGATAAGAGAAATCTTCTTTATCGATAACTTTGTCGGGATTATTGTTGACTGCCGTGGTATAAAAATATTTAGCCATACCTTTTCCATGGTGCTCCATAATGAACGACTTCACCAAAGCTGGCAATTTATGCTTATTGGCCAAGGCCGCTCCCTCAGTGACATGTGATACTATCTTCTTTGCACTTGTCACCGGATCAAGACCTTGATGAGGATTTATGCCATGTTGATTTTCGGTAAAGAAAATAGGGCTGGAAAGTTTTCCGATATCATGGTAAAGCGCACCTGTTCTCACCAGAGTAGTATTGGCTCCCACGGCCCTTGCTGCTTCAGCTGCGATGGTCGACACCTGTATGGAGTGCTGGAAGGTGCCCGGAGCCTCCTCGGCAAGCCTTCGAAGCAAAGGACTGTTGATGTCGCTTAATTCCACCAACGTCACAGCCGATGTGAAGCCGAATATTTTTTCTATCACAAGAATCAGCACATAGGCGAAAGAGAGTATCACCGAGTTAATCAGAAACATCACCAGAAGTCTCCATGAGAACTGGGAGAAATTACCCTCCATGATGAGTAACATCACAAAATATGTGAACACATATGTGATTAGTGACAACACTGCCGTGCGAAGCAGTTGGGAACGACGGTCGAGCTGCCATATACTGAAGGTTGACACCAAACCCACCGTCAGTTCCATAAAAAGAAACTGGAGGGGATAGGTGGAAACCAGTGCTGCCAGGAACACCACAGTGATAAGTGAGAAAATTGCGGTACGCGAGTCAAAAAACACAAGTACTATCACAGGCACTGCAGCAAATGGCACGACGAACAGACCTTGTATCACATTCTCAAACATCAGGATGGCAAATAGTGTGAAGAGAGTGATAAAGGTCACCAGGAATGTCATCTTCCTGATATCCGCAAAGAACCGTGGACGATATATTCGGAGGAAAATATAAAGTATGGAAAGAATTACGGCAATATACAAACCTTGCCCGATGATGAAATAAGTATGGTCATGCCTGTCGGATTGCCTTGTCTCCAACATTTCCTGATAGGTATTCAGGTTGGTGTAGATCTGAGGGGTAATGATTTCACCCCGGTCAACAATTCTTTGACCGGTCTTTATAACACCGAGAGCTCCGTTTACAGTAAGATATTCCTGGTCGCGATATTTGGCGTCGGTGACTGAATCAAGCACGATATTGGCGTTGAGACTTAAATTAAGAGCCTTTATGATATCCTGCGAAAGATCCGGCATGGATTTAGTCTTCACCGCTTCATATACAGAATCTATATACACATATGCCTTTCTTGCAGAGTACATCGACTTTGCATCCAAGACTACAATTTCCTTGGCCTGTCCATTCTCGTCCTTAACAAGCCGAAGAGTGTTTTTATGATTTTTTTGAAGCTCTTCCAGAAGGTCGTTGTCAAGGATACCGGCCTCATATGTTTGATTCAACAAAGAACTCAGTATTCGTGCCTGATCGGCAGAAGCCGTAGATGATATCAATGCGGCGAACCTTTCTGTATTCTCTCGTTGAGCTTCTCGGTCTCTTTTAACGAAAGGTATGAAAGTTCGGTCGATACTGTCGCGCATCACCCTTATGGAGGTAGAGTCCCTCAGTATTGGAATATCAAAATCTGCCGTGAGCAAAGGGTATTTCCAGGGCTGGTTCTGTTCATAGGATAGGCCCTGATGATCGGCATGAGGAAGCACCAGTAATATGATAGCCACCGCAGAGGCTGCCAATCCGAATCGAAGGAGATTTATTTGGGAAAATATTTTTGATAACATCATGAAATTCGTTTTGCGAATTTTACACCTTTGATGTGTAGCAGGCTTTCACAAAGATTGTTGACTGTATCCGCATTGTCCACGCAAAAAGTCATGTCGCAATGGAAAACTTCTTTACTGGTGGAAATGTTGAGACTTCTGATATTGATTTCGAATTTTTTAGAAACCAGGTCAATAAGCTCGTCTAAAATACCCATACGGTCAATACCGTCCACTTCCACTGCTGCCTCAAATGTAGATGAACTTCCGCCCCAATGGGTCACTACAAGACGGGATCCATATATACTTTTAAGCCTCATTGCAATTGGACAGTTCACTTTGTGGAGCACCACTTCCTCATCTTCATTAACAAACCCCAAGACATCGTCGCCGGGCAACGGTGAACAACAAGACTCTATGTGATAGTTAGGTTCCTTGTCATCAGGATATAAAGTGAAAACCTTTTTACGGTCGATTGCCACTCTTGCCCTATGGTCTCCTTTCTTCTTTTTTGATTTAAAGGGATAGAGCAACAGTTTCTTCACCAACGACCGTTTTTCTTCCTGCGATCCCGAGGGCGTCTGAATTTTATCAAGTTCTTCCGGAGAGAGTTTGTCAGCTGTCTCTGCCTTCTTGAGGTAAGTGCGGATACGGTTTTTAGCCTTAGCCGTATGGCAGAAATCCATCCATTCGGGTGTGGGCGACTGCGACTTTGATGTTATTATTTCCACTTGGTCACCACTTTGAAGCACATGCGACCTCGGCACAAGTTTATGGCTTATCTTGCCGGCCATACATTCCAGACCGAGTTGGGAGTGAATTGCAAAAGCCATATCCAGCACGGTGGCTCCCGTGGGCAAAGTCAGAAGATCTCCTTTGGGTGTGAAAACATATATCTCAGAGGAAAAAAGATTCAGCTTGATCGTGTCAAGGAAATCCATTGCATTGGGTTCCGGATGCGCTAAAATATCCTTGATGGTATTCATCCAGGTGTCGAGCTCCGTTTCGTCTTCGTTCACCCCGTCTTTATATTTCCAATGAGCGGCATAGCCGAGTTCGGCAATTTCATCCATCTTTCTCGAACGGATCTGCACTTCTATCCATTTTCCCTCAGGGCCCATGGCTGTTAAGTGCAAAGCCCTGTAACCGTTGGCTTTGGGAATGCTTATCCAATCGCGAAGCCGTTCGGGATGAATCTTATATTTTTCTGTAAAGAAGGTGTAGATCTGCCAACATCTGATTTTCTCAAGCGCTTCATCCTCATTTTCAAAAATCACACGCACTGCATATACGTCATATATTTCTTCAAAGGGGATTTTTTTTGTTTCCATCTTGTTATAGATGGAATAAGCACTTTTCACACGAGCCTTTATTTCATATTTGAAACCCGCATTATCAAGCATCTGTTTTATCGGAGCCACAAATTCTTCAGTGATGGCAAGACGATGCTCCTCAGTTTCATTTACCTTCTCGATTATCTCACGGTATTTTTGCGGGTGCTCATACTTGAAGGCCAGATCTTCGAGTTCATATTTTATCTTGCTAAGTCCGAGCCGGTGAGCCAAAGGAGCATAGACGTAAAGGGTTTCTCCGGCGATCTTGTATTGTTTCTCAGGCCTCATGGAACCAAGGGTACGCATATTGTGAAGCCTGTCGGCCATCTTTACAAGGATCACCCTGATATCGGTGCTCATTGATAGCAGCAATTTTCGGAAATTCTCAGCCTGTATAGAAGACTGCGCACCAAAAATTCCTCCGGAAATTTTAGTTACCCCCTCCACGATATCAGCAATCTTGGCACCGAAAGCTGTTTTTATGTCCTCGTGTGTATAGTCGGTATCCTCGACCACATCATGAAGCAGAGCCGCACAGATTGAAGTAGAACCCAATCCCAGTTCCTCCACCACAATTCTTGCCACAGCGATGGGGTGAAGAATATAGGGTTCACCACTACGTCTGCGTGCACCCTTATGAGCCTCTTTAGCAAAGCGGAATGCCCTTTCGATTATTTCCACCTTCTTGCGGTGGTTGCTTTCCACATAGCAGTTCAAGAGCTCGCGAAAGGCGGCATCTATTATTTTATCTTCCTGGGAAGCCGGGGTTGGAGTTAGGAATAAAGGATAGGTTTCTTGCATCTGTTATATCAGCCGCACTTGCTTTTTAATTGAGCGAGCTGGGGCAGATACAAAGTTAGTGATAATGACTCTTAAAACCAAAAGGAAACGTGAAGATTTGCCATAGTAATTGCGGCTGTGGCTGCTTCAGCCCCTTTATTACCGAGAATTCCTCCGGCTCTCTCTTGAGCCTGACTTAGGTTGTCTACGGTCAGCACTCCGAATATCACCGGTGTTTTTCCATGGCTATTGAGAGTGGCCACTCCCTGAGCCGCTATTTGGCATACATAGTCAAAATGTGGTGTGTCTCCTCTTATCACGCAGCCTATCACTATCACAGCTGCTGCATCACCGCCATGCACCATCATTCCGGCCGCATTTACGAGTTCAACAGTGCCGGGTACAGTCACGCTTTTTATGTTTCTTTCTTCCACTCCGGCTTTTCGAAGCACGTCTATGGCTCCATCCCGCAGAGCATAGGTTATTTCGGAGTTCCAGTCGGCTGTCACAACGTAGAATTTACCGGTCACTTTTTTATTTAGTAAAGGAATCTCCAATTGAGCTCCGTTGGTATTCAATATTGTTGACATTTTATTAGGAATTAAGGATAATTACTTGGTGGTTGTGAATTTAGACTTGGCTCCTGCAATAACCTTATGTAGGAATACACGCCACTTTGTCTCCGGTTCTTCATTATTGTCTATAACCTCTATCAGTGATATTATATCCTGTTCGAGTTCCACAGCCTTCAGGCTTACGGCATGAGGAAGGATAGCCTCCAATAAACGTTTAGCTCTCGGAAGCATGGAACGGAGACGTATCATCACTTCAGCCATATCGATAGTGATCTTTATCTCTTTTTTTGTAACTCTTCCGGCTCGTTTCTTGGATATTTTCAATGCTTCCGCATAAAATTTCAAAGACTCCCTTATATCTCCTGTGGCTGAAAGCAGCTGTGCGGTGATACACAGAGAATCCACCAATTTTTCTGCCGCAGCACTGACACCGGAATTCACTTTGTCATAAAGTGATCCTGTGGCTATCTGCTGTTTAACCAACAAATCCATCGCTTTCTTACGCGATCTAAGTATACGGGTAGAGAGTTCCATGGCCAGGATATGATACTGACTGAATCTTTCCTCGTCTTGTTTCACAAGATTGTCAAGAACCTTAAAAAGGGTTTCAACCTCCTTTTCACTTTGTTTATAGTTCTTCAAACAATAATGTATCTCTGCCAAATCGAAAAGGAGGGCCACAAACAATGAGCGAAATTCAGGATTCTGATAATCCGGGAAATTCCTCATAAGTTTTAGAGCGGCCACAGTTCGCTCCATAGCCTCAAGATACTGTTCTTTCGAGATATAGTTGCCGGCCTCCTCACGTATACGAACCGCCTCTTGCAGAATTTCTTTATCTGCGGGTGTGAGTCCCGACGTTTCTAAATTTAATTTAAGTTCTATCTGTGTCATGTCCTCTTTCTACTATTTTTTCACAGGTTTATTATTCACACAGGCTGTGAGTTTTTCACGCCATTCCTCACTCAAAGGTGCAGCTTTCTGAGTGTCGGGGTCAAACGACACCATCACAGACTCGCAAAGCGATTTCACTTCTCCGGTTTCTGTATTCCTGAGCATTTGAAGAAGCTTGAAGCTTTTATCATGGATAAATGTGCACGTGGTAAGCACCTCTATTTTTTCTCCCCAGAATATGGGTGCTATGAAGGCACAATCTATATTGGCCACAACCGTATCCACCTCCTGCCAGGAAATGGATCTGCCCAACAGCTCAGTCATAAAGGTGGCTTTCCCGGTGTCATAATACTGCAAATAGACAATATTGTTGACATGACCAACCACATCCACATCACTGAAGCGGATCTGGATGGGGAGACGATTTTTGAATATTTCCAAAGAAGGAATTTCGTGGGGATTCATGTAGTGAATTTTATTTCTGTGATAATTTCTTTACCGATATTTTGATTTATTATCTCACGCAATCTTGTACGGTTCATATGCAATTCATTTCGCAGGGACGCATTTGGAACACCGATATACATGACTCCGTTTTTCACATTTGGTTTTCCTGTTAGATTTGCAATGGCATTGCCTGCGACTCTTTTCCACATATCCGCGGCTTTGAGTTCATCCATCCTGTTTTGAAGCGAGGTCTGTTCAAGCAAGTCACGAAGCACATCGCCAACACTTTGAGGGGTGTATCTTTGCATATCATTCCAGAGTTATCGGGGTGAATTCTCCTTGCGAAACATGGATTAAGGTCTTGGGACCATTTATACCCGACAAAATATCATCCAAGTGTTTACGATTGGTGTCGGTAATGAAAATTTGACCGAATTCCTCTGTATTGGTCACCTCCTTCATTATGTTTTCCACTCTTGAAGCATCCAGCTTATCGAAAATATCGTCAAGCAATAGCAGAGGAGTAACACCTTTCTGCCGTTTAAGATAACGATAAATAGCCAATCTGAGAGCCACTGCGAAGGTTTTTAACTGACCCTGGCTACCCAAAGCACGAAGACTGTAGCCGTCAAGACTTGATTCAAGGTCATCGCGATGTACTCCGGCCGAAGTAAATCCCAACACTTGATCTTTTGCCCTATTGGCCTCAAGCACCTCTTTCATGGTGGAGTCATTTAACTTGCTCTTATACTTTATGTCGGTTTTTTCGTTTCCTCCGGATATCCTTTCATAAATTTCAGCTATTATCGGCCCTATGGCTTCAACCCAATCTTTTCTTGCATTATGTATAACAGTTCCGGTTTCTTCCATAGTGTTTTCTATGGATTCATAAAGAATCGGGTCTTTAACACCGGCTCTCAACATTTTATTTCGATTCTCAAGTGCCCTATTATATTTTATCAAAGAGGCAAGATATGTAGGATCAGCCTGAGAAATCACCATATCCATAAGTTTACGGCGTTCCTCTCCACTTCCTGATACAATTCTGGAATCATCGGGAGTTGAAATCACGATAGGGTAATTTCCTATATGTTCCGAAAATTTAGAGTATTCTTTTCCGTTTCTTTTCAAACTTTTACGCTTACCTTTGGCGAGCCCGCAAGAAATCGTGTCTTTAGCATCAGCATCCGTATGAAACTCCCCTTTCACAAGCATTAGTTCTTCACCATGTTTCAGCAAGGAAGAATCGGGCAAAGAAGTCATAGGCCTGGCCATGCTCAGAAGATGTATGGCATCAAGAAGGTTGCTTTTCCCCATGCCGTTCATTCCCAAAAGACAATTCACACCGGGAGAGAATTCCAACTTTGCGTTAGGAATATTCTTGAAGTTCAGTATCTCTATATTGTCAAGAGTCATAGTTTCACACCGTAAGCAAGATCTCCTGCATCACCCAGTCCCGGCACAATATAGCTATGACTGTTGATTTCAGGATCAATGGCTGCCGTCCATATTGTGGTTTTGTCTTCAGGCATCACCTTTACAATATAATCCATTGCCTGTTGAGAGGCTATCACGGAGGCTACATGTATTTTTGCAGGTGTTCCATTATTTAAGAGAGCCCTGTAGCCCAATTCCATGGAACTTCCTGTGGCAAGCATCGGGTCAACTATAATGAGTGTTTTCCCCTCAATATCCGGAGAAGCAAGGTATTCTACCAACACGTCGAATTTGTCTCCTTTCTCTTTATATTTTCTGTAGGCACTGACAAATGCATTTTCCGCATGATCGAAATAATTTAGGAAACCATTGTGGAAAGGAAGGCCTGCCCTCAATATAGTTGCCAATACTATCTTTTCAGAAGTTTCTTTGATATTTACTTTTGACAATGGAGTGATGATCTCTTCATTATGATAATCAAGCCGTTTTGAAATTTCATATGCCATTATTTCACCAATCCTTTCAAGATTGCGTCGAAATCGAAGAGGATCAGTTTGAATGGAGGTATCACGCAGCTCTCTCATGAATCTATTTACGAGTGAGGGAGTATTGTCAAGGTTAATTATTTCAATCATAACATGAGTTTTTGCAAATTTATCAAATTTCTTGCATAAATTGGAGAATATATTTAAATTTGCATCGAAATAAACGGGTAGACCGTTGTTTCAAGGGTGGATACCAGAGTGGCCAAATGGGGCAGACTGTAAATCTGCTGGCTTACGCCTTCGGTGGTTCGAATCCATCTCCACCCACAAAAAAGGATGTGTTATAACAACACATCTTTTTTTATTATCCGTTTTCAAACTTTACTACAACAAAAAGGGACGCTCTGAAGCGTCCCTTAATTTGTATTATAAAGCGGTTTATTATTTAATAACTACTTTGTGACCATTGATTACATAGATACCTTTACCAAGAGCTTTAAGAGCATCTACGCTACCGTTCTTAACAACTTGAGTACCGTTTACTGAGTATACATTGTAAACGCCTTCCGGAGAAGTGAGGTCAACAACCTTTGAAGTGTCACCTTCACCAGGTTCGCCGTCTACATAGTAAACTGCGTTGATAACGGGGAGATCTTCATAATCATATTCTCCTGTAGCTTCATCCAAAGTTTCAAGAGCAAGACTTCTGATTGTGAGATACCACATGCCGGGAACGTTGATTGAAACAAGTTCATCGTTTTCATTAGTGAATACTAAGTCATATACTCTACCCTCTGATTCAGCGCGTGGATCCATTGTAGGTTCTTGGCATACGTATGCAACTTCATAATCACCTTCTTGGCCGTTAGTAATAACAGCTGCTGAGATATTACCTGTCAAGAATACAACGTTTTTGTTGTTGTAGAAGTCAATTGTTACCTTAGAAATTTCGCCTACAGTTGCACCGTTAGCAGGATCGAGAAGATATTCAACCGGATAAACTACAACGTATTTAGCTACGATAGCAGGAAGATCAGTCGGGTCTTCTTCATCACCTGTCCACATACCTTTGATAGTAAGAGTGTATTCACCCGGAACGTTAATGTATGCAGCTTCATCATCTTCATCAAGGAATACTAAGTTATAAGAAGCAGCAGCTTCAGCCTTAGTGTTGCGGTCAGCCTCGTAGCAATTGTATTCTACACCTGTTGTATTGTTAACCAATGTAGCAATCGGCATTTTGTTATTTTCATAGAAACCTACGAATTCATCCGGGAATGAAAGAACTATAGTCTGATAGTTACCTTCAGAAATATTCTGGAGACATTCAACTGAAGAACCGGCTACCGGAGAAAGTTCATAAGCTACCGGGTATTCGATAACATAATCAGCTGTTATAACAGGAAGATCTTCGTTTTCACCTACATATAAAGCGCTTACTGTAAGTTTGTAGTTACCGGGAACGTTGATAGCTTCGAGATCGTCACCTTCTTCATAATCTTCACTTACGAAATAAAGAACGAATTCAGTTCCTGCAGTTGTAAAGGTGTTGCGGTCAGCTTCAAAGCAGCTGTAAACAGCACCTGTAGTTGTGTTTTCAAGAACAGCAACCGGCATTTTGTTGTTTTCGTAGAAAGCAACGCCTGTAGCTTCGAATGAAAGAATGATGCCCTGAAGGTCAGTAGCAACACCTGGTTCCGGAGCAAGAGTATAAGCGCAAGGATATTCAACTGTGTAGTTAGCTGTGATTACCGGAAGACCAACTTCTTCACCAATTTCACCAACATACATTCCTTTCACTGTAAGAAGATACTCGCCGGGTTCGTTGATTGCAACAGGAGCTTCTTCATCATCTTCGCCTAAGAAAACGAGTGTGTAAGCAGCGCCATCTGTTTCAGCTTTAGCGTTGCGATCAGCATCTGCACAGTTGTAAACTTTACCTGTAGTAAGGTTCTCAAGAGTAGCAACAGGCATACGGTTGTTTTCATAGAAACCAACCTTGTCAGCTGTAAATGTGAGAACGATACCCTGAAGGTCTGTTGCAACACCGGCAGCGGGGCTGAGAGTGTAAGGAGCAGGATAATTGATTGTGTAATTTTCTGTTATAACATCTAAATCAACTGCGTCTTCAAGTTCTCCTGTGTAAAGACCACGGATGGTGAGCACATAGTTACCCGGTTGTGAGATTTCTGCCTCAGCTTCATCACTGCTTTCTTCAATGAACACTAATGTGTACTCGCTACCATCTACCATTGCTCTGTCATTGAGGTCTGGATCCTGGCAGTAGTAAACAGCACCTGTAGTAGTATTTTCCAATACTGCTATAGGGAAACGGCTGTTTTCATAGTAACCAACTTTTTCTGTTGGGAAAGTAAGCACGATACCTTGAAGGTCAGTAGCCACGCCAGGCGCCGGGTTCAAAGTATAATTTTGTGCCATTGCTGCGCTTGCTGTCATCGCTGCAACGGCCAATGCTAAAGTAAATTTTCTCATAAAAATCACTTGTTTGTTAATACTAAAATTTAGTTAAGCAAAATTACTTAAAAATCCGTTAATATCAAAATAAATAAAGAGATAATGGGATGTTTTTTACATCACATTATCTCTTACGAGAAGTCTACAGTTAAAAGTTTGAACGAAATGGTTTTATTTAACTTTAAACTTTATTTCACTATCACTTTTTTGCCATTAATGATATAAACACCTTTTGAAAGATTATTGATATTGTTATCAACTTTTACTCCATTGAGGTTATATATTGAATTTGATTCTTTTTCCTTTTCAAGAGTGCTTACAGAAGACGGGCCTTCCGGTGCCGGAGAATTCTGGTATGATATATTTTGAGCGATACCGGGGTTTTGATCTATAAACTTCTGGCCATCGGCTCCAACAATGTTACCAATGAATACTGTAATATTATTGTAAACTTTACTTCCGGAGTTATAGAGGGCACCGAAATTGATACCGCTGAAGTCTACTGTGATTGTAGCACCGTCAACACTGCAAGGAAGATCCATTCCCGGGTCAGGATTGTCACCTGAGGAACCGGCTCCCCAATACTGAGTTCCGAATACCATGCTTGCACTTGGCTTGGAAACAACATCCTCATTGAAGGTGATGGTGGCTATCATAGAAGAATCACCCGCCGGAGATGAACTATATATCATTGTAGGCCAAGATTGTTCTACTATCGCCATATCAACTGCGGGACGTACCCAAGTGATAGACACATTTCCGTCTTCTACAACCACTGCATCATTGTCGAGTGTAGATTCTGTGATTTGAATTCCATTATAGTTAACATTAGTGAGTGTGAGCGTCAAGTCAGTGCCTTTAGCTGCCCTCGCAAAATAAAGAGAAACTGCCTGGAATTTCCAATAACCTTCTGTATATTCATATTGACCATTTTCCCCTATCTGACCGTCAACGTTGATTAATTCTTCAGTTACTTCAGATTCGGTACCTGCAGGAGTATAAGTGATATATGCATGATCGAATTCTACACTTTTCGGATCAAATGATAACAATACACCTGCGCCATAATCACCCGCGTAGTCGAATGACATACCCGGAGTCGGAGTTACTTCCACTATAGCTACTCCTGTAAGTTCTGCCAATGTGAAAGTGAATTCACAATTTGAAACCAAGCTATTATAGAAATAATAAGTTGTGCCTCCGATAACAGGTGTGGAATAATGAGTAGGAGGTGTATCCATATCTTGTTCGCTGCCTACATATTGAAGGTCGACTTTTTGATTCAGGCCCAAGTCACTGAATAAAAGGCCTGTGCCTGCCGGGGATGCCCAGTTGAATTGATAATAAGTTGAGGCTTCTATAGTTAATATACCATCAATGGCCGGCGTATATTCCATCACAGTTTCGTATGCCTTAAATGGCACGTTTTCTGTAATAACCGCCAATCCCTGTTCATTTGCTTCCCATGTGAATTCTACAGATGTGAGAGTGTCATAATTTCCCGACGGACCATAAAAATAAACAGTCTGGCCTTTTGATAAAACATAAGGCAAAGTATACACATTTAACTTTTGTGTGTAGCCGTCGCTGACAATCCAGTTTGATTCTGTGTAGTTATCGGCCGACTTGAAGAGATGTGAGTCATAAGAACCGGTCTGAGCTACATAAAGTGTACCATTCGCATCAGCTGTGAAACTTCCTTCCAAAGGATTGGCAGCGCTTAATCCTGTATAAGCCTCTCCCATCACCAATGTGTTTTCTGCAGATGCCGTTGCTACGCCGGCTCCCAAAATCAAGAGTCCCATTGCGAGCTTTGCAAGTGTAAAGGTTTTTCTCATAATCTTAACTTTTTGGTTTTATTTTATTTACGAAAAACTAATCTAATTATTATTTTAAAAGAACTTTTTTACCATTTATGATATATATTCCACGAAGGGAATCTGAAGGACTCACCTTCTCCCCCCTAATGGTATATATTTCTATACATTCTTCCTTCTCAGATCCAATAGTGTCAACTCCGCTACTATCGGATACTGAAAGTGTGTATGCTAACATTAAGGGTGCGTTTACAAGCCCTTCGGAATTTTTAATTATACCACCCGGTATAGTTATCTCGCACTGGCCTGAGAATGAATTTCCAGGTAATTTAATTTCAGAAAGCGCAACGAATAAGGAACCATTATTCACATATAACGGCACCTGTACAGGAGCATTAATGTCGAGAACCACTTCTGCCTCTGGTATCAAACCGGCTACTAATTCTACCGGTTGGCTCCAGGTCAGTTCCAGGTCTACAAGTTCTCTTAATAAGGAATAGTTTCTTGGTGTAATGGTTGGAGTCTCCGTTATGTTCCCGGGTATCTCAACTCCTTCAAATGGTGAATTAACATATTTGGGGAAAAATTCGATGGCACCTATGCCATTGTCCAAGTCAGCTAAAAGACCATTTTCTCCTTTGATTCCTGTGATGATAACAGTGGCCATACTATAATTTTTTTCCAGGTATTTTCCGTAATCGATACCTGTGAAATTGAGAGTAAGAACAGTATTATCTTCATTTAAAGAATAATTTATATCCCAACTTGGATCTAATTCATCACCTCCTTCCGTACCCATCGGATGATTACCCATAATCATAATAAGACGAGCTCCACTTGCAATGACCGGGCCGTCAAATTCAAATGTGGCCATACCTTCGGGCGTACCGGGGGCGAAATAAGAATATAGTGTGGATGGCATATTGTATTTAATCAATTTCACAGCATCCATGAATTGATATTCAATTCTGATATCACCATCGGAATTACATTCTACAAAATCTTTTCCTTCTCTTATATTAGTGGATGTAACAGGACCTCCGGTGCATTGCACTTTATTGAAACTCAAATAAAACGGATAATCATAGTCAGCGTCTTCTTTAGCCGCTTTAAATATACCATTTGCATAACCAAATCGAGCTATCAATTGATTCGTGCTATATTCGGGGCCTCCTGTATAATTATTATTTAACGGAACACTTACAGATTTTCCTTCTTTGTTGGTATAATCCATTGTAACTCCTTCCACCGAAACAAGATTCTGGTCAAACTCAAGTGTAACATCATTAATGCCCATGCCGGTGTCGAAGGTAGTTCCCGGTGTTGGATAACAATATGTCAATACTGCGGGTATTTCTTCTGCATCTATGTCAAGTATCTCGAAGTCAAGAGGAGTTCGAAGATTATCACCATATCCGAAGATATATTTTTCTCCGGCTTTCACATTAAATAAGAATCTGTATCCCCCATCCACTATTTCAGCCATAGATGGAGATGTGACAAAAGCATAAACTCCGGGGCCTGCCGCCCAGGAAAGGTCATATAGGAAAAAATAACACTGGTCCTGATATCCGATAAGATTGTAATTACCGTCAAAATTGGTCTGTACGGTTATCAATCCTGATTCTTCTGGTGTATAATAATAGTAATCACCTTTTTTAGAAAGTGAGTAAGTCTGACCCACACTCACCGTTCCTAAATCATTTCTCAGATCTACTCCAATCTCTTCGCCTTTGGCATATCCGGCACTTAAGGCTAAACAAAGTGCCGGAATAAATGTCTTGGTAAAGATTTTCATCATTGTTTAAATATTTTCTTTCCGTTTATAATATATATGCCTTTAGGCAAATTATTCACCACAGAAGCATCTTTTGTTTCCATCACTTTCACGCCGGTAAGATCATATACCTTATATACTCCATCTGTTCCGTTGTCCACTATTGATTCCACTCCGGCATTGCCTAAGAGTATGAAATAGGTATTGTAATAATAGCCGCCTGTAGCATAATCTGAGTCAGCTAACTGGTCGGGTACCAATGCTCCGGTTATAACTGTCTTGTCATCATTCATACTAACTACTCCTGTACCTCCCGGAACCTCGGCATCCAACCATTCAGCAATCTCGGGATATTCAGGATCAAAGTATTCCTGCAAAGTAATGAATTCATTTGAATCCGGAAGCATTATATAGGAATTGGGAACGTACGCAAGCCCTTTAGTAATAATCAAGGTGCCGTCAGGAAGAATCATCCAAGGATAATATTCTTTTGTAGGTGTTTCAATTTCCTGAATTTCATCAGTAGTAATTCCGAATTTATAAATCTTACTTACCATTTCAAAATTATCATCTGTCAAGCCTCCTCTTACCATAAGATATTGACCTGAAGGTTCAATAGTAAGTTCATTACCACTAAAAGTAGGACTGGTTTTAAGGATTGCGTTATAAATCGTTATATAATCAGCGATGGCTTGACTTTGTCCATAAAACCATTCATTATAACTTTGAATTGCATCAGCATACTCTTCTAACTGTGAATCTGTCATATAATCCTCAGGAACAGGCATCACAGCAGTGTTTCCCGATACATATTCCTGATAAGCTTCCAAATATGCCGCCTTTCTCTGTCCACTCATGAAATCTTCCGGATTTGGGAAAGGAGGTTGGTCGGCCCATGGATTTTTTGGTATTTCAATTCCTGTGGGATTGAATAAAGACTCCGACGGAAGACCATAACTCCAATCACCCTTCTCATCTTCTATGAAATAAATAGGATAGGCGTACTGACCTCTTCCGTCTAATACTTCACCGATAACGGTTTTTCCGTCACGACTCATCCATACGGCTGTGATATATTCGGGAGCAACTCCGAAAAAGTCAAGTTCAGGATAAGGTAATATTATTGGTTCGCCCACATTTCCGTCAGCATCAATATCTGCTACAAAGGGCACGTACATCGTATAATATTCGTCCTTACTTTCTGAACCCTGACTTACAAGTGGGTTGTTCAGAATTCCACATATACGCGTTGCATCCGGAGTGATGGAATTAAGTCCACAAAACCAATAATTATCTACCAAAGAAGATGGGAAAATGGTCTGTTTATTATATAATATCGCTGCAACATCATTCATATCTCCCACAGCCATTCCGTTATCGGCTACCGCATTACCAAGGCCTAAAAAGATACCGTTGTAATAATTATTATCTCCGGTTTCTGTATTATAAATACTGGCATCGCCTGCCATACTTCCAACCCATTTTCCGTTGGGAGAAATCTTTAATGCATAAACTCCGGGAACTAATTCAGGCTCTACACTTTCTTGTGAGAAGCATGTAAGAGAAGCCATAAAGAAGGCCATCAATAAAAAGCTTTTTCTCATTTCTTTATGATTTTATTTCCATTAACAATATATAATCCTTTTCCGAGATTCTCAAGGTCACCCACTTCAGTGGTTTCAAGCACTTTCACTCCTTGAATGTCATACACTATATATTTTCCATTCTTAGGTTCCTCAACCAAAGATTCCACTCCCCCCATGGGATTCAGGTCGATGAAATAGTTGCTGTAATAAAAATCACTGAAATCCCAGTCATAATCCGCCAATTGTTCCGGTGTCAAAGCTCCTGAGAAAATGGTCATGTCATCATTCACAAGCACAACTCCGGTACCTCCCGGAACTGTGTCGTCGAGCCATTCGGAAATTTCCGGATAACTGTCTGCAAAATATTCCTGCAGTGTGATGAATTCGTCAGCACCCGGTAACAATATATAGGTGGTGGGCACAGATTCAATACCTTTTGTTATCAATATTGTCCCATTGTTTAACACTTGGTTGGGGAAGAATCCTCCTTGCGGACATTTTATAGTTTCATAGCTATCGTCGAGGGTACTGAATTTATAAATTGCGCTGACCATATCTCCGTTTTCATCTTCCACTCCTCCACGCATCAGGAAATAATCTCCTGAAGGATGCATGGCCATATCATTCGCAGCGAAAGATGGGGTGGTACGGAGAACTTCACCATAAATTCTGATATAATCTCTTATTGCCTCAACTTGTCCATAATACCATTCGTTGTAAGAAGTAACAGCTGCCGCATAGGCATCATACTCATCATCAAGCATATAGTCTGCAGGATTAGGATAAGGCCCCATGCCGGTGGAATAAGCCTCGAAGGCAGTTAAATAAGCATCCTTTCTAAGGCCGCTCATGAAATTTTCAGGATCCGGGAAGGCAGGTTCGTTTAGCCACGGATTCACGGGTATATCTATTCCGGTAGGATTAAAACTTGATTCTGTCGGCAAGCCATAAGCCCATTCCCCTGAGTCATCCTGCTTAAAATATATAGGATATGAGAACATTCCCCGCCAGTCCTGAACCTGACCCACCACTGTCTTGGCATCATCACTCATCCATACAGCTGTGACGAATTGCGGTGCAGCACCGAAAAAATCTTCTTTAGGATAAGGTAGTATAGTGGGTTCTCCTACATTTCCACTCTCATCCACAGTAGCTATGAAGGGTACATAACTCACGCCATCTCGTTTTGTATTATTGAGAATACCCGCTATATAAGTACCATCCTTGGTGATAGCATTTATGTCACAGAACCAATAATTATCACCTCCTATAGCTTCAGGGAAATAAGTCTTTCCCTTATAGAATAAAGCACCTACATCATTGGCATCTCCTACTGCCATTCCATTATTGGCGACTGCATTGCCAAGTCCGAGAACACATGGACTATGGTAAATATTTTCTCCCGTTTCATAATTATACATACTTGCATCTCCGGCTCGGCTACCCATCCATTTTCCATTAGGTGACATCTTGAGAACATACACCCCGGTTTCATACTTTGGTTCTACCAATTCTCGGGCACTTCCGATAAAGGGTATCAATAACCCTGTTGCAATCAATAATGTCCTTTTCATTTTCATCATAATTTTTATTGTGCTGTCTATTGATCAGATTATAAATGGTGAAGCCAATTTTTATAAAATCACTTTCTTCCCGTTTATGATGTAAATACCTTTTCTGAGATTTCTTATTTGGGTGGCATCATCTGTTTCCAACACCTTCAAGCCCTGCAGACTGTAAACTACAGCTTTACCATCTTCTTTCTCAATGGCACCCACTCCTGCATTTGTATTGGAAATACTTGTCTTGGCTGAATTAACCACTTCTCCCGTGTTTTTGTCAAGCAACAACGCTATGATCTCACATTCGGAAATATTTTCCACATATTCACAACTCAGACTTCTTTGATAATTATATTCCGTTCCTGCTTTTATTTCTGAAGGAACGCTTCCATTTATACCATAGGTGGTTTCTATCAAACGTCCCACTTCATTATAATAGGTATCCGGAACTTTTGAAGGCTTATCGCTCCATCCATCAAGTTGTTCCTGTCCTCCGGAAAAATAATTTGTCTGAGTGTAAGGTCCCACATTATCCTCCACTATCACATATGCAACTGCATACCTTGCATTTTGTTCATCAAAAGAAAATTCCACAGTTGAAGAAACTGCGATTTCGCCCGGGTTTCCGTCGTTTCCATTAATATATGTAGCACTTAAGTCTGTGAATCCGGCATAGGTTGGAAACTTAGTCAATTCTCCGAAATAATAGGAAAGAGTTTCTATTGATGGTTCAAGGATATAAATAGATCGATTTATAAGAGCGCTTGGATATTGACCTTCACTAAAGGTGGTAGCGAAACTGGAATATGAAGGAACTTGCATTTCATCTCCATTATGGACGGCGATCCCATTGAAACCTTCATTGCCGTAATTCTCTTTCATATAGGCCATGCCAACAAGTCCAATTGGGCACCATCCGCACCATGTGCCGGTGAATTCTTCCACCACCATTTGTTGTCTGAAAGATTTGTCGGCGCTATTGACTGTTCCGGATACCTTATTGTCGAAATATGATTCTTCAACCTGAGAATTAACACATGTCACTTCTATAACCACCGGCTGGTTCTTCCCTCCAATGTCACTTTTTAAACCTGAAACTCTCACTTTGCCGATTTCTCCCGAAGTGATTGGACCATTTTCTATGCTCACTTCCGTATTTTCAATTGATACTCCATTTACAGTGCAATTCAGGGCTACCTCCTTCACTGTTTTTACACCGTCGTTATAAATAGTGAACTCAGCATAGAAGGGTTGACCTACTTCCACCAATTCCGGCAATTTCAAATCCGAAACCTCTACTGAATTTTGAGGAAGGTTATCACCCACCATAGCAATCTTAATACAAACGCTTCCATAAAATTTACCCACTTCTTCCCACTCATCGTAAGTATTGACAAAACTACTATACGGATTTGAGGTCTTTATGTTGTCCATCCCTATCGGTTTATCAGAAGGGGAATTCACTTTGGCGCTATATCCCACAAAAAAGCCTTTTTCGGGTATTGTGTAGGGGGAATCAAGGGTCACTATATTCCAACCGCCTTCTACTTCCATCGTAGCTGTTTGAGTGTAGAAAGGCTCTGAATCTAAAGATTCTGCAAGAAAAACCGTTATCTCATCAACCGAAGATTGTCCATAGCCTATGTTCACCTTGGTTAACAAGGCTCCGGCCCAGGTTTTTGCCAAATCTTCTGGAATTTCTATGGCTGCCTTTTCTTCAGTAATTTTTGCATCAGTTGATCCCAACGATGATGAATAGGCGCCACAATAGCCGAACACTAAGGCTTCTTCATCAGCTTGAGCATAGACACTTATTGCTGATAAGGCCAAAATAGATAGACTTATTATTTTTTTCTTCATGACAGTTGGTTAGACAGATAATGGTTGGTGGAAATTTAGGGTTGAATGACCCTTTTGTGTACATCCAACCCTAAAATATGGTTAATTCTTAAAATACTACCTTCTTGCCGTTGATAATGTAAATACCTTTAGGTAGTGAGTTTACAAGTGTTGCATCTTTTGTCTCAAGCACTTTAATTCCTTGTGGATTATACACGCGGTAGAGGCCGTTAACAGGTTCTGCCATAATACCTTCGACACCGGCCTGGCCCTCTAAGCTAACTTGGGCCGCATTCATGATTACTCCGGTTTGAGTATTGAGCAACATTGCCACAACATAACAGTTATTTATATCTATTTCCACATCTGTGTCATTGATATTATTGACAATAGTTTCCACAGGGATTGTCACTGAATATTCATAATCCTTTCCTCCTTCAATATAAGAAGGCATGCTGTTGTTTATTCCAAATCCCGAATCAATATATCGTGCCACTAAATCATAAGTTGTGGAAACCTTTGATCCTCGATCGCTCCAGCCCGGCATTTCTCCGTTGGCACCTCCAGCAAAATAATTGGTCTGAGTATAAGGACCCACTTTGTTTTCTTTCACCACAAACGCAAATGCATAACTGGCATCTGTTTGTTCTGCCGCCAATGTAGCTGTAGCGGTTGCTGTGATTTCATTGGACTCTTCATTATAAAGTGCCTTTATACCAACTTTAACATAAGTCGGTAATTCTTTATATGCCGCGAAAAGCTGTTCCAAGCTTTCAACACTGGGATCAAAATATTCCGACCTGTCCATAACTGCACTCGGGAAAGAACCTCCGGAAAAAACTTCTACCATATCTACATAGGAGGAGGCTTCCATTTGGTCATTGTAGTGCACTGCTATTCCAATGAATCCCTGGTCGGAATAATTTTCATCCATATATTCCATACCAACCATTCCTCTTGGACACCATCCGCACCATGTGCCGGTGAATTCTTCAGCCACTACATTCCTTGGATAAGTTTCCGGAACAATTGACATTTGTGACAGCAACATTTCACCGAAGTCTACTTCTTCGTCATCATATATCAATTTATTGATGGTAAATACCACAGGCAGATTGACTCCCAAAACATCCTCAGGAGCTTTGCCACTCACTTCAACATAACCTAATTTACCGAATTCTACTCCGCCATTTCCCTGTCCATATAAATCTACCTTAACATCAGTAGCTTCTTCTCCTCCAATGGTATAGGTCACATCCATGTCAGTTATCATCTGCTGACCTATGTTCAGTAAAGTGAATCCGGCAGAAAATTCTTCTCCTTGAAGCACCATATCATCCGGGAACAGCACTCCGGGCAATGCATCAGTCTGAGCGGTCATTTCTCCTTGCATCTCAAATCTGATACAAAGGTTACCATATAGCTCTCCAATGTGCATATAACTCATTTCACCATTAGCCCCAATTGAAAGTCCTACATAGTCTCCAAGATTCCAGTCGGAATACATATAGTCTGTACAGATAGGATAGCTTGAACCGGAAGTCAATTGGGTCTGGAATCCTACATAAAATGGATTACCGTCTATAGTGTAAGGTTCGTCCAATTCCACTTCGTTCCAGATCTGTTCGATAACGCCTTGACCTGATGAGTCAAAACTGATGGCATCGTATTTAAGGGTAGCCGGTTGCAACATCTCCGCCTCACCATTCAAGTCTTTGGTAATATACAAATTGACTTTCTTATTGCTTGTAT
This sequence comes from Muribaculaceae bacterium, assembly GCA_022510425.1. Classification (GTDB taxonomy): domain Bacteria; phylum Bacteroidota; class Bacteroidia; order Bacteroidales; family Muribaculaceae; genus Lepagella. The sequence goes on from JAFLTO010000007.1 coordinate 118,089, forward strand.
AACCTAAAGCTATAAACATTTTCGTGATTTTCATTCCTTCCCATCCTTTTGACATATAGGTTGGAATTTCTATGGCTTCTTCTTGCACATAACCGGCATAAGCTTCTCCAAACCCAAAGGCCTGTCCGATGCCTGCACAATAACCGAATTCATAGGTATCTTCTCCGGTGCGAGTCAATATGCCCTGTTGGTTCCTGCCACCGATTATTCTTTTGATATCATTTTTTCCGGAAAATTCTTTTCCCGGTAGAGCTCTTTCAAGCTGCATCGGAATCATATCCTCTGCCGCAACACTCAAGAATGCTCCTAAACCCAATATGGTGAAGAGAAGTTTTTTCATTGTCCCGTGTTTACTTAATGATAATTTTTGAAGATTTCACTGCCTGACCTTTATTGTTGGTCAAACGATAGAGATAGATACCCTTTGAAAGACTTTCCAAACCTACAGAGCCATTACCGGCAACTGCTTGGTTCAAAACTGTCTTTCCGCTCAAACTGTAGACACTCAGAAGTGAATTGCCGGTAACATCATAGGTAAGTGAATGGCCATTGAATACTACTGAATTTTTGTCAGCTTCAAATGAATCCACTCCGGCATTAACGTCACCCATTTTTACGGTCATAGTCACAACAGAAGATGTATCTCCTGTAACCCACGCTGTCAATACGGTCTCGATGGCCGGCAATTGATAAGAATCCAACTCATCATTGGCCACTACTTCTGTATAGTCAAAATTCAAATTCAAAGGCACTCCGGCTTTCAGTGTAACGTTCTCTTTTATAGGAGTAAAGCCTGTTTCACATGTACCTCCGGCACACAGGTTGATCTGTACGTTTGAGGCAGCCTGGATGTTTACAACAACATCAGTTTCTGAATAAATATATATATGGGGATCTATGAATATCTCTGTCTTGGATTTGCCCTGCGGATTTTCTTCATATCCCTCGAATACGTAAGTGGTCCCGGTCAGGTTATCTCCCCCGCGGGTTTGGAACTGAATACCTTGCGCTGCCATAGGTACCAAGGTGCCGGCGCAAACAAGTGTAGCAAGTAAAAGTTTCTTCATAGCTTATAGTGTTTTATTGATTCAAATTTATTTATAATTGATTAAAAATCATTCAACTTTACATTTGTTAACAACAATAACTCCTGAATCATTATAGACAAAACCTACAATGTAAAGATTATTAACATTCCAGTCGTTGATTTCTTCTTCTTGATTGGCAAGAACTTCAATACTGTTGTAAAAATGTTCCGTATCCCCGTTAACCATATCAATTTCTTGGCCCCATTCTCCATTTACACAAGCTCTGAACACATTGTTGTGTACATAGTCGTATATTCTATCGCTTCCGTCTCGTTGATAGCCGATAATACCATTTTCAACGACCCATAATTGCAATGCCCCTTTATTACTTCCCTCTGAAACCAAATCGGTTGTGATATTGATTGTCTTCCCGTCGGCAGAAAGTTCGGCACTTAGGTCCAAATCCATATTAGCCGGATACAAGCCGTCTTTACGGATCGCAGTGCTCCATGAGTCATAATTCAAAACTCCGCTGTTTCTGTCTATCACTCCACAAGGATAGGCAGTGATTTTCCAGTGGTCGGCATAAATGTCGCCTTCTTCCTGCATCAAGCCTCCGTCTTCTGCCGGAATCCCAAATGATCCCGCATGTATGCTCACTACTACTAAATTCTCCCCGAACTGGTCCTGAAGTTTCTCTATAACGGCATGAGCATCGGGACAGTTAACGCAGTTTTGACCGGTAAATTCCTCCAACAACACTTTTCTTTCAAGCGGTCGGTTTTCTACCGGGATATATCTTTCATCTTCTTTTATATTGTCACAGGCTATCAGGAACGGTAATGTTGCTATTAGTAAGAATAACTTTTTCATCTTTTGCTTTTGATTAGGATTAGAAATTATAATTATAGGAAATCTGGACACCTCTGAATGCCGGCACATATCTGCAGACACCGCCGGCGCAATTGTATCCGGCTCTTGTCCTTCCATAACCAATCATCAGACGATTGGATTTATAATTGGCTGTCACGGCTGCCATGTAATAATGAGTACCCGTGCCGCCACAATTCCACATATCGCTCAAGGAGAACATCAGATAGGGCAACACTGACACCTCTGCCAGGCCATATGCCCAGTCCTTGTCATCCTGCTTGGTGGAAAGATATTGCAATTCCCATCTTGCAGTCACTTTCTTTGACATGGTCCACTTTCCTTCCAAAATGAAAATATTTGAATGGATGTTTCCTCCATGCCCTTCCACTACTGTTTGATTATACAACTGATTGACGTAGGTGAAATCCAAAATAAGATCTCTCACTACTCTTTTTTCAATCTGCACATTGATATCTCTGTAGTAGGTCTCTCCCATCTTGAAAAATGAAGTGTGACCGCCGTTGGTGCCATATTGTGACCCCTCGAAAAGATCGGTGCCATATCTTCTGAGCCCTTTAATCAACGCGGCGTTGATTTTTATCATTGTTCCATATTTCCCTCCCAACGCTGTCTTGCGGGGGAAACGGTAATTAAATTGTGCCTGAAAGGCCCATTCTCCCGGAGCATCCTGGGTGGCATATGGATAAAGAGATGCCAGGGCATAAGTACTCTGATAGGCGAAGGGTGGAAGGTTGTTGATATAGGTGGCTGCCTCGCTTTCCGACCTTCTTGACCTGAACGACATGTTTTCACTACGTTTCACCTGTAACAGTGCCCCAAGTCCGCTCCTGGAATAAGAACCCGACAACATTATGGCATCACCATGAGGATAGGTGTATTTGTTGAAATATGAAGGGTCTTGACTTTTCCATGCATATTCTGCCAATACGTTCCATCCGTTCTTACCAAACATGCTCCTGACGTCAAAGGCACTTACATGGGTTGGTAATTTCAATTTGTAGTCAACTCCCGGTACGTATATGTCCTCGTCTTTTTCATATTTCAATACGTAGGAGGCTCCGACTGTCCAACTCACTGCCTGGTCTGTAAGCTTCTGACTCAACTGGTCGATGTAAATTTCTGCATCGGCACCATATATCTGACTCTTAAGACTCCATTCCCAGAACCTTCTCTGCACGCCTCCAAGCACCGTGAATCTCATGCCGCGGAGATTCTTTGTGCTGAATCTTCCGCCTCGTATAGAGTTATCTATCCCTAAGCTACGGTCTTCATAGGTTCTAAGAATAAATCCGCTTCCGAACTGTTCATAGAAATCACCCACTGTAAGCTCGAAGTTCTTGATCTTACCCTTCACATAAATATTGGGCACTCCCCATCCTTTGAAATCCGGCTCGTATCCCGGTAAAGGATGCTCAAGATATTCCACCCTTAAGCCTGCATCTATATATTTGCTGTATAATGCAACATCCCCGTAGAGATTGCCGAGAATCTTTTCCTTATAGGTCTCTGTTCCGATTTCAACGTCTGTCTCGGGGAACAGCACATCGGCCTGGACACTACCGTGAACTGTTACAGTCTGCACTTTTTTCTTGGGGCCGACATATTCATACACGTCACTGTTCCTTGGTTCTTCTCCTGGAATGTAGGTATATTCTTCACCATTGGACACCGGTGTCTCACTTGGCTCTGCATAACCGCATAATCCGCCTGAAAGTATCAGCGATAAGATAAGGGGCTTTAGAGGTTTCACCTTTTTCTTGATGTGGGTTAGTTTGTTCTTTGAGTGTTGAATGGTTCCGTGGGTTAATCAGTTTTAGTCGAGCACTAACTCCCGGATTTTCTCAATGATATGGTTCTCACTTCCGTCGGTATATCCATTGCGGGTTTCCACTATGTTGCCATCACCGTCTATTATCATTACATACGGAATCATCTGGATACCCAATGCCCTCTGGAGATCTTGGTTGGAATCAAGCAACACATCATATTCAAAACCTTCGCTGTCTACCAGCGGTTTCACCTTATGAACATTCTGCGCCTCATCTGTGGAAATTGCTATCAGTTTCATACCTGTTTCATCCTGCCAGTCTGCATAATATTCATTTATGGCACGAAGTTCCCTGAGACAAGGTTTACACCATGTTGCGAAAAAACTGATTACAAAAGGCTTACCATCGTTGCTTAAAGTTGCGGTATCAATAGTCTTGCCGTTTACGTCTTTCAGTTGCACCGAAGGCAACTGTGCTGATGCATATTGCACTCCTATGAGCAATAATGCTAATAATAATAACTTTTTCATATCGAGTCTCAATCTTTTTAGTTTAGTCTTACTTTGGGTTTAAGGTTAAAATAATTTTATGGCTTCAGCTCGGTTTTACGCTTTAGCCTCCGGACACGTCCGGTGTGTGTTCATGGTATATTTATAAGACTTCCTTTTCGAAATATAGTTTATTCGCTATCAAAGTTTCTTAACTTTCGAAAAAGCAAGTTGGACTCCCAAATATTGCAAATACTTTTATTCCTATTTACAAAGGTATACAAACATTTTCAATTATACAAATTCATTTTTGGAGGCGTTAAATATCTGTGTATACAAAAAGCTCCCGAATGGGAGCTTTTTAAGAATTTATCACACCTATTTTTCTATTAAATAGGTATAAAAAAGCTATTTCTTAATTTTATTAAAAATTAATTAAAACTTATTCAGCCGGAGTGCTAACAGGGGCTGCCGCAGGCATAGTGGTCTCTACAGGATTTACACTGATAGCAGATTTTGATGCCGGTTTGCTGATGGTGAATGATGCAAGTATGCTGATCACGCAGATAAATACTGCCAAACTCCAAGTGGCTTTTTCTATAAAATCTGTGGTCTTCCTGTAACCTAAATACTGGTTGCCTTGTGAATAATCGGATGCCAAACCGCCTCCCTTGGATTTCTGTATGAGCACTGCTCCTATTAAAAGCACACATGCCAATACAATTAAAATACTAAGAAAAATATACATCTTTTATCGTTTTATTTATTTTTTATTCCTTTTTTTCTTATACTTATCTCTCATCATTTACCCGTTTCCATCTCTCCATAGCTATTAATTTCTTGAGAAAACGGATTTGGTGTGCAAAATAAATACTTTTTTCCGGATTATTCAAATTTTGGTTCTCAATAAATTGAATGGCTGTTTCATAACGCTTTCCCTTTATAAGATTTGACAGCGTGTCTTGACTCCCCTCGACATCCTCTTCATTGACTATTTCGGTTTTATCTTCAAGAAGATTATATTCATCCTGATTTTCAAATTTATCCGTCTCTTCTCTTTCGGGTTCTTCCTCCAAAACGTATCCCGACAATCCGGTTCCCAATGTCAGGTTATCAGGCAAATCTCCTCCGAATTTATCAAGAAAGGTGTCGATTGTATCCATCGTGCTTGGAGTGGTTGTTTCCATATCCGGATAAAACTTCGCAAATTCAGGAGGATCTATACCCAAAATCAAACGCAAAGAGGCATAATCCCCAACATTTGCTGCTATTATTCTCCCCAGTTTCCTGGCTTCCTCTGAATTCGGATCCAGGCAACGGTATTCCTCTACCTCCGGAACTATATAATATGGATATTTCAAATCTCTCACCTATTCTTTCTTTTTATCCCTTGTATCTTATCCCTAACACTTAATCCTACCAATTTCCCAATGTGGCATTGAATATCAGATTCACCAATTCATCGCATATTTCATTACATAGATCATCTTGCACATCGGTCAGCATTAATGTACTTGAAAACTGCCTGTAGGCTGAGAAAGATTGGTCAATGTCATTACTGGGATTTTTAGTATCCGTGTATTTCACCCTCACGGTTATCGTGAGACGCGTTTCAGTGGCATAGGCATCCTCTCCCACTGACTGAGGTGACAATGAATAGCCCGTAATTTCTCCCGTCATCTCTAAATCTGCATTGCCGTCTATCTCTTGAAGACGTGTCTGACGAGTCACGGTGTCCAAAAGCTTGTTCTCGAAAGTCTGTTGCAAGGGTGGATACACCAAGGCAGCTCGAATAGGAAATTCGGTAATATCTATGGTCTTGTAGATGTCGTAGTTTAGAGCAGAACCATTGAATTTATATGATGGTATACAGCCCTGCAACACCACTAAAAGTGGCAGCATCCATGCCCATTTCAACATCGTTTTCATTTTTTTCATACCTTCATCCTTACCCTAATCCCTTATCCTTAATCCTTAATGCCGAATTCCTGAATCTTTCTATATAGAGTGCGTTGACTTATATTCAATTCTTCGGCAGTGGATTTTTTGTTGCCGTTGTTACGCTTCAGGGCTTCAACAATGGCTTTCCTTTCAGCCTGCTCCAACGGAGAGACCGTAACATCTTCTCTCTCTTCTTTGGGAGGTTCATACTTTATCAGTGACTGCACCGGCTCTGCCTTTAATATTGGGTTCTTTTCTCCCTGCAATTCTGTCACCTTTCTATTAAGCTCGGTTATCTCATTCCTAAGGCCGTAAATAAGTTGCCACAACATCTCTCGTTCTGCCTCATATTTATGTTCTGCACCTGAGGGCACCAAAGAGGCGTTCCCGGAATAATCCATGGGTAATAAATGGAGCAAGGTGTGACGGTCTATTTCCTCCCCTGCATTAAACAACGCAAGTTGCTCCACTATATTCTTCAATTGTCTCACATTTCCTGGCCATCTATACAGAAGCATGGCTCTCTTGGCGTCTTCGCTGAAGCTGATGCCGGGCATGACGTATTTTTCGGCAAAATCTGCTGCAAATTTCCTTGCCAACAGTATAACGTCATCACCACGGTCATGTAAAGGCGGCACATTGATCACCACTGTGGACAGACGGTAATATAGGTCTTCTCGGAATTTCCCTTTTTCCACCGCTTTCAATAAATCCACATTGGTGGCGGCAACAATTCTTATATCTGTCTTTTGAACTACTGAAGAACCCACTTTCAGAAATTCACCGGTCTCCAGAACCCTAAGCAATCTGGCCTGTGTGGTCAAAGGCAGTTCTGCCACCTCGTCTAAGAATATGGTTCCTCCGTCAGCCTCCTCAAAGTAACCTTTACGGGTGCTTATAGCTCCGGTGAACGAACCTTTTTCATGACCGAAAAGCTCTGAATCTATTGTGCCCTCCGGAATGGCACCACAGTTCACGGCTATATATTTCTTGTGTTTTCTTGCTCCATAGGCATGGATTATTTTCGGAAAGAACTCCTTACCACTGCCGCTTTCGCCGGTCACCAATACCGAGAGGTCTATCGGGGCCACTTTCACGGCTCTTCCTATTGCCTCCAATAATGCCGGGGAATTGCCTATTATTGAAAACCTCTGCTTTACTTTATCTATCTCATCCATTTCATTATGTATATAGCCGGTTATGGGTATTGCCTTCCTGGCTGTCATCCCTTATTCCCTATTTTTTATCCTTGTATTTCTTCCCCAAATCATATGTCTTAGCCCTCAAAAAATCTCCCAACTCCTGCAAGGTGCCACATTTGTTTTGATCCTCTACACTTATCGGATCTCCAAATGACACCCTCACTGTCTTATAATAGGAGGCGAATAGCTCTCGCGGCAAGCGCATGGTGCGCAGACGCCAGTCTATCCGGCCCAATATATTGCAGAAAGTGGAATTCTTACAATGAAAATAAATAGGTATGACGGGCACCTGCAATTGTCTGATCAACCTGATGATCACCTCCTGCCAAGGACGGTCGGAAATATCCAATTTCCAGTCTACATTGGATATGGCTCCTGCCGGGAAAAAACCTAATGGATGACCATCTTTCACATGTTTTATTGCTTCTCTCATACCGTGAAGTGTCACTTTCCTCTTTTCCGGATCATCGCTCTTCTGTGGGTCGACTGCGATAAACCCGGGACGCATTGCCTGAAGACGGTTGAGGATAAGATTCACCATTACCTTGTAATCACTTCTCACTTTTCCTACCAAATGAAGCAATATTATTCCGTCGTAACTCCCTATCGGGTGATTGCTGACTGTGATGAAGGGACCTGTCTTGAACTGTTGGAGCACTTCATAATTATCCGTTATGATATTCCATTTATATTCTTTTTCCGCCAACGCTGTAGCGAAATCTACCCCTAAATGTGCGCAATGCCTTCCATGTGTCTCATTGATCTTGTCCATGGCGATAACACGCAAAAACCAATTCACCAATTTGGGATATTTGGCAAGCTTGGGTATGGCTTCCGCCACATCGTCATAATTTATAACGTCAGGTCTTACCCCTCCTGTTTGAATCTCTTCCGACATAGTCTTCAAAAAGTTAATCATGCAAATTTAAGTATTTTTTTATAACTTTGCATGGTTTGAAGGCCCGTTTGGGAGTTCCCACGTTTTTATCTAATTTTGAACCATGGAAAATCTGTTCCATCCCACCGGCTACTATATCGTGCTGACTGTAATGGCGGTACTCGCTGTTATTGTCTTCATCGCGCTCCACCGGGTGAATGCCGGATATGGCATGATGGGCAACCGCAAATGGGGTCCGGCGGTCAACAACCGCTTAGGATGGTTCATCATGGAGTTGCCGGCGTTCGCATGCATGGCTGTTATCTGGGCTCTGAGCCCCCGGGGTGGCAATCCGGCTCCTTGCGTAATGGGAGCGCTTTTTGAACTCCATTACTTCCAACGCACTTTCATTTTCCCTTTCCTCATCCGGGGTAAAAACCGTATGCCATGGGTCATCATCTGCATGGGAATGGTCTTCAACGCAATAAATGCATATATGATTGGCGGATGGTTGTTCTATCTTTCTCCTGCCGACCTTTACACGCCTTCTTGGCTTTTGTCTCCTCTCTTCTTCCTGGGCACAATCATCTTCTTTATCGGAATGGCCATCAATCTTCATTCCGATCATGTGATCCGCTCTCTCCGTGCTCCAGGGGATTCAAAGCATTATATCCCCAACAAAGGTCTATATAAATATGTGGCTTCAGCAAATTATTTCGGCGAGACTGTGGAATGGATTGGATTCGCTATCCTTTCGTGGTCGATTGCAGGAGTAGTATTTGTGCTTTGGACTTTCGCCAATCTGGCTCCCAGAGCACGTGCAATCCACAAAAAATATTGCAATGAATTCGGTGATCAATATGCTTCTCTGGGTCGCCGTTTCATTATTCCATTCCTTTATTGACTTCCTAAATGTCTGAAAATAAAAATCTTTTCACACCTGCGAGCATCGGTCCTATCCAACTCCGCAACCGCACAATCCGAAGCGCGGCATTTGAAGGTATGGGTAAAGACAACAATCCTACTCAAGCTTTAAAAGACTACCATGTCTCGGTTGCTAAAGGTGGTGTGGGTATGACCACTATCGCTTACGCTGGTATTTGTCGCTCTGCTCTTTCTTTTGATACCCAAATTTGGTTGCGTCCGGAAATCGTTGGGTCTCTTCGCGACATCACCGACGAAATTCATGCCAACGGAGCCAAAGCTTCAATACAGATCGGTCATTGCGGAAACATGACTCATCGATCCACGGCCGGAGGTACTCCTGTAGGAGCTTCTACCGGGTTCAATCTCTATTCCCCTACCTTCGTGAGGGGGTTGCGTAAGGATGAACTCAAACAAATTGCCAAATATTTTGGCGATGCGGTAAACACTGCTCGCGATGCCGGGTTCGATTGCGTGGAAGTGCATGCCGGACATGGTTATCTGATTTCACAGTTCCTTTCTCCTTACACCAATCATCGTAGTGACGAATATGGCGGTAAACTTGACTCCCGTATGAACTTCATGCGTGAATGTATGGAGGAAGTCATGAAAGCAGCCGGATCTGATATGGGTGTTCTCGTGAAGATTAATATGAACGATGGCTTCAAATCAGGCCTTCAAGAACCGGAATGTCTTATCGTGGCCAAAGAACTTGAAAAATTGGGAGTTCACGCACTCGTGCTTTCAGGTGGATTTGTAAGTAAGGCCCCCATGTATGTCATGAGAGGGAAGATGCCTATCCACACTATGACTCATTATATGAGTCAGGCCTGGCTTAAATATGCTGTAAGAATGTTCGGGGGTATCATGGTGCCTTCTCATGATTTTAAACCTCTGTATTTCCTTGATCAGGCAAGATTGTTCCGGAAGGAATTAAAGATGCCTCTCGTTTACGTCGGGGGTGTCACAAGTCGTGAAGATGCCGACAAAATTATCGATGACGAAGGTTTTGAATTCCTTCAGATGGGTCGTGCTCTGCTCAATGATCCCGATTTTGTCAACAAAATGAAGATAGATTCCAATCATATATCGGAATGTGAGCACCTTAATTATTGTATTGCCCGCATGTATTCCAAGGAAATGGCCTGCTATAAACATATGCAGAATCTTCCTAAGGGCATCTGTAAGGAAATAGAAAAAACCAGATCTAAACAATCTTGATTTAGAGGGAAATGTCCAAGAAGGTGAATAAGGTTTTGTCAGGTCTTACAGCTTTGGTCACCGGAGCTGCCGGTGGTATAGGTTTAGAGTTCGCAAAAGTCCTTGCCGCCAACGGGTGCAATATCATCCTACTGGATATCTCATCTGAACGACTTCAACAAGCCGTTGCTCAAATCCAATCCCTAAGCCCTGATAACATCTCCCTTATCCCTGTCACAATCGACCTCACCTCCGATTCATTCATATCTAAAATCGATGATTTCTGTAACCATAATTCCATCTGCCCGGATATCCTCATAAACAACGCCGGAATTTTTTCTTTCAAACCTATAGCAGATACAGACACAGTTAAAATTGAAACTTTCATCGACCTTCACGTACGAGCAGTCACTCTTCTATCTCAGTGGTTTGTGAGCAAAAGGAAACCTTTGGGTTCAGGTTATATGCTCAATATGAGCAGTATGTCTTGTTGGATGCCTATGCCGGGTCTGGCTATGTATTCCTCCACAAAATCTTATATCAGAGTCTTTACCCGAGCTCTCCACTATGAAACGAAGGAATATGGCGTCGGGGTGACTGTCGCTTGTCCCGGTGGAATCGCTACCGACCTTTTCGGCCTGCCTAAAAAATGGCAGAAATTCGCCGTCGCGATCGGCGTGCTACAGACTCCGGAGAAATTTGCCCGCAAAGCCTTAGTCAAGATGCTTAAGAAGAAAAAACAATACATCAACGGCTGGCTTAATCGTTTCTCCATATTCTTTGTGGGTATTCTGCCCACTTCAGTACGTATGATGGTGAAACATCAATTGCTCGACAAGGGTATCACAAGATAATCTAAATGCTGAACTCTCCTCTGAGTAGATTCCGACTTCCTCTTGCTGTTTCTTCCTGGGTAGTTTTTGCCATTTCATTGACTTTATACTGGATCACTGCCGATCCGGGGGTTTCTTACTGGGATTGTCCGGAATATGTCACAGTTGCCTCCAAAATGGAGGTGGGTCATCCTCCCGGAAATCCCATATGGATGCTCACCATGAGGGTTGCAACCATTCCCTTCTCACCTCAACACCATGCATATGTCATTAATCTTTGCAGCGGACTGTTCATGGCTTTCGCCACATTCTTCCTATGCCGCATCATTTGTCTCTTCACCTGTCTCTATTTCCAAACTATCCGATTACACGGCTACAAGGATACAATAATACAAAGATATAAGACTACTATCCCTATCTTTATATCTGTCGGTGCCGCTCTTTGTTTTGCCTTTTGTGATTCTGCCTGGTTCTCGGCGGTAGAAGCGGAAGTATATGCTATGTCTACTTTTCTCACTGCTCTCTCTCTTTGGATTATGATTCTATGGTGGTGGGAAAAATCAAAGGCTCGTCAAATACGTCTTTTGGTACTCTTAGTTTATCTCACCGGTTTATCATTGGGTGTTCATCAGTTAAACCTTCTTCTCATCCCAATCTTCGCCCTTATAATATTATATAAAAAATATCCACAAAGGGTTAATCCAATCCGTGTTTGGGTGTGGTTCTTAGCCTCCTGTCTGTTATTGGGAATTATTCTCACAGGTTTTATGCCGGGGATGCTTTTCGGAGCCGAAAGTTTCGAACTCTTCGCAGTTAACTCTCTGTCTCTCCCTTTCAATTCGGGGATCATCATCTTTTTCATTATCCTCATAAGTCTGCTTCTTGTTTTTTCATTAATCATTCATAGTTTTTACTCTTCTTCCCACACCCCTTATCCCTCTTTCCTTATCTATTTTTCCTTATCCCTCTCTCTCTTAGCTGTTTCATTCTCTTCTTTCGCCTTTATCCTGATTCGGGCAAAGGCATCTCCTCCAATGAATGAAGGAACTCCGGACAATATATTTGCACTCGCTTCATATATCAACCGTGACCAATATCCTTCTACTCCTTTGATTTATGGGAACACTCCCTATAGTCGCCCTATGTTCGAGGAATCTTTCGTCAACGGTTTCCCACAATACAACAGATATCTATTGAAAAAAGAGAAACCTCTCTACCAACCCTTTATCAAGGGTGCGGAACTTAATTACAGAAGTGGACTCCTATCACACGATGATTCTCTCAACAATCAAAAAATCCTTCAAAAACAAACTGGCTATCTCCTCGCTGATTATAAGTTTTCTCAGGTTCTTACACCCGAACTCGATATGTGGTTCCCTCGCATGACATCACGGGATATCTCAGACCGAAAGGCTTATCAAGACTGGGGAGGCATGACTGAAGAGAAAATGAATCATGTCTCTATAGCAGAAACATTTGATTCAAACGGAAATCCTGTGCCACGACTCGATATCAGGGGAGAAAGACATCCCGTCTATTCTTATAAGCCCACTTATTATCAGAACTTGAAATATTTCGTTTCTTATCAGGCTTATTATATGTATTTCCGCTATTTGTTCTGGAATTTCATTGGCCGACAAAACGATTTCCCTTCAAACGGAGAGATTGAACATGGCAATTTCATATCAGGCATACCTCCCATTGATAATCTTCTTGTGGGTCCGACAGAAAAGTATCCATATGAAATTTGGGAAGGGAATAAAGGTCACAATGAATATTTCGGCATTCCTTTCATAGCGGGTATTTTAGGTATTGTCTGGCTCGCTTGTGGTAATCGAAGAAGCAGAAGGGCGCTCACTTTGATTTCGGTTTTCTTTCTGATGACAGGCATCGCCATCGTGGTATATCTAAACCAAGATCCGGGTGAACCTCGCGAACGTGACTATACTTTCTTAGGTTCCTATATGGCCTTTTCTTTGTGGATTGCAGCAGGTCTCACTTGTTTGGCAAGATTGCTCTTACTATTGAAAACTAAAAAATTGGCTCTTCTCATCTGTGCCATTATTACTATGGGACCCGCAACTCTCATGGCACTCGAAAATTTTGACGATCATGACCGACGAAACCGATTTGAACCCTCTTTCTACGCCTCTTCTCTATTGGATTTCGAAATTCCTTCCATTATTTTCTCTCAGGGGGATAACTCTTCTTTCCCCCTTTGGTATGCTTCTGAAGTGCTTGAGTTGGGGAAAAACCACACTCCTATTGACATCACCTATCTTTCGATGCCGTCTTATGTGATTAACCTCAAAAAACAAGGTTCCAAAGGTATTATCACTATGGCTTCCACTCCTCAAATAGCCTATGGCAAATTCCTGCTGACTAAAATACCTGCAGATTCTGTCTCTAAACCCACACCTCTCGGTTCAGCTCTAAAATCCTTGTATACTTCAAATGCATCCATTCCCGAGTGGCCTTCTTCGCTTATTTCTATTGAAAAAGAAGGTGACCTCCCCTATATCCTTAACCTCCATGACTTCACGAAAGGTAGCTCTTATCTTCCTTTCAAATCACTGATGCTCCTTGACCTCCTCAATTCCCAATCATCTGCAAAGCTACAAGAGCACAAAACCCTCTTCTTCCCTCACCTTATCAGCCATTCTTTCTATGCACCGATTGATTCTTTGCTCCTTCCCGCTCTATTCGGCAAAATTTATGCTCCCCGAATCACTTACCAAGAGGCTATGCAAAACTTGCAAAAATCTATTGTACGTGAATTGAAAAAACTCGATTCCCTGAATATAAAACCTCATTATGCCGATCCTGTTATTACCGACCGATCAGTGAGATATCGAGGGGAATTGATAATTGCTGCCAATCAACTTTTGAATTATGGAGATACCCTCCTTCCAATCAAAATTGTGGAGGCCATTGAGAGTTTCTATTCTTACGATTCTCTCTTGCCCGGCTCTTTCACACTCAGCGACTCCACTTATTATGAAGGAAGAGAATTCATCAAGCTCCTCAACGCCCTATATGAAGCCACAGGTGAAGAAGGCCTTACGAATTCAGCCCGATATGTCGATTCTTTAATGCAAAATCGACATAACCAATGGATGAGTTTCTATCAATTCCTTTCCCCGGAACAACGCGCTACCCTCTCACCGCGTTCCCGCCGGCTACTCCAACCTCATCAAAAACAATAAAAACAGTAAAAACACCCACCAAATCATTTTTTTAACTAATTTAGCCTTCATAAACTTATATCCTTATGAAACTCTTCGTTGTCGGCTACATGGCATCCGGTAAAACCACTTTCGGCAAAGCTCTTGCTGAAAAACTTGGCACTACTTTCATCGACCTTGACCAATATATCGAAGAGAAATCTTCAAAAACTATCTCGCAAATTTTTTTGGATCTCGGCGAAGAGGGTTTCCGTGAATTGGAAAAAGAATACCTCCATGACGCCGTGATGTCGGAACCGGATGCAGTGATTGCTTGTGGAGGAGGCACTCCCTGTTTCTTTGACAATATGGAATTCCTAAATCAACAAGGCATTACCATTTTTCTGGAAACCTCCATTCCCGTACTTATTTCCAGACTTATTGAGGAAAATAACAAACGCCCTATAATGGCCGGGAAATCCGACGACGAAATACGACAAAAAGTCCTTTCTCAACTTTGCGATCGTCTCCCTCATTATCTTGAAGCTAAAATGAAGTGGAATGGCGACGACTTAAACTCCCCTCAAGAAATTGATGCCAATGTGGAGAATTTTATAAATTCTTATCCTTCTCTCTTCAGATAATAAAATTTTTCCTCTCTTGCACTTTACAAGTCTTTTCCTTATCTTTGCTTAGTTGAAGGAGACAGCTGGGCTTTTAAACCTTCTTTTCCCTCCTTTCTCAAAGCACATGACCGATAAGACTACCTCCGAATTTGATCTTCACACCAAACTGCAACCTGTGGAAACCGAAACTATGGAGCCCACTCTAACTTTGGGTCTCGTAGGGAATTATGCCGACACCGATGAAACCAGGTTCCTGCTTACTCCCGAAGGTTCCGGACTTCTCACATCATCAGGTATTAAGGTCCTCATGGAAAAAGGAGCCGCAACCGACATAAGTTTCCCCGATGCAAGTTATCGTGAATTCGGCGTCAATATAGTCACTCGTTCTGAGGCATTGAAGGCCGATATAGTGCTCTCTTATCGTCCTCTTCATGCCCATGATATCCATAGAATGAAGAAAGGAGCGGCCTTGCTTACTATGATGGGAGCGGGCCTTTTCGATGTAAATGTTATCAAAGCACTTTTGGATAAGGAGATAACTTGTGGCTGTCTCGACAATTTCCTTAGCCATAACGACGAACCGGTTTTCGCCAATATCATTGACGAAATTGATGGCAGAGGCTCTATAATCTACGCTCAGGAATATCTTTCATATTTAGGAGGTGGCAAAGGTGTGCTGTTGGCAGGTGTGGCAGGGATCAACCCTTGTGAAGTGCTTATTATCGGTGATGGAACTGTGGTGTATGCTGCCGCGAAAGCTGCACTTGCCGCAGGGGCTTTTGTCACTTTGATGAATAATGATATCTCTGCTCTTCAGGTGGCTAAACAGGTGTGTGGCGACAACCTCAACACTATTGCCATACATCCCCGTGTGTTGTTTAACCGGGTGAAAAGTGCTGATGTGATTCTTATCGGTGAATGTACACGGCCCTTCGAATTCCCGAAAAATCTTTCTCCGGCTCTAAAGGACTCAGTGTATCTCCTTAATTTCCAAGAAACTCATCCCTCGATTTCGGTGCCTCGCACTGTGGCTATGGCCCTATCTAACGTAATCGTTAATTTCTTTGATGAGGTGATTGTAAAAGGTGGATTTATTCATATGATTGGCACCACACATGGGGTGCAGGCCGGTATGGTCACATTCCGTGGTAAATTGGTGGATAAACTCATCGGTTCTTTCCTCAATCTCCCCAGCGTCGACATTAAAGTGATGCTTGCGGCAACCAACTAATACCCTATCCCCTTATATCTCATCCCTAACACCCTCGTACATATTGTCAATAACAATCGTTGGGGCGGAATCCAAAGATACGCCCTCGATATTTGTCGCCATTTTAAATCACAAGGCTGGAATGTTTTGGCTTTAACCCGTGACGCAAAGGCAATCGACGATATGTTTCATAAAGAAAGCATCGCCCTTTTTCACGCTCCACTACAAGGTTTCTACGATTTCTATTCTATTAATATCCTTTCCAAATTTCTAAAGGAAACAGAAGGCAATGTGATAATACATGCCCATGGATTCAGAGATGTTTTCACCGCCTTGATGGCAAGAAAACTTTCTCGAAAAAAGAATACCAAGGTCATTATGACGCGCCATAAAGTGAGAAGGGCTGTTGATTCATGGCCACTGCGCATTGTTTATCGGAATCTCGATGCCTTGATATTTGTTTCTCGGGCAGCCCGCGACAGATTTGTGGCAACTTGGCACAATCGGCTTATACCCATTAAAGCCGACAGGATGCATGTAATCCACAACAGCCTTAATATACCCGAACCTGTCTTTTATCCCCCTACTCCTAACCGGCCTCTCACTGCCATGTTCCATGGACCTCTCAAACCGGGCAAAGGACTTGAAACACTAATTGATGCCATGACCATGCTAAAGGGTAAAAGAATAAGACTACGTATAGTGGGCAGCGGCACTCCCGATTATGTAGACCGATTGCGAAGAAGGGCCATTTCCAGAGGGGTTATGGAACTTATCGATTGGCATAAACACACCGATGATATTCTTCCATATATACTTGATTGTGATTTCGGCGTGCTCCCTTCTGTGAATGAAGAGGCTTTCGGACTCTCAAATATCGAATATATGGCTGCCGGGCGTCCACAGATTTGCTCATCAAACGGAGCACAACCGGAATATATCACCGATGGATGGGAAGGTTTTCTCATACCCCCTGCCAACTCATCATTTCTGGCCCAAAGTATGATCAAACTTGCAACCGATCCTGAACTACGCCTTAAAATGGGTAAACAAGCCTTCCAAACATTCTTATCACGGCTCTCCTGGCCCCATTTCATCATTCCCCTCTCAAACGTTTACTCTTGACACTCCATCATCCCTGACACAACCTGCTGTGAACTATATAGGTAAGTAAGTTATCCGTATTGGGTGTTTTCATTTGAAACTATTTGCCAATTCTTTCGTCTTATAATAGTACAGAATAAGATGGAAACACAAAAAACCTTTGAAGAGGCAATATCAAAATATGGTGCACTTATCACCAAGATATGCTATTATTTCGCTTCTGATTCAGAAGAATTCAAGGATCTCAGGCAAGAAGTATTTTTTAATATCTGGAAAGGTATTGATAAATTTAGACAGGATTCAAAACTATCTACCTGGATTTATCGGATAAGTTTCAACACATGCATTTCTTTTCATAGAAAGGAGAAGAAAATTGAAAAAATTTCCATTGACAAAATAATGGAATTACCGGTGGAAAATGAAGAAGCCTCAAAATTGGAGGAATATAAAATAATGCTCTCTCTCATCCGGCAACTCAAATATGAAGAAAGAGCTTTAATCCTTATGTGGCTTGACGAAATGAGTTATGATGAAATTTCAAGTCTCACTGGGATTAACAGGAACACTGTGGCTATCCGGTTGAAACGGATAAAGGAAAAATTGGTGAAAATGGTTAATTAATCTTAGTATGGATAATATTGAAGATCTTAAAATAATGTGGCAGGATTTAAATCAAAGGCTTTCTCATCTGGAGTCTGAGAACCGGATGTTGATGCAAAATATAATGAAAACCAACTATAAGACTACCCAAGAAAAACTTGTGAACAAATATGGGGTTTTTATTGCAGTTGAGTTTATCATGATTTGCTTTATGACTTTGTTTTTTATTTTTAATCCTGAGGTTAACGAAAAATATAGAATATCAGCCCTCATATATTGGGATGCTTTCTTTATGATTGAAGTGCTGTTTGATTTTTATCTGCTTTACAGAATAAAAACCATGGATGTTTTCAACTCCACCATTAAAGATGTTGCGTCAAGGGCTGCTTCCAACTGGCGACTACATAAAATGGGTATAGTTATCGGGTTGCCACTTGCTTTTGGTGCCATTTTGCTTTTTGCTTTAGCCTTAAATGCCAACGAATTCACCATTATGGGTATGATTGTGGGAGGCCTAATCGGCTTTATTATCGGAATTCAGCAATTATTAAAATTTAGAAGTTATTATAATTTGTTGCAAACAAATGATTGAGCAACATCAAAATCCATAAAATTTCCTTTCAATCAATATTCTCAGTCCCATCAAAAATCCCACTAAGTGCGCCGGCCCCCCATTCTTCCGAGAAGAAAGGTGAGGGCTTCGCTCAATTCAGGAGCCTTGCGAAGTTTCATGGCTCCCAGGAAAATTATCATACCTCCCGTTACCTGAAGCAGCAACGATATAACGGGCGAGAGTTCCATTTTCGAAATTAGCCAACAGCCGACACACATCAACAAGGTGATTCCTGCAAACATAAGAAAATCATTGATAAAGGAACTTAATGTATAGCCTGTGGCTTTTGTCACCATCCTGATTACAATTACAAAGGTTGCCATAGATGCCCACAATTGGCCCCACACCAACAATTCTACTGAGTCAAACCATACTGTCGACAGTATTGCTATGGCAATCGCCGCATCCTTTATCACCTCTATACTGAAAAGCCTTTTGCCATACCCAAGAGATAGCATATAGTTACCGAAAAGAGAAATCAAGACCACCAAAATCCCTCTTACACAAAGTATCTGAAACAAAGGTATTGCCGAATCCCATTTATTACCAAATAATGTATGAAACAAGGGTTCACCCACAATAGCCAATCCGGCTAAAAGGGGGAAGGTGATAAAGGCAGTGAACCTGTTGATTCGTTGCATGTATCTCTTGAAATCAACAGGATTATCCTGCACCTTAGCAAGCAACGGCACAAAACTTGATGTAAAAATCTGCGACAAAGATGCACTCCCCATCTTGCTCCATTTGTCTGCCTGGGTATAAACACCCAATGATCGAAGAGAATAAAACGCTCCAATCACAAAAGAATAAACAGTAAGAAACAATGTGTTGAGCATAGAAGAGGAAAATACACTCAATCCTATTCTCCAAATCCTTTTGAAAGAATCAAATTGAATCCAATACTTAGGTCGCCACCCTCCGGTAACCCATAGAATGCCTGTCTTGACTCCCGCAAGACACACGGATTGCCACACCAATGCCCAAGCTCCCCAACCTCCCAAGGCAAGTCCTATACCCAAGCCACCGCCTGCAATTTGCGCTATCACATTGGAGATAGCTATCATCTTCACGTCCATCATCTTCATGAGCCGGTTGGTTTGAACTATAGCGAGGGCATTGAGCACAAAAGTGAGGAACATCACTTTTGAAAGGGGTATCAATCGCTGATCCCTTTGAAAGATATCTGCTATCAAAGGAGCACAAAACCAAAGAATAAAATATATAGCTACGCTTACTATCAGATTGAACCAAAACACTGTGGAATAATCTTGCTCTGTGGTATGCTTCTGGCGTAGCAAGGCTGCCCCAAAACCGCTATCAGCGAAGATTATGGCAAACGACTGAAACACTATCAGGGCTCCGATAAGACCAAAATCCTCCTGGCTCACCACATTGGCAAGTACAATACCCACCACACCATACAGCACCTGTGAGGCTATTCGGTCCACTGTGTTCCATTTCAGTGTGCCGGCGGTCTTCTGTTTTAATGATTTTTCGGGTGAACCCGGTTCAGTCATCTTCCGTCACAATGGTCTGATAATCGTCATCTTCTTCCTCATATTCCCCTTCTTCAGTTTCCTCTTCGTCATCATCTTCCGACACCTTGGCGGGTTCATTAAAAGATGTGACAGGTGTGCCCAACCTTGCGTAGGCATCTTCATCCATTTCTTCCGGAAGTTCAAAAAGTTTCCCTCCTCCGGTCTTTTTGATGTTTGGTTTCCCTTTATAGTAGATTTTTGTTGACCCCAAGCCCGTAACTTTCAGATTATCTATAGGCCAGCACCCAATACTTCCTGTCCCTAATATCCTGCATTTCACGTTTTCGGCACTCAATTGATCGGCTGATATCAGCCCTGCTCCAACCATCCTATAGTTGGCATTTATACAACTCCCGGTTAGATAAATGCTTCCGTTTCCGGTGGTGATTGCTGCCGTGACATTATTAGTCTTTATATTTTCTACCCAAATAGAACCGTTTCCCACTTGAGTCACATTAAAAGAAGCGCATGGCGATAACGAGGTGACCTCTACACTCTGTTCAGAATAGCTTTCCAATGAAGTCAAGAAATCTGAATAGAGATATAGTATCGGTAAATCCGTCTGGCCCCAATTTTCATCACTGGGTTCCACCTTTAAGTTCCCTTCATTTTTATTTGTAAATTTAAATAAATCTCCACTTTCTGCAGGAGCCTCATATCGAGCATAACCGGTGGAATCGGATAAATTCTTATATACTACCCTCAAATTCCCATTTATCTTCAGTTTTTCAAACTGACCCACTTCCACTGTAAATCTTTCCGCAAAGGCAGTTGAGGTTATAAATCCTGCCAATATCGCTATCAATATCTTTATTTCTTTCATTCCTATCATCTTTTCAAGCAGGGAAATACTCACTTTTTATTTCATTAAAAATCTCTTCCAATTCCTCCATGGTATTTGCCCTCAACATTCTTATTCTTGTGGGACGAAAATCAGGAAGCCCTTTTAAAAACGGAGTCGCAGCCAAATGCCTTCTTATATGGAGTATACCTCTTCTTTCGTCTTTACTTTCTATACTCTCCCTTATCTGGCGGAGAAGCATCTCAAACTTCTGTTCCACCGGAATCTCTATCTTATGGCCATTGGAAATATATTCCTTCATTTCCCTGAAAATCCATGGAGCGCCGATTGATCCCCGTCCTACCATTATACCATCCACACCATAGTTGTCAAAAGCATCCATAGCTTTTTCCGGTGTTGTTATATCTCCGTTACCTATTATTGGAATCTCCATTCTCGGGTTTTCTTTCAATTCCCCTATAGGCTCCCAATCAGCTTCCCCTGTATACATTTGTGAACGAGTGCGCCCATGAACTGTCAGGGCGGCGATACCGCAATCCTGAAGTCTGGGACCCAATTCTCCAATAATTTTATTATTGCAATCCCAGCCCAGACGTGTCTTTACTGTCACAGGAAGATTCACTGCTTTAACCACACCCTCAGTAATGGCAAGCAACTTGGGAATATCTCTGAGCATCCCCGCTCCCGCTCCTTTACTGGCAACCCTTTTAACGGGGCAACCGAAATTTATATCCAGAATATCCGGTTGAGCCTTTTCCACTATCTTGGCAGCCTCCACCATCGCTTCCGGTTCTCTTCCATAAATCTGTATCGCTACAGGACGCTCGGATTCATTTATCTTTAGTTTCCTAACTGTCGAAGGGATATCCCTCACCAAAGCTTCTGCCGACACGAATTCCGTATAGACCATTGACGCACCCTGTTCCTTACATATGAGTCGGAAGGAAGGATCTGTGACATCTTCCATTGGAGCTAACATCACAGGACGGTATCCAAGATCTATATCACCTATTTTCATTTACTGATCATGTCAATGTCAAGACGGATAAGCCCGGAGAGAAAATAAATTCAGCCACTTCCCGCATTTCCGCCGGCGTCACTGCCATTATTCTTTCCGCAGTGGTGGAAATATCATGCACCTTGTTAAAATACAACACACTTTTCCCCAGTGACATGGCTCGGTTCTCTATCTGATCACTTGATGCTAATAGCTGCCCACAATATTGTCTCTTGATTTTTTCAAAAGCTGAGTCCTTCATGGTGTCGCCACAAAGAATTTCAACTTCCCGTTGAATCACTTTCCTGCATTTGCTTACATTTACAGGATCACACCCGAAATAGATAACCAGCAACCCCGTGTTACTCAACAGGCTGACATTGCTATCCACAGCATACACATAGCCCTTTTTCTCACGTAATTCCCGGTTGAGTTTCGAATTTAGACACGGTCCTGCCAAGTAATTATTCAGAAGGAAGAGAGCAAACCTTCGCTCATCATTCCTTCCAAATGCTCGGGAGCCCATTATTGTGTTGGCCTGATGCGTGCCATGGTCTCTCTTTACATCGAAATGCTCCATTGGAGGTGGTAAAATTCTGTCATGCACCACTTTCACAGAAGGTATTTCCCCGAAATATTTCTCCACTTTACGCATCATTTCCTTATCTGAAAGGGGCGTGACACAATAAAGCACCATATTCTCCGGTTGGTAAAACCTGTCTATAAATCCTCTGCAATCAGTCCCGGTAATTTTCCTTACACTTTCCGGGCTACCCAATATGTTATGGGAGAGGCCTGAACCTTTGTAAGCCAACTCCTCGAATTCATCATACACTCGTTCTGCAGGATTATCAAGATAACTATAGATTTCCTCCACTATCACTTCGCGTTCTTTATCTATATCGGGCGAGGGGAACCGGCTTGAAGTCACAAGGTCGCCTAATAATTCCAATGCCCTCTCTTCATATCCGGCCGGAGCATTGGTATACACCATAGTTTCCTCCTTAGAGGTATAGGCATTCAATTCTCCTCCCACAACTTCCATCCTGGCAGAAATCTGCCAAGCTCTCCTCTTGTCGGTACCCTTGAATATGGTGTGTTCCACAAAATGTGCAAGGCCTTCATGTTCTGGATCCTCATCTCGGCTTCCGGCATTCACCACTATTCCGATATAACTTACCAAACCTTCCCTTTTGCGGCACACCACTCTCAAGCCATTGGAGAGTGTGACCGGAAAAGTATTTTGTTCTTTTATTATTTTAGAGTGCATTTATTCTTTTTTTTGCAGAGAAATGGCCCCTTTTCTCTTATTATGGCAAATTTAATAAAATTTCTGTCTAAATTTGCGATTAATCTCATAGTATTATTCTCTTAATTATGAGAGTCATTATTCCTTGAATGGATCTTAATCAAGAAAATAAAGACAAATCTCCCCAAAATCCGGATGGTCCGCAAAAAACTGATGCGGTCGGGAACAATATTGCCAATAAGATCCAAAATATAATAAATAAAGGTGTTGCTCAACAAGATATAAGAACGGCACATCTATTACAAGGAGAAATAAACAATACCACCGACGATGATACCGGCATAAAAATAAACCCTCCTGAATCCAAAGAGACACCTCCGGTTTCTGAACCGGAAGAAAAGCCTTTGCCTCCTTGGTTGTTAAAATTCAATCATTGGCACCGAAAAAACATGTCGGATTTTATTTTCCTCTTATGGCTGGCTGTAGTGGTGGGTATTTTTTCCGGTTTCGGGGCTCATATTTTCAATCGTCTCATCACAATCACTTCCGATATATTCCTCAATCACATCAAAGCTGACAGGATTAATTGGTGGCTGCTGTTTGTTCCTGTGGGTGGAATTCTTTTAGCCGGAATATACACACGATATATTATTCACACCAATCTCACCCACGGAGTGACCCGAATGATGCATAGTGTCTATAAAGGAAAATTCTTATTCAAGAGAAATCTTATTTACTCCCCCATCATCGGAAGTTCCATTACTCTGGGATTAGGAGGATCTGCAGGATCGGAAGGACCTATAGCTATTTCAGGAGCCGCCATAGGCAGTAATCTGGGCAGATGGCTGCAATTGAAAATGCCCCTTGTGAAGGTATTGGTGGCTTGTGGAGCTGCAGCGGGTATTTCCGGGATTTTCCAATCTCCTGTTGGTGGTTTATTGTTTACACTTGAATTCTTGAAAATGGAGATTGGCACTCTTTCCATTCTTGCCGTTATGCTCTCTTCCCTGGTGTCGTATGGTGTGGTTTTCTTATGTAACGGATGCCATGTTCCTACAGAATTTTTTCCGGCCGACAGTATTAATCCTGATCAGTATGGCGCCGCGGTGTTGTTGGGCTTGTTATGTGGTGCATACTCATTGTATTATTCACAAGTAATCAACAAGACTGATCAACTGTTTATAAAAATAAAGAATCCTTGGTATCGAAACATTATAGGAGGGTTAAGCATAGGTTTATGCCTTATGCTGTTTCCTTCACTTTATGGTGTTGGCTATCCGGTGATGTCTGAAGTTATTCATTCTCAGTTTGAAGCCTTGTCCAGAGGTGATGTGTTTTTAGGAATGGATATCGGTATCTGGGGGGTGATGTTAGTGGCTCTTCTCATTCTTGCCATTAAATGCTGGGCATGTGGCGCGTGCAATGCCAGCGGCGGTGTGTCAAGTGATTTCGCTCCCACGCTATATGCCGGGGCCATTGCCGGTTTTTTATTCTCTTATTTCAGCAATGAGGTGCTTCACACGCATTTACCTGTGCCCGCTTTTGTTGTTTTGGGTATGGGAGCTGTTATGGCCGGATGTATCGAGGCCCCGATGATGACCATTTTCATTGTAATGAACATGTGTACAGATGTGGCTTTCCTTTTAGCAATTATTCTCGCTGTATATGCCAGCTATATTACAGTGAGGGTCCTTTCTCATATACGTGGTTATGATGCTAAACTCGTGAGACACCTCGAATGGTTTCATGAACATGAGAATTTTGAAAAAACAAATGATGCAGGGGATGGCGGTGATGCCACAAATCCCGGTAACATCACTGCTCCTTTCCAAATGTAATCATTCGTCCGGGTGCAGATATATGAATTTATGGCCTTTGGTTGAAGTGCCTGAGTCCGGCACTTCGGTAAGTATAGGATGACTTGATTTCCTTATCCATCTCATAAGGGTGTCGGCCCAGACGTCAGCTCCTCTTCTTGTGGGATGTACCTTATCAGGACCTCTTTCAATATCCAAAGTTTCTATTTTGAAAAGTTTACCCTTAGGCACGCCCTTTTCAAGCATGGAATAAACCCCTTTGTCTTCCTTCCATAACGGAGGACCCACCCATACAAACGGAATATCATCCATTTCCGACACTATTTTTTCCACATCCGGAATCCTGCGTTCAAAATGTTTCAATTCCATTTCGTTCGATCCTAATGAAATGATTACAAAATCAGGCTTGCTCATTTCCATATACGACCGGATTTTTCCGGAATTTTCCCATCCCGGAATCGATGAAGATTCCCAGGTCACCCCGGTGACGGTATAATTATTTTTTGTGCCGTATTTAGAAATGCTCATTGCTAAATGATGGGTCATGGAGTCCCCGAAAACCAAAACGGAATGCACTGCCGTGTCCGGTTCTACCAAAGTTTCAACTGGTATCGGTATTGTATCTTCAATTTCTATTACAACATCTTTTGCAGGTTCTTCTTCCTTTGCTAAAAGGGTTTCAGGGAAAGGGGCTTTTTTGAAGGTGTGGTTCCCCAACTTAAATTCCTCAGAAAACGAAATTCCAATGAACAACACCATTGTCACGGTGATCAAAATCCACATGGAATATATTGGCGAGGGACGTTTAATCTTTCTCAAAATTGAAAATATATGAAAGGTTGAACTTCAGCCAACATAAACTCCACTACCAATTGCACCACTGCCACAAACACCACCAGCTTTACGAGCCATGGAGAGTGGATATATTTCAGTTGCAATTTATCAGCCCAGGTTTGAGGCACAAAATGCATTATTATCAATACAAGCATCATCACACACCATAAAGTTCTGGCTTCAAAAAACTGTGGCAACTGCCATAATTTAAAATCGGTGAAGATATTCTTAATTATCAGTATGGAATCACTGAAATCTTTGGCACGGAAAAACACCCATAAAAACGAAACATAAAGAAATGTTAGCAACCAGGAAAGGAATATGGTTACAGCATTGTCCGGAATTCTTCTCAACACGGGTTGGCAAGCTTTATGGAGGGCAAGTCCCGCTCCATGCATTCCTCCCCAGAATACAAATTTCCATGCGGCACCATGCCATAAGCCGCCAATAAGCATTGTCAAGAAATTGTTGACATACGTTCTTAATGTGCCCTTACGGTTGCCTCCTAAGGGAATATAGAGATAATCCCTTAACCATGAGGATAAGGATATGTGCCATCTTCTCCAGAATTCAGTGAGATTTTTGCTCTGATAGGGTGAATCAAAATTGGTGCCGAGCCTGAATCCCATTATCAGGGCTAATCCAATAGCCATGTCTGAATATCCTGAAAAGTCACAATAAATCTGCATTGTGTATCCCACTACCCCCATTAACGCCTGAACTCCGGTATAGAACTCAGGGTTATTGAAGATAAGGTCGTTGTATTGGGCTATATAATCAGCTATCAAGGCCTTCTTTATTATACCGACAATCACCAGCCATAGTCCCCCCCAAATCATTTCCGGAGAAGCTTCCCGGTTCTTCTTCAATTGGGGTAGAAAATAATCCGCCCTCACTATAGGTCCTGCCACCAATGCCGGGAAAAAGGAGAGAAAGAACAGATAGTCAAACCATGTTCTGGTAGGCACTATCTTTCGTTTATATATATCCACCACATAACTGATGGATTGGAAGGTATAGAAGGATATACCCACCGGAAGAATTATCTCCAAGGGTTGAAAATTACCCTCCACCATCGCATTCCAGTTCCATAGGAAAAAGTTGGCATATTTAAAATATCCTAAAATTGATAGCGAGATGCAGATTGAGAGCCACATAAGTGCTAATCTCCTCCCTTTGGTTCGTGTCCTGAATATCGCCCAGGATATGATCCAATCAATAAAGGAGGTGGCTATCAACATCAGAAAAAAATACCCTGAAGACTTATAATAGAAAAAGAGCGAGAAGGCCACTACAAAAAGCACCATCTTTGCCTTACTCTTCTTCAATCCGATATAAATCGGTAAAAATATGATGAACAGGAACCAAAAGATGCCTGATGAAAAAAGCATCGGAGTCTTGCCGTCGTAGACGAAAAGATTGCCGATGTTTTTCAATACTTGAGTGGCTTCAAAATCACTCCAGTCCATCTTTCAAGTTTATTCACCCCTCTCGGGCCACAATGACTCTATATTAAGTATTTCATTGCCCACTTGTTCCCCAAGCACTTTATATCCCCAGTCTGTGAGATGCACGTAATCATGCCTGATCATAACTCTGGAATTTAGAAATCTCATTCCTGCGTCTGCATTATTATCTATAACATACGTATCCGGATGTGTTTCTACAAAAGCCACAATTTCATCGGCTACATCTCGGTTCTTATAATTGATTCTCCAAGACCCTTTCTTTTTATATTTTCTTCTTTTATTGGTGAAAGGTGTCACAAATACTATCTTTGTATCGGGTAGTTTTTTATTGATAGTTTCATAAAACGCATTCAATTCCTGCCGGAATGAAGCTTTGGTGAAATTGGTGTCATAGGCTCCATTGGTGCCAAGATGCACAATTAAAATATCGGGCTGAAAGGCGAAAATGGAATCATAATATTCCGGATTGAATTTAAAGCTGTAAAAACAAATTCCGTTTTTTGCCCACCAATTGAAATCAATATCCGGATGTTGGCTGCGCAATATAGTCTCAACCTTTTTAGGATAGGTTTTGGAATTCACATGAGAATCTCCCGTCATAAAGACTTTTTGGGCCAAACCACCAAAAAAGCAGCCGGTGCAAAGAAGTATACAGGTTAGTTTTCTTAACATAAAAAAGGGTGATTTCTAAAATCACCCCAAATTTATAAAAAATCTCTCTATTATTCGGTTGTTCTTATTCAGTTATTATTCTTCTTGCACCTACATATCTCTTTTTGTAATATGGTGCGGTGCTGTTATTAATTTCGATTCCACCGCTCACAGCTGAATGAATGAATTTAAAGGTATCCTTTTCATTATCAGCTTCCACTACGATACCTACATGTCCCACGCCTCCTTTGCTTCTTGGACTTGTAAAGAACACCAGGTCGCCCGGTCTTAAATCTCCTTTTTCCACTTTTACACCATCTGAATATTGTGCACTGGATGAAGCATTGAGTTTATAGCCAAATTGTTTGTAAACATATCCGGTAAAACCTGAGCAATCAAATCCGGCGGGTGTCTTTCCACCTCTACGATATTTTAACCCGGAGTGACTCTTTGCCTCGTTTAAAAGGTCGCCTATCATTTCTATGCTTTCCTGCGACAGATTACCAAACACCGGATCTTCGATTTCCTTGGTTTCTATTTCAAATTTAAGGTAATCATTGATCACACTTTTGTCGATACTGCTTTTTGCATTAGCCAATAACTGAGTATGCATCTGTTGATGCACTGATTTTGATGGGGTGGTCTTTGCAAATATTTGTGGGCTAGTTAGTAAGAGAAATGAAAGTATTATTGATGAAGCGAATTTCATTAGTTGGTTTAGATTTATTCTTGCTTTCAAATTTGTTTTGTGACACAAAATTACTTAAATAAAATCATTAAATAGCTTATTTTCAACACATACAACTTTAATTAACAAAAATTCACACAATCTCCATTCAATGTCTACTGTTAGTTCCTAATTTTTAATTATTTTATCTTTCGGCACACTTTCCCATCTTCTGTGCCATTAGGTAGCTCCCCGTAGATTTGGAAAAATATTGATATATACCATAAAAGTATAATTCGCAGGAGGAAACATCTTTTTAAGGGTGTAGCAATGGTAGACCAATAGTAGACACGAGTAAAATCAGAATCAAGTTTGAAGGATATTTTGAATTCTGTATAATAAAAATGAACCATTTTAAGGGAGTTAAGGTTATTAAAATTAAAGGTTATAAAACATCATGGTTATGAAAAAGAAATGGATAATTATGCCGGCTGTAGCTTTGATCAGTCTTGGCTTTGCAACCGGTTGTGGTCCCGTCGTGACCGGCGGACCGGATGTTGTAGTGGGCGGAGGAATCTATCCGGCTCCCATACCTGTGCCACCTCCCGGGCCGAATGTATTCAGACCTGGCGCTCCTTATGGGCCCGGTTTCTTACCCGGTGGTCCGGCTCCGGCTATCGGCAATCCCGGTGGACCTGGAGGTCCTGGGGGTCCTGGCGGACCTGGAGGTCCCGGTGGTCCTGGTGGTGGGCCCGGAGGACCTGGTGGGCCAGGCGGTCCCGGCGGACCTGGAGGGCCTGGAGGGCCTGGAGGACCGGGCGGTCCCGGTGGACCTGGTGGACCTGGAGGACCTGGAGGACCTTTAGCTAACTAAAATTTTGAGCCTTTTTGATTTTTTTTGAAAATTTTTTCAATAAAATTTGTGGAATATAAAATTTCGCTATAAATTTGCACTCGCAAACGGGACGATAAAACGACCAGACAAGCAGTAAAAGTCCCGGAAGCAAATCCTGGTGCGGTAGTTCAGTTGGTTAGAATACCGGCCTGTCACGCCGGGGGTCGCGGGTTCAAGTCCCGTCCGCACCGCGAGGAGAGAGGAGAGCAGCAGTGTAAACATCAGTTTCCTGCTGCTCTTTGTTTATTAGGACCTCAATAACAACATCAACAATAAATCATGATTGCTATAATTAACGGCCCCAATTTAAATCTCTTGGGAAAAAGAGAACCGGATATCTATGGATCTGAAACTTTTGAGTGTTTTTTAAAAGATCTTAGAGAAAGGTTTCCCCTAATTCCTATCGAATATTTCCAATCAAATTGCGAAGGTCAGATTATCGACCATATCCATAAACTGGGTTACGAGTATCCGGAATGTAAAGGAATCGTTATTAATCCGGGTGCTTATTCTCATTATTCATATGCTATCGCCGACGCAATTGCAGCTATCCCTCAGCCTGTGGTGGAGGTGCACATTTCCAATATAATGGGCAGAGAAGATTTCCGACACCGGTCTGTGACCGCTCCTTATTGTAAAGGAATGCTTACCGGTTTCGGACTTGAGGGCTATGCATTGGCTATCTCTTATCTCACGAGCATACTCAAATGAAGCCCGACCTTGAGATTTACATAGAAAATCACATTTCCCCCGAACCGGAAAATCTGAAGAAAATTGACAGAATCACTAATCTCTATCATATTAACGGGAGGATGTGTTCGGGTCATATCCAGGGAAGGCTTCTGAAGATGATCACTTCAATGATCCGACCCAAAAGAGTTATTGAATTGGGGACATTTACAGGATATTCTGCACTATGTATAGCAGAAGCTCTTGATGAGGATGCAACCATCGACACTGTGGAGGCTGATGATGAGTTAGAAGAAGAAATTATGACTCACCTTAATTCTTCTCCACATGGGAGAAAAGTGAACCTCCATATAGGTGATGCTCTCAAGGTTCTCGAAAATTGGAATGAAGAAGTGTTTGACTTGGCTCTTATTGATGCCGACAAACGTCAATATCCGCAGTATTTTGAGAAAATATTGAAGATTGTAAAACCGGGTGGTTTCATCATAGCCGACAATACTTTATGGGACGGGCACGTAACAGAAGCCGGCAAGCATTCTTCTCAAACAAAAGGCATTATGGATTTCAATGACTTGGTGGCCCTAACACCGGAGGTGGAAGTGGCTATAATTCCTATGAGAGATGGAATCACCATAATAAGAAAAGTGAAATAAACGATTTTTGCCGATGAAATGTTATTAAAATAAAAAATAAAATTATGGAAAGTAAAAGACAAGCAAAAATCGCCAGATTGATTCAAAAAGAATTAAGCGAAATATTCCGCAAACAAACTTCCTCTCTGGGTGGTGTCATTGTGAGCGTGAGTCAGGTGAGGATCACTCCTGATTTAAGTATAGCCAAAGCATATCTGAGCATTTTCCCGCCTGAAAAGAGTGCCGAAATTTTGGAGAACATCAAGAATCAGGCAAAGACAGTGAGATATGAACTTGCACAAAACGTGAAGGAAGTGTTGAGAAAGTGTCCGGAACTCCAATTCTATCTTGATGATTCATTGGATTATATAGAAAACATCGATAGATTGTTGGGCCCTCATAAAGAAAGATCGGAAGAAGAAAAAGAAGAAGTATGATCAAAAGGCCTCTGGCCCTAAAAATAGCTTGGCGATATCTGATGGCTCCCAAATCCCATGGTGCTGTCAGTGCCATATCGATAATTTCGGTGGTGGGAGTTGCTGTGGCAACTGCCGCCATCGTTATAGTGTTGTCGGTTTTCAATGGTTTCAAGTTTCATCTGAACGCAAGGCTTGATTCTCTCACAGCCGATGTCACTGTTTTGCCATCTTATGGGAAAACCATAGAAAACGGAGATTCTTTGGCAGAAGCTCTTAATGGTTTCCCGGGAGTGGCTGTGGCAATGTCCGAAGTTGCTGACAATGCTCTGGTGATTGCAGGTTCAAAAGAGATGCCCGTAAAATTGAAAGGTGTCAATCCGGAAATTTTCTCCCAAATCACAATGATTGATTCTCTCTTGCTTGACGGGAAATCTGTGAATTTAAATTCGGAGAAACAAGCTTCTGTGGCAGTGGGAGTGGCTCAAAGATTAGGAATGTATGCCGCCGGCGACACTTTGTTTCTTTTCGCCCCTAAACGCCACGGAAGGGTGAATATGGCAAATCCTCTCGCGTCTTTTCTAACAGATTCTATTGAGGTGACTTCTATTTTCAGGTCAATGCAAAATGAATTTGATGAAAACACTGTGATATGTGATATCGAAACGGCAAGGCAGCTGTTTCAATATGACACTGAAGCCACTTCCATCCAAATAAAGGCCCTCCCCGGTGTCAGACAGCCCGCTTTGGCTTCTCAACTTCAGGAACTATTGGGAGATGATTATATTGTCAAGGATCGCCTTCAGCAACAGGAAGTGAATTTCCGAATGGTTGCGATAGAAAAATGGATCACCTTTATTTTGCTTACTTTCATTCTGGTGATAGCATCCTTCAATATCATCAGCACCTTGTGTATGATTATCCTTGATAAAGGAAATGCACTTCACACTTTGTCAAATATTGGTATGAACCGCCGAAAAATCGGTGCCATATTCTGGTGGGAATCCATTTTGATAACCCTTATAGGAGCAGCGTTCGGGCTTGTATCAGGTGTTATTATATCTCTTATTCAAGAAAAATACGGGCTTATAAAACTTGCGGGCGACCCCGAAAGCCTGATCATCACAGCATATCCGGTGAGGGTGGAATGGTTGGATTTAGGAATCACCATGGTGCCAATTATTATAATAGGGCTTGTCACTGCGTGGATAAGCGACTCTTTTGCGAAAGGACGCCTCAAACCTTAGGCTTCCTTCCATACGCATGGCATTCCGCAAAATAATATTAAGTTTGCCTTGGCTGGGTGGTGTACGGGGTGCACCAAACACCGCCATTTTTCGCCTCCAAAAATTTTTTTCTCAAAAGTGAGAAAGATAACACGCACCTAAATTTCTGATGCCCTAACTTTGCTCCCTGATTAACTTTTAATCCTTTCACCAATGCTCCCTTCTATCACCAAACTATTCTTATTCCCTTCAAAGAATTCTTCCTCTGATATAATTTCCAAAATTAAAATTGACCTCTC
>JAFLTO010000008.1 GCA_022510425.1 Muribaculaceae bacterium
CCTGATGTTGTATTCGTTCATATCCTTTAAGATTTACATAATATAATCCGTTTTCCAACTTAAAACGAATGGCAGAAAGAATGTTTTTATTATCTAATGTCTTATAGGAAATACTATTTGAGCTATTTTCTAAAAACTGTTTCCTATTTAACTTTAATAAATTCCCGAACGATCCTACCCAATATGAATTATCTGTTATTTCAAGATTGAAATTCTTATATTCAAAACATTCTTTCCATTCCTCTTCCGGAAATATGCCGTTTATAATATATTTAGTTGAAACTATAGGCGTAATTGGAATCCAAACCCCTTCTAATAAAGATTCTAAATAAAGTTCATGATTATCTTGAAAAAGAGACAAAATTTTGTTGCTCCTGATGTTCCTGACTCTTAGAAAATCTAATAATCTGTTTATTGATAAAATATAGATGCCGTAGTCGGTAATTGTCAATTTTATTTTTTCTTCTATATTCTTTGTATTGTCCATATTGCTTTAAAATTAGAATTTACAAAGTTCGTCATTATAAATGAAATCGGAGAGAACATTTGTTCCCTCCATTCGATTTTATAAGATATAAAATCTTCATTCCGGCTGTGAATCTTGATGGCTTCACCACCGAGCACCAGACAGGCTTGTTACCTCACTTCGTTTTGCACAAGCCGTCTGACGTTCTCTTCAAGCTTACCGCGATTGAGCATTGCTCAATTGTTCCCTCCATTCGATTTTATAAGATATAAAATCTTCATTCCGGCGGTGAATCTTGATGGCTTCGCCACCGAGTACCAGACTGGCTTGTTACGTCACTTAGTTTTGCACAAGCCGTCTGACGTTCTCTTCAAGCTTACCGCGATTGAGCGTTGCTCAATTGTTCCCTCCGACCATTTTATATGAGATTTAAGTTATTTTTTTAGACGCCTTAAATGCTGTGGAGTTATATTCAGGTAAGAGGCAATGTCTTTCAGTTGGAAAATCTCAAATAACTGAGGGCAACGTTTCAACAACTTTTCGTATCGTTCCTTAGGACTCAATGCATATAATTCTATATGTCGATTGTAGATATCATAGAATACAGCTTCTAAAGTTTCATTGATACATTGCTTAATAGGGTTATCCTCCTTAGTTAATTCCTTAATTTTTTCTACCGAAATACAATACAACTCAGAATCATTATTTACTATCACTGACCAATTAGATGGAATATTTTTCAGGCAGTATGGAAAACTGGCGGCAAATCCTCCTACTGTTTCAAGACCGATTACCTTCTCCTGGTCTTCAGTTGTATAGACTATATATTTTAAGGAACCTTTTGTAATGAAACCGATATATTTAGCAACTTCACCGATTCTGATGAATTCTTCTCCTTTTTGGAAACTACGAAGCACACCATGCTTCATGCATAGTTCCTTCCACATTTCTGAATTTATTTCTTCAAGGTATGTATTGAATTCTTTGAGATTGTTCATTTTTAATAGGTTCAAAGCGACCACAGGTCGAGGGCACTGATTATATCTATTTCCTTATTCAGACTGCAAAATTACTAATTATCCATTGATTTATCTTTCAGAACCTTGATAGATATCTATATCTCCTAAATTTCCTCTTCACATGACACAAGACTTCTCCGGAATGATGTTCCATTTTTGCTTAGGTTATTTAACTCCCAATTCTGACTGGCAACTATTAGATTTAAATTTTTCCCTTTGTCTGTCTTTATATACAACTGGGGATAAAATTGTCTTTTTATTTATAGATCACAATTAAACTTTTCGAAGTATAATAGCTCTAATATAAAGAGATCACCAATAAAAACTTACGGCTATGAAGACAAGAATCCTTACAGTTTTATTTTTGAGTGTCTGTTGTATATGTGGAGCAATGAATATAGAGGCACAGCCTCGTGCCCCAAAGGTATATTATAAATCAATGCCGACACCACCACCTCCTCCTGTTAAACCCGGGAAGATGGTTCATTCTCCAAAAATTTTCAATCCGGTAGGACATATCTACGGCTTCTCTATTCCCGGTCATAATATAACGTTTAATTTCTGTACCAATGGTAGAGTTTATCGGGAAGGTGACTATATCGGTTTTCCTTACTCCATTAACGGCAATATGATCAGCGTTTATAGTAATCATGGGCCTCAAAGGATTATTGGAAAGGGAAAAATAAGCCCCAACGGTATGAACATAGAATGGAAAGAATTTTCTAATGGTGCAAAATATCGGTTAAGACTAATGGGATAAATAAGGGTAAAAGAAATAGAATAAGTTTTTCTTTTTCAAATTAATAATAAGTTATAAAGAGGAGGCTTATATGATATGATATGAACCTCCTCTTTTATTTCTCAGGATAATAAACTTTTTTGCGAGCTTTTTATGTATTTTAAATACTAACAAAAATAAAAAATTCATTCTTAGCTAATAAAATTTCTTGATCCGTTATTTTTTGTTAGACCTTTTTTAATAGAAATGCCATGATCCAATAAAAGGAGAAATTCTAAAGGCTTAACTTGCTAAAAGTTCTTTTATCTTATCTTCTATCTTAACCGGAGATGTGGTTGGAGAATATCTATCGATTACATTTCCATTCCTGTCAACCAGAAACTTTGTGAAATTCCATTTAATCGCATTTCCCAAGATTCCCCCTTTCTCTTTTTTCAACCATTTATAAAGAGGTGCGGCATTATCTCCATTAACATCTATTTTTTTAAATCTTGGAAAAGTGGTATCATAATTCAAAGTGCAGAAAGAATTTATTTCCTGGTCAGAACCCGGAGCCTGATGACCAAACTGGTTGCATGGGAAATCCAGTATTTCAAGACCTTTATCTTTATATTTTCTATAAAGTTCTTCCAGCCCTTTGTATTGAGGTGTAAAACCACAACCCGTGGCTGTGTTTACTATTAATAGAACTTTCCCCTTGAACTGTGATAAGGAAACTTCCTCTCCTTTATTGTTGAGAACATTAAAATCGTAAATATTCATAATCTTATATTTTTAAATTATTTATAAATATAACACTTGAGTAAGTCTCTGGTTTAAGGATACTTACAATTATATTATGAGAATTTATATAAGATATATGATTATAATTCAGAAAGTCCTATCTATAATGGTTTATCTATACTTTAAAACCTTTATATCATTTTTTGTTTCTATCCTATTGTACAAGAAGTAGTGCCTCTTGAATCTTTACCATTATTGCGAATTCAATTGACCACATCAAAGAGGAAGAAAACAGATTTTTCAAATAAAGACATTCTCAATGAGTTTGTAATATCTCATCAAAGGCAGAGATTGGTATTTGGTGTATATTTAACTGGTTTAAGATTAGAAAACATAAAGATACTTCGAGGAAGTTACAAATTACATCTTATTTGATAGCGTTTATAGCTTCACGATATAATTTACCTGCAGTAGTCTCATCAATACCATTTGGAGGGATAGGAATAAATTCATTTTTAACTATTGTACCAAGTAAAGTCAAGGCAGCAAGGTAACTTCCTTCTAACGATGGGTGAAAGTTATCTTCAATATAGAGTTCAATTTCCGGATATTTATCTCTGACGTTTCTCCATGCAATTCCCACCGGAGCAACTGTACCTCCGTTTTCATAAGCCAAGTCAATATAAGTAGTAATAATCCTGTCTTGCATTAGTTCATAAGTATCATCAAGAGGATAATCCGTTTGACGAACGTTGCCGTTCTTATGTCCCCATGTCATGTAATAGATTGTTTCTACGCCTGGAGAATGCTTCTTTGCTAAACTGTCAATTTCAGCTGCATATGGGAAAATATTTTCTGCTGTGAACTTAGTGGAATAAGCGGGAGTTGAACTGAATTCCTGCATCACTACGTAGTCCCAATCTCCTTTTTCCAATTGATGCTTTAATTCAGGATTTTGCAGATGACCTTTGAAACTTTCCCCTCCTTTAAGAATTCTTGTAGTTGAAAGCGGAATATTGTTTAGAATAGCCATGTTTTCAACCATTTTGGGAACATCGTTATAAAATGTAAAACTATTGCCAATCCATAAAATCCTTACTGAATCCGGTCTCTCCTGATGGATTTTTAATTCTGAAGTGTTATATTGTGCCCTAACATGAATACCTATAGAAAATAAGCACATAAGAAGAATAATTATAAATCTCATGTTTTTGAATTTAAAATTAAATAATTTAAAATTAATAATAATTTTTATGTTACGCAATTTTCCGGTTCTTTTGATGCCATGTGACTCTCAAGATCCCTTTTAAGTTTACTTCAACGTTTCACTTTAAGTGTCCAATGGGTCCTTTCATACCTCTTCCATCTATCTTTAGATCCTTTTCTTCAATAATTCGAAGATTAAGGAACGCCTCTCTGAAAGCATATAATAAAGCTTCCGGTTTTTCAAGTTGAGCTCTAAAGGATAATTTTGTTGGTAACACTTCCTCTAAACATTCTACAATACCTTCATACCAAGGAGAACCTATAAGTAGATTCATCAGCACTCCTACAGGAAATCCCGGGATTCGTTCCTCATCTCCATCAATCCAAAAGTCTTTAAGTTGCATCCATAAAATATTTATAGGCTCCAGTTCAAATTCTTCTCACCATATATAGAATTTTGTCTTTTGAAATGTATAGTCACTATTCCTTTATACTTCTAAAGACATAATATTGAAATAATTTCTTGTTTTGTTGGCTATCTTTACAAGGAATAACATAACAGGTACTTCTACAAGAACTCCTACTACAGTGGCTAAAGCCGCACCCGATTCAAGTCCGAAAAGAGATATTGCCACGGCAACTGCCAATTCAAAAAAATTACTTGCTCCGATCATTCCAGCCGGAGCTGCAATCGAATGAGGCAGTTTCCAGGCTCTCGCCCAACCGTATGTCACGAAGAATATAAATACCGTCTGCAAGATTAAGGGAACAGCAATAAGCACTATATGTAACGGATTCTCTAAGATGGTTTTCCCTTGGAATGAAAAAAGTATGATTAAGGTTAAGAGGAGTCCGATTGTTGTCCAGGAATTGAATTTATTGACAAACACATTGTTGAAATAATCAATCCCTCTATTTTTGATCACTGTTACCCGGGTTAATATTCCGGCCAATAAGGGAATAACAACAAACAGGACTACTGAAAATATAAGCGTCATCCATGGTATTTGAATCCCTCCGATTCCAAGGAGAAAACCAACTATTGGAACATAGGCGATTAAAATAATAAGATCGTTCACGGCCACCTGAACCAACGTATAAGCCGGATTTCCTTTTGTAAGGTGACTCCATACAAACACCATCGCTGTACAAGGTGCAGCTCCAAGTAAGACTGCCCCGGCAAGATATTCATCGGCAAGGTTCAAAGGAATAAGATATTTGAATACCACAAAGAAGAAGAACCAGGCGATACCGAACATTGTAAAAGGCTTGATTATCCAGTTAGTCACACAAGTTACAATTATTCCTTTCGGTTGTTTCGCCACATTCTTGACACTTTTGAAATCCACCTTCAGCATCATGGGAAATATCATCAGCCAAATCAAAACGGCTATAGGAATTGATACGTTTGCATATTCCCACTGGCCTAAAGTTTCAGGAACAGCCGGAAGCCATTGCCCGATAACAATACCAACAATAATGCAGAGAGCCACCCAAAACGAAAGATATTTTTCAAAAAATCCTATTCCATTATTTTGATTCATGATTGTAATTTATTTTTAGTAGGTTCCATGTGAATACCTATATGTGTTTTTGACCCAAATCGTTTTTTCAGTCTTCTTTCTGCTGTTGTAGCTATCTTATGGGCTTCATTTAAGGATATCCGTCCATCCATTAATGTATGGGCCTCTATAGCAAGTCGTGTGCCTATCTTTCGGGTTTTCAAAAGATGTACTCCTTCTATTCCTTCTACTGATTTTAGTATTTGACTTATTTCTTTTTCAGTCTCTCTTGGAAGGGCCTTTTCCATTAACTCATCTATACTGGGTTTTACAACATCATAACCTGACTTACAAATATAGAAGCTTACCAATATGGCAGCCAAAGGATCAAGAATCAATCCGTTTTCTCCCAGAAACATTGCTCCCGCAACGCCTATCAGCGTAGCTATTGATGAGAAAGAATCAGAACGATGGTGCCACGCATTCGCTATAAGTATCGAAGAGTCTATTTTTTTACCATGCAAGATTGTATAACGATAGACACCCTCTTTTAAAATTATTGAAAGAATGGCAGCAATTAGCGCTATAATTCGAGGATGCTGTCCCTTATCTCCATTAAAAAATGCAATGCAATCCTTTATTCCGGCTCCCATTATACCCAAACCCACGACTATCAATATAAATCCTACAATCAATGTCGCAAGGGTTTCAAACTTACCGTGGCCATATTCATGATCATGGTCTATTGGTTTTGAGGCAGCCTTTACAAAAATGAAAATAATGGCATCCGTCACTAAATCAGACAAAGAGTGAACGGCATCGGCCACCATTGCAGAACTTCGTCCTACAATTCCTGCTACAAATTTAAAAATAGTCAGTAAAACATTTACAATAGTACCGACTGCTGTGACCTTGTAGATTTCTTTTTCCCTCGAGTTCACTTTTAACTTTATAGGATAAAATCATTTATTCCCCCATGGGATAATGGCGAGATTATTTAATGAAAGTTTCCTTACTTTATCTATCCATTTCCTTTCACCTTTAGCCTTGGCTTTCAAGAATGGATGGTTAGTATCTGTTAAAGATAAGGACTGATTTATAATCCACCATTTATTATTTATTCCAGCACGCATAAGGTCTTTCTGTAATCTTTCTGCTTCGAAAACAGGGGTGGCTTCAGCCAAGGTTACAATCACCACTTCTGTCTCATTCTTGTTTCTTAGTCTGGGCAGAAGTTTCTTTACAGATTCCGGTATATCACCATGAGTTCTTTCTACTTCACGGTGGTAACTTTGAGTAGCATCAAGCAGAAGAAGGGTGTGACCGGTAGGTGCTGTATCAATTACTACGATTTCCTCATCTGCTTTATCAACAATATCAGCGAAAGCACGGAAAACGGCAATCTCCTGGGTACATGGAGAACGTAGATCTTCCTCTATATATGCTAAATCCTCTTCTGTCATTGCAGTCTTAGCTTT
Organism: Muribaculaceae bacterium; assembly: GCA_022510425.1. GTDB lineage: Bacteria > Bacteroidota > Bacteroidia > Bacteroidales > Muribaculaceae > Lepagella. The sequence continues at coordinate 7,134 of JAFLTO010000008.1, forward strand.
TGACCTGACTTCATTCTTATAATTTTCCAAAACCTCTGCCTCGTCTATTTTACTCATGGTTATTCCAAGATCTTGCATTGTGGAATAGTCAAGATGATTAGCCGGATCAGTAGTGGTCAAATGAACCTTCTTGCCGGAAGCTGCAAGTTGTTTTGCAATTTCGGTGGCTATAGTTGTTTTACCTACACCTCCTTTACCCATTGTGAAGATTACCCTCTTGCCGGTTTTGCTCAAATCATCAACCAATTGTTCCAAAGTAGAGAAATCTTTAGGTGCTGAATATTCTTCATCAGAACCTACCTTGTCGCCTACAAGCATTTCACGGATATTGGCTATATCCGACATATTATATGAGCGGAGAGGAACATAATAGGTCTGAATTCCCTTCAAGGTTTGAGGTATATCCCTCAAGGCATTCTGCTGCCTTTCATACATTTCATGGGCAACCTTGTCAGTGGGCTCATCTTTTTCCAGCAAAGCATTTATTACAAGTATTTGGTTATTAATTCCCAATAATCTTAATTCGTGAGATGAACGTGCTGCCTCTTTTAAGGGAGAAACATCCGGGCGGCTAACCAATACAAGTCTCGTAAGTTTAGAATCAGACAGGGTTGAAACAGCTTGTTTATAAACCTCTTTTCTCTGTTCAAGACCTGATAATTGCCCGAGACACGATGCTCCGTGAGTACTTTCGCTTATGAAAGTGCTCCATGCCGAAGGTAATTGTAGCATTCTCAAAGTATGTCCTGTAGGTGCAGTGTCAAAGATAATATGGTCATATTCCTTAGCTTTATCTTCAGCGGTTATGAAGTCTGAAAATTCATTGAAAGCTGCTATCTCTACAGTGCAGGAACCTGACAATTGTTCCTCCATATTGTTAATTACGCTTTCAGGCAGTTTCCCTCGGAAAGGTGCAATCACACTTTCCCTGTATTCAGCAGCTGCTTCTTCAGAATCAAGATTGACAACTGTCAGTCCCGGGACCTCTTTTATTTCCTTGCCATGCCCGTCAAGTTCTTGTCCGAATACATCCTGGAGATTTGAAGCCGGGTCAGTGCTTATAAGGAGAATCCTCTTTCCTTGGTCAGCAAGACCAATGGCTGTGGCACAAGCAATAGAAGTCTTTCCTACACCACCCTTACCTGTAAAGAAAAGGTATTTGGTCTGTTCAACATAATTTATTTTGAATTTTTCCATTTATACATAATTTTTAAATTTCCGTTTAATCCCAGTTACTTCCGCTACAACAGCAGTCAGACCCTTCACAACAATCTGTTTTTGGCTCCTCCTTGGGTTTATCTTCCTGTATCGGCATGAAATCAAGATTCACACCGCTCCATTCAGCCATCTGTCTTGTTGACGGGTATTCTCCGGTTACTGCTACTTCTCCGTCAACCAATGTTATAGGAAGAACTTCCACACCCTTTGACTGCAAAAGGTCATTGATCTTGGTGTTTGTAACATAAATCATCGGTTCAGCCTTAAGATTATGCCGTGTGACGTTTACTCCTTTCTTTTTGAGAGTATCAACAATCACCGCTATTCTCATCAGGTTTGGGTCGATGTTTGTACCGCATAAACCGGTAGGGCAACACATCGCCGGGTCAAATATTTCAATTGTCTTCATATTTTTTTACTTTTTATTTTATGCTTGTTAAGATAGATTTAATTTTATCGTAAGACTGAGGTCCTTTTGCTACAACCTTTTCATCAACCACAAGTGCCGGGAGCGATAAAACGTTATAACCCATTATCTTTAGAAGATCTTCCTCTTTAATTACAGTCGCTTCAATTCCTAAATCCTTTACCACTTCCTGAACAGTGTTGTAAAGTGCTTTACAAGTGGAACAGCCTGTTCCTAATACCTTTATTTCCATTTTTCTATTATTTAAAAATACATTAAATAAGAGTAATATATTCCTACTAAAAGGAATATAATCCCAACGATAAGATTTAACCACTTTTGTATTGTTTGAATCTTCCCATAAAATGCGCTAATATTCTGAACACTATAAGCCAACATCCATGCTACCGCAAGAACCGGTAAAGCGGTTGCTAATGCATAAATTATCGGTAGCAACCATCCGGCAGTGGAAGATACCGATAATGGTATAAGCATACCGAAATAAAAGACTCCGCTTGAAGGACAAAAAGCCAATGCAAACAATACTCCAAGCAAAAAAGCACCCCATCCTCCTTTCTTTGAATAGGATTCCCCGCTTGTGTTTAATCCGAATTGCGGAAACCTCAATTTATGGCTGAACAACATAAACAGACCAATAACAACAAGTATAGGACCTATCAGCCATTCTCCCCATTTGGAAACATATTTCTGTATGCCGAAAATGCTTGCCCCTTCTTCCAAAATGGAAATCAATATTATACCTAATGCTGTGTAAGCCAAGATTCTACCAAAAGTATATAGAATCCCTTTTATAAAAATCGACTTTTTGTTTTCAATATCACGACTTATATATCCTATGGATGCTATATTCGTAGCAAGAGGACAAGGGGATATTGCGGTAAGAATTCCCAAAAGGAACGCTATAAGGATAGGTGCGGTAACTGTGTCAAGTAAATTATTTATCCATTCCATCAGTCAAGGAATTGGTTTATCTGATCTATTATACCTTGTTTATATTCTTGTCTATGATTTCTTGCGTTACGGAATCCAAATGAAGTCATATCAACTTTTTCCGGTTTATCAGGATTATTATCTACTATAAATAGAGATGAAGAAGAAACTTCAAACAAGTCTGCAAGTTTTTCACCTTCTGGAGTATTGATATCAACAGATTTAAAAATTATACTACCATCTTTTGTTTTATCTGCAAATACGCTATCAATGGCTTCTTTTGCAAATTTTTCCATTGCTACACAGGTACTACACCTTTGTTTGCCAAAGAAGTAAATGACCTCGATGCCTGTTGTTGAAGATTCATTCTCAACTTCCGTCAATTTTTCATTTCGTTGTCCGTTACAAGATCCGAACAGTATTATTATGAGAATTGACTGTAGAACAGTTTTAAATATTTTTAATTTCATATTTTATTTTAGTTGTTAGTCTAAACACTGACATTACTGAAAACAAACATTTTCAACAACAGCTATTTTCTTTTTCAATTTTGTTCTCCTCAAAAAATGAGTGGAATAAGGCTTGAGCTTCTTTCCAATTTTCATCATTGATGCAATATCTAACCTTAGGAGGTTCTATAGTACCTTGTATAAGGCCAGCTTCTTTCAATTCTGAAAGATGATTTGAAACAGTAGGTTTAGAAACATTCAGAACGTCATGTATTTCTCCGAAAAAACATTCTTTCTGTTTAGCCAAAAAACTAAGTATTGCCACCCTTGTAGGATGTCCTAACGCTTTTGCTATTCGAGCAAGCCTTTCCTGTTCCGCTGTTATTTCAATTTTCATTGAGTTATTATGTTAGTTGTTAGTAAAATTACTAACAATTTTTCATTAATACAAATTTTGAATCGTTTTCTTATAATAATTTGATAAGAAAAAGGAGTGTTGTTACTCCTTCCAATATATATCTAAGTTTAACCTGGACCTAAGAGGAATATGCCCACAGCAGGGATAAAAGAAAATCTTAATAGTATTATTGTATTAAATCCCCTTGAATCTTTTTATAATATAGAAAGTAAATATCAAATTTTCAATATGCTAAAGAGATTTTACAGAGAGAAGGTTGTAGAAAACCCATCTTTTTGAATGAAAAATTAGTATCTTTGTATTAGTATTTATATTTTGTATATATTTGCTAAGTTGTTTTCCTAAGATCTCTCCTTATCTTCAATTTAAGTATATATCCTCTTGATAATGACCTCTTTTTTAAAGTCCAGCCATAAAGATCATAAGTCATCTAACCTTAATATGATGGCTTTGATAGTCACAGTAGGAATTGTTTTCGGTGACATAGGTACATCTCCTTTATATGTGATGAAGGCTATTACCGGAGTTAATCCGGAATTCAATGCAGATTATATAATTGGAGCCGTAAGCTGTATTATCTGGACTTTGACCTTACAGACCACTTTAAAATATGTAATTATCGCATTACAAGCTGATAACAAGGGTGAAGGAGGCATATTGGCATTATATTCATTACTTAAAAAGATAAAGCATAAATGGCTCTTCATACCGGCGATTATCGGTGCGAGTACTCTCATTGCAGACGGAGTTATCACTCCGGCCGTCACGGTCACTTCAGCAATCGAGGGGCTTGAAAAATTAAGTGAAGGTATACCGGTTATACCGATTGTAATTATTATTATTTCTCTTATTTTTATCATTCAACCTTTTGGCACCGGTTCTATAGGAAAATTTTTCGGCCCATTCATGATGACTTGGTTTCTCATGCTTGGAGTATTAGGTATTTCCCATATTTTTAATGACACTTCCATTTTTAAGGCTTTCAATCCTTATTACGCATTCAATCTTCTTTTGCATCATCCTGCCTGGTTCCTGATTTTAGGAGCAGTCTTTCTTTGCACCACAGGCGCTGAAGCTCTTTATTCAGATTTGGGACATTGCGGGAAACGAAATATCACTATAAGCTGGGGATATGTTAAGGTTATGCTAATACTGAATTATCTTGGGCAAGGTGCATGGCTTCTCACGCAACAAGGCGGATATATTAAAGGTACTAATCCTTTCTATGCAATTATGCCTCCCTGGTTCTTAATAATTGGTATAATTATGTCTACGGGAGCTGCCATCATTGCGAGCCAAGCCCTTTTGAGCGGATCTTTCACCATTTTCAGCGAAGCAATCAACCTTAATTTCTGGCCACGCATAAAAATAAAATATCCCGGCACTCACAAAGGGCAACTATATATCCCTTTAGTTAATTTATTCTTGTTTATCGGTTGCATAGTCACAGTACTATTGTTCCAGTCCTCTTCAAATATGGAAGCAGCCTATGGATTGGCAATAACTCTGACAATGCTTACCACTACCCTGTTACTCGGTTTTTGGATGAAATACAATGGTATAAAGACTTGGATAAGCCTTTCTTTTATGACTGTATTTATTTTCATAGAAGGCATTTTCCTTATTTCCAATGCCGCTAAATTTATGCATGGAGGATGGTACACGATGCTTCTTGCTGCTATAATTTTTGCTATAATGTTTGTATGGCAGAAAGCTACTAAAATAAGAAACAAATTTATTGAATACCACAAATTTGATGACCATCTTGATATAATTTCCGATATCAAGCAAGACAACGAAATACCCAAACATGCTTCAAACCTTGTTTATATAAGTAAATCAGAAAATGAAAAAGAGGTAGAAAGTAAAATTATATATTCAATAATCAACAAACATCCAAAACGAGCAGATCATTATTTCATCATACGGGTTAATTATGACGATGCTCCTGATACCTTGGAATATAAATATGAAGTCCTGATACCCGACACTCTGTATAGCATAGACTTGTTTTTAGGATACCGGGTTGACCCTAAGGTCAGTGTCTATCTTCGTCAGATAATAGAAGATATGGTAGAGAATAAAGAGATAAATCTTGTGAGCAATTATCCGGCTCTTAAAAAGAGAAATATACCTGGTGACTTCCATTTCATTATCATTCACAGGCTTTTTTCTCCTTCCAGCAATTGCAGAAAATTCGAGAAATCTGTTATGCGAATGTATGGCTATTTAAGTAAAATCGGTTTATCCACTGAAAAAGCCCTGGGACTGGATACGAGTAACATTACAGTGGAGAATGTACCTTTGATTATAAATCATGGGAAAGAAAGACGAATCAAAAGACACTGAAAAAGAAACTTTAACTTGACTCGTCCCATTTCAATGATTTTCTGTATTTCCAGTTTTATTTTTGTATATATTTAGCATGATTCCAATATGAACGGGATAATAGCAGGATTAGCCATACCGGTTATAGGAACAGTTTTAGGGGCGGCCTGTGTTTTTTTTATAAAGGATAAGATCAATCCTTCGATGAACAAAGCCTTATTAGGTTTCGCTGCGGGTGTTATGGTTGCTGCCTCAATCTGGTCTTTGTTGATCCCTGCTATGGAAATGTCAGCACCCTCAGGATTCATGAAAATCTTTCCATCTGTGATAGGATTCATCTTAGGAATGGGATTTTTGCTGCTTTTAGATATTCTTACACCTCACCAGCATGCGGGAGAACAACATAGTGAGGGACCTCGTTCGAATCTATCAAAAAGCTCTAAACTCGTTCTCGCAATAACCCTTCATAACATTCCTGAAGGAATGGCTGTAGGAGCGGCTCTTGCGGCTGTGATGGAAGAAAGTCATTTCGTTGGAATGGCAAGTGCCATCGCCTTGGCTATTGGTATGGCCATACAGAATTTTCCTGAAGGAGTTATTGTGTCTATGCCTTTAAGAGGAGCCGGAAATACAAGAACTAAATCATTTATAATGGGAGCTTTATCAGGATTGGTGGAACCTATTGCCGGGGTTATCACTATTTTACTCACAGCAATCATTCTGCCGGGCCTCCCCTATTTATTATCTTTTGCAGCCGGTGCCATGATGTATGTTGTAGTCGAAGAAATCATTCCTGAAACTCAATCAGGCGAACATTCAAATTTAGGCACCATAGGGTTTACCATAGGCTTTGTGATAATGATGATTCTTGATTCAGTTTTATAATTTAATAATATATAAACTTACCGGAAAGAATGTGCCTTTAGATAAAAACTCTAAGATTTCACACAAGATGTCTTTATTTCCTGAGAGTCAGTCAATCAGAAAATATCAGCCAAGTCATAGGTCATTTTTTCATGAAATACTTACGTTCTTCCTCAGTAAACCTCTCTATGGCGTAACGCAACATAGTTCTCGGCATTGTCGATTTATACTTTTCGAGGAATTTTATCAATTTATGCTTACCTCCTTTTTTCCCTATCTCACGTAACATCCATCCTGTAGCCTTGTGGATTAGGTCATGGGAATGGGTCAGGAATCTTTCAGCGATTTGAAATGTTAAATCAAATTTTCCTACCTTTATAAGAGTAAAAGTAGATACAATAGCCACTCTTTGATGCCAAAGATAACCCTCCTTGTCAGCTAAATCTAACAATATCATTTCTTTTCCCGGATTTCTTAGTATCCAATCCCCAAGAATATATTGTGATACTAAATCTACCATATCCCAATTGTTACCTTTATCTATCTTTGACAAATAAAAATTTACCAAAGATCCGGCTTGTTCATAATCCTTATCTTTAATACTATTTTTATAAAGTTCAAGCAAAAATAGAAAACCTGACAATCTTATCTCATGCCATTCCGAGTCAATAAGTATTTCAATGTCTCTAATGGAAATGGTTTTTCGGTATTCCTTAACAATAGCTCTGGTGATAGGTACTTTTATTCCAAGAAACTTATCTCCTTCTCCATATTCTCCTTTCCCGGTTTTAAAGAATCGAGAAAGATGATTCGCTTGTTTCTCTTCATAAAGAGAAGTCATTTCCACTATTATCTTTTCAGCCGTATTCATTACGCATCCCAAGAATCTCCGTAACCGGAAATTATAGTTATTACCAAATTTTTGCTTTGTTTATCATGACGTATGTTTAAATTTTTCATTAGTCATGCTTATCTAAATTTGACTCTAAATTAAAAATAAACTTTCAATAACCTATAATAAAATCATTATTGAAATTCTTTCAAATTTATTTTATTGAAACTTAAAGTATCGTCTTTGAAATAGACTTGATTTTAAAGGTAAAATAGATAATAATCCATACCTATTTTTCAAAATTCAAGGATTATATGTTGCTTATATTCAGAAATATTAATTATAATTCATAATTATTCCGAAACCTGATGCAAGAAATGATACATGTTGTCGTTAATTTTGTGACATAATATTATAAATTATGACTCAATTTTCAGAATTTACTTGATGGAAAGAGATAACTTTAAAACCATTCAAGCCCTTTTATGGTCATACAATTTGAAGGCAGGAGTTCTGAAAAGATTAAAATTAAAATCAATAATAGAATATGACTGACTTTGCGGCGATAGATTTTGAGACAGCTAATGGCAGACGTTCCAGCGTTTGCAGTGTGGGCATCGTGATAGTAAAGAATGGAGAGATAGTTGACCGATTTTATAGTTTGATTCGCCCAAGACCAAATTATTATACTGAATGGACAACAGCTGTTCATGGACTTGATCACTATGATACTGACTATGAAGATAATTTCCCTGAAGTGTGGTCAAGAGTCTGTAATCGTCTTAAAGGATTACCATTAGTCGCCCATAACAAACCTTTCGATGAAAGTTGTTTAAAGGCAGTTTTTATGGAATATGGTTTGGAATATCCAAATTATGAATTTCATTGTACATTGGCCGCCTCTCGTAGATGTCTTAAATTACCAAACCATAAACTTCATACTGTAGCAGCTGCCTGCGGTTATGACTTAGAAAATCATCATCATGCTTTAGCAGATGCCGAAGCCTGCGCTGCTATAGCATTGAAACTATTATAATATATTCATGAAATGTAAGGATGGAATGAAGAAACATTTTTATGAGTGTTAGACAATCTGATCAATCTAATAAATAAATAAATGGAAAATTTTGCTTTTATATGTTTTGGACAACTATGTAAAAAAATATACTTAAGAGAATTTTGAAGCGAACTAATAATTAAATAAAATATCATGAAAAAACTTTTACTTCTTTTTCTTATCGCTATGTTTGGATTTTCATCTAAGGCAGAACAAATTTCAAGTGTTGAAACTTCGGGAAGCTGGATCTACCTCTATAATTCCCAAGGTAAAAAATATAAGTCACTATCCGTCTCTACCGTCGGCACTGTCATGGGTTATAGCTCTACTTTCTTTGTGAGTCAGAATGGAAGCTGGATTTACCTATGGGATTCAGAGGGGAAGAAAATTAACACCATGTCTAAAAGTACAGTTGGGGACGTCATAGGGGTTGCCGGAGACACTTTCACTTCTAAAAACGGGAGCTGGATATATACCTGGAACAAAGATGGTAAAAAAATAAATACTCGATTTGCAAATAACGGTCAATGATTATGCTCATTATTTTTCGTTCCATTCCTGGCATCATATCTATCTGCATTATGAAGGAGTCTCCATAAATCAGACCTTTTGGTTGCAAAGAAATCTCTGATTTCATCTTTAGTCCTTTCTCCAATTTTCCAACCGCCCATATGCCATCTGATAGCTCTTTTTTCTTCGGGTGTCAAATTAAGACCTAATTTCTCCAGAATCTTGACTGATCGGTATCCATGGCCCGGTATATGTAACTCTTCTTCTTTCCTTTCTCTAAATTCACCGTTTTTATCCTTGTATATTTTCCTTGCCTTACAAATGTCATGAAGAAATGAAGTTATTATTTTGCTGTCTTTCGGCAACTTTTCACCGGTCATGGTAAGTCTATTATATACTCCTATACAATGTTGAGCCAAGCCTCCATCCCAGTTATGGTGTCGACGTAATGAAGAGGGTATCTCAAAAAAGTCATTCTCTTCGAGATAATTGATTACTTTATCCATACCCTCTCTATTAGTTGACCGAAGTAATGAGATAATTCTCTCTTTATTGATTTTTATATTTTCTTGGCTTAACATATAATGATATCTTTCAAATCTGAAAAGTTTTGGATAATATAATCAGCTCCAGCCTCTTCCAATTCTAATTTTTTACCATTTCCGTAGGTTACTCCACAGGATATTACTCCTGCATTTTTACCCATCACCATGTCAACGGCCATATCACCAACCATCATAGTTTCATCTTTCCTCCAATCCATATCATATAAAATTCTATAGATTGACTCAGGACTGGGTTTCCCCTCTTTAACATCATTACCTCCTAAAATATAAGTAAAATAATCCTCTATACCCAAATATTTGGTCAATTCCTGAACCGATTGATGACTGCGGCTTGTAGCGATGGCCATATTATAACCACACTCATTTAAATTTGATAACGTTTCTTTTACTTCCGGGAATAAATTCACAGAAATTTTATTTTTCAAGTACTCAAAATTTTTTCTGTAAATTAACGAAAAGGAGTTACCAAGATCTTTGAAAGAGGGCCAAAGTATCGAAGGTATTTCCTCAAGTCTAACTCCTATTGTAGACTTTATTTGTTCATCTGTCCTGGAAGGTAACCCGCAATTTTGTATGGTTTTCTGCATGGTAGCCACTATTAGTTTTGAAGTGTCAGCCAATGTTCCGTCAAAATCAAATATGATATTTTTTATTATCCCCATATTATTTCCTCAATTTCCATCCATGATCTCCGTGGTATATCATTTGATGGGTCATGCCACCGTCAATCACTATATTTTCACCGGTTATAAAGCCGGCTTCATCAGAACAGAGGAACAGAACCATCGATGCAATATCATCAGGAGTACCGATTCTTCCTACCGGATGTTGAATCTTATCCTCTTCCAAAACCTCAAAACTTTGGGTATCAATCCAACCCGGGGATATTGAATTTATCCTTGCTTTAGACGACAAAGACATCGACAATGCATGAGTCAATGCTGTTAATCCTCCTTTAGCTGCTGTGTAACTTTCAGTTTGAGGCTGACTCATCCTGTCTCTCGAGGATGATATATTAATTATAGAAGATCCTTGTGGAAAATAATCTTTAAACAGTTTGGAGAGATAATAAGGAGCAACAACTCCGACTTTCTGAGAATATAAGAATTCTTCCCAAGAACAGTCATCAATCCCTTTCATCAAAGGTGGAGCATTATTCACAAGAACATCGACTTTTCCATGTTTCTTTAAAACATAGGATGCAAAGTCTTCAAGGACAGATTTGTCAGCTATGTCTCCAACATACCATTTTCCCTCGATATTATCTATTATTTCCACCACTGCTCCTTCATTTCTGAATCTTTCAGCAATCGTTGCACCGATTCCTTTAGCTCCTCCGGTTATTACCACTACCTTTCCTTTGAATCTTTCCATATCTTTATTTATTCATGATAACAACATATGCTTACTAAAGGAATATTTGCCAAACAAGCCAAATCTTCTGCTTAAAAAAGAAATAGATCCATCAAAAATTTAATGATTAAATATTCAGCTCTTATATTTTATTTATATCTATTTTCTTACCCAGCAGTTGACAATCTCTCCGAAATAAACTGTATGAGGAACTACACCTTGAAATTTCTTCTGTGCGTAGTTACCAATCAAAGATTCAGAGAACTTACTTCTGTCTAAATCATGGGCATATACCTTCTTGCATTCAATTATCAATCTGGATTCCGGGAATACGGGTGTCTTAAGATCCGTGAAATCTACTTTTAGACCGGTTGCCGCAACCTTATCTTCATTCCTTCCTGAATGTGAACCTATATAAGCGGTTGCCTTTCTATATTCAGGAGGAAACACATTGATCGAGAACGTATCATTCGACTCTAAATATTTTTGAGTGTACCGAGTGGCACTGACAAAAATAATGGCTATTGGCATGTTGTCCCACCAAGCGTCACCAAGAGCTCCCCAAGAAACGGTAAGCTCATTAAAATTATCCGGAGTACCGGCTGCCACAACAGCCCAATCATCACCGAATAGTTTAATTGGATTTTCCTTTATATCCCGGGGATTTATAGAAATAAACGAATTATCCATTTCTTTTTCTTTTATATTTGTTACTAACTGATTCTTAATATTATAACAAATTTACTTTTCTAAAGTTTGTTCTTAACTTCGGGATGAATATATTTGATGAAAAGCCAATGAATTGTTTATACACATGTCCATAAACACTTTCAAATCTTTATAAACTCTTTTAGGAATGTAAGTAATATATAAAGTTCATTTGTTGAGTTAACTTAGACTTGTATTAATTTCATACCAGCCTTAATGTTACTATTGAAGCCTCAGGTAGTTCCAATTCCAATATACCATTTTTTATATGAGAATCTTTAAATGGTTGTAAATTCACTTTTTCCGGCATATCAAAATCATTAAAATCTGAAATATTTTCACCTTTCAAAATTTCTCCTTCTTTAATTTTCCCAACTTTCAAACTCTCTAATGGTATTAACACTTTAACCTTATCTTCAAGCGAAGTATTGGCAAATGATAAGGTAACGACGCCATCCTTTTCAGTAGCAGTAGCAGACACAATGGGCACTTGTCTTTCGAAATCCTTTCTTTCCGAAGGCACCTTTTTCAATGGAGTTTGTATATCCAACGGAATATAAGTTCCTCCCTGATGAGGGACATACATTTTGAATATATAATATGTAGGTGTCAAAACAATCTTGTCTCCGTTAGTCAAAACCATTGATTGCAAAACGTTAGCTATCTGGGCAATATTTGTCATTTTCAATCTGTCGGCATGTTTATGGAAGGTGTTAAAAGATAAGGCAGCAACCATGGCATCTCTCATTGTGTTTTGCTGATAGAGGTGGCCGGGATTTGTACCAGGTTCAACATTCCACCATGTCCCCCATTCATCGAGAATCATATCAACCTTCTTATCCGGATCATATTTATCCATTATTTGGACATGATGATTGATGACACTATCAATTTCAAGTGCCTTTCCAAGGGTGTAATAATATAATTCCGGTGAAAAATCTGTGGCTGATCCTTTGTCGTCCCAGTTCCACACAGAGTAATAATGCAAGGACAGACCTTTCATATAGTTTTTAGCATTCTTCATCAAAACATCAGTCCAGTTGAAATCATAATCACTTGCACCGGAGGCTATTTTATATAACTTGTTACCATCGAAATCTCGGGCATAAGTTTGATACCTTCGGTACACATTAGAATATTCCTCGGGTGTGAAATTACCACCACAACCCCAACTTTCGTTTCCTATACCGACATATTTAAGTTTCCAAGGTTTCTCTCTTCCGTTTTCTTTACGGATTTTTGCTTGGGGACCGTCCACGGCTGTGATATACTCTATCCATTTTGCCATCTCTTCAACAGTACCGGAACCCACGTTTAAACTAAGGTAAGGTTCTATTCCCAATAGTTCACAGAAATCAAAAAACTCATGAGTGCCAAAAGAGTTGTCTTCAACCGTACCTCCCCAGTTGCTATTGATCATTTTAGGACGATTTTCTTTCGGTCCAATGCCATCCACCCAATGATATTCATCCGCGAAACAACCTCCTGGCCATCTCAACACCGGTATTTGCAGTTCCCGAAACGCTTCTATTACATCATTTCTATATCCCTTGGTATTTGGAATGTCAGAATCTTCTCCGACCCAAATCCCGCCATATATACATCTTCCCAGATGTTCTGCAAATTGGCCATAAATTTCCGGAGCTACAACTTGTTGGGAATCATTCGGCATAGGGATGATATTAACCTCTATTGTCTTACCAAAAATTGGGAAAAAAACAACAATAGCACAGATTAAGCACAGATATTTGTTTTTCATATTCTTTTAATTTTTTTTGCAGGTACTCCTCCCACAATAGTATTAGCTTCAACATCCTTGGTAACAACGGCACCTGCTGCTACTACAGAATTATCACCTATGGAAACTCCGGGTAAAATTGTAGAATTAGAACCAATCCATACATTCTTACCAATCTTTATCGCAGCCGGGATACATATTTGTCTTCTTTCAGGTTTTAAGTCATGATTTAATGTGGCAAGTACTACATTATGGCCAATAAGACTACCTTCTCCTATTTCTATCCCTCCCTGATCCTGGAATTGGCAACAGGCATTAATGAATACATTATCCCCGACCTTTATGTTTTTACCAAAATCAGTATAAAATGGGGGAAATACCCTGAAAGAATCGGGAACCCTATATCCAAATAACTCAGAAATTATATCTCGAATCTCTTCCATAGAATGGTAAGAATTATTCAATTTGCAAGTGATTTTCCTTGCCTTGTCATTTTCTTCGTTGAGAATTCTCCAGCATTCAGCCGTATCAAGGGGTTTTCTCCCTTTTACAAATTCTTTGAATTCCTCTATAGTCATAATAAAACTTAATGAATTGGTAGTTATAGTTGCTTACACCCTTAATAAAACTCCTGATAGGAATGTCTCTTCAATCTGACAGCTAAATATAGTCATAAATTCTTATAAAAAATGAGAAATTCCTACTGCCTTTGTTTTAAGGAATAGTTCAATCTATCCGTAAAACCGCATTCTTCCGCAAATTTAAATATTTTTATTGATGGTTTTAATTTCTTTTCTTTCACATAAAAATATTTCTGGTATAGAAAAATAGGATTTATTGTTTGTTTTTCAGATAAGCAAAGCAATTGATTAGCTAAAAATATTACAATAAAACGACTTTCTGTATAGCAATAGCAACAAGAAAAATTTCAAAACAAAAAAGGCATATTCATTTAGAATACACCTTTAATTGAAATTTAAATTGAATTAAATTATTATTCAAAACTTTTGACAGTTTCGTAAAGTTCTTCTCCCGGCATTTCACCTGATTGACGCCATACTTCTTGTCCATCTTTATAAAGGATAAAAGTTGGGGTTCCTTCTACGCCTTGTTCCTCTGTCAGTTCAGGATTTTTGTCAATATCTATCTGAACAACTTTGGCCGAATTCCCAAGTTTTTCACGTACTGCCTCAACCACCGGCATCATTCTTTGGCAATGAGGACACCATGTAGCAAAAAATTCTACTAACACGAGTTTATTGCTGTTGATAACTTCTTCGTAATTCATAATTTAATGTTTTAATAATTCTATTGGCATTATTGCCTGTTTAAATTATTAACAATAAAAATGCTAATTAGTTCAAAATCACCATTCTTAGTCTTATGTTCTTAAATCTCCATAAAACTATGGAACATTTGCATTTTGGATTCTCTCACTTAACACAAGGAAATAAAATACTTATTTCGTAACGATTAGAAAAGATTTTTGTTCGTCTTGATCTTTTTACTTTCCCATTCAATACATTAGAAGCATAAGTTAATTTTCAAAATTAATCATAACATTTTGTAATCAACTTTATAAGTTATCTGTTTGTTATTCAGATAATAGAATTTGAAAATTTAAATAATGAAATTATGGAAACACCAAAGAAGATTGACGGAATGTTAACAAGGGCTGAGAACGCCATTTTAGTGGTAGATATGGAAAACGCTTGGGTTTCTCCAAAATCTCCTCAATGTATCAAAGGAGCATTAGCGACATTACCTGCTATCAAAAAATTCCTGGATTTCGGTAGAGCCAATGATTGGGCAGTGATCTATCTTTACAGGATTCATTTGCCTTCAGGTATAGACGCTGAAAATTATAGAAGACACTTCTTTGAGGAGGGTCAACCTTTCTGCATTGCCGGCACATGGAGTGCTGAGATTCCGGAGGAAATTGCTCCACAACCTGGAGATATTAAAGTCACAAAACAGAGATTCAGTGCATTCTTTGCAACGGAACTTGATTTAATTTTAAGAGGTCTTGGAACCAAGAATGTCTATATAGCAGGTACTCAATATCCTAATTGTGTAAGAGGGACAGCAGTTGATTCAATGAGTCTTGATTACAATACTTTTGTTGTGACTGACTGTTGCTCCGCTATGTCGGATGAAGTTGCTAATGCCAATATCTATGATATGAAAAATATGGGAATCACTTGTATTCCCTCAGAAGAAATAATGAAATAAACTTTAAATTTTGATTATGTGAAAAACGGATACAGCTCAACTATATCCGTTTTTTTATATTAAAATTGCAAATAACCATTTTGCTCATCTATCTGATGAGGCTGATAAATGCTTGCAGTTTAGATTTCTTTCAACAGTGAGGATTATAACAAATTCTTGAACAGTTCATTTTAAGTGTTATAAATCATATTTATAATTTTATTAATAAGTTTAACATATTGCATCTTAATTATTTAATTATTTGTCTGATTTAAAAATTTTGTCTGGAATCAGGATTGTTTTTTGTAAGTCAGAGCTGCTAAAACACATAGAACTAAAGCATAACCGAATAGTGCAACGTATTGAATCCACAATTCAGAAACTGATGTGCCTTTCAGATATACCGACCGCATTATCTCAATGAAATATCGGGGAGGAACACCATAAGTAATTATCTGTGCCCATTCTGGCATTGAGGCTATGGGAGTAAATAAACCTCCCATCAATTGAAACACGATTATGAAAGCAAACATAACGAAAATACTCTGTAACATCGTTGAAGAACCGTTCGCTATAACAACACCTAATCCCGACATCAATAATGTAAAAAGAATCGTGGCAAGGTAAACTGCCAATACATTGCCAACAGGCCATAGACCATAAACGAATCCTCCCACCAAAATCCCAACTGTTATAACTAAAAGACCTATAACCCAGAAGGGAATAAGTTTGGAGAGGACAAATGTCAATTTACCCACAGGTGTTACATTCATTGCCTCTATGGTTCCGGTTTCTTTTTCGCTCACGAGATTCAGTGTTGGTAAAAATCCACAGATTATGATCAATAGCACCACCATTAGTGCCGGTATCATATAATTCTTGAAATTCAGTGTAGGGTTATATCGGTTTATCACACTTATTTCAGGAATCTCAATATTCGGATTCTGTTGTTCTCGCCATTGTGTCAGAGTGCCTACTACGGATTGAGCCACATATTGGGCTCCAAGCATCCCTTTTGTAGCGTTCACGCCATTGGCTTCAATATCCAATTGACCGGAATTTGAGATTATGTTTTTTGAATAATCGTAAGGGATTGTGAAAATAACATCCGCCTTTCCATCTTCTATTATTCTCAATGCCTCGGAATGACTGTATTCAATTGCCTCAACTCTCAGATATCCGTTATGGCATATATCACTGATTATCCTTCTTGACAATTGTGAATGGTCATTATCAACAATAACAACATTCACATTCTTTACATCAAGGTTTGCGATTAAAGGAAGTACAAGCATAACCATCAAAGGCATCATGATGACAATCTTTGGAATAATGGGATTCCGTTTCATCAACAACATCTCTTTCCTCAGCAGTGCGGCTAAAATTCTAATCTGCATATTATCTTACTTCCTTTTATTGAAATTTTTAACCGCAATTGCCATTATGAATATTGTCATTCCTGCAAGAATCACAAGATCTTCCCAAATCATCCAAAGTTCCAATTGCTGGATCATCAGCCTTCGCATTGCATCAATATACCATCTGGCAGGAATTATACATGATATCCATTGAAGAATAGCGGGCATGTTGTCTATCGGGAAAATCATTCCGGAAAGCATAATCACAGGTAACATGAATGCAACTGCTGAAACAATCAGTGCTGTCAGCTGTGTGTTTACAATTGTTGAAACCAGCAGACCTATTGAAAGAGACAGCACAACATAAAGCAATGAAACCCATATCACATTCAGGACACTGCTGGAAAGTGGAATTCCTAAAACGGTATACGAAATGGCAAGCATGATTCCAAGGATGATACAGGAGAGGAGAAAAT
Organism: Muribaculaceae bacterium; assembly: GCA_022510425.1. Lineage (GTDB taxonomy): Bacteria > Bacteroidota > Bacteroidia > Bacteroidales > Muribaculaceae > Lepagella. The sequence continues at coordinate 24,577 of JAFLTO010000008.1, forward strand.
ATGGAACAAGTTTTCCGAATATGATTGTCCTTGGCTTTATGGGTGAAACCAATAACAGACTCATTGTGCCGTTCTCCTTTTCGCCTACAATAGATACGGAGGTCATAATAGCACAAATCAGGATAAAAATCATTCCAAGAATACCGGGCACGAAATTATAGGAACTCTTTAATTGAGGATTATATAGGGTTCTTATCAAAACATTTGAAGACACTTGTTGACGGTTCAATATATTCTGAATGTAAACGGTGGCAGTCTGAGCAGTCGTGGTATTGGAAGCATCCACTATAATCTGCGATGTCAGATTCCCTTTATCAGTTTTCAAATAAACGGCAGCGTCAGTCTTACCGGCTCTCAACATCTCCTCAACCTCATAAGAACCCACAAGTCCCTTGAATTCAAAATATTCATTCATCTGAAATTCCTGGAGGATATTTCTGACTTCATGTGTAAAATTTTCTGCGACTGCAACCACTTTCACTTTATTCACTTCTGTGGATATGGCGAAACCGAAAAGGAGAAGGAGAGCCAAAGGCATGACAAGGGTTATGACAACGGTCCTGGTGTCACGCAACACATGGAGTGTCTCTTTCTTTATGAGTGATTGTATGATTGCCATCCTATTCAGTTCTCTTTGCTTGTGATGCCACTTTACGGAAAACTTCATCCATGGTTTCAGCATGGAACTCTTGTTTCAACCCCTCCGGAGAATTAAGGGCTGCAATTTTTCCATCAACCATGATAGATATCCTGTCACAATATTCCGCCTCGTCAAGATAATGGGTAGTAACAAATACTGTCATACCTTTCGAGGAAACTTCGTAAATCAGTTCCCAGAATTTTCTTCTCGTTATAGGATCCACTCCACCAGTGGGTTCATCAAGGAAAACGACAGCAGGGTCGTGCATTGTGGCGACTGAAAAGGCCAGTTTCTGTTTCCAACCAACAGGAATATCCTTTACAAGCTTTTTCTCCATTCCTTCCATATTCAGATAGGAATAAAGCCGTGAGGATTCTTCTTTGATTTCCTTATTACTCATTCCATAGATAGTGCAGAAAAGACGGATATTTTGAGCTACTGTAAGATTCTCATAAAGTGAGAATTTCTGACTCATATAACCGATGTGTTTCTTTACTTCCTCTGATTGTGTGATTATATCGTATCCGTCAACTTTTCCATCTCCGGAAGTTGGAAAACTGAGACCGCATAACATTCTCATAGCTGTTGTTTTACCCGCTCCGTTAGCACCCAAGAAACCGAAAATCTCCCCTTTTTTGACATCAAAGGAGATATGGTCGACAGCAGTGAAATTGCCGAACTTCTTGGTAAGATCATTCACTGATATTACTATATCATTCACTGTCATTCTGCATCAGTTTTATGAAAAGATCTTCGATGGTAGCGTGAGCAGGATAAATCTTCACATCCTTCAATCCTTTCTTTTGGAGTATCTTTATTGTTGTTTCCGGAGAAAAATCCTTTTCTGCTACAATGTGTAAAGTAGCTCCAAATGTGTAACATTCCCTTACTCCTTGAATTCCTCTCAATTCAGTCAGGAGCCGGAACATTTCGTCTGCTGAAGCATTATACAGAGTCTCACCGATTGATTCAGCCAATTTTTCAGGTGTATTAACAGCCAAAATATGGCCATTATTGATCATCGCAATTCTTTCACATAATTTTGCTTCATCCATATATGAAGTGGATACAAGTATTGTGATGCCGTGTTTCCTTAGGTCTGAAAGCATCTCCCAGAACTCACTTCTTGAAACAGCATCAACTCCGGTCGTAGGTTCATCAAGAAGAAGCACCTTTGGTCGATGAATCAATGCACAACTCAGTGCCAGTTTCTGTTTCATACCTCCGGAAAGGTTGCCGGCAAATCTATTAGGAAACTGTTCAAGCTGTTTATATATCGGAGCGATAAGGTCAAAATTTTTCTTTACACTGACCCCAAACAATGAAGCAAAGAATTCAAGATTCTCTTTGACTGTAAGATCCTGGTAGAGTGAAAATTTTTCAGGCATGTATCCGATTTCTGTGCGAAGTTTCTTGTAATCTTTCACAACCTCCAATCCCGTCATAGTTGCATTCCCCGAATCAGGGAGAAGAAGAGTGGCAAGAATTTTAAAGAGTGTAGATTTACCGGCTCCGTCAGGTCCAATAAGACCGAACAGTTCACCTTCATCCACTGTGAAACTCACCCCCTCAAGAGCTTTTGTCTTACCGTAGCTTTTGGTTATATCCGATATGACTATCCCTTCATTCATAAGCGGACTTCTCCGTATTGTCCTAATTTAAGTCTGCCATCATTTTTCACCGCAATCTTTACGGCATACACCAAATTGGCTCTTGAATCTTTTGTCTGTATAGATTTAGGAGTGAATTCACTTTCATCAGAAATCCAGGTAATGGTACCGGGATACTCAAACTGTTCGTCTCCACCGAAATCAGCAATGACTGTTACCTCCTGACCAAGCTTTAGGTTTGCCAATTGGTCACAGGTAAAATAACTGCGGAGGTAAATATTCTCCATATCGGCTATTTTATAAAGCGGTTTTCCCGGAGTGGCATACTCCCCAGGTTCTGCATATTTTATCAATATAGTACCGGATAATGGAGATTTTATTATGCATTTCTCTATCTGTTCCCTAATTTGTTCAGCCTGGAAATATATTGCTTCGGAATTGTCATTAATTGAAGTCTTGCTTTTATTAAGGGATGATAATAAAGCCTCGAGCTGACCTTGCAATGTTTTCAGGTAAGCCACGGCATCATCGTATGTCTTTTGAGTGGTCGCTCCATCTTCAAGCAATCTTCCGAATCTTGCACATTCTTGTTCTTGGTGTGCAATCTGGCTTCTAAGGGCAGATGCCTGTGCAGAAATATCAGGACTACTGCTCTCAGCCGATTTCCTTTGGCTCATAAGCTGTTTTAACTGGATAGAAAACATTGTGGTGTCAACCTGTGCTATCAGTTCACCTTTTGTAACCGAGTCTCCTTCCACTATAGGCATTGATTCAATTTTTCCTGCTGTTTCTGCTGAAACTATTACAGTGGTTGCCTCAAAGATACCGGTGGCATCATATTTTTCTTTATTATGACATGCAAAGAAAGTTAAGAGAATCGGGAGAATATATAATATCTTTTTCATTGATTGAGATTGTTCTTAAGGTTATAAATTTGTTGGATATATTGAATCTCATGAAGTTTAGCATTAAGTCTGGCAATATTCTCATCAGTGATTTTAGAGAGCAATGCGGTTGCATCAATTATTCCGTTTCTCAATTGTGATTCAGCCGCTTTTCTTACGTTCTGCCTTAATTCTATAATTTCTTCATCATCTTCCATGACTTTTTTCAGTCCTTCTATTGCTTCCAAGTCTTTTTCAGTCTGAAGATTGGAATTGAACAGGAATATTTCTCTGTCAATTTTAATATTGCTTAAATCCAAGTCTATCTTATTGAGATGGTTCTTTTTTGTATAGAAAGAATCTAAATTCCATGAGGCCTTGACACCTGCTAAAATATTAAAGGACAAATCACGATTCATCATACTTTTGAAATAATCAAAACCCGGATATCCATAATAGGCCTGAGCAAACAATCCTATCTTGGGCATCAAGGAGGCGTTTATAAGATTTCTTGAGGATTCGGAGGTTAGAAGTCTGGATTCAAAAAGTTGAAGTTCAGGTCTTTTAGAATTCAGAGAATGAGGAATTGAAGCCGTTGGAGTCACTAAAGTTTCATTTAAAACATCTTCTCCAACATAGATTCCTAACAATTTCCTATAAGATAACTCAATGCTTTCAGCCTGAGTGATGGTTTGTTTTAAAGTCAATGCCTGAGCCTTTACCATAGCTATATCACTCTTCATTGCCGTTCCATTCTCATACATTGACTCCAGTAATGAAAGATTAGCATCAAGTAATTCAAGGGTCAACCGGCTCTGATTTATCTGTTCCTCTGTGAGCAATATAGCAAAAAAGATATTTTCAACTTTTTGTCGCAAGGAATACAATTCCACTTCAAGACTTGCTTTTTGCATTTCATCTTGGGACCTTGCCAAATCTCTTTTCGCTTTTGAAGCACCTCCGTCCCATAGAGGTTGTGACAGGTCAACTCCAATTTTATATTGCAAATTGCCAAGACCTTTGATTTCCTGTCCCATTTGAGCCAAAACATCTTCCAATGCCTTAGGAAAACTTGGAGTTATGTTCTGAATAGTTCCTTGTGCATAAAAAGAGATAGAGGGTAGCCATGATTTATTGATATCACTCAGATCTATCTCCAATGATTTCTCTAAAAGGCCATATTTCTTTATGGCTGGATAATTTTCTCTTGCCTGTTCCTGACAACGTTCTAAAGTCAATTGTGACTTGACCGTGAATATGGTCAGAGAAATTATGATTAATGTCAAGAAAACTTTTTTCATCTTATACCTTAATTTTTCTCATTATAGTTTCTAAGTTTTCTTTTTTGCGCAATTCCTTAAATGCTTTCTTATCATTCATATATCCCGACAGAATTGCATTTATCATTGGAGCTGCCATATAAGGGAAGATATTTAAAGAAATAATATCTATAAGCAACATTCTTGCATCTGTTTTTCTGTATTTCCCTTCTTCATAACCTTTATCCAATTCTCTTTGAAGATTATGAATCAACAATGGAACAAATGTTTCAAATCTTACTTTCAGAATCCCAAAACGCTCCTGATTATTGAAAATTTCTCTGACCAAGAAACCCGGTAATTCAGGATTTTCAGAAACGAAATCAATATGGCTGTCAATTATCCTTTTCAGTTTTTCTTCAAGGCTGATATTTTCCAAAGAGATAGAATCTAAGATGAGCCCTGTAAGCAGTTCCAGTTTTTGAGATATGATTTTCTCAAAGATTTTTTCCTTAGTCCTGAAATAATAGTGAAACATGGCATGGGTGACCCCGGCCTTTGCTGCTATAGAAGTTGTTCTGGCTCCATCAAATCCTTTTATCAAGAACTCCTGTTCGGCCGCTTCAATTATCTTTTGTTCAGTGTTTTGAGTCTCAAATTGTCGATTTTTATCCATATATTTCTATAATAACAAAATTGATTGACAAAATTGTTAATGCAAAAATATAAAATTATTTTATCTTTTCCCTCCTTTTCAAAATTTTTTTATTAAACTCTTATTGAGAAACAAAAAAGGCGACATTAGATAATTCTTATGCCACCTCTTTACTCTCAAAAATTAAACCGGAAATTTTTGACAACACCTCAGTTTAACCTTTTAACTATAAATTATTCATGATAAATAACAACCAGCGCACAAAGAACTAACAATCCTATTATAATTATTGCAAAAATACCTATTATTAAACCGGCTAAGGCTCTCCATATAGTGCTCCATACACTATATCCACTCATTTGTTTTAACGGTATTAGATATAATAAAGAAAGACTCATCCAATATAGCTCATCAATACCGAAATAACCGAAAAATCGCACTACCGTATTATAGAGGATATACATGTTTAGCATATAAACCAAACCAATTAAAAACTCGCTGAAGCTTAGTCTCCCTAAAATCTTAGAATTCTTGAAAAATATATAGAAGAAATATCCTGCTACAGACATGTAAATTAGCTGAAATATAGCCGGGTAATCCTGTTGAAAATCTTTTATAGCATTAACCCCTTGTACTAAACCCAAAAAAATCGGAGCTTGTTTGCCTCTTGTAAATTCCTCGTCTTCTAAAGTGAATTGATCCGGAACCTCTAAATAATTTTCATGATTTATATTGAACCCATGTCCCACAAGAATGGAGACGGTCGTAAGCAAGAACAAAAGTTTGAACGGAGGGAAATATGCACTTCTGCGACCTTGTAGATAATCGCATATCAGATAACCGGGTCTTAATATAAGATCCCTCAACGTACGGAACATGCCTCGATTACCGATTCCCCACACATCCAGTACAAGCAAAAATGTCTTCCATGCCGACATTCGTGGAGCAACTTTTGATGATTGTCCGCAACGAGGACAAAAATTCCCTACAAATTCTGTCCCACATGTAGCACATTCATGCTCCTCCTGACTCATTTCAGCCACTTCAAACGGCTGACGTTTCCAGTCTTTATATTTCTGATATTTTTCTTTATAAAATTCAACCATTAATCTCTTATTTTTTTGCTCTCTTATATTAACGAAAAACAAATGTGTTTCAATATATGTCTTTTTCTTGTCTTGAGAGCTTTTAGTGCCTTACTGTTTTCACCACCAAAAGTATAAGGTAAAGAAGACCAACAATCTGAATAATCTTTTCTTTTTTATCTTTTACGTATATCTTTTTCAATATAAGTAAACTCAGTATCACCAATCAAGAAAGTCAATCCATTATATAGAATGATTTTTTTACCCGGAATGATATTTTTCTCTTTTATATAGACTCCATCTTCCAAAGGTATAAGAATGCATGCGGCCCCCTTTTTCTTTATTTCTGCCTGAACAGGAGCTATATCATTACGGATATCCCATGAAATTTGCAAAGAGCAATCCACGCTCCTTCCTATTGTAACCACATAATTGGGATTATTCTTAAACCATTTGAATAATGCTACATCAATAGGCTTTATCCCTCCTGTCATTCTTAAAAAATAATGATGGGATCTCGGAGCTTCATAAGCTATACAGAGAGACAATGTTAAAGAATATATTATAAATATTATCAACTGGAATATTCTGTAATCAGAATTAGCACCCCTAAATTGTATGGCCCATAATAGCATGGCACAAACACCAAGAATCAGGCAAACCCACCATACATATGTGTTTATCCTTACAGGGGTTCTCCATGTGGAAGCAAGAACCAATATGAAAGCACACACCGACCAAGGAATCCAATCTACAAGATAAGCTATATCCCATTCCACTGTAAAACCTATGATGGCAATAGTGAAAAATACAAAACAACAAGCTACCCCTGAAATAATTGAGCGGAAGAAAATTTCAAGCCATTGCCGTTTGATATCGGTAACATGTACTGTCAACCATGACAATCCTAAAGTCAGGAAGAAACCTAAAGTCAACCCAAAAGCAGGAGCCTGTCCCATAGGGTCATCATATTCTTGAATTGCAAGGGCTGCTTCCTTACTTCCTTCAGGCACTTCTGTGAAGGCAAAAATCAAGTCTTCAAACATTTCCCCCACTACCGTGTGAAGATGTGCGGTAAATACTACCCAGGCGCAACCTGCTGCAAATATGGATATCAAAATCCATTTTAAATAGAAAGGAGCATTCTCAGGATCAAATAGATGTTTGTAATTATAATAATGTGTTCCCTTTTTACATTTAGATCCATGTTCAGGACAATGATATGAATTCTCATCCCAACAATCCTTATGCATCGTATGATCGCATTTCACAACAATTTTATCACCTTTTTCAAATGGTGATTTACAATAGTAGCAACTTTCTCCCACCTGACGGTTGTTCACGCTCATATTGGGTCCGGTGTAATCCACTACATATTTATTCAGGAAATATTTATATCTAACGAATGGCACTATCAATTGAAATATCAACCATGCAGCTAATAAAATCACTATAGTTATCACACATCCCTTGAGAATCACAAGAGGGGTGCTAAGACCGTTCACTATTACAGGTTTGTAGCTGGTTCCTTTAATAATCTTTGCTGTGGCCGTGGTTATTAGTTTCCCATCTTCTATATTATAAAATGAGATTTTCAATTCATTTTCTGAACCACTATATATTTTTTTATCCGGATTCACAAAATCAAATCGATCATCCGCTATGCTGTCACCTTCAGATCCAAGAATAGTTTGTTGCAATTCGGTGTAATTGAAATGATCTTGATGTACTCCATTGGTTTTTTCAGCAATAATATTAAAAATACTATGCACTTCATCATTATCTGTTTCATCATAATCGTCGGTGGAGTTGGAAACATTCACAAAATTCACCTTAATGTTTTTCCCTTGAAGCGTTTCAGCATAATCAAGCAATTCCTTCTTTTTCTGAAAATAGTCCTTTTCTATTGGATAATCATCTTCATCATAAACTTTAGCATCTGAAAAAACTACCAATGAAAGAGGATCTTTGGGGTCCCAAATTCCTTCACCGGATGCCAACTCCTTTTCTTTTGATAGAATTGAACTGAAAAGATACTTATCTTTTTTTTCAGTGGCTACGAAATAATTATCCAGTATATACGGGGTTAGCAATACAGTCTCAGAAATTTTACCATCCTCCATAAAAGCAACATAGAGATTGTCATGATTAAAGACGGTTGACATCTCAGCTATCATATTCTTCTGTAGGTCGACTAATGCTTGACTCGTGGTTAAATCTACTATGGAGAGAACTTTATATCCCATTTTGGCTATTTCTTCACTTCCTGTATTAGTAGCTTTCACCAAGTGTGATCGGGAAGATGCATCCAGAGGAACTCCGTTGATCTTTTCTTCAATTATAATTTTTGTTTTAGTACTGTCAGTAAGAGCATAAGGTCCAATATCACGAGTGATATGAGCAGTGATATAGAAGGTTTTGTGATCAGGTGAAAACACCACATCCTTAACTATCATTCCCGAGTCCTCTCCTTTCAAACCGAATTCCTCTTCAATATCTGAGAAATAAGCAGTCATATCATCGTTTTGAGAAATTTTATCGCAAGAAGAAAAAGAGATAAAAATTCCCAAAAAACAAATTAATTTATATAATAGTCTCATTTTCATATTGAGGGTATGTCGTTATTTTCGTTCCTGTTGAAAGTATCCTGATATTTCTTTAGATTTTCTTTCATCTTTTTAGCAGCTTTGATTTTACTTACTACCATATTTATGAACATTATTATAATGGCCACAGCTGCAATTCCAAGCAGATAATCTTTAATTCTCTGTATCCAGGGAACATATGCCATTTCTTGAATCTTTACGGATTTATTTTTAAGAGTAGCATACCGATTATTGATATTGTCCATCTCCTGTTGGGAAACCTTAAACAATTGACTTGCTTGCTTTGCCTTATCATAATGACTTTGGATATCTGCAAAATTTATTTGTTCCTTCACTTTAAGGTTTTCAAGCTGTGGCGCTGTTTTGGAACTAAGCGATAGGTCCATCGCTTTTCTGCCTAAGACTTTATAAATAGTATCTTGATCTGCAAGAAATTTTTCTGCAGCATTAAAGTCTTTGACAGCCTGAACTATATTTTGGCGGTTTGAAATTGAATCTTCAACAGCTGACTTAATGGTGTTAAAATCTTCCACCATATTCATTAATTCGTCGTCGGATGCAATAGATGGTTGTTCAGTCTGATAAAAAATATTCCATCTCAAATCCAAAGATTTCAACTTTCTTTCATTAGTTTTAACATCATCCGCAAGCCGTTTCATATAGGTCTTGGAAATTCGTTGGTCTTTAGTAATTTTAAATGGACGCGTATAAGAATTTTGCAATTCATTAAGTTCCTCTAAATACCCATCAATTTTTTGTTGCAATTCCAGGATTTTCATTGAAGAATTATAATCAGCCTCGTCCAAGTCAGAATCATAAAAATTTTCTTCCTCAACAACAGGATCAGATCCGTGTTCTTGGGATTTTACAATCAAAGAACACGATGATATTAAAGAAAAGATTATGATTAAGTTAAAGATGCACTTGGTCATAGACTCCTTTTATTTCTTTACTCCACAGGTGTTCCTGAAATAAGCTTCTGCCTGACGGAAAGTTGCCACTGCTTTTTTTTGCTCAGGAGTATTTCCTTGGTGTTTTCCTACAAGAACATTAACCTCTGTGATAATATCTTGGCATTCTTTAACCAAGTCTTGTTTTTCAACGGCATCTTTACTTAGCAACCACCTGGAAACGTTCCTGTCAATTTGTCTGGAAAGTGTAGAAATTTCGGTTGGGTCTATATTAAATGATCCTCCGTTTCCTTCATCCTCATTTATTTTGAGGGAACAATTCAAACCTGAGATGGAATCTACATAGCAGTTATATTCATCCCATATTTCTTTAAGTTTGGGACACTGAGAGTCTGAATTTTTTATTTTGAATTGAGTCATTAATACATCCTTCAAATTATAAAAACTTGTGACTTCCGACTCCTTTTCCATTTCTAAAGTTTTATAGCTTCCTCTAAAATTCTGGTAAGCCTTTGCCACCGCTTCCAATGTATTCTGTGCTAATTCAGTTTCATTTTCTAACCCAAAGCAAGGGTTTCTAACGATTGTTATTTTATATTCAAGGTTTAGATTTTTCCCTGCAACAAATGTGTAATCATCAGGATGTTTTTTTGAAGGAGTTTTATCTAAAACAAATACGTCTCCTAATTTCACCATTACATTTTTGCCATAGTTAGTGACATCGAAAGTTTGTTCGATATAATCATTCAGCATTTTATATTTCATTGCAACTGGTTGGAGACCTTGATATTCAATCCATTTTGTAAATATATAATCTTTTTGAGGCTTAGGAATTTTATTTCTGAAAATCTTGGGAAGGATAAACCTGCTTTTCTCCGGGTATTCCACAACATATGGCAGATCTTCCGGATCCAACCTGTTATGATGTATTATATTCCCATATCTTGTATCTTCTCTGAATACAAATAAATATCTATAAGAAATAAGACTTACTGTGAGCTGATTAGACTCTTCATTAAATATAAATTTTACCATTAGATCCATGTCTCTTGAGTCGGATGCAAGAGAAACATGATCAGTATATGATTTATCGTAAGTAACCGTTATATCTCTAACTGATTGAGACTTTCCAAGTGAAAAGGAAAAAATCAAAAAGAAGATAATAAGTGTATATTTATGTATTTTATAATTCATTTCTCAATCGAAAATCTTTTTTGATGTCTCACTTTCTGTTAACCAATCATTAGGTTCACCTTGCTCCCTAACCCATTGAGCCACTTTGAGATCTTCGGGATATGGAGGGTTTAATTCGGCATGATAAAGTTTATATCTCAAATAATCTGCAACCCTTGAAATTCCATCCGCTATGTCAACGTAAGTATTGATCCGATTAAGACAGACGAGTCCTTTCATTTGACCGAAAAATCTAATATTAGGATGCCATGGAGTGTCTCTGTGCAAACCATCGGGAGAAAGTGTATCAAATTTAAAAATTGGTTGACCATCTACATCCGGAAAGGTTTCAGGAATGGTTATCTCCATGGTAAAATAATTATTAAAAACCGGAGTATTAACTATTCCGGGTTCTCCTAATTTTTCAATATTTCTTACTCCACACAGGCAATTAATATGAAATTTTACCCAATAGGCAACTGGAAGTCCAACTGAATTCTCTTTGTTTACCCACACTTCAATCTCCTCATCTTTAGCAAAACGAGTTTCAATCTTCTGCCATTCATGCAAAAGACGCCTGTTTCTACCTTTGAAATCTTTTAGATTGTATTTGAAACTTTCTAATTCCATTCAAACTCATCCCGGAATCGGATCCGGTATCAGATAAAGGGTATCACCATTATGAATATTATAATCTTCAAGTGTCTGGTCTGTTCTTCCTATTCTAGGACGCAAAACCCTGATTTCATGCACTTCCGGGTCTTCCTTTCCTAAGAAATAGTCTATGGGAGCTCCGGAGTCATCAATAGAAGGGAAATCAAAAATCAATTTCCCATCTGCACCGATGGCATGACGCAGGTTATTAACAAGTGTACTCAAAGAAGCTTCAGGGTTGGTAACTCTAAACTTCACCTTTTTATTATGATAAATTATATTCAGAAAATATTCTTCCACGTTTATTTGATTACGATAAATTAGTTATTAAGTAGTAGGGACGAAAGTTTATTCGTCAATATTAATATTTACTCTTATGGGATAGATACCGGTTGATCTCATCTCTATCATTTTCTGTAAAAGAAATTCCAATAAGGATAACTTTCTTCCAAGAATTTTTTTTACCATAGATGAGCCTTTTAATGAAATTTCCACATACATTTCATATCCGGGTCCATAATTTTCTTTACTTTGACGATGAACAACTTTAATATTTCTAATAGTTTCTTCACCAATAGAATATCGTCGTTGAAGTTCCTTAATGCAAAAAAGTTTTATATCGGAAGGAGTAACTATCCTGTCATTAGTAAGAATGTAATATCTTAATAGCGTTTTAGAAATAGAATCGCTACTCACTTCATCAAATCCATGTGTAGGAGAGCCTATTTGCACTGTAGCATTATTATTAAGATTCCCGGGTGTTTGAATTTTTGAATTACTTGAAATAACAGAATTGACAGCAGCTCCTGAAGTTGTCAGATAATTCACTGTCAAACTAAATGAAGAATCTTTCATCTTGTTTTTTTCGTGCAAAAGCAAATAAACTCCCGCTATATTTTTAAGGTAATCTTTTTGTGAAATCTTAATCATATGATTCACCAATTCCTGGAGATTAAATATGAGTCTGTCTGATTTCATTTCTTCAAGATTCCTGAAAGCATAAAAATCAGTGTGATATTTATTAACTATGGCACTCAGTAGTTTAATCAGATTTCCCTGATTGAACCTATCGCCTGAAACACGTCTTACTTCCAGTTCGGTAGCTGAATATATTTGATCGCTTAACGGATGTATCAATTGGAGAAATTGTTGAGAATTTTCATTCTTGTTTGATTCCGTATAACCGGCAATTCTCGCAATTGGGTGAGATGAAGTCAATGTCACTTCCTTTACACTTGCATTTACTAAAAAAATTGAATTCAAAACAAGGTTATTCACCTCGAAAATAAAATCTTCTTTTATTCCTGTAAATTCAAATATGAACTCTAATTTAGTAAATTCCTCCTCATTTGTGGATATTTCAAAATCATCAATCCAGAAGTTTCTGATATTTTGTTGGGCAAATAAATCAAATGGAAGCATGGACCCAGAGAAATATTCTCCATGATTATAGGTAAGAGAATCCGGTCTGAAATATTTGGAATAAGGCAGTTCGGTTAAATTCCAAGGCTTAATTAGTTGACATTTACATCCTTTGATCTTGACATTTAAAGTGCGGAAATCTAAATCTTTCACTGCAAAAGAGAAGCCGTTTAAACTTGTAATGGGCCGTGGAAAATTGAATTCCATTTTCCATCTTCTTCCATCAATTCTTTCACAGTCACCTAAAGAAACATTAATAACTTTAGAATCAAATAAAGGTATAAATGAATATTTATCCAATCTGAATTCTGTGTCACCTGCAACATGAGTTTCCACCAAAGAGTCAGAGGGTTGTGTCGAAACAACCACTGAAGCAGGTATAGCATGACCAATTTCGAATGGAGTCATCAATCTGGCGAAATCCTCAGTGATTTCCTCTTTAAGACGTGTTATGTCATTATCAAACTCATTCTCTTGGTAAGCCAAAGCACCAATCAACAATGAGAAAACCGGATCTTTCTCAATACCTTCCAGAGCATCCGCAAAGTCACTCTGCCTCCATATTTCCAACGACTCCTTTAAAAGTTCATTGGCTCGTTCCCTTGTTTCAAATATAGTTTGCTTCATTTCCAGACTTTCAAAGTTGTGGTGTAGTTATAATCCTCTCCGGTGGCTTTTACTTGACCTTTTATATTAATATAAATTAATCGATTTTCTCTCACATAGGTCATTGATACAGAAACATCTTGTAGGCGCGTCTCATATTTGTTCACAGAAGTCTTCAATTCGGATGCAAAGGTATTTAGATTTTTAGATGAACCTGAAATTTTCTTTTCATAAAGACCTCCTTTACCTTCAAAAATTTCAGCCGTATCCGTGGAATTGTATACAACTCCATCCTTTTCATTAAATATCTCAAATTTAAGATTATTGAATATGAAACCAAACTCAGGGTCTACCGCCGAAGAATAGCAAGGAGTCGATAACAATAGATCCAAATGTCGGTCTATAGCATTTTTTTGACTTTGTTCTCCGTCAAGTTTCCCTTTTTCTATTTTTAATGGCAATGAAATATTTCTCATAGCTTAAATAGTTGGCATGAACTCATCCTCTTCTTCCGGTGCAATATATAGTGCTTCATAAAGTTTTTTATAAAGGTCATCAAAGAGTTTCGGTTCTAAAATCGTGACAAGATCAGCCCCAATTAATTTCTGTATTTCATCAAGTTTTTCCTTCAGATAATTTGGAAGAAATTCCTTAATTTTTTCTGTTATATCTTTATATACCTCTTCTTTTATCTCTTTCGGTAGTTTTTCAAGCAATTCCGGTTGAAGTTTTTCATACAATTCTTTTTTAGCCTGTTCGAGAAGCGCATTAAAGTCAATTGTATTATCTTCCAATACCACTTTGTCTAAAATCCTTTTAGCACCCTCAAGAAATGACTCCACAAAAACAAGCCATCGTTCTATATCATAATAATCAGGCAATGGTATATCTTTATGAGTTTCTGAATATGGAGTCACTATAAAATAATCTATAGCATACGCCATTTCCTGTATCAATGAAATAAAATCTGATACATTCGATTCCGGATTTAAACTCTTCAGGATAAAAAGATAACGTAATAAACTTCTTTTCCCGTCACCATCTTCGAGATTTGAATGTGAAGTTATTGTTTCGAGACTTTCTATGTATTTTTCTTTAAATTGAAAATATTTTTTATTCTCTGAAATAATTAAAGAAGGGACGATATAATCAGGATATAAACTTAAAACACCATCTTTCGCTGTGAACTTAGCTACAGGAAAGAGATCTTTCTTTTTAAGATCCTCTAAACTATATAGAGCAAAAGTATAAACATGATTATAGAAAGGCACTCCTTCCCTTTCAAACTCATGCCGTTCATCGGATATATTGACTCCTAAATAATACTCCTCTCCATAAAGTATAGGGATATTAACCACTACTTCCTGTGCAGCACTAATAATTTTCCCCGATGGTAGTATGGCAATACACTTGAAATCGGTAATCTCAAATGTATTTTTTACAAAGACACCATTACAATTAAACTCAGAACCGGGAAGAAGACCAAGTTGATTCCTTCCTAAAGCAGCTATTAATGCAAGTCTTTGCTTGAAATCAAGAGAATATTCTAATTGTCGGAATGTCTCAGCAGTCAGTTCCATTCCCGACATCCAGTTTATTTTATCGTTTATATCCATATTCTTTAGCTTCCAAATTTTAATTGATCCGGGTGTTATAATCAAGAGTCAGATTATTATTTAAAAACGTTTTCTCACTATAATCTTTTATCATGATTTCACATTTCATCTCAGCCGGAATAAACCATTCAGCAAGAAATTCCCTTAAGGTTTCCACTTGATTAGAAAGATTTTTATAATTTTCATTATCAAGTTTTTCAATTAATAATTCATATCGGATCAATGGAATCCATTTTTTTGTAGAATCAGTCCGACTATATCTTCCCGTATAGACAATTACCTTACACTCAAATTGGGATTGCAATATATTTTTTATCAAGCCGAAATCAGCCCTCCGTATACTTATATAAGGTAAAAGAGTTGCCCATTCTTTTACATAAGTATTTTCTATTTTCTTATATTCAATACCGAAATAAGTTTTCAAAATATATTCAAGTTTATCATTTAGCAATTGCGAAATTTCTCTTTCAATTTTCAATTTTCTTCTGAAAGAAACTGTATCAAACGGAAGGAATGCCTCTTGTAATACTCTTTTTCTCCTTTCTATTTCCTTATGTTTTTCTTTTTTATCACCACTCTGCAATTCATCAGCCGATGAAATAAAACCTTGAGGCAATAGTTTCAAAAATCCGTCTCGAGCAAGAGAAATCTCCGGTCGTTCAGTATCAACCGACAGGGCATCATTATTATAGTTACGATAAAATGTGCCCTCATTACGCACTATCCAGCGTTCCTCTAACTCCGGATAAAGATAATTGAGCATCATCTCAGCTCCAATTTCAGGTATGTTAATATCAAAGCTCATTGAATCTCTATGAAATAGTCCCTTTCTCTATAAATACCGTTTATTCCACATTTCATGAAAAGTATGTCATGTTCCGGAATCCCAATTTCTTCCAAAGTCATGTCAAGATAAGGGGAATCCCTGTGAAACTTCCTGATTTCATTCTGATAATAAGAACTTATAGGTTTTTTGCTTAGTTCAGGCGATTGATTTATGAAATTTTCCACAAATCTGCCGGGAAGCATCACACTAAATTTTTCATCCGTTTCTTTGTCACAGATAAAATCTACAAAACAATCGTTAATAAGGTTTAAACTTACACTATATGCACCTAATTGTATTTTTGTTAGCCACAATGCTTCCCTTATAGTTGTTTTTGAAGATATCGTAGACTTTATCACAGGTTTCCAGTACTCATGAACAGAACAATCATCATCAAAAGCTGATATTCCAACAGTTGAGAAACTGAAATATTTTCCATCATATATCAACATTTTTCCTGACAAAGTCTCAAAAATTGGATTATCATTATATTTATTATGTATAAGTTTCAAAGCTTCTTGTACTTGAATGGAGCCAATTATTGAAGCTATCAAGGATGTTGTAGGGGCACTTTCTGTCTTTAATGCTCTTCTGATATTCCCGGCACAAGAAAAACGTCTCTTCATATTATCCATTTCCTCATTCGAAAGAGTGCATGCATAGCAATTTTTACCCGGTTCAAATATCTTTACAATGCCTTCCAATTCTGATATTCCTCCATCAATCCATGGAACACCAACTCGCATACAAAGACGGTTAATGCAGTATCTTGCCCACCGGTTATCTACACAACCAATCACTACGTCCATATCCTTGATCAAACCCAAACCTACATCTGCCGAAATATCACCATTTATGACAGTTAGGTTTATTTCCGGATGGATTTTTCTTATTACATAAGCTACGACATCCACCTTTGGTAATCCAACTGAATCTTGAAATTCATTAAAGAGAATAGAACGTTTAAGATTATCCGTTTCAACGTTGTCAAAATCAACAAGGACAATGTTACCCACTTTCATGAGCGCCAGATTTTTCAGCACCTCATTTCCTAAGGCACCACAACCCACGACCATGACCTTGGCTGCATTGAGTATATCCTTTTTGAAACAGTCGCTCATCTTCTACTTAAATATTATTCATCATCGTCACCGTAGAGTTTCATACTCAGGCCGGCACTTTTGCCATGAGCCTTTTCTTCCTTGGCATTTTGAATTTGAATCTCAGATTGTTGTTCCAGATATCTTTGGTAGGCTTCCTCTATTTCGGTCATTTTCTTTGATTTAAATTCCTCTATAGTTTTCTGCGCCATTTCATTGAGACTATCCAGTGAAGCTTTTGCTTCATCTTTATCTTCATCAGAAGATGTCACTACCAGCCCCTCTATCTTTACTTTATAAAAATCATAAACCCCTTTCACTTTTAAATCAACAATATCCGAATAAGTTTTAACTCCGTCTTTTAAAACATTATAACGATCTTCATTAACTTCAGGCATTCCGAGCTCTATATACAATTCATCTTCATCTGATTCAGCTTCCTCATTCATGAGTTCTTTTATGTTTTTCACTTCTTGTAGAAATTCAGGATGCGATTCCATTATGCCTCGGCCTAAAGGCAAAAGGTTATTCTTATCTTTTGGTATTATAGCAAAATGATAATCATCGGATTTAAAAATATCTGCAATATTCTCTATATCGAAATCACCATCCGGGGTGACTATATTTATTCCTAATAATGAAACCGGGTCTGCCTTTATCGCCAGATTCATCAAATTATATGAATATAAAGCAATATAGCCTCCAAGCTTTTTTTTCGCTTCATCGATTGTGTTGATTACACTTCTTTTCATGAACGACTATGTTTATGACCTTTTATTCTTTCTTAGTTAATTCCTCCAAATCAAGTTTAGCCTTAAGGGAATCTCCTCCGGAAGCCGATCCGGCTGCCATGCCATCTGAAATATTAGGCGATTTAAATTGACTCTTTGCATTGACACTGTCAAACTCTGCCTTAGGCCCCTTTATCTCTCCCTTCAATGTAGTTTTTCCATTTACAGAAGTTTCTCCATATAAAGCTGTCTTCTCACCTGATATTTCAACTTTACCCCCATCCATTTGCAGCACGCCTTTTTTTTCACCTTGTTGCACTTCGTAAGTGGTTTTGGCAAAAAAACCTACAGTTTCTGCTGCCACCTGAATCAGATTACTTTGGTTTTCTTTATCTTGAGCCCCCAAAAACAACTTTTCAGAAAGCATAACCAATGAACTTCCCGATGAAATTCCTTTATCCTTACCTTTTTCAGTATCGATGTCGGAAGACTTTATCTTTATGTCTTTTGCATTCATAGAGATTTCTCCGGTTGCTTTCCCATCAGTAGAATTAGCCGACATCTCCATATTTTCAAAACGCAATATGAGCTTACCGGATTTTGTCAAGGATTTCTCAGAAAGACCGGAATCCTTAAATTCATAATCTACAGCTCCAAGAGATATCTCTTTTGCATTGATATTCACTTTCCCTATAGAATCATATTTGCCTCCCGTTCGTTTCAAATTTCCATCCCTTTTAACGTCTTTCTCGTCAAGCCCTGAAATATCTATACCTTTGGCTTTAAGTTGAATTCTACCATTTTCTTGAAGGCTTCCCTCTTTATCTACTGCCCCTAAAGTTATTGAATTGGATCTAACTGTTAAACCGGAGGCCGCATCATTGCGAAGATTACCTTCTCCATCCATGGAATCAAGGGATATATTTTCCCCTCTTATATACACTTTAGCTCCATTGGATTTCTTCTTATACGTGTCTTTGTCTGGCACTTTTTCCTTTCTTTTTTTAAGTATATCTAATTTACGGCTTATTTCAGCTAATCTGGATATATTTTTGGAATAATCACAAAACTGATTATAGAGTTGCACAGTCATTTCCCTGAAAGAAGAACCGGTGTCCTGAAAATCTTTAAAATCTGTGCGAAGACTCATTTCATTTCCCATTATTTTTTCTTGGGATTCAATCACTTCCTCAAAATTCTTCACTAAAGTTTCAAATTCTTTTTTGGATGAAGAAACATTTTTGTCTATTTCCTTTTTTTCCTTTTCCAAATTTGAAATAGAATTCTCAAGATTATCTTTCAGGCTTTCAGCTTCCACTGCAGCCTCTAAAACCAAATTAGAATCAGCATGTATTAACACACCTCCCTTGGAGGGCAATTTTATATTTTCCGAGAAAGCATCAGTTTCATCTTTTGCTTCCACTATAATCCCTCTTGCTATGTTGACAATTGTTGAATTTGGCCACACCATATCTTCCTTGCCATCAGTTCCGGGGTCGCTTGCTTTATGTTCTATCATGGTTGCTTTCTCTGAGATAACACCACCCTCTCCTGATCCTTCAAGTGATATGTTGGTGCCCCGGATGACAACAACTGAACCCTCCCCTTTTAATTCTCCCGACCGATCTACGTTACCTATAATAATTTCAGGTGCTGAAAGTATTAATCTATTTGGATCTCTATAATATTTTCCGGTCTTAAACTCTTCTTTTAACTGATCGCGTAATGCTTGAACCTCTGCTTTGGCTTTCCTTATTTCAGCTAAATCTTTGCCTACACTCTCTCTGAAGTCATCAAGAGCCTTTTTCCAATCTTCAAATACTCTATCCATCGACTACATTTTATTTAATCCCGTTTTTAAATTATTGAGAGCATCATTCAACATGATTACTTCTGCAGAAGCTTCATTATCCTTGCTTTCAAAATCATCTCCGTTGGCTGAAGGTGTTAATGTTTTTCCCGAATTATCCGAAATTAATATTTTGCCCTTTCCTTCAGCTCGGTTATTCCAAACATTTATACCATCTATGAATTTTTTTATCTGTTCGTTCATTTTATTTTCCCAGAAGTCTCCTATCGAAAATTTCTCTTCTCTAAGTTTTATTGAGAAATTGGAAACAGCTGTTGTCCATAACCCATAATCTTCAATATCTGCATTATTATCAAATTCGATAGTATATTGGGGGAATAACTTTCCACTACTGTTCATCAAAGATTTCCAAAGACTTCTTTTCATTTTTGACGTATATTTTCCAATTGGGATGGCATGCAAATGTCCTCTGAGCCAATTTAAGGCCTTATTAGAGTCATCTATATCAGATATTAAATTTACATAATCCTCATTCTTCTTTAATTCTTCCTCAAAATCGTTTTGAAGTTTATTTGATAGTTTTTTACCATTAATCTTAGCAAATTCATCTCTTACCTTAATATACTGGGAAGGTTTTGTTGACATATGGCGATATCCCGTTGAACTTAAATTAATGGCATTCCATATTTCCTCAAACCGATCATTAAGTTCATTAAGATACTGTTGAAAATTTTCATTTTCAATTTCTTGTGCAATCCTTTGTTCTTCTTCTCTTTCTCTTCGCGTCTCTTCATCCTCAGGAGCTGCGTTCCGATTTTCCAAATGAATTGGCAAAAAACCCTGCACAATCACATCATTAATATCATTTTGCGTAAATGGCCGTTTTGTGGTTTCATAAAGCTTAGTTATTAGCTGATCAATAGTAGTAATATTTTTTAACACAGGATTTGGTCCCATATATTGATTCTTAAAACCGGCTATCAAGTTTAGTGTTTCTGAGTTTTTTGCAATCCAAATATTATATATACCTTCAACCAATCTATTAATCTCAACAATATAATTAGCTAATGTGCGGTGAATGTCATTCACCTTATTTTTCTTTATGTCATCGTCAATAACATTATACTTATAAAAATCCGTGTATGCATTTCTTGGAATTTCAGCTTTACCCTCTCCCGCTTCAAGTTTTAGGAATCCATGAGACTTAATTGACAGGGTGCCATTCACCGGACGTATGACAACTTCAAAAAGTGTCCTGACAAGATCAAGGTCTATCGGCATCAAGCTGGAAATCAAATAATCAGCAGCTTTATTTTTTAGGGCTTTTGATAAATTGGAACGGGTTTTTCCTTCTTCCACAAGACCTGAGAATAGATAGTTACCTTGTTCTATATTTGCACCTGATGTTATATTGACTTTATTTGAGGCACTTATATCAACATTTTTCCCTGCTATCTTGATATTGCCATTGGGTGCATTAATTGTTATACCTGTAAATGCACTTAAGCTTATATCCCCTAAAGGAGAGGATATTTTTATCGCTCTTTCATCACTTGACGCCGAAATGCTATAAAATCCAAATGCATCTCCAATATCTATACCTCCGGTCATTTTGTCAATATTAGAATCTGTCACATCCGGAATATATGAACTAAGCCAAAATGATGCCGTGCTAAGCAAAGGGGAGAAGGAACTCATTAATCTTGTTAAACCCGTGGATTCGCTTAGTTCTCCGACTCCGTCGCTTGGGTCTTTAAAACGTATCATATGACCGAATTTTGATACTAAAACCCTTCTTCCTTTCCCTGCAGGGGCTGTATGATTTTTTGAATATAAAGCTCCTACTACATAAGGACGTTCCACATTATCATTTTCAAAATTAACCAACACCTCATCACCCGGTTCCGGTTCAAAATAAATTCCCGAACCACCCGAAGCAGAAGGACTTGCCATCCTTACCCAAGGAGATATTCCCTGCTTTAGTATATTTTGATATTTATCCCATACTTCTTCCTCTTTCTTAGGTATGGTGATATAAGAATCATAAGGAATTTTGTCATCACTATTCTGCCATGGATATTTTATCTTTACTCTTCCTTGCCTTTTAGGGTCTGCTGTATCAACTACAAAAGCAGTTTGAGGCCCTGATTTCCTGAAAACTTCTTTATCAAGCAAAGGAGGATAAGAAATATAATAATAAACTTTCTCAGTGTTGCTTGTTGTGCCGGAATCAACTCTGTATAATGGTATGCCTTTAAATCTCTGAGTTGAAGTACTGCCAGTTAATTCTACTTCTACTTCTGTAATTATGTAAATTTCGGAATTAAAGGAGGGTATTTTCACGATCTGACCTAACTTAAGGTTTTTCAGGGAAGCACCCATGTTGACCTTTATTACTTTGCTTGATTGAAGCTCTTCATATTTTTTAATTTCAGAATAATATTCTAAAGTGGTCCACCTTTCCGATTTATTTTCTGACGAAGGAACCACTACATCCGGTTCAGATTTAAAGGAGGTTCCATTTATATTGCTTATATTTGATGGTGAGTTTGTTTGTATAAATCTTTCTTTGCCACGATCACTCATTGTGCTATTATACATTAAGTTTAAAGCTCCTAACTCAAGATATTCAATCGCAGCATTGGTAATTAATTCAAACAACGAAGTGGAATTTAACACTGTGGAGATCGCATGCGTAATATGTTTTCCTTCACTTCCCCTATTTAATTCAACAAACTTTGTACCCCCAAATCCATCTCTATATAGAGGCATGAAGAATTCGTCATGAGCTATCTCAGAATTATAATAATATCCATTTTTATTGAAATTGGTGTCACCGGGATATGTTATCGACTTTCTTTCTCCCGTGTTTTTATAAATTTGGTTCACATTATAACCTCCTGAAATCTCAGCATGATTATTGGTAGAAGCTGATTGTGATATCGTTACACCTTCTGCCAATGAATTTCGAGAATAATCTTCCACTTTTAATACTCCATGGGTGGAATTCGCCATTTCTATTTCTTCAAATCCTGTAATTTCAATTGGACTTCCAATATTCTTAATTACATATTTTGATTTTGTTTCACCTGAAAATTCATCTTCAGAATCAAACTTATCCTTATCTAAAGTCAATGGAAGTCCAATCTTTAATTTGCCATCTTCAAAATATAGGAACTCCCCGCATCTGTTGGCAGTCCTTACCAAAAAGTCATAAAACGTTTCATTATATTGAACCAGATAGGGATGGATAAATTCACTTTGAACCTTGAATTTATATTCTTTATCATTTTCAATTATGGTTTTTTCATAGGTTCCATCCGCGAGATGCTGTAATAAGGTTGTCTCAGTTTGGGTATTTCCGGAGGTAGACTTATCTTTGTCTATTTCTATTGTTATGTTATGCCTGGCACTTTCTGAATTTTCTTTGTAATAATTTAAAGGGAGAATGAAACGATTACAGCTTTCTATTAATTCTCTTCTCAATTTTCTTCCTGAATATGCTTGGCTATATTTATCAATAGCCATCAATTTATCAGCACTGAAAATTTTGAGGGTCAATACTATCATTGTTTTTGAAGAATCTTTTTTCATTTTTGGTATAACCTCAAAAACAAAAAGATTGATCATCTCACCTGCCCCATCCGCATTAACAGATGCCGGTTTACCAAGAAACATTTTGCTTAATACCTCTGCAGTGGGAAAAACATCGTCCGCCGTGTCTGTTTTAGTAAACGATAAGTATGCCGTTATTTCATTGGGTGAATATATCTTTTTCTTTATTTCCAATCCACTAAGCTCTAATTTAAAAGTATATTCAATGCCGTCTACCTGAAACGACTTAGCCACAGCAGTAGTTTTGACTTCAAGATTTTCTGTTGCTTTGTTAGCGTCTGTATTATTTATATATAGAATTTTTAAACTTGCCATAAAGAGATGGATTAATCGTTTGACATTATTAAAACGGAAGCCGACGTTTCTTCACCGTATGTTATACGGCTTAAGAGCATCTTGATTTGCAGTTGTTTCATTGAATCATTTTTATTATCAGACGCAAACATTTCTTCTGTTTCAACAACATAACCGCGTGCCACAAAAGAGTCTTCATATTCTTTTATTTCTCCATATTGGTCAAAAGTCACATTAAAAAGTAATGATATCTCTTCAGGAGAAGTCTTACGCATAGCATTCAGATAAAACTTTGCAATCGATTCATCATAATTTTTCAATCTCAGTGTCAAAAGAGTGGTGTGACAGTTACCATAAGGAATTCCTACAGCATCCCGACTTCTCATGCTTTCATATTCATAAGATTGCACGGTAGCTCCCTGATAACGTCTCAGAGGTTCTTTATTTTCATATACATTTGTATTGAAAACAACTGATTTCAAATGATCTGAACTCAATACTGCCATTGATTTCATGAATTAAGTTTAAATTCAATCTCCTGAATCTCGATTTCTTCCGCTGTGAATTTCAGTGTGAGAGCCCTTCGCATTGAATCAATAGAATAATGTTCACCCAAAGAGAAACAATGAGCATTACTAAAAAAGATTTGTTTCCAATCAGTCACAGCTCCATTTGCAGGATCCGCTTCTCCCATTATAATCCTTCCATTTTCTACCATGTCATTTATATACCATTGTTGGAGATTTGTGTCGGTTTTTCCGGGAGAATAAACCGTTAGTTCGATACTTTCACATCGTGGATCAGATACAGGTCGAAATTCATCATAATCTTTTTTAAAGCGTATGATAACATCTTTCACCATATAATCTCTATTATATACTTTGAGATCATTATCTCCGAACTGTAGATGAGCTATTAATGGCATATTTTTTTCTTTTTATTACCTATTATTAGGATTAAAATATTTGAAATCTATTTTTTCTTTAATTTCACATGAAGGTCAGTTATAGTATTATTTTTAGGTTGAACATTGACTTCCTTTTCTTCATAGCCCTCTTTTAATAATGTTAAAGTATGGGTTTGTCCTGCTGCAATTCCTTTTATTAATGAAGGGGTTACCCCCATCTTTTCCCCATTAATTATTATTTCTGCATCATCTACATTACTTGTCACATTCAACATTCCTTGAGAAAATGCCGGGGTGATTATTTTAAATTCCAAAGGTGAAGAATCTTTTACATTAATAAATTGGGGTGGAGATTCAACTCCATCTTTTTCTGTAGAAATCATATGAAAGCCTTTCGCCATTTCGCCTTTCCATTCCCCTTGGGCAACAAATTCCCGGTCAATAAAAATTTTTGAAAGTGAATCCTCTGCAATTAAATGAACTTCTGAAAAAATTATTGTATCATGTTTATTTTCCAACTCTTTAATCAAATCTAAAGGATTCTTTTTCGCGGTTGTTATTTCTCGATAGACATTAGGATATGGATTTTTTTCAATCTTTTCTGAAAAAATCATAGTCCCGCCATATGAATTATAATCCGGGAAAACTATATTTTTCTTTTCCGCTCGATCTAAATTTATTATTGTGTCTTTTATCCATTGATTGTTTTTTAGTAAAGACACCCTATGGTCCCCTTCCCTTAACCTTCCAACTGTAACTGAATTTGTACCTTGCAATTCATTGTCAACGTAGATATCAATCCAAGGATCCGTGGCGTCAATTGATAAATAAGAGTAAAGGGGTTGAAGGTATAAATTTTTAATTAATTTGGTCGAATCTGTCAGGATAATGGAATCGCTTACCGACTCATAAAAAGGCGATTCAATTGAGAAAGAATGATTTCCTACGGGAAGATATAAAGATAATTTGCCATCATTAATCTTATGAACAAGAGAATCAATGGTCATAATGGAATTTTCGGGAGATATATGGAAAACAACCCATTGATTTTTATTTTTAAATTCCTTTGTAAAATCTATTGTATTTAAATCCGCCGAATAATAGTTATGCTTTTTCAAATATTTTTCAGGAACTCTCCATGCATATTCACCCGATTCCGGATGTGATATCAAAATATATTTTGTTTTATCCGGTACTCTCAAAACAGTTCCTTCATCACTTTCTTCAGTTCCTAAAGGCTCACCTTTTACTGTAGAAAATTTAAAATCTTTGTCTTCTGTTTTGAAAACTAACGTTGCATTTTTTTTATCAAGAGGCAACGATGAATTGATTTGCCAGAAATAATGTTTATGATGCTTAAAATTTTCAACAATGATATTTTGTGCAAGACCTACTTGCACTGTTATAAACGCAAATAAAATTGTCAAAATCTTCTTCATCTATAAACCTTATTTTCCTGTCGCATTAGCTGTATTTCCTGGATTATTTATAGAAATCTGTCCTCCCCAATTGCACATACATTTGCAATTATTAAGCAATGCCGGGAAATTGGATATTTTTTCTTGTCCTCCGGGGGTCCACGGAGCTGCTATTACAGGTATACAGGGCATTGGAGTGAGAACTCCCATTGCAGCGGCTGTAGCTGATGCTACTGTGGGATTTGCCATGCTTTGGCACATGCCGAATGGCAATATATTCACCATGGGCTTATTGTCCATTACATTTGCCATCAACATATTAGAGATTTTAGGCCGCATGGGATCCACAACCATCAAAGATGATGGAGCCATCCCGAAGGAACATTGCATCATTGCACCCATACATACAAATTTTCCCATTCTTTAGCCTTTTATCAAGAGACATTCAGCTCAGCTTACCTCTAAAAATAGATGGATGTGCCAGTGAAATTACTGGCACATTCCTATTATTTATTATTTTTATTTCCAAGGATTTTCGAATGCAACAGGACCATTCTCAAGTTTCTGGCATACTATCTCCAATTCTTCATAATGTTCTTGTCCGTCTTCCCATTTCTCCTTATAATCGACACAATAGCAACCTGTGCCTTTGAGTTCTTTCATAGTGGAACCATCCACAGTGTTATAGAAGGTAATGGTCATATCACGAGGATCATTAGGAGCAAGCATCCATTGGAGCAACTGGTTATTGCCATCGTTCATAGCCTTAACTTTGATTTTCACACGTCCCCCACGCGGAATACCTGAAATCTGTCCTTCCCTATCTGTCGTTTGATCAAATTTATAATCAATCATGAGAACTTCTCTGGTTTCGAAATCTTGCACGGTCAATTGAACCGGTGTTGTATTGTCTGCCATATCTTTTTTCTTTTGTGTTTAATGAATATGAATTATGCCCAGTCGTTTTCGTATACTACATTGCCAAATTTAATCTCCTTGCAAGTAATCACGATTTCCTCAAAGTGACCCATTTTGTCTTCCCAGTTCTCTTCAAATTCTACGCAATAACCATTGGTGATTTCGATTCTTTTCATCTCCTTGCCGGTTTTGGTTTCATTGAATGTAATAACTACATTTTTCGGGAGATTACGTTCCACCATCCAGGCCAGAAGATCAGGGGTGCCGTCATTGAGAGCTTTTACTCTTACTCTGATTTTTCCACCACGTGGAATTCCTGACATTTGTCCTTCTACGTCGGTTTCTTGAGTGAAGCCGTATTCCACCATAAGAACTTCACGCTCTTTATATCCGTCAATTTCTATTTTTACCGGTGTCTTTGCCATATATCTAAATTTTAATTGTTTTCTTTTTAATTTTTGGGAAAAATGTTGTTGAGTCTTTAATTCATAAAAGACTCAACAACTTGATCCTTTTTATGCCATCGTAGCTTCCTTATCTTTCTTGTCGGCCGCAACTTTAATGATAAAGTTTTTCGCAGAATAGAATGGAGTCAAGCTGATGTCACATGTGATTCTCTTGGTTTCCGGGTCCTGACGAGGCTCCTTTATTTCATAATTCTGGAAAAGATTTCCATAACCCTTATAATCATTGAGGAAAGCCTGAATCTTAGCCTTCAGATTCTTAGGGGAATTATAAGGATCCCAATTTTCAAGAGCCACCTCATGAACGTAGTTCATAAGCACTTTCTTAACCCAATCAAACACGCGCACAATAGGATACTCTTTCATGGCATCATTGTCACCATTATAGAGTGTTGTGTTATTGAATGCCATTACTCGTCCTTCTGAATAAACCATTGGAATAACCTGATTATCCATCAAAGATGCTATTTCTGATTTCAGAAGATCAAGTTTAACACCTTTCACACCATCCATTGTTCCATATTTCTTTCCGCCGGCTCCCTGCGCCATGTTTGCACTTTCATCATAAAGTTTTCCAGCAAGTGCTGCAGCCGGGGCTATGAAAAAGGCCTTGGTGTCTTCTTCGTCTGTTGAAAGTTTTTCTGCCTCACGACCTACGATCCAGTTTGCCGTCATCACTACATTCATTAGCTCAGCATCACTATCTCGGTAGCCTTCAGTGTTTTCCTGAAGGTCATCGAAGGAATATTCATCAGCATGGTCTGTTACAAGAAGCACTTTGTATTTATAAGCCATCTTTGCCCATTGCAGAAGTGATGGTTTATCTTGGAATACATGACCGGGCACAACTACAAGACTATATGCATCCTTGAGGCTAAGTCGATCAAAACCATTGCGAAGGATGTCATCCACTTCCTGACGGAAGCCGGAATCATCGTCTGCTATGTCGTCTTTATATACGTTGATAATTCTTAGATTTTTAACTTTATCACTATTTGCTGTTTTGAAGAATGAATCGAGCTGACGATATGCTCTTTCAAGATTCTGGCTTGCATATAAAGCATCCGTGATACCTTGTTTGAGAACATTTGTATATTTTTCTTCATTCTCTTTTGCAGCTGCAGCATATTCAGTCGGTGCTGATTTTTCCTCTTTTAGTAGGTCGAGCCAACCTTTCAATTCTTGTTTTAGATTCTCACGTTTATCTTTAAAACGCTTATCTGAAAGGAAAACAGCTTTGGCTGCTTTCTTTGCCGGGTTCATATTGTCGGCATCAGGCATAAAACCTCTGATGGCATTGAAACCTCCGAAGAATGAAAGATGTTTGGATAGATCTTTTTCTTCTCTTTTCTGCGGTTGTTGTTCGGCTGCCGATTCAACGCTCTGTTGTTTTTGTAATTCGGGATCTGCCATATTTTGTTGTTTTTTAATTTACTGGTTTAATTTATTGATTTAATCAGCACCTTCTAAATCGGCCAACATTGATTCAAATACTTCTTTAAGTTCCTCACGATACTTGGGATCTTTTAAAATATCACGAAGTTTACGGTTCTGTTCGATGCTTTTTCGTATCTTGGTATTGACATCAATTTTGTCTTTCACACCGGATAGGAAAGGACTGTTCTCCACCAATCTTCCTTTTCCGCCGTTTGCCTCGAAATCTCTTATTTCAGAAAAATGAAGGGTTTCATCAACTGCTCCGCCCTCTTCATCGGTAAAGGTTACTTCAACCT
Organism: Muribaculaceae bacterium; assembly: GCA_022510425.1. GTDB lineage: Bacteria > Bacteroidota > Bacteroidia > Bacteroidales > Muribaculaceae > Lepagella. The sequence continues at coordinate 53,514 of JAFLTO010000008.1, forward strand.
GAGGCTTGAAATGGGCAAATGCATCATTGATGTTTTGAATATCTTCTACAAATTCCGGATTTCCGGGATCAATATCAGCTGTAAATTGATCGATAAACAGGGTCTTGTTGTTGTCAATCGGATTGACTTTCGCACTCGATTCCTCATCCGGGGCCATCGAGATGAAATTTTCTTTCATCGCCATAATGATAGGGTTTTGGGATTATATTAGTTTTTATTTAAAATTTCAAATTCAGGATTTCCATCCTTGTCAAGTTTTACTTTAACAGTGTCTCCACTCTTGATTTCTCCGGCAATCATCTTTTTTGAAAGAGGATGCCTCAATTCTTTACGTATAATTCCAAGTATAGGTCGTGCTCCATACTGCTGATTGAATCCTCTTAAGGCAATGGTTTTCCTTGCATCATCAGTAAGTTCCAGGGCTATATTTTGTTCTTCCAGCAATTTCAGCAGTCCCTTCAGATGAATATTAAAGATGTCAACCACTGTCTTTTCTGTTATTGGCGAGAACGGAACAATTTCTGTGAGTCGGGCAAGATATTCCGGTCTGAAATATCCTTGCATAATCTCCATCAGATCATTGTTTTCTGGAACTACTCCGGAATTGAATTTATCTACAATAAATTGGCTTCCGATGTTAGAGGTGAACAGAAGAAGTGCATTTGAAAAATCCCCTACTCTTCCCAAGCGGTCATGTAATTTACCTTCATCAAGAATCTGCAAGAAAAGATCGAAAACGGATTTATGAGCTTTCTCTATTTCATCAAACAACACCACAGAATAAGGATGCTGCCTTATTTTGTTTACCAATAATCCTCCTTCTTCATAACCTACATAACCCGGAGGTGCGCCATACAATAGCGCAACTGAATGTTCCTCTTTAAACTCCGACATATCAAATCTGATAAGTGCAGATTCATCTCCAAAGAGGAATGCCGCCAAAGCCTTTGAAAGCTCAGTTTTACCTGTTCCGGTGGGACCAAGGAAGAAAAATGAACCCATAGGCTGACCCTTCTTGTTAAGTCCGGAACGTGCTTCATAAACTGCATCAAGCACTTTCTTTACTGCATGATCCTGTCCAACAACACGTTTCTTTAGTTGCTCTTCCGCACCTAATAATCTGTCACGTTCCTTTGTTTGAACCTTTCCAAGTGGAATTCCGGTATGTTTTGCAACGACAGCATCCAAATCGCTGCTTAGAAGTTTTGCTCGTTTATCTTTACTTAATTCATCAAGTTTATTAAGATTTTCTTTCAGATATTTTACTCTTTCCTCTACTGTAGGTATTTTACTGAAATCAACCTCAGAATCCACATTAGCGAGAAGTATGCAATTCACTTTATTCATCATAGCATTATAGAGCCATGAAAGTTCCTTCATTATCTCTTCATTGTCTGCTTCTGCTTCCTTGGATCTCTCTTCTATTTTCAACAAATCATCTTTCAATGATTCTATTACGGATCCTGTGATATCATTCATGGTCTTTAATTGAGCCATTGTTCGGTCGATAAGATCAAAAGCAGAATCGGGCAACGACTTTTCAGTCATATATCTTTTGGCTAATCTTATTGAATCAGCCATCACTTTGTCGTCTGCCTCTATGTCATGATAAGTTTCATATTCCGGAATCGCACCTTTAAGAATCCTCAATGCCATGTCTGAATCCGGTTCTTCAACGGTAAGTCGTTCAAACTTATTAAGAACCTCCTTATCAGTTTCAATATATTTGGTGAATCCATCGATTGAAGAGGTACAAACCAATGAAACATTGCCCTTGGAGAGTTCTTGTTTAAGTTGAGGAAGAAGATTAAATAAAGTGTTTTGTTTATCAAAGAATTTGTCGATACTTTCAATGATTAAAACCGTATTGCCACTTTGGGCCAATTCTTCAAGAAGTTTCTTGAAGCGGTCTTCCATTTCTCCCTTATATGATGCATCAGTGGTAAGAGCCGCTGTATCCAGTTCATATACATTGGCACCTTTCAAAAAGCCTGGAACTACACCGTGTGCCATTTGTAGACAAAAGCCATTTAGGAGGGCTGTTTTCCCTACTCCTGATTCTCCTGTGATTAGAAGATTTGATTTTGTCTTTCTTCCTAAAATTTCTAAAATTGTAGAAATTTCTTTTTCAAATCCAGTGACAGTTCCTAACTTTCCCTCTTTCGCTTCCTCAAGTTTATTTATACAATATTTTGAAATCATATTATTCCCTTTGGAGTGAGAACCTTTAGAACCCACGTTGGAATCATTGGAATTTGTAAGCGAAGGAGATAAATTAATATTACCAATAATTTCGTCTGCTGAGAGTGGTAGGGTTTTAAGTTCGTTGAAAGAAAATCCAACACCCGGTGTTACAATTGCTGCCAGAACTGAAATATTATCCGAATTTTCCAATTCAAATTTTCTCTGATAATTCTCCGCCTCCTCTATAACAGCAAGGCTTTCTTTACTCCATTGCGGATCTTTTATCGGTCGCGCTGACTTCGGTGCTAACTGCATCTGAACATCTGCCCAGTCCTGAAGATAATAGTAATCCTTATCCAGTGTGTTCTCTATAAATTGAATTAAGTCACTCTCTTTATGAAACAAGGCTTTGAAAAGATGAGCGGGATAGATAGCATCACTTTGATATTCTTCAGCAAATGAAGCGGCTATATTTCGAAGGTTATCTTTCATTTAGTCTTTGTATATAACTTTATGTTATTTTTCTATTGTTTCTAAAACGGCTTCTTTCAATTTCACTACTTCTTCCGGTGGTGCCGGAATGCCGCTCGGAACCTTGAAATTCTTTATTTCAACCACAGGTGCATCTTTATTAAGTTCTTTGGCTTCTTCGGAAGTGAGATATGCACGATCTATGACAAACATCTCGGTGAAAATTGAAAGATTAGTATCCTCATTTTGTTCCGTTGCTTTTTTAAAGGCTTTTCCCTTCATGATTAAATCAAAATTTTCAGATGCTGCAACAAGATTCTCTACATTTGCACCCGGTTTAAGCCCTTTCTCAAATACATATTTATAGTCATTCATTGTCTGTGCCATAGACATCCCCAAAAGTTTTAAAAATCCGGGTTGAAAATAATGATCTGCATGATCTGCCAATTGATCGATTTCATAAATATAATAATTACCCGCAACGCTCCATCTTTCCTCCGGATAATATTTTCCATATTTTACGTATTCAGTGGAATCTCCGGAGAGAATACACTCCGGCATTTTGAATTTTTGCGTTATATTGAAATTCGTGGATCTCATTTTTCCTCCCTCTTTCAATAATAAGGTGTCTATAGAACTTTTCTTTCTATCAATTTTTTTATATTCATATTCCAACTGAGAGAGAACCCTTGGTTTCTTCCATCCTTTATATTTTGCTTTTCCTATGGGAATTGCATAATCCACAATCTGCTCAATAAAATTTGCAATAGTGTCTTTTGAATTTTCGCCTGTAAAATATTCTCTGACGTAAACCTGCAAATAAAGAATATTTCTCGACACTTCATCCACCACTATTTCAGGCAAAGTATAGGTTGCCTCTTCCATCGTCACAGTCCCCAAATCCGGCGAAGTCAACTTTAAAGGCACATAACCTACAGAACGCACACTTAATGGATAAGAAGAAACTGATACAGAAACAGGAATAGTACCATTATCTTCAGTAACTGCTATAAACACTCCATTTTTATCAAATATAGAAGCTTTTGGTAACGGTGCTCCCGTTTGGCTGTCAGTTACTCTTGTTTCGGCATTGAGATTTATACATGCCGAGAAAAATAAAAAACCTCCAAGCAGTTTAAAAATAATGGGGTTTGTTAAATTAGAAAAAAGCGACTTCATACTTTAGCTTATGTATCCCTATAGTCTCTCAAATTCGGGAATATTAAAAAATAAAGCGTGAGAGTCTTTACCGGTTACTCGTCCCTCTTCTTTAAGGCTCTGGTACTTCCCATCTTGGGTGAACGAGCGTTGAGTAAACGCCTATTACTATTTTGGCATAGCTATAATGTTGGAGCTATTACGTCCTTTAAGATAGTTATACTTTACAAAGATACAAATTTATTTTTTAATTCTATCTTTTTATATAGGAATTTTGAGAAATGAATTTCATGAAATTGATTGCTCTTAGGCTAAAAATTATTCCTTCGATATATATTTGTTGTCACTTTCCTCAACCTTTGATTCCGGATTGTTAACATTAAATATTTCTTAAGATTTGTAATCATTTTCAGCAAATTTGAACAATGACCCTGTGGGACATACAAATCTGCAATAAGGACGTTGAATAAATAAAGAAAGTATCAGGAAAGCACCGGCTATGCCAAGTGTCACAGCTGAGGCATCAGTAAAGAAAAAGGCTGCAAAAGGTTCTAATCCCATCCAGTCAAACCATAAGCCCGTCCATAATAGCCACATTAATACAAACCACAAAGCCTCACGAAAATAGTTCAAACCCTTAATCAATCGAGGGTGCATCTTGATTTTATATTTAAAACATTTCCCCAAAAGTTCCTGAAAAGAGCCATAAGGACATAACCATGCACAATAATAATTCTTTCTCCCAAAGAAAGGATAAATAAAAGCAGTTACCAGCATGAGCGCTGTAGGCAAGAGAATAACTTTTGTTATCCCATTTGTGAGATAGGAGGTCATCATGGAATAAGAAATGAATGTACCACCCCAGAATCCCAGTAATAAAACATTCAAAATAAGCTGTAAGCTACGATATCTATTGTCTTTTATGAAAAAAGGTATTATCCCACCGGCAAGAATTATCACAATTGTTATATACCACTTTAAGGGCAATCTTTCACTATCAGCATTATTGGCTACAGATGTTACATTCTTGTCAAGGGCATATGCCACTCCTCCCCTCATATTGGCAATTATAGATTTTGAGGAATAAGTGGCACCACTAACTCCGTCAATTGGAGTTTGCGAAGCTTCTGCCAACGTCTTTCCGTCGAGGCTTTCCAATAGATAACTGTTTTTGATTGCTCCAAAGAATTCAGGTGTCTCCTGGTTTTTTAAAGCGACAACCTTTTCAATTTTCCCGGACTTTATATAAATTTCCACAGGGGTTTTACCTCCATAACCCATTATGTCCTTACATATTTCACTGGTATTTACTATAACAGTGCCATCAGGCATTTCCTTAATGGTTTCCACTTTCTCCTCATTTCTTGAACCAAGATTAATGCCAATGATTTTATTGTCTCTCCAGATCGGGACAACAAGCATCACCATGAGACATAATATAAAACTTATGTATTGTTTTATATTGGGTTTATGCCATAATTTTTTAGACTTCTTTTTTACATCCATAATCGGATAAATTTAAATATACAGCAAAAATAGTCATTTTCAATTATTTATTCCATATCTTCAATATCTTATATTTTCAGATAACTGCAACATCAAATGTTTTAAGTAACTTTGTAATCTCTTTATGATTTGATATGATTGAAATAAAATTTTCGGATATAATCAAGAGTTCTTTCCCTGATTTAAAAGTGATTCAAGTTGAAACAGAAGTTGAAAATTCTTACACTTCCTCTGAATTGTGGGATGAACTTTTACTTGCTTCCGAACAATTACGTAACCAATTTTCACTTGCTGATCTTAATAAAAGATACTCAATTGAAGCTACACGCAAAGCATATAAAAAATTAGGTAAAGATCCTAACCGGTATAGACCTTCTGCTGAAGCTCTGGGAAGGCGTATCATCAACGGAAAAGGGATTTATCGTCTCTCTACACTAATAGACATTATAAATCTTGTATCCATCAGGACTGGGTATAGTATCGGAGGCTTTGACATATCAAAAATAAGAGGCAATATTTTAACTTTAGATGCCGGAACACATGAGGATATATTTAATGGAATTGGTAGAGGACCCTTGAACATTGAAGGGCTTCCGGTCTATCGTGATAGTTTAGGTGGTATTGGAACTCCTACCAGTGATGAAGAACGAACTAAAATAAGTGAAGAAACCACTAAACTTCTCATGTTGGTAAATGTGTACGGAGAAGAAATTTCTCTTGAGGAAACCGAAGACATGATTAAAAAATATCTTATAAAATATGCCGGTCTTAATAGCTATTTCTCGAAAATTATAACTTCATCCAATTTTTAGGTTCTACTTAAAGACTAAAAATAGTTATGAAAGAAGAAAAAGGGAAAGGAGAGATAGTAAATGTTTAATCCAACGACCCGGTTAACTGCTCGAAAAGATAAAGTATGACTCCCTAATGGAAATGTAGAAGTTTTAATGACTGCCCCATTAAGGAATTTTTTTTATTTAAATAAAAAGAGATTCTCAGATCTTATTACTGAAAAATTTGTTATAAACTTGCTGATTTTAGTTATATTTGCAAAAATATAATTAAAAATGCATGTATCAGATGCTTTGATTTCTCCTCCCGTAGCAATTACAGGAGGCTTAGTGGCAGTTTCTTTAATTGCGTTGGCAGCAAATAAAGTTAAAAAAGACAGTCGTCAAGATATTATCCCTTTAATGGGCGTAATGGGTGCTTTTGTATTTGCTGCCCAAATGATTAATTTCACCATACCTGGCACGGGATCGAGCGGTCATTTAATTGGAGGAATATTTTTATCGGCTATATTGGGTCCATGGAGTGCATTCATAACCCTATGTTCTGTTCTTATAGTCCAGTGTTTAATATTTGCTGACGGTGGCCTTCTTGCATTAGGCTGCAATATCTTTAATATGGCCGCAACTTCTTGCTTAATTGCATTCCCATTAGTCTACAAACCAATTGCAAAACATTCCCTAAATCCAATAAAACTGGCCACAGCCTCGATTTTAGCCTCGATTTTAGCACTTGAAATAGGAGCCTTTGCAGTGACTGTTGAAACGGAAGCTTCAGGCATTACAGCTTTGCCTTTTTCTTCCTTTATTAAATTTATGCTGCCAATTCATTTAGTGATTGGTCTTATCGAAGGTTTGGTTACTGCTTCTCTTATTCTTTTTATTTCAAAAAGAAGTCCGTCTGTCTTGCAAATTGAAAATAAAAAATCTAATGATGGAACTCGGTCGATAAAAAAGATTTTGTTAATTTTTGGATTCATGGCCTTGATTTTAGGAGCCGGATTTACGATATTGGCTTCTGAATATCCCGACGGGTTGGAGTGGTCGATTGACAAAGTTGCGGGTCTCACCGAATTTGAATCAGAAATACCCTCGACTGCAATATTACCTGATTATAATTCCAATTTTGCCGGAATAATAGGTGCAATTATAGTCATGGTTTTAATTTGGGGTATTACAAGTCTTCTTTTTTCAAGAATTAAACATCATAAAGCTGAATGAACTTACAAAAGGCTATTATTATTCTACAATCAAACCAAGTATCTCCTAAAAAAGATAATTTAATCTTAAATTTAGATTGTAGAGCCTTGATATTAACGACATTTTTATATTTAATTAGTGTTCTTTCTTTACCTCTTTACAAATTAGACCAAATAATTTGGTTTGCTATCTTTCCGATTGTTATGGCTCCTTTAACCGGGGAATCATATTCAAAGATTTTTGTCAAATCATTATATGTATTGCCTTTCATTCTGTTAATTGGAATCTTCAACCCCTTCATAGATAAATCAGAAGCTTTTAAGGTCGGAGATTGGTCAATTTCTTATGGATGGTTAAGTTTTTTTTCAATAATCATTCGAGGACTGTTATGCATGCAGGCACTTCTCATTTTGATAAATTTCAGTGGATTTCTAAAAATTTGTGATGCATTAAGAAGTTTAAGAGCCCCTAAGATTTTAACAGTTCAACTCCTTTTATTATATCGCTACTTAGGGACTCTGCTCGAAGAGTCTCAAAGAATGCACAATGCGATTGTGTCACGTGGTTATGGTAAAAATTCATATTCAATTAAACTGTGGACCCAATTTGTGGGATGTTTATTTATTAATACAATAGAACGAAGCAAACGAATACATCGGGCAATGATTGCACGGGGTTTCGATGGCGAAATACATATCTCTGATTTTAAGAGTTGGCGTCCAATCGACACCTTTTTCCTTCTAATCTGTCTAATCTTATTTGCTATCCTTTATTTCGTTAATATCTCTGAATTATTTTTCTCTACTATTTAAAATGTTGCTCTCTTTTGAAAATGTGTTTTTCTCTTATCCCAATTCCGAAGAGGTATTGAGAAATATCTCTTTTTCTATTAATAGTGGAGAAAAAGTAGCTTTATTAGGTCTTAATGGAGCCGGGAAATCAACCTTGATGCTTCATACCAACGGTCTTTTGATACCTTCAAAAGGGAATGTTTGTGTTAAGGGAATGAATACAAAATCAAAATCCATAAATGAAATAAGAAAAACTGTTGGTATTGTTTTTCAAGACGCAAATGATCAATTATTCATGCCTACAGTTTATGATGACGTTGCCTTTGGTCCAAGAAATATGAAACTTTCCCAAGAAGAAGTAGAAAGGAGAGTTCGTAGGGCGCTTGAACTCACAAACACGGAAGAATTGGCAATGAGATCTCCTTATGAATTATCAGGAGGTCAAAAAAAATCTGTCTCCATCGCAACGGTGCTTTCTATGAATCCTGAATTAATTGTATTTGACGAACCCACAAGCGGATTGGATTACAAAGCTTCCGAAAACTTTATAGAAATTGTGAAGTCTTTGCCCCAGGCAATTTTACTATCCACGCATGATTTAGAATTAGCCAAAAATCTATGTGAAAGAGCGATCGTTTTGAAGAATGGAAAAATTATAAGGGATTCTAAAGAAATAGAATTAGTATAATTCTAATTGACTGTTTATTATTTTCAATTATTTCAGACTTATATCAACATATTTATAAAAATTATAAAAAAATTGCATTTTGAAACACTTTTATTATCTTTGCACTATAAATGTTTCACTAAAAGGGAATTTTTAGGTAAAATAGTAAGGTAAAACACCAATTTTATATATTTATAACCAAAATTTATTTTTATGACAAAACGTTTTACTATTTTTACTTTGGGAGCGTTGTTGGCAGGAGCAGCTTTTGCCGGTGTTCCCACATCGTCGGTGCAGAAATCCATGAAGTCTCACAAAATGGAGACTCGCCAAAAATTCGAAAAAAGGATTTCCCAACATGTAGCATCTCCCTCAACAAGGGCATCCTATGATGACCTGGAAGTTATCTTTGATGCAGAAGGAGCACCTGTGTATTACAATTTGGATGTTACCGGTGGTATGTATGGAGATCCATTTGAATATGAAGGCTCTGTAGCTACTATAATTTATGGAGAAGACAATGAAGTTTACTTCTACGACCTTATGGCAGATGCAGGTTTTGGCACATTTACAAAAGGAGTAAAATCAGAAGATAAGATTATTGTAGAACTTCCCCAAATGGCGTATTACTATGATGGCTATGGATATGGATATATGATAGCACTCCTTGAAGTGAATGCTAATGGTGAGGCTACAATGGTTGAAGGCAATGCTGAATTCTTGGTTTATGACGACGGAGACATCGTTATGGATTTACCTCAAGATGGTGATTATGCGTTAGGTTTAGTATTCTCCGATGATCTTTCCGATGCCGGATTATATTATACCTCAATGGTATACTCTCCCCTTGATGAAGAAGTAGCTGTTATACCGGAAGGTGTGGAAACTGAAATTTACTACTTCAACGATGGTGTATACGGTCACCCGGTGCAAGTAGCCTTTGATGATGAGTATCTATATATACAAGGCCTTGAGGAACTCCTTCCTTCTTTCTCCGTAATCCTGGCTGAACTTAACGGGAATCAAGCAATAATTCCTCAGAATGAATTTGTTGGAGTTTATTATACATATCTTAACTACACGAAGGCTGTGGAATTAACTTCTAAAGGAGGCTACAAACTCCTTGGTGAAGATGCTGTAGTCACTTTGGACATTGATTTCACAAATAAAGTAATCACTTATGCTGAGGGTTCTCCCCTCTTATGTATAAATGCTGATATGGATGAACTCTTTGAATTGGCCATATATGATGAATTTATTCTCAAAGTACAGGATAGTTTCGCGGGTGTCCCAAAGAATCCTTCTAATCTTGAATATTTAGATGATTATTTGGATTTTTATGGGTATTATTCTTTCATGTTCACAATTCCTAACGTTTCTACAGATGGCGATGTTCTGAGCAACCAAGATCTTTATTATAGAATATTTATCGATGGTGATTTATATGAATTTGTGGAAGAATATGATGATGATTTAGGTTATAACATCTACGACGGGTTCGGAGAAGGTGATGAAGTACCCTTTGTATTTAACAATGGCAACGATTTTTATCTCTGGTCAGGAGCTCAGCGTGAAGTTGGAATTTATATCGATGGTATTTCAACTATTGGCATTCAGTCCGTTTACAAATATAACGGCACAGTCACTGAAAGCGATATAGTTACACTGAACGTGGAAACAGGAGAAGAAACTGTTACTCCGGCGGCTGTAGACCAATTATTCAATTCAGAGAATATCAATGTTAAATATTACGATCTGTCCGGACGTCAGATTTCTCATCCTGAAAAAGGTATATACATCATGCGTGGCATCAACTCCAAGGGAGAAGTGTCAGCAAAGAAAGTTATAATAAGATAAAATAATTAGAATTTCCAACACCGGCCGATGTCGCAAGTCAGCGGCATCGCCGGTTATACTTTTTTTGATTATGTTAAAAAAATTACTGTCAATAATATGTATTGCCGGTTCTGCATGTGCAGGATTTGCCGAAGTTCAAAATCTGGATTTTACTTATGCAGAGGGTGATTTCGGACTATATGGTAAAGGTAAGAAAGAGACAATTGATGTCGCTATGTGCATTAATAATCCTTCTTTTGCCGGAATGAAACTCACAAGTTTGAAAGCTTATATTAGCACACTCGACGGAATCACCAATCCTTCTCTCTGGTTGTCAAGTGAATTGACTTTGGAAAACAAAATCAATGTTCCTAATATAGGTAGCTATCCCGTTAATCCTTCTTTAGTAACGGTGGAAGGCACAGAATATGGACTTCTTGAAGTAGAACTTCCGGAGCCTTACATATTCACAGATGCTCCGGTTTATTTGGGTTATTCTATTACAGTAGAATCCACCACAACTCCTCAACAGAAAAAACCAATTGTCTATAGTACTGGTGAAAATAACAACGGTATGTTTGTCCATATGTCAAAGTCTGTGCTTAAATGGACAAATTATACTTCGAATGTAGGAGGAGTAGCTTATATAGTAGCAACAATCGAAGGCGAATTTAATCCCTATTCAGTTAATCTTCTTGGCTATAAAACCATTTACACTTCGGAAGACGAAGAATTTGAAGTGGAGCTCTCAGTTTCCAATAATGGTCTGAATCCTGTAGAAATTCTCTCATATACTTATTCTGTGGATGGGAGTGAACAACAATCAGACGGTTCAGTATTATTGCCGGCTCCATTACCCCCGAGCCTTTCTGCCACCTATCCTGTAACACTTACTTTCCCGGGAATTTCCGGTATTGGCACTCACCAACTTGAAATCACAGCTACTGAAGTTAACGGACAAGTCAACATGGCTTCCAAGCCTTCTATAGATTGTGTTATAAATGTTATTCCTTTCGTTCCGGTTCATCGTCCATTGGTCGAGGAATATACCGGTCTTTGGTGTGGGTGGTGCCCACGAGGTTTCCTCGCTATGGAAATGATAAGTGAAGATTATGGCAATAATCAAGTTTCCATTTGCTATCATAATGGAGATGACATGGCTATTACCAATAATTATCCGGTAAACGTTAGCGGCTTCCCAGGCGCCACAATCGATAGAGGTTCTATCATCGATCCATATTATGGCTCTTATTCTTCAACAGAATTTGGTATTTCTTTAGATGTGGAAAATGCAATGGCTGCGCTTGCAATTGCTGAAATTGAGGTGAACGCTTCTTTGAATGAAGAAAGTGTAGATGTGGTATCAAACACTTCATTCATATCTAATGTGAATGATGCCAATTATGAAGTTGGTTATGTGCTTGTGGCCAATGGACTCACAGAGCCATACTGGGGACAATCTAACTATTATGCCGGAGAAGCCGGCTATGAAGGCACCCCGCTTGAAGTATTGACTACTTGGCCTGCTAAAGTTTATGGACTTGTCTTCAACGATGTGGCCATAGATGTTTCTGCCATGATGGGAATTTCCGGAAGTCTACCTTCTACTATCTCCGGTAGCACTTCATATTCCAACACTTATTCGTTTAATATTGAAGAGAATGAATTGGTGCAGGACCCTAACAATCTTGTAGTAGCAGCCTTTATTGTAGACAAATCTACAGGAAGAATTGTCAACTCCAACAAGTGCGCTGTAACCAAGTCATCAGCTGTTGAAAATTTTGGTTATAGCAAGTCCGAAACAACAGAATATTTTGATCTCTCTGGAAGAAAGGTTAAAAAACCTTCTTCAGGAATATTTATAAAGAGAATAAAAATGGAAGATGGTTCAATTAAAACTTCTAAAGTGATACTCCATTAAATATTCATTCAGACTTAAAAAAGAGATATGAATTTTCATTAATTCATATCTCTTTTTTATTATATTAATTTCCTTTCAAGGCTCTTAAATAAATTTCTCTTGAAACTTGAGATGTTATTGGATAATATGCACCGAAAACATCGCCCTTATTTTGATGCACTTTCTTTACCAAAAGATCAATATCCGGATTTTTGATTCCCAATTCAGAAAACGTTACAGGCATTCCAATTGATTTGAAAAATTTTTCTAATTTGTCAATACCTTTCTCCCCTATTTCAATATCATTGTCTCCGGTTATTTCCAATACATGAGACGAAAACATCACTACTCTTTCCGGTCTGTGTTCCAACATAAATCTCATATAAGCCAGAAGAATAACAGCCAATCCTGCACCATGGGCCACATCATATAAGGCAGAAATCTCATGTTCAAGTCCGTGGCTTGCCCAATCTTCCTGTTTCCCACAGCCACATATACCATTATGAGCCAATGTTCCAGCCCACATAATATTAGCCCTGGCATCATAATTATCCGGAGTTACCATCACCACGGCAGCCTCTTTCATAATGGCTTTCAATAAACCTTCACTGATGCCATCGGAAACTTCCATTCCTTCTGTTGGTGTAAAATATCGTTCCAAAATATGGGCCATCATATCCACAATTCCACAAGCTGTTTGATACGGTGGCAATGAATATGTCAATTCAGGATTCATTAGTGCAAACAAGGGTCGTAACACATACTCTGTACGAATAGAAACTTTTACCAAACCGTCCTCTTTGGTTATTACAGAATTTCCTGATCCTTCACTTCCTGCTGCCGGTATTGTAAGAATCACGCCTATGGGAAGTGCTTTTTGAGGAACTGCTTTGCCACAATAAAAATCCCAAAAATCTCCATCGTATAACGATCCTGCCGCTATGGCTTTGGCAGTATCTATAACGGAACCTCCCCCTAAGGCAAGAATTCCGGTGATTCCTTCCGTTTTACATAATTCAATCCCAATACGAACAGGCCCGTCTGTAGGATTCGGCTTTATTCCGCCGAATTCATAAAATTTTATATCATGCTCTTTTAAGCTGTTTTCCACTTCTTCCAATAATCCGGATTTCTTTGCAGAACCCTGACCAAAAACTAATAATATTTTTGAACCCAAAAGTTCTGAAGTCAGTTTTCCTGAATTCTTCTGAGCATTTCTTCCGAATATATATCGTGTGGGAGTATAATATTTAAAATCTTCCATAATTTTTTATTGTTAATACACTTAAATTAAATTTGAAAAAAACTTTCTATACTTTCCAATAGTTTCATTTGTGCACGTGTCCTGACAAGATTATGGGTTGGATAATCAATTTTATAATATACATCGTCTTTAAGGTAATCCATTAAGAAGCGCATCACTTGTTCATAGATTATATATTGTGGTCCAAAGGAAAGATATTCTTTTTCCATTTCATTCAGCATTTCCCCTGCTTCTGACAAATATCCTTCGATATAAGAATTATATTTTTCAATATCTAATCCCACATTATCAATATTTATATCATCTTCTTTGCCTTGGTTTGCAAAAGTACGGATGGCATCACCAAAATCTGCAAGTACCGTGTTATACATCACAGTGTCAAGATCTATCACACATAACACGTTACCTTCTTTATCAAACAAGATATTGCTGAGTTTTGTATCGTTATGTGTAACTCTTTTTGGAATCTTTCCTTCTTCAACCAGATTCCAGAAATCTACCATTTTTTTACGTCTATTTTCTATCCATTCTATTTCTTTTTTACATTCCTTAATTCTTTTCCGATTACCTGACTTTATTGTCTCATCCCATTGCTTGAATCTAAATTTCAGATCATGAAAACCCTCTATTGTTAGATATAGATCCTGAGTAAAATCTGCCATTTGTCTTTGAAATTTTCCGATTCCTTCTCCTCCTTTTCGTGCCAAATCATTGGTTGAAGCTGTTTCATAACTTATAGTGTCAGGAATATAAAGACTCATTGTCCAGAATTCACCTTCTGCATCCTCAAAGAAAGGATCTCCGTTAGTTGTAGTAAGTAAGGTCATTACATTCCTTTCCGGATCTCCTCCTTCTTCTATTATTTTATTCCTTAAATGATCAGTCACCTTAACAATATTATCCATCATTGCCGGTACGTTAGGAAAAACATTCTTATTCTTTCGCTGAAGTATATAGTCAGGAAAACTTGATTTGGTTTTTACTAAATATGTGTTGTTAATTAATCCGGAACCAAAAGGAACAATTTCTATTATATTATCCTCCGGAATAAAATTACCGGCTATATTATTTAACTTTCCCATCTTAAAAAACATTTGAAACCGGAGTAATCAAGAATGTGAATTCTTGGTCTTCATAATTTACTTTATGTTGTGGTAATGGAAGTGCTCCCCATCCATTGACTCCGCCTACCCCCATTTGAACCTTATCTATCAATACATTGGAATATCTAACCGGTTTTACTTCTGTTGAATGTAACTGATGTTTTGAATCACCTTCATCTAAAGATGCAATTGTATAATTCAAGGTTGAGGCAGAAAATGGAGAGTCAGAGGTAAACTCTAAACCTTTCCCGGCACGGTTTACCACATTCCAATATCTGATATCAGATTTTGTACCTGTTTCTTGAGGTCTAATATAAGGATAATATTGATCAGCCACTTTCTGATTATAAACACCTAAATCAGCACTAATCTTTCTGTCTATATAATTTTCATGAGGTCCCCTTCCATAATATTTGAGATGATCATACTCTTCCGGCATTTTTATCTGCATTCCGAACCTGAATAATCCGGCAACATTCGGATTAGGATTTGTAGTCATTTTTTCATTTATCAAAATTTGACCTTCATTATTAATAGTATAATCTAATTTAAGAGTTGCCTCGACTTCAGGCATTTTATATTCAGCATAAATATGTGCTAAACCATTCTCTTTGATTTCACCATTTAGACTTTGAAGTTCAATTACCGGATCTTTCCATAATTTGAATCTTTTTTGAAGATTGGCTCCATAATCATTGTCTGTAGGCGATCTCCAAAAATTAGGTTTTATTTGACTTCCATTTTCCAACATTTCATTTCCGTCGACAATATACCGACTTATGTAACCATCGGTTTTACTGAAATCTATTTGCAAATTGTCGGCCTTTACAATCAAATAATTGGAATTAGTATTTACAATTTCTACAGGATTAGGATTTACCTTTACTGTATTAGCGATTTCCGGGGTTTGCAATATTCCTTCCCTTATTGTCAATTGTTCTTTGGCAAGTTCTGTACCCCCTTTTAAAAGGCCATCATTATTCTTCAATATATAGGATAAATTCAACAGTATTTCACCCGGTTTTTCGGGAATGGTATAAGGGATGGTTATTTGAAGAGCTGATTGGGGTTCAACATTAAGATTGTCTATTATTCCACTTTGATAAATTTCCCCATTTACAAGTAAATCCCATTTTAGATAATGGTCAGAAATGTTCTTAAAAAAGTTTTCATTATAAATTTCTATTATACCTTTTTCTAAATCTACCGGTGTTGACAAAATATTTTGTTGGACTCGTTTCACTTCTGCCATATGAGGATGAGGAGACCTATCAGGAGCCAATAATCCGTTATTGCAAAAATTAATGTCTGATGCATCATAGGGATTAAAGTCTCCACCATATGCAAAAATTTCTATTCCCTCTTTATTCTTCCAATATGGAGACTGGTCTACAAAATCCCATATAAAACCGCCCTGTAATTGAGGATATTTTCTATATAAATCCCAATATTCCTTAAAACCTCCTTGAGAGTTACCCATAGCATGGGCATATTCACATTGAATCATAGGTTTATCTCCATCAAGAGCATATTGTTCAACTTGAGCATGAGTGGCATACATAGGCACATATATGTCTGTATTGTTACCATTCAAAGCTCTTTCGTATTGAATTGGTCGAGAACTATCCTCTTTCTTTATCCAGTTATAAACCGAAGTGAAATTTGGTCCATCTCCGGCTTCATTACCCATACTCCAAACTATTATCGAAGGATGATTAAAATTTCTTTGTACGTTCCGTTGGTTCCGTTCAAGATGGGCTTTTTCCCACGATGGGACCTTAGCGAGAGTTTTTTCTTCGTAACCCATTCCATGGCTTTCAAGATTTGCCTCCGCAACAACATAAATACCGTACTTATCGCATAGATCATACCATAATTCATCATTAGGATAATGACTTGTTCTAACTGCATTTATGTTGTTTTCTTTCATTATCCTTATATCCTCCAACATTCTTTCGGGTGAAACAACATATCCACCGTAAGGATCAATCTCATGCCTGTCAACTCCCTTAATCAATATAGGTTGTCCGTTCACCAATAATTGACGGTCCTTAATTTCAACTTTTCTGAATCCTACATTTTGCCTTATAATTTCTTCCCCTCTGTCAAGTTTTGCTATAAGGGTGTACAAATTTGGTGTTTCTGCTGACCATTTCAATGGATTAGTAACTGTCAAAACAGTTTTACCACTTCCATTGATATCTCCCTGGGCAACTGTTTCTCCATCAGGAGAAATCAATTCTAAAGAAGTTTCTCCCTTTCCTTTCAATTTTATTTCCACAGTTAGAGTTCCGTCTTTATAATCATTCACTAAATCAGGAATTATTCTTATATCTTCAATTCTGTTTTTATCTCTTGCATACAAATAGCTATCCCTTGCCACCCCGCTATATCTGAAAAAATCCTGATCTTCAAGATAAGTGCCGTCATTCCATCTCATCACTTGGAATGCTATCAAGTTTTCTTCTCCGGTTTTTAAATATGGGGTAATATCAAATTCCTGTTCCAGTTTGCTGTCTTCTCCATATCCCACAAATTTCCCGTTTACCCACAAATAGATATTTGAGGTGACACTTCCAAAATGAATTATAATATCCTTTCCATTCCAATCTGAGGGAATCATGAAATTTTGCCTGTAACTACCCACATGATTATTTTCTAAAGGTACATTGGGTGGATTATTTTCAAAGTCATTCCTCCAAGCATATCCTATATTAAGATATAATGGGTCTCCATAGCCATTCAGTTCCCACATGGCAGGGATTTGCAGCGTATCCCATCCTTTATCATCAAATTCAACTTTATAAAAGTCATTAGGTCGTTGGTCGGCGTTTTTGACCCAGTTAAATTTCCAATCACCATTTATCGATAAATAATTTTTGGAACGTTTTTTATCACCTTGCGGATTTTCTTTTTTATCAAATGCAAAATAACTGGTGTGCATCGGCAACCTGTTGATGGAATTGATATTTTGATCTTGCCATTCTTTATAAGGCTGTGCTGACAAGGTTGAACCCGAAACTCCTATAAGAAAATAGATGTAATATAATTTTTTCATGATATAAATAAGTTGTAAGTAAAATTAATAAAATAATATGGCTTCCTTAGTCTTTTTCTTAAATTTTTGTTAAATTTGGGAAATAAAGAATTTTTTCAGGCTAAACTGATACTATGAATAAGCTATTAAAAAGAATCTTGTTAACAGTTTTCTTATCCGGAATATTTATTTCTGCTAATTCTAATGACAAAACTATTAAAATTCCGGTTCCCCCTCGACCTGATGGTGCAACTGATTTGATCGGATTTTCCTTGGATCCTATCGATACGGTGCGTGTTGGTTTTGTAGGATTAGGAATGAGAGGGGCGGATGCTGTTGAAAGATTCACATACATTCCGGGCAGTAAAATTGAAGCTATATGCGATTTAGTTCCTGAAAGAGTTGATTCTTCTATCAGTTATCTAAAACGTCATAATATTGAGCTCCCGGCAACCTATTCCGGTGAAGAAAATTCCTGGAAGGCACTTTGTGAGAATCCAAATGTTGATTTAGTTTATATTGCCACCGACTGGCAACATCATGTTCCTGTTGCCCTTTATGCTATGCAGCAAGGTAAGCATGTGGCAATTGAAGTTCCTTCAGCATTTACATTGGAAGATATTTGGGCTTTGATAGATACTGCCGAATCTAATAAGCTTCATTGCACTATTTTGGAAAACTGTGTCTATGATGATTTTGAATTAAACACTCTTAATATGGCTCAAAATGGTTTGTTTGGTGAAATACTTCACACGGAAGGGAGCTATATTCACAATCTGGAACCTTTCTGGGATCGATATTACAACAATTGGCGACTCGATTATAATTCAAAACATCGCGGTGATCTTTACCCAACTCATGGTGCAGGCCCGGCTTTCCAATTATTGGATATCCACAGAGGTGATAAAATGAATACTCTCGTTTCTATGGATACAAAAGTTGCAGGAATTCCTCTTTGGTTAGAAAAAAAGGGAAGAGAGGTTCCTGAAAATTATAAAAATGGTGATCACACAATGACAATGATAAAAACTGAGAATGGAAAAACTATTCAAATTCAGCATGATGTGGTGAATCCTCGTCCTTATTCCCGTATGTATCAGCTCACTGGGACTAAAGGCTTTGCAAATAAATATCCAATTGAAGGATATGCTTTCGACGCTGACCAACTTTCAGAGGATTCGATTCCGGATCATGAGAATCTTTCTTATCACAAGTTTGTTACTGATGAACAAAAAAACACTCTTATTGATAAGTACCAGCACCCAATTCTCAAAGAAATTGGTCCTAAAGCTAAAGAAGTGGGTGGTCATGGGGGTATGGATTATATCATGGATTATAGATTGATATATTGTCTCAATAATGGATTACCCCTCGATATGGATATTTATGACTTAGCTGAATGGTGTGCCATCACACCTCTTTCTGAAATATCCATTGAAAATGGATCTGCACCTGTGGAAGTTCCGGATTTCACCCGAGGTGCTTGGAATAAAGTTAAAGGATACCGTCATGCAGGTATTAACCGGGAAACAACCAAACCATAATAATTCGATAATGAAATCTCTATTGTTAAAAATATTTTTAGTGGCGATTAGCTTTCTTCTTGCATTGCCATTATCTGCAGATCTTACTTTCAGAGACCATAGATACAAAAGTTTTCAAACACTGCCTCCTCATGAAAAAGGTGATATAGTTTTTATTGGCAATTCAATTACCAATATGATGAATTGGAATGAATTGTTCGGGAATTCTGAGAAAATAAAAAATAGGGGTACTTCGGGAGCGCTAACAAAAGAGATTCTGGATAATCTGGAATCTATGATTTATGGTGATCCATCAAAAATTTTCGTAATGATTGGTACGAATGATCTTGGAACTGAAGGTAGTGAGTATCAACCTAAAGCAGTGGCTTACAGGATAAAAAAATTGTTAAGCAGAATTAGAGAAGAAAAACCCGAAGCAGAAGTTTATTACCAAAGCATTCTTCCTACTTTGGTCGGATTAAGAAATGAAGAAAAAACCACACAGACTAATGCAATTATAAAAGATTGGATTGAAGATTTAGAGGATCCGAAATTAACTTATATCGACCTTTATTCTTCATTTGTTGGAAAAAATGGGGAACTGAAAAACACAACCAACACGTTCAGCGAGGATTCCTACAGTTATGATGGTCTACATCTAAGCCAAAATGGTTACAAGTTATGGGCCGATATTATCAAAAAATATATTGATGAAGATTGTATAATTCCTGACAGCATTCCAAACCTATGGGGGAATTTAAACGGATCTCAAGGTATGAGAGTCACTCACTTTGGAGCTTTCCCAATTTCTTCTTCAGATATCTTGTTGATTGGAGATGAATTCATTCACGGAGGAGAGTGGATGGAATTGATGCAAGATCCTTCTTTTAAAGACCGAGGAATAGGATGGGGATTTCCCGGGATTAATTTAGAATCAATGAATTCAATAGTCCAAACTGTATTAAAAGGAAATGCTGATAAAGGTATACACAAAGAGAAACCTAAAGCCATTCTTATATATGGAGGAATGGCTAATTTAAAAAGAGGAGACTCTATTCCTATAATTAAAACAAAATATGTTGATTTAATAAACCAAATAGATTCGATTACATCCGGCATACCTATTTTTTTGATGACTATTGTTCCCTCAGATAATGAAGAAGTTAATGAAGGAATAAAAGTTATAAATAAAGAAATTAAAGACTTGGTAGATAATAGATCGAATGTATACTTGATTGATCTTTTCAACTCCTTTTTGGATCAAGATAAGAATAGAATGGAAAACTATTACTCGGGTCCCAATTCTCCCTATGTAAATGGAATAGGATATGTGGCTGCTGCAAATATTATAGCTGATTCTCTAAATAAAGTTTTAGATGAAAAATATTCTCCCGTCTCTATGCCAAAAGCGTTGAGTAATCTTAATAATTATTATAAAAATTCAGAAAAAAATAACGCTACTTACATAGTATATGATAATACAAATTCAGCAATTCCTTATCGCATACCCGCTATTGCTAAAAATAAGTTTGGAGATCTTATAGCCGTGGCGGATTATAGACATTGTAAATCTGATATTGGAGTTATTCCGAATGGTAAACTTGATTTACTATATCGAATACAGGATATAAAAAGCGGAGAATGGCAGGAAGAAAAAACTCTTGCCGGCACCATTGATAATGGCACCGACTTTATAGCTTTCGGGGATCCTTGTATAGTGGCCGATAGAGAAAGTGATAATGTCCTGGTTACAAGTTGCAGTGGTAATATCAGTTTCCAGAAGGGAACCCATGAAAATCATCAAGGGTGGGCAAGATTTTATTCGGAAGATGGAGGACAAACTTGGAGTTCCTATGAAGATATTTCAGATCAAGTCTTTAATTTACTTGATAAAAGATGTGACGGACCCATTAATTCCTTTTTTATCGGTTCAGGAAAAATAATTCAAAGCAACATTGTGAAAAATGGAGATTTCTATAGAATTTACTGTGCCGGTTTAGTAAGAGTCAATGATAAAAAAACTCGAGTGAATTATGTGTTTTATTCTGATGACTTTGGTAAAAATTGGAATCTTTTAGGGGATGTGAATGATTGTCCTGTTCCTTATGGAGCTGACGAGCCAAAGACTGAAGAACTACCCGACGGAAGTATTTTGATCAGTTCAAGAATATCCGGTGGTAGATATTATAATGTTTTTCATTTCAGCGATTTGATTAAAGGAGAAGGCAATTGGGATACAGTGGCTATTTCCAATGAAGAAGTCGGAGGTTTAAAGGCCTCTACAAATCCATGTAATGGGGAAACTCTTTGTATACCTGTAATAAGAAATTCTGACAAAAAAGAAACTTTCCTTCTTCTTCAATCCGTTCCTCTTAATAAAGAAGGTAAGAGAGCTAATGTTGGAATCAATTATAAAGATTTGGGACCTTTACAAGGGAATTATACAGCTGCGAACATCGCTTCTAATTGGGATGGTGTTTATGAAGTGACTCCTTATTCCTCAGCTTATTCTACCATGATTCTTGATAAAGATAATAAGATAGCTTTCTTTTACGAAGAAAACCTCTATAACAACGGTTTTGATTTAATATTGAAAAAACTATCTATTGACGATATCACTAACGGAGAATTTTCTATTAAACCAATTAAATGATTTAAAAATCTTTATAAAGTGAATCTTCCGACTTACAAAATTCATTAAACATCAAAGCATAATCATTTGAAATATCCTTAACAAATTTCTCTCCTTTTTCTGCATTTGCTTTCATAGGAGATCCTATCCCTGTATCCTTGCTTACCTTCTCCCAATTTCGGGGTAACCATACTTTGCCTGATGAAAAGCCTTCTGAATGAAATCCCCCCGAATTCCCCTTTCCGGCTTCACTCAAGTTCACTAATTCCGGATGATAATACATCATTACAGAAGTTTCTAACTCATCTGCATGATCTCCGGGCTCTTCAAAATATTCTTTTGCCGGCCTTACTTTATACCATTCACTTGAAGCTATCAACATATCGGGATAATCCACCGCCAAATCTCTTATCATTCCTTTAAAAAGATTTCCACCATGGCCGTTTATTATAATAATTCTTCTTATTTCCTGATGATATAAAGAAGAAACGATATCTGTAAGGATAGCCTTTTGTGTTTCCTGTCGAGTATGGACACAGAACTTCAAATTTCTTTGTCCCGGGTTTTGAGATCCCATAGCGACCCATGGCATCACCATTACTCTAAGTCCATATTTTTCAAAAGCAATTTTAGCTGCATCAACTGCTATGTCATGGCTTAAAATTGCATCAGTAAGATATGGAAGATGAAGGTTATGAGGTTCAGTTGCACCCCATGGAATCACTGCCATTTGATAATTCAAATCTTTAATGGCTCCATAACATGATACCGACAAATCAATCTCTCTTTTTTCCATCAGTTATCAATCTATTTTTAGTTTATAAATCTCAGAAGTCCGAACTCTTGGTTTCAATTCACCTCCGACTATCATTATGTCATTGTTGACAGTAGATACTATGCCTGCTCCTGCTCTTGCTGTTTCTGAAGTTTCATTAGCAATACTCCAACTTTCTGTTATAGGATTGAAAATGAATATATATGGATTGAATTTATACCATTCAATGGGGTGTGACAAATAATCAGGTTCTTGATTCTTTAATGCATTCAGGAATACATTTTTGTTGACCCCCCCAATAGCTACTATTCTGCCATCCTTCAATCTGGTTACAGCACCTCCTCCTAAAGCTACATCTTCGTTATTTCTATCTTGAGGTCCCGATATCTCTTCCCATTTATCCTCATTAATATCATACTTAAGCCCGTCAGTATTTAAAGTCGGCTCCCGATTTTCCTCTCCGGGTGCAAAACCTCCCCATATGTATAGAAATGCTTTTCCTTTTTCATTTTTTCCTCCGGAAACGACAGGCTGAACTCTTGGATTTCCCGGAAAACTTTTTAATTCCTTCCAACCTTGATTAAGGTTATTTAAATTTAAAGAAAAAACTTTATTTGAGGGTTGACCGTTGAAATTTCCTCCCGCTATATAAATTTTCCCATCAAGAAAAGTGGCATAAGAATTATCTATGGTTCCGGGTAAAGAGGGATAATCAATGATTTCAATTTTTCCTTTTCCATTTTTTCTAAGAAGCTTTACTTCAGAAAAAGTCATTTCAGCATTTGAGCCTCCAATTAGCAGTAATCCGTCAGATATACTTACACTGCATCCATATGCAATCGGTTGAGGAAGGCTCCCTATTCTTATTGCTTTCCAATTATTCTCATCCTTTTCTGAAAGTCTATAAATTCCTTGATAGAATTTCTTTTTTGATTCATATGCCATAGGGTTATCCGGAAAATTGCAGCCCCCGGCAATTATCAGATCTCCATCTACTAACCCTGTAAAACATCCCGATAACCCTGATTCAAATCCTTCTTCTATGGAATTATCATTTAATGGATCTATGCTTATTTTAAAAGTTGATGCCGGCAACTCTTCACCATTTATTAAATTTGATCTTGTATAAGGTTGCCAACCATACCTTACGTATTTAGGAGTATTGGTTTTCATCCCTCTTATTATAATTTTGTCATTTTCAATTATCACATCTTCAACTTCGTGAAAATAACCATCAGTTCCGGCAACTTCAAAAAAATTAGGAGAGTTACTGTCTGAGGTCTTTAATCCGTCTCCATAATTAAATTCAATAGTAACTTCATTTTGAGAAGATTTAAAAGCTCTAACCGGAACCGGACCTTCAGGAACTATCTGATTCATGGAATATAAATGGTTTAATGACTGTCTGGCTAACCTCTCCCCTATTGGCTTTTTATTTTTTGGATGCACATCTAAAGAATCTCCTAAATCAGAACTAACAGCCATCCATACATTTTTATATTTATCAGCTAAACGTCTTTGTGAATCTCTAAACAATGGCCAAGACGGCCGGTCGACTGAGCTTAGTTGGACAAAAATAAAAGGCATTTGGGGCTGTTCCCAATAATTACGCCAACTTTCCAACAAAGATTCAAACAATTTTTCATGTAATTCTACATTGTGTGCATTGGATTCACCTTGGTACCATATAGTCCCGGCAATAGGGAATCGGTTAAGAGGAAGGATCCCTGATGAAAATAGATATGATGGTTCATATGGGTGCCTATGCGACACTGTATCATTAATTTCACCTATGTTTTCACCTATTCTTTGCTGCACCCAAGGTTGAAGATAATTATTGGTTCTCCAGTCAACCAATATTTCCGGCATATTATTTTCCAGAGTTTCAATATTTATCCAAGCTTCTGTGGGCGAACCTCCTATAGCATTGCATATTATACCAACAGGAACCCTTAAACTGTCCCGTAAAATTTTACCATAATGCCAGGCTATGGCTGAAAAATATTTAGCAGTTTCTTGATCTGATAATTTCCATTGAGTGTCCTTGAAATATTTTAGATCATCCACCATAAATTTTATTTCTTCACTCCATTCCTTTGCATTGGTAATAGCTATTGGTCTTAGATTAAAAAGACGTAATAAGGAATCATTTGCAATTTTCTCATCTTCTTTCCATGTGGAAGTATTTATCATCTGAAATTCCATGTTACTTTGTCCTGAAGCTAACCAAACTTCCCCCACTGCTATATCTTTTATGCGAATAGTATCTTTTCCATCAGTTATTGTCATTTTTAAACCAACCTGTTCGGACAGAGTAGGAAATGTAACAGTCCAATCACCAACTTGATCAGTCAAACATTTATCGGCAAATTTTCCCAATGTTACATATACAGTATCCCCGGCATTAGCTTTACCGGAGATCTTTATTGGTCGGTAGCGTTGTAAAACCATATGGTCGCTGTAAATTTCGGGTAAGTTCAAACTTACAGCATTTACCGTAACTAATGTTACCGGTTCTTTGGCATATGTTCCTGTGATTAGGAAATAGATGATAAGAATTAGATAAAATATTCGCATCAATCTTCACATTTTTCTAAAATATCTTCAATCAGTAATTGAGATTTTATCATCATACGTGGTATGTGAAATGGACCTTTAAATAAATTTCCCTTGGCCGGTTGAGCCACTGTGCCATCACGGTGCAAATAGCCATACCATTCCGGAAATAACTTATCGGGGAAATGTGAATAAGTCCAGTCATTCACTTTTTCATGCATCTCAAGATACTTATCATCATTGGTTGCCTCGAAAGCCAACAAAGAGGCTATGATACCCTCTGTTTGTGGCCACCAGAATTTCATATCCTGAGAATAATCTTGTGATGGAAAGCCTTTACAATCTTTGAAATTTATTATACCGCCATATTCTTCATCCCAACCCCATTCCCAACTCCAATCAAGAATTTGGAGAGCCATCTCTTTAATTTCTTTACCTTTGCCCTTTTCATCCCAGCCTCGATATTTGGCCTCGTCTAAAAGAAACCATGATGTCTCTATACAATGTCCCGGATTAATAACCCTTCCGTTTATGGTATCCAATAGATCTCCTTCCGGAGTAACCATTTCAAGAAGTGCTTTATATTCAGGGTGAATAAATTTCTTCAATAATTCAATGGAATAATCAATTCTCTTATTAAGAATAGGATCTGCAATTACAGTCCTCACTATAGATGCAGTATTGATAAGTATCATTGTTATTGAATGGCCTATTGCCGGCATAGTAGATAAATATTTTGGCTCCAAAATTCCGGGCGTATCTATGAATCGTATTATTTCTTTAAATAGATTTAATGCCTTGTTTGCAAATTCCTTATCACCTGAAGCCTTTGAATATTCTGCCATGGCTATGGTCGCGAAACATTCTGAAAATACATATCTTCGTTTTCTTAAAGGTTTTCCTTCTGCAGTGACCTCGAAATACATCCTTCCGTCTGAATCAAAACAATATTTCTCGATAAAATCAATACAGCTTTTAGATGCTGCAAGAAATTTAGGATTCTTTTCTATGTTATTATATGCATATGCAAAAATATAACCTGAACGTCCTTGGAACCATACGGATTTTGTTGAGTCATATAGCACTCCTTCCCTATCGAGACATGTAAATATGCCACCATTTTTTTCATCCATACCTTTCTCAAGCCAGAAAGGTAATATGTTGCCTAAAAGGTCTTCCCTATATTTATTTTTCCATTTGGAAAGATATTTTGTCTTTTCTGCTTGGAACATAAAGATTAGAGTTTATTACAATGCGTGAAAAAATCTATAGCTTCAAGATCGTGTTTTAACTGTTGTTCCTCTTCTTCTGTGAGATTCTGAAATGGAGTCCGGTTTTTACCCATATCAAGACCAAGGAATTTCATAATCTTTTTACCTCCTACAATATTACCTCTATATTTACAAATAATATTGATTACTTCCTGTGAGTAATTTTGGTGTTTTCGGGCACCTTCTATATCTCCCCTGTTCCAATCTTCGATTATTGCAATCAATTCCCTTCCATTATAATTTGTGGTACCACCTATCCCCCCTTGTGCACCTCCCATTGCCAATGATGGAAGAATGGTTTCATCTTGACCATGGAGCATATCATATTTACCGTTCTTATAAAGGCGACATTGGTTATATTCATATAAACTCTCGAAAGTATATTTTATTCCCGCAAAGTTTGGCACTTTCCCGTCTACGCTTTCTAATAGTTTTACCATAGGAAGATACACTCCATTAAAAGCAGGAATATGATAAAAATAAAAAGGTAATTTGGGAGCAGCAGATGCTATCTCGGAAATGTAAGCAACAAGTTCATCTATTCTACTTATCTTAGGAAATGGAGGAGCCATGGCTCCAAATCCGTCAGCACCTATTTCTTCTGAATGTTTAGCCAGTTCTTTGCTATTTTTAACGCAGCAACTGCCGACATGAACTATTATCTTAAAATCAGGTCTTTGTTCCTTTATCCATTCTTCTGCTAATTTCTTTCGTTCATCGGTTGTTAGCATGTACCCTTCACCGGAAGAACCATTTATAAAAACGCCCTTTAACCCGTTTTTTCTTAACATTTCAGCATATCTTGGTATTATTTCATAATTCACCTCCCCGTTTTCATAATATGGAGTGAAAGGGGCATCTATAAGTCCTTGTATTTTTTTCATGATTTTAGATTTCTATTTCCATTTTAACATTATCAACCGACGTAGTTGTTATTTCTTCACAGTTATCGGTAGTAGGTTTTAAAATCGTTAACTGGAGTATTATTGCAATACCGATAATAACACTCATATAAGCAAAACCTAAACCTAAGTTGCCTTCCAAAGCCCACTCTCCGAGTATTTGCGTCACTAAAGCTCCGGCAAAGACACCTGTCATATTAAGTACTCCATAGGCAGAAGCCCTTAATCTACTTGGAACGAATTGACATAGTATTGGCATTGTATTGGCATCGAACATACCATAACCTATGCCAAAGAAAAGACAAACTGCAATTGTTGTTACAGCATTGTGACCCAGACCTATTAAAATTAGACTTGGTATCATCATTCCAAGACCTATTGAACTGGTATATATTCTCCCTTTAAGGTCTTTTTTTACCCATTTATCTGAAATCGGGCCTCCAATCATTACACCTAAAAATGATGCAACTGCTATACTTATGGTAGAAGCCGGACCCGCAATAGCTGGAATCAAATTTAAATTTTCTACAAACAAGGTAGGTAACCAATTTTTAGTAGACCATCCGGGTAAGGAAGATGAAGCGAAGAAAAAGAGAATTACCCAAAATGCAACATTGGAAAATATTATTCCGAATCCCTTTAGAATCGAAAGCGAATTAAATTTTTCAACCTTTGATATGTTCTTATTTGTTTCATTTCCTAATAATTCTTTGCTATACTGATC
The DNA here is from genome assembly GCA_022510425.1 of Muribaculaceae bacterium. Lineage (GTDB taxonomy): Bacteria > Bacteroidota > Bacteroidia > Bacteroidales > Muribaculaceae > Lepagella. The sequence continues at coordinate 81,802 of JAFLTO010000008.1, forward strand.
TTGGTTAGAGCGTTTCTCTTTAAGAAATAATATTAAAATCACCGCATAGATTATTCCTGCTATACCAAACCATTTGAATGTGTCTTGCCATGAAAATAAAGCAGCCACTGTAGCACCAAAACCACCTAAAGCCTGGCCTGTGTATAGGCCTGTCATATGGATGCCTATAGCTAAAGATCTTCCACGTCCGGTAAAATAATCTGCAATAAGGGATAATCCTGCCGGAATATATAAGGCCTCACTCACACCCATCACGGCTCTTAATGCATATATACTCTCATAACTTGTACATAAGGACATAAAAGAGGTGACCGCTGACCATACTCCCAAAGAGCCAACGATTAACCATTTTCGGTTCAATTTATCTGCAATGGCTCCCGATACCGGACTTACGCATCCATATATCCATAAAAAAATAGCCATCAATCTGCCAAAATTGGCCGGATCTTGAATTGCCGGAATGGTTAATCCTATAGATTGTTGCATGGTTGAAAGCATCTGGCGGTCAAGATAGTTAAGTAAGGCAACTATCCATAACAACCCCACAACCAGCCAAGGATAAAACTTCTTATTTTGTAACATTTATTATTTAGTTTTATATAGAATTGAGGTGCTGCTTTCAGAATTTCCAATAAAATGTTTGGCTCTTATCTCTTTATAATCTTCCACCTTTAAAGGTTGTTGATACATTTCACTACTTCTATCGGGTTCGCTACCATCAATGGTATATCTGATTTCTCCCAGACCATAAGGTTCATTCATAAAAATTATTCCTTCTTCTTCAATTATACCCGGTTGTCTTACAAAGAAATTTATTCCTTCCTCATCCCAAGTTGGCATTTCCTCCGTAATTATTCCGAAATATTCCTTTTCTGTTAAAGTGGAATGTGAATTATGAGCTCTTTCAGCTAATCCCAAAATTCGAGGAAAAACATATCTCTTGACCATGCCGAAATCTCTGATTGTTTCTCCAAAAAGATGGGCAGAGATTCCTATAATTTTTGATTGTGTGAGTGAGTCGGCCGGCATCAGCGTGTCTATAGTAGCATTTAAAGGTGTAAATTCAGTTAGGATACCACCCCACCACATTCCCGGCTCTTCGGGATGCCCACTATAATGATGATCAAAATAAAGATAATCAACATTGCTTAAGATAACATTGTAACCCTTTTCGGCCATTTTCTTACTATTTTCTTTACCTCCTTTAGTCCAACTGTTTACACCGTAAGTGACAGGTGCTACCACGGAATCATATTCTGTTGAATGGTTAAGTGCCACTTCCTGCCAACCTGCGATCTTGATTCCCTTTTCTTTAGCAATTTTAGCTAATCTTTCCACAAAATAAGCATGTAGTTCGTTCTGACTTGTTAATCCTTTTTCCTTCATTAGTTTGTGAACCGCCGCACTTCCGTCCCATGCATTTTTTGGCACCTCATCTCCACCCACATTTATCGCCAAAAGTGGTACTCCGGCCTTATTATATATTGCAATCACATCATCAAAAACAGTATCCCAAAATTTATATGGGCCTTCTAATGCAGGATTCATCAAGTTATCATAAAAATCCTGAGCGGTTCTATATTTTGAAGTATCACCATCTTCAATAAGTCTATAGGAGTCATCTCCATTATGTTTGGCTCTCCATTCCATTGATCGTATTGCTGCTCTGCTATGACCCGGAGTATCAAATTCAGGAATAACTTTTACTCCTTTGGAATCGGCATATTTCAATATTTCAATGAAATCGTTGACATTATAAAATCCATTTGCCACCGTATGTGAATCAGGATTTCCGTCTCCTGAATAAATACCCTTTAAAAATGGCACATCATCTGTCAAAGTATATCCTCTGTGGCCACCTACCTGAGTCAATTCAGGAAGTGATGGAATCTCCATTCTCCAAGCTTCGTCTTCTCCCAAATGGAAATGTAGAATATTTAATCCATATTTACTCATTTGGTCAATCACTACTTTTACGTCTTCTTTGGGTAGAAAATTTCTGGCAACATCAAGCATAAAACCTCTATAGGGGAAATCACTCCAATCTTCTATTTCAACTTCCGGCACTAATCCATTTTCATCGGCACTTTCTTTTATGCGTCTTTTCAAACTCTCAGCTATAATCTCGGGATATTCGCTATTGGTTTTAATTGTAATCTTTCCATCTTTTATTGAAGCTTGCCAGTAGTCTGTCCTATCATCTTCTATTTGCTCTATATTTATGGGAGAAATTACTAATTCTTTGGAATCAACCTTATTCTCTTGTAGCGCAATGCTTTTTAATGTGGGAATTTGATTATATGGAGTAGAACGATAAGAGGATTTTAATGAATCATTAATCAAATAGGCTTCATCTCCATATGTCATAAAATCATCTCCGTTTTTGGGATTAACCCACTGCTCCGGGAATGATGTCAATCTTTTTCTCACAACTTTCGCAGGAATTGGCTTTCCGTCTTTTACCAAATGCATACCATCCGGAAGGAATAGATGGAATCTAAAGGATTTATTTTTCCAAAGATCTATAACAACGCTGTCGTTAGGAACGGCTGTTAAAAATTTTGGAGATTTTATCAGATAATATCCCGGAAGAATTTCAATAAGAGTATCCGCAGGATCAACCGGACGGGTTGCAGTTTTTGTCTGACAAAAGGCTACTCCGTCATATGGTTCATCAGCTAATATCGTATATCGCTCTATATGATAATCATTGCCTTCTGAATCCAACTCGTTTCCCAAAGTTTCCCAGGTAATTATATTTTCTGCAGATATTATGGACCCTCCTGCTATAATTAAAGTTCCAATAATAAATTTTTTGAGTTTCATAGTATATTGTCTAAGTCTTAAGTATTATTTTGTAAATATACTAAAAGGAGAGCAATAATCAAAATCAATAAAATTCTATAAATTTGCTTTGTAATGAATATTCCGGTTAATAACGGAATGGTTTTTGCTATAAAGATTTCAGAAGATTTTTGAAGATGATTTACCCTAAAGATTTTGAAAATAAAATAGGTTTTACCCCTTTAAGGAAGTTATTAAAAGAAAAATGTGAAACTCCGATGGGTCAAGTCTTGGTTGCAGAAATGGAATTTAAAAGCAACAGGAAGATCCTTTTAAAAGAATTGGGTTCAACAAGTGAGATGAAGAAAATGATTGAAGCTGGAACTTCTTTACCCCAGTTTTCTTTCTTCGATATTGCAGGTTGGTTGAAGGAGTTAAAATCTCCTGGCTCTTTTATGACATCGGAACAACTTTATAAATCAGCATTGACGTTTCATACAATGAATGAAATCAATGTGTTTTTTAATCTGCAGGATTCTTCCCTACTAAAATGTCCTAATCTCAGATATGATTTTTCATCAATTCCCATCTTTTCAGATCTTGAAAGAGAAATTTTCAAATGCATTGATAAAGATGGAGGTGTAAAAGATAATGCTTCTGCTGAATTATATGAAATCAGAAAAGGGATAGAATCCCTTTCACGTTCAATGCACAAAATCATGCGGAAAGTGCTTGATAGCTCTATTAGCCAAGGAATCATAGAAAAAGATGCAACTCCCGTCTTGAGGGAAGGTAGATTGGTGATTCCTGTATCTTCATCAAATAAAAGAAATATCACAGGAATTGTGCATGATACAAGCGCTACAGGTAAAACCGTGTTTATAGAACCATCAGAAGTTGTAGAAGCCGGCAATCGTTTGCGTGAACTTCAAAGGGAGGAGGAACAGGAAATTATAAAAATCCTTATTGGATTAACTGATTTATTAAGGCCCTATACCGATGAAATCAAGAGGGGGTGTAATCTTCTCGCCCTTTTCGATTTTATTAAGGCTAAAGCTTTATTTGCAATTGAAACTGGTGGAGAACTTCCCGTAATAGAACCTAAGCCGGAACTGGATTGGTTTCATGCTGTGCATCCGGGGTTGTTGTTGACATTAAGAAATCACGGCAAAGATGTTGTAGCAATGAATCTTAATCTTAATGATAAAAATAGAATCCTGATTATCTCAGGGCCTAATGCAGGTGGTAAATCTGTGAGTCTTAAGACTGTTGGAACAATCCAATACATGATGCAATGCGGTATGCTTCCCTCTCTTTATTCTAATTCTCATATGGGGCTTTTCTCCAATATTTTCATAGATATAGGCGATGAACAATCTATGGAGAATGACCTTAGCACCTATTCTTCACATCTGGCTAATATGAAGTTTTTCCTTCAGAATGCCAATAACCAAACTCTTATTTTGGCCGATGAAATGGGGTCTGGTACCGAACCTCAGATTGGAGCGGCCTTGGCTCAATCGATTCTTGAACAATTAGGTAAAAGCGGTTGTATGGGTGTTATAACTACCCATTATCAAAACCTTAAAATATTTGCAGAAAATGAAACAGGTTTCATCAACGGAGCAATGATGTATGACAGGCAACATTTGCGTCCCACTTTCCAATTATCGGTTGGGGAACCAGGCTCCTCATTTGCTCTCGAAATTGCAAGAAATATCGGACTTCCGGGTAGTGTTATTGAAAACGCCAAAGAATTGGTAGGTTCAGAATATGTGGATGCAGAGCGTTTCACACTTGATATTCAAAGAGATAAACGTTATTGGAAAAATAAACGGCTGGAAATAAAAGAAAAAGAAAACCGTCTTAATAGGCTTTTGGAAGATTATGAAGCTAAAGCTGACGAACTCAAACATCAAAGATCCGAAATTATTAAAGAGGCAAAACTCGAAGCTAAAGAAATTTTGAAAGGAGCGAATACTCAGATAGAACGTTCCATTCATGAAATACGTAAATCTCAAGCTGATAAAGAAAAATCAAAATTAGTGCGAAAGGAGCTGGAGGAATATAAAAAATCTTTAGAAACCGAAAATAATATTGAAAATATTCCGGAGGCTCTTAAGCCTTTAAAACATAAAAGTAAAAAGAAAAAACTTGAAAGCCAACAAAAATCTAATTCCGGTATAGAAAAGAAAATGTTGGAAGTGGGAGATTTCGTAAAAATAGAAAACGGAGGCGTCACTGGCACTGTTATTTCTATTCAAGGAAAAAAAGCGGAAGTTGCATTTGGCAATCTTCGTACTAAAATTGATATAGATAAACTTCAAATTTCAAAAAAACCACAAATTTCAATTCAGAATCCAACCATCTATTCATCACAAAATAGTTCAGAGTCGGTAAGTCGGGAACGTCAATTGAAATTTAAGACAGATATTGACATACGAGGTTTCAGAGCCGAAGATGCTTTGCAGGCTATAACTTATTTCATCGATGATGCAATTCAATTTAACGCTCAACGCGTAAGAATAATTCATGGCACCGGACATGGAATTTTGCGTAATATTATAAGAGAACAATTGAAATCTAATTCTTCAGTCAAAGATTTTCATGATGAAGACGTTAGATTCGGAGGAGCGGGGATCACTGTAGTCGATCTTGAATAATCACACAAAAAAAAGCCGCTGTAATACAGCAGCTTTTTCATTGTTTTATCTATCAAAAATTAATTTTCTACACTCTTAGGGGTTACATCAATATTATTAAATATAAATGAATATAAGTCTGTATATTCGTCTATAATTTTTGATATCGGTTTTCCACCTCCATGACCGGCTTTAGAATCAATACGGATTAGCTTAGGGGCGTCTCCTGTATCAGAAGCTTGAAGCTGAGCCGCATATTTGAACGAATGTGCAGGCACAACTCTGTCATCATGATCGGCAGTGGTAATCAAGATTGCAGGATATGGTGTGCCGTCATTCTTGATATTATGTAATGGAGAATATGAATATAGATAGTCAGCCATTTCTCTTGAATCATCACTACGGCCATAATCATTAGCCCAATTCCATCCTATAGTGAAAAGATGATATCTCATCATATCCATTACTCCTACTCTTGGAATGGCTACTTTGAATAAGTCAGGACGCATATTTACAGTAGCACCCACTAACAATCCTCCATTACTGCCTCCTTCTATTGTAAGATAATCCGGAGATGTATAATTATTGGAAATCAAATATTCAGCTGCTGAAATGAAATCATTAAAAACATTTTTTTTGTTAAGCTTGGTTCCAGCCTGGTGCCACTCTTCACCATATTCCGAACCACCTCTTAGATTTGCCTGGGCATAAATTCCTCCGTTTTCCAGCCATAGCAGTCTATTGGCTGAAAATCCGGGTGTCAAAGAAATATTAAAACCGCCATAACCATAAAGATACACAGGATTTTGACCATTCTTTTCCAATCCCTTTTTATAAGTCAGAAACATCGGTATCTGAGTTCCATCCGATGAAGCATAGAACACTTGTTCGGTGACATAATCCTCAGGATTAATGCCTCCAACTTCAGTCTGATGCAATAGTTTACTTTCACCGCTCTTCAAATCAAGAGAATAAGTGGAGGCTGGTGACAAAAAAGATGTGAACGAATAATATACCTCGTCGGAATCTTTATCAGCTGAAATAGCCACCGATCCATAAGTAGGTAAAGTAATTTCCCTTATCAACAGGCCATCAGGATCGTATTCATACAATCTATCCGAAGCATCTTGCTCCACTTGTACAAGTAATCTTCCTCCGGCTGGTGTAACATCCTTTATCACAGCTTTCCCTTCCGGTATAACAACTTTCCAATTTTCTTTAGATGGTTTAGAAAGATCTATCTGCATCAATCTGTTGTTGGGTGCGTTGTAGTTTGTTAATACAAGGGCTTTATTTCCGGTTACATCTACAATATTTATATCATAATCCTGGCTGGGTTCGATGACAACCCAATCCCCGCCAGTCTTTAAATTTTTATACATGATTGAATTACCGTTTCCTTCTCCGGATGCCGATACAAACAAAAAGTCTTCACTTTCAGGAACATAAGCTGAATGAAAATGAAGAGGATGCTTCAAGTCTTCATATACCAACAAGTCCTCCTCTTGGGCTGTCCCGATTTTATGATAGTAAATCTGATGATTTTCATTTGCATTTGAAAATTCTTTGCCCGCTTCCGGTTTGGGATAAGAACTGTAATAGAATCCATCTTCATTCCAGGAAGCTCCGGTGAATTTTGCCCATTCTATATGATCCGCAAGAAGTTTTCCACTCTCAGTTTCCATTACATAAATTTCATTCCAATCAGAGCCACTTCTTGATATTATATAGGCCGTATATTTTCCATCATTGCTCATCGATACACCCTGCAAAGCTACTGTGCCATCCTCCGAAAGTGTATTCGGATCAAGAAATATTTCCCCTTCTTTATCAGGCTGATCTGTGCGATAAAGAATACTCTGGTTTTTTAATCCATCATTTTCGAAATAATAGTATTTCCCGTCTTTTTTCTTAGTTAAAAGACCAGTCTTTTTATAATTATTAAGATCGGTGAGACGTTTTCTGATGTTTTCTCTGTATGGAATTGCGGATAGATATGATTCCGTTAGTGCATTTTCTGCTTTAACCCATTCTAATGTGGCTGGAGCAGTATCATTTTCCAATGGTCTATAAGGATCTGATACAATTAAACCTGCATAATTGTCAGTCACAGCTTCATCCATTGGGGCTTTGGGATAATTAAGTTGATTTTGACCCGAACCGCAACTCATAGTCAATCCGGCCAATGTTGTCATAGCTGAAATTTTTAATACGTTTTTCTTTTTCATAATTTTTTATGTTCTAAATTGGAAGAGCAAGAAGAGGCAGATCTCTTTCAAACAATAATCTGTGTGCTATACCCGGATTAAACAATCTCATGAAAGCATTCTTCCTCCGGTTTGGTACGACTATTAATTCTGTTCCTCTTTGAGATTCATAATTATTGAAGTCCGCCATAAAATTTTTATGGGGCAATATTGCAGTAATAAAATGAGCTGTTGGATAGGTTTTATTAAAATAATCTTTTAAATGTAGAAGTTTATTCTTTATTTTTTTATCCTCTTTGTCGTGAACAGGTATCAAAGTCACTGTGACATCAGGATATTCAAACATTCTCATGAATGAATCCACACACATGAGATCCTGTTGATCTAAATTACATAGATAAATAACTTCTTTAATATGTGTGAGATGTGCAAAACTGTAGTTCTCCGGAATGGAAAGTAAAGGCACTTTACAATCATCAAGCACTTCAGCAGTGACACTCCCTATTAATTGTTCACCCTTCTTTTGTTTACCTCTCGTCACCATTACGACCAAAGCTGGTGAAGAAACCTTGCAAAACTCTTTAATCACATCTTCAGCAACCCCATCTTCCATTAATGCTTTGAAATTCATGTCCGGAATTGTCCCCTCTTTCTGTGCTTCATGAAGTCGTGAAATGAGTTCTTTCATTTTTTTTCTTCCTTGTTTTTGAAGATCCTTACTTAATTCCACTTCGTTATATTCCTCTTCCAAAGAATTGTCGATTCCTAAATCAGTAGTGTCTTCCAAGGAAAATGATGGACTAAAAACAGGTGTTGGATAGGCATGAAGCAATACAGGCTGTAAATGTAGATAAGAAGCTAACTCAAAACCGGTTTTGCATGCATTGAAACAATAATCATTAAAGTCAACCGGGATCAAAAGTTCTCCTTTATGACCCGTCAACACATTGTCAAGTGTTAAAGAAGTGAGATGCTCCAGGCTCTCTGTTACTTTAAGTGCCATTGTTAGATCCTTTTCATGAATCATAACTCTGATAGCCACTGCAATTGGAGCCCCGGAGGCTACATAATTTTGAAGTTTCACTTCTATAGAGTGAGCCTCAAGAATTTTCTGCAGAGCTATGGCATGGTCGGCAGTATGAATGGATAAGGTTATAAATTTATCTTCCATAATTCACAAAGGGCGTTCCGATTCACGAAACGCCTAAGAATTGTTGTTGGTAATTATTTGGGATTTAATCCTCTTTATTTTTTTCTTCAAGGATTTTAACTGCCATATCATATATTGTAGTATCGTCCAGAACAACTATACCACCGTCTGGGCCCGGTTCGATATGCATACCCACATTCTTACCAAACTGATAGTTCACACCACCAAAATAGTTACGTACTGTCTGCACGGTCAGGTTCAGTTCGTCGGCTATACGATGTGTTGCACCGTCAGGCAGACTATCTTTAAGTCTGCGAAGTTCATTGAATGTGATTGTTTTACTCATATTTTTTGCTTTATTTAATTTGCTTTTAGTTTGCTAATTTAAGAATTATTTAGACCTTATGCAAAGAAAAATCAGTGTCTTTATTGTGTTATATAACATATTATCTTATATCACCCCTATATCTTTTGCCGGTACCCAACCAATGTAATCAGAGTTGAGTCGCACCTTATACCAACTAACATTCCCTTCAGCATCGGTCTCTTCTGAAATAATTCTAATCTTTGTGCCTCGAGTCAAAACTCCTTCATTGTTGACTTTATCTGTAGAGTTATCAGGTTCTGTTATAAGAGGAACCTTGAAAGTCAAAATCACTCCATAGTCTTTGTTTTCGTATGATGCAGCTCCAGAATATGCACAGACCAAACAAATAATAGATATTCCAATTAGTATGATTCCCCCGAAGAATCCTGTTTTCCTCATTAAGACATTAGAGGTAAATAAATAAAGGCATACACATCCCGAGAATAACAGGAAAGTGGCAGCCGCCCATCCTGCCCACGTATTTGATGAAGTGTCTTCTGCTACTGAAGCATGGATGGATTGAAAAAAGTTTGGACTATCTTCTGTTACTTTTTTTCTTTTCCCTTTTTGCTCTGCTTTATTGGCATCTTCAACCTTGCCGCTTAGATAATTGAGATTACGGTTTATTAGTTTATTGGAAGGATCCAGTTTCTTGGCCTTCTGATAGCATAACATGGCATTGCCATAATCATCCTGCTGTAGATAAGCGTTGCCAAGATTGTATAACAAAGGTGCTGAAATTCCAAATTCCTCAGCAACTGCATTATATTCTTCAATAGCCTGTAAATAATTCCCTGCATTGTAAGCCGAATCTGCTACACTGACTGATGGTGTAGCAAAAAGAGTCAGATAAAATAAATTTACCGATATAATCAGTGAAAGACGTTTAGATATCTTCATTGTTCTTTGCTTTTTTGAATGCCTCCTCAAGTGAATTCATTGTAGCAATAGTTCTTTCATAAATATCGCTCATTTCGGTTGAAGAAGCTGAAGGTGCATATTTTTCAAATTCAACATCATCTATAAGTTTGATCAAATTATCAATATCTTTGTCCGAAATATCCTGCATAGCCAACTTACCGCTTATATTTTCTCTGCTTAATTCCGATATAGGGATTCTTAATTTGTCACCTAAGTATCCCCAAAGTGATGAAATGATTTCATCATAGAAAGAATTCCTATCTTTTGCCGTCATATATGCGTATGCGCGTTTAAGACGCTTTCTTGCCATTCTATTGGCTTTACGACTTCTCACAGCCAAGATATCTGAGTGGGATGCCAGATATGATTTATAGCTCACATAGGCGATTATGATACCCCCTATAGGTATTATATAGAATAGCCAATAAAAGAATCCATAAACATAAGGCCGGTGTATAAATGATAGATTGGTATTCACAGGCAATAGTTGTGAATCAAAGGTATTTGTAGCTTGGGTTTGGGATTTTTCAGACCCTGTGCCTCTTTCTACGGCTATTTCATAACCTCTTGCCACAGATGTCTCATATTTTTCTGTTGAAGGATTAAAATATACTAATTTAATATCAGGCAATCTATAGTTACCCCATTCCAATGGCATGAATGAATAATCATATTTAATACTTCCTGACACATTAGTTCTTCCAATTGTTATATTAGATTCGGTAGTCGGGGTATAAACTTCAAGCTCTGATGGGTACAGATTTTGAAGATCAGGTAGAGTTATATATTTAATATTTCCAGTACCTTCTATGGTATAGACTATTGAACCCACTTGGTTAGTTACAAACTTCTGTGCAGGCAAAGAAGATGTTAGGTGAAAATTACCAACTCCTCCTGAAAAATCTGAAGGAACCGGTGTTGGCAATGATTTAACCTTTACTGTGAGCTCGTTGGGGGTTACATTTAATTGCAAGGGTTTTGAAACTGACAAATGACCATAGAACGGATCTCTATAATATTCTCTTTGGTCTACACTTACTGTGTAAGTATTCCCTTTCACGGATAAAGTTCCTTCATGCTGAGGGAAAATGATATATCTTGCAATTATTGCAGTTGCATATGTTTTACCATTATAAGTTTCATATTCCAACGAAGTGGATATATCCTTGGATTCTTCAACTACAAATCCATCGAACTTAGGAGAAGCGGTGGCTCCTATAAATTTGATTGCATCGTAGGTGGAATAAAGTTTTACAGTGTAGAGAATGGCTTGGTTGACATATGCAGACGATTGTGAAACTTCTGCCCGCATAAATAGATTTCCGTCACCTTTACCGATATATTCGGGTTTATCCGGATCTATATTTCTTTGAGGGGTGGTTGTATTTCCGGGATTGGGTTGTTGGGATGGCATTGGTGCGCCAATAGCGTATTTGACGATATTACTTTTTATTCCTCCCACTGTCACGGGACCGAAAGAATATTGTCCTTCAGTTTGGGCACGTAGTGTAGCTGTCCAAGTGTAACTCGTGCTTTGTGTGGTCTTTCCGTTGATACTGGAAAAACTTGAGGATTGACCGGTCCTATCAAAATAAACAAGATTTGCACCTCCTACATCTGTCGGTTTCTCAGGATTGGCGTTTATATCTTTAACTACTATATTTATATAAAATAAGTCACCAACCGAAATTTCTCTTTTTCCGCGAGCAGGTGACACTGCAATTGTGACCGACTGTGCAAAAAGATCGATCCCACCTATCAATACAATTAAAATTATTGTAAGGAATTTTATATGCCCTGATCTCATAACTTAACTTCAGGATTTTTCCCTTGCTATATCTTTATTTTTACTTTATAAAATCTTGGGAATTTCAATTATCACCAATTCCTCCTATTCCTGTTTCGTTGTCTACTCTTCTCTGCATTTTGTCCGGCAACTCGTGCGCGGGTTTGATTTTCTTTGTTTTCTATTGCATTTAATATCTGTTCAGCTGTCTGTTGATTAATATTACTTTGTGGTTGTTGGTCTTGCTGATCTTGTTTGTCTTGTTGATCTTGATTCTGATCTTGCTGGTCTTGTTGATCTTCGTTTTGGTCCTGATTCTGATCTTGCTGATCTTGTTGATCTTCGTTTTGATCTTGGTTCTGGTCTTGATTTTGATCTTGGTTCTCATCTTCGTTCTCTATCTTCAACTGAGCTATACGAAGATTTCTTCTCGCATTTTCGTCATCAGGATTCAAACGCAGACTCTGTTTATAGTAATCTATAGCTTTTTTATAATCATCAGAATTGAATGCCACGTTTCCCAGATTATAATTTGCTTTTGATGCAAGATCAGAACGTTTAGTACCTAAATTTGCTATCTGCTGCATATTTTTTACTCCGGATTCAAGCATTTTCTTGGCTGCTTCAGTAGTATCATTAGGATTGGAACCTATCATGATTTCAGATAAACCCAGATTATATCTGCCCACCACTGAAGAAGGATTTTCTTCTAATGCATCCTTATATTCTTGTATTGCATCACGGAATTTACCTTCTTCATAAAGTTTGTTTCCCTTAGTGATATGATTTCGTTCCTTTTTTGTAGACACCCGGGTATCTTCAGCTGCATAAAGAGATTTCCCAAAAGGTATTATTAAAAAAAACGTGACTAATAATATTATTTTTTTCAAATCTGTCATGCTGATTCTTTCTTGAAAAATGTGATTTTATCCAGCCAGGAAATTTTTCTATCAAGTATAAATATGTCAAGCACAAGTAAGGCCAAGGCAAAAATTGCAAACAAGGGAAACAGTTCATCATGCACTGCTGATATGTTGGACTCCAAAGAAGCTTTTTTAAGAGTTTCCAGTTGTTTATCAAGTTCATTTAAGGCTTCTCGATTAGAAGCATTTACATAGATGCCATTCCCGGCCTTTGCTATATTAGCTGCCAAATCTTCATTTAAGGCTGTCATAGCTCTTTCCCCTGTGAAAGGATCCATCAAATAACCTCCGTTTTTTAACGGTATTGGAACTGCAACACTACTTCCCAATCCAACCACATCAATCTGGATGCCATCATGTGCTGCCTTTTGAGCAGAAGCCATCACCCCCTCTTCATCTTCCAGTTCATCGGCATCAGTTATAAGGATAATAGCCTTCCCTATGTTTTTGTCTTCACTAAATGATGTAGTGGCCATTCTTATAGCAGATGAAATATCAGTGCCTTGATTATCTATTTGGGAGGGATCTATGGAATTGAGAAACATTTTAGCAGATACATAATCATTAGTAACCGGTATCAATGTATAAGCATCACCAGCATAGACTATTAATCCAACCCTGTCATTATCAAGTCGGTTAATGAGTTTTTCCAACATCAATTTTGCGGTTCTGAGCCTGTCTGCTCCTTTCTCATCAGAAGTTGAAGATGCAAGCATAGAGTTGCTGGCATCCATCGCTATGATCACCTCTATACCTTCTTTTACAGTCTTTTCGTCTTTAACTCCCCCCCAAGGTCTCGCTAAACAAAATATTATTAAAAATAGGGCTACCATCTCTATAGTAAGCTTCAACGGAGGCTTAAATGGAGAAACTTCCGGCATCAATGGAGACAATGTGTTGAGATTTCCGAATTTTTTTAATTTCCTGCTTCTTGCATAGCGTGCCCATGCATATAATACCACAAAAAAAGGTATCAGTAAAAGCAAGAAAAGAAGATCGGGATGAGCAAAACTAAACATTATATAAGGTTTTGTTTTTATTTTTTACGGAATTCTTCGTAAAACCGTATATCGTAACATTAAATAAAGCCCTAAAGAACATAAGGAAAGAAGAATCCAAGGCTCAAAATTTTCTTCTGTATAAGTGTATTTGTCTACATCCAAAATACTCTTTTCCAATTTGTCTATTTCTTCGAAAACTTTCTTTAGCACTTTTTCATCTTTAGCCCTGAAATATTTACCATTTGTGGCATTGGCTATCTCTTGTAAGGATTCCTCATCTATTTTAGTTTCAATTGTGGTGGTGGAAAATCCATAAGGATCGGGAATTTTTATATTTCCGTTGGTACCCACCCCTATGGTATAAACTCTCACTCCTTTTTGTTTTGCTATTTGTGCAGCTGTAGCAGGAGGCACTTCGCCGGCATTATTAGTTCCGTCCGTTAGCAATATGACACTTTTTGATTTTGCTTTACCGGAAACTATTCTGTTTATAGCACTTACTAATCCATCTCCAATAGCGGTGCCATCAGTCAGATCACCCATCTCAATATTATCAATAGCATTGATAAGGGCACCTCGGTCGTTGGTTAATGGCATTAATGACAGACTTTCACCTGCAAACACCACGAGTCCTATATTATCATGTTCTCTTTGATTTACAAATCTTGAAGCTACATCTTTTGCTGCAGCAAATCTTGACGGATTAAAATCCTTGGCGTTCATACTTCCTGAGATATCCAAAGCCAATACAATGTCAGTACCGTTAATCCTCGAAGAACTAAAGGCATCATGGCTTTGAGGCCGTGCCAGTGCCACAATCAAACCTCCTATGGCCACTAATTGAAGGACAAAACTTACATGGATAAGTATTTGTTTCCATGAAATAGGAAGTTTGGCAACAGGAGCTAAGGTGGAAACACCCAATGAAGGATTAGCGTTCCTGTGTTTCCAAACATACCATGCTATCAAAGGGACATAGAGGAGAAAAAGGAATAAAAGTCCGGGATATTTCATCAGGAATCACCTCCTTCCCTTAAATTATCCTCTTTTAATTTTTCCTGTTCCACAGGAATTGTTTCCTCCACGAATTTCTTTGCATTCTCAAAAGCTGCTATACTATCGGCCGGCAACGGTCTTACTTTAGCAAATTTTACAAAATCTGCCACATTTAATATTTGTTTCACATAATCTTTCTTATCACGAAGATCACTGTCATATATCTTATCCATGATTTGACGCGTTGTCATTTCCATGGCATTGATCCCGAACCGTTCATATAGGTAAGTACGCAGAATATCTGTCAAATCAGTAAAATATTCTTTCTCCATCCCTTGTTCCCAGAGTTTTCTGGATTTTAACCTTTGCAAGGAGTCCATGGCTATTTCCCAAGGTTTTGGTTGAATTTTGGGAGAAATGAATGGAATGGCTTTCTTACCATAATTTCTCATGGTATATAAACCGGCACAAATTGCTATAACAATAATCAAGAAAATCCACCAAAAGTCCAGGATCCAATCCGGAACCCAATCATACCATCTCTGACCATCCGGTTCAAAAGTTTGTGCAAAGGGAGAAATTTGGTCTTCTGAAGTAACTGCTACAGGATACACATTGAAAGTCAAAGATTTGGAAACAGCAGAATCCTTCCCGACATAGTATACAAACTTTGGTAAAGTAAAGGTGCCGGAATCAAAGGCTTGTACCGGAATTTTATAGTTTAATTGCACTTTTCCGGAACCTAATTCTATAGTGTCAACAGTATAATTGGTACTTAATTCCACACTGTCGCCACACACAGTCGCATACCCCCTTGATCTATCTGTTTGTTGGAAAACTGACAATCTTCCACTTGAACCTTTATTTTCTACTACCTCCAGATTCAATGTATTTAATTTCCCCATCAATACATTCACTGAATCAAGCTTGGCTGAAATAGATACGTTTGCTGCAAAAGATGGTAGTACTCCAAAAAGAGTAAAAATTAATGTCAGGAATAAAGTGATTTTTTTTACCATTTGATTCATTTTAACGTCTGGCTGTCCCCCTATTATGGAACAATGCAAGCAACGCCTTTACATAGTCTTCATCTGTGGTGACCGACACCATATCAACACCACATCTCGCCGTTACTGATGATATTTTTTGTTGCCTTTCATACCAGGCTTTGTCAAAAGTCCTTCGCACCCTTGGAGAAGATGTGTCAATCCATTTATCGGAACCTGTTTCCATATCTTTGATTCTCACCAATCCAACATCGGGCATAGTGGCATCTCTTCTGTCATATACCTGTATTGCTGCCAAATCATGCTTCCTGTTTGCTATCGACATACTGGAGAAATAATCATGATTATCGATGAAATCACTTAACAAAAAGGCACTTACTCTTTTTTTCAATGCATTTGTCATAAATTTCAATGCAACATCAATATTTGTACCCTTACTCGTAGGCACCAAATCTATTATCTCCCTAATGATTAATAATATATGCTTACGGCCCTTTTTGGGCGGTATAAACTTCTCTATATGATCACTGAAAAATATGACTCCTACTTTATCATTGTTTTGAATGGATGAAAATGCTAAGGTGGCCGCTATTTCTGCAATCCTTTCTTTTTTACTTTCGCCAACTGCACCAAAATCACTGCTGCCGCTCACATCTATTAAAAGCATCATGGTGAGTTCACGTTCCTCTTCATACACTTTTATATAAGGGCGATTATGACGTGCTGTTACATTCCAGTCAATATCCCGGATGTCATCCCCTGGTTGGTATTCCCTGACTTCCGAAAAAATCACACCCCTTCCTTTAAAAGCAGTGTGATATTCCCCGGCAAATATATTTTGGCTAAGTCCTCTGGTTTTTATTTCTATCTTCCTTACTTTCTCCAGAAGTTCCTTTGCGTCCATTCAATTCCTTTTTATCCAAATGAAGTAATTACTGAGCCAATCTATCTTAACTCAAATATTAATACTTTTATTTCTTAACCTTAAACTCTATAATTAAAAATTAAGGCACAGCCACTTTATCCAATATAGCTGTTATCACTTCATCAGCGTTAATATTATTGGCTTCAGCTTCATAAGAAAGACCGATCCTATGGCGCATAACATCATGACATACTGCTCTGACGTCTTCCGGTATCACATATCCTCTCCCTTGAAGGAATGCGTAGGCTCTTGATGCTAATGCCAAACTTATAGAAGCACGTGGGGAAGCTCCATAAGAAATTATACTTGCAAGATCTTTAAGACCATATTTTGAAGGTTCTCGGGTTGCGAAAACTATATCTACTATATAATTTTCTATTTTCTCATCAATATAGATCTTTTCTACTATTTTTTGAACCTCTACTATCTCCGAGGGTTTAATAACCGGTGATATCGGAGAAATTTGAGAAGTAATATTCTGCCGTATTATAGATTTTTCTTCTTCTTTGTTAGGATATCCAATCACAACTTTAAGCAAGAACCGGTCGGTCTGTGCTTCAGGCAATGGATAAGTTCCCTCCTGTTCAATGGGATTTTGAGTAGCCATTACAAGGAAAGGACTATCGAGCTTGAAGGTGTCATCCCCTATGGTAACTTGCCTCTCTTGCATGGCTTCCAAAAGGGCACTTTGCACTTTGGCCGGCGCGCGGTTTATTTCATCGGCCAAAACAAAATTTGCAAATATAGGGCCCTTCTTCACCTCAAAGCTTTCATTTTTCACACTGTAAATTAATGTGCCTACAACATCGGCCGGTAAAAGGTCAGGGGTAAATTGAATTCTACTGTATTTTGCATCAACCAATGATGCCAATGTCTTTATCGCAAGAGTTTTTGCCAATCCCGGCACACCTTCCAAGAGTACGTGACCGTTACATAATAAGGCTATCAATAGAGAGTCTACAAGATGTTTCTGACCAATTATTCTTCGGTCCATCCCACTCCTGATCAAACTTACAAAACTTGCCTTAGAGGCTATCAGGTCATTTAGTTCCCTGATGTTGATAGGTTCACTCATATATAATTTACTTTCTTCTTTTTCTTCTTTGGGAAGATATTATTTATGCAAAAATAGATATTATTTGAATATAATATCTATCTCTTTTTGTTAAATAATCTTTCTACAAATTAAACCTTATTAAAGAATTATTCTTTATGCATTAAAAGCATTCCAACCCTGAGCTTTTATAGGAATTTCCCCTCCATCCCTTGTCACTAAAGCAGCACCTAAATCAGGAGCCGTGATATAGCCTATCATCTTTACTCCCTTAAGTTTTTCTATTTTTTCATGAGCGGTAAGAGGAACGGTAAACAGTAATTCGTAATCTTCTCCTCCGTTCATTGCCGCAGTGACAAGATTCATATGGAATTCTTCTGCCATTAATGCTGTTTGGTAATCAATGGGAATTTTATCTTCATACACCCTGCATCCAACATTGCTCGCCTTACAAATATGAAGAAGTTCAGATGACAATCCGTCGCTTATATCTATCATTGCAGTTGGATGAACACCCTCATTTCTCAATAATTCCAATATATCTCTTCTTGCCTCAGGTTTTAATTGACGTTCAAGAATATATTCTTTACCGGCAAAATCAGGTTGAAAATCCTTGTCTTTTTGTTGGGCGGCTACCGAATTTTCTCTTTCCAATAGCTGCAATCCCATGAAAGCTGCACCTAAGTCACCGCTGACACATATCACATCTGTGGGTTTCGCACCTGATCTTCTCACCTCTTTACCTTTCTCTACATCTCCTATACATGTGATGCTAATTACTAAACCGGTCACTGAAGCGCTCGTATCTCCCCCCACTAAGTCTACCCCATAAATTTCACAGGCTTTCCTTATCCCGGAATATAACATGTCAATATGTTCTACAGTAAATCTGCTCGAAACTCCTATGCTTACAGTTATTTGGCGAGGTGTAGCATTCATGGCATATATATCGCTGAAATTCACAATCGCGGCTTTATATCCTAAATGCTGGAGCGGCACGTATCTTAAATCAAAATGGATACCTTCCAAGAGCAGATCCGTGGTGACAACAACATCCTTTTCTCCAAAAGCAAGTATGGCTGCATCATCACCCACACCAAGTTTTGTTTCAGAATTTATTATAGGGAAATCTTTTGTGAGTCTGTCTATTAATCCAAACTCTCCAAGATCACTTATTTCTGTTTCTTTTGCAGACATAATTATAAATTTAGATAGCTTCCAACATTCCGGTTATCAATGCAGTCATATGAGGCTGAGCTTTCAGTGCTGCCTTTTGCACTTCTTCATGGGTCGGCACTTCTTTGATGTCTTTTCCTCCGAGATCGGTTATAACTGATATTCCAAAAACCTCCATTCCCGCATGATTGGCTACTATTACTTCAGGCACGGTTGACATACCGACAGCATCACCTCCTATTATTCTGAAATACTCATACTCAGCCGGTGTTTCAAAAGTAGGTCCCGGTGTACCAACGTAAACGCCATGCATAAGCCTCATGCCAATTTCTTCGGCTGTTTTATCCGCCAAAGTAATCATTTCCTTGTTATAGGATTCTGTCATAGCCGGAAATCGGGGTCCTAATTCTTCATAATTTTTCCCTCTTAATGGGTTTTCAGGGAAAAGGTTAATATGATCCGTGATAACCATCACGTCTCCTACTTGAAACTCTTTGTTCATACCCCCTGCCGCATTACTAACAAATAGTTTCTTTACTTTTAAATGTTGCATCACTCTTACCGGGAAAGTCACCTGTTTCATATCATATCCTTCATAATAATGAAATCTTCCCTGCATAGCCATTACTCGTTTGCCCCCTAATGCACCGAAAATAAGACGGCCACTGTGACCTTCAACCGTAGATACCGGAAAATGAGGAATGTCCTTGTAGTCTATCACCTGGATATCTTTAATATAATTAATCAAGTCTCCAAGCCCTGTCCCAAGAATTATTGCAATTTCAGGAATATCTGCCACTTTTGTTTTGAGATAATTAGATGCTTCCTCTATCTTTTCCAAATATGTTTTTTCCATTTATTTTTGATTTTAAAGTTAAATTTTTTTCATCCCTTATCCCTTATCCCTAATACTTCATACCTTATCCCTAATCCGTTATCCCTAATACTTCATACCTTATCCCTAATATCTTATCCCTTATACTTCATCCCTTATACCTTATCCCTAAACTCTCATCCCTTATTTCTTATATGATTTTTAATCTCTTCTATTAAATCATGGTCGTCAACACCCCTTACCATTCTCACCTCAATCGGCAAATAAAATGTAAAAGGTTTAAGATCTTTTGGGAAATAAGGATTATGCATCAATCTCACCGCATCCTTTTCTGTGGTGACTATTATCTTGCGTTCCCCCGGCATTTCCTGAAATTTCTTGTGTATGTCTTGTATATCTCTTTTGGTGAAGTCATGGTGATCAGGATAATGATCCACTTTCACTTTAAAAGGATAGCCCCTAAAATATTTTACTATATAACGTGGGTTAGCAATACCGGTTAGAAGCATCACACTGTCCTTTGCAGTTAAGTCAGTAAGTCTCACTGTATAGAGAGCATCATCAATAAATACAGGCTTTAATTGACCATATTCATAGCGGGAGAAAAATAACTTCTGGAAAGCCATTAAATCTAATTCTTTGGAAGCTAACCGATATGTTAAAGGTTGAGAGTCTTGAGGACATTTAGTCACTATCACCATATCTGCCCGATTCACCTGCATAGGACTCTCACGTAGTCTTCCCAAAGGTAGAAGTTTGTCTTCATAGAACGGACGGCTATAATCTGTAAGCAATATTGAAAGTTTTGGTTTCACCCACCTATGCTGGAAGGAATCGTCTAAGACTATAACTTGTAATTCAGGGTACAATTTTAAGAGTTCCTCTATACCCTTTCTTCTGCTCTCACATGCCGCAACTCTTACTTTCCCATGAAATTTTTGATATATTTGGTAAGGTTCATCTCCTATGGTTGCCGGTGTGCTTTTTGCATTGGCCAATACAAAACCCTTTGTCTTGCGTTTGTATCCCCTGCTTAAAACGGCCACGTTATGGTCTAACATAAGATGACTTACAATATATTCTACATGTGGAGTCTTTCCTGTTCCTCCAACGGTGAGATTTCCTACACCAATCACCGGAATATCATATTCCACAGATTTCAGGATCTTCTGTTCAAACATCCAGTTGCGCACTCCCACCACAATTCCATATATCCAGGAAACAGGTGTCAGCAGACCTACCAATATTTTATCTTTGGTGCTTCTCAATGTTCTGTTGACTTGTCAGTTACTAATAAATCCAACTTGTATTTCAGGCATCAAAGCTTGAAGAGGTTTCCTTGAAAGCGTCCTCTCTACTCTTTTTAACAACACAGGGCTGATTTCGGTTGACAGGGATTTCCTTATTTGTTCCTTCAATTGCATATTCATAACATTCGGCAGTAAATCCCAAACAGAGGTTTCATATCTTGGATAACGAGTTACATCATAGTTCTCTATGTTCAGATCTTGTGCAACCCATTCTATTGCATCTTCCACTCCTCCAAGCTGGTCTACAAGTCCTATTTTCATAGCTGTCACCGCATCCCAAACTCTCCCTTCTCCAATTCTTCTCACCTTGTTCTCGCTCATATGTCTTCCTTTTGCCACTCTGGATACAAATCGATCATATCCGTCTTCTACCATTTCCTGCATACCCTTCAACTGTCGTGAATTCAAAGGTTGGAACAAACTGGGGAAAACTGCTTCAGGATTTGTGGACACCAATTCCATATTCACTCCCAACTTTTTTGTTAATCCTTCCACATTCGGTATCAATCCAAAAATACCTATTGAACCGGTTATCGTCAAGGGATCAGCGAAGATTCGATTTGCACAAGATGAAATCCAATAACCACCGGAAGCAGCATAATCGCCCATTGAAACCGCAAGGGGTTTTCCTTTACTTTGGAAGTAATCCAATGCCTCCCCTATCTGTTCGCTTCCAAAAACCGAGCCTCCGGGGGAATTTACCCTAAGTACCATGCCTTTGACATTTTCATTTTCAGCAAGTGACACTATCAAAGGAACATATTTTTCATAATTGATGGTATTCCCTCCTCCTCCGTCAAGTATTTCTCCACTTGCATACACCAGAGCTATTTGATTCTTTGAAGATAAGCCCGTAAGTAGCTGTTCTTGAGTCACCAATAAGGATGGATCCACAAAATTAAGGTCTTCTTTCTTTTTATTTATTCCCACCGCTATGATGCTATCCATACTCCTCTCATAATACAAACCATCTACCATTCCTGCAGTAACAGCAGTTTTAGCAGGCCTGAGAAAGATAAAATCATCATTTATCAAAGAATCAATTTTTGCAGGGGTCACACCTTTTCTCTCTTCGCAAATACCGTCGCAAATAATCCCCCACATACTCCCATACAAGGTATCTAATTGAGCTCGAGCCGGTTCACTCATTTGTTCATTAATATACGGTTCTACGGCTGATTTATATGTACCCACTTTAACTACCTGAAACTCTATTCCGATTTTCTCAAAAAGCCCTTTGAAAAATGGTGTGATACCTCCCAAACCTTTCAAAGCTAAATTTCCTCCGGGGTTCATATATAACTCATCGGCCACTGTGGCTATATAATAATCACCCATGGCCAACATATCCCCGTATGCAATAATTTTTTTCTTGCTTTCTTTAAATTTTAGAAGAGAATTTCTTATTGCATTCAAAGTAGCCGGCGATGACGCTATCGAATTGCATTTAAGGTAAATCGCTTTTATATTTTTGTTTTCGGCTGCAGCCTCAATGGCTGATGTGAGCAAAGCTAAAGATTGTTTTTTGCTTATATCACCCGAGACAATTGTTGAATAGTCGAAGTCAACCGGCATTTCCGTTTCATCTATCTCACCTTTCAAGTCAATTGTGAGTATACTGTCTTTAGTCACTTGATTTTGAGTGGCTTGTGACACCCCTAATCTGGCAATCAATCCCACTATTACCATTACACAAACAGCTCCAAAGATTACAATGGCAACCCATGCTCCAAGAAACGATGACAGTGCGTTTAGAAAAAACCTCTTCAACATATCTCTTTAGCTAATTTCTTTATTCTGTTTCCTCACTCTTAATTCTCTATTATATCCATCACCGTCCGGGCAAGAGCTTCTGCACGTTCTTCTGTTGAAGACTCGCTATATACTCTTATTATAGGCTCTGTATTCGATTTTCTCAGATGAACCCACCCGTCTTCAAAGTCTATCTTGACTCCATCAATATCAGTTATCTTTTCATCTTTAAATTTTTCCTTAACTGTGTGAAGAAGTCTGTCCACATCTATTTCAGGTGTCAAGGTCACTTTATTTTTTACTATGCAATATGCCGGATATTCTTTCTTAAGATCACTAATCTTTTTCCCCTCTTTTGCAAGCAATGTCAAAAACAACGCTACACCAACCAAAGCATCTCTTCCATAGTGAAGCTCAGGATAAATAACTCCTCCGTTACCCTCACCTCCTATCACAGCATTGGTTTCTTTCATCTTCTCTACTACATTTACCTCACCCACCGCTGCTGCAGCATAGCTACAACCGTATTTCTTAGTCACGTCTGAAAGTGCACGTGAACTGCTTAGGTTACTTACAGTGGAGCCTGGTGTATGTCGGAGTACATAATCTGCTACAGCCACAAGGGTATATTCTTCTACAAACATTTCCCCATTTTCCATCACTATTGCCAAACGGTCAACATCAGGATCAACTACAAATCCAACATCTGCTTTGCCGTCTTTCATTAACTCAGAAATATCCGTCAAATTTTGAGGAATAGGTTCCGGATTATGGGCAAATTTCCCGGTAGCTTCACAATTTAATTCTATTATATTTTTTATTCCCAACGCACGCAAAAGTTGAGGAATCACTATTCCACCAACAGAATTCACAGCATCCACAGCTACCGTGAAATTAGCTTTTTCAATGGCTTCACAATCTACCAGTTTCAAACCTTTCACCATTTCGATATGCCGTAGCGACCAAGTCTCATCCTTATATTCTTTACCTATAGAATCTACTTCTGCAAATACATATTCTTCTTTTTCCGCAATGGATATAATTTCTTTCCCTTCTTTATCACTTAAAAACTCTCCTTTAGAATTTAGCAGTTTCAATGCGTTCCATTCTTTAGGATTATGACTTGCAGTGAGAATGATCCCCCCATCCGCTTTGCAACCAGTGACTGCAACCTCAGTGGTTGGTGTCGTTGAAAGACCTATATTTATAACATCAAGACCCATAGATAAAAGGGTTCCTACCACGAGATGCTCTACCATTTTCCCGCTTATCCTGGCATCCCTTCCTACTACTATCTTCGATGCTTTCGGATTGTTCTTTTTTATAAATGAACCATATGCTGCAGTGAATTTAACTATATCAACTCCACTCAAGCCTTCTCCGGCCTTCCCTCCGATTGTACCTCTTATACCTGATATAGATTTAATCAACGACATAATCTTTTCTTTAAAAATTATTTTACCCTTATGACTATCTTTTAATCATTAATATTCAGGCTTGAAATATCTGATATTCATTAAGTATGGAATACAATATGATTGTTCTTCGGTAAATCCATAATAGCTCTTTAAAACTAAATTTACCTCTGAATTATAGCCAATATATTTCAATGGTTCCTGAATACCTGTCCCCCAAGTAGTCGTGGAAGGAAGATATGTATTTTTGTATATAAAACTTGTTGTTCCGTTTGGTAAGTAATCAGAATTCCCGGTAGAGTTACTTTCCACTCCATTATACATGTCTTCTATACTTTCTCTGCTGAAACGGAAATAAACCAAATCACCTTCATTCACCATTTCCGAGAAGTTGGCTCTCACCACTTGCATATAAACATAACCCTCTGAATCCAATTTATAATAAGGGGCATCATCTCCCGCCTGCTCATAGGTGATCAAATCCTTTATGTCTGAAGGGAGCTCCAACACTACATTATAGTCAGCCAAAAACCAATTTACGGCATGTTCCTCATCCCTCAGCAGTTCGGAATAGCTCTGGGTCTTGCTGCAACTGCTCATCAAAATCAAAATGCCGCTAAATAAAATGATTTTCCTTAAAATCTTTTTTCGTATATATTTCTTTTTCATCTTTCTTCTTTACTTTTTATTCCTCACCCATATATCCCTTATCCAGAAACTTATCAAAATCCCCTATATGGTCCAAAAATTTCTTTCTGCATTCTTCCAGGCTTCCATGGAATTCACCACCTGCCGCCTGGATATGTCCTCCTCCTCCATATAATGTTTTGCATATCTCTGATACCGGAAAATTGTCACAACTTCTTGCTGAAATTTTCACACAATCCGGATCCTCTCTCATAAAAATAGAATATATCATACCCCTTATCTCTAAAGGTCGGTTTACAAGCCCTTCAGTATCTCCCCTTTCATATGAATATTTCTTTAGTTCCCCTTTGTCTAAGGTTATTAAGGCACATTTATGTTCCGGAAAAATCTCCATCTTCTGCGAAAGAGCATAAGCTTCTAATTTCAAGCTTGTCAGACTTCGAGTGTTCAATGCCTCTTTTACAATTCTGTCTTTATCAACGTCCTTTTCCAGAAGCCTCATCAGAATATCATAAATGTCCGGATTTTTGATATTAACTGTGAAATTTCGTGTATCGGTTATTATGCCGGTCATCAGACATGTGGCACAATCTCTGTCAACCTTATCATACAATCCCATTGCAGCTATTATCCTGAAGACAAGCTCACAGGTGCTTGACATTTTTGGGTAAGAGAACACCAAATCGGTAAAATTGGAGGGTTCCGTATGATGATCAATCAATACTTTCCGGCACTCAGCATTTTGAATCACAGGGGCCAATGTATCTTGACGCGAAGGCGTGTTGAAGTCGCAACAAATTATAAGATCGGCTTCTTCCACTGTCTTCTCACAAAATTCTTTATGGCTCGTATAAATCCCTATTTCCTTAAATCCCGGAAGAAACGATAAACTCACCGGTGCCTTATCAGGCACTATCACTGTTGGTGATTTATCTAATGTCTTTAAAAGATGCCATAACCCTAAACAGCTTCCTATGGCGTCACCATCCGGACGAACATGACAGGTGAGAACAATCTTCTCACTCTCTTTCAGAATCTGCTGAAATTCCTTGGCTTTATTATGGTCTATTAATTTGTCCATACTTTTTGAATTTACAAAGTTATAAAATATAACTCAATTCTAACTAACTTTGTATCCAAATTTGAAACTTTATGCATTCTGATAACGAAAAAGCTCAAGCATTCTTGCGTTTCTTAAACGTTCTCGACACTCTTAGACAAAAATGTCCATGGGATGCTAAGCAAACTAATGAATCCCTGCGTGCAAACACCATCGAGGAAGTTTATGAACTGACTGATGCAATTCTTGACAATGATATCAACAATATCAAGAAAGAACTCGGCGACGTGCTCCTTCACATAGGTTTTTATTCCAAAATTGCTGACGAAAAAGGTCAATTCGACATTGCTGACGTTTGCAACTCTTTGACCGATAAATTGATTTTTCGTCATCCTCATATCTACGGAAATGTTTCGGCCGATTCTCCTGAGGAAGTCTCAAAAAATTGGGAACAAATTAAGCTGAAGGAAAAAGGCGGCAACAAGACTGTTTTGTCCGGTGTGCCAAAATCACTACCCTCACTTATTAAAGCTAACAGAATTCAAGAAAAAGCTGCAAACGTGGGATTTGATTGGGAAAAACCGGAACAGGTGTGGGAGAAAGTGAAAGAAGAAACGCTTGAAGTGGAAAATGAAATAAAGAACGCTGATAAGGATAAACTCGAACAAGAATTCGGTGATCTAATGTTTGCTGTTATTAATGCTGCCCGGCTTTACGGCGTGAATCCCGAAAATGCACTGGAAAAAACAAACAGAAAATTTATAAGTCGTTTCAACTATTTGGAAGCAAAGGCTAAAGAAATGGGAAAAAATCTCAAGGAAATGTCACTTGCTGAAATGGATGAAATTTGGAACGAAGCAAAAAAGAGGGAATGATTCTTTGCATCACCGAGAAACCGAGCGTAGGTAGAGATATTGCCAGAATTTTAGGCGCTACTTCCAGACATGACGGTTATCTGGAAGGTAACGGTTATTGTGTCACCTGGACTTTCGGACACCTGTGTTGTCTTAAAGAGCCTTCTGACTACACTGCAGATTGGAAACATTGGTCTATGTCTGCTCTCCCTATGATTCCGCCTCGTTTCGGCATTCGTCTGATTAATAACGATTCCTACAAGAAACAGTTTCAAGTTATTTCTGACCTTATCCTTAAATGTGATGAAATTATCAACTGCGGTGATGCCGGGCAGGAAGGTGAATTGATTCAAAGATGGGTCATGCAAAAAGCGGGTTGTAAAAAACCGGTGAAAAGGCTTTGGATTAATTCAATGACCGACGATGCTATTCGAGATGGTTTCAATAATCTAAAACCTGAGAAAAATTACGAGCCTTTATACATGGCCGGTTTGTGTCGTGCCATCGGAGATTGGGTGTTGGGACTCAATGCAACCCGTCTCTATTCTTTAAAATATGGAGAAAGAGGACAAATTTTATCTATAGGACGAGTCCAGACTCCTACTCTTGCTCTCGTGGTGAATCGGCAGTTTGAAATAGAAAATTTCAAACCTCAGGATTATTGGGAACTGAAGACTATCTATAGGGATGTGGTTTTCTCTTATTCGGGAAAAAAATTCGAAATAAAGGAAAAAGGGGAAGAAATTGTCAATCAGATTAAAGACATTCCTCTCGTTATAAATGATATTTCAAAAAAATCAGGTAAGGAAGCGCCCCCAAGACTTTTTGACCTCACCTCCATTCAAGTGGAATGTAATAAAAAGCTTAACCTTAGTGCTGATGAAACTCTTAAGACGGTTCAATCTCTATATGAAAAAAAAGTGACAACCTATCCAAGAGTTGACACCACTTATCTGCCCGAAGATGTATATAAAAAATGTGGACCCATTCTGAATTCCCTTACGCAATATAAGGAGTTGCTGGAACCCTTAAGAGGCAGAAAACTTGCAAAAAACAAGAAGGTTTTTGACAATTCCAAAGTAACAGACCATCATGCTATAATACCTACTGGACAACATCTTCCTTCAGGCCTTTCAGACTCTGAATTGAAAGTTTTTGATATAATAGCTCGAAGATTTATCTCTGTCTTTTATCCCGATTTCACTTTTATGCAGACTATAGTTTCTGCTAATTGTGATAAATATAATTTTAAGGCTACGGGTAAAACGGTTACTTCTTTAGGTTGGAAAGCAGTATATTCTGATGTTTCGACCGACGATGATGCTTCAAATGACAAAGAAGAAGATTCAATCCTGCCTGAATTCACAAAAGGTGAGTCGGGTCAGCATAAGCCTAAACTTGTTAAGAAAACTACACAGCCACCAAAGTTCTATACGGAGGGCACCCTACTTAAAGCTATGGAAACTGCCGGTGCATCTGTGGAGGATGAAGATCTTCGTGAAGCACTTAAGGCAAATGGTATCGGCCGACCATCCACAAGGGCTGCGATTATAGAAATCCTTTATAAACGGGGTTACATTGTTAAGGAAAGAAAATCCATTAAGGCCACTCAAGCCGCTAAAGATTTAATGGCCGTAATAAATGAAGAACTCCTTAAAAGTGCTAAACTAACCGGCATATGGGAAGGAAAGCTCCGTAAAATTGAAAGCGGTGATTACAGCCCGGAAGAATTCATAAACGAAATTAAAGCTCTCGTTTATGAGATTACAATGTCTGTAATGAAGGATTCCTCCGACAGGAGAATTCTTACCACCCAAATACAAACGGAACCTTCCAAAAAGAAATCTTCTAAGAAAAAGAAATAATGAGCCATAATCACGAGTTCTCTACAGAATTGATAATTCAATATTCAATCGTTGGATTGATATTGCTGCTTGTCTGTTGTTGGATTCTATGGAAAATATTTCGAAAAGAAAAGAAATCCTCAGGAGGATGCTGTGGTTGTGCAATTGCCGATACCTGTAAGAAAGCTCACAAAAAAACTTCAAATTAAAAACTTACTTCACAATTACTCCTCAAGACCATAATACTATGCAAAACATCAAAATCTACAATAACAATATTGCTGATAATCAGATTCAAGCCGCCGTTGATATCTTGAAAGACGGAGGGATTATCATAATTCCAACAGACACTCTTTATGCTGTGGCATGCGACGCGCTTAACCCAAAGGCAATTGAAAAAGTTTGTAAACTGAAAGGTATTAATCCGGAAAAAACAAACCTTTCAATTCTCTGCGACGACATCTCCATGGTGTCCGATTACGCCAAATTCGATAATTACGCGTTCAAGCTGATGAAAGACAATACTCCGGGACCTTTCACTTTCCTATTCCGCGCGGCTTCTTCCCTTCCTCGGGCTTTTAAAGGCAGAAAGATCGTTGGAATAAGAATCCCGGATAATGAGGCAGTAAGAAAATTAGTTGAATCTTTAGGCAATCCCCTACTTTCCACTTCTATCACTTTTGAGGACGAAGATTATGCAGTCAATCCTGATCTGATTGAGGAAGCCTATGAAGACAAGGCGGATCTTATCATAAAAGGTGACGACGGTAATTTGATACCATCAGCCATTGTGGATTGCACTTCCGGAGCCCCTGAAATCATTCGTGAAGGCCCCGTTACTCTTAAGGCTTAATTAACCTTTGTGATTACAGAAATTTTCAATAAATTTGCAAATAAGCAAACAACAACCTTAAAACTAAAAATATGTCTAAAATTACAGTAGTAGGCGCCGGTAATGTGGGTGCTACAGCAGCAAATGTATTGGCTATCCGTGGCGTGGCCGATGAAGTTGTTATGATCGATATCAAGGAAGGAGTGTCTGAAGGCAAAGCAATGGACATGATGCAGACTGCTAATCTTCTCGATATGAACACTCGTATCAAAGGTGTTACCAATGATTACGAAGCTACTAAAGATAGCGATGTTGTTATCATTACATCCGGTATTC
Organism: Muribaculaceae bacterium; assembly: GCA_022510425.1. GTDB lineage: Bacteria > Bacteroidota > Bacteroidia > Bacteroidales > Muribaculaceae > Lepagella. The sequence continues at coordinate 111,627 of JAFLTO010000008.1, forward strand.
CTCGCAAGCCCGGCATGACTCGTGAAGAACTGATCGGTGTGAATGCCGGCATCGTTAAGAGTGTGACTGCAAGCGTCCTTAAATATAGCCCTAAAGCTGTGATTATATGTGTATCCAATCCAATGGACACAATGACTTATCTTATCCATAAGACTTCCGGGCTGCCTAAAAATCAAATCATAGGTATGGGCGGTGCACTCGACAGCAGCCGTTTCAAATACTACCTGAGCCAGGAACTCAAGGCTAATCCTAATGAAGTTGAAGGTATGGTGATTGGTGGACATGGCGACACTACTATGATTCCATTGAAGAGATTTGCAGCTCTTAGAGGTATTCCGGTAACTGAATATCTTTCCGCTGAAAAACTCGACAAGATTGTAGCCGACACTATGGTTGGTGGTGCCACTCTGACAAAACTTCTCGGCACATCAGCTTGGTATGCTCCCGGTGCTGCTGCTGCTGAAGTTGCTGAGGCTGTGCTTCACGACCAGGATGCTATCATCCCTTGCTCTGCTCTTGTAGAAGGCGAATATGGTGAAAAAGACATTTGCATCGGCGTTCCTTGTCTCCTCGGTAAAGGTGGTATCAAGAAAATTATTGAGCTCCCTCTCAATGATGAAGAAAAAGAGCTCTTCCGCAAGAGTGCCGAAGCTGTTCGCAAAACTAACGCAGCTCTTCCTGAATAATCAAAAACAATTCTTTATAAAAAATGAGATAGATTATGGTCTATCTCATTTTTTTCATTTCAGATTTGCTCTCGCCTGATCAAGAAAATTTTTCATCCTCTCATTGTCGTGGGTCTCTACAATTTCTTTTAGTTCCGAAAGTTTGTCACTGATATTCTGCAATTGTTCCGAAGTATGGGGATTAAAGAGAATTTCACTCAATAGATAATCATCCTCCCCCATCAGACCGGTGGCTATTGCCATATGCTTCTTGAATGTTGTCCCGGGTGCATCCTGATGTTTCATATTGGAGGCGAACACCAAGGTCGAAGCAAATGGGATCGACAATGAATAGGCAATGGTTAAATCATGTTCCGCAAAAGTATACTCTTCTATGTGTAGTTTTAACCTATTGTATAAATCCCTAAAAAATACTTTACCCAAATGATCGCCTTCGGAAATTATTATCGCATTTTCATTTGATAAATTGCTTAAAGAGGCGAAAGTGGGACCAAACATCGGATGAGTCGAAACATAAGGATGACCACATTCATCATAAAATTCTTTCAAACCCGTTTTCACAGATGCTATATCGCTCAAAATCGTCTTTTCCGGCAAATGGGGCAAAACTGCCTTAAATGCTTCTAAGGTATATTTTACTGTAGCAGCATTTATCACTAAATCCGGCTGAAATTCATCCACCTCTTCCAGTTTCTCAAAGCGTTGGCAGTTAAACATGAAACGCAGTCTCTTTGGATCCGGATCATATACTGCCACCTCATGCTCAAATGATAGCAAATCGCTGAAAAAGGAGCCCATTTTGCCGGCCCCTAATATCAATATTTTCATTATTTGTTTCCATTTACAATTTCTAACTGTTGACGCACCGACTCCTCGTGTATCGTCGCAAGGATACTCCTTATAAATTCTTCTGACATTCCGAGTTCCTCCCCGTTCCTCACTAACTGATCCATCAGATTGTTATACCGGTTCGGTTGCACCACCGGCATGTGATGTTCCTTCTTATAACGGCCGATTTCACACGTCACTCTCATACGTCGTGCCAATAACTCCATCAATTCCTCGTTGATCCTGTCTATCTGTTGACGTAAAAGGGCCAAGTTTTCAGTTGACGAACACTCATCTCTCAACACTAATGAATTGATGATGATATTCAAAACTTCCGGAGACACCTGCTGATTCTTGTCACTCCATGCAGAATCAGGACTGCAATGGCTCTCTATGATGAGTCCGTCGAAGTTCATATCCAGGGCTTGTTGGCTTACAGATGATATAAGTTCCCTCTTACCGGTAATATGGCTGGGGTCACAGAATATCGGAAGATCCGGAAACCTTCTCTTCAATTCGATTGGTATCCTCCATTGAGGGGGATTTCTATATAATTGCTTTCCGTATGTGCTGAAACCTCTATGGATTGCGCCAATCCTCTTGATCCCGGCATTATAGATACGTTTCATAGCTCCGATCCAAAGTTCCAGATCTGGATTTACAGGATTTTTAACAAGCACCGGAATCTCAGCTCCCCTCTCTTTTAATGCGTCTGCTATTTCTTGCATTGCAAAAGGATTGGCTGACGTTCTGGCTCCTATCCATATCATGTCTACGCCATAGTCAAGAGCAAGATTCACATGAGCACGGTTTGCAACCTCAGTAGAGACCAACATCCCTGTTTCTTCCTTCACCTTTTGAAGCCATGGCAGACCTATTTCCCCGATCCCTTCGAAGCCTCCGGGCGAAGTGCGAGGTTTCCATATTCCTCCTCTGAATATCTTTATTCCGTTATGAGCAAGTTCCCTGGCGGTCTTCAAAACTTGTTCTTCCGATTCCACACTGCATGGACCCGCTATTATAATCGGTCTCGACAAATTCAACTGTGGGAACAACGGTTGTAACTCTTCCATATTTAATCTTTTTATTTTTTTATTCTATCCCCTATCCCAATCCCTAATACCTCATATCCAATCCCTTATCCCTAATCCCAAATACCTTATCCCAAATACCTTATCCCTTATACCCAATCCCTCTTAACCCTTATACTCTTTTACCCTCTTCAATGCCTCTTTAAGCTTCTCAGGTTTTGCACACAAGGATATCCTGATATACTTGTCTCCGTTTTTCCCGAAAATAAAACCGGGGGTAACAAATACTCTCGCTTTATAGAATAATTCATCGGCAAGCCATTCTCCGGATTCTACACCCTCAGGTATTTTCCCCCATAAGAACAGCCCCCTCTGCTTAGGATCATAATCACAACCTAAGGTTTCCATGATTTCTTCCGCAATTTTCCGTCTTTCTTCATAGACCCCATAAAGCTCGTCATACCAGTCGTCTTGCAATTTTAATGCCTCGGCTGCTGCCAGCATCACCGGTTTAAACTGTCCCGAATCTATGTTGCTTTTCACTTTCAATATCCATGATATGAAAGTTGGATTGGATGCCGCCATAGCTACTCTCCATCCTGCCATATTATGACTCTTGCTCAGCGAATTCATCTCTACAGCAATATCTATGGCTCCGGGAATCTGTAGTATGCTTAAAGGCTCCTTATTCAAAATAAAACTATAAGGATTGTCATGAGCTATAACTATCCCATGTTTCTTTCCAAAATCTATTATTTTTTTGAATGTTTCCGGGTCGGCTTGTTTCCCCGTGGGCATATGGGGATAATTCACCCACATCAATTTGATTTTTTCTAAAGGCAATTTTTCTATCTCCTCGAAATCAGGCAACCATCCGTTCTCTTCCTTTAAGTCATATTTAAATATCTCGGCTCCCACCAGTTTACTCACCGATGTATATGTCGGATAACCGGGGTCAGGTACCAAAACTCCGTCTCCCGGATTTAAAAATGTCAAGGATATATGAAGTATCCCCTCTTTAGATCCTATCAAAGGCAATATCTCCGTGGCCGGATCAAGATCTACCCCATATTTTGTTTTATACCAGTTAGCAAAAGCTTGTCTGAGTTCCGGCAATCCGTTATATGATTGATAGGAATGGTTATTTTCTTTGGCAGCCTCTTTCTGAAGGGTAGTGATGACTTTTTCATCAGGTGCCCTGTCAGGTCCCCCTATCCCTAAAGAAATTATGTCGGCACCCTCAGAATTCAGCCGGGCAAGTTCCCTCAATTTCTTCGAGAAATAATATTCCTTTATATCGCTAACCCTGTTGGCCGGTGTTATATCTTTCATATTATGATGCTTGTTGCGTTTCAAACTCTTTATATTCTCCCAATATCACCAATTCATTTGTCAAAGGTCTCACAGCTTCTATCGCCTGGTGATATCTAACCATACTCTTGAAGGTCAGGTCGACATAAAACCTATATTCCCATTCCCTTCCTATAATAGGCACTGATTGTATCTTTGAAAGATTGATATCATAGAAGGATAAAATGGTTAAAACTTTTGATAAGGCGCCTCCTGTGTGAGGCAAGGTGAATACTATGGATGATTTGTTGATGTCTTTCTCTTGAGGACCTATTTCAGATGCCAATAAGGAATTGGAAACTATTAGAAACCTTGTGAAATTTCTCTTGTTGGTTTCGATTCCTTTTTCAAGAATTTCCAAGCCATACAAATCGGCTGCTAATTCTCCGCACACTGCTGCATGTCCCTTAAGATTCTTTTCTGCAATATCCTTGGCACTGCCGGCAGTATCGAAACTTTCAATCATCTTCAGGTTCTTGTGATGACGCAGGAAAACCTCACACTGCATCAATGCCATCGGATGTGAATTCACCTCAGTAAGAGATTCTATTGATTGTCCCGGCAAGGCAGCTAAAACATGGGAAATCCGTTTTTTATGTTCACCTATGATCCTGAGATTATGTTGACGCAATAGTTCGTGGTTTTGCAGAATGCTCCCGGCTATAGTATTCTCTATTGCCACTATTCCGACAAGCGATGCATCGGTATCGAGTGCATCGAACATATCAGGAAAAGTATTGAAGGGCACCGTCTCTATTTCCTTATTATTGAAGTATTCCCTTGCAGCTGCGTCATGAAAACATCCCGCCACTCCCTGGATTGTAACCTTTAGTTTTGAATCATCTCCCATTTTCAATTTCAAAAATAAATCCCGTCATCTTTATCTGGATGTACGGGATTTTATAGTTTCTCATTTATTTTTAAATACATCACTCTTTTATCCCGTTCCCTTTGAAACCGAAGTAAAAGTAAAAGAAAAAAGAGTAATAATTGTTCATTTTGCTTGATTTTCACCGCAAATTTAATAATTTTTTCTAAAACATTAAAATCCAACATCTTTTTTTCCTTTCCCCTCATACTTCATCCTTCATCCCCCATCCCCCATCCCCCATCCCTAACACCTAATCCCTCAAAAAGTTTGCCTTTCTGTGATGCGAACGGGGTTCGCATATCCATCCCCAATCCCCAATCCCTAATATTCCTCTATCACACAATATTAATATAAATTGTTTGTTATATCTACAAAAGTTTTGTAATTTCGCCACCAATGTCGGTGACCGCCACAAACTTTCTTTTTCCAGCCTTTGCAACTCCTGTTAATCTAATGGGAGGAAAAGAAGAATTGTTCTCTATTTTTGATTTCATCTAAACTCTTTTAATGGTGTAACTATCTCATCTTATGCAAGAAACACCATTATCCCCGATAGAATATTTTCGACTCAAATCGTCTCAAAGCGAGAGCAAAGTTAGTATCGGCAATATGAACCGGGCTATCGATGCTTTCACCCGATTTATCGAAGGAACCAATCTTTCTTTCCATAGTTTCGACGATGCTCTCTTGGGGGAATGGGCAGCACATCAATTTTTTGAAGGATATTATGCCAAAACTGTCGCCTACAATATAAGCAAAATAGCAGCTCTCTACAATAAGGCTGTAGTTGAAGGGTTGGCTCCTCAAACCATTTCCTTCTCTAATATCCTCAAAAAAATACAGGATGTTCCGATAATCAATGATGGGGAAAACCGATCATCAAACTTCAGACTTGTTCGAGATATTTTTATTTCAGACCTTTCCAATTCTTATGAAAAACAACTTGCCAAAGATATTTTAATCTTCGGATTGTTAAACGGAGGTCTTCCTCTTTCCGATATCATCAATTATAAGAAAGATGAATATTCGGGTGATGACTCCGAACTACTCAGAATTGTAGAAAGATACTCTAAACCAAAAAATAAATACCTCTTCCCTCTTCGTCAAGGTAAAACCACCTGTAAAAAGATTGCACGGTCAATCCAACTTTTGATTGCCAATCTTTTATATCCTACAGGTAGTTTTCGCATATCAGAAGATCCGGAATTCATCATAACCGACCTTTGGTGTGACATTGCTATGAATCTTGGATTTTCTGCCTCGGATATAAAGACTTGCATTGCTTCCACCGGAGCATCCAATTTTATCACCTGTTGTGCACAATCATCTGATATCGACGATAAAAAAAGAGCTTGGATCAGACGCCAAGTATCCGAGTCTCTTACACACGACCCGGTACGGTGGTACGCCATGCATCTTAGAAACCGATCCGAACTTAAAGACCTGACCGACCGCCTCTCAGAAAAACAGATATCTCTCCAAGAGATTTATTATCCCATGGAAGATATCATCCGTAAAGTCGGCAAGAAAAAGATATTTGAACACAAACCCGTGATTTCATGGCTCATATTCTATAGAGCCAAAGCCTCCCAGCTCAAAGACTTGTTCCGGCAAATTGGAGATATAGCTTGGGGTTATAGATATATCAACGACGTCAGAAGTCCTTATGCAATGTTCGCAGATAGCGAAATTGCTAAATATCAACTTGCTATCGGCACTTTAAGCCCTTCCACTGTATTGACTCCCGATCAGGATATAAAGCTGCAAAAAGGCGACAAAGTTGTAATACTCGGTGGTCCCATGAGTGGGCATCAGGGAACACTGATAGCAGAAAAACAAATAGATCCGGACACACCCTCACCGGAAAGAAACATTTACCGAATACGACTTTCTGGAGGCAACTTTATAAATTGGGTTGTTGACTGCGACCCAAGAATGCTAAAAAAATTATAGCAGCGGAATCATTCCCGTTTTCAAAAACAGGAGCGGAAACATTCCTGTTTCCATATTCCCACGGGTCTTGAGCCGTGGGATTATCAAAAGCTATGCACCATGCTCTATGCACCATGCACTAAAATCCTTTTAAAATGAAAACCGTTCTCCTCGCCGGAGGTTTCGGATCACGGATCTCCGAAGAATCCCAGTTCAAACCAAAACCGATGATCGAAATCGGTGGTATGCCTATCCTTTGGCATATCATGAAGGAATACTCCCATTTCGGTCACAAGGATTTTATTATCTGTGCCGGCTACAGGCAAGAATACATAAAGGAATGGTTTGCCAACTATTTCCTCCATAATTCTGACGTCACGTTCGATTATACGAATGATAAAAACGAGATGATTGTCCATCAGTCCAAACTGGAACCATGGAAAGTCACTGTAGTCGATACCGGCTACAACACCATGACCGGAGGACGTATCAAAAGAATCCAACCATACGTGGGAAATGAACCTTTTTTCATGACCTATGGTGACGGAGTCTGCGATGTGGACATCAACAAACTCCTCGAATTCCATAAATCCCATGGTAAAATCGCAACCCTCACAGCCGTAAAACAGGCTCAGGACAAAGGAGTACTTAACATCGGAGGAGACAACGCGGTGAAATCGTTCCGTGAGAAAAATATCAGCGACGGAGCTCCGATCAATGCCGGTTACATGGTGCTTCAACCTGAAATCTTCAATTATCTGAAAGATGACAGCACCGTCTTCGAGAAAGAACCCTTGGAGACTCTTGCTAAAGAAGGTCAGTTGATGAGTTACACCCACGAAGGCTTCTGGCAATGTATGGACAATATACGCGAGAAAAACATGCTCGAAAAACTCCTATCGGAAGGCAAGGCTCCATGGAAACACTGGGAACGTGAAGTCCCCGACCAATCCAAAATCATCCAATAAAATCAGCTCCGGCTTCTAAAGACTACTCGATAAGTGGCGGAGCCACTGTATCTGATTAACCCACGGGTCTTGATCCGTGGGATTTAATGAACCCCACCTACACCACAGCCCCGGAGTGGGCTGAACTTTGACTGACAAACGTTATGGATAGAAAAGAAGAACTAAAAAAACAGATACTCGAACTCACCAGAGAATATTATAAAGAAACCCATGGCAAGAAAAAAGATTTCGTCCCTGGAGAAACCTTCGTAAATTACGGAGGTCGTTACTTCAATGATGAAGAAATGGTAAATCTCATTGATTCATCACTCGATTTCTGGTTGACCGCCGGCCCATGGGCACAAAAATTTGAAAAAGAATTCGCTAAATGGCTCGGAGTAAAATTCTGTTCCCTCACCAATTCCGGTTCTTCGGCCAATCTTCTCGCTTTTTCAGCTTTGACTGCTCCCGAACTCGGAGAAAGAGCTATAAATCGAGGTGACGAGGTGATAACTGTGGCTTGTGGGTTCCCTACCACTGTCACTCCCATCATCCAGTATGGAGCGGTTCCTGTGTTTGTGGATGTCACTATACCGGAATACAATATAAAAGTTGAAGATCTTGAAAAAGCATATTCTCCAAAAACCAAGGCCGTGATGATCGCTCACTCTCTGGGTAACCCGTTCGACCTTGCTGCTGTTAAAGAATTTTGTGACCATCACAACCTTTGGCTTGTTGAAGATAACTGTGATGCTCTCGGTTCTGCTTATGAAATAGCCGGGGAGATCCGCAAAACAGGTACTATAGGTGATATTGGAACAAGTTCTTTCTATCCTCCACATCACATGACTATGGGAGAAGGAGGAGCGGTCTACACAAATAATCCCTTGCTCCATAAACTGATCAATTCATATCGTGACTGGGGTCGTGACTGCTGGTGTGTGGGCGGTAAAGACGATACCTGCAAATCCCGGTTCATCAAAAAATTTGGAGACCTCCCTTTAGGCTATGACCACAAATATGTTTATTCTCATTTCGGATATAATCTGAAAGTCACTGATATGCAGGCAGCAATAGGTTGTGCCCAACTCGATAAACTTGATGACATAGTTGAACGTCGTCGTCATAATTTCAAGGTACTTCGCGATGGACTGGAAGGAACTCCATGGCTTATCCTTCCGGAACCACAGAAAAATTCAAATCCTTCCTGGTTCGGTTTTTTGATTACCGTGGCTCCTGACGCTCCTTTCTCTCGTAATGATCTGTCTAAATATCTTGAGGATCACAAGGTTCAGACCCGCAATTTGTTTGCCGGTAATCTTCTCAAACATCCTGCATTCAAACAGATGAATGAATCGGGAGAAGGATATCGCGTTATCGGAGATCTTGAAAACACAGATTATATAATGAACAACACCCTTTGGATTGGTGTCTATCCCGGCATGACTGATGAAATGCTTCATTATATGATCTCCACCATCAAAACCTTCGTCCATAATCACAGTTAACCCTCCCGGACTCCCCGACCACCACATCGGAGATGTCATGACCTCGGAGAGTTCAAAACCCAGGAAGGGTTTAATTCCAGCCAACCCCACGGCAAAAACATCGGAGATGTTTGCAGCCTGGGGATAGGCGAAACTTTCGTAGTCATAGGAGCGGAAACATTCCTGTTTCCGAAATCCTATTCAGTGGCGGAGCCACTGTACATGATTAACCCATTGGTCGAAATGAGCGTAGCTAATGAAGAGCTGTGGGGATTACACAGATATCCTAACAAAACCTTCAGTGGCGGAGCCACTCCATCTGATTAACCCATTGATAGGAGCGGAAACATTCCAGTTTCCGTAAAAAAACAGGAGCGGAAACTTTCCAGTTTCCATAAAAAAGGAACGGAAACATTCTTGTTTCCGAAAAAACAAGTGGCAAAGCCGCTTCACAAACATAACCCATTGGTCGAAATGAGCGTAGCGAATGAAGAGCTGTGGGATTACACAGATATCCTAACAAAACCATCAGTGGCGGAGCCACTGCACATCTGTATTTAATGAACACTGATATTTTCTCTAATTTCTATTCCGGCAAAAATGTCCTCGTCACCGGCCATACCGGTTTCAAAGGCTCATGGCTTACCACTTGGCTTCATTCTTTGGGAGCGGAAGTAGTTGGTGTCGGACTCGACCCATATTCCGATAGAGACAACTTTGTCCTCACTAAAATCGGAGAAAAAATCAAAGCCGATATCAGGGCCGATATCCGTGACGGCAAAAGGATGAAAGAAATCTTTGCCGAATATCAACCTGAAATCGTATTCCATCTTGCTGCCCAACCCCTCGTACGGCTCAGCTATGAGATACCTGTTGAGACTTACGAAACCAATGTGATGGGCACAATCAATATCCTTGAAGCCATAAGAACAACAGATAGCGTTAAAGTCGGTGTGATGATTACCACCGATAAATGCTACGAAAACAAAGAGCAGATATGGGGTTACAGAGAAAACGAACCAATGGGTGGTTATGATCCTTACTCATCATCGAAAGGAGCTGCGGAGATAGCTATTTCCTCCTGGAGAAGAAGTTTCTTCAATCCGGATGACTTTGCCAAGCATGGAAAATCTATCGCAAGTGTGCGTGCCGGAAATGTAATCGGTGGTGGAGACTGGGCTCTTGATAGGATAATACCCGATTCAATTAGAGCATTGGAAGCGAACAAACCAATTGATATCCGTTCTCCCAAATCTATCCGTCCCTGGCAACACGTACTTGAACCTCTCGGAGGCTATATGCTTCTTGCAAAGAAAATGTGGGAACACCCTTCGGAATATTGCGAAGGATGGAATTTCGGTCCCCGCATGGAATCCATATCAACAGTCTGGGACGTTGCAACAAAAGTAGTTGAAAATTACTATCCCCACATTCCCGATCCCACATCCCTTCTTAAGGATCTCTCCGATCTAAACGCTCCCCATGAGGCCAAACTGTTGATGCTTGATATAAGCAAAGCGAAATTTCGCCTCGGTTGGGAACCCCGTCTTAACATCGACCAGACCGTGGCCCTCACCACCGACTGGTACAAACGCTATCGCTCTGAAGACCCATACAATCTCACACTCTCCCAAATCCAAAAATATACCCAATTATGAAGGCTATAGTCACTGGAGGAACTGGTTATATCGGATCTCATCTTGTTAAAAGACTTCTAAAAGATAATTGGGAAGTTGCTATCATCGCTGACCCCAAATTCGGATATGACAATATCTTGGATGTCAAAAACAGGATTACAATATTTGAATATACTGGGCAGATACAGGAATTAATTAAATTTTTTAGAGATTTCAATGCAGGTATAGTTTTTCATTTGGCTGCTGCTGTACTGACAAATCCATCTCCTGAACAATTGCCAATTTTAATAGATAGCAATATTAGGTTTGGAACGGAGATTCTTGAAGCTATGTCTGATAGCGGAACCAAACTTATAGTCACTACCGGCACCTACTGGCAGAATTATAACGGAGAAGAATATAATCCTGTTGATCTCTATGCTGCAACAAAAGAAGCTTTCGAAAAAATTCTGAAATATTATGTTGAAGCCAAAGGAATTCGATCTATTGTTTTAAGATTATATGATGTTTATGGAGAAGATGATAGACGACCTAAAATTTGGAATCTATTAAAAGGAATAGCTGGAACCGATAAAAGCATAGATATGTCTCCGGGTGAACAAATTTTGAATTTGGTGCATATCGATGACGTGGTTTCAGCATATATTTCGGCCTATAATTATTTAAAACAGAATTCGGAAATTAAATCAGAGGTTTTTGGCGTGTATGCTGAAACACAGAAAACTCTTAAAGAACACGTCAATGAATTAGAAAAGACATTGGGTAAGACCTTACGCATTAACTGGGGTGCTAAACCTTATAAGAAAAGAGAAGTTATGAAACCCGCATATTTATTCAAAAACCCTCCTAATTGGAAATGTATGAAATTGGTTTTTATAAATTAATATTTGATGAAAAATTTTTGAAAATCACACTTAAGAAATAAACATATATACTTGAATAAGATAAACATCTAATTACAAAGGATTTCTCAATCTGGATTTCATTATACATCTCGCCTTCATTAATAACCCCTAAAAGAGACTATGCAAATATCATATAACAACTCATCAAATAATCTAAAATTAGGAGTCGTTCTGCAAGATTTTGCTGGGGAAATTTGCAGTGTCTTTACTGATGAGGTCAACAATAAGATGTATATCACATTTATGATCGGATCTCCATTAGAAAGTCCACAAAAATTTCTAATGAGTGAAATTAATAATAAGGAACTCCAAGATTTTATTAATAATAGATCTGATCTGAAACATATTTTTAGAAATAAAAAGTTATGGTGGTTCTCTCAAGACTCCTTTACAAAGAAAATTCAGATCTCAGAATGCAAGGAATTGCCACAAGATGAAAATCTTGAGGCTTTCAACGAGTTTGATCCGGACTTATTGCCTTCTAATGAAAAAGTGGGTTTTGAAATAATGCAATATTATTAAGTTCGAGTCACTTCATTATTACTACACCATGTCCAATAAAAATTAATAATGACACCTCAAGAAGAAGACAAGAGATATTTACTTGCATTTTGCATTCCGACATTTAATAGAGCAGTCATCCTGCAACAAACATTAAAAGACCTCTTCCCTTTAATAACAGGGAAATCTGTTAAAGTTATTGTTGTTGACAATGATTCTCCGGATAATACTCGGGAAGTGTGCGATCAATATCCTGAAATAACATACATAAAAAATGAGACTAACATAGGTTTAGCCTCAAATCTTTTCAAATCATTGGAAATTGCTAAATATGTTGCGGATTATGCTTGTCTTATAGGGGATTCCCAACAGATTAAGGGAGATTTAAATAAAGTTTTTGATTTATTGTACAAAAGAGATTTAGACGTTCTCGTTTTAGGGAGAATGGGTACCCAAAATAAGTTTTTTGAAACCAAACTTTACTCCGAACCAAACGAATTTTTAAGAGAAGTAGGTTGTGTAATGGATATGATTGCCTCTGTGGTATTAAGTACAAAGGCAATTAATAAAAAACTTTATGAAAATTCCCGATGGAGTGCATTTGCTCACATGATAATGCCTCTAAATTATCTCTCCACAAAGCAAAATCCTAAAGCTTATTTCTTGAATGAGGTTTATACATGCCAGACTCCTTTGTTTCATCTAAAATTAAAAACAGCTTGGTACAGCAAAACTTTCGAGTATTTTTCAAAAAATTGGTTCTTCACAATTACAACTCTGTTGAATTATGATATAGAATCTAAATTGATCTGTATAAAAAAACATGATAAGTTTTTCCCATGTTTTACCCCCAGAAAATTACTTTTCCTACGAGGTCGTAAATTTGTAAAGTTGTCTGATTACAAAAAATATAAAGAATATATGCCTTTTGTAACTGACACTCCTTTATTTTTAATAAGAGCAATTTTAAGAATTCCACCTCTTTTTTGTTCAATCTTATTAAGTATGATTAATCATCTTAATAATTTTAAATACAAATTATTAAAGAGGTTTAGAAAAGTATGACAGTATTAAATCTATAAAGAGCAATAATTTGCTGTTTTAATACCTGCAACTTCTTAATTATACGCACACTTTTTTCGCAACGAAATGACAAAAAAAATATTGCTTGTTTTTGGCACTCGTCCTGAAGCAATCAAGATGGCTCCACTTGTTAAGGAGTTCCAAAAACACCCGGATAAATTCGAAACTATTGTTTGTGTAACAGGACAGCACCGACAAATGCTTGATCAAGTTCTCGAATTATTCGAAATCAAACCGGATTATGACCTTGATATTATGAAACAGGGCCAAGATCTATATGATGTAACTTCACGAGTACTCATCGGTATGAGGGACGTTCTTAAAGAGGTAAACCCGGACGTAGTTCTTGTTCATGGTGACACTACAACTTCTACTGCTACAGCTTTGGCAGCTTTCTATCAGCAAATTCC
>JAFLTO010000009.1 GCA_022510425.1 Muribaculaceae bacterium
AGCCTCTTGACATACATCACCATACCGCCGTCCTCGGCATGGATAAGCTTCATGAGTCTGCGGCTGTTGCCTATGAAGATGAAGACATCGCCGTTCCTCACCTCCGAACCGAGTTTCTCCTTGATGACACCGACAAGGGAGTTGATGCCCTTGCGCATGTCGGTGAATCCGGTACAAAGATGATACCGCATCGTATCGTTCAGAGAGAACATGGCTCACCAAGACTTTTTCGTAACACCTCCATCAGAACATTTTCGCTCCCTCTCCCGAAGTGTGCCCTCAATCCGTTAGGAAAGGCAACACTCACTCCTCCAAAATCACCGGGATGGGTTCCCAAATTTACCCTACGGCTGTCGCTGGCAGTGTGAATCTCAATAGGTATAAGTCCTGCCTCCGGCTTTGGATGCCCGTATTTCTTCTTCCAATAGTAATAGCTGGTGAAGCAGATACCTTTGTCGGCAAGAAAGGTTTTTATACTCTTGCCGCTCTCTTTTAGCTCACGTTTGAGTTCTTCAAATTCTTCTTTGGTCATGCCATAAAAAATTATAGAGTTTGTAATCCAGCAAAATTACAAACCCTATAGCCTGTACTCAAGGTGTACTTCAGTTAATGCTTACCGAAAAGAGGTATAAAGAAGTTCAAAAATAATAAAGTTCTAAATATTATAGAAAAGCCAAAGAGGCGGTCTGAAGGGAATACAATTTTTAGACGGCTTCTTTTTTATCAAGGTATGACTTTTCTAATTTTGATAACTTTCTCCTAATAATTTTTAGAAGTACTCATTCGGCTTTTGGGAGGGTAGAATTAAAAGAAAATGTAGATTTACAGTTTATAAGTGGGAGAATTTGAAAGATTTGTTTGTTTTTCAAGATACTTTATTATCCGGGTATCCGGGTATAAGATAAAAAGTATTACCCTCTTCAGGATTTCCTTAAAATGCAACTTAACAAATAATTACGATAAAATCACTGCAAATATAATTTATATGGAAGAATTGATTGCACAGTATAGAAATAAAGAAGAAAGATGATATAGCCAATACATTATATGCCCAGGCAGACGATATATATTTTGGAGGCCATAGTCTTTTAGAACTTGCAAAAGAATTCTATGCCCCACGGGGAAGGAGTTATGTATGGATGAATTTCCTGAGTTTCCCGGGTCAGTATTGGAAGTATTAAGGCCATCGTTTCCCGAAATCTCGTCCGCTCTGATTACGGCAACGTCTTATGAATAAAATTTTAAAGGAGTTTTAATAAGGTGATCCCTTCTTTGATTCCTGCTATATAAGTTTTTCCTTTTACCTTTCCGTCTTCACTTTGGAAATCGGTCATTACAGCGGGCCGATTAATCCCGAATTCAAGGCAGGAAAAAATGTCTCTCTCTTTCATTGTTGTATTATGACATTCTTCCGCAATAAATCTGTTGTTGCCTAAATATTTTATAATGCAGACCCGGTCAGGCATCCATCCTAATTTTATTCTGTTTCCTGGCTTTAAGTCTTTAGAAAACAAGACAGGGTCGTCAAACATATCAGAATCTGAAGCACTTCCTTTTTTTAGTTCCTCACAAAAATTCTGCCAATCAAAATAACCTGCGTACTCGCTTAAAACATTGAGAGTATAATTAGAAATTTTGTCATATCCTCTGGTAGAATAATTCCAGACTCTTTCAAGGGTGGTTTCAGAGATTTGCTTACGGGTGGTTTCCCGGATTTTGTAAGCCAGATTCACAAAATCATTATGAGTGATGAGAGATTTCCCGAAGATATCCTCTATCTTTTTTCTAAGAGACGCAATCTGGGGTAAAGAACTTTCCACTGCCATAATATTACAAAATTAATGATTAATTTTGAAGGGTACTAATAGAACGTAAATGGAGTATAATAGCGGGATATTTGCCGACTTTGAATCTTTTCTTTTCAATAAAAGTAAAGATGGTTCGATTTTGCTGAAAATCACCTCACATTCCAAGATTTACAGATTAGATCATGATGGTAAGTTTTTCCTTTTTAAAACCTCTTCTGATCAAACCGAAAGAGGGAAAGCAATTATTCGTAGAGAATACGAGTTATCTTTAGGTTGCGACCATCCCCATATTGCCCATATATTCTTGTATGAAAAGGCATCTCCATTAGGAGAGGGTATTCTCATGGAATATATAGAAGGAAGAAACTTGAATGATTATCTTGCCGAGAATCCATCACCTAAATCCCGTGAAAGAATTCTATGGGAACTCCTGGAGGCCATCCATTATCTTCATAAAAAGGGAATTGTTCATAATGACTTGAAACCGGAAAATATTTTGATTTCAAGAAACGGTGATTCATTAAAACTGATAGATTTCGGACTTTCGGATGACGATGCTCATTTTATGATAAAGACTCCCGGATGTTCTCCGGCTTTTGCTGCTCCTGAACTCAAAGAAGACAGAAAAAGCGATGTAAGGAGTGATATTTATTCCGTTGGGAAAATAATGAGGATGCTGATTGGAAAAAGATATGAAGGAATTTCTTCTAAATGTTGTCATGAAAATCCAGAAAAAAGATTTCAGAATATTGATTTCCTTATCAAGGCGTGGAAAAAACGTGATAGGGTTAGGACTTATATCTTTATAATGATTCCTATTCTGTTATTTTTATCCTTCTTTTTTATTTTCATATTCCGTATTAAATCCCGTAATTCTGCAATGGAAGACTCTTTGATGAAACAAAATATTGTAATTGAGAATCAAAAGGAGGAAATCAAGGATCTTCAGTTGGCTTATATGGCAGTGAAAGATTCACTTGAATCCGTTACTTCCCGACAAGATAATTTTGAGAGATTGAAGAAAGAGAGAATCGAAAGTTTCACACAAGGGTTTGATAAGAGATTTAAAATAGCATACGATTCCATATCAAGATGCAATAATCCGAATGAAATAAGTAATATAGGTTTTAATTTTATCAATGAAGCCAAATCTTATTATAATAAATTTGATAAGTATGTTGAAGGAAAGGATATAAGTTCTGATCTTTATCCGGTTTTTCTGGAAAAGATGCAAAATTCGAGCGATGATTTTCAAAAAGAGATACAAAAAATGATGAAATAACCCGGATTCGGTTTTGTAAAAAGACAAAAAAAGACATTATGAAAGCAATTTAAGGGGAATTAATTTTGTGCTTTGAAGCGGCACAAAATGTATCAATATTTGTTACTGTCAAAAATAATTGCGACCTTTACGATAGAAAATATCATAAAGCGTTTACACGACGCCTTGTTCTTGACTGTCTGGAATTCTCGCAAAATTCAAATCATGGTCAAGGATGGAGCGACGGTGAATGCCTCATATATAGGCGTGAGGTTTTCTCCGTTGCCGTCCTATCATGATGGGCAATGCGAGAAGCCTCAGACAGTGGGACGGCGACGAGAGTCGGATCCCACGCTTTCTTTTTATGTAAATAATTATGGCCGGGGAAGGGGTCACCCGGTATGACTAAGCCTAAAGACGTGAAGATAGGAGAAAGGATCCGGGCCGTGTTTGATCAGATGCCGAAGACTTGCACCATCGACTGGTTTGCCAAGGAATTGAATTGCGATCGTCGCAATGTCTATCGCATCTTCAAGAAAGAAAACATCGACATCCACCTTCTGGCACGCATCTCGCAGATACTCAACCATGATTTTTTTCGCGACCTCTCCGAAGGAAAATAAAATTTGTATAGGAAAAACTGAATTTTACTGAGCCTGTTTTTCGGAGAAGGAGGGTCTCAAGGTAATCATGCAATGTCGGTTTGTCTTTGGGTAAAATAGTTTTAAGGATTGATGTGTCCAAATCCGTCACAAAATGCGACAACATCCGACATACTGATTCATAGCTTTTTACAAATCCTTGTCCTAATTTTGCAAGGAATAAAGGATCGAAATGAAATATGAAATATTAAAGATCTTTGATTATTGGTTGATTATTGGAATTAAACCTAAATGTTATTTAAAATATTTCTGGGGATGAGACCTTTACCTTGTGAATTAAATTTTTATTTATTCGTAATGAAAATTACCTATATGTTTTTATGAATAAGGCAGATAGTTATGCATTTCTTATGAATTATAATCCTCTCTCCAAAGAGATTAATTTATGAATTTTAAATTAAACCAAATTAAAACTAATTATATATTGAATATGATGTTCAAAAGAAGATTATTTAGCGTACTATGTATTGCGGCTCTGACCTTTAGTATGTTAGGAGCAAAAAAATATAAATGGGAATACAACTCAAGAGTTCCAGAGGTATACACGACTGCTCAGGGTCAAAAGGGCAAACAAATTGTAAAAGCATGGGCTATAGCGAGTAATGCTGATAAGGCTATAATACAAGCCAAAATGGATGCAGTGACGGCAGCCTTATTCAATGGAATAGGATATGATCAATCTACCCATGGTATGGGGGTGGCTAATCTTCCTCCCTTAGTTTCTCCTAAACAATATGATGAAAACAAAGAACTTTTTGATAATTTCTTTAAAAAAGGTGAATTCCTAAATTACGTAAGTGATATTAATTCCACATATCCTTCCGGAGAAAATAATATGGCTGTTCCAGGTGGTAGAAAAGTTGGTATTAATCTTTCGATAGATTATAAAGGACTTCATAGCTGGCTTCAAGAACATGAGATAGAAAAAGGTATAGGTAAACATTTTTCAAATTAAATAATCTATGAAAATATTAAAGTTTTTATTTTCAATTTCAACGCTATTAATGGTATCCTTCCAATCGGCAGCCGTCGATGCTAAGAAACCAAAAATTATGGTTTTTCCTTCCGATGACTGGTGTATGAGGAAAGGATATGTGGTTGACAGTACCGTTCCTGATTATGAAAAAGCTTTACAAGACCCCGATATGGATGGTGCTGTAGCAGTAATGGGAGACGTTATGGCAGAACAGGGTTATGAAATGTTTTCTCTTAAACAGGAATTAAAGCAGATTCATACTGAAGATGCCTACAGTATGGTTGTGCAATCAAAAGGAGACGGATCAGTGATTGAGAGTGAAAGAGATTTAATTACTCGAAATGTTGGAGCAGATTTTATTGTGGAATTGTCATTAGATAATAAACCTTTTGGAGCACGAAGAGCCATAGAATTTAAAGCTCAGACCATAGATGCAGCCTCAAAGAAAATTTTACATGGCGACATAGGTACCTCCTCAGCATCAAGTGCTCCCACACCAATTCTTGTAAAAGAGGCTGTGGGAGGTTTTATTGAGAATTTTTGTCATAAAATCGACCTTGCTTTTACTAATATTGAAGAAAACGGTAGAGAGGGTTCAATTACGTTTAAAATAGCAGATGATTGCCCTTTGAATTTTGAAAGTGATGTAACAGTTGATGGTGAAAGCGGAGAACTTGCCGAATATATTACATATTGGATTGAAGAGCATGCCGTAAATGGGAATTGCTCTTTAAATCAAAAAAGTCGGGAAACCCTAAGATATGATCAAGTTAGATTCCCTTTGATTTCTCAAGTAGCAGCAGGAGGGTTTGGGTCAAAAAAAGGTAAAACCAAGGCCCAAACAATGGAATCGTTTATATCCCCTATCGCCACTGATTTGGGTAGGTTTAATATTAGTGTAACAACAGTTCCTATCGGCCAAGGATCAGCTTATATAGTATTAGGAGGAAAATAATTATGTTTATGAAAATACGATTTTTAATATTGGTTATTTCTTCTCTTTGTACAATAAAATCCTTCGCTCAAAAGCAAGATTATCCTGAGGTTGTGCTTACTCCATATGTATATTCTTCCTCAAATACACCTAATGCAAATAAAGCACTGGAGGATAAATTGAAAAGAATTGTCACAAAATATGGGCTTGCTTCTGCAGAAGAAAATGTTAACACTCCTTTCATCTTGACAGCCCATGCCATCGAGTTGAGAAAGGAAACTACCGCAACTGTACCTCCACACACAGCAGTAGACCTTTCTGTAACCTTTTATGTTGGAAATGGTGAAGATGGCACTTTATTCGGAAGTTGCAATGAAGAAGTGAAAGGAGTGGGGAATAATTTAGATCAAGCCTATGCCGCAGCATTCAAAAAAATAAACATTAATAATCCGGAACTGGGTGAAACCATAAAAGAAGGTAAAGCTAAAATTATCTCATATTATGAACAAACCGCTCCGGATTACATTGCTAAGGCTAAAAGTTTGGCAGTTTCAGGCAATTATTCAGAAGCATATGAACTTTTATTACAAATACCTTCTGTTTGTTCTCAATATTCTCAGGCACAGCACTTATTAATAAGTCTTGTACAACAGGAAAGTGAGGAATCCAATTCCACTCTCTTAGCCTCAGCCAGAGCTGCATGGTCGGCTTCTCCTAATGAAACCGGCGCTTCGGAAGCTACTTCCATACTTTCAAAGATTACTAATGCATCTCCAAAATTGCAAGCCGAGGCTGCTTCTCTAATGAAGGAAATTTCAAATCGGCTTCAGAAGGTGGAAGATGATGAAAAGGCATTACAGGCTCAGCGAGAGGCAAATGAACATGAATTAGCTATGGAAGCTGTGAAAGGTGCCACAAAAGTCGCTGTAGCAAGAGCTAAAAGACCTGTGTATAGAATCTGGTGGTGGTAAAAATTAAAAATTCCGTACAATGAAAAATATTTTTAATCATTTAAAACTAACAATTTTTTTTGGTGTGATTCTCCTCATTGGAAGCAATCAAATATCCCATGCAAAAAAGATTTTTTATGACTCTAAAAGTTGGATTGTAAATGTCGCGGGAGATCCACAATTCTTGATTACTAACGGGTATGCTACCAAAATAGAAGAAATTAATTTATCCGTAGTCAATCCCTTAAATGAGGCAACTATCTTAGATGCAAAGTCTTTGGCAATTAAAATGACAAATGAGGGTTACGGGAAAAAATTTATCAACGCATTGACTATGGGCGGAAAAAGTGATCAACTTCTTCAATCCTTGGCATTGGCCAATGTGCAGCGCCAAGACATTGAATTCGGAAGTGAAACCCTCCGTGGAGGTTTGGATGAAAATTCATTACAAACTTATCTTAAAGATGAATACCTTCCAATTTTAACTCATAACTATTATTGTTTCACCTATACTTCTCCCAACCGTCTTTCTGAATATAGGAATTCTAAAGGGAAGAAGAAAAAATTAAAAGGACAAACATTCTATGCAATATATGAAGTGGAGGTAACCAATGAAGAAGCTTTCGATATTATTGCCTCCATTGGTGATCCTTCCAGATACGACAAATTAGAATTTCCAGTTAAATTCATTTGTTGCGGAATTGGAAAAAATCTTGAGAAAGATATAGAAAAATATGCTCCTGATTTGGCGCTCCGTGGTGTATTAACTCAAAGAAATCCCGCTCGAATATCTCTTGGCAAAGATGCAAATATTAGAAAAGGCGACTTGGTTAGTATATACAGCCAAAGGATAGACAAACAAGGTAATCCATATTCAAAACGAATAAGTCGTGCACGTGTAGGATATGCATGGGAAGAGGAGTCTCAGATTAACTTTGAAGCAGGTACCGCTGGAAATAGAAAGAATGGCGATGTTGTAGTTCGTACACGTGACAAACATACAAGACTAGGTATTATTGCAACCTGGCAACCTAATGTATGGGGAGGAATGATAATGGGAGATACAAAAGCTAAATTTATGAAATCCGGTATCATTCACCATGTATTATATGAAGGAGCATTTTCTATGACTACAAAACCGGGCAGTAAATTTGTAAATGTAAACAAACCTAATGAAATTTATAAGTCCCCCTTATTTGTAAATGCTGGTATAGGATATGGTGTAGGGAAAACATTTCTTGGATTTATGGATATAATGCCCTATTTCTTAGCTCAAGGCGAATTAGGAATTATGCCTAATTATAAAGGGGATAAAACTCCTGTAGGATTTGCTGCCAGAGTACCTATAGGAATAAGATTCAGTTTCAATATAGCTTATCCTGTGAAATTCTTAGTTGAAGGAGGATACGCGTTTAACTTTAATATGGGTAGGGATGGTAAAATGGTAAAAGAAGCATGTGATTTCCTAAATGCCAAAAGAGATGGTGTCTTCATAAATGCCGGTTTTATTTTCTAAAAAATATATTATGAATAAAATAATTAAAACTACTTTTTTAATTTCAATAGTATTGTTGTTAATTAACAGTTGCACTGATTCCAACAACAGTTTTATCGCAACATTTGAAAATGAAATCAATGTTAAAATAGGTGATACAGCATCTTTATATGAATCAGAAAATTCAGGTGAAGGGACTTTGATACGTCCTTACTTTGCGTACACTGCAATTTCGGAAGATACTAATATTGCCTATGTATTGACAGATGATCAAAGTGTATATGGTAATGAATTAGGATCCACTATCATAACAGTGTATGGAGAAGAAAACGAAATATTGAAAAAAATTAAGGTTAATGTCATAGCTAATTATACACTCACTTTGAAAGCAGCAGATATATTCTCTTTAAAAGAAGAGATTCCAGAGATATTTGCGAATGAAGGAAAACATCTTATGCTTCAGTCAGAAGATGGAAGAATAGCATACATAGACTATCCTTATGGCGATGTGATTTACACTGGCACTCCTGGGAGGACATATATTAAAAGTACTATGTTTAAAACTCCTGTAATAGAAGTGAATGTCGAAAGTTTCCAAGGGACCGCACCGTTTGAAATACCTAATGTAAAAGACTCTGATTCACTAGACAATGTGGAGTTGCTTATGGCAGATTATACAAAAACAGAATCGGGATTTACTTATTTCAATCATATTAGAAGCCAGTATGTCTCATATGCTCCTTATGGAAATGCTAAAAATATAACGTTTTATTTCCAATATGATAATGAGACAAGGATAGGAAATTTAGAAGGATTCGAAATAGAAACCAATGAATCAAGTAATAATAATTTAAATTTTTTGTTTTCTAATTTTGAATATGGTAGTACCAAGTCATCAACTGTTGATGCTATGACTATGTTTAATCCTATTGTCTATAATTATTTTAAGGCAGGTAACTGGTTCATAACCTCAGATAATACCAATGATAAAGAGGGATGGGAAAACCTAATATTTAAATTGTCTCCAACGGACGTTAAAGTGGACTATACTGTCATAATGAAGGCAGGAACAAAGATCACTCTTACTTCAATAAGCCCGGATTTTGAAAATTATCAGAATAACAATTTAAGTCAGGAGAATCGTTATGTAGCGGATATAGATATGGGTTATTTATATGCTGGTAACCCTGGAATAGTATATCTAACCAATAATCCTTACTCAGATTCAAATAGTCTCACTTTAGAAGTAATAGTGGAACCTTATTCTGGTAAAGAACCCTTTATCATTCCAAAGGTAAAAAAAGGGAATTCCATGGATCTGGTTAAAGAATTAATGAAAGATTATACTATTAAAGATGAAGGAACAAAAACTATTAATTATATATCTTATGATTACATCCTATTTTCTTCCGGACCCGATTCAGAAAATATTACCTTCTATTTCAAAAATAATATTTTCAGTGGTGATTCTTTAGAATTTATTACAATAGAGCCTGAAGCAGATGTAGAGAGTATATTTTCTTACTGCTGTTCGAATTATTCGATTCATAGTTCCGGATATTCCTCAGCCTTATTAAACCTATTTAATGGATCGCAATATTTTTATTTCGAAACAGATGAATGGAATATCTATAATGAAACGGAAAATGGTGTCAAACCATGGACAGTTATAAGAGTAGAATTGAAATAATTTCAATAGGAGGGTATATAGTGGTATAATTTTTATTATTTGGGTAATTTTTTATATTAGAAAGAAATCTGAAAAGAGAATTTAATCATAAATAAAAGGGTTACCCAAGTAATGCCCTTATAAATAACATTTATTAATAATAAATCTAATTTTTTGCTAAAATTGAGGGTGTGTCAAAATGAGAGAAGACACACCCTACTGAAAAAGAAGCCGTCTGAGGATCTGATGATTTTCAGGCGGCTTAATTTGTAAGCATTAACTGAAGTACACCTTGAGAACAGGATATAGGGTTTGTAATTTTGTGGGATTACAAACTCTATAATTTTTTGTACTATGACAAAAGAAGAATTTGAAAGACTCAAACATGAGCAAAAAGAGAGCGGAAAGAGCCTAAAGACCTTTCTTGCCGACCGAGGTGTCTGCTTCACCAGTCATTATTACGGGAAAAAGAAATTCGACCACCCCAAGCCGAAGGGTGGGCTTATACCGATCGAGATCCATAATGAGGGGAGCGGCCGTTCAGTCATTACAAGCACCCAGCCTGGGGAAATAAACGGCGTACAAGGGATCGAGGGCGCCCAGAGTGATCAAAAACCTCACAGACAAATATAAGTTCAAGGGATACCTGCAGTGTGACGGCTACACCGCCTATACTGCGGCCTATGGACCATGCTCACAAGTGCGACTTGTATATTGCATGCAGCACATATTCCGAGAGTGGGACAAGGCCATGAGCCAGGATCCTCAGGCTGTGTTGTGGGTCAAGGCAAAGATACGGGAGCTTTATCATATCGGTCATGAATGTGACAAGGAAGGTGCCGGCTTCGAACAACGCAAAGAGCAAAGGCAGCTCAATGCCAAGCCTGTCATGGATGAAATCAAGGAATTGATGGAGACCAAGGGCATACAATATAGTCCGGAGAGCCTGATCGGAAAGGCTATAACCTATACCTATAACCGGTGGCCCAACATGATGCTCTATCTCGAAGACGGCAGGATTAGGCTGGACAATAACCTTGCCGAAAATGAAATCCGCCCGATCACGCTTGGGAGGAAGAACTATCTGTACTGCGGGAACCACAGGGCTGCCGAGGATATGTGCGTGGTGCAGTCCCTGCTGGCCACCTGTCACAACCAGGATATCAATCCCAGAGTTTATCTCAACGATGTCATAACAAATATGCCTTATTATGAAAAGGCAACCTCACTGGAACTGGCCCCAATGCTTCCTCACCGCTGGATCAAAGACCATCCGGAGGCTAAAATGAACAAAGTCCGGGAAATAGCTAAATGATGTGATCTCTGTGCTACAAAAATAACTAAAGACCGATTCTTCTATTACAGTTGAACCGGTCTTTATAAATCTACAAAAGTACAGATCCTTGAACTACTTCAAAAGGTGTACTTCAGTTAATGCTTACGAAATTTTATTCTTCGATTTCTATGTCTTCTTCGAAGAAATCTTCGTCGCCTTCGGCGGCAATATTTTCGAAGTCATCGCTGTCGGATGAGTAACTCTCTTCGTCATTCCTCTTGGCTTTAGCAGCCAATAAAGAATTTATACTTTTCTTGGCCGGACCTGAATCTTCCGAGAGGGCTTTTCTTACCTTTTCTTCAAGTTCAGCCATGAGTTCAGGATTGTCGTTGATTATTCTTCTCACACCCTCTTTGCCCTGGCCGATTTTTGAGTCGCCATAGGAGAACCAAGCGCCGCTTTTCTTGATGATACCCAAATCAACACCGTAATCAATGATTTCTCCGGCTTTGGAGATACCTTCACCGAACATAATGTCGAACTCCGTTTTTTGGAAGGGAGGAGCCACCTTATTCTTAACAACTCTCACCTTGGTGATTTTACCTATAGCCTTGTCATCTGAATCCTTTATAGTAGAGGAAGGTGTGATTTCCATTCTTACGGATGCATAGAATTTCAAAGCATTACCCCCGGTGGTGGTTTGAGCCGGTCCATACATGTTTCCGATTTGGGCACGGGTTTGATTTATGAAGATGCAACATGTCCGAGTCCTTGCAATAGCTCCTGTGAGTTTTCTCATAGCCTGGCTCATAAGACGAGCTTGAAGTCCTACATTCTTGTCTCCCATGTCTCCTTCGATTTCTGCCTTGGGAGTCAAAGCTGCCACGGAGTCTATCACCAATACGTCGATAGCGCCGGAATTGATGAGATGTTCGGCGATTTCAAGAGCCTGTTCGCCATTATCCGGTTGGGATATCCAGAGATTATTGATATCCACGCCTAATTGCTCAGCATAATAACGGTCGAATGCATGTTCCGCATCAATGATGGCGCATACACCTCCCTGTTTCTGTGCCTCTGCAATTATATGGATTGCAAGCGTGGTTTTACCGGAAGATTCGGCCCCGAAGATTTCAGTTACTCTGCCCCTGGGCACACCACCAACTCCTAATGCCACATCCAGACCTATGGAACCGGTGGATATTGTTTCTACATCTTGAATGGCATTATCGCCCAGTCTCATTATAGCCCCTGAACCGAAATCTTTTTCCAGATGTGCCAAGGCTACTTCCAAAGCTTTCTTTTTTTCTTCAGTATCGCTTATCCTGACTGCTTTCTTTACAGGTGTCTTTTTCTTTGCCATGATATAGTGTGTTTTGTTTATTCTTTAATTTGTTATGTTGATGCAAAGTTAATAAGAGATTCGGGTGTTTTCCTAATTTTAACCCAAATAAATTAATACACAATAAATTAAATATTCTTAAAGCGAAAAGCCTCACTGCAACTTATTTGCACTGAGACTCTCTTTTAAATCAAAATATTAATATATTGTTATTCCTGCCATCACGCATCTATATTAGCGTAGGTGGCATGGGTTTCAATGAATTCCCTTCGCGGCCCCACTTCCTCTCCCATCAAGATGGAGAAGGTGCGGTCGGCTTCTGCGGCATTAACAAGATTCACCTGCTTAAGCATACGGTTTTCAGGATTCATTGTGGTTTCCCATAGCTGTTCGGGGTTCATCTCTCCAAGACCTTTATATCTTTGAAGCACCATCTTGTCGCGGTTGCCGTCGCAATGAGTGTCTACGAACCTTTGAACCTGCTGTTCATCCCAAGCATATTCCTGTATTTTCTTTTGCCCTTTGGTAGTGCACCGGTAGAGCGGGGGAGTGGCAATGTAAAGATAACCGTTATCGATTATAGGACGTATCTTGCGATAAAAGAATGTCATAAGTAATGTAGCGATATGGGCTCCGTCTACGTCGGCATCCGTCATGATGATAATCTTATGATAACGAAGTTTCGTCATATTGGGTTCCTTGGAATCCTCTTCCGTACCGATAGTGACACCAAGAGCCTTGAACATGTTCACGATTTCTTCACTGTCAAACACTTTATGGTCGAGTGCCTTTTCAACATTCAGGATCTTTCCACGCAATGGAAGGATGGCCTGATAATTGGGATTACGGCCCTGCTTGGCGCTACCGCCGGCTGAATCTCCCTCCACAAGGAATAATTCACAAGCGGCTGCGTCTCGGCTCTGGCAGTCGGCCAGCTTTCCGGGAAGGCCTCCGCCACCGAGAGGAGACTTTCTTTGAACTTTTAGCCGAGCCTTTTGCATTTCCTGACGAACGGTGGCGGCAAGAATCACTTTATCAACTATGGCACGAGCCTGTTTGGGATGTTCCTCCAGATAATATTTTAAAGCTTCGGAAACTGCAGTCTGCACCACTCCGGCCACATCGTTGTTTCCCAGTTTAGTTTTCGTTTGGCCTTCAAATTGTGGTTCCGCCACTTTAACGGATATAACAGCTGTGAGGCCATCTCGGAAGTCTTCTTTCGACAATTCCACCTTCATTTTTTCAAGAAGCTTATTGTCTTCAGCATATTTCTTGAGTGTGGTGGTCAACCCTCTTCTGAAACCTGTGAGATGGGTTCCTCCTTCTATGGTGTTGATATTATTTACAAAAGAAAAGATGTTTTCTGAAAACGATGTGTTGTAGGTCAAGGCAACCTCCACCGGCACTCCGTTCTTTTCTGTGTTCAGGTGAATAATATCGTCGATAAGCGGGGTCTTCCCCTGATCGATATATTTCACGAATTCCTTAAGACCTTCCTCGCTTCTGAAAACTTCCTTTCGATAATTGCCGTTTTCGTCCATTTCCCTGAGGTCGGTTAAAGTTAGGGTGATTCCGGCATTCAGATAAGAAAGATCCCGCAGACGGTTGGCGAGGGTTTCGTAATCATAGATTGTTTCTGTAAAAATTGATGAATCCGGGTGGAAGATAACCGTTGTACCGGTTTTATCGGTCTCGCCCTTCACTTCCACTTGAGTTGTGGGTTTTCCGTAGGCATATTCCTGAACGTGGATTTTACCATCGCGATGAATTTCTGCCCTCAGATAGTCGCTAAGAGCATTGACACAGCTCACACCCACACCGTGAAGACCTCCTGAGACCTTGTAGGTGCCCTTGTCGAATTTACCGCCTGCATGAAGCACTGTAAGCACCACTTCCAGGGCCGACTTGTTCATCTTTTCGTGCATATCCACAGGTATGCCACGACCATTGTCAACAACCTTTATGGAATTGTCTTCTAATATAGTTACCTCAATATTATCTGCAAAACCGGCGAGGGCTTCATCGATAGAATTGTCAACCACTTCATACACCAAATGGTGGAGACCCCTTCCGGAAATGTCGCCGATATACATCGCCGGGCGTTTTCTAACGGCCTCAAGGCCTTCGAGCACTTGGATATTTTCCGCACTATAGTTGCCCTGCTGTTCATCGGCAGAGTCGTAATGTATTTCCTCTGACATTTATTAAATTGTTTTCTCTATGAATCCTTATGATTTTTCACCTGCTTGATGCTTGCTGTTTTTACACCCCTTTCTATAATGGGCCTTCTTGGCATCAATACTACAAAATTAATGAAATTCAGTGGCAAGTCAAAATCAATTTCACCAAATTTTGATAAAGTGGCTTAACTTTTTGATTGAATTGCTTGTTAATCAAAAAAAGTGTTAAATTTGCCGCAAAAGTCTCTAAGATGAAGAATCTGGTAATTGTTGAATCTCCTGCTAAAGCAAAAACCATCGAGAAATTTCTCGGTAAGGACTACACTGTGTTGTCGAGCTATGGTCACATTCGTGATCTTCGCAAACACGGTTTCAGCATCGATTTGGAGAATAATTTCGAACCTCAATATGAAATCCCTGAAGATAAGCAAGACTTGGTGAAGCGCCTTAGAAAGGCAGCCAAGGAGGCCGATGCCGTGTGGCTCGCTTCGGATGAAGACCGAGAGGGTGAGGCCATTGCCTGGCATTTGGCCGAAGTGTTGGGGCTCGATCCTCTCACCACTCGCAGAATCGTGTTTCATGAAATCACCAAACCTGCCATTTTGAATGCCATAGCTAATCCGCGGCATATCGACCTCGATAGGGTGAACGCTCAGCAGGCCCGTAGGGTTCTTGACAGAATCGTAGGATTCGAACTTAGTCCGGTGCTTTGGAAAAAAATCAAACCCGCACTTTCTGCAGGTAGAGTGCAAAGTGTGGCACTTCGGCTCATTTGTGAACGTGAAAAGGAGATTCATAATTTTGTGGCTGAGTCTTTCTTTAGAGTCACCGGAAGTTTCTCTAATTCACAAAAGCAAGATTTTAAAGCCGAAGTCACTGAAAGATTAACATCAAAAGAGGATGCGTTATCCTATTTGGAGGTATGCAAGGATGCCCAATTCAAAGTGGCTGATATTTCCGTCAAACCACATCTTCGTTCGCCGTATCCTCCCTTCACTACCTCCACCCTTCAACAGGAAGCGGCCAAGAAACTTGGATTCTCTGTGAGTCGAACTATGAGTATAGCGCAAAGACTTTATGAGGCGGGAAAGATCACCTACATGCGTACTGATTCAACCAATCTTTCCGATATGGCGTTGGGGACAATAAAGAAATATGTGACCGACAATCTTGGCACAAATTTCTTGAAGATGAGAAAATACCACACCCATAGCAAAGGAGCTCAGGAAGCACATGAGGCAATACGGCCCACATATATAGCGGATACATCTATTGATGGAACTGCGGAAGAACAAAAATTGTACGACTTGATTTGGCGTCGCACAATAGCCTCACAAATGGCTGATGCGGAAATTGAAAAAACCACTGTAAATATTGATGTGATACCGGCGGTGAAAAATAAAGCCGGAAATATTCAGGGATTCAAGGCTGAAGGTGAAGTAGTGAAGTTTGATGGTTACTTGAAGGTGTATCGCACAGAAAATGCATTACAGCAAGAATTCACAGAACTTCCGGCTTTGCAAGTGGGGGAAACATTGATGCCTAAAGAAATCACTGCTGCTCAAAGATTCACACAGGCACCGGCAAGATATACCGAAGGCTCCTTGGTGAAGAAAATGGAAGAACTTGGCATAGGGCGTCCTTCCACTTATTCGCCCACCATCTCCACTATCCAGCAAAGAGATTATGTAAGGAGAGGAGAGAGTGAAGGTCAGAAACGCGATTATATTGTTTTTTCTCTCTCTAAAGGTAAAATCTCAGAGAAGACAATGACCGAGAACACCGGCAGTGACAAGGGTAAATTGGTGCCGACGGATGTGGGTATGGTGGTCAATGATTTCCTCACTGAAGAATTTCCCGATATTCTCGACTATAATTTCACAGCCAAAGTGGAAGAAAAATTTGATGATATAGCCGAAGGGAAACTCGGATGGCAGAAAGAAATATCAGATTTTTATGATGATTTCCACCCCGGAATAGAAAATATTAATTCCAAACGTACTGAGCATAAGGTAGGCGAAAGACTTTTGGGCACCCATCCTGAAAATGGAAAACCGGTGTATGTAAAGATCGGTCGGTTCGGTCCTGTGGTGCAGGTGGGTGATTCCTCATCGGATGAAAAGCCTGCTTTTGCAAGTCTTAGAAACGGTCAGAGCATTTCTTCCATATCTATGGAAGAGGCATTGAAATTGTTTGATCTTCCGAGAATCATAGGCGAAATAGACGGGCAAACGGTCACTGCCGCTGTGGGTCGCTTTGGTCCCTATGTGAAATTTGGGTCTATGTTTGTATCTATTCCAAAGGATATGGATCCTCTCACCATTTCTTTAGATGAAGCAAAAGAACTTATATTAAAGAAACAGGAGACAGAAGCAAACAAACATATCAAGACGTTTCCCGAGATGCCGGGCTTGGAAGTGTTGAACGGGAGGTTTGGTCCATATATCGCCTATAAACCGGAGGGTGCCAAGAAAGCTAACAATTATAAAATACCCACTGGTACCGATCCATATTCCATGACTTTACAAGAGGCTAAGAAGATAATAGAGGGCGAAGGTAAAACTGACAAAAAGAGTGGATCAAAGTCCCCAAGCTCTCGTAAAAAAGCGGCCTCTAATAAAGAATCGGGCTCAAAAATGAAGAAAACAACTAAAAATTAAAGAAAAATTTACTCAAATCCCTTTTATATTACGGCTTTTAAGTAAAAATCACTAATTTTGTTACAATTTTCGGAGTTAAGTGATATCCGAGAATTTATATAGTAAAAACAATCTTAAAACAAGACATATTAATACTATGACAAAGGCAGAAGTTTGTACAGAAATTGCAAGAACCACTGGTCTTGAAAAATCAGCGGTGCTTGAGGTAGTGGAGAAATTTATGGACGTGGTGAAAGACAGTCTTGCACATGGTGAGAATGTTTATCTCCGCGGATTCGGTTCTTTCATCGTGAAGACCCGTGCTGAGAAAACAGCAAGAAATATCTCCCAGAACACAGCTATCAGAATTCCGGCTCATAACATTCCGGCGTTCAAACCAGCTAATACTTTCAAGGAAGAAGTTGCAAAAGGCAATTGAAATTTTACATTTTATTAGACTAACAGATTTTATTAAACATTTAAAACCTTTTCCCTGAAAACTTGTTATATAGATAAACAAACAAAATTAAGATTATGGAAAAGAATTGCTGTTGCAAGAAAAAACATTCCTATCATTTTCACATTACAGAAGTGAAGGAAGACAAGATTAAAGACGTATTCGGCTTTAACTTCGGTGGTCATCACGACCTTAAACAAATGGTGGAAGATATAGTTGCCACAGGGAATATGACAGAAAAACACGCAAAAGAACTCGTATGCGGTGTTCGTTTGCTACACCATGTTCTCAAAAAATATCCCGGCAATAAGATTTTCCAGAGTGTAATGCCGGCTTTTGAAGATTTCAAGCACGCTTTACGCAGTGAATATTGTCCTTGTGAAAAGAAGTGATAACCTTTTAAATCGATACAGTTATGTGCGAAAATAAAGAAAAGAAATCATATCACTTCCAAGTGGCTGAGGTGATTGATAATAAGGTGAAAGATGTTTTCAACTTTAATTTCGGTGGCCATCACGACCTTGAAGAAATTGTTGCTAAGGCTGTAGCAGTTGGTAATATCACAGAAAAGCACGCTCGTCAATTAGTATGTGGCGTTCGTCTTCTCCACCATGCTATGAAAAAATATCCTGAAAACGAAGCTATCAAGGCTTTCGCTCCTAAGTTCAAAGAATTTAAGGATGCTTTGAAAGCTCAGGCTAAGGCAAACGAAGAAAAATAAATTTTCTTAATTATAGAAACAAATTAGCGGCTTTTTAAGTCGCTAATTTTTTATACCTTCGGCCTTCAACATTTGTAAATAATATTCAGCTTTTTTTTCAAATTTCATAGGATAGGCCCGTGAGGTTGAAGGCATCCTCCAATGTTTAAATTCACGAAAGCTGCCATTCCCCATATCTATCTTGCAATCCACTGCCATGCCCATTTTGGGAATTTCACTTCCCGATTCTGACGCTATAATAGAAGCAGCCTTTTCTCCTGTAGTGACAATGGCTTGGCAAAAAGGAGCTTTGGCCAATAATTTCGGAAGATTCACCGGGGTGACTATCTCTAAAAATTTGTCGGAGGCGTTATCCTTGGTTCTGATCACTTCTGTAGCAGTTTCGCCTATACCTATTTTATACCGGGTTAGCATTTCCTGAATGCCCCTCTTGTTGATGGTCTTTGTGGATTTATCAAAAAAATATTCCTTTTCATTAAAGAATATAAGCCCGAAGATTCTCCACATATCATTATAGAAATTTGGATAAAAGAAATCCATGCTCCATTTTTCAGGCTTTGGGGGAAATGTGCCACACATCACTATTTTTGCTCCTTCCGGAAGAAAAGGAGTGAAAGGATGTCTTTCGATTTTGTTATTATCCATTATATTTCTATTACTATTTCCCCCTCCCAGATGGTGTTGACAGAAAATACACCATCTACCGGACTGGATAGAAAGTCTCCCGTCACAGTGGTGATATAACCTCTTTTAATCGGGAAAGAGAAAAAATCTGTCCGGCACACGGGTATAAGAGCAGAGTTCTTTACCTCCAATTTCATGGTGACATCGCTTTCATCGGTGCAAAAGATAAAACCTTCTGCAATTTTCAATTCATCATATTCAGCGAA
Organism: Muribaculaceae bacterium; assembly: GCA_022510425.1. GTDB lineage: Bacteria > Bacteroidota > Bacteroidia > Bacteroidales > Muribaculaceae > Lepagella. The sequence continues at coordinate 19,261 of JAFLTO010000009.1, forward strand.
AGGAAGTCTCATTTTACCGGAAAGGGATAGATTATCTCCGTAATTTATCATATTGGAGTGAAGATTAAAAGCTGTTGGCACATTGTGGGTGAAGTATATATGTGCCGTAAAAGAATCCCCTTGATTTAATGAAGCCTTATAGGTTTCGATAAATTTTTGAATGTCGGTGGCTACTATTTCGAATCTTGCTCCGGCGTGGCTTAATTCCAACTCTTTTGTAACTGAAATCTCCTCTTTAGAATTTGAATATTCCGTCAAGTCAATGAAATCGGAAGCATATGCGCATTGTAAAAACTCACCGGCTGTGGTTGAAGAATTGCTCAAAGAAACGTTCTTCAGATTTTCTGTATTGTAAGAATTATTGCCATCATCGTCTTGAATGTCATACCACACTGCAATCTGATAGCCTGAAGCCTCTAACGGCACAGACAATTTATGATTAAGTTTTCCTAAAGAAAATTCTTCAGGAGAGAGATAGTTTAAATCGTGACATACCGGTTCGCCATCTTTCAAAACCTCGACAACAAAACGGTGAGGCCGTTCCGTCCTCGCTCTTGATTTAGTATCTGTTTTTACATTATAAAGCAAGCTTTCCCAGCTTAAATCAAAAGTTACTTCAATATTGGCATTTATGGCTGAAGGATTCTCACCTTTATCAGATGAATTTCCTTTCACCGGAGTAGGATATTCATGAATGCAACCTTGCATAAGAAACGCAAAGAAAACAAGACTTGTCAATATTCCGGATTTCCTAAGTCTCATAAGTTGCATATATAGTAAGTGAATGAAATAGAAGCCCTGTCAATTCCCCAATAAGTTGTGACCCTTGTATCCTTCAAGGCTCCATTCTCCACATTATAGTAGCGGGAGTATTTTGTATTAGCCATTCCCGCACCGATTTCAAACTCCACACCCCACCTATTGTTGAGCTCCAAACGGTAGCCATATCCGATGCCGGCTCCCAGCAATGGCCTTGACACATCTTGGTATCTATAATTGTTGGCTCGCACATTATACCAGGCTAAATTCAAATGAAGGTTAAAAAAAGAACCTTTCCGGCTTGTCTTGAGCCACCATCTTCCTTCCGGAAACACAGCAACAGTCTTTACAGAAAATTTGTCTGTCAATTTCCAAGGACAATACATTACGTCGATTGAAGCAGACCATTTTTCATTTATCACATATTCCAATCCAAGGTTTGGTATGGTGATTAGCCATGGCAAAAGATTACTTTTTATCCTTAATCCCTGCTCCTCCGAACCGAATTGAGGAGCTATGGTCTGGAATTCTTCCACCACTTCCGATTTCCCTTTGCAGGGAAAAAGTAACAAAAGGATCACGGTAGATAAAAGTGCTAATTTTCTAAAATCCACTTTATAAATTGGGTCTTACCGGGTTTTGGGTTTAAAATATCACACCTAAAGGCAAAATTAAGCAAAAAACACTTTTCAACAAAAAATCACTTGCTCCTGGAGGGATATCTACTTTAAAGGATCTGTCACCACCGTTGACGCATTGCCGTCTCTGGTGGCGATATAGGTAGGCGACATAATTTCCACGCCCTCTTCATTAAATCGGTCTTGGATATTCTGAAAAAGTTCGGAATAAATAGCAGCCATCCTTTGAGCTTCCCTCGTGTAGGCATTTATCTGATAGACGGGATACCAGTCGTTAAGGCCTGTTTCAAGTACAAAAGGATATGGTTCATGGAGCACTCCATTGGTTCTTAATGCAGCATCTATCAGCATACGGTGCACTAATCTCCATGGCACATCATAACCGATTGTGACTTCAGCATGCAAAATCAGACCGAATTCGTGTGCCGAACGGGAATAGTTAATGCTTTGTGATGACATGATGAATGAATTCGGCATTGTCACGATTTCATTCTTGGCAGTACGGATTCTTGTCACTAATGGAGTTTTCTCGATAATATCTCCCACAGTATCATTTAATTTTATCCTGTCACCCTTTCTAAAAGGCCGCATATATGTTATCACCCATCCGGCTATAACATTGCCTATAACAGTGCTGGAACCCAAAGAGATAATAAGACCCACGAACACTGAAATACCCTGGAACACACCTTTATCAGAACCCGGAAGATAGGGATATATCATGGCTATCATGAAAGCATAGAGTAAGAACCGGATGATGTTATATGTGGGATGAGCCCAATCAGGATAGAAACCGGGTATCTTAAGCCTTTCTGTAGCTACTTCGTTGCTGAGGTATTTGAAAAGCTTTATAAGGTATCTTATTGCGATACAAATAATTATAATGGTGATAAGGTCGGGGATATAATCTACGATTCCAATCAAGATACCTTTGACCGGAGTCCATATATAACCTAACAGTGTGTAGGCCAACGCTTTTGTTGGCGGGAATATATAGAATATCAAAGGCACGGTGAAAACCAATTGGATAGCTATCACTATATAAAAACCGATCAAAGCTAAGAATTCTATGAGCTTCACCTGTTTGCCGGTGTCAAGAAGCTCATAGTTCTGGATCATGATGGAATGAAGTTTAGTATCCCTCAAGCTTTCTATTCTCCGGTTTAATTTTCGGAACAACCATTTGGTAATACGGTAGAGGAAATACTGACCCACAATCACAAGGATAAGCATCACGATTCTTCTCACCATAAGCCAGAAACTGTGTTCCTCTTTCAGTTTGAAAAGTTCGGCCACAATCAGCCTCATATTCTGCACCGCCAAAGAATCCTGAGGCAGACCTGCCCAAAGAGCATCCTGATCTGTGAACGAAGTGATCACTTCATTCTGATACATGATATCTGACACATTATCGGAATTGTCAATGTAGATGGAATCCGGATGAAGATTAAATTTTTTGGAAAGAGTGATAATCGCTTCCGCAGCCATCAAGGCTCTTTGTTGAGGAGAGTATCCGCCGCGTTTGCTATAAAATTCAAAAAGCGTGTCTTCCTCCACCACAACCGGAATGCCTTGAGTGAATTTCCTCAAAGAGTCGATTCTTGCTCTTTGTTCCTCCCTTTTCACAGAATCTGCTGAAAGCATCTGAAATTTCAATTGCTCCAATTCCATTCTTGTGTTGGCTTCTGATAATCTTGAATTTTCCAAAGAATCGAGCAAAGAGGCCACATAAGCCGAATCGTTCCTCTCTTCCGCTTTTATTTCTTTCTCATTCTCCTTAGCCTGCGATGTGAATAATTGTGCTGCCAATCCTAAAGGATTAAAGAGGAGAAATAATAGGATTAAAATATAGCCTGTATTATAAATAGATTTCATTTGGAAGTCTGAAAGAAGAGATTTGTTTCAAGATGTAAATATATCATTTTTTATTTCAATATGAAAACTTTTCAAATTAGAAAACTCTGTGCATGACTCGAAAACGTGCGAAATTATTGAGAAGGAAATTCATTAACTTTGCAGAAGAATGGAACGAATAGAGATGACGACCCTTGAGGGAAATAGAACCTATGGACATCTGGGGATGCTGATGGCCACGATAATGTGGGGAGCCATGGCTCCAATAGCCAAAAGTGTTTTGGAACAAGGGGTTCTTGACGGAATGGCACTGTCTGTTGTGAGAATTGGGGGAGGTGCGATACTTTTCTTACTCTTTTCATTCTTACCCGGACGTTTCACAGGGGATGTAAAGGTGGAACGAAGCGACTATTTCACTTTGTTTCTTGCTTCGATTGTAATGATATCGGCCAACCAGGGATTGTTTATAATCGGTATACAATATACCACACCGGTCGACACTTCTGTAATGTGTACGCTAACACCGGTTTTCACCTTGATTTTGGCTGCAATTTTTATTGGAAATCCGTTGACGCCTCTGAAAGTGTTAGGAGTGGTTTTAGGATTGTCGGGAGCCTTGTTGATGGCTTTCAGCAATGAAGAAAATGATATCGCTAAAAATCCGATGTTGGGAGATATTCTGTGTATGCTGGCCCAGATATGTGCTTCAGTATATTATGTCTTCTTCTTGCAACTAATAAACAAATATCCGGCTTTCACGATAATGAAATGGATGTTTCTTTTTTCAGCGGTAACATATATCCCCTGTGTTTCCCCGTTCATATCACCAATTCAATGGATAGAACTTGAAACCTCCTCAATATTGGGTTTAGCTTATATCATTTTATTCCCTACATTTCTGGCGTATCTGATAATTCCTTATTCTCAGAAATTATTAAAACCAACGGTGATTTCATCTTATGCTTATTTGCAACCTGTCGTAGCATCCTTGCTGGCCACATTGATGGGTTTGGCTTTGTTTGGTTGGAACCGAATCGTTGCCACAATGCTGATATTCGCAGGAGTTTTTCTGGTGTCGTTTTCAATGCGACCTAAAAGTTAGTCGAGTTTACGTTTGACTTCGTCTACTCCGTCGATGGCTGATACTGAAGTCATGATTGTTTCGAGTTCAGAATATGAATGTATTCCAAATGAGATTTCCATTGTGGCTATGTAATCTTTGCAATGAGATTCATAGCTTGTCATATTAAGGTGGAGGCGATTTGAGATACAATCTGCGATGTCAACGAAAAGATGCACCCGGTCGATAGCTCTGACCCAAAGTGTGACCGGATAGAGGTTACCGTCAGGTTCGAAATCCACGCTTTCGATGCGGTCTCCCTGTTGGGAAGCCAGACGAATAGCAATGGGGCAATCACGCTTGTGGACTGAAAGTGAACGGTCTTCTTCGAGGAAACCCACCACTTCCTCACCCGGAATGGGTCGGCAATACTCACAACGGTGAAAATGGGGTTTGGGAATTGTGTTGAGATAGGTCTGGATAGCGTTACGGGCTTTATAAGTCACAACACACTCCAATCGTTCCAGTGTGGGATAGACCTCCGGATCAGTGAATATTTCCACTACGTCTCCGCGTTGAAGTGGAGCTGTGACGGCAGCCAAAAAACCATTGATACGGGCATATTTGGCATGGTCGCCAGTGGGAGTCGAGATTTCGTAAGCAAAATCAAGCACACTGGCTTTCTGAGGGAGCATTATGGTTTTCAAACGAGGAGTGAAAACCATTATGTCATCGTTATAAAAAGAGGCTGTGACTTTCTCCATGAAATCGATACCGATTTCATGGTTGCCTATATCTCTTAGCGTGCTACGGAACTTATGAAGCCATCTTTCTATATATTCCTGTGAATGGCGGGTGTCAAGTCCACGATGGGAATCCTCAGCCATTCTTTCGCTGTTGATATGCACCTCCTGCCATCGGCCAAAATCAGCAAGCAGTTTCACATGCAGACTTTGGTAACCATTTTCTTTAGGGGAGTCAATATAGTTGGAAAGTCCTCCCGGTTTTTCCTTGAAACTGTCGGTGAGAATAGAGTAAATTTTAAGAGCGGTTTCCTTTTCATCGGAACCTTCAGGCACCTTGAAAATAATTTCTGTGAAATGGCGATATTTAAGATGGTTGAAATCATCGCCATATTTTTTCATTTTCCTCCAGATACTGTAGGGCTCCCGATATTCAATCGTAACTTCCGCCTCAATTCCTGATTCAAGCAAAGTGGCTTTTACCTGCCGACGGAATCTTTCGAGACGTTCTTTCTGATGGCGACGATCCCCTTCGATAAGATTCACGATTTCAGCGTAATCATGAGGGCAACGGAATTTGAAACTGAGGTTTTCAAGTTCAGTTTTGACATAATAAAGGCCGAGACGGTTGGCGAGGGGAGCATAGAAATAGTCGGTTTCACCGGCAATTTTCATCTGCTTGTTGGGTTTCATGGATGAGAGGGTTCGCATATTGTGAAGCCTGTCGGCAAGTTTCACGAATATTGGTCGGATGTCTCTCTGCATGGAGTTGAGCATCTGTTTGAAGTTATCCACCTGTTGGCTCAAATCTGAAGCCGGTTTCTCGGGTTTTGTAAGAACTTTCACCAGATATGCTACATCGTCGCCGAAACGGGCTTTGATTTCCTCTATGGTGTGAGGTGTGTCTTCAACTACATCATGAAGAAATGCGGCAATAACTGAATTTATATCGAGACGCAATTCTTCGGCAGCAATTGTTGCCACAGCTATGGGATGGAGAATATAAGGTTCACCGGTTTTTCTAACTTGGGGAGCGTGAGCCTCCTTAGCCAACTCGAAGGCATCCTGTAAGCGTACCATATCGGCGTCGGCGGTGCGGGGTTCCATAGCATCAAAAACTCTCCGTGCCCGATCCCTGATTATCTCTTCGTAATCCTTCTTCTCTTCCATAGCTTTCTATTTTTCCACAAATATAAAATAATTTGAACAAGAAAAGAAAAAAACGGCCGAGAGAAAAATCCCGCCCGTTTTTCTAATATTAGAAAATTCTGATTAGTCTTTGATTTTGGCAGCGATGAAGAGTCGGTTCATGCGGCCAATATTAGCCAAGGGAATGAGTTTGGGACATTCAGCGGCACATGCACCGGTGTTGGTGCAATTGCCGAATCCGAGTTCATCCATCTTTTTCACCATAGCTTTCACACGGCGAGCAGTCTCAACCTGTCCTTGCGGGAGGTGGGAGAACTGAGTAACCTTTGCTGACACGAATAGCATAGCTGAACTGTTCTTGCAGGCAGCAACGCAAGCACCGCAACCAATACAGCTTGCAGAATCCATAGCGGCATCAGCCTCTACCTTTGCAATCGGAAGGTCGTTAGCATCCTGCGCACCACCGCAATTGAAGGAAACATATCCTCCAGCCTGTTGGATCTGGTCGAATGCGTTACGGTTTACGATAAGGTCTTTGATTACAGGGAATGCAGCTGAACGCCAAGGTTCCACAGTGATCAACTCACCATCTTTGAAACGACGCATATAGAGCTGACAAGTTGTAGCTCCAATTGCCGGTCCGTGAGGGTGACCGTTGATGTAAAGAGAACACATGCCGCAAATACCTTCACGGCAGTCGTGGTCGAAGGCAATTGGCTCCTCACCGTTCTCCACAAGACGCTCGTTCAAGATATCGAGAGTCTCGAGGAATGAAGTGTCCGGAGTGGTCTCCACGTCAGAATAAGTCACAAAGTGCCCTTTCGCCTTTGCATTCTCCTGGCGCCAAACCTTCAGGTTAACTTTCATTATTCTATCATCCATAGTAGTAATTTTCTGTTAAAAAGGTCCGTCGGGACTTGTTTATGACTTATAGTTACGTGTTTGCACCTTGATAGCCTCATAATGGAGGGGTTCCTTGATGAGAGACGGGGCTTTGCCATCGCTGCCTTCATATTCCCAGCAGCTCACATAGAAGCAGTTTTCATCGTCACGTTTAGCTTCGCCTTCCTCGGTTTGGTATTCTTCGCGGAAGTGACCGCCGCAACTTTCATTACGACTGAGTGCATCATAAGCGATGAGCTCACCCATAGTGATGAAGTCGTTGAGACGGAAGGCCTTGTCAAGTTCGATGTTCATGCCATCCTGACTCCCCGGAATCTTCAGGTCGGTTTCAAAAGACTTGCGAAGTTCATTGAGTTTCTTGATAGCTGTTTCCAAGCCTTCCTTGGTTCTTCCCATACCTACGTATTCCCACATGATATGTCCGAGTTCCTTATGGATTGAATCCACAGTTCTATTGCCCTTTATATTCATGAGGTGATCTTGCACTTCCTGACATTTCTTTTCTGCAGCTTCGAATTCCGGAAGATCAGTAGAGAAACGAGGCACGGAAATCTGGTCGCTCAGGTAGTTCTGGATTGTGTATGGTAGCACGAAATAACCATCGGCAAGACCCTGCATAAGGGCTGAAGCACCGAGACGGTTGGCACCATGGTCGGAGAAGTTACATTCACCGATGGCGAAAAGACCCTTCACTGAAGTCTGGAGTTCATAGTCAACCCAAAGACCGCCCATTGTATAATGGATAGCAGGGAATATCATCATCGGGTTGTAGTATTCCATACCGTCTGTTTCACGAGCCATTTCACCCGGATTAACGTCGGTTATTTCCTCATACATATCGAAGAGGTTTCCATAACGCTGACGCACCACGTCTATACCGAGACGGTTGATAGCCTCTGAGAAATCAAGGAATACTGCAAGTCCTGTATTGTTAACACCATAACCTGCGTCGCAACGTTCTTTGGCTGCACGAGAAGCTACGTCACGCGGAACGAGGTTACCGAAAGCCGGATACCTTCTTTCGAGATAGTAATCTCTGTCTGCTTCGTCGATATCGCTACCTTTGATAAGACCTTTCTGCAACTTTTCGGCATCTTCTTTCTTCTTCGGAACCCAGATACGGCCGTCGTTACGGAGAGACTCAGACATCAAAGTAAGTTTTGACTGCTTGTCACCATGAACAGGGATACAAGTGGGGTGAATCTGCACATATGCCGGATTTGCAAAGTAAGCACCTTTACGGTAAGCCGCCATAGCTGCGGATACGTTACAAGCCATCGCATTTGTGGAAAGGAAGTATGTATTGCCGTAACCACCTGTAGCGAGTACAACCGCATGGGCTGCGAAACGTTCGAACTTACCTGTCACAAGGTTCTTAGCGATGATGCCGCGAGCTCTTTCCACACCGTCTTTATCTTTCACGAGCACAACATCATGCATTTCGTAACGGTTAAAGCTCTTTACCTTTCCGGCCTTGATCTGGCGATTTAGAGATGCGTAAGCACCGAGAAGGAGTTGCTGACCTGTCTGACCCTTAGCATAGAAAGTACGGCTAACCTGAGCACCACCGAAAGAACGGTTGGCAAGGAGGCCACCATATTCACGTGCGAAAGGCACTCCCTGAGCCACACATTGGTCGATTATATCATTGGATACCTCTGCCAAACGGTAAACGTTTGCTTCACGAGCGCGGTAGTCACCACCTTTCACTGTATCGTAGAAAAGACGATAAACGGAGTCACCGTCGTTCTGATAATTCTTGGCTGCGTTGATACCACCTTGAGCCGCAATTGAGTGGGCACGGCGCGGTGAATCCTGAATGCAGAAATTGAGCACGTTGAAACCGAGTTCACCAAGAGTAGATGCGGCTGATGCGCCGGCAAGACCGGTACCAACCACAATTACGTCAAGTTTACGCTTGTTGGCGGGATTCACGAGCTTTTGGTGGGCCTTATAGTTGGTCCATTTCTCAGCGATTGGACCCTCCGGAATCTTAGAATCCTCCGGACTCATTACTCTCACTTTATCTTGTGTTGCCATATCGCTTAATCGTTATTATTATTATCCACTACGCCATCTTCGGCAATTTCCACCGGAGCGGCAAATTCCTCTATTTCAGTTTCTTCTTCAAAAGCCACGGGTTCCAAAGGTTGCACTTCTGCGGGAGCCTCGCCACCATTGAGGTAGTTGATAAGATTTTGAGCACTACGCAGATGTTCCAAACCTTGGATTCTCTGATTCACAGCCTGAAGATATTGTTCTTTTTCAGCGGCTGATGGAATGCGGGCCAAATCCATCTGAATACGAGGGTCGTCAAGGCTTTGAGGGAAATCGGCATATTTCTGCATAACAGCGTCTACGAGCATTGAGAACTGATCGTAAGGTAGCATGCTTGCTGTTGGTATGCCGTATTGTGCTGCATCAGGTCCGAAATCCTTATCAAACATAGGCACGAGCATTTCCTTGTATTGTTCGCGGAGCACAGGATTGTTTTTGAAGTAACCTTCGTGAGCCTTAGCAGTGAAAACGATGGCCTGAGTTATAAAAAGCAGACACACCACTGAGCTCCAGCAAACTGCTATTTTCTTTAGACGTGCAATCCAAACAGTGTTGTCCCAACCCACAGACTGGAACATAGACCAGATACCATGGTTGAGGTGGAACCAAAGAGCTATGAACCCTGCGATGTAGACGATCCAAGTCCAGTTTGTCTGGAAAGCTTCCTGAAGGAAAAGTGTTCCTGCGGCAGGAGGTAGAACATCGTGTACGCCACGAATTTCTTGAAGCTGCATCTTAGCCCAGAACTGGATGAGGTGAACCACAAGGAATCCGAGGATCACGATACCGAGCACGAGCATGTTTTTTGAAGACCATTCAACGGTCTTCGGTTTCTTGGAGATAGCGTAGCCCACCGGTCCACGAGCCTTGCGGTTTTGCAAGGTGAGCCAGCAAGCGTAGACTATGTGCAAAAGTATGAACAAAGCCAAACCTACTGAAGCTATTAAAGCATACCAGTTGGCACCTAAGAATTCACACAAAGAATTATAAGTGGCCGGCCAGCAGATGGCTATGGAGTTCATACAACAGTGGAATGTGACGAAAAGTACGAGCACAGCGCCGGAGGCAGCCATGATGAACTTACGTCCTACGGTTGAGCATGTTAACCACATAGCGGATGTTTGTTAGTTTAGTTGTTTATGTTAATTGTTTTTCTCGTCTTGTTGTCTTTTATCTTATAGTCTGATAGTCCAATAGTTATTAAAGTTCAAATTTCCGGACCTTCAGACCATTAGTTCAATCCTCTTCTTTCATATTATGGAAGACATTCTGCACGTCTTCGTCGTCTTCAAATTTTTCAAGAAGTTTTTCAATTGCCTCCCTCTGTTCCGGAGTCACCTCTTTGTAATCGTTGGGTATACGTTCGAACTCAGCTGAAATTATTTCAAGACCATTCTCTTCTAGGAATTTCTGAAGGTTGGCGAACTGATCAAATGCCCCATATATCACCCATTCTTCTTCTTCAGGTTCAAATTCACCTTCAAAGTCCATAAGGCTGAGTTCAAGTTCTTCCTGATCCGCATCGGGATTTGGCTTAACGTGGAACACGCTCTTATGGTCGAACAGGAATGAAAGAGAACCTTGGGTACCGAGAGACCCTCCATGTTTGTTGAAGTAACTACGCACGTTAGCAACGGTACGTTGGTTGTTGTCGGTGGCAGTTTCCACCACAATAGCTATTCCGTGGGGACCATATCCTTCGTAGATTATCTCTTTGTAGTCGCCGGCATCTTTATCAGTGGCTTTCTTGATGGCTCGTTCCACAGTATCCTTTGGCATGTTGGCTGCTTTTGCGTTCTGCATAAGCACACGCAGACGGGGATTCATGTCAGGATCAGGGCCGCCGGCCTTCACTGCCATAGTGATTTCCTTACCTATGCGGGTAAAGGTGCGGCTCATGTTGCCCCATCTTTTCAATTTTCTTGCTTTACGATATTCAAACGCTCTTCCCATATGTAGAGATTTAGGTTGTTATTTCTGTTGGTGTGGTTATTATTGTTGTTATTATCCTCGCTATTACGTCCCAAGAGGGCACTAATAACAGATTTAAGGCTAAATTAGTTAATATTTCGCAAATTTAATAAAAATCCCTCAATCACTTTATTCCGCTTCAATTAATATTTTAATTAAATTTGTGGATGTGATACCAATGGAAATCAATTAGCCATGAAAATATATTGCAAAAATACCGGAGAATACCTTTCGATGCTGGGTGGAGAAAAGGTTATCGACCTTATTCCGCGTCTTAAGGAAGAACTGCCTTTCAAACCTATCTGCGCCTATGTAAACAATAAAACGGAAGACCTCTGTTTTCCGCTGTTCTCTCCTAAACAAGTGGAGTTCCTTCCTACTGACTCCGACACGGGAAGAAGGGTATATATGAGGTCGCTGTGCATGCTCCTTTATAAAGCGGTAAATTCAGTTTTGCCGGGTTCTACATTGAGAATCGACCATTCTATCGCCGGTGGCCATTATTGCAGACTAAGCAGAGGAGAAGAGGACTTAGTGCCCGACCAAGATCTTCTTGATGCAATCAAGGAAAAGATGGCGAGCTATATTGAATCAGATATTCCATTCAAACGACATGAACGGCTCACACGGGATGTTATCGAGATGTATAGGCAACAAGGACTTGAAGCTAAGGTGAACTTGCTTGAAACCCTTCATGAACTTTACACCACTTATTATAACCTCGCAGGTCTCGCCGACGGTTTTTATGGTCCATTGGCTCCTTCCACCGGTTTTCTCGCTGACTTCGACCTCCGGCTTTATAAGGATGGGTTCCTGATATTCCCATTCAGTCCTGAAAAAACCGAGGAAATGCTTGCTAAGAATCCTCCCGGAGAAAAAATGTTCAAGGCTTTCACCGATCAGTTGAGGTTTAACTATATGATAAGGGTAAGGAACGTGGGTGACCTGAATCGTGCAGTGCAGGAAAAACGCACTGCCGGCCTCATAAATGTGGCGGAAGCAATGCATGAAAAATTAATCGGGCAGATAGCTAACGAAATATCAGACCGACGTAAAGAGGGGGGAGCGGGTATCGTATTGGTAGCGGGACCTTCTTCTTCCGGTAAAACTACTTCCACAAAGCGTCTTGCAATTCATCTTGCCACAAATCTTATTGTTCCCAAAATGATTTCCCTCGACGATTATTTTGTGGACCGTGAACATACTCCCAAAGATGAGAGCGGTGATTTTGATTTTGAATCCCTTTATGCCCTCGATCTTGAAAGATTGAATTCGGATTTGAAACGTCTTTTAGCCGGCGAAGAGGTAAATATTCCCACTTACTCTTTTGAATTGGGTAGAAGAATAGAAAAATACAAGCCCCTTAAACTTGAGAAAAATGATGTGCTATTGATGGAAGGGATCCACGGACTGAATCCGGAACTTACCCATTCCATTAACCGGGACAAAATTTTCAAAGTATATATTTCCGCCCTAACTACACTGAAAATCGATAATCATAATTGGATTTCTACAAGCGACAACCGACTCTTACGTAGAATAGTTAGAGACTACAAGTATCGTCGCACGTCAGCCTTAGAAAGCATCAGACGTTGGCCAAGTGTGAGACGCGGAGAGGAAAAATGGATATTCCCTTTCAGCGAAAATGCTGACGCCACTTTCAATTCCTCCCTCATATTTGAATTGGGAGTGATGAAGGAATATGCCATGCCTTTATTAAGAGAAGTCCCCCGTGACAATGTTCTCTATGCTCAAGCCTATCGTCTCATGAAACTTCTAAGTTATTTCGAGCCTATTCCAGCCGACCAGATTCCCACCACCTCTCTTCTCCGGGAGTTCCTCGGGGGATCATCCTTCAACTACTGATACACTTTGTAATTCAATAAAAAATCCGACTCATGAGTCGGATTTTTTATTCATTCTAATGATTATTTTTTTGCTTCGAGATCAGTGTTTTGCTGCTTCAGAAGGTCGCGGATTTCACCGAGCAATACTTCTTCTTTTGTAGGAGCGGGTTCCGGTTCTGGTTCCGGAGTTTTGGCTTCTTCGTCTTTCTTCCATTTTTCCTGGAATTTAACAGTGACACGGATTGCCACGAAGATTGAGAAAGCGATGATGAAGAAGTCAACTATGTTTTGAATGAAAGTACCGTAATGCACAGCCACTTCCTCCACTGCTGCCTGTCCTTCTTCCGTAGCCGGTATGCCATGCTTAATCACAAATTTCATATTTTCGAATCCGGTGCCACCCGTGCAGAGAGTGATTACAGGCATGATGATGTCATTCACCAAAGAAGACACGATCTTGCCGAATGCACCGCCGACGATTACACCGACCGCCATATCAATAACGTTGCCCTTCAGTGCAAACGCTTTAAAATCTTCTATAAATTTTCCCATGATGAAAGGTTGATTTTTTCGTAATAGGTTAGTTAGTTCTCAAAATAGTAATTTTCAGCACAAAACTACTAAAAAAATCCTTAATAACTCCTTACTTATGGTTAAAAAACATTATTGTGCGATTTTATATGGATTTAAATTTGAAGAAAGATGAATTTTTTGGTAATTTTGCATAACCGCCTTGCAGTAGGCAAAATCTGCATAAAGAAAAGAAAAATCGAACCAAAAAATAACCAATAAATCTCAAAACAAAACAAAATGACAAAAATTGGAATCAACGGCTTCGGCCGTATCGGACGTTTCGTATTCCGCGCCTCCACTAAGAGAGACGACATCGAAGTTGTAGCTATCAACGACCTTCTTCCGGTTGACTACATGGCTTATATGCTCAAATACGACACAATGCACGGTCGTTTCGAAGGCACCGTTGATTACGACATGGAAAAGAGCCTCCTTATCGTAAACGGCAAACCAATACGCGTAACTGCTTGCAAGGATCCTAAAGAAATCGGTTGGGGTGCTGTTGACGCTGAATACGTAGTAGAATCTACAGGTCTTTTCCTTACAAAAGAAAAAGCTCAGGCTCACATTGATGCCGGTGCTAAATACGTTGTAATGTCAGCTCCTTCTAAAGACGACACTCCAATGTTCGTAGTTGGTGTTAATGACAATACTTACGCAGGACAACAATTCGTTTCAAACGCTTCTTGTACTACTAACTGTCTTGCTCCTCTTGCTAAGGTGCTCAACGATAAATTCGGTATCGTGGAAGGTCTTATGACTACAGTTCACTCCACTACTGCTACTCAGAAGACTGTTGACGGTCCTTCTATGAAAGACTGGCGTGGTGGCCGTGCTGCTTCTGCTAACATTATCCCTTCTTCCACAGGAGCTGCTAAGGCTGTGGGTAAAGTAATTCCTGAACTCAACGGTAAGCTCACAGGTATTTCAATGCGTGTTCCTACTCTTGACGTTTCTGTTGTAGACCTTACTTGTAACCTCAAGAACCCTGCAACAAAAGAGCAGATCTGCAACGCTATGAAAGAAGCTGCTGAAGGCGAACTCAAAGGTGTGCTCGGTTACACTGAAGATGCTGTGGTTAGCTCAGACTTCCTTGGCTGTCCTCTCACTTCTATCTTCGACGCTAACGCAGGTGTTTATTTGACTGACACTTTCGTTAAAGTTATCAGCTGGTATGACAACGAGATCGGTTACTCAAACAAAGTTCTCGATCTTATCGCTGTAATGAAGAAATATAACGGTTAATAAAAATAACCTTTAAAATACGGAGGGAGCTTGACAATAAAGTCCGGCTCCCTTCTATTATATTAAGACAGATATATAAAAATCAAGGTCCGCCAACAATAAGAAATAATAATGATTCAATGAAACTTGAGATTGAGTATTTACGGGAAAGACATCATTATTGGATATATAGAATAGGAGAAAGAGGTATTTGGAATCCTCTGTTATTCGAGCCTGTGCAGTTGGTGATTCGTAAGGACTGTAGAAGTTATAATGCTTTGTTCCATCGTAAAGTGAAAATAAAAAAAGGTGTTAAGGAAACCACCGACAAAATTATTATTTACAATAAGGTGGAAGATTTCGATCCAAAATTTCTTGACACTATTTTAGTGCATGAAATGATACATCAGTATATTTTTCAAAGTGAACAGAAAGATACAAGCACTCATGGCAGGCTCTTCAAGTACTACATGAACCGTATAAATAAAGAATTTGAGGGAGAACTGAATATAAATATTAGAGACAGGAATCCGGCAGTTAAACTCAAGGGACCCGGTGACAAACTTCATACCCTACTTTTGATCCAATACAATGATGGAAATTGGTTTTGTGCCGTCGTAATGCCTACCAGAGTGGATTACTTTGAAAGGATGTTGAAACAAAATATGAAGATATGGAAGATGAAGACATATCAATGGGCGCAATCCAATGATGTATACTTCAATCAATACAGCCGTTGCACCAAAGTTTTGCATGGAATAAAGAAATCAGAAAAGGAGATGAGTGTTTTTATTAATGAACTTAACATTAAACCACAAGTTGCCTCAAAAATAACAATTACCAAATCTGAAGAAACTCGCTCATTGGCCAAAAGGCGATTTAACCTTTTGAATTTTTTTAAGTCTAATATTTAGAGTCCGTTTTTTAGAATTTATGTCATGAAAAGAAAGATAATAGGAATGGCTATTTTGGCCATGAGTTTGGGAATGAATGTCTATGCCGACGACAAGCCACAATTTCCCGGGGGTGAAGAAGCTCTGAAAAAATATGTGAAAGATAATACTCATTATCCGGAGACTGCTAAGGAAAATGGAGTAGAGGGAATAGTCGTAGTGGATTTCATAGTAGAAGTCAATGGACAACTCCAGAATTTAAAAGTCGAGAAATTAGTGGATCCCGATTTGGAAACAGAAGCTATGAGAATAGTTAAGGGGATGCCGGCTTGGATACCGGCAGAAAAAGACGGTGCTCCCGTAGAGGCTGCGGCAAAAGTTGAAATTCCTTTTATTTTGGAATAACATTTAAAATAAAAAAGAAAAAAGTAAAGGATAGAGGCAAACCTCTATCCTTTATTTATCATACTTATTCTTCTATTTGTTTAATATTTATTTGGCCGGTTCTTCCTCTTTCGGAACCAATGTGGGAGTGAGAGTAAGTTTGAGCACTGTTGTAGGTTCGAGATTCATTTGAGAAGCTCTTGAGCCCAATAGTGCGTGTGCAGTTGTTAGGAATTCTCCGGTCTCTCCGCTCTTAAGAGTAAGAACAGCAGTGGAAACGAGTTCAGGGAAACTACGTTTGTTGCCGATTTTACCTTTAGGAGACATCGGTACATTTACGTTTTCACCATCTTCTTTAGTCACTTGAGCCACGAGATTGATTTCGTCGCCGTCGGCCAATTTTATAGTGTCGTTGTTGGCTTCAGTCACTTTGCCATAAAGGTCATCATTGATCTTAGGAAGATCTGATGATGCAGCCACTTTATTTAGACTTTCCTGGCTTGCTGCTTTATCGCGTGCCTCTTTGGCTGCCTCGATATTTTGCATCACAGTCCTGAAATCGCGTTGAGCCTGTGAGGTATTGGGCATTGAATCTGCCATAAGAGCACCCTGCAAACTGCTAATATATGCATTTTTATTGATGTCCACACCCATTTGTTCGGTGAAACTCATCATCTGGGAAGCCATCTGCATACCCATCATCACACCCTTGTTGTAGCTTTCATTGCCTTCTTTGAGAGCTGCAAGCCCTGCTCTTACACCTGAAAGATAAGCCTGTTTTTCAGACGCTTCTTTCAAAGTGGTGTCTCTGTTGGCTTCACGAAGGTAATCCGCCGCATGCATCTGACCCAGATAATACATCAAAGAGTCGGTTTGAGAGGAATTCTCAGATAGAGAGCCTGAACCATTCTGACAAGAAACTGCCAGACAAGCGATTGCCGCTATGGGCAAAATTCTTAAAAATTTCATTCTTTGTTTTATTTGTTAATTTTCAACATTAGGGTTCTGCATAATCACCACTTCAATTGTGTCGCCCGTAGGCTCCATGTTTTCAGCAGTCCTTCCCTTGCAACTTAGCAAGACCACCGGAAGCAGACCTATGCAGAATATCAGTGCAAAATTAATAAATCTTCTTGAAATTCTCATATTTAAAGACCGTGTCTTAGTTCACTTGAAGAAGTTGAACCCAGAAAATGAGATTGGAATTTGCAGGAATACCGGGCAATTCTTGTGGTCCATAAGCTAAATTAGATGGGATATAGAACACTGCAGTACCACCCTCTTTCATAAGTTGAAGACCTTCAGTCCATCCCGGAATTACTCGGTTGAGAGGGAAATCTATAGATTGTCCACGGTCGATTGAACTGTCGAATTGAGTGCCGTCGGTGAGTGTGCCTACATAATGCACTGTAACTGTGTCGGTGGCCTTAGGGCTTTTACCGGTGCCTTCTTGTGCAATCACATATTTCAGACCGCTTGCTGTCTGTGCATATTTATCGGCTGAGGCCTTGTCAGCCTTGTTTGAGGCATCATCAAAGAACGCTGCATTATATTTAGTGCCATTGATGCCGCTCACAGAAGTTTCTACTGCCTGAACCATTTCATCAATCACTTGAAGCGTGTCTATAGCAGCTTCTTTTTCTCCCGGAGAGAAGCTTTCTTCCACTGCCTCTTCCTGGATGGTTTCTGTCTGTTTCTTGTTACCACAAGAAGCCACTAAGCCACCGGCCAAAAGAGTTGCCGTGGCTACATAAAAGATTTGTGATTTTTTCATTCTTGTTAAAAATTAAAGCTATGATGGCTCATAAAGCCACCATAGCCAATTATAGGGTTAAGTATTATTTTACATTGATGAGCTCCACATCGAAGATGAGAGTGCTGTGAGGAGGGATAACATTCGGAATTCCTGCAGGGCCATAAGCGAGGTCACTCGGAATGAAGAATGTGTATTTGGCTCCCTCTTTCATGAGTTGAAGACCTTCAGTCCATCCGGGGATAACGCGGTTAAGCGGGAAGGTTGTGGGTTCCCCCCTATTGATAGAACTGTCAAATACAGTGCCGTCAAGAAGTTTGCCTGTATAATGCACTGTAACCTCTGAAGTGGCGGATGGTTGTTTACCTGTGCCTTCTTTTTCCACTACATATTGAAGGCCTGAAGAAGTGACATGCACACCAGGATTCTTACGATTAGCTTCAAGGAATTTATCTCCTGCTTCACGAGCTATTGCCTCATTTTTCTTATTGAGTTCCTGGAGATATTCCTGTAGTATCTTCTGGGCCTCTTCCGGTGTCAATTTGGTATCTTTACCTTCGAAAGATGCATGCACGGCTTCATCAAAATCCTCTTTGTTAAGGTGATCCACACCCATACCCTTGAGTTGCTGACCCATGGCCATACCCCAAGCATAACTTAATTTATCCATAATTTCTTTTGTTTTAATAGTTATATCTTATGATATAACAAATGAAACGGATAAAAGGTTAGCAGTTTATTTAGAAGTCCATTCTGAAGAAAGGTTTTCCCATGGCTTCTCCGACACTAAAACATCAAGAAAAATAGCTCCCTTATGAGGATCTTCTTCCGGAACCACAGGAGGATAAATTTCATGAAGAAAATTACCTTTTACGGTGGTGATAAAATTCTTTTGAACTGATATTTTATCTACAGTTATGGTTGTGGTGTTGGGGGAGCCGTCAGAGATGTCTTTGCTTGGGTCGGTTAAAGTAAGTGTCAAACCGGGTGATTGGCTTCCATCGGTTATCTTACTGGAAAAAGTATAGAAATAAAGTATCTCATTCTCTTCTCCTTCCTTAAAATTGACACTTCCTAAATTTATGCTCTCAGAATTTGAAGCTTTATTCCCACCTCCTTGATTTCTAAGATCATAGTTATTGAGATAAGTTATTTTTGAAACGTTGGTTGAGATATCTCCTTTGATTTTTGTAGAATCAACAAATCTTACTTTGGATACTATTCTTTCTAAAGTTATAGTTCTATAAATCGCATCTTCTCCTTTTTTCCCAATATTTTCAGTGCCGGCGAAACAATCATAATTGTCGTTATTGAAAAAAGATGCCGGAACGGCTTGGTTGGAAAGTTGTTTGGGGGTACTCATCAATGTAACCCCTGTATTCCCGGAATTCCGGGTATCATAATAATAATCATCATAATATCCTTCTTCCGAAGGTTTGGAGTCGACAGGGATATAGTCGGCAAAAACATAGATTATATAATTCTGGTTGGCTTCAACATCAAAAACCATCTGATCTATTTTTCCTGCAGGCCCTGCTTCTCCCTGTACCAATTCTTGACGTGCTTTATAATAAGTGTCATTAAGGTTGCTTTCTGATCCATTAAAAATTTTAGCCACAAACCTTAATTTGAAACCATCCGTAGCTCTTGTAGCGGCATCTTCAGGCGCCGAAAGATTTAAAACAATCTTGCTTGAATTGTCGATGAGGGGAGTTTCAGGTTCAATTATTCGGGTGTCGACGCAAGAAGTCAATAACATCATGCCTCCTAACAAAAGTGAGGCAAGGAGACATTGTATAATGCTTTTCATAGTGGATTGTTTTGCCTACAAAAATAAATTTTAGTTGGGAGTTATGCAAGTTTGGAATTGAAAAAGCCCTTTTATACTATTTATACGTTGAATCTGAAATGCATTATATCCCCATCCTGTACCACATACTCTTTACCTTCAACTCCCATTTTTCCAGCTTCCTTCACAGCGGCTTCCGAACCCAAAGACACAAAATCCTCATATTTGATAACCTCAGCCCGTATGAACCCTTTTTCGAAATCTGTGTGGATAATCCCGGCAGCTTGAGGAGCCTTGGTACCTCGAAGGAAGGTCCATGCCCTACATTCGTCAGCCCCGGCGGTAAAATAAGTCTGAAGGTCGAGTAGTGAATAAGCTGCCCTGATTAAACGGCTCACCCCGCTTTCAGTAAGTCCTATTTCCTGCAGAAATTCAGCCCGCTCTTCCGGGGTTTCCAACTCAGCGATATCACTTTCCGTGGCAGCGGCCACCACCATCAACTGTGCGTTTTCCCCTTCGATTGCCTTCCTCACGGATTCCACATAAGCATTGCCGGATGATGCCGATGCATCATCTACATTACATACATATAAAACAGGTTTATTTGTCAGCAGGAACAATTCCTTGGCAAATTTCTGTTCATCTACAGTCTCAAATTGCACAGAACGGGCCGGTTTCCCTTGTTCCAAAGACTCTTTATAGGCGGTAAGAACGCCCAATTGCATCTTGGCATTTTTGTCACCCCCGCTTTTTGCCGCTTTCTCTGTTTTTGCCAAACGTGCGTCAATAGTCTCCAGATCCTTCAATTGTAATTCATAATTGATGATCTCCATGTCGCGCACCGGATCCACACTGCCATCAACATGAGTAATGTTATCGTCGTCGAAACAACGCAACACATGCAATATGGCATCTGTCTCACGGATATTTGCCAGGAATTTATTCCCTAAACCTTCTCCTTTTGACGCACCCTTTACCAGACCTGCAATATCCACAATCTCCACTGTAGCGGGAACTACACTCTTGGGATTGCACATTTCCACAAGTTTATTGAGTCGTTCATCAGGCACTGTTATCATACCCACATTGGGCTCAATGGTGCAAAAAGGAAAATTGGCTGATTGTGCTTTAGCACTGCTTAAGCAATTGAAAAGTGTGGATTTCCCGACATTTGGAAGACCCACTATTCCGCATTTAAGTGACATATAATGTGTGGTGTGTTTTAAATTTTATTATACTTGGAGGGAGGTTTGCAAAGATAAAAATAAATTTTCTTAGAACAAAAAGGGTTACATGAGGTGACCTTTCAGTGTGGCTGATGAAGCATCTGTGATTTTCACTTTCACAAAGTCTCCGGGTTTTGTTTCTCCTTTAGGAAAGACTACTACCTTATTCTGTGAGGTCCGGCCGAAATGTTCCTCAGGATTGCGTTTTGACCTGCCTTCCACCAATACTTCATACACACTTCCTATATCTTTCTTATTGTTTCTTAAGGATATCCGGTTCTGAAGATCAATCATCCGATTAAGTCGTTCTATTTTAACTTCTTCGGATATATTGTCAGGTAAATGTTTGGAAGCGAATGTGCCCGGCCTTTCTGAATATTTAAAAAGAAACGATGAATCGAAACCCACTTCTTCCATCAGAGAAAGTGTCTGCTGAAAATCCTCTTCCGATTCATTGTGGAATCCTGTGAATAGGTCGGAAGTGAGTCCTGCGTCAGGTAGTATACGCCTTATCGCGGCTACCCTGTCAAGATACCATTCTCGGGTGTATTTGCGGTTCATGTCTTTGAGTACTGAATTGCTGCCGCTTTGCACAGGCAAATGTATGTGCCTTGCAATATTAGGATAAGCCGCTATGGTCTTGATAATCTCATCACTCATATCCTTAGGATGGGAGGTAGTGAAGCGTATTCTCATTTCGGGAGCTGATTCAGCCACCAATGCCAAAAGTTTTGGAAAATCTGTTATTTCACCGTCAGATGACATAAAGTTATAGCTGTTAACATTCTGGCCCAAAAGAGTCGCTTCTTTGAATCCTCTCTTTCTCAGATCCTGCAATTCACGGATAATGCTTTCCGGCTCCCTGCTACGTTCACGGCCTCGTGTGTAAGGAACGATGCAATAGGAACAGAAGTTGTTGCACCCGCGCATTATGGATATAAATCCGCTTATACCGTTGGCCCCCACTCGTGAAGGCATGATATCACGATACGTTTCAGTGGTGGAAAGTTCGATATTTATAGCTTCTTCACCATTTTCAGCGGCTGAAATCAGGTTTGGAAGATCAAGGTAGGAATCAGGGCCTGCCACCATATTCACTCCATGTTCTTCGATGAGCTGATGCTTGAGCCGTTCTGCCATACATCCGATCACCCCGATGAGTATGTTTTTTCCGGTCTTTTTACGCAGTGATCTCCAATAAGCCAGCCGTGAATATATCTTTTGTTCGGCATTGTCACGTATTGAACATGTGTTTAAAAAGACTGCATCTGCCTCCTCATCCTTATCCGTCAGTGAGTATCCCGCCATTTCCATTACTGCTGCAACTGTTTCAGAATCAGCTACATTCATTTGGCATCCATACGTCTCTATTCGAAGTTTCTTATTATGAGAAACCTTGGAATTTTCCTCCGGAAGCTGAAATGGTTTTAAATTAGTGTTTTTTAACAACTCCTATATTCTTTGAAAAATTGAACAAAATTGGTATTTTTGTGCAAATTTAATCCTTAAATCTAAAGTTTACAAATGAGTTTTCCGTTTATCAGTGCTGAAGAGGCTGCTGCCCAAATTCATAATGGTGACACAGTTGCCACTTCGGGCTTCACAGCATCGGGAACCCCCAAAATAGTGCCGGTCGCTTTGGCAGAAAGGGCCAAAAGTTACCATGAAAAAGGAGAACCTTTCAAGGTGAATCTCTACACCGGAGCCTCCACCAATGATTATGTTGACGGGGCTTTATCCAGAGCAAAAGCAATTGGGATACGCACTCCTTATCAAGGCACTCCGGATGCACGTGCCGGGGTGAATAACGGCGAAATGGATTATTATGATCCCCATTTAAGCCATATGGCTCAGGATCTTCGCTATGGCTTTATGGGAGACATTGATGTCGCTATTATTGAAGTCACCGAAATGAATCCATCCGGTGAGGTCGTTTTGGGTGCAGGTATCGGCATGACGCCTACGTTTGCTAAGTTGGCGAAAAAGGTAATTCTCGAATACAGTTCATATTATCAAACCTCATTCCGAGGTTTCCACGACAATTATATCCCTTTGGATCCCCCCTTTAGAAGGGAAATCCCTATTTATAAACCTTCTGATAGAATAGGAAGCACTGTAATAAAGATCGATCCTAAGAAGATTATTGGTGTGGTGCCTTCTAATGAATCCGAAAGCATCAGTGCTTTCACTTCTCTTTCAGACACCACAAGAGCAATCGGTGCTAACGTGGCCGACTTTCTGGCTTCCGAATTGAAGAAAGGCAAATTGCCTAAGGAATTCCTGCCGATTCAAAGCGGTGTAGGAAATATTGCTAACGCAGCTCTTTATGGACTGGCAGATCATCCCGGTATACCAAAATTCGAGATGTATACTGAAGTGGTTCAAGATGCCGTGATGGAGCTTATGGAGAAAGGTAAATGCAGCTATGCCTCCACATGTGCTTTGGCTTTTTCCGATGATGCGATGCTCCATTTCATGGACAAGATTAATTTCTTCAGAGATAAATTGTTGATGAGGCCGGCTGAAATCACTAATCATCCGGAAATCGTGAGACGTCTTGGCCTTATAGCAATGAATACTGCCCTGGAGTGTGATATCTACGGCAACGTAAATTCCACTCATGTCAACGGCACAAAGATGATGAACGGAATCGGAGGTTCTGCCGACTTCTGCAGAAATTCTTATCTCTCAATATTCCTTTGCCCATCTACTCAAAAGAATGGCGCACTCTCCACTATAGTACCGATGGTGAGCCATATTGACCATAGCGAACACAGTGTGAAAGTGATTGTGACAGAACAAGGTGTAGCCGATCTTCGAAATCTCTCTCCAATACAAAAAGCACATACAATCATTGAAAATTGTGTGCATCCTGATTATAAGCAGTTGATGTGGGACTATCTCAAAATTGCCAAGAAAGGACAGACTCCCCACAATCTTAAAGCTGCATTCGCAATGTATAATACTTTTGCGGAGACTGGGGATATGAGGCTTACGGATTTCTCAAAATATGCTTGATCAATCATATATTTAAACAAGAAGGCGACTTGAATGTCGCCTTCTTTATTTCTTCACGATTCCTTTTCCTTTTCTTCCGTTGATAGCAATGGTGAGTGGCGTCGGAAATTCCACCACTTTGATATGCTCACTTTCATATTTCGCCGGAAGAGAATCAAGATATTCACTGTCGAAATAACCGTTTCCGGCTGATGGATCGATGGTGAAATATCCCACTCCAAAAGAAGTAAGATTCTGAAAAAAATGGGTCCCTTGAGATGGCTCTATACGATATCCGGGTAGGGCTGTCTCCACAATGAGACGAGCTCCGGCGATTTGTGGCCATTTCACCGGTATACCTAAAGCCGGATCTGATGAGCCCCAACGTCCCGGTCCTATCAGGATATAAGGTTCTGCGTTATCTACAAATCCTTTGTTAAGTTTCTCCACTTCCAGAGCCAATGCCGGATTATCGATACTATTGAAATTTTGAGGTTTGATATACACTATGTGTCTAACATTGTCCATCACTCCATGACCCAATGCTGTATCCGAACGTAAGATCAACTCTCTATCGTCAGCTTCCATGATTGAATCATCCAGCATTTCCTTTTTATCCACTATAGGACGGATTTGGAGCCAATAGAGTATGCCTTTCTTTTCAGATGTCATTGCATCCGGGTTTATGTTGCCTGCGAATTCTATTTCTACAGGGCGTCCCATGGCGTACTGACCCTTGGATAGCATGAAATCCACTACATTTGCAAGTGGAAAAACTCCTTGTTTCAATACATTAGCAAATGTAAGTACTTTCCTCCCCGGTCCCCAATCGGTGTCGCGTAGCATTCTATCGTTGGGATCGAATGTAGATACGAGATAGCGCAAGGAATCAGTCTTAAAGGCGTCTGCAACGGTGATTTTTTTTATATTGAAGCCTTCATCGGTTGAAAACTCCTCGCTTCCCGGTGGGGTGGAACTTAATCCATATAGATTTTTTTGTGTGTCACGTAGTGCAAGTTCCACTGTGGAAGTCTGCAAAACATGATTAGGATGTTTAGGAGAGAACCGAAGCGCCATGCCTCCATCCACAATATATTTACCAAGTCCGGCAGCCACTTCCACAACCCCCTCTTCAGATTTTTCTTCTCCGACAGGATAATAATTTATTGAACGACCCACTCCTGAAAATGAGGGATAGTAGTAATCTCCATGCCATTCACCGGCCACTTCCTGAATAATGATAGCCATTTTTTCTTGCTCTATCACATTGCTTGTGGCATTCATATATGCTTTTGAATCCTTGAAGAATACTGATGCATATACGCTCTTCACGGCATCACACAGCAACCGGAGCATCTCTTCGCGATCCTGGAGATAGGGTATCATATAAGTGGAATAGATCCCGGCGAAGGGTTGGTAGTGGGAGTCTTCAAGAAGGGAAGAGGATCTCACTGCAAGAGGCTTGTCGAGAACGTCAAAGAGAGCGCGTAAGTCATCTATTATATGAGCAGGAAGTTTAGCCTTTATAAATTGTGCCAATATCTCAGAATCCGGACTTTGGGATAATCCAATCCGATATA
Source organism: Muribaculaceae bacterium (assembly GCA_022510425.1). GTDB lineage: Bacteria > Bacteroidota > Bacteroidia > Bacteroidales > Muribaculaceae > Lepagella. Next base: position 44,662 of record JAFLTO010000009.1, read on the forward strand.
GCCCGTTATACTCCATGAACTGGTCGAATATATCGGTGCACAGAACGATTGTGCGAGGAATTGTGATTTGAACCCCAAGAAGGTCATCGCATTCCGGATATTTCTTTATAATTTGGTCTATAAATGCCAGGCCACGCCCTTTGCCTCCCAAAGAACCTTCGCCTATACGTTGGAAATTGCTGTAGCGGTCATAGCGGTCTTTAAGGAAGATGGCCACAACCCCTCGGTTTTTCATCTTCCGGTATTTCACGATACAATCAAAGATGAGTTCACGCACCGCCGGAGCCTCCTCTATACGGTGGAAATAATGATCTCTAATTCTGTCTGCAATGGGAAAAAGGGCACGAGAGTAAAGCCAGCGTGAAATATCGTTGTTACGGCAATGGGCAAAAAGTGCGTCGTCAGGGATATTGAAAATTTCTTTCTGTAAGGTCTTTAGGTCTGGGATGCGCAGTATTTCTTTGCCCGACACAGGATCCTTGATTATGAAGTCGCCAAACCCGAAGTTATGTTCCACAGCTTTTCGAAGTTCCTGGGGAAAGGTCTTCGAGTTCTTGTCTAAGAATATATATCCCTCTTGCTCCACTCTTGTCCGGTTTTCACTTTCCTGACTCTCTATAATCACAGGTGTGAACGGATGTTTTTCCCTGATTTCTTCTGCAAGGGCAAGTCCGGCATCCGGATCTTTCATTCCGGCATGTGGGAATCTCATATCGGATATGATTCCAAGAATATTGTTGCCGAATTTTTCGAAAAGGGCCTGTGCCTCTTCAAAATCTCGGGCAAGAAGCACTTTGGGTCTCCCCCTCATTCTTAGCATTCTTTCATGCTCGTTGAGGGCTTCTGTGGAAAATGTGCGGCTTTGAGTCAGTAGATATTTATAAAGATGGGGGAGTACCGAGGAATAGAATCGTATAGAGTCTTCCACCACAACTATGCATTGCACTCCGATATTGAGAATATCATTATCGGCGTTCATGCGATCTTCTATGAGTTTGATGATGGCAAGTATAAGGTCTACCTCTCCAAGCCATGAGAAAACATAATCCACACCTGCAAGATCTTCGCCGGCTATACGTCGCCTCACCTCTTTTGAAAACGGAGTTAACACCACAAAAGGAATCTGAGGATACTCAGCATCTATGATTTTAGCTTCCCTGAAAGTCTCGCTGACATCCACACCCGGCATGGCGATGATGAGGTCGAATTCCATTTCCTTCAGAAGCCGTTTGGCCTCTTCATATGTGGCAGCTTTTACAAAGCGTGGGGGCGACGACAAATGAAGTCCAACATATTCGAAATAGACTTGTTCCTCCACTCTGCCGTCTTCTTCAAGCATGAAGGAATCATAGGGCGTGGCAATAAGAAGCACAGTGAAAATGCGCTTCTGCATGAGTTTTTGAAACTCGGTTTCCTTCAGTGATCTCATTGCTTGTTGCAGCGAGTCAGATAGTCATCAAGTGCTGAGGTCATCGAGGGCATTTCCTTGGTGGGTGCTTCGATCGATAGTTCAAGCCCCGAATCTTTAACAGCTTGAGCAGTGGGTGCACCAAAAGTGCCGATGGCCGCTCTCTGTTTACCGTTCACCACAAAATCGGGCACGTTTTTAAGGAGTGAATGTATTCCTACGGGACTGAAGAAAAGCATCAGGTCGTAGTCACATTTCTCATCAGGCCGGAAATCGTTGCTGACTGTCCTATACATCATGGCCGGTGTGATATTGATTTTCAAGGCTGTGAGGCTATCCATGTGTTCAGGCAAGATATCCGACACCGGTATAAGGAATTTTTCCTTATGGTTCTTCTGGATGGCACTAAGAAATTGTGGATCGTCAAGTCTCCCGGTCAGTCCGTAAGAGATTTTCCTTTTACGATAAACTATATACTTCTGGAGATAGAGTGCTATCTGTTCCGTGGTGCAGAAATAACGCATGGTGTCCGGCACTGTCACCCTTGACTCCTCACACAAACGGAAAAAGTTATCCACTGCAGTACGAGCCGTGAAGATAACCGCCGTATAGTCTGATAAATTGATTTTGGATTGACGGAATTCCTTAACTGTTAATGGCTCAACTTTTATCATTGGCCTGAATACGATCTCTACATCGTGTTTCTTTGCTATGTCAAAATAGGGGGACTTTTCCGAGGTAGGTTGCGGTTGCGATACTAATATCTTCTTAATTTTCATATCCAAGATATAAACCGGTTGGTATCCATTTGTAAGTCATATTATTGTTCCAATGTACTGGGCTAACCGGTAACACAAAATCAAAGGAACTATTTCCAGACTGCAAAGGTAGCATAAAAAAAGCACCCAAGACGAAAATTGACTGAAAAAAATCCTATATCCTTTCCAGATAAACACCAATTTAACTAAAATAAAGACAATGGCAGATGCTATTCCCACTCCAAGCCCCGTTTCCGGACGGCATATGCCTATCAATGCTGTCAGAAAAAATGCCGGGGTCATCAAGGCCTGACTCGCTGAAAAGCCCTTAACCCACATTTCTGCATGTGTCTTATCGCTGAATACCCATCCTACTCCCATGTAGGCCCACCACATAAATAAAGAGTAGACTATACACATAGCCATGCCACACAGCATGCCTATACTTCGGTCGGAAAAGGGGATCTCTCCCGCATTTTTATTCTGAAAAACACAAAAAACGATTACTCCCGCACATATACACCAGAGTATGTTCAATAAGACTATCAGGCTCGTTTCCCTTACTGTATCATCAAATATATTTTGACGTGTACGTGTTTCAACAAGATTGCGGAAAACCTTGATGGCATATTTGATATTGTTGTGAAATCTCAGGGCTATGATCAGGAACAACAAGAATATTCCACAGAGTATAAATGATATGCCTAAATTGTCTTGTTGCCTTATTGGGGCCTTGGGTTGTGTTTCCGGTGGTGTGAGCAAAATTCCATACACCGGCTCAGAAATTGTTTCCACAGAGTCGGGTGCCAAGGAATCCACTAACGGAATTTCCTCATTTGTTAAAGCCACTTCTCCTTCTTGTACCATTCAATGGCCTTTTTAATCCCTTCTTCAAGTGATACCTGCGGCTTAAACCCGAAATCTTTTTTTGCTTTGCTTACGTCAACATCCCAGTTGCGCTGTTTCATGATGTTGTATTTGTCACTGTTGAGGGTGGAAGGTTTCATACGTGCCACTCCCCATTTCTCAGCCACAGTTGATACTCCTTTCACAGCCCACAATGGCAGCGGAATTGAAATTACTCCTTTCTTTCCCAAGGCGTTTGCGGCTATTTTGCGGAATTCCTTCTGTGTGTAAGCCGCCTCTTCCGAAATAATATAGGTTTGATTCACCGGAGCCTTTTCCAAAGCATCGTATATGGCTCTTGCTAAATCCTCCACATAGATAAAGGTCAATAGTTGCTTCTTATATCCTGCCGAGAAATCGAAGCCCTTGGAGATGGTTTGTAGCATCAAAAAATAATCCTTATCACGGGGGCCATAAATTCCTGTGGGACGGAAAATGATATAAGGAATTTTATCCATATTAAGAAGCATCTCAGCCTTGAGTTTCGATGCTCCGTATCGGGTGTTGGGAGCCGGAATATCAGTTTCGGTGAATCTACCTCCGTCCTTTTCATGGCGGGGTCCGTGCACTGACAGTGAACTCATTAATAAAAACTTTTCAGGCACCTTGTCTGTCTCTTTCAAAGCATTGAGAAACTCACGAAGGTACTCGTAGTTTATCTTTGAAAAATCTGAGAACGATATGGCTTTAGTTGCCCCGAGGTTATAAACTATCCAATCCCATTTCTCTTCACCCGGCATGGCTTCGGATAAGGTTGTCTTTAAAGATTCAGGTTCATCGAAATTGAAAACCGTGAATTTGATTCTTGGATCCGTGAGATATTTTCTGGAAGTTGATTCCCGAAGGCCCGCATATACTTCATAACCTCTACTAAGACCTTCTTCTACAATGAATCCACCCGCAAATCCACCGGCTCCTACTACAAGCACTTTTTTCATTATCGCGCAGTTATCGTTTAGTTTTGTTAATGTTTTTACTGAAGGAGGGCGAATTCATAGTCTTGGTCTTTAAGCCATTTCAAGGATTCAGGCAAAGCTGTCTTCAATTTTTCATAGCTTTTCCAAGAATCATGAAACACTATTATGGAACCATCGCGTGTGAGTTTCTTAACATTTTTCACGATTCCCTCTGCATCAACCCTTTTACTGTAGTCTCTTGTTACCAAGTCATACATCACTACCTTATACCTTTTCTTTGCTTCCTTCAGTTGGGAGGGAGTCAACCAACCATGAGGAGGCCGAAACAACTTTGTATGCGTGTATCTTTCACAAGCTTCGGCATCTTCTATGTATTCCCGGGAGGTAATGCCCAAACCCCGGATATGATGAAGAGTATGGTTCCCCACTTTATGGCCCCGTCCTTTCACTTCTTCAAGCAGATTCGGATGCCTCTCTATGTTTTGTCCCACCATAAAGAATGTTGCCTTTACATTGAACCGGTCTAATATGTCGAGCACCCATGGGGTGACTTCCGGGATTGGACCGTCGTCGAAGGTAATATATATTTTCCCCGGTCTCTGACAACTTTCCGGAATGCGGAACACTGCACCCGGAAATAAAAGTCTGAACCATTCAGGAGGCCGTTCTATAAACATCCATAATCAGTGTATATCCCTATATATTTACATATAGTGGATGTTTAACACTTTCTCTTTATCACTCTCCTAAACTCTTCTCATATTCTTCTCCAAGTCTGATAGTTCTCGCCATATCCAACTTCTTGAAGTTTTCATAATTTTGAAGATATTTAAGATCAGGATCTATGCTCTTATAGTATTCTATTGCCACATAGAGCATAGAGTCAACCAATTTTTCATCCTGACTTCTGGCTGCATATTCCGCAGGCGTCAGTTGGGAAAGTTCATTCGCGATCTCGCAATATTTTGCGATTTCCTCAGCATAACTCTTCACCGTCTCTTCATCCGGTCCCGCTGCGGTGGTGTAACCGCGACGATAAAGATTGTTGTAATTCTCCTCAAGTTCCGCCAGTGTTATTCCATACTTGGTGACAAGATTTTCCACATCTTCCATATTGCCGCCATATTTCTTATACATCTCTGCAAAATGATAATATTGATATGGAATTAAACGGGTTTCCGGTGTTAAGGCAGGGGCTCCGAAATTATACGCTACCATACGGTTGTAGGCCAAATAGGGTGCATATTGCTCAAGAAGTTTCCAAAGAATCGCAAGACCCTTTTCTGTCAGTTTCTTGTCGTCAAGCCTGTCGGGTTCTCCTAACTCACAATACACTTCCCCAAGTGTGCTGCCGATACTTAATCCATAAGGAGCCGTGCGTTCATCAAGCTTTTGATTCATTAGATTTGCCACCTCCAAGGCTTTCTCGTAGTAATCTCTCTTTTCTATAGAGTCTTGACTCCGGTCGCCTTCATAAAGGAGCTCGGAAACAACGTCAAGCATGGACGAACGTGTGGTGAGAAGCATTCTTCTGGCTGTTTCATCGAAATAAGGAGCTTTGCCACTTTCGAAATCCACACCTCCCCAGCGGTATTTCTTGGTTACAACATCATAGGCCCTGTCGGCTCGTGCCGGAATGCCTTCCTGCATTGTAGGTACAAGCTGGTGTGCCATACCGGTTGATCTCAGATATGGTGTCAACCCCAAGTGGTAGTCATCGCCAACCGTGGTCACCCAATAGATAGGTCGAGGCCAACCCTCGGCTGCATTCGTGGCTATGATATCAAGCATCAATATTTCTCCCAGACTCAGATATCCTTTTGAATTGAAGGAATTGGTGTTACGCAGATTTATAACTATTTTATCCACTATATCTGCTGTGTCTTTGGCTGCTACCAGACCTCTTTCCATCACTGCCTCCTTGTCTACCGGTATTGTTACCACGGCACTCGGTAAGGAGGGATAACCGGTGGCTTCTCGTCCATAGCCTTGATAGAAGAGCTTGAGACTCGAAAGAAGGTCTGCCGGTGCGTTTTCACGTCCTAATAAGGCCACATCTGATTTGCCGAAGGCATAATCTGCCGGCGTAGCTGTGATCTTTATAGGCTCTGCTTCATACGACTTTTTAAGCATTTGGTTGGCATACCAATCAGAGTTAAGATAACTCAGGTTTATGATCTTTACATCCGGCCTTACTCCTTCCACTTCTTGGGCATACCACAATGGGAAGGTGTCGTTGTCGCCGTTACAGAAAACGATAGCATTCGGCTCAAGACTCTCAAGATAGTTGATGGCGAAGTCACGTGCTGCATAACGGCCCGATCGGTCATGATCGTCCCATGTCTGGCTAACCATCTGGATCGGTATGATTATACCTATAAGGCAGGCCAATGCTGCGCAATAACGTGAGAAAGGATAAAGAGGTTTCGGTTCGTTGATGATGGCATAGATCTGTTCCGGCTCCTCTGTTAAGGATTTCGGGTTGATTTCTTCCACTGCATCTTCTTCCTTCTCAATCTCTTTTCCTTCCGGAGTGTCGGTAGGAATTCCAAGATTCTTTTTCTTTGCCAATAGTTTGTTAATGAAAGATCCGGAAGAGAACATCAGAATTCTCCAAAGTGCCGGCACTCCCATTCCTATCCAAATGGCGAAAGCATAGAAGGAACCGGCGAAAGCATAGTCTCGTTCTCGTGGCTGGTTGGGCGGTTGGTTAAGATAAAGCACGATTGCGATACCCGTCATGAAGAATAGGAAGAACACTATCCAGAATTGCTCGATACCTCTCTTCCCCGCGAACGATTGCCACAAAAGTCCGATAATGCCTAAGATGAGTGGGAGCATATAATACTTGTTGTGTCCTTGGTTGTTCTTACCAAGATCATCAGGCAAGAGGCTTTGATCTCCAAGACGGGCGTTGTCAATAAAAGGAATTCCCGATATCCAGTTGCCTGCGTCAAGTTCTCCTTGCTGGTTGTTGATATCGTTCTGTCTTCCGGCGAAATTCCACATGAAATACCGAAGATACATGTGGGTGAGCTGATAGTTGAAGAAATAAGCTAAGTTTTGTCCGAATGTCGGTTTATAAGCAATTTTCTCCGGATAGGCATATCTCCCCGTGAATTGGTTGTATTGTGGTTCGCGCTGAATGTCATATTCCGGAATCTTTTCTCCTGTGGTCGGATCTATGGCATGGAGGGTTACAAAGTTGCCCGATGCAGAGTCAAGATTCACCCATTGCTTATAGTAATCCCTGTGCATACGGCTGTAGATGCGGGGGAAGAACATATTGAGTTCGGGATTCAGTTTTGCCTCAGGTTTGTAGTCTTTCTTCACGTAATAATCCCCGCCACGGTTAGCCAGACTCGTATTGTTTCTCATTTCCTCCTCAGAAAGGAAACCGTATTCTGAAACCGGTGAAGCTCCCGCAACTCCTTTGCCATATTGAGCCTTCCCTTTTTCTATCACAGAGGTGTAATAGGGTGTAGCAAGGGTCACGGCACTACCGTCTTCACGATAACCCATTGTGTCTCTCTGCACGAAATTCAGTTGTTTCATCGGCGAAGAGTAGAGGGTCTCTCCATAGAGCAAAGGATTTTCTCCATATTGCTCGCGGTTAAGGTAACTGGCAAGGTCGAAGACATTATCCGGTGAATTCTGGTTCATCGGTGTGTCGGCCGTGGAGCGTATCAATATCAAGGCATAACTTGAGTAGCCTACAAATATCACAGCAATACTCCACATGATAACCGTCAGAACCCTCACTGATAGATTTCTTCCATATTTTGAAAATAGAAGGAAAGCTACGAATGCAAGGAGAAAATAACCTATGATGAAAGTATCTCCAAAGAAGAAAATACCCGAAATTGCAAGCGACACCAGAAATGAGAATCTTATCCAAAATCCGTTTCGCTGCCTGTAAAGCTCATTCAATGTCCAGATGAATATCACAACTGTCAGCAAAGCATAGAAGATAGCACCGCTGTTATAACTGAGATGGAAACCGTTGACAAAGAGAAGCTCAAACTGTTGTGCCACCTTGATGAATCCTGGCACGAGTCCGAAGAGCACTAAGGCTATTATCACGAATGAAATCACCAACACTACTAAAGTCTTGGCAAGATTCATGTCTTTCCATTTGCGGAAGGCGAAAACTAAAACTATCGCCGGTATACAAAGTAGATTCAGCAAGTGCACCGCCACACTGACACCTATGATGTATGATATGAGTATTAAATAGCGGTCGGAATGTGGGGAGTCGGCATGGTCTTCCCATTTCAGAATCAACCAGAACACTAAGGCTGTACAGAACGAAGAAAAAGCATATACCTCACCCTCTACAGCAGAGAACCAGAAAGTGTCACTCCAACAATAGGCTAACGAGCCTACGATTCCACTACCCATTATAACCAAATATTGCTGCAAGGATATCTCTTTGCGCTGGCCGTCTTTCACCACAAGTCTCCTCACAAGATGAGTGATGGTCCAGAAAAGTAACAATATGGTGAGGGCACTGAGTAATCCGCTCATGGCGTTCACCATCACTGAGATACTTCCCGCTGTTGAAGCGAAATTGGCAAAGAAACGGGCTGTCAGCATGAAGATAGGGTTCCCCGGTGGATGACCTACTTCAAGTTTATCTGCCTGAATAATGAATTCGCCGCAATCCCAATATGAAGCTGTGGGTTCAAGCGTGCACCAATACGTGATAAGTGCGGCGGCAAATACAAGCCATCCGCCGATATTGTTGATGAGGTTATATTTTTTTGAAAGCATATTCTTCTGTCTTTTCCCTAATCCCTTATTTCCCCAACTAACCAAATACCTAATTACCCGGGCTCATTAAGGAGATCCATAAATTCCAAACTCAACTCGTCGAGTCTTCGTTGAGCCTTGTCGATTTTGGCATCCAAACATGTCATAGCCACCAGGGCGAAAATACCCACACCAAGTCCGGCAACAGTTGTGATGATAGTAGGGGAGATAGCATCGCATAGTATTGAAAGGTCAGCGCCTCCTGACTCTCCGAGATCTCGCAACCTGTCGATTATTCCCACCAATGTGCCCCCTAATCCCATTAGTGGTGATACCACAGCAATAAATCGAAGCCATCTTAGTCCTCTGGTCATAGCTTCTTTTTCAATTGAGGTTGTGTCGTGCATGGAAGTGGCAATCTCCGGAATGGATTTTCCGACTCGGCTTAATCCGGCTTCCACCACCTTGGCACCCGGTGTGTTTAGAGAACCTGATAATTGGTGTGCATTATCAATATCTCCTTCCATAACATGGTCACGCACTCTGTGCATCAAGTCCGGATAGGTTTTTCTTTCCTTGCCCAATTTAGCTGACCTTACCCACCAGATGATAATTGTGAGGATGAAAAGCACAGCAAGGGCTATCATCACGTATTCACCACGTTCTACGGTCTCCCAAAAGGTCATGACAGACGCAATTCGTTTTTATACCTTCTGATTGTATCCTCGATGCCGTAGTAGAGCGCATCTGATATAAGGGCGTGACCGATGCTAACCTCGTCATGCCAGGGAATCATTTCTGCAAAGTAGCCCAGATTCTCAAGATTAAGATCATGACCTGCATTCAATCCCATACCGGACTCTCGGGCTAATGTGGCTGCCTCTATATAGGGCGCAATAGCGAATTCTCGGTCCTGAGAATACATCTCGGCATAAGGTTTGGTGTAGAGTTCCACTCTGTCGGCACCGGCATTGGCTGCTCCCACCACCATCGGGGAAGAAGGATTCACAAAGATTGAACTGCGGATACCATTTTCTCTGAGAAGTGTGCAGATTTTTTTTAGTGTTTCCTGATTTTTCACTGTGTCCCAGCCTTGAGTTGAAGTGAGATCTCGGGGTAAATCCGGAACCAAGGTCACCTGATCAGGTTTTACTTCCAAAACAAGATCCATGAATTCCTTCGAGGGAAAGCCTTCTATGTTGTATTCAGTTGATACAACCTTACGAAGGTCTTTCACATCTTTATAAGTGATGTGCCGTTGATCCGGCCGCGGATGTACTGTAATACCGTCAGCTCCGAATTTTTCGCAGTCTATGGCAAACTTCACAACATCCGGAAGATTTTCACCTCTGGCATTTCTTAAAGTGGCTATTTTATTTATATTTACACTAAGATTTGTCATGCTTTTTTATATAAAAATTCCGCTTTTATATTTTCAAACGGAAAATTCGGCATAAAATTTGTAAATTTGAAGTGCAAAATTAGCAAAATTTGCTCTAAGAGACAATATTAGTGGTTAATAGGGATTAGGATAAATAGGGATAAGGAGTAAGGGTTAAAGGTTAAAGTTTAGAATATGACAGCAAAAGATATATTATCATTTAGAAAACCTCAATCATCTCAGATGCCTGACTCTCAAATAGAGTCGGAAATGCCTTTGATTGATATAATTCCGCGACTCCTTGATACGAAGAACCGGGAATTGACAGTGGTAGAGAATGGCGAGGAATTAGGCATAATCGATCAGTCTTCACTCCTCGAGGGGATTGGAAGGATGATTGCCCCCCGTGATGATTGCAGTGTGATTACAGTGGAATGTGCCCCGGAAGATTATAGCGCAAGCATACTGGCCCATGCCGTGGAAGATTCGGATGCTCATCTGGTTGACCTTTTTTCAACCCCTGGTGAAAACGGACAGGTAAAAGTCACTCTTAGAGTACGCCACTCGGATCCCACTGCCGCTGTTAGAAGTCTTGAAAGATACGATTTCCATGTGCTTGAGGCCCATTCTTCCGGCGACTCTATTCAAAGTGTGGAGATTGCCACGGAACGGCTCCTTTCTCTTCAAGCTCTTATGAACGTTTAGGCAGCCCTCCCGGTAAAAACAAAATTATGAATCCATCAAATAAAATTGCCATATATGGAAGCCGTAGGCAACCCGATTATTTCGACGAGTTGACACGGCTTTTTAAATTTCTTAACGATAAGGGGTTTCGGGTATACATCCAGTCAAAATTTGCCGGATATCTCGAAACAAACGGTGTGGATATGCACGCTTCCATACCTGTTGACAATATCCCTACCGGCACATCTTTGGTGATGAGTCTTGGTGGGGACGGTACTTTTCTCCGTGCAGCGCGTTGGATTGGAGAAAGAGAGATACCCATCTTAGGTGTCAATACCGGGCATCTGGGATTCCTGGCTTCATGTAGTCTCTCTGATTCTGAAGAGATGATAGAAGAAGTTTGTCGTGGCAATATCCGAATTGAGAAAAGAATGCTTATTGAAGTTGTTTCAGACGCCATTCCTGCCGATAAATGGAGGTATGCTCTTAATGAAATAGCTTTCATGCGCTATGGCTCTTCAATGCTCCATGTAAACGCTTCCGTCAATCAAAGTTTCCTGGCCCAATATCGGGGCGACGGTCTTATTGTAGCCACGCCCACCGGCAGTACGGCTTATAGTTTATCAGCCGGAGGTCCTGTCATTGAACCCACTATCGATTGCATGTGTCTGTGTCCGGTTGCTCCGCACACTCTAACCCTTCGCCCCCTTGTGGCCGGTGCAGATTCAGTGATAAATCTCCAACCTGAAAGCAGAGCCTCTAATTTCATCCTCACAATCGACGACCAATCTATGGTGCTCCCCGCAAAAGGCGAATTCCGGGTAAAGAAAGCACCTTTCTCAACTCTCCTTATCCGCAAAAAAGACGAAGGATTCCCCGACATCCTCCGTCAAAAGCTCTTATGGTCTGCCACTCCTTGACAGTCGGAACTCCTTTCTTTCTCAAATTGGTTTCTGAAAAACAAATCCTTTAACAGCTATTACTCCATTTCTTTGATGGTAATTCCGGCTATTTAGGGATAAATTTCTATATGGCTGCTCCCTGAATTTCCATGTTTGATTACCCGGATTTGAGTGGCGATTCGTTCACTGATAGAATCAGTATGGCTTATCACTCCCACTTTTTTCCCTTGAGAAGTCTGGAGCATCGACAAGGAATCTATAACAGTGTCGAGCGTTTCAGGATCAAGTGTACCGAACCCTTCATCGATAAAAAGATTTTCAAAACTGATATTTCGTGAGGATAGAGAAGATAATCCTAAAGCCAGACCGAGCGACACAAGGAAGGTTTCGCCTCCTGACAAAGAGGTGGTGTCTCTGATATCGTCAGCCCTGTCATGGTCTATGATCCTTATACCGAGTGAATTTTTAACTTGCTGAAGTTCATAGCGGTTATTAAATTTACGGATCTCAAAGTTGGCATGGCGAATAAGAAATCCAAGAGTATGGCATTGAGCTATTTTCCTGAGAGTCTTTCCTTCGGCACCTATGGCGCCGGTTATTTCCTCCCATTCGATTTTATATCTTTCGGCCTCCTCCTTTTTGACAAACATTTCTCCCATTTTCTCTTTAGCCATTTCATGTCGCTGAATACGAGCCTTACCATCTATTAGTTCGGCATTAGAATGGTTTTCGAGTTCCGTTTTCGTTTTTGTCAGTTCCTCCCTCGATTTTTCAGGTTTACTATCCTGATGGGCATTATAAGCCTTAGTCTCGTTTTTCAATGTGGTTTCGGCGGCTGTATACTCGCGCTGATAATTATTTAGTCTTCCTCTGAGTCCCTCCCAGTCATTTTTAGACTCATAAAAAAAAGCAATTGTTTCCTCAGTTATTTGCTCCGCTTTTCCTTCATTAAACTCCTTGATCCAGACTTGAAGTTCTTTTTTCTTTTCAGAAGCATTGTTGACCGACTTTTCTCGTTGGCCTTTCACTGCATTTTCCTCTCCCTTTATCTCTTTAAGCTCTTCACGTAGACGCGAAATCTCTTCGATTTTATTAGACATTTCCTTGTTTGCCTTGTTCCTGTCATCCTCAAGTTCTTTCTCAAAGATCTCAGGATCTTTATCGCCTATCTCATTCTTAAGACTTTTTTCTTTATTCTCCACCTCAACTTTGGTATTATTGAAAGCTTCCAAGGCGAGTTCCAAAGCATTTGCTTTTTCTTTCTGTTGTGCCAAAAGATTTTCACTTTTCCCTTTTTCAGTCTCAAGTAGAGTTTTGGCTTCATGAATCTTTTTCTCGGCAGCTTGCCGTTTTTGAGAAGCATTCTTGTCAAATTCTTGTTTCTGAATTTCTGCTGTCTCTTTCTTCTCCCGGAGTTGCTCTATTATTTTTGTAAGATTATTATAGTATGTTAATTTTTTGTCAACTTCATTAAATTCCTTTTCCATCTCCGGTTGCATTTCCATCAAACGTTCTTTATCAGATGGCCAATCGGTATTAGAGGAATGTAATTCATCCCAACCTTTTGATAGACTTTCTATTTCAGCTTCAAGAGTCGTTAGCATATCTTTAATCCCATCCAATTTCCCATTATTGACCGACTGTTGTTTGGATAGGTCATCTTTCCGGGCTCTTTGATTATTAAGGTCTTCTTTTTTCTTTAGTATAAGAGATTTAAAATTATCAACCACCGGAGCAATGTTTTCATCAAGAGTGTAGGGATGATTAAGAGCTCCACACAATGGACACGGCTTCCCTTCTTGAAGGCTCTTTCGATGTAGATTCCAGTTCTCGCTGGTTATCAAGGTATAGGATTTTGTAAGGATATCAAGTTCCTGACTTAAATTTTCAATATCCAATTCCTTTAGTTTTTCATTGATTTTATTATTTTCTTCAGCAAGTTCTTTTTGACTCTTTAAAATTTCTTCTTTTTTATTGATTTTTAAATTAATGTCTGATTGAATCTTGATGGCAGATTTCAAATCGTTCAGTTTTTTTTCAGCTTTGTTTCTTTCTTTTTGAAGAAGCTCTATATCCAACCCAACGGTTTTTTTCTTTTCGTTGTCAAAATTGACTTTTGCAATTTCTACATTCTTGTTAATCTTTTCTTCTTCATTCTTAAATTTTTCGTTAAGTTCGTTAAACTCCTTTTGACATTTCTCTAAGGAGATTTTGTATTTTTCAATGTCTTTTTTATTATTTTCAACATTTATATCCGCATTGTTTTTGGAGGATTCAGCAGTTTTTTTCGAACTTTCTTTTTCTTTAAGCACCTTCCTTAATCCATCCAATTCCGTTTTTATTTCCCTGGCTTTCCTTATATGGGGCATCTGTTGTTGCAATTTGCTTTCCGCCTCCTTGGATTTAACCTTCAATTTTTCAAGGGCCTCCTCTTCAGCCGTTTGCTGAGTTTCTATTTTAATAAATTTTTCTTTTAAAGATTTTAATTTTTCTTCTTCTTTTAAAATATCTGTTTCGGCAGTTTTCCAGTCTTTGTAAATGGTCACCCCGGCAAGGGTAGTGTCATGAAGTTCGAGTTGGTAATTTTCTACTTTAGAATCGTCCAAAACTTTTTTCTTCGCTTTAAGGTCGTCGGTATACCCGGTGATATTTTTTAGGTATTTGTCATTTGTTATATACCATTCTAAAGCTTTCTGTGTCTTTAAAAGACCTTCCTTCACCTCCTTTTCTTTAGTCTCAAGTTCTTTAATTATTTCTATTAAGGCCTTATGTTCTTCCTCGGGTATAATATCCTTTTCGAAGGCAGAAAAGTGAGCTGCTATTTCAGAATATTGCTTCACGGCCTCATCTTTTTGCTGTTTGATTTTAGCAGCAATTCTGGTATAAAGCTCCTCACATCCAATCAACTTTTCCAGCAATTCATATCTTTCGTTCTCTTTGGCTCTAATAAAGCTTGAAAATGAACCCTGAGCGATAAGGACGGTTCGCAGAAACTGATCATAATCCAGCCCTATGATCTGAGGAATAGTATCCCACTCCGCTACCTCTTCTTTCACCTTACCCTCTTCTGTTATTAATTTATAAAGAGAAGTTTCTACAGCTCCATAATTTTTAGATTTTCTGGCTACTCTCCATTCGGCACGAAAGATTGCTCCATTATTGGATCGGAAAGTAAGTTTGCTATATCCCTCCTTCTTGCCTCTTGTAAGAATATTTCTTGCATCTGTCGGAGGAAGACGATTTTTCTCGCCCTCTTCGGGCTCGCCATAAATTTCAATACTCTGATTCCGTTCCCCTTTTTTGCGTGGATAACGAGGCGCTCTATTGTAAAGGGCCAGACAAATGGCATCTAAAATGGTTGACTTTCCACTTCCGGTGGCCCCAACAATGCTGAATATTGTGGCATCTCTCAAAGCTCCTTCTTCAAAATTTATGATTTCACCCTCTTGCCGGTCGAGCGATGCAAGGTTTAACAGTTCAATCTTCAATATTTTCATGGCTTATTCTTCCTCTGATATAGATTGCAGTATAGATTTCAACATTTTTTCCTGAATCTCGCTCATTTCGCGTTTATGTTCAATTTTAAAGGTGTCTTTCAAAGTTTCAAGAGGATCACGGTTCAGTATGTCTTCAACGCTTTCCAATTGTTTTTCCAAGACTCCTGAATGTAATTCCATGGCAGGAAGAATCTTGTGGATTTTGCAAAGCACGACATTTTTTCTACTGATAAGAGACTCCAATTCGTTTATTTCGTCGTTGTTCACTTTATCTTGTTTCACTTTAAGCAAGAGATATTCGAACTTATCATCAAGCTGACCTCCATCTCCTCTATCAGGCAATTCTTCTTTAATAAGCTTTAATAGTTTCTTGGGTGGCAATTCAATTCCTTCATCAGGAAAAATTCTCAGTTTATGCTGAGGCACGTATTCAATAAATTCTACTTTCAGTTTTTTATCAGGAGATATTGTCACCAAATCCACTCCGTGGTGATAGTCAATTTCAGCAAACGACATTGGAAGGATGCTTCCTGTGTATCGAGCCCAGTTGGTGTTCCAAATATGCTGACGTTTATGAATGTGTCCGCTGGTGAAATAATCAGGATGATCTTCCCAGCCATCCATATTCACTTCCTCCTGTCCCCCAATAATAATTTTTTCGCTTGCATCCTTTTCAGCAATTTCAGATCCCTTGGCATACATATGTGCCATCATCACTAAGGGTAACCCGGGATATTTGTCACGAGCATATTGAGTAAGATCACGAATAATTCGGTTCACACCCTCCGAGTAACTCCCACCTTCCATCACATCGCTTCTAAGAAATGGCACCACAAGCACCAAGAACTTTTCTCCTGCACTATTATTGAGAGGTATAATCAAATCGTCAAAATCTATATTCCAACTTCCGCCATTTTCGTCAGAAACCCAATTTTTTTTCACTTTTCCCCTCACTTCTACATTTCTTTCTGTAAGCAATGACCTTGGTGCTTCGAGACGAAACGCGGAATCATGATTACCGGCACTTATCACAATTTTCATTTCCGGACATTTCTTAGTGGCCTCCGTTATAAAGTCATAATAAATAGCCTGGGCTGCAGCTGACGGATTCGCATTGTCAAACACATCTCCTGCCACAAGCAAAGCGTCAGGTTTTTGCTCTTCCAGTCTACTTAGAAGCCAATGGAAAAAATGTTTATGTTCTGATAAACGGTCATTGCCATGAAAAAGATTGCCTATATGCCAATCGCCGGTAGCTATAATCTTCATTATTGATCTTTCAGTATAATAGGTCAGGAAATCCGGACGGTACTTCCTGACCTATTAAAATTATAAGTCTTAAAAATAAAGTTTCTTTGCGAATTAATAAGTTATAACTCCGGGGAGCTCTTTGGCTTGATCAATCATACGTTGAACTTCCGTTACCGATGGAACTCTACCAACACGTTTGTGCTGTTCGTTGACTTCATTCATCTTCGCTACAAGGTTTTCTGCATTTCTATGAGCAAACTCCTTTACGGTGTCAACTCCGGAAGCCTCAAGAAGTTCTGCAAACTGAGGACCAACACCATTGATGCGATATAAGTCAGCATGATTTACCCATGTGAGGATGAGTTTACTGCTGATACCGGTAGCTTCTGCGAGTTCTTCACGACCTTTCTTTGTTTTTCCTTTTTCCAGCAATTGTGCTGAATCGTTGATGCCCGCAGCCTTAAGTTTTTCAGCATACACCGGGCCAATGCCTTCTACGTCGATGATTTTGTAATCCATACTTTTATTATTTAGTAGTTTATGGGTTAAATTTACAATATTTGGAATGAATTTGCAAGAGCTGAGAGAGGATTTTTAGATTTACAATCAAAATAGTCATTCCCTAACTATCCTCATCTTCTTACAAAGAACCATGGTGGTTTCCCACGGGGATAAACAAGACTACCACCACCAACAATACTTTTTACAGGTTCCCTATGTTTTTAAAGATTAATTTAATGTTAATTCCCTGAATAGATAAAATTGACAATGTAAGGATCAGTACGGTAAGTAAAGCCGTTTCGAGTTTTAAATTCCGGTGTGATTGTCACCTTTACATTTGGTTGGTAGAATGAAAAAGTTTCTCTTTTTATATTTATCCCGTCTTGAATACCTGCGGTTGATTTTGCGACGTCGCTATATTCTTTGTATTCAGACCCTTCCCAATATCCATAAGTCCAACCCCACACACCCATGGAGTCCACATTTTCAAAGTCAAATGTCATCTTCACATCATAACGATATTCACCAAAGGCTTCATTATAATAAGTGTTAACGATTTCTACATCATTCAAAGTTAGCCATGGGTCAGCATATTCTACAAACCGATACTCCTTCCAATAATAGAAAATATCACCTATTAAAAAACCCGGAGTAAGCATATATTCCACATTCGGAGATAAACCATCGACATTAAATGTTAATCTATGAGTGTCTCCCCAATATGGGTTTTCGTCTATGACGGTGGCAATTAATTCATCGTTATCTTCTATAAAAAGTATAGGAGTTGAATATAAATATTTAATCAAAGAATTGTTTTCAAATCGCATTTCTATGATATAATTCAACGGATTATCAGATTGTTTGAAAGGATACATCACAGGAGCAGGAGGGAAGATATTAGTATCATACCGGAATAATGGTATTTGAGCAAAATCTATTTCACTTGATTTTTCCCATTCAAAAAACTTTATAAAAACTGCTCCGGCAACATCAATATTTCCTTCGAAGAAAAGTTCTTGATTATCTATTAAGCAAGTTTTCTCAGTAGAAAAAGAGAGACCAAGTTCCCCACCTATCATTAAATTGGGAGAGATATTTAATTTTGCTCCAAGATTTTTTGTCCATAACCCTAGACCAAGATCGAAAGAAGCAACGGGACCTACTTTAAAACTTCCCTCTAAGTCTAAAGATTTTAAAATATTTTCATTTTTATCAGTGAGGTCCTCACTAAAATATCCCTCTTGTGTCCAGCCTGCTTTGTAAATGAATGATTTTCCAAATCCCAAACTCAATTTTCCTTCTAAAGCACCTGCAAGATATAAACCAAAGTCTACAAACGGACGTAGCGTTACGACTCCTCCGGCTATTGGTATTACTCCTTCAAATACCGTAGTGGAAGGTAGAAGATCTAAAATCTTTTTAAGTTCCTCATCGTCATCCTCAGGATTAAATTCATATTTCACTCCTGCCTCTCCTTTAATTTCGATTCCTGTAGTAAGGGATAATTCATAGGTTTCTTCTGTCAGGTTAAAATTAAAAGTCAGGACTCCTCCTAAATTTAAACTCATTTCCGCGAACCAGCCATTGTTTCCCACTTCTATAGGTATTGTAATTAAATCCATGTCTCCTAATGTAGCACGGCTTTTCAAATCATAATTCCCCTTTGTCAAAGTTGATAGCGAATAGTTGGATTCAAGCTCAAGTTTTTCAAAAATTTCATTAAAAGAAGCAGTGGTAGTAACACATTTTATCTCATTTCCTTCCTCAAATACAGAGGTCACCTTGTTGCCTAAACCAAAAGGAACTTTATCAGATATTTTAGAGGCGACTATTTCTCCTGTTTCCGGCAAAATATTTGAGGGCGTATTGTGGCTGAAATATAATATTGTATCATTTTCTATAGAGATAAGATATTTTTGAGCTACCTCGTTGAGCACTTTAACACCCTCTTTATATTGGTAAGTTATATTATAATTTTCGGACTTTTCTGAAATCGGATTATAGTCGGTTTCATAATCCGGATCCGGCGTATTGTCAGGGATGGTTTGCTCATTGTCAGGATTATTATTGTCTGGCTGCTCGATATCATCTTTTGAACAACCTACAATCAAAAACATCAATAATGATAAAATTGGATAAATTAATTTTTTCATAATAAGGGATTTGCAACATTGACAAATTTAACAAAAAAATCTAACAACATGACAACAATAAGCCCAATAAGCTTTAGGGAATAAGCAAATCCGGCGATACTCAAAGGTTCGGCTCGGTCATAAACGGTTTCAGTTTAGTTTCTGGGCCTATAAAATTATTCTTAATGGGTTTTAAAGGTTTCGTTTTCTAATCTTTATTTTGTTTTTCCAATCTTCCTTAAAGAACTCAAAGAATTTAAAAGGAAGAGAAGGTAAAGAGATTCGACTAATCTTATATAAAATCCCGGCATCGATCAAAAATATTTTGTGATTTTGTCAGACCTTTTCTTTCGTGAATATCTGGACTTGTTAAACCGTTATATAATCCTTCATAGCCAGCATTCTGAAAAACAGCATAATCTTTATTAGTTGCAACACCAGCCATTTTGCTGCTCTAGCAAGTTGAGTATTATGTTTCTTCATTTCTTTGCGAAGTAAAAGTCTGCGTTGCTCTTCCTCTGTCAAGTGAGTATCTTGTAATAAAATTTCAGCTCTACGAGTCTGGATCGCAAAATATGTTTGAGCCTGAGCCACAATAGGTTTGGATGAATCGGCATTCATCACAGTCAAATAACATGCATAGCGGGTCATTTTAATGTTATCTGCCTGTCTCTCAGCGCCGTACCCTATTTTAACCATATCGTGCAAAACCTCGAAATGGTCTTCGGGATTATGACCACTTTCTTTACAGGCACTCCATGCTTTTCTTGCTGCCGGCAGAAAGAATCTATATTCAGAATACCCCAAAACTGGGCATAAATCTCTCGAGGTCCAATATTCTTGCCCATTATCATCAACCTTTCTTATGCTTTCAATGGTATCCTTGTTTTTCTTTGTAAGTATAGCAAATATTTTTTCGTAAGTTTTATCTTTCAAAGATAAAGAAGATTTCCGTGTAAAGTTGATGACAATGAAGTAGTTTGGTAAATAATGGTCTAAAAATTCATTTACGCCAAATGTAAGTAAACATTGAAAATTCTTCACCCTTCTCTATTGGTTGTCGGTATAGTCATAGGTCTCTTTATAGGTGTCAATTTGATAGTTTACAACGCTTATACCTCCTCTTATAAAGAATTCCAAGAGAAGAAAGAAGTCCTTGACCAATCCCTAAAAGAACATTCCGAAGCCATATACTTCTCCCAATATGCCAAATCCCATTATCCAAAAAAATACAGCAAGTGGAGGAATCCGGGACTTTATAAATATTAACGGCAGGCTAATAATTTATACCTGCCGTTAATGTAAATTTATTTTAGGTTGACTTTCTATGATAGTTCGAGTTTTTCCAGTTCCCGCCCTAGCAAAAACTAATAGATGTTTGCCTTCAAAAGTCGCAGCGTATTTTGCTGCTCGTTTAAATTATCCATATATTTTATTTAGAATTAAATTTTGGTCTAAGTTATGCCTGTTAAATTTAAGAAAGACGACCTTATGGTGTCAGGAGTGAATCACTTAAGTTCCGAATTGAAGTTCATATATATTTTTCTAAGGCATAGGTTGTATATAAGGGAAGATTCAGAATATTTTCTTGGCGTTTATATGGAAGCATTGAAAATCTGACACTTTCCCTAAGGTTATTTTTCTCCATGAATATCTTTAATGATTTTCCTTTAACATTACCTTCTGCCTTGACTTCAATAGGAAGAATTCTATTATCTTTTTCTATTATATAATCAATTTCTACTCTCGAATCTTCAGCACTATAATAATAAAGTTTTTTCCCAATAGCCATAAGTTGCTGACAAACATATAATTCTGATAAAGTGCCCTTAAACTCTCTATATAAATCAGACTTTAAAAGGATAACAGCAGCCTCAGTGTCTGACATTGCTCCATACAGACCACAGTCAAGAAGATATAGTTTGAAGGCATTGAAATCTTCATAAAATTTTAAAGGAAGAGAAGGTGAAGAGATTCGACTAATTTTATATAAAATCCCGGCATCGATCAACCATTGTATTGCAATTTCAAATTCAGAAGCTCTTGCTCCTTTCCTTATAGCAGAATATATAAATTTTTTATTCTCCTTAGCAAGTTGTGCAGGCAAAGATCTCATCACTAAATGAATTCTTTCTGCCTCCCTCAAAGGAGCATGTTTAGAAATGTCATTCCTATAAGCTTCTAATATGTTATTCTGTATTTTTCGTACTTCCAAAACCCCTCTTCCCTGAATATAAGAAAGAACGGCTTCGGGCATACCTCCGCAAAAATAATATTGCCTAAGATGCTCTTCAAATTTAGAATGAAAGACATCCAACAGTTCAATATTAGCCTTATCAATAATTTCACCAAGTTTATATTCTCCCAAAGCCCACAGAAATTCTTCAAAATCCATTGGATACATTTCCAGAAAATCTACTTTCCCCACGGGGAAAGAAATGCCTTTTCTTAACGTTATACCCAGAAGTGAGCCCGCAACGGCAACATGGTACTCAGACGCCTCCTCGCATAGATATTTAAGAGCCGAAAGCCCTAAAGATATCTCTTGTATTTCGTCAAACACTATTAAGGTTTCACCTGGCACTACGGGAGTTTTGGTAATGGCTTCCACACTTTCAAGAATTCTTTTTACATTATAATCCTTAAATAGAGAAGATGCAAATTCAGAATTGTCACATGATATATAAGCAAGATACTTGAATTCATTCTTTCCAAATTCTTTGAGAATCCAACTTTTACCTACCTGACGGGCACCTTTTAAGATTAAAGGTTTCCTATATTTTGAAGCCTTCCAGTTAAGGAGTTCGGAGTATATTCTTCTTTGCATGTTATAAAGTATATATATAATCAAATAAGTAAAAGCTGTATTACACAAATCTGCATGAATAAAAAGCCAAATATTACATAAATCTGCACGAAAAAAATGTGGAATAGCACATAAATCTGCACGAAATGTCGATGGAAGGATAAGAAAAAACCCAAATCTTTCGATTTGGGTTTCTTGTGCCCTAAGCCGGGATCGAACCGGCACGGGTTTAACCCCATTGGTGTTTGAGACCAACGCGTCTACCAATTCCGCCATCAGGGCTTTGTGTGGCGTTTCGGAACGCAAGTGCAAAGTTAATCATTTTTATTAAACTCTCAAAAATCTTAAGCATTCTTTTTCGTTAATTTTTATAAAGCCATAAATTCTTTGTGAAATTCAATAAGGAAGAATAGCAAGAAAAAGAGTAATTTTGCATTATGCAAGAAGAAGATTTCGATATCAGGCAACGCCAAACGAAGGAGTCGGAGAAGGATATAGAAAAGGCTCTGCGACCGTTGACTTTTGATGATTTCAGCGGTCAGGAGAAGATAATTTCCAATCTACGTATATTCGTTAAGGCTGCCAGAATGCGCGGGGAAGCGCTCGATCATACTTTATTACATGGACCTCCGGGATTGGGTAAGACCACACTTTCCAATATTATAGCCAATGAATTGGGTGTGGGATTCAAGGTTACATCTGGTCCGGTGCTGGACAAACCGGGCGATTTGGCCGGAATCCTGATGAGTCTTGAGGAAAAGGATGTGCTTTTCATAGATGAGATCCATCGTCTTCATCCTATTGTGGAGGAATATCTCTATTCTGCGATGGAGGATTACCGAATCGACATCTTGCTTGACAAAGGCCCGGGAGCCAGAAGCGTACAGCTCACTATTCCTCCTTTCACTCTGATAGGCGCAACTACACGAAGCGGCTTGCTGACTTCTCCTCTCCGCGCCCGTTTCGGTATCAACAGTCACCTGGAATATTACGACCACAAGGTGCTGCAAGGGATAGTGAAGCGATCGGCAAGGCTCCTGAATGTCAAGATTGAAGATGATGCCGCCATGGAAATAGCCCTAAGAAGCCGTGGCACTCCACGTGTGGCAAATGCATTGCTAAGGAGAGTGAGAGATTTCGCCATGGTGAAAGGCACCGGCACAATTGACCTTGAGATATCTCGCCATGCCCTTGAGGCTTTGAATATAGACCGATATGGCCTTGATGAAATCGACAACCGTATATTGCTCACAATAATAGATAAATTCAAGGGCGGGCCGGTAGGACTCACCACCATAGCCACAGCTCTTGGTGAAGATCCGGGCACACTTGAAGAGGTGTATGAGCCGTTCCTTATAAAAGAAGGATTCCTGAAGCGTACGCCCCGTGGTCGCGAAGTAACGGATTTGGCTTATAAGCATCTAAACAGAAAAAGATATAGCGAACTGGGAAATCTATTCGAAGATCAATAACCCGAAGACCAATAATCATATGAGCATAAAGTCGCTGGCAAAAGACACTGCAGTGTATGGCCTCAGCAGCATCATAGGACGCTTCCTCAACTGGTGTCTTGTGCCTCTTTATGTCTATCTGTTCCCCACCGAAGAATACGGCATCGTGACGTATCTTTACGGAGTGACAGCAGTGATGCTGGTGATCCTCAATTATGGGATGGAAACAGGTTTTTTCCGTTTCGCCAATAAGGAAGAAGATCCCGAGAAAGTCTACACCACTTCTCTTATTTCAGTGGGCTTCACCTCTTTGATTTTCCTCGTTCTTCTCACAATTTTTATACATCCTATTTCGGAAGGCTTGAAGTTGCCGGAGCGATCGCTTTTTGTATGGCTGATCGGGGCTACAGTAGCGGTTGATGCCTTCAGCAATCTTCCTTTCGCATATCTTCGCTACAAAAACAAATCGTGGCGATTTGCAGGACTAAAATTGATAAATGTAGCCCTTAATATCGGTCTGAATCTTTTCTTCCTTCTTTTATGTCCGGTGATAGCCGAATCCAATCCCGGTTTCATATCTTGGTTTTATCAACCCATGGGAGGGGAATCGTTTGGAATAGGATGGATTTTCATAGCCAATATACTTTCCTCCTATATTATCCTTCTGTTATTGATGCCACAGTTAATAGGAAGGGTATGGAGATTTTCATGGCATTTGCTCCGTCAGATGCTTTCCTACAGTTGGCCACTTCTTATTCTCGCTATAGCGGGAATGTTAAGTCAAAACATGGGGCAATTACTGATTCCATACCTGATCAGTGATGAAGAAGCGGCACGTTCTATGATTGGTATTTATGGAGCCAACATGAAGATAGCCATAGTTATGGTGATGTTCACTCAGGCTTTTCGATATGCCTACGAGCCCTTCATATTTTCACAAGCCAAAAAGGCAGGAGAAAGCAGCAGGCAGATGTATGCCGATGCCATGAAATATTTTGTGATCTTCGGCTGGCTTATCTTCCTGGGAGTGATGTTCTATCTTCCATTTGTGAAATATTTTATTTCACCGGCATATTGGGAAGGTTTGCAAGTTGTGCCTGTGATGATGGTGGCCGAGATATGTTTCGGAGTATTCTTTAATCTTTCCCTATGGTATAAACTGACTGACCGCACTCGCTGGGGCATGTATCTTTCATTGATATGTTTCGGAGTGATGCTCGGATTAAACATCTGGCTCGTCCCTTATATAGGAATACCGGATGGCTATATGGGATCGGCCTGGGGTGCTTTGGCAGCCTATTTCTTAGTGATGTTGTTGAGCTATTTCCTCGGAAGAAAATATTATCCTCTACCCTACGAAATCAGGCGTATTGGTGCTTACACAGCGCTTGCAGGTGTATTGTATGTATGCGGAGTGATGATTGGCGGCATTTTCCCTCTATGGGCGATGTATATGGTGCGCACTCTTTTAATACTTCTCTATGTAGCCACTATTGCTCATTTCGAAAATATCCCGGTTATTTCCTCCTATGTTAGACGCCTGACTTCCCCCTATTGCCTAATGATAAAATTCCGGAAATGAAGAGTTAAGAAACCTAATAGTTTGATTTTAATTATAATTTCCTTCCTACCTTAATTTTTTTGCTATTACAAAATATTGTCTTATCTTTGAGAAATACTTTCTCAGAGAAGGAATTTGTCTATGGCAAATGTCAAGAAAATAGTTGACGGATGCACGGCTGCCTCATATGTGGCTTACGCATTCAGCGAGGTGGCCACAATCTATCCCATCACTCCGATCGCTTCTATGGGCGAAACTGCCGACAGATGGAACTCCCAAGGGCTTAAGAATTTGTTCGGAAGTCCGATGCAAGTGAAAGAGATGGAATCGGAACTCGGTGCTGCGGGAGCTACACATGGAGCACTTGTGGCCGGGGCTCTCGCCACTACTTTCACCGCCTCGCAAGGATTGATGCTCATGCTCCCAAATATGTATAAGATTTCGGGAGAATTGCTTCCCGGAGTTTTTCATGTGGGATGTCGCTCCCTGGCAACTCAGGCTCTGAGTATTTTCGGCGACCATCAAGATGTGATGGCTTGCCGTGCCACAGGCTTTTCCTTAATAGCTTCAGCATCCGTGCAGGAAACTCACGACCTTGCTATCGTTTCTCATCTATCGGCTATAGAGGGGAGGGTGCCCGTGCTACATTTCTTCGACGGTTGGCGCACTTCCAATGAGATGGACACTATCTCAATGGTGCCATACGACGATCTCAAACCTTTGGTGCCTTATGAAAAGGTTTTGGAATTCAGAAAAAGGTCGATTAACCCGGAACATCCCGATTTAAGAGGTTCCGCACAGAACTCAGATGTTTATTTCCAAAATCGCGAAGCAGCCAACAAATACTACAACTCTTTCCCTGATATAGTACAGGCTAACATGGATAAGGTTGCTCCATTGGTTGGTAAGAATTATCATCTCTTTGATTATTCAGGCGACCCTGATGCAGATCGAGTAATAATATCGATGGGTTCAAGTTGCGATGTCGTTGAAGAAACCGTGAATTATCTTAACGGCAGAGGGGAAAAAACCGGTCTAATCAAGGTTAGGCTGTACCGTCCTTTCTCCGCTAAACATTTATTGGATGCAATTCCAGAAAGTGTTAAAGCAATTGCGGTGCTCGACAGAACAAAAGAACCGGGTGCCGAAGGAGAACCTTTATATCTCGATGTGTCAGCAGCTCTCTATAAAGCCAAAAGGCAAATCAACCTCATTGGTGGTCGATATGGACTCAGTAGCAAGGAGTTCGATCCCTCTATGGCAAAGAGAGTTTTCGATGAGTTGAAATCCGAAAATCCGAAGGATGGATTCACAATCGGTATAAACGATGACGTCACTTACACATCTTTGGATGTGACAGATTGCATAACAACCATTTCTCCGGATATCAAACAGGCTGTATTCTATGGTATGGGGTCTGACGGAACCGTAGGGGCAACAAAAATGGCCGCTCAGATTATTGGCAATGCCGAAGATGTCTACGCACAGGCATATTTCCACTACTCTGCCAAGAAATCCGGAGGATATACTCTTTCCGAGTTACGTATAGGTCCCAAACCCATTACTTCCGCATATGGTATCGAAAACGCTGATTTCGTGATGTGCAACAAAGACACCTACACCAGTCGTTTCGATATTGTCAAGAACCTGAAAGAAGGTGGGATTTTGGTTTTAAACAGTCGTTGGACACCTGAGCAAATGAACACGATGCTTCCCCCATCCTTGAGGAAAGATATAGCCGTCAAGAAAATAAAATTGTATAACCTTGACGCCACCAAAATAGCCGCTCAGTATAATTTAGGAGTTAGAATAAACACCATTATGCTCACAGCCTTTTTGAAGTTGGCTCCGGTTGTTCCATTCCAAGAATCATATTCCAAACTGAAGGATCTTATTACTGAAACCTACGAACACGAAGGTATGACAGTGGTAGATCAAAACCTCAACGCTATAGAAACTGCCCTTAACAATCTCATTGAAATAAATTACCCTGCTTCATGGGCTGATGCACAAGAATCTATAGCCTCCGGAACCGCTGGGAAGGCTTATCAGTCATCTCAAAAGACTTCTTTACCGGGGGAATATTTAAAGGATGTTACTTTATTCAATGAGGCAGTGGCAGTTCTTTGTAATAAGCTCGAAGGTGATGATCTCCCGGTTTCGGTGTTCTCACCTGACGGCACGATACCGATGGGGACCACTGCCTTCGAAAAGCGCAGAATCGCAATCAAAATTCCGGAATGGGATGCCGACAAGTGTGTGGAATGTACCCTTTGTTCCTACGTCTGTCCTCATGCCACTATACGTCCATATCTGCTTAATACCGATGAGAAGAACAATGCTCCGGCTGCCATGACCACCAAGGATGCTCGATATAAAGAGCTTAAGGGGTTGCAATGGAGAATACAGGTATATCCCGAAGATTGTGTGGGATGCGGTTCTTGTGCTGTGATTTGTCCCGGACACGCCCTCACAATGAACCCTTTGGAAAGTCAACTCGACACACAGATTCCATTGCTTGAATACGCTCAAAAACATATTACCATAAAAGATAATCTGCTCCCAAGAAATACTATTGCCGGGAGCCAGATGCACCAACCTCTCCTCCAGTTCTCAGGTGCCTGTGCCGGGTGTGGCGAAACTCCCTACGTCAAGCTACTCACTCAACTGATGGGTGAACGTTTAATCATTGCCAATGCCACAGGTTGCAGTTCAATATGGGGAGCCAATTATCCGAGCAACGCATATTGTACCGACCGTTTCGGGAGGGGACCGGCCTGGGGTAACTCTCTTTTCGAAGACAACGCTGAATATGGTTTCGGCATGGCTGTTGCAATAGCTCATCGGCGCGAAAGTTTAATTGAAGCGGCTTCGAATTTCATAAAAGACCCAAAATGTCCCACAGATTTGAAGACCGCGATTCAAAACTGGCTCGAGGTAAAAGATGATAAGGTGAAGTCCGAAAACTTTGGAAGAACAGCAATTGAAACACTACAAAAATATCCTGATGTGGCCGGTGTTAAAGAAATGCTTGAAAATTACGATTTATTCGCAAAAAAGAGTATCTGGATTATCGGTGGCGACGGTTGGGCTTACGACATTGGTTTCGCCGGCCTTGACCATGTTTTGGCTCAAAATGTCGACATCAATGTCTTAGTGATGGATACGGAATGTTATTCTAACACGGGAGGACAGACATCTAAAGCAACGCCGCTTGGATGCACTGCCAAATATTCCTACGACGGGAAGAGAACATATAAAAAAGATTTAGGAAGAATGATGATGACATACGGATTCGTATATGTCGCTTCCATCGCTTTAGGCGCCAACTATCTACAAGGATTGCAAGCCTTCGAAGAGGCTGACTCTTATCCGGGCCCTTCAATCGTGATTGCCTATTGTCCGTGTATCAACCATGGGATCCGTGCCGGTATGTCTCACTCTATCGTTGAAGAAAAATTGGCAGTGAAATGCGGTTACTGGCCTTTATATAGATTTAATCCTGAAAATGTGGCCAAAGGAGAACCTCCTCTAACAGTTGACTATAACAAACCGGATGATTCCATGCCTCAATTCCTTGACGGTGAAGACAGATATGCCGATCTAAAACTACGAGATCCAGCAGAAGCGACTATTCTTCGACCAGAATTGCAGGAACGATGTGACAATCTTTATGACTTAATGAAATATGATATAAATTCTCCAAACCTATAATAACATGAAAAAGTTTATAACTCTCGGGGCTTTGGTGCTCGCTTTGACACCGAATTTAATCGCGCAAAGAACCGAGACTCTCATTAAAAATTGGGAATTCTCTAACGACAGCACCCAATGGAAGAATGTCACAATTCCTCATGATTGGGCTATCTATGGCCCTTTCAGCCGTGATTATGATTTGCAAGAAGTGGCCATAGAACAGAATGGCGAGACTGAAGCATCCTGGAAAACCGGTCGAACTGGTGGCCTTCCTTACGTAGGAAAGGGTTTCTATAAAACAAACATCGAAATTAAAGATACTACCGATAAAAGTATTGCATTGCTGTTTGATGGTGCAATGAGCCATGCCAATGTGTATGTCAACGGTAAGCATGTTGCTTATTGGCCCTACGGCTATAATTCTTTCTATGTGAATCTTGACGGGGTGATAAAACCCGGTGACAACGTGGTGGAAGTTGCACTTGAAAATCCCGATAAGTCCTCTCGCTGGTATCCAGGTGCCGGTCTATACCGCAACGTTCATCTCATCGAACGCAACAAAGTGCATATCCCTGTTTGGGGTACCTATCTCACCACGCCTTTCGTATCCAAAGAATATGCCAATGTGCATCTTAAGACAGAAGTGGAAGGGATTAACAAAGGTGAGGAATTCACACTAAATACTATTATCACAAACGCAGACGGTAAGGAAATTGCCAGTGATACACACGCTTATAAATTCTATCCCGGGGCTCCAATCTATCAAAACATACGTGTTGACAATCCTTCTCTTTGGACGCCCGAAACCCCTTATCTCTACACTGCCACAACAAATGTGATAAAAGACGGCAAAACCGTTGATTCTTATGATACCCGTTTCGGTATCCGAACAATTGAATTCAGAGCCGGCGACGGATTTTATCTCAACGGAGAAAAAACTAAATTCAAGGGTGTCAACAATCACCATGACCTTGGCCCTCTGGGTGCAGCAATCAATACATCAGCCCTCCGTTATCAAATGGAAATGATGAAAGATCTTGGTGTCAATGCCATCCGCACTTCCCACAATATGCCAGCACCGGAACTGGTGGCTCTCGCCGATGAAATGGGATTCATGCTTATGGTGGAATCATTCGATGATTGGGGTTTCCGTCCAAAGAGTGAAAACGGATACGGAACTCTTTTCAACGACTGGGCTGAAAACGACGTTGTGAATATGGTGAGAAACTATCGCAACAATCCCTCTGTGGTAATTTGGTCTGTGGGTAATGAAGTGCCGTCTCAATGGGGTCCTGACGGAATCTCTGAACTTTTGTTCCTCCAGGACATTGTGCATAGAGAGGATCCTACTCGTCCAGTGACAAACGGTATGGACCAGTTTGATGCTGTCATAAACAATGGTTTCGCGGCTGCCACTGATATTCCAAGCTTCAATTATAAAGTGAATCGTTACGAAGAGGCTATCCCTAAACTGCCTCAAGGTTTCCTTTTAGGCACAGAAACCTCTTCCACTGTTTCTTCCCGTGGTAAATATTATTTTCCTGTGGAATTGGGGGCCGGAATCACCCGCCCTGATAACCAGTCAAGCAGTTATGATGTGGAATACGCCACTTGGAGCAACATACCCGATGATGATTTCAAAGTTGACGACGATCTCGACTATAACATGGGACAATTTGTGTGGACAGGATTCGACTATCTTGGTGAACCCTATCCTTACGACACAGATGCTTGGCCAAGCCACAGCTCTTACTTCGGAATAATTGACCTGGCTTCAATTCCTAAAGACAGATATTATCTATATCGGTCGCAATGGAATGAAAATGACAATACCCTCCATATACTTCCTCATTGGAACTGGGAAGGCAGGGAAGGTGAAATTACACCGATATTCGTCTACACCAACTCACCTAAAGCCGAATTGTTTATCAATGGTAAGAGTCAAGGTGTGAAGGAAAAACGTAAGGATGGAAGTAATATGGAAAGATACCGTCTGATGTGGAACGATGTAGTATACGAACCTGGAGAGGTTTTGGTGGTGGCATATGATGATAACGGAAATGAAACCGGAAGAAAATCTATGAAAACTGCCGGCAAACCGGACCATCTTGTACTAACTCCCAACCGCACATCTCTCTCTGCAGATGGAGAAGACCTCGTTTATATAATGGTGCAGGTGGCCGACAAGGAAGGGAATATCGTTCCTACAGACGAAAGGGAAGTGAAATTTTCTACAAAAGGAGCCGGAACATTCAGAGCTACTGCTAATGGTGATGCCACAAGTCTTCGTTCTTTCCAGGAGCCTGTGATGGATCTCTTCTCCGGAGCTGCCACAGCAATCGTTCAAAGTGGAAATACTCCGGGAGATATCACCTTCACCGCTAAAGCTAAGGGTGTTAAACCCGCAACAATCACAATCCCAGTAAAGTGAAAAGACTGCAAGAACAATAAATAACAACTTAAAAACTAATACGCACATGACAACTGATCAAATGCAAAAAGAAATCGAAAAAACCTTCGCGGAAAAATTTGGTGGCGAAGGTTCCGTATATGCTTCGGCCGGACGTATCAATCTAATCGGCGAGCATACAGACTATAATGGAGGGTTTGTATTCCCGGGTGCTATCGATAAAGTGATAATGGCCGACATCCGACCTAACGGCACTGATAAAGTGCGTGTTTATTCAATTGATATCAAAGAATCTGCTGAATTCGGCCTTAATGAAGAAGATGCTCCGAAACAGTCTTGGGCAAGATATATATTTGGTATCTGTCGTGAAATAATTAAAAGAGGCGGAACAGTGAAAGGTTTCGATGCCGTTTTCGCAGGTAATGTACCTCTTGGTGCCGGCCTAAGTTCATCTGCAGCGCTTGAATCTTGCTTCGCGTTCGCGCTTAATGATCTTTTCAATGACAATACAATCGACAAATTCGAACTTGCAAAGATCGGACAGAGCACTGAGCATAACTATTGCGGGGTCAATTGTGGTATCATGGACCAGTTCGCATCAGTATTCGGCAAGGAAGGCAATCTCATGCGTCTTGATTGCCGCAGTCTCGAATATGAATATTTCCCCTTCAAACCGAAAGACTATCGTCTTGTGCTTGTAGATTCAAGAGTGAAACACGAACTTAAGGATTCACCATACAACAAACGTCGCGAATCTTGCGAAAGAGTTGCGAAACGTCTTGGTATTGAAACCCTTCGTGATGCAACGATGGAAGATTTAAACAAGGTGAAAAGCGATATCACTGCTGAGGATTTCATGAGGGCCAAATATGTAATCGAGGAAAAAGACCGTGTGCTCGCAGTTTGTGATGCACTCAACGCAGGCGACTATGAAACAGTGGGTAAGAAGATGTATGAAACTCACGAAGGTCTTTCAAAAGACTATGAAGTGAGCTGCGAAGAACTGGACTACCTAAATGACCTCGCCAAAGAAATGGGTGTCACCGGTTCTCGTATAATGGGTGGCGGTTTCGGAGGTTGTACAATCAACCTTCTCCCAAATGATCTTCACGATAAATTTGTAGAGACTGTCACTGCCAAGTTCAATGACAAATACGGTCATGAACCTATGATTTATGATGTGGTAATTTCCGACGGAGCCCGTCTGGTAAAGAAATAATCAAATGCTATGAAGATCACAAAAAGAGTATCACCCTCTCCGGAGGGTGATATCACCCTTTTTAGAATTGAGAATGCTTCCGGAGCATCAGTTGAACTTTCTTCACTTGGTGCCGGTATCACCTCTGTGAGAGTTCCCGATAAATTTGGCGAAATCGCCGAAGTGGCTCTGGGATATGAAAATCCTGCAGATTATATGGCTGATGGTCCATGCATGGGAAAAGTGCCCGGACGTTATGCAAACCGTATCGCGAAAGGACATCTTGAAGTGGAAGGCAAGACTTATCAGCTCAATATAAATAATGGTCCCAACGCACTGCATGGCGGCCCTACCGGTTTCCAAAACCATATTTGGGATGCAGCATTGATTCCCAATGGGGTACGTTTCACCTATGTCTCAAAAGATGGAGAGGAACATTATCCCGGCACTTTGACTGTTACGGCTGAATACACATGGAATGAGGATAATGTTTTAACCCTAAACCTTTCAGCTACAACAGATGCTCCTACTGTGGTGAACCTAACCAATCATGCTTATTTCAACCTGCAAGGGGCTGATTCCGGTAGCGTGTTAAACCACAAACTGCAGATTAAAGCTTCCAATTACTTGCCCACAGACGAGACACAAATACCAACCGGAGAAATTGCTCCTGTGAAGGGTACACCCATGGATTTCACGGCTCCAAAGGAAATCGGTATCGATATAAACGCAGATTTTGAACCCCTGAAAATCGGTAAGGGTTATGACCATTGCTGGGCTATTGACAATTGGGAGAAAGGAAAATTGGTGGAAGGGTCGGTGGTTTTAGCTGCACCTTCTTCAGGAAGAGTGCTCACCATCAGTTCTACACAACCCGGTGTGCAAATCTATACAGGCAACTGGCTCGACGGCAGTCCTAAAAACAAGAGCGGAGTTCCTTATAAAGACTATGAAGGTGTGGCTATCGAAATGCAGGGCTTCCCTGATGCACCCAATAAGCCAGGGTTCCCAAGCCAAGAGCTTAAACCGGGAGAAACTTACAACGAAACCATCAAGTTTGCTTTCTCTGTGGAATAAACTTTTTAACTGAACAGCTTAAATTTTAAATCATTAGGTCAGTGTCGATTAAACGACACTGACTTATTTATATTTGTGCTTTATTTTATTTATATTTGCACTTGTGAGACATCTAACTATGAGAACACACTCTACCACTTAAACATATCATCCCATTACCGATGAATTACACAGTTATTGATTTCATCAGCCTTCTCGGAGCCATATGTCTCTTCCTCTACGGAATGAAGGTAATGAGTGAAGGCTTGCAGAAAGTGGCAGGCGACCGCTTGCGTAATATTCTTGGAATTATGACCAAAAACCGGGTGACAGGTGTCTTGACCGGTATAATTATCACAGCTCTCATCCAAAGTTCCAGTGCCTCAACGGTGATGGTTGTGAGTTTCGTAAATGCAGGTCTTATGTCCTTAGCTCAATCCATGGCTGTGATTTTCGGTGCAAATGTCGGCACAACGGTCACCACCTGGATTATCTCGGCTTTCTCTTTCGAAGTCAGCATTTCCGACTATAGTATTCTTTTGCTTGCCTTAGGAGTGCCCATGCTGTTCATGAAGAAAAGCACCTACAAGTCGCTGGGTGAATTCCTCATTGGTTTCTGTTTCCTGTTCATGGGTCTTGACCTTATCAGTAAGTATGTTCCCAATCTTCAAGAAAATCCCGACCTGCTCGGCTTCGTAATCGAATATACTTCTTTAGGAATTGGTTCGATACTTATTTTCTTTGTTTTCGGAATTATCCTTACGATGGTGGCACAAAGTTCTGCTGCCACTTTTGCGATTACCCTTATAATGTGTTCTCAGGGATGGATTTCTTTCCTATTAGGTTGCGCTATAATTTTGGGTGGGAATATTGGAACAACCATCACACCTATTCTGGCATCCTTGAGTGGTAATCTGGCTGCTAAACGTACGGCTATGGGGCATGTGCTCTTCAATGTCTTGGGTTCGATAATTGTACTGTGTATTTTTGAGCCTTTCACTCGTCTTGTGGGTGAAATCACCGGAGGGTGCACAGGTATAAATCCTATGGATATCCCTATGTCGCAAGACGTTGAGATGTCGGAATCAACTCTATTAAACCCGTCGGGTGGGCTTACTTCTCATGCACAAAGTGCAGTGGCATTCGGTCTGGCTATGTTCCCTACCGTTTTTAATGCCTGCAACCTCCTCGTGATGATATGGTTCACCAAACAGTATGTGAAAATTGTGTGTTGGATAATGCCTGCCAAGCATAAGGACAACGAAGAGGAATTCTCTCTCAAATATATCGGAAGAGGTATGCTTTCGGCTTCCGAACTCAACATTACCCAGGCTCAGAAAGAAATCTATGTTTATTCCGAACGTGTGTCAAGGATGTTGGTTATGGCAAGAGAAATAATACATCTGTCTGATAAAGATCCAAAATTCCAGGAAACTTTCAATCGGTTGGAGAAATATGAAGAAATTTCAGACAGAATGGAAGTGGAAATTGGCCAATTCCTCAACCGGGTGGCAGAAGGTAGGCTGAGTCCTGAAGGTAAGCATAGGATAGCCGGTATGCTTCGTATAATCAGTGAAATTGAATCTATTGCCGATGGCTGCTATAATGTGGGTAGAACAATTAACCGTCAGCACCAGAACCATGTGGAGTTTGATGAATCTGTCATGAAAGAAATAGATGATATGTATAATCTCATCTCGGGGGCTATGGAAAATATGCTCGAGATAGTGAAGGAAATGGAAACTCCTGAAGAAGTTTTGGTCATCAAAGCTTACAACAAAGAAAGAGAAATTAATAACCTCCGAAACAATCTTCGCGATTCGAATATTTATAATATCAATAATCTTAAATATGGCTATCAGGAAGGCATCTTCTTTATGGATCTCATAGGAGAGGCTGAAAAACTCGGTGACTATATGCTCAATGTGGTGGAAGGGGTGAAACACCAGTTCCAAGAATAAATATATTTATAATGTTTTTATTGTTTTTAGCGTTTTAAAGATACAACGACAGCAATAACAATAACAGCAACAACAAGATAATGAACCATAGATATTGCGTAATAATGTGTGGTGGTGTGGGCACCCGCTTCTGGCCTTTCAGTCGTCATGACCGTCCGAAACAATTCCTCGACTTTTTCGGCACCGGCAAAAGTCTGCTTCAAATGACTGTCGACCGTATTTGTCCTTCGGTAAGTATAGAAAATATCATATTGGTCACCAACAAGGAGTATCTCCACATCATCAAGGAGCAGCTACCGCAGATAAAAGACTCAAACATACTTCTTGAACCGGCGCGAAGAAACACTGCTCCGTGTGTATGTTGGGCCGCAAAGCACATTTATGCTATGGATAAGGATGCAGTAATTGTCACTCTCCCCTCCGACCATATGGTGCTCAAAGAGCAGGAATTCTGTAAGGCTATAGATGAAGGTTTTGAATTTGTGGAGAAGGGCAACAGGCTGTTAACACTTGGAATAAAGCCTTCGGGCCCGAACACCGGATACGGATATATCCAACAAGGAAAAGCTGAAAAGGATTTCCCGGGTATATATAGAGTGAAGGCTTTTGTGGAGAAACCGAATTTGGAAATGGCTGAAATGTTTGTTTCTACCGGTGAATTTTTCTGGAATGCAGGAATTTTTCTTTGGTCAGCTCATGCAATTCTGGAGGCTTTCGATAAGTTCGCTCCGGAAATTGCCCAAACTCTTCAGGCTCCCCAAGATGTATATGCCACTCATAAAGAGCCGGAATTTATCGACCGTCATTTTCCGGACTGTGTCAATATTTCTATCGACTATGCAATTATGGAAAAAGCTTCCAATGTATATGTCAAGACTGTGGAGTTCGGTTGGAGCGACCTCGGCACCTGGAAAGCTCTTTATGAAGCCTCTCCCCGCAATAGTGAAGGAAATGTCACACAAAATTGCCAGGCTATCCTTTCTGATTGTTCAGGTTCTTTATTTGCAGCAGAAGGTAAGAAGATAATCGTTGCTGCTGGCCTTAAAGACTATATAGTGGCCGACACTGGTAAAGCCCTTCTTATATATCCCATAAATGAGGAACAGAAAATTCGTAATATTGTCAACGATGTTAGAACTCGTTTCGGAGAAGACTTCGTTTAATTATTAAAACTTTTGTCTGAGTAAAAGCTTTTTAATCTTAATAAAAATGTTAAAAAAATCACTTAAATATCTTTTGGTTTTATCTTTGGGAACTTTCTTGTTTTCATGTGATGACAAAGAGACTTTAATTGAGGATCCTGATAACGATATCATTGAAGAACCCACACCGGAGGAATATATAACTGATCTTAGTGCCGAAGAAATGGCAAATTGTTATATTGTTCAGGCACCCGGTAAATATAAATTTAAAGCCGACAATCAATTTAATTTGGGTGAGGGTTTACCCGTTCCTTCACAAATTTCTCCTGCCGATGCTTCCTTGATTTGGCAAACCAACCAAAAATCTATAGTATCCGTTGAACTCTTATTTGACGACGAAGTCCCTTATGTGGTTTTTGAAGTTGAAGAAGCCTCAGGAAATGCTGTAATCGGAGTTGAGAATAAATCAGGCTCCATAGAATGGAGCTGGCATATCTGGATGCCGCAAGAAACTCCGCAGGCTCTGGAAACATCCACAGGGTATGAAGTGATGAATATGAATCTTGGAGCTTTGAACAATAATCCTGAAGATGTGGTTTCCTATGGTATGCTCTATCAATGGGGACGTAAAGATCCTTTTCCCGCTTCCGGAACCCTTACCGGTGATGCCTCCACTGTCAGTGCTCCTGTGTATGACTTGAATGGTAATACTGTCCTGATTTCTAAATCTGACTGGACAAGCGTAGATAACAATACCTTGGAATATTCAATTTCCCATCCAACGGTTTGCCTTTCTAACTATGCTCAATATTCTATCTCTCGTGATTGGCTGAATGAAAAGCTTTCCGACAATTCCCTTTGGGGTAACCCTGAAGGCGATTTAAAGGATGAGGAAAACAATTTTGTCAACAAAGGAAGAAAGACTTGCTACGATCCTAGCCCTGCAGGTTGGAGAGTAGCCCCGCCGGATGTGTTCCGAGATTTCACTTCCACCGGAGGTTATGTATGGGATTTAATAGACTTCAATATTTATGATGTCAACAACGACCATACACTCGACATTAATGATTATCTATATGGCTGGCATTTTTATGTAAATGAGTCCACTCCATTATATTTCCCAGCCGCCTCTCGTTTTGATGGATCCTACGCTATGCTGATGGGTAGTATGAGCGGATATTGGGGGAATTATTGGAGCAATTCTCCCTCTTCAGCTATGGTTGGTGGAGCACTTGCCACTTTGGCATTCCAAGTGAAAGATATGTCCGGAGATGACATAGTCACGGTTTCTCCCTCGGCTGTTGGCTCAAAAGCTGATGCCTATTCTGTGAGATGCATCAAAGATGTCCCGTAACTTTGATTATGGCTTATCTCTCTTCTATGATTTTAATCACCGGTGCCGGGGGTATGTTGGGCTCATATTTGATGGAGCAATTCCCAAAAGAGAAAATCGTTTCTCTTGGATTGCGCCGGGATTCTGATTACAAAGTCGACCTTACAAAAGAAACCCCAAATTTCGGAAGCTCAGAATTTGAGATTGTCATCCATACTGCCGGAACCGAAGAAGATAATGATGCTAAGTCACTAAATCTGGAAGGCACAGGGCGTCTGCTTTCGGCTCTTGAGAAAAATCCCCCCAAATATTTCGTATATCTCAGCAGCTATCAAGTCTATAGTAGAGATGCAGGCGAAAACATAGATGAGGAAACTCAAACCTGGGCAACCTCAGAAGCCGGCAAATCAAAGGCCTTGGCAGAACAACTTGTGAAAGAATGGGGTAAAAATCATAATGTCATCACGACAATCATCCGGCCGGCACGCATGTTCGGAAATGGAGTGAAAAATGATACTCTCCGGCTTTTCAATGATGCCCTGACAGGGAAATATATACATATTAGGGGAAATGATGCAAAAGTGAGTTTGGTGTGTGCCCTCGATGTGGCAAGAGGGATCAAAGAAATATATACTTACGGTGGAATCTATAACGCTTCCGACAATCTTCCGGTCAGGTTTATTGATATGGTGGAAGCTATGACTGCTAATGCCGGAGGCAAGAAAAGAATGACTCATCTTCCTGCCGACTGGGCAGAATGGATATGGAGACTCGGCAGGTGGATTCCTTCTATAGATAGAAATCTTAGCCCCGTCGCAGTGGAAAAAAGAATGAAATCTCTCACTCTCAATGGTTCCAAATTTGCAGCCACTGCCGGTATTGAATTTTTCGACACCATATCAGTAATAGAAAGAACAAATAAGACTTATCCTTACACCCAAGGGCAGGTAAAACCTAAAAAGATTATCCATGAAGCTTGACAGTCTCTCTTCATTCGCTTCCAAACTTGGCAACTCTTTGGCTTCGCTTGTAAAAGTGGTGTTATTGTCTAAGGGGGCTTCAATAGCTAATGATGAGGGAAAAGGAAAAGAACTGGTCATAATGGGTAATGGACCCTCGTTACGAAAAACCATTGATGAGGAGTTCGATTGGCTGGTGAGTCATGAACTCATGGCTGTGAATTTTGCAGCTCTTTCTCCGGATTTCTTTCGTTTGAGACCAAGATATTATATATTAGCCGACGGTCATTTCTTCAATTCTTTGGACAAAGATTCAAACGTAAGGAAATTATGGGAAACTTTCGGAAAGGTTAGTTGGCGAATGACCTTACTTGTCCCTTCTCGGTTCAAGCATTTGGTGAAACCCTTGATAATGCATACCCAAGGCCTCCCATTAAGATATTTCAATCTTACTCCCGTGGAGGGTTTCAAATGGTTGTCTCATTTTTTCTATAGCGCCGGATTAGGTATGCCGAGACCCCGAAATGTGCTTATTCCCGCTATTATGGAAGGTATCAGGATGGGTTATTCCAGGATTTATATTTGCGGGGCTGACCATTCATGGATCAAGACTCTGGATGTTGACAATGAAAATTTTGTTGTAAGCATACAGCCCCACTTCTATAAAGACAATGAGGAGGAGCATAAGCGTGTCAGGGAAACTTATAAAGGTCTTAAACTGCATGACGTTCTTGGAAGCATGGTGGTGGCCTTTAGAAGTTATTGGAATATCGCTGATTATGCCAAAAAGAAAAAAATAGAAATAATAAACGCAACACCTAATTCAATGATTGATGCCTTTGTGAGAAGGAAGTTTTGAGTTTTAAGTCTTTAGACGTTAACTTTGCATTCTCACAACTCTTAAACCATATCTGTCAAAGAATGAAAGACCTATTGATGTTCTTGCGGCGGTTTGCCGCTCCTTATAAATGGAATATCGTGGGAAGTGTGCTTTTCAACTTCCTCACCATGTTCCTTACGGTCTTTTCATTCGCCTTTATCATGCCTATCCTCAGAATCTTGTTTAATCTCGACACCACCAGTTATGTATGGAAAGACTGGAGCGAGGGTCAATTCCAGGATGTCTTGATAAACAATTTTTATTGGTTTGTCACTCAAATGATCGGAAGGATAGGTTCCACCGCAACCCTCGCCGTAATGGCTACGGCTTTGATTGTGGCCACCCTGTTGAAGGTGATGGCGGCTTATATGAGCGACTATTGTGTGATACCAATGCGTAACGGCGTGGTTGCTGATATACGTAACCAGATGTACTCCAAAATCGTGTCGTTGCCAATTGGGTTTTATACCCACGAAAGGAAAGGCGATATAATGTCGCGCTTATTAGGAGATGTGGGGGAAATAGAGGCTTCTGTGGCAGCAAGTCTTGCCGGACTGGTAAAAAATCCGATTCAGATTATCGGTTATCTGTTTGTAATGGTGGTGTTAAGTTGGAAACTTACCGTATTCGTATTCATTTTGCTGCCAATTGCCGGATGGATTATGGGTACAGTAGGCAAGAAATTAAAAGCAGCCTCTCTTGATGCACAGAATATGTTGGGGACAATCCTTTCCACTGCCGAGGAAACCATCGGTGGGTTGAAAGTGGTCAAGGCGTTTAATGCTGAGACACATATGGAAAATGTGTTTGAGAGCGAAACGGCTGAGTATAAACGTCTTTCTGACTCCATTCAACGCAGATGGACTCTTGCTCATCCTATGAGTGAATTTCTGGGTACCATTGCAGTGGCCGTGGTGCTTTGGTTCGGAGGTGCCATAATTATAAGTGGGGAAACCTCTATCGATGCCCCGGGCTTTATATACTATATGGTGATTTTCTATAGTATTATCAATCCGGCAAAGGAACTCACAAAAGTGGGTTACACTATCCGAAAGGGCATGGCTGCATTACAAAGAGTTGATAAAATTCTCAATGCTGAGAATCCGATTAAGGATCCGGAGAAACCGGTTAAAATGCCGAACGAACTTAAAGAGGGAGGAACGGTTTTATTTAAGAATGTAAATTTCAGTTATGATGGTGAAAGATATGTACTTCAAGATATAAATCTTGAGATAAAAGCCGGACAGACAATAGCTTTAGTAGGACAGTCTGGTTCCGGTAAGTCAACCTTGGTAGACCTTATTCCCCGTTTCTGGGATGTGGCTCACGGAGAAGTGTGGGTGGAAAATAATCCGGTGGGAAAATACACGGTTAATGATCTTAGAAGCATAATGGGTATTGTGAATCAGGAGCCTATCCTTTTCAACGATACAATTTTCAATAACATAGCTTTCGGATCTCCCAACGCAACGATGGAGGAAGTGGTAGAAGCGGCCAAGATAGCTAACGCATATGAGTTTATAATCGACACTGAAAACGGATTCCAGACTATGGCGGGCGACCGTGGCAGCCGCTTTTCAGGTGGACAAAAACAAAGGATAAGCATAGCACGAGCTGTATTGAAAAATCCTCCGATTCTAATTCTTGATGAAGCCACCTCTGCACTTGACACTGAAAGCGAACGACTTGTGCAGGAGGCTTTGGAGAGATTGATGAAAAACCGCACCACCATAGTTGTAGCCCATCGATTGTCGACAATAGTAAATGCGGATTTGATTTGTG
Organism: Muribaculaceae bacterium; assembly: GCA_022510425.1. Classification (GTDB taxonomy): domain Bacteria; phylum Bacteroidota; class Bacteroidia; order Bacteroidales; family Muribaculaceae; genus Lepagella. The sequence goes on from JAFLTO010000009.1 coordinate 85,986, forward strand.
TGATGCAGGATGGAAAGATTGTGGAAAGAGGAACACATCATGAGCTTCTTAAGCATAACGGGGTCTATAAACATCTTGTTGAGATGCAAAGTTTGAGTGAAGGATGAACCTAAAGAATAGGGGATGTAGTATTGCAGATAAAGAGAAAAAATGAAAAATATAGCGATTTTTGTTTCCGGTGAAGGACATGCCACCGAAAGAGTGGTGAAATTATTCAACGAGGGAAACCGAGTGCATACAGTGTTGGTGGTGATGGATGAATCATCAACGGATTTGCCAGAAAGATTGAAAGAGGAAGATGTGACTCTGCTTCACGTCACCGAAGAAGACTGGAAATCCCATACGCAGGAAATAGCTTCCTTATTGAAAGAGAAGGACGTGAAACTGCTGGTACTCGACAATTTCGATTTGGTTATTCCTGATGAAATAATGGAAACTACTGCAGGCGAATTTATCAGGGTGACGTCATACGAACAGGCACCACGTGAGGTGGTGGCTGCTCTGGAAGCCGAACTAAGAAAACCCGTAGAAGAAATAAAAACTGAGGAAAATGAAACAGAACCCGATCCCACTCCAGAGTCGGAATGGGCTGATGCCCTTAAAATACAGTTCACTCCTCCAAAAGTGCCTTCTACTCCTCCTGAAATTCCAGCTCCCGAGGTATCATTTAATAATCCTAATTTCCAAGAAAATAGAAACCGGAATTTCGAATTCTCTCCTTTCAAAGAGAAAAGGGAGGATACGGCCAATGAACCCATGCCTTCCACATATCTGATTTGGTCGATTCTTGTGACGATTTTTTGTTGTTTTATTCCGGGTATTATAGCCATTATTTTTTCTTCAATGGTTAGTTCCAAATACTATATCGGAGATATCGACGGATCAAGAAGGGCTTCCCGTCAAGCAGAAATTTGGATTATCGTTTCTGTAGTGCTTGGAGTCTTGGCGGCAACTCTTTATATTCCTTTCATGCTTATCGGCTGATAATGATTTTTGCCAAAAACACAAAATATCTGTGGATAGCAGGGGTAACCTCGCTTTTCATTCTGTTTTATTTTATTTTCGACCCTGTGAAATATGGTTGGATGCCACAATGCTTCTTCCATAAGGTCACGGGTTTGCAGTGTATGGGGTGCGGAAGCCAACGTGTGTTGCATTCCCTTTTACATGGTGATATTGCAGGTGCGTTTCGTGCAAACGCATTGCTTGTAATTTCGCTGCCCTTCCTCCTGTTTCTCATTTGGATAGAGATTTACCGGACTAAATATCCTTCCCTTTACCGCAAAATTCATTCCCTAACCCTCATAATAACAGTATCAGCCATACTCATAGTATGGCTGATAATACGTAATATTTTTAATATATAGCAAAGAGGACTCTCCTGTGCTTCTATGTTTAAGAAGCCAGAAATGTCCTTCTATTAATTCATGTGTGATGCGATGGATTTCGGAAGAGAGTTTTTGTTAACCATCACAGACAGTGTTTTTTCAAGGAAATAAGGTTCTGAAACATAGAGATAACCATTATAAAGCTGGTTGGTATCCCAGGAATTCTTCACCTTGTAGTAGCGGTTGCCCTCTTGATCTGTTGCATATCCCACAATCACCATGCCGTGATCATCGGTTGTTTCATAATCATCAAATGTTTTTTGCCGTGATTCCTGGGTCACCTTCTTTTCTTTCACCGGCCCTTTGATTTTATAAGTTGCCGCTTCTCTGTCTTTGTCAGAAAGTTGCACCCATCTTGAAAGTTCAGTACCTTCCAAGTCCGCACCTGTCTTCTTTTCAGGAAGCAGAGCGAACCCGTTTCTCCATTGGAATCCTCCTTCCGACACGTCAGCACTCCAGCAAACAGTATAACCGTTTTCCAGTGCAGTATCAACTGCCTCTTTCAATTCATCCATAGGCACATTAAAACTCTCTGCCCATGTCCAATTGTCGGGAATCTCTATAGCAAAATTTTCATAGAAGGGGTGGTGGGTATAACTTGTGAGCGATACGAAATCATCACCATTAATACCTAATTCCTGAGCGTAGGATTTGGGAGTGTAGGTTTTACCATTCACAACAAAAGTTTCAGGTGCGGGTCCGAGGTAAGCATCTAAAATACCTATAAAGCCGGGTAACCATGCTGTGGAGAGCCTTTTGTTTGGATTCTTCATCAAAGCGTCAAGATACGCCTTGAGAACACCTTCCATTTCATAGTGCATGTGTTTCTCTTCTCCGTAGTTAAGGCCCGGATAGACATCTTCCGGCACTATACCATAATTATCGGCTGAATAAAACACATCGGAAGCGGCTCCTCCCTGGGCAAAGTTTGTCACTCCGTTTGTACGAACATATTTCTTAGCTTTGTCTATGTAGCAATTCCTGACAGTCCACATTTCAGAGAGATCCAATTCGGGGCCTCCTCTTCTCATAACATCTTCTTCTACAAAAGAAGTTCCCGCAAAACTCCAGCATGTTCCAGACTTATTTTGATCTTTCACCGAAGTGGTGGGATTCACTTTTATATCAGTGAATTTAAAACCTGTGGAATCGGGCACCACAATTTCCGGATTCTGATCCGGAGCCATTTTCCCGGTTGCAAATGCCATTGTTGGTAACAATAACATTCCTAATAGCAATTTATTCATAATATCAAGCTGGTTATGTTTCAATTCCTTTTTGCAAATATAATACAATTTGTTAAATTTGCGAGATAAGAAACGGGAGTTTCACCGACTTATAGTGTCATCGGAACAATAAACCTTAAAATAAAACAAAATGAAGAAAATTTTCCCGATTTTCGGGCTAATCGGAGCCCTCTTCTGCTCAGCTTGTACCAACAAGGCAAAAACCACCGACGAGTCTAAGACCGAAGAACGTGATTCAACCTACACTCAGGTAAAACATCCGGATTGGAGCCGTAATGCTGTAATCTATGAAGTAAACCTTCGTCAATTCACAAATGAAGGAACTATCAATGCTTTCTCAGAACAACTTCCACGTCTTAAAGACCTCGGTGTAGACATCCTTTGGTTTATGCCTATCAACCCTATCAGTGAAAAAGACCGTAAGGGTTCACTCGGAAGCTACTACGCTGTGAAAAACTACAAAGAATTCAATCCGGAATTCGGCACACTCGATGAATTTAAGGCAACAGTCAAGAAAGCTCAGGAAATGGGTATGAAAGTTATTCTTGACTGGGTTCCTAACCATTCAGGACGTGATAATATATGGGTTGACCTTCATCCGGATTGGTATGAAAAAGATTCACTCGGAAACATGAAAGGAGTCTATGATTGGACAGATGTTTATGTATTCGATTATTCAAATCCTGAAATGCGTAAAGGAATGATTGACGCAATGAAATTCTGGCTCGTTGATGTTGGTGTAAACGGATTCCGTTGCGACGTGGCTATGGAAGTGCCAACCGATTTCTGGAATGATGCCCGTAAGGAACTTCAAGCAGTGGCTCCTGAAATCTTCATGCTTGCCGAAGCCACAGTGCCGGAACTCCAGCAACTTGCGTTCGACATGGGTTACAACTGGCCGCTCAAAGACCTCTTCAATCAGATTGCAGCCACTTCAGGTCAATATCATTTTGTGGGTGAAAATGGTGAAATCCGTGAATTCCCTGAAACCCATGCTATCGCCATCAACAATCTTCTCGCCCAGCAATTTGAAGATTTCCCTAAAGATACTTATCTGATGAACATGATCACCAATCATGACCTCAATTCATGGGAAGGAACAGAATTCGAGCGTCTTGGTGATCTGACTAACGCTTTCGCAGTTCTTACTTACACACTTCCCGGTATGCCGCTTATCTATACAGGCCAGGAAACAGGTTTGAATCGTGCTCTTAAATTCTTTGACAAAGATGTGCCACCCACATGGGAACCGCGTAACGAATACTTCACCTTCTATCAGAAACTTAATAACTTGAAACATACTCAGGCTGCCCTTTCAGCCGGTATGGACGGAGGTGAACTTATTAGTTATGAAACTTCAAGTCCTGACCTTTATGTATTCTGCCGCGAAAGAGAAGGTTCAAAAGTTATGACCTTAGTTAATCTTGGGACCGGTGAACTCCCTTTGGAATTCACATCTAAGAATCGTCCTGACATTCGTGGTATGAAGAACTATTTCACTGACGAAGACGCTCTTTTGCCTGAAACTTTGAAACAAGGTGAATACCTCGTGTTTGTGAAAAAATAAAATTTAGAATGGTCTTGCTTGCTGCAGGACCATTCTCCCATATGGCCGGTAAAACTCAATTCGGAAGTAAAGTCGGATTAATTGCGGCTACAGTTGGTTCTGCAGTAGGGCTTGGCAATGTTTGGAGATTCCCGGCCGAAGCCCAGGCAAACGGAGGAGCCGCTTTTCTGATAATTTATATTGTCTGTGTAATCCTGCTCGGCATACCGGTAATGCTCGCTGAATTCTCCTTGGGACGTGGCACCGGAAGGGATAGCATCTCATCTTTTAAAAAACTTGCTCCCCGAAAGAAATGGTGGATAGGGGGTGCAATTGCTATATTAGCCTCTTATCTTATACTTTCATTTTATATTGTTGTGGCAGGCTGGACTTTGGAATATTTCTGGCAATCTCTCACCGGAGAGCTATATTCCGGCATAGCCGCAGAAGGAGTGGAACAGAATTTCAGGCATCAACTCGAACGATATGTGGGAGGGGCTTGGGAGCCATTGGTTGCAACATATGTAATAATTGCAATTAATATTTTTGTGTTATTAAATGGAGTGCAGAAAGGCATCGAAAAAATGAGTAATATAATGATGCCTGTTTTATTTATATTATTGGTTTTCTTTTGTGTGGCAGCCCTCACTTTACCAAAGGCAAGGGAAGGTTTGGAATTCTTTTATAGTCCTGATTTTTCCAAAATAACTGCATCAACTCTTGTGAATGCATTAGGTCAGGCCTTCTTCTCTTTATCGTTGGGAATGGGAATTCTTATAACTTATGCCTCATATTATCCCAAGAAGACCAACCTCATAAACACGGCCACTACTGTTTCGGCCCTTGATTTAGCGGTAGCATTATTGATGGGAATGATTATATTTCCCGCAGTGATGAGTTTTGGTCTTAATGGTGAATCTTTGGAAGGCGCTACTTTAGTTTTTATAACACTTCCCGAAGTGTTTGCGTCGATGCCTTTTACTCGGTTTTGGTCAATGTTGTTTTTCTTGCTTTTACTTGTAGCTGCCGTGACATCAACCATAGCACTTGCTGAAGTGTCGATCGCATTCGTTATGGAAAAATTTAAAAAAGGAAGAAAATCAGCTTGTTTCATAGTTATGCTTCCTTTAATCGCCATAAGCAGTATTTGTTCTTTGTCGCAAGGACCTCTTTCCCACATAAAAATTTTGTCGATGAATATATTTGATTTCCTCGACACCGTGGCCACTAATCTTATGTTGCCCATCTCAGCTATCATAACTTGTATATTTTTGGGATGGATAGCACCAAAAAAATTTCTTCATAATGAGTTGACAAATAGGAGGAGAGTCAACAGGCATATATCAATTGGAGTGATTTGGATGGTGAAATTCGCCGCTCCAATTCTCATAGCTATAGTTTTGTGTGCTAAATTCCTAAATTGAAATTTAATTGTTTAAGGTCTAATATAAAGACCCTCGCTCTGTAACCTTTGTATTAGGAAATAAATTCATTAATTTTGCAGTTATACCTAAAGTGGATATTTTTTGAAAAATTTCCCTTTCCAAATCTTAATTTCATATATATGAAAAGAAGAAATATACTTGCCGCTCTTTTATTAGGCTTTGCATTATGTTCTTTTGCCATGACGGATCAACAAGTTGTTGATTTTATCAAACAACAGTCTACCGCCGGGAAGACGGAGCAAGAAATTGGTAAGATGTTGCTTGCACGAGGTGTCACCCCGGATCAGGCAAAAAGAATAAAGCAGAAGTATCAAAGTGAACTTCAATCTCAAAGTTCCGGCACAGAAGCAAGAGCCGGAGCTTCAACACGTCTAAGACAAACTGCCGAGACCGGGACACGCTCACAGAATCAAAATTCCGATATGATGGCATCACCGGAAGAGGGTAGTCAGGGTTTTTATAATGAATATATCATAGAAGAAGGGAACAACACCTCAGAGACCGGCAGACAAATTTTTGGCCAGCGTGTTTTCAATTCACGTGGTCTTACTTTTGAGCCGAGTGAGAATTTGGCCACGCCACAAAATTATATATTGGGTCCGGGCGATGAAGTTATAATCGACATTTGGGGTGCCAATGAAGATCATATTCGCCAATTCATTTCACCAGAAGGCAGTATTATGATCGAGCAGATCGGGCCGGTATATCTCAATGGAATGACTATAAATCAAGCTAATAATCTGGTGAAAAACACTTTTGCCAAGAAATATGCAGGCATGAGTGATGAAGAAACGGATATACAGGTAACTTTAGGGCAGGTACGCACCATTCAAGTAGATATTTTGGGAGAAGTGGCCACACCGGGCACCTATAGACTATCGCCCTTCGCAACAGTATTTAACGGACTCTATAATGCCGGAGGAATCAACGATATCGGTACTTTGAGAAATATACAGGTGCTTCGCAACGGTAAGATAGTTGCGGGAGTTGATGTTTACGATTATCTCTTCGAAGGCAAGAGTAAAGGCAACATACGCCTGCAAGAAGGCGACGTGATAATCGTGCCTCCCTATGAACAATTAGTGAATGTGGAGGGAAATGTTAAAAGACCCATGTATTATGAAATCAAGCCTAACGAGACCATTCAAGATCTTTTGAACTTTGCAGGAGGTTTCACGGGTGAGGCCTATTCCGATGTGTTGATACTTTCCCGACAGACAGGAACACAGAATGAACTTTACAATATTGAGAAAGGAGAATTTGACACCTACAGACTTAAGGACGGCGACTTGTTGACGATCGGTACTATACTTGATCGTTATACAAACAGAGTGGAACTTCAAGGGGCTGTGTATCGTCCGGGTATGTATGCTATCAGCCCTAATGTACAGACTATAGGGCAACTAATATCGACTGCCGAAGGTTTAACGGAAGATGCCTATCGTGGGAGAGCCTTGCTATATAGGGAGGGTCCTGAACTCCAGCTTCAGATAATGGCTATTGATCTTGATGATATATTGAATGGTGTCACTCCGGATATAGAACTCAAGCCAAATGATTTACTTGTTGTGTCGAGCATTCAGGAATTGGAATCCAGAGGAGCACTGACAATCAATGGGCAAGTATTGAATCCGGGATCTTATCCTTTTGCAGATCATACCACAGTAGAAGACCTGATTCTACAAGCAGGTGGCCTATTGGAAGGGGCCTCAACAGCACGAGTAGACATTTCCCGAAGAATCATAGATCCCACCTCTATGCATCCCACTCAGCAATTGGCAGAAGTTTTCTCTGTTTCTATTGAATCCGGTCTCGGGGTGAACAGAGGTCAAAATTTCGAACTAATGCCTTATGATGTTGTAACAGTGAGAACATCTCCAGGATATGAAACCCAAGAGTTTGTAAGCGTGGAGGGAGAAGTGCTTTTTAACGGTGAATTTGTATTGCAAAAAAGGAATGAAAGAATCACAGATATAATTCAAAGAGCGGGAGGTATACTTGAAGATGCCTATATAAAGGGAGCACATTTGGAACGTCAGCTCACCGAGGATGAATATCTTGCACGTCAAGAGGCAATACGTTTCGCAATGGCAAACAGTGGCCCTAATCAGGGAGATTCGATTGATGTGAATAAAATAGATATCGGCAGGGTCTACAATGTGGGCATAGACCTTGAAAAGGCTCTTTCTAATCCGGGTAGTACTTATGATTTGGTGCTACAACCCGGAGACAGACTTTTCATACCTCAGCAACAAAGCACCGTGAAAATATCCGGTGATGTGATGTTCCCGAATACCGTAGTGTATGAAGAGGGTAAAAAACTTAAACATTATATTAATCAGGCCGGTGGCTATGGCCAAAAAGCTAAAAAGAATAAGGCTTTTATAGTATATATGAATGGAACGGTGGCACAGGCTAAGCGTAACACTCCGATAGAGCCGGGATGCCAGATTATTGTACCAACAAAGCCTGAAAATGGAGGTGTGGATTGGACTAAGATTCTGACTCTGACCACAAGTTTCGGATCAATAGCCACAATGGCAGCAACCATCTACAGCATATTCAGATAAATCCTTTAATCCCGGAAAACTATGGCTAAACAAATAGATGAACAAGAATTAAAGGATCAGGAAAATCCGCAAAATGAAGAGAAAGAAATCGATCTTCTTGAGCTTTTCTATAAGCTATGGTCGCAGAAACGTCTGCTTCTTGTGTGGTGTATATGGGGAGCTATAGCAGGTTTGATTATAGCTTTCAGTATACCGAGGGAATACACTGCCACAGTGAAACTGGCACCTGAGGTTAAAACCGGTGGCAGAAGTATGTCAGGAGGGTTAAGCGCATTGGCGAGTCTGGCAGGTGTGTCAACCACTGGCAATTCCGGTACCGATGCCATGTATCCGCAGCTCTATCCGGATATTGTAGGGTCTGTGCCCTTTTTGACAAGTCTTTTCGATGTTCCTGTAACAGATAAGGAGGGTAAGAAATACACGGTGCAAGAATATCTGGAGGAAGAGACCTCGGGCCCTTGGTGGGGCTTGATCATGAGTTTGCCCGGAAAAGTGTTCGGAATCTTTTCAAGCAACAAAGATGACCAACCCGGAGATCAAAAGGTCAACAACTTCCAATTAACCCCTGAAGAGAATAAACTTGTGGAGGCTTTGAGAACCAGAGTGACGGCAAGTGTGGATCAAAAGACCAGTGTAATCACAATAAACTCACAGATGCAAGATCCGGTAGTTTCGGCTATTCTTGTTGATACTGTGGTGTCACGGTTACGTGATTATATCACCGATTATAGAACTGATAAATCACGACAGGATCTGGATTATGCCTTGAAATTAAACGACGAAGCTCAACAGGAATATTATAAAGCTCAACAACGGTTGGCCGATTATATCGACAGGAACCAGAACCTCGCCACCCAATCTGCGAGAATAACCCGTGAACGACTTGAAAATGAGGCTTCATTAGCTTTCAATCTTTATAACGAGACTTCTCTTCAAGTTCAAAATGCCAAATCAAAGGTTCAGGAAACCACCCCGGTGTATACTGAAATAACTCCGGCCACAGTCCCATTAAAACCTACTTCACCTCGAAAGGGATTGATTTTGGGAGGTTTTATTTTTCTGGCTTTTGTAGCATGTGCAGCTTGGATTCTTTTCGGGAAACCAATAGTAGGGGAATACAAAGTGAAAGCCAAAGCATTGAAAGAAGAAGAACAAGGGAAAGAAGAAAAGGAGGAGACAAAGAAATAAGATATGCGTCTTTCCCTGTTTTGTGTTTCTTTGATTCTAATTTTTTCTTATCTCGTATCAATTGGCCAAGAAAAGAATCAAGAACCTGATATAATACTTGACGTATTAAATTTTTTTGATACAATTCCGGAACCTATAGATACGGTTTCGGATTTTGTGATTGTATATGAACCTTATTTGAGAACGGGGAAAAATAGAATTCCCACCGATATCGTAAGTATGGTTAAGATTTTCTATTCACCGGGAGAATCGGAATTGGAAAATACGGAAAAGGTGTTGGGCTTTCTGGAAAATGCTTATAGCGAACATGCTTACCATGAATCAGGAAGCTGGGAATATGAAAGCGGGAATAATTTTAAGTATATTGCATATCCGGGAGAGCTTCCGTCATATACGAAAGATGATTTTGTATCCCCAATAAAAGGAGAGATCACATCAGGTTATGGCTACCGTGTTAACCGACACAAAAATCATTACGGAATAGATATACCGGTAAAGATAGGAGACAGTATTAAATGTGCTTTGCCGGGAGTTGTGACTAGAATAGGCTTTGAGAAGTCAGGTTATGGAAATTATATCGTTGTGTCACATGACAGGGATTTAGAGACTATATATGCCCACTTGAGCAGAACCATAGCAAAGCCGGGACAAAAAATAATATCCGGTGAAATTATCGGGTTGGGAGGATCAACCGGAAATTCCACCGGACCGCATCTTCATTTTGAAACGAGATTAAAGGGACAACCTATAAATCCTTTTGTATTGTTTAATTCCCTTTAAAGACTTGCATTTTTAATTCGTAGATTTCTTTTCTAAGGCTTTCTATTTCTTGTCTGTATTTGTCGATTTCCTTCCTTAAACTGTCATTTTCGGCAGCAAGATTATCATTTCTGACCATTAAGGAATCATTTCTATTGAACATCATTTCCAGTTTACTTTGCAGCTCTTCAATTTTTTCATGATGATCGTGGTGGTGATGCTCGCTTTCTTCGCTATGGGCTTGTTTATGGAATCGACTTAAAAGCTGATTGAACAGATCACTGTCGGTCATATCAGTCAATTTCTTATCCTCCGCTTCGGGTTTTCTATCCAGAGTATACTCTGTGAGGTTTGGAAGGCCAAACACCTCACAGAGTTTTTCTTCTTTCTCGATTGGCAGAGGACTTTTTCCGTTTTCTATAGCCGAAAGGAAACTTTGAGTGATCTGCAAATGATTGGCAAGCTCATTTTGGCTCATGCCATTTTCTTTGCGTAGTCTTGTTATGTCGTAACGTGGCATATATTAGGGATGAGGTAATGGAATTATTCTTCAGCCGGAGCCTGGTCGATTAAATCCATGAATTCATCAAGTTTGGGAGTAATGATGATTTCAGTACGACGGTTGCGTTGTTTGCCAATTTCTGAATCATTGTCGGTGACAGGATTGTATTCACCTCGTCCGGCAGCAGACAGACGTGCGGGATTAATGCCGAAATCATTTTGAAGCACCTGCACAACAGATGATGCACGAAGAGCAGAGAGGTCCCAGTTATTTCTAATATTAGTTTTAGAGATAGGCACATTATCCGTATTTCCTTCCACAAGCACGTCGAAATCTTTGAAATCCTTAAGTATCTTGGCGATTTTTTCAAGAGTTTGTTTAGCCTGACTGCTCACTTCATAGCTGCCGCTCTTGAAAAGCATATTGTCAGAGAGTGAAATATATACAACCCCTTTAAGCACTTTTACGTCAACATCCCGGAGTTCATCGGTGTTGAGGGAACGAGTGAGCTTATTGGTAAGTGCTATATTAAGTGAGTCTGATTTTGATTTTGCGTCTACAAGCTGTTTGATATATTTATTTGAAGCGTTTATTTCATCCACGAGTTTAGAAATATTCACGTTTCCCTGGCTATTTTGCTCCATACTTTTAGCGAGAGCATTTTTGAGGTCATTAAGGTCTGAACGAAGTTGAGCATTAACATTGTTGGCGTTTTCCAATTGGGTTTGGAGATTTCGCACATCGGAATTACAACCCAAAAGGTCATCGCGAGTACTTCCGTACATCAATTCCATTTCATTATATTTTTCTTGGAGTTGTGCATATTTCTTGTTAGAGACACAACTTGTCGACACCGTGGCCAACAGAAGCATAGAGATGCCAAAAATTTTAATTTTCATATTCTTTTTGGTTTTATTTGACAAAATTACAATTGCTTTGAATATCTATTTTTATAATCTATGTTAAAAGGAGCAGAAAGGAAATGTCATAGCCATTTCTTATAACGGAAATACCAATAAGTTAAGAAAGTGACAAACACCATCAATATAATAGCGAAGATATATCCTGCCGGGAGCACCCATCCGTTAGGAGCAGTCCACACCCAATCAAGTTCCGGCATTAATTTAAAATTCATGCCGTAGATAGAAGCTATGAGCGTTGGAGGCATGAAAATCACGGCCGCCACAGAAAGAATCTTAACAATTTCGTTTTGTTCGATATTTATCAAACCCATTGCTGTGTCTTGTAGATAATCGAGGCGAGCAAAACTGATGTCTCCATGACTTATCAGAGATTCGGCATCTTTGATCATAAGGCTGATTCTGTTCTCCGATCCTGCCGGAAATTTTTTTGAACGAGAAATTCCGTTGATCACCCGTTCAATATCATATACATCTTCTCGAAGAGCAGTAGATTTTTCCTGGAGCTCGTTAATGCGATGCAGGATAGCCTTGTCGATATTAGAACTTGAGGTTATGACTTTAGAGAGCCGTGAAATTTCGCGCGTCACGAGTTCTTCCATATCGGCATCATAATCTATTAAGGACTCCAAAATCGTCATAAAGACACCGTAACCATTTTCATTTTGTTCGGGTCTTAGACTCATTCTTCGTACGACATCCGAAATTGCTACAAGTTTCTGCTGATGATAAGTCACCAGCAAGGCATTTTGTGTAATAACAAAGGAAATGGGTTCAGTTTCGTAAGTTTTCCCTTTGTCAATGTAGTAGTTTGTATTAACGAATATGTCTTTTAACGTCTCGGAATATTTTGAAGTCGTTTCGATTTCAGTCGCTTGTTGACGAGTCAACAGCGTAATGGCAAGCAACTTCTCCAATTCTTTCTTTTCCTCATTAGTTGGTTCGGTTAAATCAATCCACAAAAGATCCGACAAATCCATGTCTGCCAGTTGCTGAGGTGTCACCTCAGTTTCCATTTGATTTTCTTCTTTGAAATAGACCGTCACCATCGTTTAAGGGGCGAGTGAGTTAGTTCAAAATCTATTGGATTGCCACTATTCCTACAAAATTAAAGACTAAAGTTTATAACTGCAACCCTTGACTGTTTTATTAGACAAGGTTATCTAAAATTTGTTTATTTTTGCGAAGATAATTAGATAAAATTCCTTGAATAATAATGAAAGAATTACATCTTATAGTGGCTATAGGAGAGGATGGTTCCATAGGAAAGGGAGGCGACTTGATTTGGAAAATATCTGAAGATTTGAAAAGATTTAAGACCTTGACCACAGGTCATCCTGTGATAATGGGGAGGAAAACCTGGGAATCTTTGCCCAAAAAGCCATTACCTGGAAGAAGAAACATAATAGTGAGCCGAAAAAAGGACTGGCGGGCGGAGGGTGCAGAGGTAGTGAATTCGATAGACGAAGCACTTCAAGCCATCGAGGATGAGACATCATTCGTGATAGGAGGTTCAGAAATTTATAAATCTTTCCTGCCGAAGGCTACAGTGCTTGATTTGACCCACATCAGAGCATCATGCGGGGATGCCGATGCTTTTCTTCAATTAGATCTGTCAAATGATTGGGAAGTCACTGAAGAGTCAGAATTAAAAGAGACTCCTGATGGAGTTAGGTACCAATTTGTGACCTACCGGAAAAAGAAACCCTTAACTTAATATCATACGCTTACTTCACCTTTGATAGCAGGCCACGGGTCATAGCCTTCAAGATGAAAATCATTATATTTAAAATCAAAGATATTTTTAACATCCGGATTGATAATCATTTTAGGAAGAGCTTTTGGCTCCCTATTGAGTTGCTCTTCAACTTGAGAGATGTGATTGAGATATATATGAGCATCGCCCAATGTATGTATGAAATCACCGGGCTGAAGGTTGCATACCTGGGCCATCATCATTGTGAGCAGGGCATAGCTGGCTATATTGAACGGGACGCCAAGGAAACAGTCGGCACTTCTTTGATATAATTGCAAAGAAAGTTTACCCTGACAGACGTAAAACTGGAAGAAGCAATGGCAAGGGGGTAAATTCATGTTGTCAATATCGGCCACGTTCCAGGCACTAACAATAATCCTTCTGGAATCAGGATTAGTTTTTATAGTTTTCACGGCCTCAGCAATTTGGTCGATATAGCCGCCGTTGTAATCAGGCCAGGAACGCCATTGAAAACCATAAATATGTCCTAAAGAACCATCCTTGTCTGCCCATTCGTTCCAGATTCTGACCCCGTTTTCCTGAAGATATTTCACATTGGTGTCCCCTGCCAGAAACCATAGCAGTTCATGAATTATGCTTTTCAGATGCACTTTCTTGGTGGTGACCAAAGGGAAACCTTCTGAGAGGTCGAATCTCATTTGATAACCGAAAGTTGAGATGGTGCCGGTGCCTGTACGGTCACTTTTCACAATGCCATCATTAAGGATATGTCGAAGGAGGTCTTGATATTGATGCATAGAGTATAAGGGATAAGATGAAGGGTATGAAAGATAAGGGTTTAAGTTTCAGCTTTAACTCTGGTAATGGGATTCATCAATGGAGTGATTCTGCGATTGCGGTTTATCTGAAAACGAATGGCATCATTGGGACAAACATGCCCGCAATCGAAACATCTGACACATCTTGAATTGTCGACATGACGTGACACCACCTTTATGCATTGAGAAGGACAGATGTCTTCGCATTTCATGCAATTGATACATTTGTCGGGATCAATCTCGATGTGATACAGGGTATAATTGCTAAAACATCCCAAGGCAGTTCCAATGGGGCAGATATCTGTACAGAAACCTCTGCCCGTGAATAGGGCCACAATCAATAAAAGTATTGCGGAAACGCCCCCGGCTATTATACCTGAAGTGACTCCGACACCGAGTCTAATCCATTCCAATTTTTCGGCGGAAGGATGCATATCACCGCTAATATTCCTCATAATGCTCCAAGGTTCTATCCAGAAAGGCACTGCAGCCACTCCGGCGATAATACAAAAGATATATGCACCCAAGATATAAAATCTCATTTTGGAACCGGGTCGGTAACTAAAAGGTTTATTGAGTGGTTTGATTATTTTACGCCCCTTACTGAAAATAGCCTGAAGAGTACCGACAGGACAAACTGTGGAACAATATATCCTCCCCAGAAAAAGGGTAATAACAAACCACACGATGATTGCACCGAGAGAAATAGAGATAGCGGAAGGGATTATTTGGAATCTCTCAACAAACTTGAGAGCATGATGCACAGGAAAGCCAATAGCAAGATAAGCCACGGCGCCTAAAAAGAAGAGCACAGCCAGGCAAATCCTGATAATGCGGAGTTCCTTCATATTCCATTAACGACGAGATTGAGCACGTTTCTGCTGCTCACGGAGCATAGCTTGCTGTTGTTTCTGCATTTCTTCGAGACGCGCCATAAAACCACTTTTCTTTTTTGGTTTTTTTGCGTTTTCAGCCATTTTTTTCCTTACATCTTCTTCCTTAATTACATAACGGAAAGCATAAGTCTGTGCTATGGTGATAAGGAGAGAAAGGAAGTAATAATAAGAAAGACCGGCCGCATAATTGTTGAAGAAAATCATGAAGAAAATGGGCATCAGATACATCATCCACTTCATGCCCGGCATCTGATTGGCAGATGTCTGCATATTTATTTTGGTGTAGACGATGTTGGTGATTGTCATCAACAAACAGAAGAGAGAAATGTGGTTGCCGAAATAGTCTGTGATCAAAGGTATATGTCCACTCCATGAAATGATAGCATCAGGAGCTGCAAGGTCGTGTGCCCAAAGGAAGCTTTGACCGCGGAGTTCAATAGCTGATGGGAAGAATGTGAACATCGCGAAAAGAATGGGCATCTGAAGTAACATCGGGAGGCATCCCGACATTGGATTGGCACCGGCTTTGCTATAAAGAGCCATCATCTTCTGCTGGCGTACCATTGCATTCTGCTGACCGGGATATTTTTCGTTTATTTCCTTGATTTCCGGTTGAAGCAATCTCATGACAGCTTGACTCTTATAACTCTTGTAGGTGAGAGGGAAGAGCACAAGTTTGATGAAGAAAGTCATCACAAGAATAACTATACCATAGTTTGAAATGAAAGAACCGAGGAAATTGAAAATAGGAATTATCACACCTGTGTTTATCCAACGGAACACGCTCCAGCCCAAAGGAATAAGCCGCGTAAGTTTCAGATCTTCGTTAGCCACGGTCTGGTGATCGAGCGAAGAAAGGAGAGGATAAAGGTTAGGTCCTATAAAGAGAGAGAAGCGGGCCGGGACTTCGGTTTGCCAGTCATAATCGTTGACAATTGCTTGAGCTGTGAAGTCTTTAAGATAGTAAGGACGGTCTTTAAGGACTTTGGATTCGAAATCGGCAGTATTGAAGGGGCGGTCAGAAATAAGCACTGAGGAGAAAAATTGGTTTTTGAAGCCGATCCAACGTATCTTAGCTTGACGTTCTTCGGAGTCGTTTTTATTTTCAGAGAGATTTTCAACAGATCCCCCGGCAAATTTATAGTAAAGTGCGGAGTTACGTTCTTCAAACATTTTACCTTTCTCCTGTCGCATCAGTTCCTGATGCCAGTCCACACCGAGATTACGGTTATTGCTCTCGATATACGGCGCCATATTCTTTTGTACCACTTTCATGCCGATAACATAAGAATCACCTTTAGGAAGCGTATATTCAATTCCCCAGTAAGCATCCTCGGCGATAGGTAGAGACATCAAGACAGTGGAGTCGTTAAGAATCCTCGGCTGGAAATAGAGATCTCCGGTAGCGATTTCTTGAGTCAAAGGAATATGGAATTGAAAAGAGTTGGTCCCTTTTTCAAAAATCACCACTTTCTCCTTACGTTTTTTAGTCTCATCAGGAGTGTATTCGGTATCATATTTTTTCAGTTCAGCCCGGGTTATTGAACCTGATTTAGAGCTAAGTTCGAGAGCGATCACATCATTTTCCATCTTCACGATGGTGTCTGTTCCTGCAAGGAAAGGAGCGAATTTACCATATTTACCTATTTCAGCAGAAGCCTCTCTGACTATTTCGATGGCTTTGCGTTGTTGTGCGGCCGTCATTTTTGAAAGGTCGGCATCTTCCACTTCCTTCCAATCGAGAGATACACCATCCACAATAACGGATCCGGTGACATTTTTACCATCGGTGGTAAGATTTACAACCCCATTGGTATAGTTGATTAAAGTAGTGCTGTCATTTCCAACTACGGGATTTCCGTTGTCGGTTATGTTTCGCACGAGCCATTTCATTTCGGAAGGAGAAAGGGAATCAATGGCGGCTACAGGAACGGCAGCGGGTATTGGGTTTTCAATTTCTTCGTCAGGGATTTCAATCTTGTCTTTAGGAGCGAACCACATAAAGCCGAAGAAAACGGCAGCCATTAAAATAAGTCCAATTATGGTGTTTTTATCCATTTACCGGGGAGTTGAAAGTGTGATGAGTTAAAATGTTAGGTGATTTAAGTTTTATGTTTTGAATATTATATAAATGGCCATGTCTTAAGCCTTAAGTTTAAATCGACAATATTCAATCTGCAAAATTAATTACAATCAATGAAAATATAAAATAAAAAAGGCTCCCGGAAGAATTTGGATTCTGTAGGGAGCCCTTTGGGATATTTATCAGTAAATAAAGATTACGTTTTTTACTCGTTGACTGAGCATGGACACTCGAAGAGGGTTATTAACCACTTCCTTTAATGTCGCATTTTGTTCTTTTAATTATTCAGCTTTGAAGGAAGTTTTGGAGCGGATATCTCCTGAGGAGGCTCCGATTAGGATCTCGAAGTCTCCCGGTTCCATTACCCAGTCGTGTTTGTCGGCGTCGAAGTAGCTGAGAGCACTACGGTCGAGTTCGAATTTAACGTCTTTGGTTTCTCCGGGGTTTAATTCCACTTTTTTGAAGCGTTTGAGTTCTTTATAAGGACGATCCACACTTGATTTCACGTCGCGGACATAAAGTTGCACAGTTTCCTTTCCTTTACGATCACCGGTATTGGTGACCGGCACCACGATTTCAATCTTATCATCGTCTTTTGCGAAGAATTTCGGGGCAACGGCTTTGCCATATTCATAATTAGTGTAGCTGAGTCCATGACCGAAGGGGAATGTAGGTTTCAGTTTGTTTTTGTCGATATAACGATAACCCACGTAAATTCCCTCATTATATGGGATATCCATCACTTCGTTACCGAGGGCATCAATACTCTTATGGCCGGGATATTCACCTTCTGCGTGGGCTCCGACCTGATCAAGTGAGGCATAATAAGTGTAGGGTAGTTTCCCGCTGGGATTGACGTCACCTGCCAAAACAGAGGCGATAGCATTTCCTGTCTCGTTACCGAGATACCATCCCTGAAGGATAACAGGCACCTCGTTGACCCAAGGCATAGCCACGCCTGTTCCACTTATGTTGAGCATCACAAGATTCGGATTAACCTTAGCAAGTGAGGTTATCAATTCATCCTGTCCGTAAGGAAGCGAGAGGGTTTCACGGTCGGAATCTTCAGCATCCTGATGGTCGCTCTTGTTGAGTCCGCCTATAAAGATCACCAAATCTGCATCCTTTGCCACCTGAAGAGCTTCAGCAGTGAGTTCTTCCGGAGAACGAGAATCAGAGAGGTCCTGGCCGGTGGACACACCATTGTAGTTACCGGAAGGATCTCCCACATAACCTCTGGCATAGATGATTTCTGCCTCATCGCCGAAACGTTTCTGTAAGCCTTCGAGAGGAGTTATTTCATAACGAGCCTTGAGAGAGGATGACCCTCCACCCACAGTCATCTTCTTGATGGCATTTTCGCCTATAACGGCTATTTTCTTGGTTTTGTGAGTATCGATGGGAAGAATATTGTTGTCATTTTTCAATAAAACGATGCCTTCCTCTCCAATCTCACGAGCCGCAGCCACGTGTTCGTCACTATTCATGGCACCCCATGGACGATTACGGTTCATGGCAGTACGGAAAGTGAGTCGAAGCACTCTTCTCACCTTGTCGTTAAGTTCATCTTCAGAATAAGTGCCGTTTTGGATACCTTCGAGATATGGTTGTGCAAGGAAATAATTATCATAGGCATTACTTTGTCCGTTGGTTAACCCATTAGTCCAGCTACCGAATTCCATGTCCAGACCTCCGCTCACTGCGGTGGCTGTGTCATGCACGGCACCCCAGTCAGAAATTACGGCACCATCCCAATCCCATTCCCCTTTGAGAATCTGATTCATGAGGATAGGGTTATAGCTTGCATGTTCACCGCGGAAAAGATTATAACCACCCATGAAGCTCCATGCGTCGCCTTCAGTTGCGGCAGCTTTGAACCCCGGGAGATAAATCTCGTAGAGAGTTCGATCATCGACTATCGGATTTGATGTGTGACGGTTGATTTCATTGTTGTTCAAGGCAAAATGCTTGACACAAGCTGCCACACCGTTACTTTGAACGCCTTGCACGTAAGGCACTACCATTTCCGAAATTAGATATGGATCTTCACCCATGTATTCGAAATTACGACCATTGAGAGGGGTGCGGTATACATTGATACCGGGGCCCAAAAGCACGCTTTTATTGCGGAAACGTGCCTCTTCACCGATACTTTTACCATACAGGAGTGCCATGTCAGGATTCCATGTGGCCGCCAAGGCGGTCAATGAAGGGAAAGCAGTACAGGAATCGTTGGTCCAACCTGCCTGTTCCCATTCGTCCCACAGCACTTCAGGCCGTACTCCCATAGGACCGTCGGTGCACCAAATTTCAGCAATACCGAGGCGAGGCACACCGGGTGCACTGAATTTTGACTGAGCATGGATAAGATTTATCTTCTCACGGAGAGTCATTCGTGAAAGTGCATCCTCCACCCTTTCCTCTATGGGTTTGGAATCATCTAAATAAACAGGCGTTTCCGCCTTCCCGGTGAAAACACCGAGAAGGACGGAAACACATAAAAGAAGTTTCTTCATATTATAGTTTTTCGAAATTTATCGTTCCATTTTCAACACCTTCGCTCAAATCGATAGTTATCAGGTAAGTATCCCCTATATTAAGGCTAACTCCCGATGCAAGATGTATATTACCGTCAGATTGTCCTACGGTTATAAATTCAGAAGCGGTTCCTGTTTCAGTAAGTAGATTATCACCTCCGAACTCACCGTTATCCCATTGGTTGATATAATAGAATTTGAAGTTAACCGAGTTAGCTTGGATTCTTTGGCCCGGCACATTACTCAATGCTTCACCGGCCTGGGCAGTGAATTTATAGACTTTCGGTGAAACTTCCGGCATACAATATCCGTTTTCAGGTGTCCATCCGATTTGATATGCAAGCGACGGGTTGCCTACTCCTTCACCTATTATCCAGATTGCACCTGTGCCGTCATCCTGAAGCTTCATTGCACTTCCGTTTTCATTGCATCGGTAAGCATAAATACACTCTCTTTCTTTATTAACCACTACATTATAATATCCGCTAACCGGGATAAAAGTCAAATTATCAGGTGTGCCGCTGAAATAATCGGGGTCAATATAAAGTTCCGTGATATTGATATCGCCTGAAAAATTAATGGCCTCACCTTGATTCAATTCAATAACTAATGAATAGGTTGAATTGTCAGCTGTATTCATTTCTTTACCGTTGATTGAAACAGGTTTTTGCTCAAACTGGTTTTCACCGGCAATTTCAGTAGTGAGAATGGCATTGTCAATTCCGTTGGAACAATCAAGTGTTATAACATAGATTGTATTGGCTTCTAGTTCCACGCCATCCTTGAGATAGAGGTTACCGTTGTCATGTCCGCCTGTGCCATCGCCCACTGCTATAAGATCACTTTGAGATGTCAGCATAGAACTTGTGAATTCAGTTCCCCATCCATCTTGTCCGAATATCTTAAAGTTGATTTGTGAGACATTGATATTTCTGCCACCTACCACAGTGACTTGATAAACCTTGTCAGATTGTGGCGCCATCGGTATGCCTTGTCCCGGATTCCAACCCGGAGCATTCGATAGTGATGGATAGCCGATATTGTCACCAAGGATCCAAGGCAGACCTGTTCCGTCCTGGCTGAGTGTGCCCGGAGCTCCTGCCACGAGTTTAACCACCTGGAAGTATTTCAACTTGGTATTGGCTATGAAACGGTAGTTGCCGTCGTAAGCCATAAATGAATATGTTCCGTCAGAATTTGCTTCGAAATAGTCGGGATTCAACCACCATTCCTCGAAATTCGGGAAACCGTCAAGTGTCAAAGGATCTCCCTTGGCAAGGTTGTTGATATCAACCTGATAAACATCATCTGATATTTGTTCAAACAAATTATCATTCAATGTATAGGAAGTGAAAGGAGCCCCTTCCATTGTGAATGTATTGAAAGATATGGTATAATTGCCGGCTCCGGCATTGGTGAACGGTATGGATTTACTTCCATTAACCTTGATCTCGCCGCCTTCATATCCCCAGATCACTTCATCTGTAGCTCCGCCTGCAGCGGGAGCCACAATCTTTCCCGGCATCTGAGCCTCAAAATTATCAGTGACTTCGTAATTATACATAGAAACACGCTGCATTGTGTATTGTGTTCCTTCATCAGATACAAATGTCAGATAAGGATAATCGGCATGTTCTATTTTTACGCTATAAATTTTTTCCGTGATGGTGAAATTTATATTCTGGAGCCAAAGCTTAAGGGTTGCAGTTCCGTCCGGAATATTGGCTATGTATGGTACATAGATAGCAACCGGATAAGTTTCTCCGCTCACTTTTGTACGGATCACTTGTTCAGCCACAAGTTCAGAATCGAAGTAAAGTTCTGCGTGAATAGTTGAAAGAGGCACCTGACTATCGGATGCTTTCACATCAAAACGAAGGGTATCTCCGAAGCAAGCATTGCCGAGATTCCCGGTTACATCCATGACCGGATTACCCGGATTTTTCATGTCATCATCTTTACAGGCTACCATGATGGCACCCAAAGCAAATAGGCATGCAAAAGTTTTTATATGTTTCATAATGGAATTTAAGTCTTTTAAGGTTATTGTTGTTTGAGGAGGTCAAGGAGACCTCCTCTCCTATACTACCATTTAAAGGAGACCACAGAGTTTGCCGGAAGAGTGACGGGGAATTTCCAGTCTCCATCCGCAACCGTGAAATCTACGGATTCTGAATTTTTGTTCAGAAGTACAAGACCATAGGAACCGTCCGGATTCAAGAATGCAGAACTTAACACGTTTGCTTGATTTCCCGTTGTGCCGATACGTACGGCACCGGGAAGGGCCACACTTGAAGTGTGGGCTATTATATAATAATAAGCATTCTTGCGGATTGTGCCGTTGTTTAGAAGATCCACTGTCCCATACCCTGTTTTACAGGAACCGTCTGCAGGACTGAATGGCCCGTGAGCTTCGTCAAGCACAAGATTCCAAAGGATGAAGCCCCGGCTCCAATTGTTGGTTGTGCCAAGTGCAATGTCTTCCATTGTTGAAAGTAGTCTCCTTGAAACGTTTTCAGAAGCCTTGTCCTGACCACCGTCATTCCATTCACCATCGGTAGATTCTGTGAAAACCAGTTCCTTGGAGGGTGCTGCTTTGTGTATAACGGTAAGTTCAGAAACGTTACCTCCATAGTTATGGTAAGCCGCTCCTGCTATATATTTGGATGCCTCAGGATCTTCATATATCTTGAGCGGATATTGCATCTGATCTGCAACATTGTCATAATTGTAATTATGATCGAAGCAATAGATCTTGGTGCCAAGACCCGCTTCATCAAGTTGAGGTCCTAACCCGGTCTTGATGAAATCACGTTCCTGTTGCCAAGGCATGAGCATTGAAGCAGAGTTACCCGGATTCAACGGCTCATTTTGCGGAGTGACGGCATAAATAGGAATACCGTTTCTTTCGAATGCTTGAATCCAAAGAACGAAGTATTTGCCATAATCACTGTAGTACTTGGGATTCAGATAACCACCCGTCCATGAATTATATGGCTGGAGATCCTGAAGATTGTTAACCTTCATCCAACGAGGTGCTGTCCATGGAGATCCTAATACCTTCAAATTGGGATTTATGGCAAGAATCTCCTTAATTACCGGGATAAGATAGTCGGTTTCTTCTTTTGTGAGACTGAAATTCTCGAGTCCCTCTTTATCGTTGAGAGTATATTCGGTTCGTGAAAAATCCGAACATCCGATAGGCACGCGGATATAACTGAAACCATACCCCTCGGTCATTGAGAATGTTTCCTTAAGGAACTTAGTTCTGTCGGCTTGCGGCATTTTGAGAAGATTTTCAGCGGCGGCTCCGGTAATGGCAGAACCGAACCCATCTATTTCCTGAAATTGATCGGCAGGATTCATCTTCATTGTTTTTGTAGCCATGCTTGAGCCCGGTTGAGCCTTTAGAGAAGAAACAGTGAGATCATAAGACTTGTTAGGAGTAGTAGTCATCATCCACACGGTCTTGGTATTGTCGGTGTCACCACCACCATTGTCGGGTGTTTGCATACCTGAAGAGGGAGGAGTGACCGGATCGTCGTTTTTATCGCCGCATGCCACTAATGACATGGCGGCAAGGAATACTGAGAGAATCACTTTTTTGTCTTTCATTATAATGAACATTAGGATTAGTTATATCAATATCCGGGGTTTTGAACCACGTTAGGATTGGTGTCAAGCACATCCTGAGGAATAGGGAGAAGATATGAATTCTCTGTGTAGGGATTCACAAGCGGTAGTCTTCCCGGGTCGGTTCTTTGAGCTGCCATCATAGCCTCCTGCACAAGGTCGAGACGACAAAGGTCGTACCAACGTTCGCCTTCACAAGCAAGTTCAAGACGACGCTCGTTTACATATAACGAAAATAGTGTCTCTTTATTTCCTTTCTCTGAAGCAGTTAAAGTCCTTACACCGGCTCTTGTCCTGATCTGATCAATTATAGCTGCGGCACCTGTCAAATCATTGTTTGCCAAAAGTCCTTCGGCTTTGAGAAGGAG
The DNA here is from genome assembly GCA_022510425.1 of Muribaculaceae bacterium. Lineage (GTDB taxonomy): Bacteria > Bacteroidota > Bacteroidia > Bacteroidales > Muribaculaceae > Lepagella. Next base: position 109,603 of record JAFLTO010000009.1, read on the forward strand.
CAAGTCGTCATAGCGGAGGAAGTAGATAACACTATATCCGGAACGAACCTTATACATGAAAGCATAATCGTTAGAAGGATAATAGTTGCTCCAGTCACATTCCTGGTATATAACTGTCTGTTCCTTACGCTTGGTGTCGTTAAGTTCATCAAAAGCTGCCGTGAGGTCTCTTGAGGGTGTGATCCATTTGGCCCAAGTGAAACCGTAACTCATGTCTTCGAGACAATGGCCGTACATCCAGGATGCCCAGTTTCCGGAACCTACCGGATAGTGGATCTCAAGGATTGATTCTGCAGTGTTTTGATAGAGAGGAGTGGCAACATAACCGGTGGAGCTCTCAGTCATATCCACATCAAAAAGCATACCGTATTCAGGATTGAGGGCATAACCGTTTGCAGTGAGTTCGTCCACATATTTGATCACCTTATTATAGTCACGCACAGGTTTTTCAGCGTAAACCTTAGCGAGCAAAGCAGTTGCCACATCCTTGCTGAAACGAGTCTTGTCGCCATTTCCGGCAGGTGCATATTGATATGCATCGAGAAGATCGTTTAGAATTGCCTCGTAAGCTTCAGCTTCAGTATTCTGTTTCGGGAAATAGCTTTCATATGCCTCGGCTATATTTTCTGATGTAATATCAGGTGGTATGGTAGTTACCAAAGGAATGTTACCCCACATACGGGCAGCACGGAACCAAATAAGTGCACGGAATATCTCGGCCTGAGCCTTCATTGATTTCACCTCAGAATCAGATAGACTGCCATCGGCCACTTTTTCCACGCCGACGATGAAACGGGTGCATCGTGCAGCCTGATCGAAAAGATATTCCCAGTCACGGTTCACACAGAGAGTGGTGGAGTTGAGATCGTTGGTAGCCGGGTCAACAACCTCGCTACCGGTGGTTCCGGCATAAGCATTGTCGGAATGAACATCGCCAATGAGAAGATAGTCGAGCTGCAAAAAGTTTTGGTTGCCTCTGATATCTTCGTAAAGAGCGGTCAGAGCGCTTTCAGCATCAGCACGGTTCTTATAGACTATTGAAGCGTCTTCAGATGCGTCGGGCTCGGTGTCATCGATTCCTTCAGTGATGTCTGAGTAATCGCTCACGGGCTCATAGTTAAGGCCACATGAAGAAGCCAAGCACATTGCAACTATTATAGAAAAAATATTTATATACTTAAGTTTCATGTCTTTAGATATTAGAAGTCAATGTTAATACCGAATACATAACTCTTACAGTGAGGATAAGTACCCCAGTCGATACCTTGAACGCTACCGCTGTTACCCCATTGGTTAACTTCGGGATCCATACCGCTATAGTGAGTGAAAGTGACAAGGTTAGAAGCAGTGAAATAAGGTTGAATTCTGGTTATACCACATTTCTGCATCCATTTGCCCTTAATATCATAAGCGAGAGTAATATCCTTGATACGGATGTAACTGCCATCCTCCACGAAATATGTGGAATTCTTCATGTTCCAATTTGCACGAGGCATATCTGTGATTTGTCCCGGAATTCTCCAACGGTCGAGCACCTTGGCACTCTGGTTGTTACCGTTGTACATACCTTCAGTCTCCATTCTTGATGCATTGAAGATATCGTTGCCATAAGAACCTTGCAGGAAGATGGTGAGAGTGAATCCTTTGTAGCTTAGGTCATTTGTAAAACCGAAAGTGAAGTCTGGGTTAGGATCACCAATGAAAGTACGGTCGGAAGCAGTGATTTTACCGTCGCCGTTGAGGTCTTTATAGTTCATGAGACCGGTTTCGGGATCCACCCCCTCAGCAATATACCCATAGAAATTAGACATAGAGCGACCCGGTTCATTTCGCACCACCGCTTCATTAACATTTTCGGAAGTGACAGCTGCGAGATAAACTTTCTGAAGTTCAAGTTTGGTGAGTTTATTTCTGTTGAAACTCATGTTCAGGTTAGTGCTCCAAGTGAACTCGCCAACGAAATTGCGGGAAGTGATACCGAATTCGAAACCTTTATTTAACATTTCGCCTTCGTTACGTTGGATAGAACTTGCGGCAGCTGCTCCGGAGGGAAGGTCAACCCACATCAACATGTCGGTAGTTTTCTTATAATACCAGTCAGCTTGGAGTTCGATACGATTGTTGAGTACACCGAAGTCAACGCCGATACCCCATTGTGTTGTTGTTTCCCATGTAAGGTCTTTTGTGCGAAGGTTAGCCTGAGAAATTGTAGGCACCGCGGTAGAGTTTCCTTCTTCAAACCAAGGCACGCGATTGATGTTGTATCTTTGAAGATAAGCGTAGTCACCCACACCGTCTTGATTACCGGTCTTACCCCATCCGGCACGAAGTTTCAAGTCGGAGAGCCAGGAAGAATCCTCAAACCATTTTTCCTGTGAAATACGCCAAGCTGCAGATATAGAGGGGAAAGCTTTCCAACGATGGTCGGGATGGAGCTTAGAACTTCCGTCGTAACGAATGTTTGCAGTGACAAGATAACGGGAATCGAAATTGTAAGTGACACGTCCGAACACCGACATTATACCCCATGTAGAACCTGCGGAACCTGTGCCTGTCCAGCTAATCATATTAGCAGCGTTGAGAGTTTGGATTGAACCGTTGCGGTAGTATTGGCCGTTGATCCAGTTGTTGGAGTATTTTGAATCAGTCCAGGAAGTACCGGCCATGATACCCCAACTGCTCTTCTTGACAGAGAAGTTATAGTTTGCGACATTATCCCAAGTGAGCACTGTGTTTTGGTTTCTGCCGTCGTAACCTTCACCCCCTTGCTCACGGCCACGTGTAGTTGTTTCGGGATCCAAGAAAGAAGTGTCCCACCCGTTACGGCGATCCATTGTGAATTTAGAGGAGAATGTGAGACCTTTTATGATATCGAAGAAGAGTTCACCGGAAGCAATGATACGATTTTCACGGCTTCTGTTGGCCTCTTGACGAGCTTCATTTTCAAGCGGACTCTGCATGTTGAGACCATAGAAATTATTGTAATAACGCTCCGGATTCTCAGGATCCCAGATAGGGGCATAGGTAGGAGTGTTGATTACAGAGAGGATCACACCTCCACGGTTACCCACAGTACCCATGGCTCCACCGCCATTGCTTGAATAATCTGAATATAGGATATTAGCCTTAGCCTTCAACCATGAACGGATCTGGCCTTCCACGTTGGCTCTGAAATTGAAACGCTGGAAGAAAGAAGATTTGAGGATACCGTTCTCCCTTTGATAACCTCCGGAAAGATAATAACTCATCTTTTCTGTGCTTTGAGATAGAGAGACCTCATAGGTCTGAGTGTTACCTGTTCGGTAGGTTGCATCAAACCAATCGGTCTGATCAGTCAAACCTTCAGGAAGTGTCACCCTTACACCCCCATTGTTTGCCACATCAGCCAGGAGTTCATAATATTGAGCCGTGTTTAGCACATCCATTTTCTTGGCCACATTAGTCCAACCGGCCTGTATGCCTACGGAAACCTTGGCATTGCTGCTCTTCCCTTGTTTGGTTGTGATTATCACTACACCGTTGGCACCACGTGAACCATAGATTGCAGCAGATGAGGCATCCTTAAGAATTTGCATATTCTCGATGTCGCTCGGTGAGAGGAAGTTGATATTGTCAACAGGCACACCATCAACTACATAAAGAGGTTCGTTGGAACCATTGAAAGAAGAAGTACCACGTACACGGACTGTCATTCCGCTTCCGGGTGCACCCGATGGCATTGAAACAGCCACACCCGGAGCTTTACCTTGTATTGCCTGAGCTGCAGAAACAATAGGCCGGTTTGCTAAAGCCTCTTCCCCCACAGTGGAAACCGCTGTGGTAAGATCTTTACGTTTCACAGCGCCATAACCGATCACCACTACCTCATCGAGGCTGTTGTCGTCGGGTTGCAAGATAACTTCCATATTGGAAGATGCCGGGAGTTCTCTTGTG